>NZ_JBYMDH010000001.1:0-1909024 GCF_057774105.1 Pseudovibrio sp. SCP20 | reverse complement strand
CCCCCACCCGATCCCATCCCGAACTCGGAAGTGAAACGCCCCTGCGCCAATGGTACTTCGTCTTAAGACGCGGGAGAGTAGGGCGCCGCCGGGCATGAATAAGACACACAAAAATCTCCTCAAAACACACAGAACACCAGATCACACAAAAGCCCCCGATGCACACAGCACGGGGGCTTTTGGCGTCTAGGGACAGGCGAAGAGAGGGGGCGGAATAAGCCCGAATATCCCTCTTAGAACTGCCAATCGCTTCAGTTCTCGAATGTTGTCTCCCTTCCGAGAGACCTGCGATGATTGCAATGAGCTGCTAACGCAGATCTAGTTCCCTTCGGTTGATATCTAAGAACTAAAAGTACTGCCATTCCTGATGAAAATGGCCGTTCAACTAAGGGCCAGGGATGCTTTGCGTTGCTATGTGCGTTCGTTTGAAAGATTTGCGTGCCAATTGCGTTGCTAAGTCGAATATGAGTGCTGCTAAGATACTTTTGGCGGATGCTGGGGCTTGGTGGCAACGGCGATAGCTCAGAGGAAGAAACCGCAAGACAGGGTAGTGGGCATACAGTGCTGCTATCAGATATCCCCGGGCAGTAAAGACAACTGAGAAATGGCCTCTTGTTCTTCCTCGGGGATACAGAGGGAGTATCTCTTGAGCAGAATGAATGCCGTTACTGAGTTGGCGAGCGTGCCTGAGGTAGGTTCAAACGCGGTGGTCTGACAACTTATTCCTCTTATAAGCGGAGGCGTCCACGCTTCTGTTCTTTTGGAGTTATTCCCGTTAGCTCGAAAATCCGAGTGATCTTGCTGTTTGAGTAGCCGCTAGCTGGTGGAAACTGATTTGATGAACAGCTCTGCTTCAATATCCGACTGTTGCCAGATGCAAGTACCGAACTACCCTTCCACATCTCTTTAAGCCCGTGAAGTCAGATCATGTTCGCCGTGAGGAAGATGCTTCCTGAGATGATGGTTATCAGCAGCAGTTTGTCTGTGAGGAGGAGCTGTGTGTATCGGAAGGTCAGGTAGGCGGTTGGGGCTATGGTGGCTGGGAGGAGGAGGAGTTTGTAGTGGGTTTGGAGGAAGGTGGTGACTGGTTGCCAGTAAGGGTGCAGGGCTTCGAGGCCTTTGGTGCCCAGGGCGCCGTAGAGGCAGAATTGGCCTACGCCGAGGAGGACGCCTATTGTTGTTGCTGGCAGAAAGCGTGAGGCGGGGATGTTACTGGCGCCGCTGAGAAAGGGTGTGATCCACGCCAGTGGTCCAAGGATGCGGGCGGAGATGATAAACGGGACTGCGTGCTTTTGCAGGGCAAGCACCTGCGAAAATAGCAGATGTGCAGCATCTAACTGAGAATGGAGCTCTCATGCAAAGCCCGCCTGCCTTACATCACCACATTCAGCTGAACGTTGTTGCTATTCAGAATTTTTACTAGGTCGGTGGGTGGTTCTTTGTCGGTGAAGAGGGCGGTGACGTCTTTTATGTTGCCGAGTTCTACGGCGGCGGAGGTGGAGAATTTGGTGGCGTCGGCCGCAATGAAGGTGTTGCGGGCGGTGCTCATGACGGCTTGGACAATGGCAACCTCGTTGAAATCATAGTCCAGCATTGTGCCGTCCGTATCGATAGAGCCGAGGCTGGTGATCAAGTAGTCGACGCGGAATTTCTTCACGAACTCCAGCGCTGTTGTGCCGATGATGCCGCTGTTGTTGCTGCGCAGTTTGCCGCCGGGAACCATCACATCAAAATCAGGTTTGCTGTAAAGCACGTTGGCAACACGCAGGCTGTTGGTGATCACACGCAGGCCACTGCGCTTGAGTAGGTGGTTGGCGATGATCTCTGTTGTGGAGCCGATCGAAACAAAGACGGTGCTGTTGTCAGAAATCGAACTTGCGATTGCTTCGGCAATCGCTTCTTTTTCTTCGGTTTCGGAAACCTGTCTGACTTCATAATCCAGGTTGACGACGCTGGAACATCTGCCAGCGCCACCATGGTGCCGAATGAGCAGTTTTTGAGCCGCTAGTCGCTTGATATCTCGACGGATTGTCTGAGCTGATACGTCCAGTGCGCTGGCAAGCTCTTCAACGCTGGCATAGCCTTTTTCATTGACGTAATTCACCAGTCGCTCGTGGCGCGGGTTTCCAATGATGACCGTATCAACCATAGAGGCCTCAAAATCTCTGATCAGAAAACAACAAAATGCGTATAGGACAGCTGATCATTCTGTCAAAACGAAAGCTCTGGCAGGCTTACCGGAGCATTTTTTCAGGTATCAGCCTTCAGGAATGCCTCAACACTGGCGCGATCCGGGATTCCATCCCGTCCACCAAGACGTGTGCATTTGAGCGCGGCCACTGCACTGGAGAATGTAACGGCCTCTCTAGGCGCCATTTTCTCAGCAATTGCAACGGCAAAGGCACCGTGGAACACATCTCCTGCACCTGTGGTGTCTTTCACATCCACTTTGAAGCCAGTCTGGTGGCAGATCTCGTCTCCCTCCAGCCAGAAACATCCTTCAGAACCAACTGTGACATAGAGTTTAGCGTTTGTTTTCGTTTGCGCAATGCGCAACCCTGCCACAGGATCATCAACCTGTGAGAATTTCGCCAGACCTGGCTCTGAGAAGGCAACATGATCGGCCAGTTCTACTAAATCCGTTATATCTTGGGGGGTTACGTCCCCATCAAGGACTGTAGGAACCCCCGCTTTCTTAGCTTCCTTAAGGGCAAAGAGAGCGCCTTGATGCCAACGGACGTCTGCCAGAAGAGCGTCGTAGCGCGCAAAATCAACTTTTTCGAGCCATCTGGTTTTAGGAGAGAGTTGGTCGCCTTGGTAATTTATGATCATTCGCTCACCGTGATCATCCACCAAAACAGCTGAAAAGGATGAGCTGGCACCGGCAATCTGGTGGAGATGCTGAGTGTTTACATTGTAACCAGCTAACTCCTTGATCATGGTGGTAGCGACGTCATCAGTGCCAGCACGGCCTATGAAATCAACCGGATACCCAAGTTTACTTACGGCCACAGCGGCGGTCGCTGCCGGGCCTCCCCCAATCTCAAAGTAATCCGAAGCGACAAACTTACCTCCGGTGGTGGGCAACTGCTCGACCCTGAAAACGCGATCCAGAACTGTGATGCCAACGCACGCAATGACCATTTATCTCTCCGTTATTATACGCAGATTCTGATCAATTACAGCGAATATAAACCAGATATTGCGTGTTAGTACTCATGCATGTACAAATTTATCACCAAAAAAGGACAAAAACAATCACAATGTGTTGTAATTTGCGCATCTTCAGTACTAAATGGACACAATGACAGTTCTAACCATGACGAGGCACAGACATGGCAACAGTTGGATTTATCGGGTTGGGCCAAATGGGACAACCTATGGCGACGAACTTGGCCAAAGGTGGTCATGCGCTGCGGGTTTATGATGTCAGCCCCGAGGCTATTGCCTCCATGGTTGCCAATGGCGCCGTTGCTGCGAGCAGTCCGGCAGAGGCTGCAGATACTGCGGATTTTGTCGTGACCATGCTGCCAAACGGGGCGTTGGTTTGTGAAACTCTGTTTGGTGAAAATGGTGTTGCGACAACGTTATCCAAAGATGCGCTGGTGATTGATATGTCCACGGTGCATCCGCTGGAAACGGATGCGATGATTGCTGATATGGCGAAGCTAGGTTTTTCCATGATGGAAGCGCCGGTTGGCCGAACTTCTGACCATGCGATTGCTGGTACTCTGCTGGTTCTAGCGGGTGGTACGAAAGAGCAGATTGCAAAAGCGCAGCCGCTCTTTGATCTGATGGGATCTGACACGGTGGATGCGGGTGGCCCGGGCAAGGGCATTCGCGTCAAGATCATTAACAATTACATGAGCATTGCGCTCAACACACTGTCGGCAGAGGCTGTTGCTCTGTCAGAAGCCATTGGGCTCGAGTTTGATGCGGCCATGTCTGTCATGAGTGGGACGCCAGCGGGCAAAGGGCACTTCACCACCACGTGGCCAAATAAAGTGCTGGCTGGCGATCTGAGCCCGGCGTTCATGATTGACCATGCGCATAAGGATTTGGGCATTGCGCTTGATCTTGCCAATCAGGTGGGGGTGCCGATGCCAATGGGGGCAGCTTCCCGCGAAACTTACAATATCGCACGCAGTGCAGGGCGGGGGCGTCAGGACTGGTCCGCCGTTCTGGAACAGTTGCGCGCGCTTTCAGGGCTTGAAACCAAAGCAAAGTAAAATCGGGAGGTTCCAATGGAAGTCACTGTGGTTCCATTTGGTCAAGTGAACGGCAAAACCGCAGATCTGATCACGCTCACCAACAAGAATGATCTTCAGGTTTCACTCACCAATTATGGCTGCATCGTTACATCGCTGATCGTTCCTGATCGCAACGGCAACAAGGATGATGTGGTGCTAGGATACGAGTCCCTGGAGAAGTATCTGGCAGGGCATCCGTTCTTTGGGGCGATTGCCGGACGGTGCGCAAACCGTATTCAGGATGGCAAATTTACGTTGGATGGTGTGGCGTATCTGCTGGAAACCAATGAGCCACCAACCGTGCAGCATCTGCATGGCGGCAGCAAGGGTTTCGACAAGTATGTCTGGGGCTATGACATTGAAGAAAAAGCGGATGTTGTTCGTGTGCACCTGCACCGGGTGTCGTCAGATGGGGAATCTGGCTATCCGGGGACGTTGAGTGTCACTCACACCATCGCTCTAGATGATGCGAACCAACTGCACTTCAACTTCTGTGCGCATACCAGCAAGCCAACCATCCTTAATCTGGTGAACCACAGCTATTACAATCTGGCGGGACACGACAAAGGCTCAGTCGAAGACCATGAGCTGAAACTGTTTGCGGATCATTACACGCCTGTTGCGGAGAACATGATCCCGACTGGGGAAGTGAAAAGCGTGGCAGGGTCAGGGTTGGATTTCCGTGAGAGGGCTGTCATCGGTCAGAACATGGACAAGCTGGATGGTCGCTGGATTGATCATAACTTCGTTCTGAACGGTGAGGGCCGAGGTAAGTACAAGAAAGCGGCTGAGTTGTATGACCCAGCCTCGGGCCGTGTGATGGAAGTGGAAACAACGCAGCCTGCGATCCAGTTCTACAACGGCTTCAAGCTCTCCAACAAACCCTGGTTTGGGCGAAACGGCTATAAATATGAGGCGTTTGGTGGGTTATGTCTGGAAACACAGCACTTCCCGGATAGCCCGAACAAGCCGCACTTCCCCAGCATCCGGCTGGACCCGGAAGATGTCTATAAACAAAAGACGATCCATCGGTTCAGCACACGCTAATCATCTGCGCCAGTCGAGCGCCAGAGAAATACAATGACATTCGAAATCATCGTCGTTTCAGCGATCATAGCTCTGGGTAGCTTTACCCAGGGCCTCACAGGTTTCGGCCTGGCGCTTGTTTCGGTCCCCCTTCTGTCCCTTGCTATTGACGTGAAAGCTGCTGTTCCGGTGGCTGGCATCTTCGGCTGGTTGGTGACATTCCCGATCGTTTGGAAAATGCGTACTCATGTCAGATGGAAGCCAGCTTTACTGCTATTTCTTGGCTCTTTGCCAGGGTCTTATCTGGGGGCGGACTTGCTCAAGCGGCTGCCTGCGGAAGCTATTCTGATCACCATGGGTGTCGTCCTTGTTGCCTCAAGCATCTATTCGTTCCTTTCCAGAGAGGCTTTGTTCAAAGAAGTTTCGAAATCAATCACCGTCGGAACCGGTTTCTTTTCAGGAGCTTTGGGCGCGAGTGTTGGTGAGCCGGGACCACCGGTGATCGCTTACACTTCCATGCAGCCATGGACGGCAGATCAGGCCAAATCCACTCTCGTTTTCTTCTTTATGCTTCAGATGGTTGGGGCGATCACAGGCTTCTGGCTTCAGGGACTGCTCACCGATGTGGTGATAGGCCATGTGGTCAAAGCGCTGCCTGCATTCGTCATCGGCATGTCGCTTGGCATGTTTGGCTATCATCTGCTGCACACTTACAAAATCGACTATCACAAGATCATTCACGGACTGCTTTTGGTCATCGGGCTGATGTTGATAGTCAAAAATCTACCAATTTGAACGAAATACCCTACGTAGCAATACGGGTGTGAGCAAATTTGGATATATAAATGATCATTAATGTTGTTATTTGATCATATCTGTGAGAATTTACAGTCATAACCATAAATGGAAAGCGAAAATGCCAGCCACGGGTTCGGGTTTGGCATGAGGAGCCATCCAGCAGAACGTGGAATGACCCCGAGGACATAACAAATGCCTTACGTTTCAGGAAAAACAATGATCCAGCACGCTTGGGAGAATGGATACGCCATCGGCGCATTCAGTGCTCACAACGCGGAGTCCATTCGTGCGATCTTGACTGCAGCTGAAGAAGAACGCGCTCCAATCATGATCCAGGTTGGTCAGAAAGTGATCAACACGCTCGGCCTTTATCAGATGAAAGACATGATCGACACGTTCATGCGAGACATCACTGTGCCTGTCTGCATTCACCTGGATCACAGTCGCCGGTTTGAGCAGACCATGGAAGCTACTCGCGCAGGCTTTCAGTCAGTGATGTTTGATGGTTCTGGCTTTCCCTTCGAGGAAAACACCAAGACAACCAAAGCAGTAGCTGATGTTGCCCATGCTCTGGGCATTGGCTGCGAAGGTGAGATCGGTAAGATCGGCGGCACTGAAGATGACATCACCGTTGATGAAGCGGATGCCATGATCACCACAGTGGAAGAGGCGCAGGAGTTCGTCGAAAAGACCGGTGTGGACTATCTGGCGATCTCTGTCGGTACCGCGCATGGCGTGTACAAAAGCGAACCGAAGCTGGCCTTTGAGCGTATCAAGGAAATCAAGGAGCAAGTGAAGAAGCCACTGGTTCTTCATGGTGGTTCTGGTGTGCCGGATGAGCAAGTTAAGAAGGCAGTTGAGCTAGGTGTTGCAAAGGTGAATGTAGATACTGAACTCCGCCAGGCCTTTACGCTGGGTGTGCAGGAAGTCTTTGCGAACGATCCTGAAGAGTTTCATCTGGCGCACTCACTCGGTCGCGGTGAGGAAGTCATGAAACAGAAAGTAAAAGAGAAGATTCGTGTCTTCGGGTCCAATGGAAAAGCCTAGATAACCTTCCAATGTGATTCCCGATGCTGCAACTCCTCCCGAGATGAGCAGCCAAGTGCCAGTCTGCCCCACAGACTGGCACTTCTTGTTTTAAGAGTATGTAAGAAAACGCTCAATTATGCCGTGTGCACCCTCCGTAAGCGCAGAAAACTGCGCATTTTAACGCAGACATATCACCGCATTGCTTGTTTTCTCCACTGACCTACTCTGAAAACTCCAGTTCCAAGCACATGATCGTTCTTTGTGTCAAAAAATAACAGTGAACGTTGAAAAGTGGACAAAAATGTCAAATATCACCAAATAAATGAGCATAAAAGAAAAAATAATGACCATTTATGTGGTATTACTCATGGTTAGTCACTAAGGTTCAAAGTAGTCTGTTTTTACAAGATAAGAGGGCTGGGGAGCCCTCGATAAAAAGGCCTGGGGGAGAGAGGTTTCAGACGCGGAAACGTCACTCTCGGCTAAATACAGTAGGGAGTTAATAATGTCCGTCGACACACCCCGTATTGGCATCGTCGCGCTCGGTCGTCCAACCTTTGATGTTCCCTATGCAGAAGAAATTCTTGCGCAAGCCTGGAAGAACCTCCAGACACTGGACGCTGAGTTTGTTGGTGAACCAAAGCTGCTGTTTGATGCGGACGCTGTCAAAGAAGTGATGCCAAAGCTTCAGGAAAAGCCGCTGGATATGCTTCTTCTGCTGCAGGTGACTTTTACTGACGCCACCATGACTGTTGAGCTTGGCAAAGCCATCGATGCGCCGCTCGTCATGTGGTCCTATCCGGAAGCAAGAACAGGTGGACGCCTGCGTCTCAACTCATTCTGCGGTGTCAATCTGGCATCCCACGCACTAAGCCGCAGCAACATCCGTCTCGATTATGTTCATGCAGCTGCCGATAGTCCAAAAGCGATTGAAGAGATGCGTTTGCTGGCGCGTGCCGGCGCAATCGTCAACCAGCTCAAAGGCTCAAAGCTCAAACTGGTTGGTGAGCATCCGGATGGGTTTGACGCTTGCAACTTCAATGAGCAGGAACTGGCAGACCGCTTTGGCATCAGTGTTGATCGTATTCCGGTGATCGACTTCATCGATCAGGTGAAGGAACTGCCGGATGAAGTCACGGACGCATCTTATGAGCGGCGTGCAAAGGACTTTCCAAATCTGGCAGAGCTGGATCAGGAAGCCACCTGCAAAACACTCAAGGTTTATTCCAAGCTGCGCACCGAAGCAGAAGAAAAAGATTATGCCGGTGTTGCAGTGCGCTGCTGGCCAGACTTCTTTACCGAATACGGATGTGCCGCGTGTGGTGCGTTGGCGCTCCTGAATGAAGACCGGACCCCAAGTGGCTGTGAAGCTGACATGATGGGTGTCGTGACATCTCTCACATTGCAGCACGCATCGGGCAATAGCGTGTTCAACACGGATCTTGTTGACGTGAATGTTGAAGATGACACGGTTGTGTTCTGGCATTGCGGGCAGGCGCCAATTGATATGGCCGACCGCGACCAGCCAGTGCAGGGAACGATCCATAGTAACCGCAAGCTGCCATTGCTTTCCGAGTTTGCTTTGAAGCCGGGGCGCATCACGATGGCGCGCTTCAGCCAGGGGCATGGCAAGCTGCGCCTTATACTGGCTGGTGGTGAAATGGTACGTGCTCCATTGGCGTTCTCTGGCACTGCTGGCACAGCAAAGCTGGACACACCGGTCAAAGACTTCATGGAAAAGATGATCGCAGAAGGGCTGGAGCATCACACTGCTCTGACTTACGGCGACCATCGTCCGGTTCTTCGCGCGCTTGCCAAGCGCCTCGGTATTGAGGTGATCGAACTCACCTGATACCCAGAGCGTTCTGAAGCTGTCTTTGGCTCTCATGCTTCAGAGCGCTCTTTCCTCTCTTTGGGCAACTCTTAAGGCAAGGAAAGAGCATCATGCTTAAGGCGATCGAAAAAGGCCTCGCCGCCATCAACAATCCCATCGCCCGGGCAGGCGAGTATGTTGGTGGATTTTTCCTGGTCATCATGACCTCAATTGTGCTGCTGCAGGTTTTCTTCCGTTACATCCTCAACAGTCCCATCAGCTGGACGGATGAAGCCTCGCGCTTTCTGATGATTTACATGACGTATCTGGCGCTGCCGGTCATCTATCTGACAGGCAAAAACATCGCCATGACGTTTGTGCTGGATGCAGTGGAGGGAACACGCATCGGGCATCTACTGAAAGCCATCATTCATGTGATTGCACTGGTTCTGTTCGCAGTCTGGATCAAGTTTGGCTGGGTGTTTTTTGGCACGGGCTCTGTCACCGCAGATAGTCTGCCGATCCCTATGTACGTGATCTACATCGCGCCGCCTGCGCTGCTGGCAATCACCTGCCTTGCGGCTTTGCAGAAGCTGGTAGGTGAGCTGGACCAGTTCATCCATTTCAACACCAATAACAAAAGCGAAAACGCTTAGGCTCCAATACCTTAACGGGAGTGTGCAGGTATGGTCTCTCCGATCTTCCTTCTATATTTCTTGATCTTCTTGTTGATTGGTGCCCCGGTGCTTTTCGCGCTTGGTTTGTCCCCTGTGATTGCTCTGTTCCAGGACGACAAGGTTCTCTTCATCAACATGCTTTACCAGCGCCTTTACGCTGGTCTCGACAACTTCCTGCTGCTGGCGCTGCCATTCTTTATGCTGGCGGGTGAGTTCATGGTGAACGGTGGTATTACCACCCGTATCATCACCTTCTCACAAACCATGGTGCAGCACTTCCGTGGTGGTCTCGGTCACGTGGTGATCTTGGCTTCCACCCTGTTTGCAGCGTTGACTGGGTCTTCGGTTGCGGCGACCTCTGCGATTGGCAACATGCTGATCCCTGAGATGGAGCGCTATAAATATGACCGCACCTATGCGGCGGCTCTGACTGCAGCGGCAACAGTTCTGGGCACCATCATCCCACCAAGCGGTATCATGCTCATCTACGCTTTCGTGATGAACACCTCCGTGGCTGCGATGTTTATCGCAGGTGTGGTCCCTGGCGTCATCTTCTGCATCGGCCTGATGATCATCAACCGCTGGCAGATCAAGAAGTATCCTGATGTTGAGCAGTTTGAACGGGCCAGCCGCAAAGAGCGCTGGAACAGCTTCTCCATGGCTTTCTTCCCGTTGCTTACACCTGTGATCATTCTGGGCGGTATCTACTCAGGCGTCTTCACACCAACTGAAGCTGCTGCTGTGGCCGTGTTCTACGCGCTGATCCTGTCCGTGGTCGTGCTGAAAGTGCTCAAGCCTGCCAGCGTCTTCCCGATGTTCATGCGCATCGCTGTCAATGCAGCGGCAATTCTGATCATCGTGGCCGCGGCGAGCGGGTTTGCGTCAGCCATCTCTCTGTCCGGTATCGCGAAGGACATCACCTCCTTCTTCCTCGGTATCACCCGTGATCCTTATCTGCTGTTCTTCATCATCAACGTCTTCCTGTTCATCGTCGGCATGTTCCTCGATGCAGGTCCGGCAATCCTGATCTTCGCGCCAATTCTTGCGCCGATCATGACACAGGCAGGTATCGATCCGGTCCACTTCGGTGTGGTCATGTGCGCCAACCTTTCCATCGGTCTGGCAACACCGCCAATGGGTCTCGTTCTCTTCGTCGCCTCAAGTGTTTCCGGGGTGCCGTTGCAAAAGATCTCGAAAGCGATCCTGCCGTTCCTGGCGATCGAATTTGTGGTCATCTTCCTGATTTCATTCTTCCCTGCGCTCGTCATCGGTTTCCCGAAACTACTGGGCGTGATGTAGGCGAACCAACCCTTACCAACGTGCTGCAACGGGAGTGGGGCAGCAGACTTTAAAACTCATGTGGAGGAAAACATGAACTTTAAGAAAACAGCAATCGCATTGCTCAGCTCAGTTTTCATGGCTGCGGGGGCACAGGCAGCGGATTACACTCTGACTGCTCCGCACGTAACCAACCTTGATGGTTACAACCACCAGTCACTGCTCGTGTTTAAAAACTTTGTAGAATCCCGCTCCAATGGCGCGATCGAAGTCGAGATCTACCCGGGCGGTCAGCTTTGCGGCACAGCAAAAGAGTGTCTGGCAGGCGTGCAGAACGGTATGTTCGATTACTTCCAGACCACCATTCCGGAGCTGGCAAACTACTGGTCTCCAGTGAGCGCATTTGACCTGCCATACATGCTGCGCGACGACCGTGTTGCTGAGTGTGTCTATGACAACGATGAGTTCCTTGCAGACGTTCGCGGCAACGTTCTGGGCAGAACCAATGACACTCTACGCCTGATGATGGTGTCCAACTCCGGTGGCTGGCGCAACATTGCGACCACTGACAAGCAGGTGAAAAATCCTGATGACGTGAAGGGCCTGAAACTGCGTACCGTGCCAGCTCCAATCCAGCAGGAACTGGTGAAGCAGCTCGGTGCAGCGCCAACTCCTATCTCTTGGCCGGAAGTTTACACCGCCCTGTCTACCGGTGTTGTTGACGGCACCAAGAACGGCATCGTGGACATCACCATGATGAAGTTCCAGGAAAGCCTGAAGTACATCGCTCTGGATGGTCACGCTTACATGGGTGGTGTTTGGGTGATGAACAACGCCAAGTTCAACTCCATGCCAGAAGAACTGCGTAAAGTGGTGATTGATGGTGTAGCAGCTCAGAACCAGTACCTGCGCTCCTATCCAAAATGGCGTGAGTTCGCAGCGTTTGAAGAGTTCCGTGAAGCAGGCGGCACCATCTACACCCCAACCACAGAAGACCGCGCAGCATTCAAGGCAGCAACTGCTGGCGTGCGCGACTACTTCATCGAAAACAGCGATGCAGACGGCAAGGCTTGGCTGGAGCGCTTTGAAAACGAAATCAAAGCATGTGAAGCTAAGATCGATGCGTCCTACGCAGCTTCTCTGAAGTAAGACAAGAGGGGCGCGGGCAATATCTTCCGCGCCCTTTTTCTATCCGTTCCAGATTTTCGATAGCCCGGTGCTGACAGACCGATCCGCCAGAACAGGCCGGTGTCGCACCAACTCCGCAGGCACTCAAATGAACATTGTTAAACAAGAAAATGGCTTCACTGTTCTGCATAAAGACCGCACCGTTTTTACGCACAGCTTGGACAAACCGGCAATCTTTCTGGGAAGTGGTCAAGGCACCTTCGATATGTATCGTGGGAACTTTGACATCAAAGACTATGTCGAATCCCGCCTGCCAATGCGTGCTTTCAGGATTGACGAGGAAGGCGACAAGACAAGCATCACACTTGGGGCTGAGGGTGAGGACTATCTCACGCTAACCATCTATGAGACGGAAGAAGGCCGCCTGAAAGTGGACTTCAACAGCCTGAAAGATGAGGTGAACCGTTTCTGGATGCGCGTCCATGCAACACCGGAAGAGAAGGTCTACGGTTGCGGCGAGCAGCTGACCTACTTCAATCTGCGTGGCAAGAACTTCCCGCTCTGGACGTCCGAGCCGGGCGTTGGCCGCAACAAGAACAACTACGTGACATGGCTGGCAGACACAAAGGATAAAGCGGGTGGTGATTACTACAACACCAACTACCCGCAGCCGACCTTCGTCTCCAACGACAAGTACTTCTGCCACTTGCAGACAACAGCCTACGCGGATTTTGACTTCCGCCATGATGACTTCCATGAGCTGCAAGCCTGGAACATCCCAGACTATCTGCTGTTTGACCGGGAAGACAGCTTCACCGCGCTCGTTGGCAACATCTCCGATGTTTTCGGCACGCAGCCAGAACTGCCGGATTGGGTGCTGGATGGCGTGATCTTGGGCATTCAGGGCGGCACCGATATCACTCTTGAGAAGATTGAGCGGGCCAGAAAGGCGGGCGTCAAAGTCGCGGGCGTCTGGAACCAGGACTGGCAGGGCATCAAGATGACGTCCTTCGGCAAGCGCTTGCATTGGAACTGGGAATGGAGCCCTGAGCTGTATCCGGGCCTTGATACCAAGATCCATGAACTCAAAGAAGACGGTGTCCGTTTCCTCGGCTACATCAATCCGTATGTGCTGGAAGGTCAGTCCCTTTACAAAATCGCCAAGGAAAAAGGCTATCTGGCCACCAAGGCTGATGGTGGTGACTATCTGGTTGATTTCGGCGAGTTCTATTGCGGTGTGGTGGACTTCACCAATGATGAGGCCTGCGAATGGTACAAGGGCGTCATCAAGGAAAATCTGATCGGCTTTGGCCTTGATGGTTGGATGGCTGACTTCAGTGAGTACCTGCCAACCGACTGCACACTGTCTAATGGGCGTTCAGCTGAGCTGGAGCATAACGACTGGCCACGCCGTTGGGCGAAGATCAACCACGAAGCCATTGAGGAATGCGGCAAGACCGATGACATCCTGTTCTTCATGCGGGCAGGTGGCACAGGCTTCCAGCGGTACTGCCATGTGCTTTGGGCGGGTGACCAATGCGTGGACTGGTGCCTTGAAGATGGTCTGGCCTCGGTCATTCCGGGTGCTCTGTCGGCTGGCCTGATGGGCAACGGTATCCACCACTCGGATGTGGGTGGTTACACCACTTTGCATGGCATGAAGCGTACCAAAGAGCTGATGATGCGTTGGATTGATTTCTGCGCCTTCACACCAATGATGCGCTCTCATGAAGGCAATCGTCCGGGTGACAACCACCAGTTCGACACTGATGATGAAACGCTCTTCCATCTGGGTCGGATGTCCCGCGTGTTTGCTAGCATGAAGCCTTATCTAAAAGCGGAAATTGCGGAAAACACAAAGGCTGGCATTCCGGTTATGCGCCCGCTGTTCATGCATTATGAGCAGGATGAAACGGCCTACGATATTCAGTTCCAATACCTGCTGGGCCGCGATGTGATGGTTGCACCGGTCTACAATAAGGAAGAGACGGTGTGGAAGCTGTACCTGCCGGAAGATGACTGGGTGCATGCGTGGTCGGGGCAGGCGTTCAAAGGTGGCTGGGTCACCGTGGATGCACCGCTTGGTGAGCCGCCTGTTTTCTATCGTAAATCCAGCGAATATGCAGACCTGTTTGCAGCTCTGCCTCAGGTCGCAAAAGCCTAATACTCTTCGGTTTTCGCAGGTTGCTTGGCCTGCGAAAACCACCCTCGGTGCAATGCCGATCACTGTCAGATTTCAACCTACCAAATGAAGAGGACGATATTCCGCAGGTATTCAGAGAACACGGAACTTGCACAATCTTGGCATGGGATGCGCCTTCGTCAATCAGATGCCTTCTGGCCCCTGAGCAACAAGGTGAAATGTTAGAGAGTTTAAGTTCGTGAAGGCTCTTTGAACCAACGGAATAATCAGGTCCGGATTTGCTGCTCGGGAGTTAAGCAAAAACAATGAAGAAACTGATCAACCGCGTTGAAGATGTCGTTGCTGAACAGCTGGCTGGCATGCGTGCAGCACGACCGGAACTGAAGTTCTCCGAGGAGCCGCGTTATATCTGGCGGGAGGACAACACAGACAAAGTCTCTCTTGTTTCTGGTGGTGGCAGCGGTCACGAACCCCTTCATGCTGGATACATCGGCAAAGGTATGCTGACTGCCGCTTGCCCGGGTGAAGTGTTCACCTCTCCAACACCTGACCAGATGTACGAATGCGGTAAGGAGGTAAACAACGGCAAGGGCGTTCTGTTCTTCATCAAGAACTACACCGGCGACGTCCTCAATTTTGAATCCGCTGTTGAGCTTCTTCATTTTGATGACATCCCAGTGGGCTCTATCACCATTGATGATGATGTGGCCGTGAAAGACAGCCTCTACACAGCAGGCCGCCGTGGCGTAGGTGCCACCGTATTGATTGAAAAGATCGTGGGTGCTGCTGCTGAAGCTGGATATGATTTGGCTCAGTGTGAAGAACTAACCTTACGCCTTAACAATCGCGCTCGTTCCTTTGGTGTCGCATTGTCTGCCTGCACTGTCCCTGCCAACGGCAAGCCATCTTTTGAACTGGCAGATAATGAAATCGAGTTTGGTGTCGGTATTCACGGCGAGCCGGGTATCGAACGCCGCTCTTACAGTGACCTTAACACACTGGTTGAGCAGATGTGTGATGAGATCATCAACACACCGGCTTACACCCGCACCGTTCGTACATGGGACCGTGAGTCAGGTGAATGGAAAGAGCAGGACATCACTACAGAAGAGTTCAAGCAGGGTGACCAATACATCGTAATGGTGAATGGCCTTGGCGGCACCACTCAGGGCGAGCTGTATGGCGTTTACGGCAAAATGGCAGAATGCTTTGACAAAGCTGGCTACAAGCTGTCCCGCAACCTTGTCGGCAACTACTGCACTGCGCTGGATATGGAAGGCTTCTCCATCACCTTGCTGAAGGCTGATGAAGAAACTCTAAAGCTTTGGGATGTTCCGGTCAATGCACCAGCCTTGTGCTGGGGAGTTTAAGGAGTACGGCTATGACAGTAAAAAAAGAACAACTCCTGGAATGGCTTAAAGACTGTGCAGCGGTGTTTGCCGAACAGCGTGATTACCTCACGCAGCTTGATGCAGACATTGGTGATGCTGACCATGGCATCAACATGAACCGCGGTTTTGAGAAGGTGCTGGAAAAGCTGCCGACCATGGATGCCATGTCCATTGAGATGATCCTCAAAACCACTGGTATGACACTCATGTCTTCCATTGGCGGGGCTTCCGGTCCGCTCTATGGCACCTTCTTCATTCGTGCAGCAGCGGCCGCAAAAGGCAAGGATGAGCTGGATCTGGCAGACCTGACAGCTGTGCTGGAGGCTGGTGTTGCTGGCATCGTTGCACGTGGCAAGGCTGAGCCGGGCGATAAAACCATGTGTGATGCCTGGTGGCCTGTGCTTGATGCGGCCAAAGCAGCAGAGAGCCTGGAGATTGCTTTGCCTTCCATGGTAACAGCAGTAGATGCTGGCGTTGCCTCCACGGTTGATATGCGGGCAAAGAAGGGGCGTGCGAGCTATCTGGGTGAACGTTCCATCGGTCATCAGGATGCCGGCGCAACCTCAACCATGTTCATGGTCAAGGCGCTCTCCCGCGCTGTCGTTGGGAGTTAAGCAAAGTGGTAGGCATCGTCGTTGTGTCTCACAGCGCCAAGCTGGCAGAAGGTGTTGCTGAGCTGGCGCAGCAGATGACACAGAACAAGTGTGCCCTTGCAGTGGCGGGCGGGATTGATGATCCCGCCAACCCAATCGGCACAGACCCCGTTCAAGTGATGACCGCCATCGAAACCGTAATGGATGATGATGGTGTTTTGGTTCTTATGGACCTCGGTAGTGCACTGCTGAGTGCCGAGATGGCTCTGGAGTTGCTGGGGGATGAAGTTGCATCCTCCGTCGAACTCTGCGCTGCTCCCATTGTGGAAGGCACCATGGCTGCTGCTGTTGCTGCTGGCTCTGGTTTGCCACTGGCTGCCGTAAAAGAGGAAGCGCTTGGCGCGCTGAGTGCCAAGAAAAAGCATCTGGGTGTTGAAGAAGAGGTGGTCGTCACTGCGGTGCCTGAGGCCCCGGTTGGAGAGGGGCTTCGGTTCAGCTGGACTGTGCTTAATCCTCACGGCCTACACGCGCGCCCTGCGGCTGCCATCGTTGGTGCGCTTGCTGGTTTCGATGCTGTTCTTCAAATTGAAAAAGCAGAAGAACGGGCCAATGCCAAAAGCCTCAATGCCATTGCTGGGCTCTCCGTGCGCCGCGATGATGAAATCACATTTATTGCCAGTGGCAGGCAGGCAGAACAAGCTTTGGCGGCTTTCAAAGCCCTGGCTGAAAATGGGTTTGGTGAAGATGTAAGCGCAGAGCCTGTGGTTGCGGAAGCGGAACCAGCTCCTGCCCCATTGCAAAGTGTTGAAGGCGCGATCGCAGGTCTTCCAGCGTCGCAAGGCATTGCCTTTGGCCGTGTTACCTTCTTCCAATCTGTTATGCCAGCTGTGCCGGATCGGGCCTTTGCTGGTGTCGATGAAGAAAGTGACCGCCTGTTTGCAGCAATCGGTTCCATCGCCAGCGAAATGCAACGCAACGCAAAGGCTGCGAAAGATGCAGACCAGTCCGGCATCTTCACTGCTCATGTTGCCATGTTAATGGATCCAGAACTGGAACCGAAACTGCGTGGTTACATTGCGGACGAAAATGCGATTGCCGAACAGGCCTGGATCTCGGTCATGTTTGAGCTCAAGGCTCAGTATGAAGCCGCTGACAGTAACTACATGCGTCAACGGGCTGTCGACATCTGGGACATCACGCGGCAGGTCATGGTTCAGTTGACCGGATCAGAAGGCGGGGGCGCCTCTGTGCCTGCCAACTCAATCCTGATTGCTGAGGATCTGACGCCAACTGACACAGCGAAGCTGGATAAAGAACACGTACTCGGCATCTGCCTGACAGGTGGCGGCAAAACCTCTCACAGTGCGATCATCGCCAGAGCCATGGGCATCCCAGCAATTGTTCGTGCAGCTGGCGCGTTTGATCTGTTGGAAGATGGTCAACAGGTCGTGCTTGATGGCTTTGAAGGGCTGCTCTGGACGGATCCTTCTGAAGCGGTGGAAGCGGATCTGGTTGCTCAGCATGAAGCATGGAAAGCAGAACAGGTAGAAGCCGCATCCAAGGCCATGGAACCAGCCATCACGCTCGATGGTGTTCATTTTCCGGTACAAGCCAACATCGGTAGTTTTGAAGACGCTGAGAAGGCAATTGCAGCTGGAGCAGAAGGCGTCGGCCTGTTGCGGACGGAGTTTCTGTTTCAGTCACGCGCCGAGTTGCCGGATGAGCAATCTCAGTACGAAGAGTACAAGCGCATTGCAGCTGCCTTTGGAGAGTATCCGATCACCATCCGCACGCTTGATGTTGGCGGGGATAAGCCACTGGAAAGCTACCCGATGGAGACGGAAGAGAACCCGTTTCTGGGGCATCGCGGGGTGCGAATGTGCCTTGCGGACAAAAAACTCTTTTCAACGCAAATTCGCGCACTCATTCGCGCAGCCGCTGAACAGCCCAACATTCAGATGATGATCCCAATGATTTCAACGGTTTCTGAGTTGAAAAACTGCAAAGAACTGGTCGAGGAAGCGCGTGAGGAGCTCGGGCTTTCACATAGCAATGCACCGATGAACGTTGGGATCATGATTGAGGTGCCTTCTGCTGTGCTGGATGCGGATAACCTGGCAGCGGAGGTAGACTTCTTCTCCATCGGTACCAATGATCTGACCCAGTATGTGATGGCTGCTGATCGCGGAAATCCTAAGGTTTCTGAGTTGGTTGACTATACCCAGCCTGCAGTGCTCAGGGCTATCCACATGACTTGCGAGGCGGGGAAACGCGCGGGGATACCCGTGAGCATGTGTGGTGAAATGGCAGGAGACACCCAGGTCACCGAGTTGCTGCTCAAAGCAGGTATCTCCAAGCTCTCAGCCAGCGCCTCACTGCTGCCGGCACTGAAAGAACAGATCAGACAAACCTCCCTGAGTTGATCTCATAAGTGTCGGATAACCATGCCCGCTTGCCCCCTCGGCAAGCGGGTGTTTTGGCATATCCAGCAGTCCACTGTGCATTCGATACTTGATGACGGATTTGATTGAATTATTACATTATGAGATTTTAATATGACAAATAATGTATATTTTTGATTATTTACGGATTTATCCGAATGGTATCTCCAAAAAGTGACACCTAGTATTTCACTGAATGACGACGCTTTCAGGGTGCCTGTACACCCGCTTCGGTACGCTCTGTCCGGGGATAAGCGGCAAACTCCAACAGTGAGATTACACCATGGACCAGATCATCATTTCTCCGAGCAAATACGTTCAGGGCGAAGACACCATCGCCAAAATCGGTGACTACATAAAACCCCTGGGCCAAAAAGCAGCTATCCTCGCTGACAGCTTCGTGACTGGCCTTGTTGGAGACACTGTCAAAAAGAGCTGTGCGGACGCTGGGATCGAGCAGCGTATGGAAGAGTTTGGCGGTGAATGTTCCCGCGCCGAAATTGATCGTCTGATGGAGATCTTCAAGGCAGAAGGCTCCGATGTGGTCGTCGGTATCGGTGGCGGTAAAACGCTCGATACGGCCAAAGCTATTGGCTTTTATCACAAAATTCCCGTGGTCGTGGTGCCAACAATTGCCTCAACTGATGCACCAACTTCTGCACTTGCTGTGATCTATACTCCTGAAGGCGAGTTCTCAGAATATCTGTTGTTCCCGTCCAATCCGAACCTGGTCATCATGGACACAAAGATCATCGCAGGGGCTCCGGTTCGCCTCCTGGTCGCTGGTATCGGTGATGCGTTATCCACCTACTTTGAGGCCCGCGCCAACGGTCTTTCCGGCAAAGCCACCATGGCAGGCGGCCTCCCAACCAAAGCCGCCCAAACTCTCGCCAAGCTCTGCTACGAAACCCTGCTGTCTGATGGTTACAAGGCCAAGGTTGCAGTAGAAAACGGAGTATCCTCAACAGCAGTGAAAAACATCATTGAAGCCAACACCTTACTTTCCGGTCTCGGCTTCGAAAGCTCTGGTCTGGCTGCTGCTCACGCCATCCACAATGGCCTGACAAAACTGGAAGAATGCCATCATCTCTATCATGGCGAGAAAGTTGCTTTCGGTACATTGACCCAGCTGCTTCTTGAAAATGCACCAATGGAAGAAATCCAAGAAGTCCTCACCCTTTGCCGCTCCGTCGGCCTCCCAACCAACCTGTTCGACATGGGCGTCAAAGAACTGGACCACGCCAAACTCATGGAAGTCGCAGAAGCCTCCTGCGCAGAAGGCGAAACCATCCACAACATGCCTTTCTCCGTCACCCCAGAAATGGTCTACGCCGCCATGCTCTCCGCCCACCAGATCGGGCTGAAGTGACAATCAGCATAATATGAGCTCAAGGTATTAAACTCCGCCTGTACTCTTGGGTAAAGGCGGAGTTTTCCTACTGAAACACCAGCGGTGCTGGTGGGGCGTTTAAACTCGTGTCTTCTGTGGCGGTGTCGGTTAGGACCAGGACGGAGACTGTGGTGCCGACGCGGAGGAGGATGTTTTGGGGGAGGTCTGTGATTTTTACGCGGACGGGGATGCGTTGGGCGAGGCGGATCCATTCGAAGGTGGGATTGATGTTGGGCAGGAGGTCGGAGCCGGTGCTGCCGTCAGATTGGGAGATTCCCCAGCCGATGCTTTCTACTTCTCCATGGACCACCTGATCGGGGTAGGCCATGAGGGTCATGACCACCTTATCGCCGATGTCGATCCGGCTGATCTTGGTTTCCGGGAAGTAGGCGTCAATCCAGAAGCTTGAGGAATCCACGAGTGCAAGGGCAGGCTGGTTCTCTACGGTCTGGCTGCCCAGTCGCAAGTTGAGGTTGGTGACGTAACCGGAGACAGGAGCGGCGACCTGCGTGAAGCCCAGATCCAGTTCAGCGGTTTGCAGGGCGGCCATTGCGGAGCGGAGCTGGGCGTTGTCTTTTCCTTTTGCTCCTAAACTCGCCACGACTTTCGCAAGACTTGCCTGTGCTTCGACCAGAGCGGCTTCGGCCTGTGCCAGACCGGACTGGGCTTGCTCTGTATCAGCCAGAGCGACGATGTAGCTTTTTTCAATCTGATCGTAGGTGCGCTGGGTGACGTAGCCGTCTTTTAAAAGCTTGGCGTTTCTGTCCAGATTGCCCTTGATGTTCTTCAGGGTTGCGATGGAAGAGCGGAGTTCTGAGCTGGCTTGCTCCACATTGGAGCGATACTGGGCGACGTTGGCTTCTGCGGCTTCACGCTCTTTTTCCAGCGCGTTGAGCTGGTCGACAGTCTGGTCGAGGTCTGCCTTCTTTTGCGCGTAAGTGGCCTGGAATGTGCGGGGGTCAATGATGAAGAGCAGTTCACCTGCCTCAACCTTCTGGTTGTCTACAATGGGCAGTTCCACGATGGGGCCGGAGACACGGGTGGCGATCTGGATGACGTTGGCGCGGACCTGACCGTCGCGGGTCCATGGGTTTTGCAGGTATTGGTAATACTTGAAGGCGAAGGCCAGAACAGCCACGCCGATAATTGTGCCAGTGATTGCAAGTTTATGGATGGGTTTAAGTGCTTTCATATCGGAATAACCCAGCTCCCAAGAATGACGGTGTAGATGACGGCCAAAGCAACGAAAACGCCTGGAGGATAGAGCAGAAATCGGGAGAGGCGATATCTGTTCATCAACCGGGCGGTGAGCCAGCTGAGAAGCAGGCCAAGGGCAGCAGCAACCAGAAAGGGAGGGAGGTACACTGTACCGATGGCCCATTCGCTTGGAAAACCATTCATCAGCGCTCCTCCTTTAAAACCGGGCTTCTTGCAGTTGAGGCCAATCCATCTTGAGGGATTGATCCTCATAGTCCTCTAATGCCCGACAAACACTGCGAATACCTCCAAGAATGCGATAGATATTTAATCGTTCCTCCAGATCAATGCCGTCTTTGCCGCGCTCTTCCAGCACTTTGGCGATGGTGGTTTCCATCTCTGGCATGCTGAGGGCGCATTGTCTGACGGCTTCTCCGATGGTTGCGCCTGTTGGGTCTTTGACCAGTTCAGCAAAGTCTGTTTTCAGCTGAGCACTCCAGTCGTGGATGTCTTTTCGCAGAGCTGCATAGAGCTGGGAGCTCTGAGCGATTTTGAGTTCGTTGATGAGCACGGACAGGCGGATGGACAGGGCTTCGAGAATGATCACTGTTCTGCGTAGCTGGTGCTTGTCGAGCCCTGGAGAGGTGCCCGCGATCCACCCTGTCATTTTGTGAGGGATGCTCTCAATCTCATTGAGGTGATGGCGTCTGATGTATTGGCGCAGTTTTGTGGGTTCCAGATGTGGTTCTTTTTGGTGCTCGGTCAGCAGGAAATTGGTACTGGCGAAGAAGCGGCGCAGCAGGTTGAGATATTGCACTTCCGGGCGCAGGTTGAAGGTGAAGATGGATATGGCTGCGTAGATAGCGATGACGATCAGAAAGACCAGAAGCTGATCTGCGACGAAATTGAAACTGTAACTTTGATGGTTGGCGATGTTGGTCATCATCACGAAGTTCGCCAGACCAAACATTCTGCCCAAAATGAGTTGAGGCGTGTGGAAGAGGTAGGCGATGGAGAACACTGAAAGAAAAATGATAATTCCCAAAGACCAGAAGCTGTGCAGATGGGGCATGATCAGCAGATAGATGACAGCCCCAAAGGCAGAAGACAGAATACCCGGAACAAGGATGGAGACGGGCTTCAGGTAGGGATTGCTGGAGAGGGTGACGCTGTAAACTCCCGCCAGAATGACCAGCACCGTTCCTGCTGGAAGGTTGGGGAAGTAGATGTAAGAGAGGTACGCGACCCACAGGCAAAGGAAAGCGCGCAGAGCGCCCTTCAGTTGACCCATGTTGATCACATCTGGTTGCGTGCTTTCTTTGACGTGAAAGTCCAGCTGATTGCTGGTGTTCTCGCTGAAGATGACCGTGGTGAGTTCATGAAGCTGATAGGTGATGCGCTCGATCTCATCCAACTGATGGATGTACAGAGACAGGGCGGCTTTCTGGAAATATTGCAGACCGGATATGTCGATCTCTTTGATGTGAAAGTCTCTAAAGAGCTGTTTGGGTTTGACGTCTTTGCCTTCTGTGAGATCTATGATGGTTTTGAAGCGCCTGGTGATTTCTGCCTCATATCTGGTGAGCCACGGGATGCGGGTTTCCAGCTCCAGATCGTCGACCTCGTTGAAGCTTTGCCGCCAGACTTCCAGTGCACGCTCATATTGGGTCCAGAGACTGCCTGTGTCCTTCCATTGCTTGCTGACCTCCCAGACTTCGTAGCTTTCCAGTTCCGCGATGTTGGAGAGGTCTGCGAACTTGGCTTGTAAGGCTGAAAACTCACCTTGTTGCTGCAGGTACTTGTGCGGGTTGCTGGCGAACTCCCGGTCTATTGTGCTTTGAAAAAGAGCAAGACCGCTTTTGGTCAGGTTCTTTGAGGTTCTGACGAGGGTCTTTGATGAGGTTCTGGGCCAGAGGATGACTGAGACCATGCTGTATGTGATTACGCCCAGAGCGGTTTCCTGAATGCGCAAGACAGCGGTGTAGAAGGCAGGCTGGTTGCTGGCAGCTGCATCCACGGCAACAATGATGGTGACGAAGGCGGCAACATTCCAGAAGTATGGATTGTGCTTGGATTTCATCATGTAGGTGCAGAAAAACACATAGATGGACAGGGCAATCATGAACATCCAGCGCTGCTGTGGGAACAGCGAAAGCAAGGTGAGGGCCATGACTGCGGCAAGCAATGTGCCGCCGAGGCGTTGAAGGCCCTTGTGAAAGGATTGTCCTGAGGTTTCCAGCGATATGAAAGCAACGGCAAGGCCGGCCCAGTACGGGCGGTCCCAGTCCATATAGAGTGCGATGGCATAGGCGATCACCATGGCCAGTGCAACTTTTATGGCGTCCTTTGCTCTGTCGCTGAGAAGCATTCCTCGCACCTGAGTTCCGTTACCCACATTTGCGGGCGGTCAGATCAGGATAGGGGGAAGGCGTATGGGAGAGGTTTTGGTTTTCCTTTCAATTCGCTGCGTTGTTTCATCATTCCTGGGCAGAGGTAACTGGTTCCTGAGCGAGCAACCAGTTTTTGAAGAGGGTGAGAGCTGGGGTGGCTGGTTTGGATTTGAGGTGGGTGAGCCAGTATTTGCCGGTTGTGATCTCGGTAGGGAACGGTCTGATGAGCCGTCCGGTCGCCAGTCGCCGTGCGAACATGTGGTAGGGCAGCAAAGCGATGCCGAGGCCAGCCTCGACCATATCTGCCATGGCAACGGATGAGTCAAAGACGGGGCCTTCGATTTTGGGGCACGGAGCTGCAGCTTGCTGGAACCAGAGTTCCCACTCATCAGAGCGGTAGGATCTGAATAAGGGGTGATCTGCCAGATCCTGTGGGGTTTTGAGGAGCTGTGCGACTTCAGGTGAGCAGAGCGGGGTGAGTGGTGTGGTGAGCAAGGGGGCTGCATGCAAGCCCGGCCACAGGCCTTCTCCAAACCGGATGGCAACATCGAGGCCTTCCTTGGCGATATCAACGCGGTTGTTGTTGGTGAAGAGGCGCAGGTTCACGCCGGGGTGTTTGGCCTGAAAGTCCGGTAAGCGTTCAATCAGGTAACCGGTGGCGAACGTGGTGACGACACCAAGGTTGAGTGTTTCCTGATAGCGGCCATCGAGGAAGCGATCGAGTACGGAGCCGATCCTGTCGAAGCTTTGAGTCAGGACGGGATGCAGGGCGGTGCCTTCATCTGTCAGCACAAGGCCTTTTGGGGTGCGCAGGAACAGCGTTGTGCCGAGCAGCTCTTCCAAGGCAATGAGTTGGTGGCTGACAGCGGCTTGTGTGACGCGCAGCTCAATAGCAGCGCGGGTGAAACTGCCTTGCCGGGCGGCGACCTCGAAAGCGCGCAGGGCATTGAGAGGAATGTTGGGTCTGTCCATCGCTATTAGTTTTTCTAATATTCAAGTCGAGAATTAGTCGTTTGTGGCTCCACCTTAAAGTGTTTAGTCCTAAGGATGCATCTGATTAAGATGGTGCCCACCATCAAGATATTTCGTGTTTAAGCGCAGTTATTGGCGATTTTGTGCTGCTGAGTGTTATGCTTTGCGGCAGGGGACAAGCTGTACCTGTTTCATGAGATTTATTTGTTGCCGGGCACATGTTTCGTCATTCAAGGAGTTTGAGTATGTGGCGTTGTTTTGACCATATAGCCGTGCCTTTTAAGCGTGTTTCTTTCGCATTGGTTGTTGCCTGTGGTGTGCCTGCTGTGGGAGCTGCCGGAGAGCTTCTGGACACGGTCAACCAATTAGAGAATGAAGTTGGCGGCCGGATTGGTGTGGTGTTGCAGCACACCGGTTCTGATTGGGCTATTGAGAGCCGAGCTGATGAGCGGTTTCCCATGGCCAGCACGTTCAAGGCTTTGCTGTGCGGGGCTGTTCTGGCGCGGGTTGATCGTGGTGAGGAGCGGCTGAGAGAGGTTGTTGCCTACTCAAAAGTGGAGCTGGTTTCTTACTCACCTGTCACGAAGAACCATGTGGCAGAGGGAATGCGTGTTGGGGAACTTTGTGAAGCGACGGTCACAATGAGCGACAACACGGCTGCCAACCTTCTGCTGAAGCGTGTTGATGGACCCAAAGGGCTGACGAGGTTTTTACGTGGGCTCGGAGACCGTGTGACACGTCTGGACCGACGGGAGCCGGAGATGAACGAGGCGAAACCCGGCGATGCACGTGATACCACCTCGCCAAGGGCTGTCGTTCAAACGCTGGACCGGTTGTTGTTTGAGGAAGTATTGCAGCCGTCCTCTCGTGCGCAACTGCAGCAATGGATGGTGGATGACAAGGTGGCCGATGCTTTGATCCGCAAACACCTGCCATCTGATTGGCGCATCGCAGACAAGTCCGGTGCCGGTCACAATGGCTCTCGTGGGATCATCGCTGCCATCTGGCCTGAGACAGGCGAACCGTATCTCGCAGCTGTTTACATGACGGGTAGCGATGCAAACTTCAAAAAACGCAATGCTGTGATCGCTGAAATCGGGAAGGCGATCATTAAGGAAATCCAACAGCGCTAGGAGTGCTTGCTGTGAGCTGATTATGGAGAGCGGAGCAGTGGTGGTTGCTCCGCTTTTTTGTTAGTGCTTTGGGCCGTCTGTGGTGATCATCCAGTTGGACAGGGTTTTGTCCATGTTCTTCATGCGGTGACGCAGGAGCTCGCGGGTCATGCGGGCCAATGTTGGGGCATACTCGGGTTTGTCGGCAAGGTTTTCCATCTCGCCGGTGCCTTCTGCATCGAACAGCATGGGCGGCAAGTCAGCGGCGAACTCGACCAGCGTGAAGCGGTCATCGCGCAGGATGCTCAGGCAGGAGTTGTCCAGCTTGGTTCCCAGTTGCTGCTGCCATAGAGTTGGTTCCAGAGGATCAGCGAAGTCCAGCTCTGACATGGAGAATGTGCGCCAGTCTTCACGCGTTTTCCCTTCCAGGAATGGCAGCAGTGATTTGCCATCCACTGAGCTTGGCAAGTCTTGTCCGACCCATTCCAGAATGGTTGGCATAATATCGATGGACTCGGTGACTTTGGTGACCTGCGTTCCGCGTTCTCCGTCTGGCATGCGGATAATGAGCGGGGTGTGGTAGGCCGCATCATAAACGGTCATCTTCCCCCAGCTGTGCCGGTCACCCAGCATTTCGCCGTGATCTGCAGTGATTACCACCATGGTGTTGTCATACTGACCGGTGTCTTTGAGGAACTGGACTACACGGCCTACATGGTGATCCACCTCAGTGGCGAGCCCCAGATAGATGGCACGCAGGATGCGGATGTTCTCGTCGGTTGGTTCCAAGTCAGCGAAGCCCTCAACGAAGCTGGCTGCGCTGTTGTTTTGCATGGTGGGAGTGAAGAACGGGTGGAGGGCCTGTTCATCTTCCGGTTGCTCCAGACGCGTAGGCAGCGGCAGGGACTGCGGGTCGTACATGGTGTTGTACGGAGCAGGGGCGACGAGCGGTGGATGTGGGCGGATGTAGGTCAGGTGCGCGAACCAGCTTTGCTGACGGTAGGCTGGCATCATCTCCAGGAAGGCGTTGGTGAGGAAAGCTGTGTCACTGTCTTCAGCGGCATAGAGCGCAGGATCGTTCAGGCGCGGTTGCTGGCCGTCCGGTGAGACTGGTTTGTAGACGTCCCAGTAATTTTCAAAGGTGTAGCCCCGGTTCATGAGATGGGATTGCCATGGAAACGACATTTCCAGTCGCATTTCCATCATCTCGTGGAAGCCGTTCATCGGGTATTCGTAGGTTCTGACCGCCGGATCATTGGGGTGGAAAGCCCGGGGATCCTGTGAAGTGTCGGTGTAACCAAACAGCATTGGCAGATAGCCCGCCTTGCGCATTTCTGTTGCGATGTTTGGCGTGTCGTGGCGCAGAGGTGTGCCATTGCGCACAGAACGGTGATTCATGGCGTACTGGCCGGTGAGCAGGGATGCTCTGGACGGGCCGCAGGGATTGGTGACTGAGAAGTGCCGGGTGAACGTGACACTGTCTTCCATGAATGCCCGCAGGTTTGGCAGGTCCACATGATCTGCCAGATCCCCGAGGACGCAGTCTGCGCGCAGCTGGTCGATGATGATGAAAAGCACGTTGCGCTTGTTCTGCATAGTCCTGATCCCCCAATGCCACGGTTCGTGGCGCAATCCGACAGACCGATACTCCCGCAATATGAAAGAGAGATGTAACTGCGGTTGTTTGCCAGCGAATAATCCACAACTGCGCACAAATTCCAACATAAATCGACATATGTGTTGGAATTTGACAGTAATTGTGGAGTAAAGCAGTGCCAGAGTAGCAAAGATGCAAAAGCACGAGGGGCAGATGTCTCATAGCCATCGCGAACTTGAACTGCTGGACGTTCTGAAACGGCTCGGCGGATCTGCGCGCAATTCCGATCTGGCAAAGGCGCTGGATGTGTCTGAAGAGACGGTTCGGCGTACGGTGAAAACTCTCTCGCAGACCTCTGATGTCGAGCGTGTGCGGGGTGGGGCTTATCTGGCTGGTACGCAGAATGACCCAAGCTTCTTCCGCCGGATTTCACAGCGCACGGATGAGAAGCGCCTGATTGCTTCTGTGGTGTGTGATGTGGTGGAAGATGGCATGACCCTTTATCTGGATGTGGGGTCAACCACGGCTTATGTGGCGGAAGATCTGAGGCTGCGAAAGAACCTGACGGTTGTGACCAACTCCATCGGTGTCGCGCAGACGCTGGTCAGCGTGAATGGCAACCGGGTGCATTTGCTTGGCGGTGAAATGCAGGAGGATGACCGGGGCACCTTTGGGCACGACACTTACACCCAAGTGCAGCGGTTTGCGCTGGATATGGCGATCTTCAGCCTGGATGCGGTCTCTGCCAGCAAGGGCTTTCTCTATCAAAGCAGCGTGGAATCTCAGTTGAGTGCTGCGATTGCTGAAAGTGCGGATCAGGTGTTGATCGCCTTTGACCATGGCAAGCTGGGTGAAACAGCACCGTATGTGGGGCCAGCTGCTGACAGTGTGGATTATGTGGTGACGGACAGAGCGCCTGAAGAGCCGTTTGCCTCAGCCTTTGCTGAGTGGGGCATCCAGACCCTGATTGCTTCACGAATAAGCTGACTACCGGAATAAAGTGCAGAAATCGAAAACCTTCGAAATTCCAGCATTTTAAAGAATAAACAAGAACTCAAAGGAAGCCCCGTGTTCCAGCGCTTGCAAGGTCAGTTGCGGGCTGGAGGACAGAGCTCAGAACGAGCCGAAACATTGGGTGCTTCCGATTACGAATGGTTTTGATTGATGAGCGTTTCCATCATAATGATTATCCTTGCTGCGGCTATGCTGCATGCAATCTGGAATGCGATTGTAAAAACGGCGGGTGACCGCACAATCACGCTGGGCCTTGTGGCCTTTGGGCATGTGATCCCCGCTGCGGTGATGATTGCCGTGTTGCCGCTGCCGGAACCTGAGAGCTTTGGCTATGTGTTGCTCTCCACCTGCATTCACTTTGCCTACTATTACACGTTGGGGCAGGCGTATCGTCATGGTGATCTGAGTGTGGTTTACCCGATTGCCCGCGGGATTGTGCCTGCGCTGGTTTCTCTTTGGGCCATGCTGTTCGTGGGCGAAGTTTTGCCGTTTTGGGCCTGGTTTGGCATTGGCCTGATTGCGTTTGGTATTCAGATCTCCAGCTGGTCTGCCTTGCGTCAGGGGGTTGGTGGTGCCGCGCTTGGCTTTGCCATTGCCACGGGTGTTTGTATCTCTGCCTACTCGCTGGTGGATGGTGTTGGTGTTCGGCTTTCCGGCAATACGCTCAGCTATTGGGCGTGGGGTGCGTTTTTGCAGGTGTTTATCGCTGCCTTCATCGGCATCCGCCGCTGGTCCATGCTGCCAACGCTTTCCAAGAAGACGTGGGTGTTGGGGCTGACAGGTGGTGTGGTTTCCATGATTGCATATGGCCTGGTTCTTTATGCCAAGAACTTCGCCCCGCTGGGTGCAGTGTCCGCGCTGCGGGAAACCTCCGTTATCTTCGCGGCCCTGATTGGCTTCGTGCTGTTGGGTGAGGGCAATTGGGTGCGCCGCTTGCTGGCAGCCGTGCTGATGGTTGCGGGTGTTAGCTTCATCGGCATGAACGTCTGATCCGCTACTTTATCCAAGTCCGCCGGTCTTCTTGACTTTCGCCGTTATGGTTCTGGCTCTGAATATGCTAGTTCATTTCAGAGCTAAGAAAAAACATCTAAGGGATTGCTCATAGGGAGGTTATGGGCAGTCCCGTTGGTCATGATCTGATTGGTCATTGCAAGATTGTTTGAGAGGGAGAGCCATGATCGACAAGCTGGAGATGTTTATTGCGCTGGCGCGTGAGAAGCATTTTGGGAAGGCGGCGGATGAGTGCGGTGTGACGCAGCCAACGCTGTCAGCCAACATCAAACAGCTTGAAGAGCAACTGGGTGTTCTGCTGGTGTTGCGTGGCTCGCGCTTTCAGGGGCTGACGCCTGAGGGCGAGCGCGTGCTGGAGTGGGCGCGCAAGCTGGTGGCTGATACGCGGACCATGAAGCAGGAGCTGAAGGCGGTCAGCGACGGCCAGTCCGGCACCTTGCGGATTGCCTCTATTCCCACAGCCCTGACGTATGTTCCTGAAATCACCACATGCTTTAGCGAGGAGAACCCGGGCGTTGACTTCAAGGTGTTCTCGCGTCCGTCTTCGGAAATTCTGGCGCAGCTGGAAAATCTGGAGATCGATGTGGGGCTGACCTATCTGGACAACGAGCCTTTGGGCCGGGTTCTGCAAATTCCACTATATCGCGAGCGCTACTGCTTTGTTGTCGCTGAGGGTGGGCCTCTTTCCGGTAGTGAGCATGCCACTTTGCAGGATGTAAGCCGTGTGCCACTGTGTCTGCTGACCAGTGACATGCAGTGTCGGCGTATCATCAACAATATCCTTCATGATGTGGAGGTGGAGCCCAAGCCTGTTTTGCAGTCAGATTCCATCATGTGCCTGCTGGCGCATGTGCGTACCGGGCGGTGGGGGACGATTATCCCACAGGCCGTGGCGCAGACGATTGCCTCCGATCATCTGGAGATCATTCCAATTTCAGATCCATATGCCAGCATCATGGTTGGACTGATTGCGACCCAGAGGGAGCCGCGCGCGCCACTTCTGGATGCCTTCCTCAAGCGTGTAAGCAGAATTTCGCAGGGGCAAGAGCTCTCTACGTGATTTCAACGATAGGGATGTGCAATCGCCCAACGGATATATCATATTGATTGCCTGCGACATATTGTGCCAACACGAAGCATTGACGTGCGAGGAGGGAGGAACTTATGGCCTTGCAGACGCAATCGCAGGATATAGAAAAAGACACGGCCGCGATTATTGATGTCCACGAACATCAGGAAGGGCCGCTCCTGCCTATCCTGCACGATGTGCAGGCGAAATTTGGTTATGTTCCCGAAGATGCGCTGTTGCAGATTGCAGATCGGTTGAACCTGAGCCGCGCCGAAGTTCATGGAACAATGAGTTTTTACCACGACTTTCGCACGGAGCCCGCCGGGCGCCATGTGCTGAAGGTTTGTCGTGCGGAAGCCTGCCAGTCTCTTGGCGGTGAGAAACTTGCTGAAGACATTCAAAGAGATCTTGGCATCAAGTGGCATGAAACCACCCCAGACGGAAAAGTGACGCTGGAGCCGGTTTATTGCCTTGGCCTGTGCTCCTGTGCACCGGCTGCAATGATGGATGGCAACCTGCACGGTCGCCTTGATGAAGCTGCTGTGCTGAAGCTGGTTGAGGAGGTGAAGTGATGGGTGCTGTCCTTTATGTTCCTTGTGATGCTGCGGCACTCGCTGTTGGTGCTGACCGGGTCGCCGATACGCTTGCAGAAGAGCTGAGCGCGCGCGGTGTTGATGCGCAGATTGTCCGCAATGGATCACGCGGTATGCATTGGCTGGAGCCGCTGGTTGAAGTTGAGACTGAGCGCGGCCGCATTGCTTACGGCCCGGTGACCCCGGCTGATGTTGCTGGCCTGCTGGATGCTGGGCTTTTGGAAGGTGCTGACCATGCTTTGTGCCATGGTCTGACTGAAGAGATGCCGTTTTTGAAGCGGCAGACGCGTCTGACCTTCTCTCGCTGTGGTATCACTGATCCGCTTTCTCTTGAGCATTACGAAGCGCATCACGGCTTCCTCGGCTTGAAGCGGGCTCTTGCGATGACACCTGCCGAGATCGTGCAGGAAGTGACCGATAGTGGTCTGCGTGGTCGTGGTGGTGCGGGGTTCCCGACTGGTATCAAGTGGAACACCGTGCTGAAGGCGCAAGGCGATCAGAAGTACATTGTCTGTAATGCTGATGAAGGTGACAGTGGCACGTTCTCAGACCGGATGATCATGGAGGGCGATCCTTTCGTCCTGATCGAAGGGATGGCCATTGCCGGGATCGCTGTTGGGGCGACGAAGGGGTATATCTACACCCGCTCAGAGTATCCGCATGCGATCGCTATTTTGCATGATGCGATTCAGATTGCGCGCAAGGCCGGTATTCTTGGGCCTTCCGTCATGGGCTCTGAACACGCTTTCGATATGGAAGTGCGTGAAGGGGCTGGCGCTTATGTGTGTGGCGAGGAAACGTCACTGCTGAACAGCCTTGAAGGCAAACGCGGTATCGTGCGTGCCAAGCCTCCGCTTCCGGCGATTGAAGGCCTGTTTGGCAAGCCGACTGTAGTCAATAACGTGATGTCCTTGGCGTCCGTGCCGATCATCATGGATCGAGGTGCACGGTTCTATCGTGACTATGGTGTTGGGTACTCCCACGGCACAATCCCAATTCAGTTGACTGGTAACATCAAGAACAGTGGTCTGTTCGAGACGGCCTTTGGCCTGACGCTGAATGAGCTGATCTATGACATCGGCGGAGGTACCTTGAGTGGCCGTCCGGTGAAGGCGGTTCAGGTTGGTGGACCGCTGGGTGCTTACTTCCCGCCGTCTTTGTTTGACACGATCTTTGATTATGAGGCGTTTGTTGAGCGCAATGGCATGATAGGTCATGCGGGGATCGTGGTGTTTGACGATACTGTCGACATGCTCAAGCAGGCTCGGTTTGCCATGGAGTTCTGCGCCATTGAAAGCTGCGGCAAGTGTACGCCATGCCGCATCGGTTCTGTGCGCGGTGTAGAGGTGCTTGACCGGATTGCCAGAGGTGATCAACCGGAGCAGCAAGTTGAGCTGCTGACCGATCTTTGCGACACGATGAAGATGGGCTCGCTTTGTGCTCTTGGCGGGTTCGCTCCTTATCCTGTGATGAGCTCTTTGACGCATTTTCCGCAGGATTTTCATGTAAAGCCATTAACAGACGCTGCGGAGTGAACCCATGACCCTGATTAAAGAAACAGATTACGGCACTCCTCAATCGACTTCTGAAAAGAACGTTACCATCAACGTTGACGGCTTCGATGTTACTGTGCCTGAAGGAACCTCGGTGATGCGTGCTTCCATGGAAGCTGGCATTCAGGTTCCGAAGCTTTGTGCAACCGATATGGTTGATGCATTCGGCTCTTGCCGTCTGTGTCTGGTGGAGATTGAAGGCCGCCGTGGAACGCCTGCCTCCTGTACCACGCTGGTGGAAGAGGGGATGAAGGTTCGCACGCAGACCGATCGTCTGAAAGGCCTGCGCCGCGGTGTGATGGAGCTTTATATCTCTGACCACCCGCTGGACTGCCTGACCTGTGCTGCCAATGGTGATTGCGAACTGCAGGATATGGCTGGCGCTGTTGGTCTGCGTGACGTGCGCTATGAAGCGGATGGACAGAACCACTTCAAGATGCGCGATGGTGGTGGTGAGGTGAATGCCTGCTGGAAGCCGAAGGACGAAAGCAATCCATACTTCACCTATGATCCAGCCAAGTGCATTGTTTGCTCACGCTGTGTACGTGCTTGTGAAGAGGTGCAGGGCACTTTTGCGCTGACCATCACGGGGCGTGGTTTTGACTCCCGTGTGACTGCGGGCATGTCTGAGAGTTTCCTGGATTCTGAATGTGTGTCTTGCGGTGCCTGTGTTCAGGCCTGTCCGACAGGGACGCTTCAGGAGAAGTCCGTGATCGATATCGGTCAGCCGGAACGCTCTGTTGTGACGACCTGTGCTTATTGTGGTGTTGGCTGCTCGTTCAAAGCGGAGATGCGCGGCGATGAGCTGGTGCGTATGGTGCCGTACAAAGACGGTAAAGCGAACCGAGGTCATTCCTGTGTGAAGGGGCGCTTTGCCTACGGGTATGCTGCTCACCAAGACCGTATTTTGAATCCGATGGTTCGTGACAGCATTGATCAGCCTTGGCGGGAAGTTTCCTGGGATGAGGCGCTGAACTTTGCGGCGACCAAGATGAAAGGCATTCAGCAGCAGTACGGTAAAGAAGCTGTTGGTGTGATCACGTCTTCTCGTTGCACCAATGAAGAGACGTACCTGGTTCAGAAGCTGACCCGTGCTGTGTTTGAGAACAACAACACAGACACCTGTGCACGCGTTTGTCACTCTCCAACCGGTTATGGTTTGGGGCAGACCTTTGGCACATCTGCGGGAACGCAGGACTTTGACAGTGTTGAGCACTCCGACGTGGTGATGGTGATCGGGGCGAATCCGACTGACGGACACCCGGTGTTTGGCTCTCGCCTGAAGAAGCGTTTGCGTCAGGGCGCCAAGCTGATCGTGATTGATCCTCGCCGGACTGATCTGGTGAAGTCTCCGCATATCAAAGCCTCGCATCATCTGGCACTGCGTCCGGGCACAAACGTTGCCATTGTGACAGCATTGGCGCATGTGATTGTGACTGAGGGCCTGTTTGATGAAGCCTTCATTCAAGAGCGTTGTGAGTGGGATGAGTTTCAGGACTACGTTGAGTTCGTTTCTGACCCTGCCAACAGTCCAGAAGCGGTTGAGCTGCTGACCGGCGTTCCTGCTGAGGAAGTGCGCGGCGCGGCACGGCTTTATGCACGTGGTGGTAATGGTGCGATCTATTACGGTCTTGGTGTGACGGAGCACAGTCAGGGTTCCACCACTGTGATCGGCATTGCCAACCTTGCGATGTTGACTGGCAACATTGGTAAGAAGGGTGTGGGGGTTAACCCGCTGCGCGGTCAGAACAACGTGCAGGGTTCCTGTGACATGGGATCCTTCCCGCACGAGCTGCCGGGCTATCGCCATGTGAAGAACGCTGATGTTCGCGATATCTATGAAAAGCAGTGGGGCGTGACTATCTCCGACGAGCCGGGCCTGCGTATTCCGAATATGCTGGATGCGGCTGTTGAGGGCACGTTTAAGGGGCTTTACGTTCAGGGTGAAGATATCCTGCAGTCTGATCCGGACACCAAGCATGTTGCGGCTGGTCTTGCAGCCATGGAATGCGTGATCGTTCATGATCTGTTTTTGAACGAGACCGCGAACTATGCGCATGTGTTCTTGCCGGGGTCCACTTTCCTTGAGAAGGATGGCACGTTCACAAACGCTGAGCGCCGGATCAACCGGGTGCGTAAGGTGATGGCACCGCGCAATGGCTATGCGGATTGGGAAGTTACGCAGCTGCTGGCCAATGCTATGGGTGCGAACTGGACCTACACTCATCCTTCGCAGATTATGGAAGAGATTGCGGCGACTACTCCAAGCTTTGCCAATGTGACCTATGACCTTCTGGAAGAGAAGGGATCTGTTCAGTGGCCATGTAACGAAGCGAAGCCGGAAGGTACGCCAACGATGCACCTTGATGGGTTTGTTCGTGGTAAGGGCCGTTTCATTCGTACCGATTATGTGGCGACGGATGAGCGAACCGGACCTCGTTTCCCGCTTCTGCTGACCACTGGCCGTATCCTGAGCCAGTACAATGTGGGTGCACAGACACGGCGTACGGACAATGTGGTTTGGCACGAGGAAGATCTGCTTGAGATCCATCCACATGATGCTGAACTGCGCGGTATTAAGGACGGGGACTGGATCAAGCTTATGAGCCGTTCCGGTGAAACCAGCTTGCGGGCGAATGTGACGGACCGTGTGTCGACGGGTGTTGTTTACACCACGTTCCACCATCCAACGACACAGGCCAACGTGGTGACCACCGATTACTCTGACTGGGCTACCAACTGTCCGGAGTACAAGGTGACAGCGGTTCAGGTTTCTCTTTCCAATGGTCAGACGGACTGGCAGGAGGAGTATCAGGAGCATGCTGCGCGCTCACGGCGGATTGAGGCTGCTGAATAAACGGGCCGACGCTGGGCTATATGAGCGCTGGTGATTTATCTGGCGTTTATGCAGCCCATGCTCATGGGAACAAAGATTTAAAAGGGAGGAGAGCTGGAGCATGGCGCCGGAAAAGCTCACCTATATGGCAAACCAGATCGCAAGCTTCTTCAAGCACAAACCGCATGATGAAGCCGTTGAAGGCATTGCCAATCATATTAATGATTTCTGGGAGCCGCGGATGCGGTTGCAGCTGTTTGATATTGTGAGGGATGGCGGAGAGGGGCTCAATCCGCTAGTGGTTGAAGCCGAACCGTCCATTCGCAGGCCTGCACAGTAAGTAATTGGGTTTCTTAGAATTAAGCGCTGCACGCTGCCGGATGTTTCCGAGCGCGTGCAGCGCTTTTTGTTTGCTTACTTCATCTTCGCCATGAAGGCGTGCACGGCTTCCAGATGCTCTGGCTCATTGTGGCTCATGCCCTGGAAACAGGCGGAGAGATCGAGGAAGTCTTTAAGTTCTGTGCGCTGGGCCATCTTCAGGAGGCGCTTGGTGAGGCGGGTGGCCTTTGGTGGCTGAGAAGCGAACTGAATGGCCATCTTGTTGGCCTCATTCATCAGTTCCTCTGGTTCATAAACATCCAGCACGAGGCCATATTCTTTGGCTTGCTCGGCATTGATCACACGGCCTGACAAGGTGAGTTCAGCTGCGCGCTGGTAGCCGATCAAACGTTGCATGAACCATGCGCCGCCGTCGCCTGGAATGATGCCGAGATTGAGGAAGGTTTCGCCAAACTTGGCTTTGGTGGAGGCCAGGCGAATGTCGCACATGTTGGCAAGATCAAAGCCAGCACCGATGGCAGGGCCATTGACGGCTGCAATGATGGGCACTTCCACATTTTGCAGAGCGAGTGGGATGCGCTGGATGCCACGGCGGTAGTGATTTTCAACGGTCGCAACATCGCCTGCAAAATCGCCACCGCGCTCGGCCATGTCTTTGATGTTGCCACCGGAAGAGAAAGCAGATCCTGCACCTGTGAGGAGGAGGACGGAGACGTCAGGGCAGGTGTTCACCCACTCTGCAGTTGCAACAATGTCGTCGATGAGGGCAGATCCTGTCAGCGCGTTGCGCAGGTCGTGACGGTTCATGGTCAATGTCGCGACGCGGTTTTCAAGCGTCAGAGTTGCATCGGTGAGACTTGGCAGATCTGTCATAATGTTTTCCCCTCCAGAAAAATGCGGTTCTGCGAGCCTTTGAATGCGATTTCCAATCAACTGAAATTCAAAGGAAATCGCTGTGCTTCGCATTCTTGCGGGTGATACTAGAGGGAAAACTTGCGGGAGCAGAGATAGCTATTGGTTGAGGAGCTCAGGCTCCTGATGCTGCAACCCGGCGTAGTCCTTCAGTAGGTCTTTGCGGAAGGTGTAATCTTCGCGCACCTGATACAGCGTTGCTGTGTCCAGCTCGATGCTTGCAAAATGCTCGTCCGTTTGCGGGAAGGAGACACGTGGTGTGTTCTCGTCTGTCCATGGTGGGCAAAAGGTGGAGTTGCCAAAGTTCTCGCCAGCGCGGTTAAGGCTGAGGAAGAAGATCTGGCTTTCCAAAGCTCTGGTGACTACAAAATCGTGCCAGCTGAAGAAGCTTTCATCACGGGCATAAGCGCCGCTGTGCAGGATCAGATCTACGCCATGCTGCAGGGCCAGCGTGCGGCTCAGCTCAGGAATGCGGATGTCGTAGCAGATGATTGGCGCGACTTTCACACCCTTTACGGAGAAGGAGAAAAGGTGATCACCTTTCCCGAAATACTCTTTCTCCATGGAGGCGCCATACTGGCAGATGTGGAGCTTGTCGTAATACCCGATCACAGAGCCATCTGGCCCAACTGCTACCTGAGAGATCTTGAAGTGATCCTCTGCCTTGCGCGGCATGCCAAAGACGATGGTGGTGTTGTGTTCTTTCGCCAGAGCGCCGAATGCTTTGACAGATGGACCATTCAGGTCTTCCGCTAATACGCTGAGTTCTGCAAAGGCGGCTCTGGAGTAGTCGACGGTGGAAAGCTCAGGCAAAACAACCAGATCATGTGGTTTTGCGGTGAGTTGCTGATGCAACTTGGCGGTCACGACGCGTAGATGCGCATCTCTTTCCTCTGCTGTTGTCATCGCAGGGATGTTGATCTGTCCGGCAAGGAGACTGAGCTTTGTCATATAGTATTCCGAGTTCTTATTGGCTTATTGGTCTGGCCAGTATTCGCCGAGTTCATTGCGGCAGCGTTCCAGCCTTGTGATGTTGTCGATGACGACCTGTCCGCTGTCTGCCACCAGAAAGCCGAGGATCATTTCAAGCAGGGCTGCCGTTGCAACATAACTTTCAAAGAAATGCGGGCTCTGGACTGGTGTGAGCAGGAGGTCGGTTGAATATGTGGCAAGTGGTGAGGTGCGGGTGTCGGTGATCCCGATGACTTTTGCGCCCACTTCATAGGCTCGCTTTGCCACGAGTACGGTGTCTGCGGCGCACGGGTTCAGGGAGATTGCAACGACCACGTCGTCGGCGTTGATGTACTCAACCTGATCTGCGATCTCGCCGTTTCTGCGATTGATAAGGCGCCAGTTGCGAAAGCACATGGAGGCGACGTAATGGAGGTAGTTCGCCAGTGAATGAGAGGCGTGCATGCCCACGACAACCACGTTTCGCGCGGTCGCCAGAGATGAGATGATCTGCTGCAGGTGGTCGCGATCGATGGTGTCAAAGAGGTGTTTCAAGTTGCCGATGGCAGCGCTTTTGAAGCTTTGTAGTGAGGCTTCAATGTCGGAGGTGCCGTGTGTGGCCTGAAGTTCACCTGCGCGGGACGGGTAATTGGAGGAGAAATCCTCAAACCCGCCGCGATAGACATCGCGCATCGCGTTGTAGGTGTCGAACTCCAATGACTTTGCAAGCCGGTTCATTGTTGGGGGAGGGACTTCCGCGCGGGCTGCGACCTGACGCATGGAGAGTGTTGCAACGTCACTTGGATACTCCAGCACATAAGCCGCGCTCTTCTTGAGCTGCTTGCTTAAATTCGGATAGGCCTTCGTGAGTTGATCGATCGTCTCCTGATAGCTTTTCGTCATAGTTTCCCCTCCCAAACGAATCATTGTTTCAAAAATTTCGACCCAAATGGATCAAATGTATCAGCCGCTCTGAATTATCGTTTTTTGTGTAGAGCGCTTCTGCAATTGCGATGTTCCTCTCGATTTTGAACCGATATAAATTTGATATATCAGTGTCTTTTTTTCATGCAGAAAATTGCTGCTGCCATTTGGTTTGCCTAAAACCCTATAATTTGAAGAGCTTTCCGCCCAAAATTTCTTCAAATTCAGTAGATATGACTAGTTCATAAGGTGACAAATGGTCAATAGTGAAAAAAATATGGATCATTTGAATTATATCTAGTATGTTTCCCGAGTTAGTAAAAGTATGCATGCGAAACGCACTGCGCTTTATTGCCAGTTCTTCGCATCTATTCGGGCAAAAGGGGACAAGCACTTACGAGGACATCACTCATCAAGAACAATGAAAGATGTTTTCGGTCGCGGCCCCTGAGCTGTAGCAATCTAAAAAATCTTAAGCGATCCGGTCCGGTGCAAATCGTCGTGTCGCGAGAGGCGTAATCGGCCATCCGGGAGCCAATGATAAGCAATAGATGCATATCTGGATGGTTATTAGGGAGACAAGAATGAACAAACCTAGCCTTAAATCTGTATCAAAGGGTTTCCGTCGCGTTCTGAGCGTAGGTGCAGCAAGCGCAGTTGCTTTGACACTGGCTTCTTCAGTTTACGCAGCTGACCTTCGTTTGAAAATTGCTGGTACGGTTCCTGTCGATCACGAAGGCACCAAAATGCTGAAGCAGATCGAGAAGGAAATTGAGGCTGCAGATGTTGGACTGAAAGTTTCTGTCTTCCCTGCAAGCCAGCTCGGTTCCGGTGAGTCTCTGGTTGAAGATACCATCCGCGGTAACGTGGACTTTGTGATGGCGTTCATCTACTCCCACAAAGACCCAGTGCTCGACATCATGTCCATGCCTTACCTGTTCACCAGCTGGGACGATCTGGAAAACGTGATGTTGAACCCAGAGTCCGAGTACAACAAGATCATCAACGAGCGTCTTGAAAAACTCGGCCTGAAGCTGTTCAACCACAACCCAGAAGGTTTTGTTGGCGTTGTTGCGAACAAGAAGCCTGAAGACTACGCTGGCTTTGGCGACAAAGGCATGAACATCCGCGTTTGGTCTTCTGCTGTTGTTAAAGACATGGCTGAAACACTGGGCTACAACACCACCACCATGGCTTGGGGTGACATGTTCCCAGCGATGCAGTCCGGTATTGTTGACGGCACCCTGTGCTGCACCAAGCAGGCTGCTTACACCATCTTCGCAAAATCCAACGTTGGTAAGTACTTCGTAGAGTACAACGCGATCTCTGAAATCAACTCTTTCTACGGTTCCATGAAGACCTGGAACAAGATGAACGACGAGCAGAAAGCTGTTGTGAAAGCTGCGTTTGACAAAGCTTCCAAGCAGTACTTCCAGTTCAACAAAGAGAACGATGCGAACTTCAAGCAGAAACTCGTAGACTCTGGTTATGAAATCCTGAGCTTCACCCCAGAACAGGAACAGGCTCTGGCTGAGCGTGTTCGTGAGCAGGTTTGGCCTGCAATGGCTGAAGTTGTTGGTCAGGAAACCATTGACCGTCTGAAGAAAGACTTCAAATAAGCCCTTCTCTTCGAGGCCGACGCATACCCTGCGTCGGCCTTTTCTATGAGTTTTTTGTTTTTATAACGAAGGGCATATCAGATGAGTATTCTGACAAGCGAACTTCCAAGACCAGTGGCTAAACCGCTGAACGGCGTCATTAAACTGATGAACCTCATGATTACAGCAGGCGGTGTAATCATGGCGCTCACATTCTTTATGGTGGTGATCGTCCGTTATGGCTTTGGTGGTAACCTATTCGCCTATGAAGAATGGCTGATGACCATCAGTTTCTGGATGTTCTTCATGGCTGCTGCTGTCGCCTCGGCACGCAAAGAGCACGTGAACGCAGACGTGCTTGGCTTTCTTATCAAGAACCCACGCATCATCTGGTGGCGTGAGGTTGCTGTAGAAATCATCGAGATTGGTGTGCTGTCCGCTGTGACGTATTGGGGCTTCCTGATGCTTCAGGAAGAGGTTGCTTCCTATCCAATCTGGCAGACTACCGTTGCGCTGAAGATCCCATTCTTCGTGCCGCGTCTCGGCATTTTCCTCGGCTTCCTGTTTATGACCCTGTTTGCTGTGCTGCACTTCTACCTGCTGCTCAGAAACGGTCCTAAATGGCCGGAGCGTGAACCGCGTGAGATCGCGGAGAGTGTTGACCCTGAAGAAGAACAAGTAAAAGCACAAGGGGCTGCGCAATGATTATTGTAGGATCTATCGCCATTCTTTGCGGCCTGCTGCTGCTTGGTGTCAGCGTGCATCTGGCGTTTGGCGCAATTCTAATTTTCCTCGCCTATATGGGCGGGCACGATGTGGCTGGTTATCTGCCAACCGGTCATTGGAAGATGAACAATGTGGTGCTGCTGGCTATTCCGCTGTTCATCATGGCTGGCGGTATCATGGAGAAGGGCCGCATCGCTGCGCCTCTCGTGGCACTTGCTGAGCTGTTTATCGGGCACATTAAAGGCGGTTTGTCTGCGGCAACTGTTCTGGCTTCCGGCGTGTTCGGTTCCATTTCCGGCAGTGCAAACGCGACGCTGACTTGCATCGGTGGCATCATGATGCCGCACCTGCGCAAGGCGAACTATCCGCAAGGCCAGTCTGCTGCGCTGATCGTGAGCGCGGCGCCGCTGGGTCTGCTGATCCCACCGAGTGCTTCTCACATTCTTTATGCCTGGGTTGCTCAGCAGTCCGTGCTGCGCGCATTCTTGTCTACTGTTATTCCGGGTCTGATCCTGATCACTTTGCTGATCGTGGTGAACCAGATCATGCTGCGCAAGTATAAAGACATCAAGCTGGAAGAGCGCCCTGAGAACTTCAATTTCGAGTTCAAGAAACGTGGTCTGAAAGCGTTTCCCGCACTGATGATGCCGGTTATCATTCTTGGTGGTATCTACGGTGGTGTGATGACGCCAACAGAAGCTGCTGGTGTGGCTGTGATCTACGCGATCCCTGTTGCGATCTACGTCTACCGTGGTTTGACCTGGAAGACCTTCCGTGAAACTGTGCTGAGCTCCGGTATTACCATTGGTGTGGTGATGGCGATGATCTTCATGGTTCTGATCGTCAGTCGCTTCCTGATCTTTGAAGACATCCCTGCGATTGCAGAGGAGTTCGTCTACTCCGTCTCTGAAGATCCGATTATGATCCTGCTGATGGTGAACCTAGTGATGATCATCATCGGTATGCTGATGGATGACATCTCCGGTATTCTGCTCTCAACACCTCTGCTGCTGCCAATCGTGCAGGGCGTTGGTATGGACCCGATCCACTTTGCAGCTGTTCTGGGTGTGAACCTGGGCATGGCGAACATTACACCGCCAACTGCACCGCTGCTGTATCTGGGTTCTAAGGTGACAGACACTTCCGTCGATAAGATGCTGAAGCCGACGCTGATGTTCATCTTCTTCGCGTGGCTGCCAACGCTGATCCTAACCACTTTCATCCCACAACTGGCGCTCTTCGTGCCAGACCTGCTGCTGAACTAAGTGTTCCGGAATTAGCGAGCTGATCAATACAAGGCGGGTGCCACAGGCGCCCGCCTTTTTCTTTGCTTGTTCCTTGAGAAATGAGGGGGAGGGCTTGTAAAGCCTGCACATTATATAGGGTCGACAAAACACCTTAAGCAGGTGTTTATGACTTTCGGGCAGCTTACCGGTGTACTGATACGTTCATATTAGGCTTTTCTGTTATTTACTTCGCAATGCACATTTTTGATTAAGCGCATCATCTCGTTATAGGCTGAGAGCTGAGTTAATCGTCATGGGAACATTTTAGTGCTTCCTTGAGACGCAGGTTTCCGAATGTTGTCGCTTAGTAAAAAAAAAACCGGGCTGATATCAGCCCGGGCTTTTTGCTTTTGTCATGAGAGCTACTTGGGTTTCTTCGCTTAAGGTTTTGCGTTTGCTTCGCGGACGACCCAGGCCGTTTGGTCTCCATAAATTGCGACGGAGTATCCTTCGTATTCGCGGACCAACGCTCCCAGTTCACCCACAGCTACCAAGCGGCTGCTTTGGTCGATGGACTGGCCTTTTTTGTAGCGTTTATTGGTGTCGCTCAGAACGTAGCGTTCTCCAATCAGACTTGCACCGGAAACCGTCAGCGACGGTGTGTTCAGATCTCTTGTCAGGAAGCTGATGAACTCTGGATTACGCAGGCTTTCACGAATGAAGTTGGAGTAGGGCACCAGATCGATTTTGCTGCTCTGTTCCGCCTTAATCAAGCAATCACGAGTGGCTGCCGGGTTAACGGCTGCTTCCAGAATGTAGCGCTGGCGATCTTCTGGGAATGTGGTGATCGCCAGACTTTCACTGCTGCTGAGAATATCGAGCCAAAGCACAGTTACCGGGATCTGGGAGACTGGCACTGACAGGTTCTTAGAGCAGAGTGGTCCCTCAGATGGAGGTGTTACCAAAAGTGGCAGGAAGTTCTTCTTCAGATCGTCCGGTACAGTTTTCGCCTCAGCAGATTCCATCCAAGCAAGGAAGACGACCTCTGCTGCTTCATTTAACTCCGGATCGTCCAAGGCAATCTGTTGGAACCGTGCATCGGCCTCACTTTGGGAGGTAACTCCTTCAGGCTCTTCTTTCTCCAGGTTATCAGAGATACCCGATGGAGGCGTTGATGCGTTTGCGGCGCCTATGCCGATACTACTCAACAAACGTTCAGTTGCTTCTTGTAATGGAGATGCTTCTGCTTTTGCCGATTTTGCTTCTGTGTTGCTCTTTGCCACACGACTAGTAGACTTCGTTTTGCGAGGTTCTGCGGCAAAGCCATCCTGTTGTTTGATCGCGCGTGCGAGCTCAAGCACCTTCGTTTGGCGTTCTTCTACTGGCTCATTGGTCTTCGGATCTACTGCTGCAAGCAGAGGCTCAATGCCGCCGTCAAAGTTGGCTTTGAGATCAACAACCTGACCGTTCTCCTGAACCAATTTGACCAGAGAACGCAGAGGGATGGCAGATGCGTATTGGCGGGAGTAAGAGCGCAGGAAACCTGACCACCGATCTATGTCCTGGCTGGCGATTATGCCGCTTACTTCCAGTGTTTTGTCGTCAAGGCGGAAGATGATGGTGTCATCAATCAGTGCCCGTTTGGCAAGTTTGCGGACATCCAGAAGATAATCATCTGCGGTCTTAATTTTGGAAGTTACGCTGGAAATACCATTCAGGCCGCGCAGATCAGCAATCAACTGGTCAGCTTCGGCTTTATCCAGCACAGAACCACTGAGGGTCAGTTCACCGTCATCCGCGAGTGCAAAGCTCACGTTTGAACCGCGGGATTGCAGATAACCGGCGATGTCCTTCTTCAGTGTTTCGATGACGCGGACGCGTAGGCGTACAGGAACAGCTGTGCGTTCCACTGCTTCTGTGATTGCGCGGCGTTGAACAGGCTCACTGACATATCCGGTCAGGTAAATTTGATCATCCACGTCCTGGCGCAAGTTCAGGCTCTCTGCGAAGGGGAGGTCAGCCAATGCTACGCGCACAGCTTCAATTCCACCGTTCGGGAGAGCGCTTGCAGTGCGAGGGGAAATCTTGCCAGAGCCTACGAGATAGAACCCGCCAAGGACGACTGCACTTGCAACCGTAGTAAGAGCGATGCGTTTGCGATGTTTTGTGAGCGGCGCCATAACCGCGTCGACGTGCTTTGAGTTTTCACCTAGCAGCGAGTTAGCTGCAGAGTTCTCGTTTTTCTCGTTTTCACTTTCACCGGCTGCATTTAGTGCTTTGCTGAGTGTCGCCCATTGGGCGTTTTTCGCGCCTAGTGCGATCTTGACGACACCAATGTTTATGACATCCAGTGGTTCAATTTCGATCCACTCATCATCCCCACTGTTAAGGGAAACGCCGTTTTCAGTGCGGATATCGCCAGCTTTAGCGGAGATTTCAATTTTATTGTCTTGCAAGCGCAGTTGCATGTGGCCTGCGGCGACGCTGAGGTCAGCAATCTGCAGGTCATCGTTTCTGTCAGAGCCAAGTGTATACTCACCCGGCTCGAGCATTACTTCGGCGCCTGCCTGTTGGCCTACAAGTATTTTGAGGATGAGTTTACCCATTCGCCGTCCCACCTAACAAGCGCTGGAGTTCGCAGTTGTGGCTGTGTTGCCAATCGCGAACGAGAAAATGCCATGAGTTGTTCAGGCTCGGTATAACCGGGCTTGTCTCATGTGCCTGAATAAGAAAAAGGCTCTCTTATGCACGTGCTCACGCAGGCAGAAGAGAGCCTTTCAATGACTTAGGAAATGTTACGTGCGCAGGACTTCACCATGTCTGCGTGCGCCTTCACCATGCTGGTACGTGTCTGACCCATGGTGGTATATGTGTTCACGAGCAGCTGCAGAGTGAACATCTTTTCTGTTTCAGCCAAGTTGGAGTTCTGAGCTTCAATGATCTTGTCATTGATCTTATCCATCTCGGTCTGAAAGCGGACGCTGATGTCGAGTGCGTTCATGCCCGCTTTGTTTTGCAATGCTTCGGGAGCATCTGACGTGTAGGACGCTGTAATGCCTTGAGTAAAAGACGTCATGTTGACTCTCCTAATATTTGCGCGGCTCTAACTCTGTACTGGAAATTTGCGCAGGACGTCCTGAGCAGCAGTGATGCCGTTTATCACTGTCTGAATGCGTTGATAGTCAGCCTCGGTCTGAGGTTCCTCGGACTTGCGACGCATCTGAGCAGAAAGGTCTTCCAATTTTTCTCCGAGGAGTTGCGCATGATCTGATCCTTGTGGGCTTTTTAAAGCCTCTTCCAGATCGGTGACATACATCTCGTTATTGGTGTTTTCTTCCTGCACGCGTCAGTCCTTTGTTTCAACGCTTACCAGCTTCTTAAAAGTTTGATTCATTATTGAGCAAGTTCCGCTCCAGCATTGTCCTATTCAGCACAGTGATAGAACGATCCTGAATTTTTATGATGCCTGCGCGTTCCCATTCTTTCAGACGGCGATTGATGTTGCTGCGTGTGCCGCGAGCCATCGCGCCCAAGTCGCTCTGAGTGACGATTGCACCAGAGATGACAGACTTATCCTTCGGATCAGTACCAGCTGGAGTGCCAATAGACTCCAGCAAGCTGAGCAGAGCGTGAGCCAGACGAGCTGAAAGGCTCGGCAATGACAGGCAGCGGGTTGATTCGATGTAGGAGCGATAGTGTTTCGCTACGACTACAGCCAGCGCGCGGCAGATCTCTGCACTCTGTTCGTTGATGACATGAAATGCAGAACGTCTGATCTTATGAACGACAACATCTCCCAATGCGCATGCTGTGTCGGCATGTACAGATCGCTGAAATACACCCAGTTCGCCGAAGCTTTGGCCTGCAGTGATGATGGCATAAAGGAAGGTAGATCCATCTTCACGCAAGTGGCTCAAGCGAACGTGGCCGCTTTCGATGATGTAGAGAAATTCAGCTTCATCTTCCTGAAGATAGATGTTTTCGCCATTTGAGTAGGTTTGACGGATCGCTGACTGCTCTAAAGATGCACATAATTCATCATTCAGCTCTTGAAATAGCGCTGCATTCTCTTTCCAGCTGCTTTCACCTGAGGATGAGGTGCCAGTATTATGAGCTTGTGATGCGCCTCTACCCAGGCTTGCATCATATACTGCCTTTTCCATAGAAATGTACCGTGACCTCTTACTTAAATAAGTGCAGCTATTTCAGAGTTTGAAGATATACTGTTCTCCGTAGAGCAAATATACTTCGTCTTGTTTTTATTATACTCTACCAATATTCCACCCCAATCTCACTTGTACACAATTGCAAAGAATTGTGCTTCAGAACACGGTTAAAACTATAATTAAGACAGCTAATAGGCGAGTCAAGTCTGACTGTCATCATCTAACTTATATTTTAATGGATATTGTTCGTATCCCTCGGGATTGTGATTTTAAGTGCGAAAAAGTCACGATTTCCCTCCGTAATGTGAACAAGTGTGAGTCATTATATGATTGAAGCTGGTGTATACCTGCACGCAGTAGTCGTAGTAATTAAAGTGAACTCAATTCACCTATTAGATAGTCGACCGTTTGTTCTAGTTTTGCAGGGCTAAGTTGTCCTGCTTCGTAAAGGACTGCTAGGTGTAACGTTCCATCTTTTGATTTTCCCGCATGCAGGTTGGTTCCGATTTCAGGCCTGAAGCCAGCTTTGGTCAAAAGCGCTTCATTTGCTGAATTTTGATCACCTGTCATAGCGCGGCCGAGGCTCACAACGATGCTGTTGCCGTTCTCGACAGGAGTAAACGTCAGCTCTCCAGATTGTGATAGGAGGTAACTCAGACTCCCATCCGCTTGAGGAGAAAAAGGGATTTTCATATTGTTTGCGAACGCTTCCAGACTTGACTGGATAGCACTTGAAAACTGCATTCAAATCTCTCCTTTGCTTTTTCTGAACGTCGTTTGTGTTGCTGTTATTTTGCTGGCAATGAAGGCTCAATGAACACTGGTGGATCCAGCAGTGATCAGGTTGGCGTTTTCGAACGTTACGGTGTCGGATGCTGTCTGATACTGCTCTTCTTCCAGTATCGTCAGCTGTTCTGACAGAACCAGAAGCGTTTCGAGCTGTTGATTGCGGATGTTCTCATTGGTGAGAATTGTGTCCGGAACCTCGCGGTGTAGTGCTAGCAGATTGTTGGTGTAGTTCAGGGATGCGCTCACACCTGCCGGAGCCAGTGGAGCAACGAGGCCTTGCGCATCCGCTGGTGAGGTTACTGCCTTACCCAGATAGTGGAACAGGGAGCTGGCGAGTGAGTCTGTGCCCAGCTCATCGATCACGCGGTTGAACTCAGCGAAGTTGCGGCCTGTCAGCTTAGTCGCGACATGGACACCTTCATAAACGGTCCGCAGGCTTTTTAGTTTGCCGAGTTCGGTCAGCACAGCTTCCAGGTGAGCTGGCTCGTCCTGAGTATCTGCAATCTCCAGTCCCTGGCTCGCTGCTGTAGTGAACAGCTCTACGACATCGTCAAATGAGGTGAGGGGTGAGCCTTTGTTTCCGTTGACGTCCTGGTGCAAGGCGTGATGTCGGGCGATCAGATCATTGAACTTGTCGAAGATGATGCCGAAGTTTGCCTCACTGCGCAGCATGTCACGGTAATGTTCACGGATGACGGCTGGGTCTGTTCCAAGATCCTCGGCCTTGTCATGGGCCAGTTCGGCCACCGCGAAGCCAGCGCGTACATCTCTGCCGGTCTCTCCGCTTTCCATGTACTCGCGTGCATTGAGCAGAGCACCCAGTAACGCATCATTTGCGCCAGTGTTCTCGAAATGCTCAATGGCAATTTGCAGGGCAGCGTATTGGTGTGTGACATCGCCGTCAAACTGCTGCAAAAATGCGAAGACATCCTGAGGTGTCAATTGACTGGAGCCGCCGCCAGAACTGTAGTTGTTCTGATAGTCTTGCAGCAACTGAACCAAACCTTGCAGTTTTTCCTGCGAAGGCATGTCTGGCAGTTTGTCGTAGTAGTCGGCAATCCGGGTGATCGCTTCGATGTTTGCACCCTGACCCTGACGGATTGAGCGGCTCTCCAGTGATCTCTTATCCAAGCGAGAGGAGACGGCCTGTCCCAGCTCTTCTGCGGCATCCGTCAGCTTGGATGGATTGTTAAGCTGCATAACGCGTTCAGCGCGGCGTTGACCGGTTGCTTCTGCTACCAGCGGCGCGCCGACAGGCGACTCAGCATTGTGAGTAGCAATGGTTGATCTTAAGACCTCTAAGCTCATGGCAAGTCCCCCGCTGATAATATGAATAGGTATATGTCTTTCTCATACTTCTTTTAGTGGAATTGCTTTGTGTCGGGCGGCACAAGCGGTGTCACCCATTTTGCTAATTCTGCCTTTCCTGTGGTTTCGATTTTTGGGTGTGTCGATCGGAACAGCAGGGTCTTCAGCCTCACAGCTATAGAGGGAAGATCGTGTTTTGATGGGAATGTTGTATGGCGAAGACCGGATCCAGCAAAGATGAGTTGCTTCCCCAGTTCACTGTCACTGGTGATGCGGGTGATTTGTGCTCCTATCTGGATGAGGCCTTAAGCGCTTGTAATACTGGTAGGAACTGGCCTTCAGAAGGTGAATGGCAGGATGTCTCTTTTCAGATGGCCGCAAGCCTTCAGGAGCTGGTGGACCTGCCTGCAGTTCAAAAAGATCCAGCTGCGCAGCGTTTGATCGGTGGCTTGCTTTCCTCAAGAAGTTTTGAAGATTTTTTGCAGGGTTATGATGCGATTGCTGAGCATTTTACGAAGCGTCTGAAAGATCATGAAAATGAGACTGGAGGTGTTCGTTCCCAAGCCATTAAGCCCCAACGAAATGCGGGTCGTACTCGTCTGATTTTGTGAAGTGAGGAGATGAAAATGATAAATAATGTAGGTTCAGGTTCCTCTACACCTGTCGATCCGAATACTCTTGTCACTCCTAAAGATGATGATGCATCCAAGGCTGCTTCTGGTGGTGCAGGTGATGGTGCGCAGGAAAAAGCTGCTGCTCAGTCCGGCACATTGCAGGCTGCGGAGACGCAGACGAGTGTTTGGGATAGTTTTCTTTCCAATTTACCTGAGAATGATCCGGATTATGAGAATCCGTTGCTGTCGATTCCGGGGACGACTGCTCACGCGACAGATCCAAGTAAATACAACGCGTATGTCGATAGTGTTCTGATAGATCCTGCTGATACCGTTGCAGATGAGGATCTACCTGCGAACTACAACAATCCGACACCGCAGCAGTTCTTGTCCTGGCACCCAGCTGTTCAGCTGCGCTATCTGCGCGACAACTTTTCTGAGGCTGATATTCAGGCCGGTCGCACTGTTATTGGTACTGGTGACAATCAGGTGGGTGTCATTCGTTCTGACGATAAGCGCAGCATCACTGTTGTGAATGAACTGACCAAATCCCGGATCTTCCAGCACACCAAGACTGAGCAGGAGAGATTGGCAAATAATCCGGTCTTTTTGAATAGGATCGCACCATTGCTGGATTTGTTGCCCAAGTCCGGTACGGATTTGGAGTCAAGCCGTGCTGTCATCAGAAAGCAGATTAATGACCAGATTGATGCAGTCAAGAACAAGCCTCTGACCAATAAGACTGGAGGGGAAGATCAAACCAAGTTCAATACGGATAAGCAGGCGTACATAAAGCAACTTGAAATGTTGCTGGAGAATGTTCCGAAAAGTGGAATTTATGCGCCTTCAGATCTTGGCGCTGAAATGCAAGAGATCGTCAAGCGCTTTGAGCGAGCCCATGCTTACTTTGATGTCAAATCACCTAATCGCCATAGTACTTTAAAGCTAGCCAACAATTTCATTACGCCTGATAACAATGCTTCGATTGATCGTGGCTATGCGGTTTTCATTGAGCAAGAGCAGCGTATCCTAGCAATCAAGCAAGCTGAGCAGCAGATGTTGTCAGCAGGAGGAATTACCAACGCAGATGGTACTGTTTCTCGCTTGGACTTGCCTACATTGGTTGCTTTGATCCAAAATCAGGCAAGCCTTAAACAGCAGGCGGTCATCACAATGCGAACGGAACAATTGACGCAGCTTAATCAGTTGTCTCAAGTGTATGCTGAGATGCAGCGGATTGTGAACCAGACGCTGAAGGAGTTTAAAGATACGGGTAAGGATGCGGATAAGGAAACCTGGAATCTTCAGGAGAATCTGGGTTCGTCCAGTAGCTATACAACGGCCGTCGTTTTAATGTTTGAAGATTGGGCGTCATCTGGCCCGCATCCCGTTGAAAAAGAGTATAACATCACTCGGCCAACTCACGACATCCTGAGTAATAGTCCCAGTGGTAGTGGTAATAAGAACAAGTTCAAGCGAACGCAGTGGGAGCGGTTTTCTACGCAGTTGAGTGATGCGGTGACTTTGTTGAATCCGCAGCTGCTGACCAACGATATCAACCAGGATAATCGTGAACAGAACCGTTCTTATGAGCAGGCGACAGGTACAGTGCGTCGTAGCTTTGACCTGAACATTCAGATCGCACGCGGCTTCTCCTAGGATACATTTATAGAGTTGGCGGTTCTGGCTATCGTGGTCAGGGCTGCCTTTTGCTTTAACTGAACACGGAATTCGGAATGCGGGTTGCATCAATTACAATTGGGGTGAACGAGGTCTCCAACTGGAAGGTTGAAGATCAGGTTCAGTTGCCTGAGGGCAAGAAGCTTGCTCCCGTATTCTTACCTGAAGTCCGGCCTTTGCATGAAGTGCTTCATCGTCCAACTTTGGATGAGCGGTTGCCGGCCCTGTTGTTGCCGGATCTGTCAGAGACAGACATTCTTCTTCCGACTGAGCTGAGTGAAATGCGCAAGGAGCTTCAGCGCCTGTTTGCTGCTGCTGCTCTGCGGGAACAGGGGGAAAGAAAGCGCATCCTTAAAAGTGTCGCTGATCTGCTGATGGGTGATGTTCTGCTTGATGAAGATTTGCAAGCTGCGCTCGCCATGTTGTTGCAGGGGTAGAGGTTATGGCAGCTCTTAACAGTCGGCAGCGAGATTTTCTGCTCTTGAGCGTCTACATCATGACGCAGAACTGCAAGTATGCAGAAGCTTTGACCATGGTGCAGGGCATGATGGTGATGGAGGATGATTCCAAAGAGGTTTTACTTGCTCGCACCATCCTTCTCTTCTTGCTCAATCGGTTTGATCTGGCGCTTGAAAGTTTGCGTGAGCTGGACCTGTTGGATCCGCTTGAGCAGTTTGGAAAGTATACACGCTCCGATGAGCAATCCATGCGCCACTATATTCGGGCGCGCTGTCTTTACACGCTCCATGATGCTGACAAAGCCAAGGATGCAATTGACATCTATTTGGGCAATCGACGGCAAAAACTCTCTCAATAAAATTGGGTTGAGATCAAGGAGGGGGCAGAGTTCCTCTCTTTTTGATTGAAATGCGCTGTTGCGAACTGTGGTTCGGCAGTGTGTTGTCTTCGCTCACATATTCGTGACGCATAAAAAATCACTGCACAATGTGTATTGCCTATTCTTGTGTTCTGTTTGGCACAGAACACCTTCTGATTGCGCTCTATTGTTTTCTTAAATGCTGAATTAGTCAGAGATAAAGAAAGAGCGCCATGTCACTTCTGGATATGCCTAAACAATCACCGGAACTCTTTGTCGAAACGATTAAAGAGATCGCTGAGCCGCTCATCGAGCATGTTGATTCACTGGGCTTCAAAGATGAGCAATTTTACCAGTTGCTGAAGCAGGGTGTTTCCATCTCTGAGATGCTTGATCTCTCCAAGGAGGAGCTTGGTGCTGTTTATGAAATGGCGCGCCGCAATATCTCTGTCGGTCAGGTCGAGAAGGCGAAGTCACTGTTCATCATGCTGGTGCAGATCGCGCCGATGGAAGAGCAGTACACCTATGGCCTTGCAATGACCTATCAGATTCAGGGCGATGTTCGCATGGCTGTGAAGCTCTATCTGCACTTCATCAGCATGGATGCAACGAACCCTCAGGGTTACCTGCGTCTTGGTGAGTGCCTGATGGCTGCGAAAGAGTATCAAGAAGCTGGTGATGCTTTTGAGGCTGCGCTGCGTATGTTTGATGACCCTGTCAAAAATTACGATGACAAAAAGTATGCGCAAACCATGATGAAGAGCGCGCGCCAGAAGCTGGTCTGACATTAGCTTTTATCCCAATAATTTAAGTATGGAGAATAGATATGGAGCTTCCTAAAGGTCTGGGCCTGGGTCTGAACAGCAACAGTCTGGGCGATATTTTTGATACGACCTCTGAGATGACCGGCAAGGCTGGTGATGTAAAAGGTGCGGGTAAAGTTGGTCCGGGTGCACTGGCGTCTGTTGGTGGTACGCCAATGATTGCGACCATTGCGTTTGCGCAGCACATTACGCGTCTTTCAAACAGCCTCACTCAGGTTGGTTCTGACACACCTCTGACGACTTCCAGCTTCCAGGATATTGAAGTGCTTGTTGCGTCCGTTCTGGACAAAATGCAGGGCACCCAGGAAGCGGTTGAGAAGAATAAGGTGAACCTCACTCAGGCGAAGCAGAAAGGTGCTTTGCAGGATAAGGCGATCAAGCTCGAAGAATCCATCCGTAAGCAGGAAGAAGCTGAGAAGAAGCAGAAGGGTCTCAGCATCTGGCAGAAGATCTCTCTGGCGTTCCAGTGGATTGCTGCGGCGATTTCCATTGTGGCGGGTAGTATTCTGGCGGTTATTCCAGGGCTTCAGGTTGTCGGGGCGTTTATGATTGCTGCCGGGGTGGTGCAGCTTGCTATGGCCATTGATGCCACGGTGCAAGCGGCCACGGGACGAAGTATCGCCGGGCACATAGCTGCCGCCGCCGGAGCTGATGAAGATACCATCATGAAGGTGGACATTGCGATGAAGGTGGTTGGTGCCGTTGTTGGTATCGTTATGGCTGCTGCGTCCTTCTTCATTCCTGGTGCACAGGCAGGCAGTGTTGGTGCGATGATCCAGGCGATCTCTTCCATCACCTCCGCGATCATTCAGATCGGTAGTAGTGCTGGTTCCATCGCAGCTGGTGCGGTTTCTTACACCGCAAGTCAGGATGCTGCGCAGGCGAAAGAGCTGCAGGCAGATGCCGCAGATCTTGATGCATTCATCCAGTTGCTCAGTCAGATCATTGACCAGTTGCTGGCAATTCTGACGAAGGCTGGTGAGCAGTTTGCAGATGCGCTGGATGGAACAGTGAGCTCCATGAATGAGCGTGCTGACACGCTGAGCAGAACCAAGTTTGCAGGTTAAGAGGAGGTATTTATGAACGCAACTGTAGGTACTAATTACAATCGTGACTATCTGCCGCCCAGTTTCTTTCAGGACGGCAAACTTGCTGTTTCTGAAGAGCGTGCAACTAAGTTTCAGAAAAGCATAGAAGCGCGTCTGGCAACTTTGCCTCCAGAGCATCACGGTACTTTCCTGTCTCTCGTCTCCTTGCCGCAGTTTGCTGCAAGTGCAGATTTTGATCAGGCGACCACTGATGAAGTTCTGGGGCGTTTGGAAGCTGCGACTGTTGCAATCGGTTCTTTGGATAAGATCGACAGCACTGGTAATCTGTCCCGTCTGATTGCTCAGGCGCTGTTCAAGTCAGCCATCAACCAGCGTAACAATGAGCTTGAGTCTCGTCTGATTGCGCGTGAAACCGTGAAGACGCAGATGCATGCACAGGCTGGCAAAAGCCGTGATGCAGCTGAAGAGACCCGTACGGGTGCGATCATCAGTCTTGTTGTGACTGTTGTTTCTTCCGCTGTTTCCATCGTGATGTCTGCTGTTGCGATTGGTAGTGCTGCTAAAGGTCTGGGTGCTGCAAAGAACTCAGCCAATGCGAACTCGCAGGCAGCGAAGATGGATGCCAAAGCTGCGGATGTTGCGCCTGGTAAAGGCGGCAAGCTGGGTGACTTCTACTCTCAGCGTGCAGGTGACTTCCGCTCTCAGGCAAAAGGCTTTGATGCTGTTGCAAGTGCATCTGGTTCCCGTGCACAGTCCATCGCCACAATCGGTGGTGTTGCGAACACTCTGGGTAACACGACTTCGCAGGCTGCGAGTGCGTTTACTCAGGCGAATGCAAAAGAAGATGAAGCGATTTCTCAGGAACTGGCTGCTGCGGCAGAAGAGGTTCGTAAGGAGAATGATCAGGCTGAATCCATCCAGAAAGCTCTGGATGACATCATCCGTGCGATCATTCAGTTCCTGAAAGAATCCCGGGAAATCGAAAACGAACGGGCGGCTGCGATTACTCGCGGTTAAGCCGAAAAAGCAGGTGTGCGTTTATTACCCTCAACGCACACCTGTTTTTCTGCGTTTGCTGATTGGCTGCTGATCTTGCGCATCTCAGAGAGGATTGCTCGTGTTCGCCATAAACTACTCAGGGTGCTTGGATAAGCTCTGGCGAAAGCTGGGGTTGGGTGCTCCGATATTCTCCGAGCAGAACACCGCTTCAATGAATGTTGACGGGGTTCAACTTGTGTTTTCAGACGCGCTTGATGGCGGGGGCATAGATGTCACCACTGTGATTGGTGTGCTGAGTGAAACGGTTGGAACGCGAAACCGGCAGATCGAAGAGATCCTGCATCTCAATCTGGCTTGTCTTTCTCAATTCCGGTGTCTGGCAAACCTGCGCAAGACGAGCGAAGGCGCAGAGGAACTGGTGCTTTCCGTGAGCTGCCGTGGCTACACGGATTTGGACAAGTTGACAGTGCTGGTTGAAGAGTTGCTGTCGGTTGTGAGTCTTTATCAGCCGCTGGTTTCAGCAGATGCAGGTGGGTATGCCAGCAATCCTTTGTTGGGCGCGGGGCAGACGACGCTCTCTGATGAGCTGGATGGCGCTATGGTGTTTCACCTTTAAGCTCGCCGATATCCTTCAAATCAAACTAATTTTAGAGCCGCAAAGAGGCACGTTATGACTGAGCTTGTTCCAGAACTGGGCAAATCTCCAGAAGAAGACATTAAGGCAATTGCAAAGGGCGCGATTGGCCGGAGTTTGGGGCTGACAAAAGACGATATCAATCCGGGGCTGGTGATGGCCAAGGGATTGATGGATACAGGCCGAACAGAGAAGGCTCTTGAGATCTACACTGGTCTGGTTTTGCTTGAGCCGATCAACGTTGATGTTCAGCTTGGTCTGGCAAACTGCGCGGTGCAGCTGCAGCAGTACACGCTGGCAGTTCAGGCAGCCTCTGCTGCTATGGTGCTCGATCCGACCAATCCGCGTCCATACTACTTCTCTGGCGTTGCCTGTCTTGCTCTCGGTCATATCACTGAGGCGAAAGAAGATCTGGAAGATACTCTGAAGTACGCTCTGGAACGTAAGGATGCTGAGATCCATCAGGCGGCGCAGAAGCTGCTGTCTGGTCTGAACAACGCCTAGCGTCTTTGCGCTGATATTTTCATAAAAATCTGAGGCCGGGGACAAACGATGTCACAAGCACCTGCTACACAAAATGCTCCGGCTTCTGACGAGCTGCCAGCCGATGTTGAGGTTGATCTTGATGCGGTCTTCCGAGCGCTTGGCGGCGGCGATGTAAGCGCACGTGCTGTGCTTGATGCTCTGCGCTCAGGGCAGGGGCTTTCGGCAGCTCTCAACGCAGATGGTAAGCTGGAGAAGGTACTTTACCAGTTTGCGTATCAAGCCTTGCATTTGCAGCAGAAGGCTTCTGCTGAAGAGCAGTTCAAGGTACTTTGCTTGCTCAATCCTAAGAATGCTGAGTACTGGCTGGGATTGGCTTTGAGTCATTCGAGTTGGCCGCTGGGTGGTGATGAGGTTGAGACCTCGCTTCGTCAGGCAAAGCAGGTTGATGAGGCCAATCCCGCTGTTGCTCTGCGGTTGGCCGAGCATTGGTTATGGTCCCGCAAGCTGGATGAGGCGACCTCTGAGTTGGTGCGCTTCTATAAACTGATGAAGACGCGGCCTGTGCCTAGCCTGATCGACTATTCCAAGCGCCTTGCCTACGCGCTGGAGGCGCAGAAGAAAGCCGCGGTGCGCGACAGCGATGCGTCATGATCGCAACCTCTGGATATCTGCATCTGCCCTATGAGCTGGGTGAGGATGAGAACGGGATTGTTGAGCTGACAGCTCCTGCGCAGGCAGAGAAATATTCCAAGATTTCCGGCGATATCGGGATCCTGTATCGGGATCTGTCATTTACTGCGGGCTTGCTGAAATCTGCGCGCAGGATTGAGGCTGTGAAGCCGCGCGGTTCGGGTAGCATGTCGGTCGAGCGGCAGTTGGCGCTGCAATATGGCACTGAGCTGGCGCGCACCAGAGTACTGCCCAAAGATCATAGTTTTGAGTATTCTCAGCGGGCTGTCCAGACGGTCAATCGTTTGCGGGATGCTGAACATCTTTATCTGAAATACAGCGCGCAGTTTGATTTATCCCGTTGGTTTGCCTATGAAAAACCGAGCCTGACGTTCTCGGATGAAACGCGGGTTGGCTTGGAGGCGTTTTCGGTCGGGTCTTCCTCTCCGACTGACCTTCATGAACTGATTGCACAGATTGAAAACCGGTATCACCTGCTGCAACGGCTATACACGCAGTTGCCAAGGTTGAGTGAGCACAAGCGGCGACCTGGGTATGCCTATGCTTTCATGTTGCTCACGGATGGTGTTTTGTCAGCCCTGAGAGCGGCGCTTGCGAAGCAGGATGCGACCACTGGAGATGATGGGCCGGTGTGACCTGATCATCTAAGGGGAAGTTGTTCCTTTGATCTGTAGCCGATCTTATTCTTTGTTTTGCATCAGTTGGATGCTGCAGGTGTTGTACGTTCAGCACACACATGACAGTAACGATTATTTCACTCCGTAATTACCCCAATAATGTCCATTAGAGGGCGGGCTCTGTGTTTTAAGGCACAACATGACCGCTGGGTTATCTGCGACATATAGGTGGAGATAATTCAAGGAGTCTGACATGACTGCAGTATCATCGATTGGTTCTACACCTGCATCCAACGCAATAGATGGCAATATCCAGCTTGATCGTCCGGTGGCGGCCAAGAGTGTTGAAGCTATTCCGTCTGCCAGTCAGCTCCTTTCAGTTGGCGTTTCAGCAGCGTTTGGTTTGCAGCCCCCGCCAGACACAGCAAACCTTGAAGTGCTCGTAGGGCAGGTCGTTGCGCGCTTTGAAGAAATTCAGACTTCTTTGAAAGAGCAAAACCTGATTGGGCAATCTGAAAAGGTTCGCTCTGCACGCACTGAACTGCTGCAATCGCTGGCGCTGCAGGAAGATATTGCTGCCGACATTGAGGCGCTGGATCTGCAACAGCAGGAACAGGAAGGTCAGTTGTCTGATCTGCAAACTAGCCTTGCCTCCAAGCAGGACGAGTTGGCGAACCTGCCAGCGACTGTGCCGAGCGACCCTGATGACCCAGACAGCGAACTGATTCAGGATCCGAAAGAGGTTGCACGTCTGAATGGTGAGATTGCGCAGATCAACACATCCATCGGCGAAGTGGAAACAGCGATTGCTGACACTGTTGCGCAGCTTGACGTGAAGCTGGAAGACCTCAGCGAGAGTGATGCCGTGCAGTCCTTGCTGCGCACTGCGCTTGAAGAGATGGCTGGTGCACCAAAGACTGGCGAGATGGATGAGAGCGGTCAATCTACTCTGGAAGGCGTTTTGACGGATGCAGCGACTAAGCTCAATGCAGCCAAGCCTGAGTTTGATCAGCGCCACACCATCATTGAAGAGCTGCGCAAAGAAGTGCGTGAGCTGGCTGATGAACGCGTGAAAGACGAGAAGGCACTCATGACCCTTCTTGAAGCGGAATATGCGCTGCGTCTGGTTGGCTTTGTATCCAATTCCATCTCCAAATCGCTTTCTGTGGCAGAGCAGTCAGTGGGTGGTCAGGATGCATCAGACGCTGCTGGCAGAGTTCAGCTGCTTTTGGATAACGGCCGCGTCTAACTTAATCGAAGAAAGTTCGGGCAGCACAGGTGCGATTGCCCCGGGTTCGTTTAGCCCCGGGGTTCGTGTTGGGCGCATGTGCTGAACGCATAGGTTTGAAATGATTGGTGCTAAACTAAGTTCAATGCTGCGCAAGACAGCAGGCGTATTTTCAATTTCCGTGATCCTGCTGGGCTGTACAACGACCCAGCCGGCTGATCAGGAATGGGAAGACACAGCTCCGCCAGCGGGGCTTACAGAACAGCTGCAATACTTCTTCTCAGAAGAGAACCAGCGTGATGTTCATCTTGCCCTTTCAGGCCAACCGCGACTGGCATCTCACTCACGCGGCACTCTGGGCCGTTCGATCAACACCCGCTGGGTGAACAGTGAAAATGCGGCGCAGGGCAGACCGGGTACGGCGTTCTACTTCAATGATGAAGAAGCCAAGGTTCTGCTGGCTGATGCTCGTCTTAACAGTACCAACCGTCAAGAGATCCGTGTTGCTCAGGCCAGTGATGCCAAGGCAACCTCTGATGTGGTGCGCCTGAACTTCCGCGGTGAATCGCTGGAGTATTTCATTCAGCAGACGCTGGGTGGCATTCTTCAGGTCAACTATGTGATTGATGAGCCGCTGGAAGGCACGGTTACTTTCCAGACAGAAAATCCTATCGCCAAAGATCAGATGTTGTCTTTGGTGCGTGTCCTGCTTGGACGTAATGGTTACATTCTAAAGCTGATTGACCAGATCTTCCATATTGGTCGTCCTGAGACCATCCAGGCGATTGAGCAGTTTTCCGGTGTTGGTTCTGCTGGTGATCTGAAGCTGCGCATTCTGCCTGTCCGTTCTGCATCCTCTGATGATGCAGCGAAGGTTTTGCAGGCTATTCTGCCAGCTGGTGCCTCTGCTGTTGCTGTGGAAGGGTCCAACAAGATCGCTATTCGCGCTCGTCCGGAAGATATTGGAGCGGCTGAGGAGCTGGTGAACAGCCTTTACAACCGTGACAATGACAAGACGATTGTTTCTGTGTTGCGTCTGCAGCAGAGCTCTGCGAGCCAGGTGGCGAAGCAGATTACCACTCTGTTCCAGCAGCTTTATCCTAATCAGCTGACCTCACCGCTGACGATCATTCCGCTGGAAACGCAGCAGTCATTGTTAGTCGCGGTGCAGAGCCGTGAGATGTTGCAGCGTGTGCGCCGGATTACGAAGGAAGTTGACTACAACCTGCTGGATACTCCGAAGGTTCGTATCATCACTCTGAAGTACCTGCCTGCAAATGAGATTGCGACACAGCTGACGCAGATCCTTGAAGGTGAGGGCGGTAGTGGTGTTGCAGCGCCGCCAGTAGAGCAGCGTCAGCAGGCTTCTCGTGGGAATGGTTCTTCTGCACGTAAGTTCCCGGTTTCAGCAAATGGTGAGTCTGTCGGGCCAGCAGAGGATTCCATCAGCAATCGTTTCAGTAATGCAAATAAGCTGTTTGATGGTCTGACTGATGCTCCTAGCAATCGCGTTGCAGTGGGCAGTAAAGTCGGCATCGTGGCTGACAGCCGTAACAATGCTTTGCTGGTGAACTCTACCTATAAAGAGTTCAAGCACATCCGGGATGTGGTGCAGGCGCTTGATTTGCCGCTGTCTCAGGTGGTGATTGAAGCGACCATCGCGGAAGTGAACATCAACGATAACCTGTCCTACGGTGTGCAGTGGTATCTGGCCAAGGGCAACTTTGCAGGTGGCATTGGTGCTGTGGCCGATGGTGCGTCTCGTCCAACCAAAGCGGCTGGTGGAGCGCTTTCTCTGAACACTGTTGGTGTTGATGTGGTGTTGAAGGCACTGCAGAACATTACGAAAGTTAAGGTGATCTCTTCTCCTTACCTGACTGTTCTGGATGGTCGTAAGGCGCGTCTTGTGATTGGTGATCAGGTGCCGTTTGCGTCCCGCAGTCAGTCTTCCAGCAATGATGGTAATGTGACTGTGACCAATGAAGTGGACGTGAAAGACACTGGTATTGTTTTGCAGGTTGAGCCGAATATTCGTTCCAACAACTCCGTTCTGCTGCAGATCCAGCAGGAGGTGAGTAACGTTGTACAGAACAAGACCGAAGAAGGTTCGCTGACGCCAACGATTGCAACACGTACCATCAACTCGGACATCGTGGTTGAATCCGGCCGTACCATTTTGCTGGGCGGCCTCATTCAGGAACGTAAAGAAAATGGTGAGTCTGGTGTGCCGATCCTGCGTAAGATCCCAGTGTTTGGTGAGTTGTTCAAAGAGAACACTACAAACGATACACGGCGGACGGAACTGCTGGTGATGATCACACCGCGTGTTGTTCGCAAGCAGTCTGAGCTGCAGAACATTACGCAGAAACTGCGCCGCGAGCTTTCAGCTTTCTAAGGTTAGCGACAGCTGCAACACCTATCCCCCGGAGTGCTTCTGCGTTCTGGGGGATTTCTTTTTTAAGTTGCAGACAGGTGAGGGAAATTCATTTTCGCGCGCTTGTAAGTGCTTCCATAACCGGCGGAAAAATAAATGCTAATTGCGATTGTATCTTACTCAAACTGTATCGTTTGACACTTTAGGTTGCTCCGCTTTCTGGCAATGTCATGGCTAAGAAAGTAAGGAAGCGGAGTCCCATCATGCTCGAGAAATTGCTCAGTGATGCATGTCAGATATTAGGTGTTGAGCCAAAAGAAGATGAACAGGATCAATCTATTCGTATTGTTGATCTGGATGCTTTTTCTCTGAAATTCAAACTCGTTCCGGACAGTGATCGCATCTGTGTTTCTGCCTGTCTGTGCGAGCTGACACCAGTTCAACGAGACCGTATTCTTGAGCTTGTTCTCGTCTACAATACTCAAAGCTTCCAGTCAGGCGGGATGCGTCTGGTTCTCATCGAAAATGATGCTCTCGTGATGCATAACGATCTGCGGGCTGTGGCCTGGGATGCTGAAAAGCTGGCCAAGTTTGTGCTGGCGTTTGCTGATGTTTCCGCTGGTTGGCTGAAGATCGTGCGTGAGATGGGTGCTCAGGCTGAAGCCTCATCTGATGATCTGTCTCAGGACACATTTGAACCAGCAACACTGATCAGCCTTTAAGCGTGTCGGCCCATCCCCATCGGGCCGCAATTTCCTTTTCAAAACATAAGGCAACGCCATTCATCTGATACCGAGGAGGGTCAGAGGCGATTGCCTGTACCGGGCGGGCCACCATGACAGAAATTCTCTTTTCTCAAAATGATCGTTACACCAACGTTATTGCGCGTCTTGAAGCTGCGATTTCCGGCAAATCGGTTCAGGATGCGCGGGTGAGCCTGACCAAGAGCGCCAGCAAGAATGGTGAGGTGCTCTACAAGGCAACTGTGTCTCAGGACAATAAAGATGGCTTGAGCGAAAAGGTGCTTGGCCTTTGCCGCGCGGTGACGCGGCACACCCGGTTTTTGCAGAACAAAGCTGAAAGGCCTGAGCAAAAGGTCTCCAACTGGAATGTGTTCTATCAGCTGCTCCGGAATGAAGCGGCGCAGAGCCTTTATGAGCATGCGCGTGAGCAGCGGCAGGATCGTTTTGAGGAGGCCATCAGCTATATTTCTCAGTTTGTCTATGAGGAAGAAAAGAGCGATCCAAGAGGTCTGAAGTTTTCTTCGTTGAGGAATCTGAGTTCTTACCTCAAAGGCCAGAGCTCTGTGGTGTCCTTGCCGCAGTCAATCAAAGAGGAGCCGAAGGCAACCGTTGGTGTTTCCAGTGCGTTGTTGATGTCATCTCTCGGTTTTCAGCTTGCCGGGGACCAAATGCGGTATGTCAGCGATGACAATTTCCGCTTTGCGTATGCTGGCGTGGGAAAGCGGGACCTGGATGACTATCTGGATACACGTCCTTCGCTGGACGACACTGTGCAGCCAACTGGTGATCAGGGCCATGGTGATGAGGTTCATCCGATGGATGGTTCTCAACCTGAAATGCCGCATGAGGAGCAGCCGACTTATGAGGCTGTCTTCAACAGCATGAATGAAGCTGCTGCATCAGAGCTTTCCCTACAGCAATCCCGTGACCTTCTTGATGAGAAGGGCGAGGTCGAGACGGGTGGTTCTGATGAGGATGAGGCGGTGCGGGACAAAGCCTACAGCCGCGACAAGCTGAAAACCAAAGCTGCCAAGATCACTCCGCTTGGAGAGGAGAGTGATCCTGCAAGCGAAGGCGGCATGGAAGTGCAGGTTGAGGATCCGTTTGCTGGTGCTGAAGAAGATGCTCTGGAGCGCCAGAGCGAGGAAGAAAAACGTGCTGAGCGCCGGGTGAAAGTGCATGCTTTTGACCGGGCATATCAAAGCAAAAATGCGCATGCGGTTCGCACTGTGAGCAGCTCACAAACCGCACCTACTCAATAACAAAAACAACTGGAATGATGCTTTATGATTGACCTTGTTCTTCCATCAAGGCCAACACTGGACGACTTGCTGAGTGGACTTCTCAGCAGTGAGTTGAATCTGAAAATCAAGAAGTCCGATCTGCTTATCCCACCGCTGAAGAAGGCACGTGCCCGCAGTGAGGATGAGCTTGTCTTTCAAACCAAGCTGGTGAAACCACGTACATTCAGTTGGTTCACTCCGCTTTGGAAGCTTGGGCTTAAAGGCTCATTTGTGACCCGCAAAATTGAAGCACTTGAGCAGCAAAAGCTTGATCTTGAGGATGCTGGTAGCTGGTTCGATTTTGTGGTGTTGATTGAAAACCAGATCAAAGCGCATGACTGTGATGTTGTGGAGTACAGGGAGCTGATCCTCAAAGAGCTGTTTGGTGAAGGAGATCCATCAGATGTGCCTTTGAGTTTTGGTGAACTGACGCGCATCAATGACATCGTCAAAGATGTGCTGCCACCGGCACCGGTCTTTTCTATTGCCACAAAGATGTTTGATGTTGCGGAAGAGACGATTGAGCTGGGGCTCATTTATCTGGCCCGGACCAGTGGCTGTGTTCAGGACGAGACTGCGGAAGAGGTTCTGGCAGAGATCATGCTCAAAGCGTTCGGGTCGGCAGATCGGGGGAGTATCTCGGCATCCAATGATCAGATGCGAAGCTTCAAAGAACAGATGAAGGCCTGGGATGAGCTGGAGATGCGAGCGATTGCTCGTCAGATGGCGGTTGCTTAGATCTTGAGCGGAAATCATGCTGTGTCAGCAAGGCCGGTTCTGAACGGACCGGCCTTTGTGCTGTTTGATATCTGAGCTTAAGTCATTGAGATCACGAAGAATAACCAATTCGTGTTTTGCTTTTTTTTTGAAAGAATCTCTTCTGCCTGTAATCAACGGCACTCACCTCATCGCCTTAAGCGTGCATTCTAAACTCAAGAGATATCAAATCACTAGCCGTTTGAGGCTAAAAGGAAGGCGAGGCAATCATGACCGGAGTTAGCTTTTCCAGCACAGATCACTTGTCAGCTGTTTTGGATCGTATCGATCATCAAGCCAACAAAGATTTTGTTAAAGATAATGCGCAGGTTCGTATTGGAGGTCAAAGGACCGAAGGCGGTGAAACGATTTATCAGGCAGATACAAAGGATGGAAACAGTAAGGTTTCCAAAGCATCTGTCGCGAAGCTAACAGGCGGTAAGCTGTTTGGCAATGCGTTGCAAACTCACGATAAGAAGCTGAACAACTGGCCTGTGTTTACCCAGCTGGCGAAGAATGAAATTTCGGCGGGCTTACAACAGGGTGGCGTTCAAAACCATCAGGCAAAGACTGATGAGGTTCTTAGTGCTGCGTTTGAGCGTATTCAGAAAAATCCGACATTTCATGACAATGACGTGCGTTTTGGTGCGCTGAAGGAGCTTGGCACCACAATCAATGAGCTGGTGAATGAAGCTTTGTCTGACGCTGCCTACGAAGAGGTGTCTATCAACCCAACAGGTGGCCGCTTCATTGATAGGGACGGTGCAGTGGTTCTGCCGAACTCTATTTACGGCTTGGCATATTCAGAGCTGCCGGGCGGCAAAGAGGGGGCGTCTGTTCGTTCTGAAGGTGAGCAGAATACGCCAGAACTTGGTCAGCAACTGTACGCAGAAGTTAACAAGCGCGGCGGCGATAAAGAAGGTGCTCCGATCCTTCGGCATTTCACGCCAAATCAGCAACGTGCTGCAGAAGCAAATGAGCGTAAGGAAGCCGCACGGGTGCTGGCTGATATTGATCGCCAGGTCATTGAGAATGAGAACCCTTACAGCAGATTGGACCATAACAATGGGCAGTTGGCTGAGCCGGGGAGCTTCCTGCTTGATCCAACCTACGCGAGGTTGGAGACCGGTGGCACTGTGAACAATGAACCTCTCTACGCAAATTCAGAGGCAGAGAGTGCTGTAGAGAACAGCGGCGATTATCCTGATGTGCTTCTTGGTGATGATCAGCCGATTTATGGGAACATCTCGAGGGATGGAACACCTTTAGGGGAAACTCCTCCGCCAGTGCCGGCCCATAAGGGTGCGCGTTGGGAAAATCGTTAGGTTTGAGTAGGGAGACCTGCTTGGTCGACTGAGAACAAGAATTCGTATGCGGCTTGCTTAATGATTGGAGCAAGTCGCATGCAGGCTTTGGAATGAGGGTGGAATGAACGCAGAAGATTTTGATAGTGAAACCGTCAAGATGCTGGCAGAGCTGGGCTTTATCGCTGTCTCCTATGGTCTTGCCGAGCATGCTGACTCCATCTTCAAGGCGTTTCAGGTGATGCGCCCTGATCAGGAGGCTGGTCCCTTGGGTCGTAGCCTTGCTGCTATGACGCGTGGCAATGTTGATGAGGCGCTTGCTTGCCTTGAAAATGCGCCGCCAACTGACACGATCCAGACGTATCGCGGTCTTGCGCTGTTGCGGAAGGGCGAGATTGATACGGCCTGCGAAATCCTGAGTGAAGTTTGCGAGATGGCTGCGGGCACGCCGTGTGCGGAGATCGCGGCTCAGGCGCTTTCCTCCAGGGATGAGCTTGCCAATCCTGTCAGTGCGATGATGGTCCGCTAAGAAGCGTTGACCTCAGGCGAAACGAGTTTCAGCAAACAGTGAGGAGCATTCATGACAACATTTTTGGACAGTTCACTCACCTCTCAGCTGCAGCAGGCGCTGCAGGGTGGGGCAGGATCGACTGGCGCCGCAGCAGCGGGCGACGTGACGGGTCTTGAAGATCAGTTTCAGACAGCGCTGAGTGCTGCTGGTGGTGTGCAAGCGCCGGTTTCAGGCCAGATCGTCAATGGCAATGTGGTTATTGGTGGTGTGGATCAGGTGAACGCAGCGCAAAACGTGGCTGCGGTTCAGGCGCCTACTCAGGTTGCTTCTGTCAATCCAACGGACAGCAACTTCCTCATTGATGGCCTTGCCAAGGTGAGGGGTGTTTTTGCTGAGACCAGCGACAGCATCAATGCGATTTCTGAAGGTGGGCAGCTCAGCCAGTTCGACAAGCTGATCAACATGCAGATTGAAGTGGCGAACTATTCTTTGCTGGTTGATGTGAGCTCGAAGATTGCGGGCAAAACCACGCAAGGTATGGACGCTTTGATGCGTTGATTAAGACTGCGCATTCAATAGGTATAGTGAAAGTCTAAATGAATATTCGGCGTTTTATTACAATTGTAGGCATGGTGATTGGTTTGGCCGCCTGCAACACGGATCTGTACACCAACTTGTCCGAACAGGAAGCAAACACCATGCTGAGCCTGCTTTTGGAAAATGGTGTGTCTGCTCAGAAAGTTGGTCTGGGTGACGGGCTCGTGACCCTGCAGGTGGATGACGACGATATTCAGCGTGCGGTCACAATCCTGAATGCAAACGGGTTGCCAAAGCGTGCGCGTGATACGCTGGGTCAGGTCTTCCAAAAGTCTGGCATTATTTCCTCCCCATTTGAGGAGCGCATTCGCTTTATCTATGCGCTGAGTGAGGAAGTTTCGGAGACCATTACCGAGATTGACGGTATCGTTTCTGCGCGTGTTCACATCGTTTTGCCGGAAAAGGCAGATCTGGGTGAAGAGGTGAAGCCGTCTTCTGCTGCGATCTTCATCAAGCATCGTCCTGAATTTGATATCGAATTTCTGATCCCGCAGATCAAGCGTCTGGTCAGCAATGCGATTGAGGGCGTTGAGTACGCCAGTGTCTCGGTTGCGCTTGTACCAGCTCGTGAGTTGAAGCCTGTTTCTCAGCGTACTGCACAAGAGTATGAAGCTGTGCTTCCTGGACTGCGCATTGCCCGTGATGATGCCGGTGTCTTCTGGCAGATCCTTGGCGGGGTTGGTGTTGTGCTGCTGCTGCTGATTGGTGGCGTTGGCTTCCTGCTGTTCAAGCAGTTTAGCTCTGGCGGTAAAAAAGCCAAAGGTGGAGAAGACGACGAGCTTCTGCCTGAAGAACTTGCTTAGTGCAGGGTAGGGCATGATGACGGGTACTCCACATCACTCTGCAGTCTGGCCTTTACAGGCCAGACTTGCTGCATCTTTGCTGAACCCTCTCGCCTTTGCGCATGATGACCATCTGGCTGCAACCGGATTGGAGCTTGGCGTGTTGCGTGGCCTTTCCGGGCATGATGATTTCCGCCGCCCCTTAAACACACATGTATCACGTTTGCTTGGGCTCAACGGCCTTGCTGTTGATATTGCTGCAACTGACAAGCTTTCGGTTTCTGATCAGGCGCGACTGGCATTGATGCTGTGTAGTCTGGGAGCTGAGGATTTTGGCGGCGTGCTGCGCATCATCGCGATTGCCCGCGTGCATGACATGATAGGGCGTCTTGTGCTCAAGAGCCATTGCCAACGGATGGAAGCTCTGTTCGGTGAGGATGTGTTTGATATCGCCATCCGTGATGTGGCGTTTTTCTTCGGCACTCTTGGATATTCGGCTGAAGAAGATGATGCGTTTGATCAGCTGTGTAGCGGCAGTGATGAGGAGGCTTTGCAGGCTCTCACTTTGATTGGTGCTGAAGGTATCCTGGCTTTTGTCAGTGCGGTTGATGAGAAGCTTGAGCCGTTGGTGCGCCTACGTTTTTCCAATGAGCTTAACGAGAAACTCAGCGCTCGCTTGCAGGTGATGCGAGCAGAGCAGCAAGAGCATTTTGTCCAGTATTTACGTCGGAGATTGCCACAATGGCGAGCATTTATAGACTGAAAGAGCTGGGCGCTCAGCTGACGCCAGGCACTCACATTATCAAGGAAGCTGAGTTCGCTTCTGTTGAAACGGCTGATCAGATCATCGCAACAGCGCAGCGCAGGGCAGAGGAAATTCTGCAGGATGCGACGTGTGTTTATGAAGAGCAGAAAAAGCAGGGATACGAAGACGGCGTTCGCAAAGCGCAGTCGGAGGCGTGTGAACGTATTATAGCGGAGCAAGCTTTGCTGGATACGCGCCTGCGTGAGGTGGAACACGATGTTGTCACCGTCACTATTACTCTGCTGCGTCGTTTGCTGGATGAGTTTGATGATGCAGAGCGTGTGCGCTTGATGGCGCGCAGCATGCTGAAGTCCTTGCGCGCTGAAAAGCGTGTTCGCTTGCATGTGGCGCCGGAGATGTACGCCAAGGCTACGGCGATGACCCGTGCGATCACCGATGGTTTCAAGCAGATTGAGTTTCTTGAGATCGTTGAGGATGGTGAACTTCAAGGTGCGCATATCGCGCTGGATGCGCCTGTTGGCCGTGTGGATGGCAACTTGCAGGTTCGGCTGGAAGAGATTGAAGAGATCCTGCGCAGAACATCGTCTGGCCAAGTGTCCTCCAACAAGCTCGCGGAGGGATAATGGCCTCCATCATTGAACCTGCAGAGCATGTTGAAGAACGCAGCAAGCAGATCAGCTCCCGGTTGCCGGGGCTTGGTCGTGCATTGGTTAAAGCGTCAACGGATGTGGAGCCCTATCCGCTGACTGGCCGGGTGCGCAAAGTGGTGGGTACGCTCATCCATGCAGTCGTACCCAAGGTGGAAATTGGCGAGATTGCAGAGCTTTACACTCGTTCAACCGGTCGCAGGCTCATGGCCGAAGTGGTTGGGTTTCATGATGATGAAGCGCTGCTGTCTCCAATTGGTGAGCTTTATGGTGTTGGGCCTGATACCGAGGTGCGCCCAACCGGGCATGTGCAAACTGTTGCCGTAGGTGAGGGACTGCTGGGCCGCGTGCTGGATGGCATGGGCAACTTCATTGATGGGGTTGATCAGGAGTTCGTGCCGGAAACCCATTATCCGGTTAATCAGGATCCGCCAGATCCTATGCAGCGTCAGATCATCGACAAACCTTTGCCAATGGGTGTGCGGGCCATTGATGGGATGCTCACCACTGGTGAAGGCCAGCGTATGGGCATCTTTGCGTCGGCGGGTGGCGGTAAGTCCACGCTGATGGCGATGCTGGTGAAGGGCGCAGCTGTAGATGTGACCGTGCTGGCGCTGATTGGTGAACGTGGCCGTGAGGTGCGCGAGTTCATTGAGCATGATCTTGGACCTGAGGGCATGAAGAAGTCTGTTGTTGTAGTAGCAACGTCAGACAAGAGTTCGCTGGAGCGATCTAAAGCGGCGTTTGTTGCGACTTCGATTGCAGAGTACTTCCGCGATCAGGGCAAGCGTGTGTTGCTGCTCATGGATTCTGTGACCCGTTTTGCCCGTGCTCAACGTGAGATCGGTCTTGCTGTTGGCGAGCCGCCAACCCGTCGTGGTTTTCCGCCCTCTGTGTTTGCCACGCTGCCGCGCCTGATGGAGCGGGCTGGCATGAATGATAAGGGCTCAATTACCGCGTTCTATACAGTGCTGATGGAAGGCGATGACATGAATGAGCCGGTTTCTGATGAAACGCGGTCCATTCTGGATGGACACATCGTGCTTTCGCGCAAGCTGGCTGCTGCCAACCATTATCCGGCCATTGATATTCTGAACTCCAAAAGCCGTGTGATGACGGCAGTGATTTCCCCTGAACATCGCGAGATGTCCGGCAAGGTGAACTCCTTGCTGGCAAAGTATGAGGAAGTTGAGCTGCTGGTGCAGATTGGTGAGTATCAGAAGGGGGCGGATTCAGAGGCTGATCTGGCGATTGCCAAGAACAAACCGATCAAGGAGTTCTTGCAGCAGCGCACGGATGAGTTTGATGGGTTTGATGTTGCCCTTGGCAAGCTGAAGAGCACAGTTGCGTGATCAACCAGATAAAAAAGCTACATCTGGTCAAGACACTTAAGGAGCAAAAGGCTCAGCGTGAACTGAATGCTGAGCTGGAGAAGGTCCGGCGCGCCAAAGAGCAGCTGGAACAGAAGCGCAAGACGGCTGCGGATGAGCGCGCCGCGCTGCCTGCCAAGCAAGATGCGCTTTACGAGGAAATCATCAAGAAGGTCATCTCAACCGATGATCTCGACAAAGTGAAAGAGCAGGCGCAGATCCTTGAAAATGCGGTGAAAAAGCTGGAGGACGCAGCGGAACGCGCGGCCTATGTTTATGATCGCGCACTTAAAAATGCGGATGCCGCCCGCCTTGAGTATCAAAAAGCACTTCGCATCAAAGATAAGTATGGAAAGGTTGCGGATGATCTTCGGAGTGAAGCCAATGCCTTGATGGAGGCTGCGGAGGAGCAGGAGATCGAGGAGCAGTTTTCCGGGCGAAGGCAAGTGGAAGTATGAAGGTTTCTCAGGGTTCGCAGCCTCTTGAGCAGCAGCAAAATCTTGAAAGTATCCGTGGCAAGCAGCCGCGAGAGCATGGCAAAATGTCCGGCAAGCAGCAGGGTAACAGGTTCTCTGACGGGCTTAACCGTCATGATGTCAGCCTGTTTCAGGAACAGTTGCGCACTGCTGAGGGCAAATCCGTTCCGGTTCTCGCCAAAGACGCTATGCAGGATGAGGGCGAAGGATCGCAGCAAGGGCAGACTGACCCGCTGGACCTGAGCCAGGCGCGATTGCTGGCTGCGTCTGATCCGGCTGAAGCCCGCACTATTTCCGTCTCCAACCCTTCCGAGCTGTTCAGCTCCGTGCGTCAGACCTCGACAGAAGCGCGCGTTGATAAGGCGATGACGGCGATTGCCAACCAGATTGAGCAGGCCATGCGGGCGGAAGCCATGGCGGATAAGAGTGACGGGCGCGTTTTGAGCCTCTCTCTTGATGCCAACCGCTTTGGTCTTGCTGGTCTGAAGGTGATGTCTACGCAAGGTGGACTTGCGGTTGTTTTGGAACGTGTCACTGGTGACCGGATTGCAGGTGAGGTTCAGGCTGCCGCGCAGGGGCTCATGAGCACATTGCAGCAGCGTTTTCCAGACCGGAAAATCCGTGTTCTTGATCGACTGGAACAGCAGGAGATTGAGAGCGTTGATGCCGGTTCTTCTTCCATGATGGGACTTTCCTCAATCTTTGCGGGGAACAGCACCACGTCATGAATACATTGAATTATCAAACTAAAACAGATCCGCTTGACTATTGGAACGCTGCGCTCAGCTATGCGGAGCAGGATATCACGATTGAGAGCACCCACACGCTGAACTTTCAGATGAGCGAGGCGCCTTCGTCCTTTGCGCAAGGCTGCATGCTGCGTGGGGATACCGGCGCGACTGCTGTGCTTGTTCTGGAAGATTTTCCGTTTGAGGCTCAGCTGAGTGTACCACTGGCTTATGCGGATGTTCTGGAGCTGGATGCCGGGCTGCGTGATGCGCTGATTGAGGGCATTGTTTCCAACCTGCGCAATGAGCTGCCTGCGGACTTTACCAAGGTTCAGGCCGAACTGCCGTTCCAAGCCGTTTCTGCGCTGCTATCCGTTGGTGAGCTAGAGCAACTGAGCTGGTTCTCGGTTCGGTATGGTGAGATTGGTGGGCCTGCGGTTCTGGCAAAAGTTGGTGTGAGGCCGGATGCGCTTTCTAGTTTGCTGGGTGGTTTGCCGCTGACTGCTCAGCCTGCGTGGCGCGCTGTTCGTGAGCAACTGAACACCTCCATCAGCCTGACCCTTTGCGAAGCGGCTTTGCCGAGTGCGGATGTTGCCAATTTGCGCAGCGGAGATCTTGTCGTTCTGGATGCGCCTGCGCTTGGGCAACGCATCACTGTGGACGGGCCGCTCAGCCGTCATCACCTGGTGCTGGTGGAGCAGGGATGGGGCTGCGAACGAATTGAAAGTGTAAATGGTATGAGTGAGTTAGCCGAACAGATGAACGCAGAGCAAGCTGCTGAAACAGGCGCGGAAGAGATCGGGTCCATAGATCTTTCCCAGATGAGCGTACCGGTGCGTTTTGAGGTGGATGAGCGTGAGATTTCCATTGCTGAGCTTGAGAGCTGGGCGGCTGGAACGCTGGTGAACATTGATGTGCCTGCACTCAATGAAGAAACGCCTGTTTATGTGCGTGCTGCGGGCAAGCGGATTGCCAAGGGGCATCTGGTGCAGATTGATGAGCGCGTTGCGCTGCGCATTTCCAAAACTGATCGGGGCGCAGGCCTTTAAGCTGCTTTAGGTCACGCCAAAGCCAACGAAAACCAGAGGCGCCTTGAAGGTGCCCAACCAGAGATTTGCTGATGACGTCTGATCCATTCACGCTCATATTGGCACTTGTGGTCGTGGCCCTTGTCCCGTTTCTGGCCATTGTTGCCACGTCCTTTATCAAGCTTTCAGTGGTCTTGCTGCTGGTGCGTAACGCGCTGGGTGTGCAGCAGATTCCACCGAACATGGCGTTGAATGCTCTGGCGATTATTCTGTCTGGCTACATCATGCTGCCGGTCTTCCTCCAGACCTTCGAGATTTTGGAGAAGGGGAATTACTCCATCGCCACGGTGGAGGATATGAAGACGACCTTCGTTGCCGCCAAAGGGCCGCTGGAAGAGTTTTTGGCCAAGCATGCGGACAGCAAGGAAAAGGCGTTCTTTCTGGAAGCTTCCCGCCAGCTGTGGCCTGCGGAAGTTGCTGACAGCATGAGTGCGGATAGCATTGCGATCCTGCTGCCGGCTTACACGGTTTCTCAGCTTCGGGAGGCCTTTGAGATTGGCTTTCTGCTTTATCTGCCGTTCCTTGCGATTGACCTTGTGGTCTCCAACATCCTGCTCGCCATGGGCATGATGATGGTGTCGCCGCTGACCATTTCGCTGCCGTTCAAGCTGTTCCTGTTTGTGGCTGTTGATGGGTGGTCACGCCTGATCCTTGGTCTGATCAAGACCTACGTTTAACCGGAAATGTGAGAGGAGTAGCCTATGTCACCAGAAGACGCCGTCTACCGCATTTCCGAGGCCATGATCCTTGTGATGATGTTGTCTTTGCCGCCGATCATCGTGGCTTCGCTGGTTGGTCTTGCGGTGTCCTTGCTGCAGGCACTGACGCAGATGCAGGAACAGACGATCCAGTTTGGTGTGAAGCTGATTGCGGTGGCGCTGACGCTGTTCATGATGTCCAGCTTTCTTGGGTCGGAGACCATCGGTTTCACGCAGGCGTTGTTTGACGACTTCCCGACACTGGTCAGGTAACGCCGATGAACCTGATTGCGGAGATCACCTCACTCCATCGTGACGCCTTTCTGGTGTTGTTGCTGACGTTTCCGCGCATTTTCGCGGTGTTTGCAACGTCCCAGCTGTTTAATGCCACGCTCATGTCGCGCATGGCGCGCAACGTGGTTGTCATGGTGATTGCGATCCCGCTTTACCCTTATAACCTGCAGTACGTGGACGGGTTTTCGCCAACCGGCTCGATGTTTATCGTCTACTTCTTCAAGGAGTATGCCATCGGATTTCTGATTGGCTACACGATCTCTTGTCTGCTGTGGGCGGTGCAGTCTGCGGGTACGTTGATCGACAACCAGCGCGGTGCAGCTGTTGCGTCCAGTATTGATCCGATGCTGGGCAACGAAAGCTCGCCGATCGGGGACTTGTTCTCCCGTGCGTTTATTCTCTACCTCTTCCTGACACCAGGCTTCTTCTTCATTCTGACGCTGGTCTATAACTCCTACATGATCTTTCCGGTCACCGAGTTTGTGCCTGTGTTGCCGGAAGAGTTTCCTGAGTTGATCCTGTCCATCTTCGATAATGCCATGCGCCTGATGTTCATTATGGCAGCGCCGCTGGTTATTCTGATGTTCCTCTCAGAGTTTGCGCTGGCGATTATCAGTCGGTTTGATCCGCAAATTCAGGTGTTCATTCTGGCGATGCCGATCAAGAGTGGCGTGGCTGTCATTCTGCTTACCTTCTACCTCTCCTTCCTGCTGCCGGAAGCGGCGGAGCATCAGGTTGAGCTGAAGCTGTTTACGGATGAGATGTTCGGTATTTTTGAGAAGGGGCAGGAGATCTATCAGGATCAGAAGCTGGAGGTCGGTCCATGAGTGGGCAGAGTTCTGGCGAAAAGACCGAACTCCCCACCCCCAAACGAGAACGTGAATCTCGTGAGAAAGGGCAGGTGGCGAAGAGTACCGAGGTGACGACGACGATCTCGTTGTTTTCGGTGATTGCTTATCTCTGGTTCTCCTGGGATCTGAACTTTTCCAAGCTTGTTGGGTTGATGGACGATCTTGCCGATCTGGCAACGCGGCGTGACTTTTCCTCTTCCGCCGGAGAAGGCGTATTTGGTGTCTTCTCCACTTTCATGGATATCGTCCTGCCGTTGATCGGTGTTGCGATTGCTGCTGGTATCTTCGGCAACTTTGTGCAGTTTGGCTTTCTGTGGGCTGTCGACAGCATCATGCCCAAGCTGAGTAAGATCAGTCCGGCAGAGGGCTTCAAGCGTATCTTCTCTCTCAAGCAGGTGGTGCAGGTTCTTAAATCGATCCTGAAAATCGTTCTGCTCAGTACCATGCTGTACTTTACCGTGAAGTATGCCATTGGCGCTTACATCAACTCTCTCTCCTGCGGCATTCCCTGCATCACAAACATCAGTGGTGCGATCATGAAACTGATCCTCGGGATTTCGTTTCTGGCGTTTGTGGGCGTGGCGATCCTGGACTTCATGTTTCAGAAGCATACGCACATCAAGAGCTTGAAGATGACCAAGGAAGAGGTGAAGCGGGAACATAAAGAGTCTGAGGGTAGTCCTGAGATTAAAGGGCAGCGGAAGCGGATTTCTCAGGAAATCCTGATGAGCGATAATCTGGAGAACACGCGTAAAGCCAGTGCGGTGGTTGTGAACCCGACCCACTATGCCGTTGCGATCTCCTATCGCCCGGATGAAGTTGCTGTTCCACTGGTTGTTGCCAAGGGGCTTGATCTGACTGCGCTAAAAATGCGTGCGGAAGCTGAGGCCGCTGGTGTGCCGATCTTTGCCAATGTGAAACTTGCCCGCATGCTACATGCAGAAGTGCAGATTGAAGAACTCATTCCGCAGGACATGTTTGCTGCGGTTGCGGAGATCCTTGTCTGGATCGATCAGAACAAAGACATCCTTTACAACGGACCGCTTGAACGCGGTGTGATCGATCTTGAACATGAGAAAAAGACGGGCGAAGATAAGCCAAACTAAGATCCTGTTATCTTTCCGAAAAGGCTAAGGCTCCTTTGTCCTGAGGAGTTGTGTTGGCTGCATCTCTTAAAAAACACAACTTGCCGCAGTTAAGGAATCGTGCTTCATTTGCAATTGGTTTGTAATTCAATTGTATTTCAAATGAGTTTGCTATGTTTTCTATATTCAAAAAACGATGTTGGCTGGCGGGTGCTTTCGCCATCATCGGTGTGTCTTTGGCCTTACCGACATTCGGAGAGGCTGTTGAATTTAAGGCTGGTGCGATCGGTGAGCCACTTGGTGAACTCAATATGCAGGTCTGGCGTGTACCGGTTGAGTTGGAAGATGGCAGTGGGACAATCACGCTTGAGGCAACTGTTTTTAAGCCGGATGGAGAGGGGCCGCTTCCTCTGGCAGTCTTCAACCACGGTATGGCGGCGGATGCGCCAACTGATGGTGCTTATGACTTTCGGCCTGATGCTGCGATCAGGTGGTTTCTGGCCCGGGGATATGCTGTTGCCGTGGTCATTCGCCGGGGATATGGGCGTTCTGAAGGCGTGCGTTCTGTTGTGAAGGGAGATAACTCATCTTATGCGCTTGAGCTTTTTGAAGAGACCATTCACGATATCAAGAGTGCTGTTAGTTATTTTCGGAAGCAACAGTTTGTTGCAAATGATAAAGTTGTTCTTGTTGGGCTTTCTGCGGGAGGTAATGGCGTTCTTGGTGTTGCCAGTAAAGCGCCTGAAGGTGTTCTTGGTGTCGTCACGTTCGCTCCCGGAGCTGGAGCAATCAACCGTTATAAACTAGGCAATACAGATCGGGTTGAGCGTGATTTCAGAGCGTACGGCTCTACCGTAAAAGTGCCTGTTCTCTGGATTTATGCAGATAATGATGAGTTATTTAGCCCTAAATTAGCTCAGTTCTATTTTGAAGCTTTTACATCAGAGAGTGATGCAGAGCAGGAACTTGTTATTTTGCCACTAGATGGTGAAAAAGGTCATGGCGTGTTTCTTTGGGATAACGGACCTGAGATTTGGGGCCATGTTGTGGAGCCATTCCTTAAGCGCGTAATGCCTTGAGCGGAAAAGTTATTCCCCTTAGGTCCGCTAGCCCCATACTTAACTCATGTTCATGTAAACGGGCAGCTGGCGGACCGACCGTCAGTGCGGCGTGGGCTGGGCGGGGCTACCGGGTGAAGTAACGCATCATCCGGCGGGTCCGTTGAAACACCCCTTGAAAGTCTTTAGTGCAGGGACCAAGCGGAAGCTGGTCACCCGATGGGCGTCTACACTGGCAGCTGCAGCTGTCATGGACAGGTCAAACTGTTCCAGATAGCAACTGCTCAGAGGGGGAGGTTCCAAGCAAAGCCTTGTGCTTTGTGAGGGCTGATCCTGATGGGTAAGCACCTGCTCCCAATGCCTTTCGGCGGAGATCTTGTTTCATACAAAAACGCCCGGGCGAGGCGAGCAGCCAATGCCGAAGAAACTAACTTATTTACAATGCGCAGGCACTGCCTGCTCGCCTTGCTCTCCCCGTTTTTCGGGATCTTAGCTTCCCCACTGCATGACAGGTCATGCGGTGCTTTTGGTGCTTGTTGTAGGGCTATTGCAGAGAAAGTTGCTTGATGAAGATGGCGTCAGAACAAGACGACATCTTCCCGAAATGTGAAGATTTCTGAGGAATAGGTGGAACCCGATTACCCGAAGTTGGGGCTTCTGATTTTGGTTATTCGGGTTCCACCTTCACTGCCCGGGCAAAGGGCAGGTTTTACGCGGTATTCGGGGATCAGGCTGGTAGGGTGCCAACCTTGCCGCGTAAACTGATTTTCTCTAGTGGCTGGATGTTTGCGTTTGGTGCCAGCTCCTGGAAGGAGAGCACTGCCAGATCCGCGTAATCACGCTCGATCACTTTGCGGAAGAACCGGCGGATATCCATTGGCACCAGGATTACCGGAGCAATGCCGTTGTGTGCCAGATTATCGCCAATGGCACTGCGCATGACGGTGATGAGCTGGCGGTGGGTGTCCGGTGACAGAGCCAGATAGGACGCGCCGCTGGTCTGTCTGATTGCACCGCGCACTTCGTCCTCGATGTCTTTGTCGATGAGGTACGCCGGGATGATGTGCTGGCCTGCGGAGTACTTGTGCGTGATGTAGCGGCTCAATGCCATGCGGATGTGTTCCGTCAGCATGAGCGGATCTTTTTCCTTCTGGCCCCATTCTACGATGGCCTGAAGAATTGTGCGCATGTCACGGATGGAGATATCTTCACGCACCAGTCGTTTGAGAACATCAGCGAGTGAAATGAGCGGGACGGCGCGGTTTACTTCGCGCACTAGCTCGTCAAAGTCGCTTTCCATGTGCTTGAGCAGGAACATGCATTCCTGAATGCCGAGGAACTCTGCCGCGTGCTGTTTGAGGACATGAGCCAGATGCAGGCTGAGCATGCCGGTCAGGGTCAGGGTTTGAATGCCTGCGCGGGTTGCCTGCTCAAAGTGTCTGTTGCTCACCCAGAAGGATGGGGTGTTCGGCAAGAAGCTGTCACCTTCCTCGTAAGGGATGTTGAACATGGCAAGGTTTGGCGGCGTTTCGCGGGCAATGAAGTAACCAGAACGGGTAGCGCCACGGGCAACCGGCACCTCGTTGACGAGGATGCGATACTCGCCTTCAGGCAGGCTTTCGTTCAGGCGCAGCTTGATGCCTGGGAAAGGGACGCCGAGATCGAAGTAAAGCGCTTTGCGAACCTTTGCGACTTCTCTGTCCAGCTTCTTCGGGTTGAGGGTGGAGCGTACGGATGATGAGATATCGACGATCAAAGGAACCGTGATGGTAATCGCCAGATCCTGTGCAGCTTCCACCTCGGTTGCCATGTCTTCATCTGGCATCATCTGCGCTTCACCTTCCGGCGCTATAGCCGGGGCAAAAGCCGAGAGTTGCTGAGAGTCTTTCTTCGCGGATTGGGTTTTGGTCCGACGCATTGCAAAGTAAGCGATGGAACCAAAGATAGCTGCCAGCAGCAGGAAGATAACAGAAGGGAAGCCAGGGATCAGCGCGAAGCCAACCATGATGGCTGCTGCGATCATCAGGGCTTTTGGTTCACCGTTCAACTGTTTGGCGATGTCAGAGCCAAGATCGCTGGAGTCATCGGTGCTTACGCGGGTAACCATGAAGCCAGCGGTGATGGAGATGAACAGAGCTGGGATCTGCGCTACCAGACCATCACCAATGGTGAGGATGGTGTAGCGATCCAGCGCGTCAACGGCGCTCATACCATGCTGGGAGGTGCCGATGATGACGCCGCCGATGATGTTAACGGCGGTGATGATCAGGCCCGCGATGGCATCGCCCTTCACGAACTTCATGGCGCCGTCCATGGAACCATAAAGCTGGCTTTCTTTTTCCAGCTTGGAGCGGCGACGCTTTGCTTCGTCCAGCTCGATCTGGCCGGCACGCATGTCAGAGTCGATAGACATCTGCTTGCCCGGCATCGCATCAAGGGAGAAGCGGGCGGAAACCTCTGCCACGCGTTCGGAGCCCTTGGTGATCACAAGGAAGTTTACGATGGTGAGGATCAGGAAGATAACAATACCGACGACCAGATTGCCTTGCACCACGAAGTTGCCGAAGGTGTCGATGATTTCACCGGCATCGGCTTTCAGCAGGATCAGACGGGTCGTTGTGATGGACAGCGACAAGCGAAAGAGGGTTGTCAGAAGCAAGATGGACGGGAACGCCGAAAGGGCGACAACATCCTTCAGGTAGAGCGCGGCCATGAGCAGGATTGCTGCAAGGCTGAGGTTGATGGCAATCAGCGTATCCACGAGAACCGTCGGCAACGGAAGGATCATCATGAATACGATTGCGATCAACAGAAATGCCAAGAGAACGTCATTTCTCTGCGACATCGTTTGAAAGATTTTTTGCACGTCCTGCTCCTGATTTCAGCCTGCTCTTGCTTTCAGGCCAACTCACCTTTCGCTTCTAACAATTGGAAAAAGCCACAGGTGTGCCGCAGCAAACACTTGAGTAAAAATTTAAGAGATGATTTCGGGTTTTCCCTGCACGGAAATGCCAATTATGCAGGTAAGATGATCTCGCCGGTGTTTTCAGTCAGCGCGATTTGGGGTGTAGCGCTGGTCTCGATCATGTCGTTGAGCTTCGCCGCTTCGCTGACGAAGTTTCTGAGGGTGGTGTAGAGTTTGTTTTTGTCGAGGTTGTTGGTGTACTCGGTCTTGATCAGCGCAAGATCGCCATCTTTCTCAACAAGACCAACGCGATAGTTGTGTTCTGCCTGTTGCTCGCCGGAATAGTAGAGGACTTTGCGGTAGGTTTCCTGCCGCGCTTCCGGTGTTGGGGCAGCGAGGATTGTGGAGATGTGGAGGATACTGTTGTCCTCATCACTCTCCAGAATGAGCAGGAAATCTTCCAGAAGAATGGTCCAGGTTTTTGCTTCGGCGTACTCTGATATTTCCAAGGCTTCCAGAAGCGGCCCGACTTCAACCATCAAGTCGTGAATGATTTTGAAGTTGTCCATTCGACAGTCCCTAACTCTACTGATTTATCTGGGTTATTCTGTAGGGTGCGTCTCATGCAGGTGTTGTGCTGTTTGATACAAAGTACTGGTGTCTGAAGAAGAAAATTGCACGCCGCATACAATACTGTTGCGGAGTTACTTGTGATGAAGACTTTCTGCGGCTGAATCACATGTGAAATGGATGTGAAACTGGCTTAAGTCACTATGTAGAATTGAGTTTTACTTATTGCTTGACAATAGAACGTGTTGCCGATCTCATTGCCTTAATAAAATTATAAAGAAAAATCATTTTAGGGGAGGGGTTGTTTTGTCTAAAGGTGTTTTCTGGAAAACTAGTCTAACCGCACTTCTGCTTTCCGGTGGAGTTCTCTCTGCGGAAGCTGAGACAATCAAGATTGGCTATATTGATCCGTTGTCTGGTCCGTTTGGGAGCACGGGTGATGCTGGGTTGAAGCACTTCCGGTATGCTGCGGATGAGATCAATGCTGCAGGTGGCATGGGCGGCATGCAGGTGGAAGTGGTTGCTTTTGATAATAAAATTAATCCGAAGGAGAGCCTTGTACAGCTGCAGAAGGCGATTGATCAGGGTGTTCGCTTTATCGCGCAGGGGAATGGGTCGAGTGTTGCTAATGCTTTGACGGATGCGATTGCCAAACACAATAAGCGTAATCCGGGAGAAGAGGTACTTTTCCTAAACTATGCGGCGGTTGATCCGGCGCTCACCAACAAAAAGTGCAACTACTGGCACTTCCGGTTTGATGCGCATGTGGACATGAAAATGGCAGGTCTGACGGACTGGTTGCGGGATCAGAAAGACATCAAGTCCGCTTACATTCTGGCGCAGGATTACTCCTATGGGCGGGCATTCACGGCTGCTGCGAAGTCCATGATTGAGGAGAAACGCCCGGACATCAAGATTGTTGGAGCTGAGCTTCATCCTATTGGCAAGGTTAAGGATTTTACGCCTTACGTTCAAAAGATGATGAGCGCGAAGGCTGATGTTGTGTTCACCGGTAACTGGGGGACAGATATGACCCTGCTGGTGAAGGCGGCCAATGCGTCTGGTCATACTGTGCCGTATCTGACGTTCTATGGCGGAGGTCTTGGGGCCCCGACTGCGATGGGGCAAAGTGCGGTCGGGCTGGTGAAACAGATCACCGAGTTCCATGAAAATATTGAAGCTTCTGAGAAGCAGATGGCGCGGGTGGATGATTTTGAGAAAACCAACAGCCTCGATTACTATTATGAGCGTGTTTTCACGCTGATGAACATGCTGGATAAAGCGGTTGATGGTGTGGGGGCGGTGGACGTTCCCAAGATTGCTGCGGCGCTGGAAGGCATGACTTATGAGACACCCTATGGTGAGGTGACCATGCGGGCGGATGACCATCAGCTGATGCAACCGCTTTATATCTCTACGTTTTCTGAAGGTGTTGCCCGTGATGTCGAGAACACCGGTTACGGGTTCAAGACAGATATCACCATTCCGGCAGCGGCGACTGAAACACCGACTACGTGTAAGATGCGTCGTCCTTCCTAACATTCTCGTCTGATCAATGGTGTGCTCGGGCAATCGGGTCTGAGCACGCCCAGTTTTCTAGGGGATGTTATGGAGACGGTTGTTTTTGCTCTGCTCAACGGGCTGATCTATGGCCTGTTGCTCTTCATGCTGTCCAGCGGATTGACGTTGATTTTCAGTATGATGGGCGTTCTTAATATGGCCCATGCCAGCTTTTACATGCTGGGTGCCTACTTTGCTTTTACCCTTGGCCAGCACACCGGATTCTGGTTTGCGTTATTTCTGGCGCCGATTTGCGTTGGAGCCGCTGGAGCTTGCGTTGAAAAGTGGGGCTTGCGCAAAGTGCACGCCAGCGGGCATGTGGCCGAGCTGCTTTTCACCTTCGGGCTGGCTTATGTGATTGAAGAGCTGGTGAAGATCATTTGGGGCAAGTTTGCTGTTGCCTACGAGATACCGTCGGAGCTGAATTTTTCTCTCTTTGAACTTTTCGGCTCCCAATATCCGGCTTACCGGATTTTCATGCTGGCTGTGTCCATCGGGATGCTGGCGGGACTGTGGTACCTGCTGAAGCGTACTCGGATCGGGCTTATCATTCAGGCATCGCTGACGCATCCACATATGGTGTCTCATCTTGGGCATAACGTGCCACGGATTTTCATGCTGGTGTTTGCGGCTGGATGTGCGCTTGCGGGGTTGGCCGGCGTGATTGGTGGCAACTATCTGGTGACCGAACCGTCCATGGCGTTTTCCATCGGGCCGATTGTCTTCGTGGTGGTCGTGGTTGGTGGCATGGGCAGTCTGGAGGGGGCGTTTATCGCCAGCTTGCTGATTGGCTTCTTGCAGACCTTCGCCATTTCCATTGATGCCAGCTTTGCAGAGATCTTCTCGTTTGCAGGATTGAGTGCGGATGGAGACATCGGGCGCATCACGATTGCGTCTCTGGCGCCCATGTTGCCATTCATTCTTCTGGTTTTGATGTTGATGCTGCGTCCGCGCGGCCTGATGGGGGAGCGTGAGTTTTGACCGACTACAGTCTTGACCGGTTGCCTGATCTGGCGCCGAGTGCGCGCTACAAGTTTGCAACGCGGGTATTGCCGCTCCTGCTGCTTGCATTGATCCTTTTAAGCATTCCGCTGTTTGAGCCTTCCAGAACTTGGCTGTCGCTGTTCAACGCCATTGGCATCAACATGGTTTTTGCACTCTCCTACAATATGTTGCTGGGGCAGGCGGGCATGCTTTCGTTTGGCCATGCGGTTTACTTTGGTCTTGGCGGCTATGCGGCGATGCATGCAATGAACGCCATTGAGAACGCGAGCTACGATGGCGGCATCTGGGCGGCGTTTCCCATGTTTGCTTTGCCATTGGTGGGTTTTGCTGGCGGAGCACTGGCAGGAGCCGTCATCGGCTGGCCATCCTGCCGGCGGGCTGGAGTGCCGTTTGCCATGATTTCGCTTGGCATTGCTGAGCTTGTAGCTGCTGCCGGGTTCATGTTTATCAGCGTGTTTGGCGGAGAAGAGGGGATTACGGGTGACCGGATGAATGGCATTGAGCTGTTTGGTTTGTCGCTTGGTCCTCTGGGCGAGGTTTACTGGTTCATCGCGTTCTGGACGTTTCTTGGTACCGCGCTGATGTATGCCTTCACGCGAACGCCGCTTGGCAAGTTGGCGCAGGCGGTGCGGGACAATCCGGAACGGGTGCAGTTTGTGGGCTATAACCCCAACCGGGTTCGCTATCTGGTGTTCATTGCGGCTGGTGGGTTTGCTGGTTTGGCGGGCGGTATGTCTGCGGTGAACTATGAGATCTTTACGCCGGAGAGCCTGAGTGTGGTGCCATCCGGCTTAGTGCTTTTGATGGCTTACATTGGTGGTGCGCGCTATTTCGCAGGTCCGATCCTTGGCGCTGTGGTGCTCACTTATATGCAGTCCAATCTCTCTGATTACTCAGAGGCCTGGCTGCTTTATCTGGGCTTGCTGTTTATCGGGATGATCCTGTTTGCGCCGGGTGGTCTTGCTGGTTTGTTGCTGAGTGGGGCGAATGCTTTCAAGAGTTCTTTGGGAGTGAAGGAGTTCCTCCGGCTCGGGGCTTATCTGGTTTCTGCGCTGCTTGCTTCAGCTGGTGTTGTTGTGCTGGTGGAACTGGCTGTTCGTCATTCCAATGGTTTTGGCGAAGCGTTTGAGCCGTTTGGCTGGCATCTGGCGCCAGATCAGGTGATGCCATGGGGTGTTGGCCTAGTGCTGGCGTGTGTCGGTATGGGCTTGCTCAGAGTGCTTTCCAGACAGGGAGGAACTGGCTCATGACAGCTCCTGCTTTACAGCTGACGGATGTACGCAAAAGCTTTGGTCCTGCAAAGATCATTGAAGGGGTATCTCTGGAGATTGCACGAGGAGAGCGGCATGCGATCATTGGACCTAATGGGGCTGGCAAGTCTACATTGTTTAACCTGATCTCCGGATCGTTTCCGCCAAGTTCCGGATCAATCAGTCTGGGGGGGCGGCAGATCTCCGGTCTGAAGCCCTATGAGATCAACCGACTTGGGCTGTCGCGGAGTTTTCAGGTCTCCAACATCTTCGCCAACATGTCCGTGCGGGAGAATGTGCGCTGCGGGGTGCTGTGGTCACTTGGCTACGGGCATAGCTTCTGGCGCAACATCGGCAACTTGAGAGAAGTGCAACGCAAGACGGCAGAAGTGCTGGAGAAGGTTGGACTGACAGAGAAAGCTGATGTGCCTGCCGTCCTTCTGACCTATGCGGACCAGCGCACTTTGGAGATTGCAATCACCATTGCGGGTGGAGCTGATGTGATCTTGCTGGATGAGCCGACAGCGGGCATGAGCCACTCTGAAACCGACCGGGCGATTGAGCTAATTGAGATGGCAACGGAAGGCAAAACCCTGCTCATTGTGGAGCATGATATGGGAGTTGTCTTTGGGCTGTCTGATCGGATTTCCGTACTTGTCTATGGCGAGATCATCGCAACGGGAACGCCAGAGGAGATCCGCGGAAATGAGCGGGTTCGGGAGGCGTATCTGGGAGATGAGGCAGATTTCGCGGAGGTGACGGCATGAGCACTCTTGTTTCAAATGAAATGCTGAAAGTCCGCGACCTGCATGCGTTTTATGGCAAAAGCCATGTGTTGCGCGGGGTGAGTATGGATGTGCCCAAAGGCAGTGTGACGGCATTGCTGGGGCGCAATGGTGTCGGGCGTTCCACCACCGCCAAAGCGATTATGGGGGAGGTGGCGCCGAAGGGAGACATCTGGTTTAAAGGTGAGAACATCTCCGGCCAGCCAAGCCACAGCATTGCGCGTAAGGGGCTAGGGTATGTGCCGGAGAACCGCGATATCTTTCCCATGATGAGTGTGCGGGATAATCTGCTGCTTGGCATCAAGGATATGCGCAAGCCAGGTAAGTGGAGCATTGAACAGATGCTCGACATGTTCCCCAATCTCAAATCACGGGCAGATACGGCTGCGGGGGTGCTTTCTGGCGGTGAGAAGCAAATGCTGACCATATGCCGGACGCTGATGGGTGATCCGGATTTGATCATCATTGACGAACCGACAGAAGGTCTTGCACCAAAGATCGTAACGCAAGTGGGGGAACTTATCGCCGAGATTGCGCGAGCTGGTGTTTCCATCCTACTGGTGGAGCAGAAGCTCTCCATTGCGCTGAAGATTGCGCAGCAGGTCTATGTGATGGGGCATGGGGAGATTGTTTATCATGGTACGCCTGATGAGTTCCGGGCGCGAGATGATATCCGGCGGGAATGGCTGGAGGTGTGATCCTCCTTTTTCTTGGAGAAGTGTGGCTACACGCTTTGCGGGTGTTCTTTGAGGACTGTGATCTATGCTAGGCAAATGGGTGTGACTGATTGGGACGGGGTTTGAGCGTTGACGGGACATGAAGAAAAAGACCGGCGGTTTGCAACAACGCTGGCGCGTGGACTGCAGGTTTTGCGGGCTTTTCGGGCTTCTGATGATGGCCTTGGCAATCAGGAGATCTCGCAGCGCACCGGAATCCCTAAGTCTACAGTTTCTCGGTTGACCTTCACCCTGCAGCAGCTTGGCTACCTTAGTCATGCACGGCGGCATGACCGGTACCGGTTTGGTCCTGCCGCTCTTGCGCTGGGCAACATTGCAAGCGCCTCTGTGTCCTTCATTGAAGCGGCCAACCCGATGATGCAGCAACTGGCGGATGAAACGGGTACGCTTGCGCTGCTTGCGGTGCTTGATGAAAACAAGATGCTGCTGACCAAGACATGGCGACCAAAGGGTGTACCTGCCATCTGGCTGGAAGTAGGGCACCGTATTCCGATCACCGGCTCATCTTCAGGCCATGCTTATCTGGCTAGCGTGTCTGATCAGGAATTCAAGCAGGTGTGCGAGCGTGTGCACGGGCGTGATGAGGGCATCTCTGTTGAGGACTTGGAGGTTGTTCGAGCTGCGGGGTACTCTCAGTTGCTGGCGCAAGGCTTTGTGATTGTTGATGAAGATAAGCGCTACGCTGAGAACATCAATGCGGTTTCAACCGGGTTCCGCTCCTACGACTTTGGCGAGCCGGTTGCGATCAGCTGTGGTGCCACGCCGGATATACTGAGTTATGAGCGGATGCGGGATGAGGTTGGGCCTAAGCTGCGTGACAGGGTGAAAGAGCTTGAGCGTGCTCTTGGCTTGCCTTCCGTTCTGGTGAACCGCGGCTGAGTATTCTTCCCGTTTCTTCTGTCTGTTATTGGCGTGCAGCCCGCTATGGGTATTCTTTAAATTCTGCATAATGGAATTGTAAATTACATATTGAAATAATCTGGGCGCGCGATACTCTGACCTTATGATGGGGTGAGGTGGTTTGTTCTGTACCAGTCTTTCCCGACAGTTGTGTCCAGTGAAGCGGGGAGGGCGGCAAATGGACTTGAACTATTCAGCTGATGAGTTGGCGTTTCGTGATGAGGTTCGTGCTTTTTTGAAGGAGAACCTTTCGCCGACACTTTCGGAAAAAGTCCGACTGGGTAAGCGTCTTTCCAAGACAGATCATGAAGATTGGCATGCGACGCTGAACAAGCGCGGCTGGTTGGCGAACAACTGGCCTGTTGAGCATGGCGGTACGGGCTGGAATGCAGTCTATCGGCATATCTTTGAGGAGGAGCTTTGTCTTGCTCATGCGCCGCGGACGATCCCTTTTGGGCTCTCCATGCTGGCGCCAGTGCTTATGAAGTTTGGCAGCAAGGCCCAGCAGGATCATTTTCTTCCCCGCATTCTGGATGGCACGGATTGGTGGTGTCAGGGCTATTCGGAACCTCAGGCAGGCTCTGATCTGGCCTCACTGAAGACCCGTGCTGTTCGCGATGGTGACCACTATGTTGTCAACGGTCAAAAAACCTGGACTACACTGGGACAGCATGCAGATTGGATCTTCTGCCTTGTGCGCACGGATGCTGAGGTTAAAGCGCAGGAAGGCATCTCATTTCTGCTGATTGATATGAAGACGCCGGGCGTCACTGTTCGGCCCATCACGCTGATAGATGGCGGACAGGAAGTGAATGAGGTGTTTTTTGAGGACGTGCGGGTGCCGGTGAGCAACCTTGTTGGGGAGGAGAACAAGGGCTGGACCTACGCCAAATACCTGCTGACCCACGAGCGTACCAATATTGCGGGTGTTGGCTTTTCGACTGCAGGGCTGGCTCATCTGAAGGAGATCTGCACCAAGCAGATGTCAGGTGGAAAGCCTTTGTTGGAGAACCCGTATTTTGCAGGGCGGATTGCGCAGATTGAGATTGATCTGATGGCAATGACGACCACCAACCTGCGCATGATTGCCAAGGCGGCAGCTGGGCAAGCGCCGGGGGCGGAGAGTTCTATGCTGAAGATTAAGGGCACGGAAATCCGGCAGGCGATTAATGATCTGACACGGCGGGCGGTTGGGCGCTATGCCATGCCGTTTGTGTCTGAAGCATTAGATAGCGGTGCGAATGCGCAAGGTGTGGGGCCGGATTATGCTTCCTCTGTGAGCCCGGCCTACTTCAACAACCGCAAGCTTTCCATCTTCGGTGGATCCAACGAGATCCAGCGCAACATCATCAGCAAAGCCATTCTTGGTCTCTAGGAGCGTTCCATGGATTTTAATCATAGCGAAGAACGGCGGATGCTTCAGGAGACGTTGCATCGCTATCTTTCTGATAATTATGGCAGTGAGCAGCGCTCTGCTTCCGTTTCTCATGGGCAAGGCTGCTCGGAGAAGGTCTGGAGTGATTTTGCTGAGCTTGGGGTGATCGGTGCACTGTTTGCGGAAGCAGACGGCGGCTTTGGCGGCGGCGGCTTTGACATAGCCGTTGTGTTTGAGGAGCTGGGCCGTGCTGCCTGTGTGGAACCACTGATGGCGTCTGGCGTTATGGCAGGTCACTTGCTCAGCGCACTTGGTTCTGATGCGCAGAAGGTGATGATTGGGGAGGTGATCGCTGGTGATCTGAAGGTCGTGTCCGCACTGGAAGAACCTCAGTCGCGTTATGATCTGGACGCGGTGGAAACGAAGGCTGAGCGGATTGGTGATAGGTATCGGCTGAATGGCACCAAGAGCGTGGTGATTGGCGGACCGGGTGCGGACAAGTTGATTGTGAGTGCACGTGGTGATGAAGGCTTGCTGCTGTTTGTGGTGGATGCTGATGCTGCGGGTGTGGAGCGGTACTCCTATCCCAATCTGGATGGTTATTACGCCAGCGACATTGCGCTGGTGAATGTGGAGGTTCCAGCTTCCGCGCGTCTGGGAACTTCGCAGGCTGTTCTTCCTGCTCTGGAAGCTGCGCGTGCTGCTGGTGTTGTTGCGCTGTGTGCTGAGGCTGTCGGGGCAATGGAAGTGGCGAAGGATCTGACGGTTGAGTACTTGCGTGTGCGAACGCAGTTTGGCCGGGCGCTGGGCAAGTTTCAGGCGCTCCAGCACCGGATGTCGACTGTCCTCATTGAGATTGAGCAGGCTCGCTCTGCGCTGATCAATGTGGCCGGGCAGCTGTCTGCCGAGCCGCCCTTACGGGACAAGCATGTGAGTGCAGCGAAGAATCTGATTGGCCGGGTCGCTCAGTTGGTTTGTGAAGAAACCATCCAGCTGCATGGCGGGATCGGAATGACTGAGGAATACGCTCTGGGCCACTATGCGAAACGCCTGATGATGATCGACCATCAGCTGGGTGATGTGGATTACCACCTGGAGCGCTTTGTTGGCGTTATGCAGGCGGAAGCTGCTACGGAGATCTCAGGATGAAGCGGGTTTCTCTTGTCAGCATTGAGCGGAAAGCTGATCGTCTCATCGTCATGAACTGCAACTCCTCCCGCCGCAATGCGCTTTCGCCAGAGTATTATGATGGGCTTTCGCAGGCGCTGGATTTGGCCAATGAGGAGGCCGAGATCCGTTCTGTCATCCTGATGGGGGAAGGCGGTTACTTCTGTGCGGGTGGAGATCTGAACACGCTGGTCAAGCGCCGCGAGATGACGATTTCTGAGCGAAAAAATAATATTGAAAAGCTCCATAATCTGGTGAGGAAAGTGAGAAGCTGTGCGAAGCCGGTGATTGCGGCGGTCGATGGTGGTGCAGCAGGGGCTGGTGTGTCTCTGGCTTTGGCTTGTGACTTCGTAGTGGCGGATCGACAGGCGGAGTTTACGCTGGCCTATGTGAAGGTGGGATTGGTGCCGGATGGTGGGGCGACGGCTTCGCTTTCTCGTCTGATCCCCCGGCAGCTGCTCACTGAAATGTGTCTGTTGGGACAACCGGTTTCAGCTGAACAGCTTCATCAGTTGGGTGTTGTGAATGTGCTCAGTGATAAGCCAGCTTTGGTTGAGGCGAGCTTGCTGGCAGATCGTCTTACGCAAGGTCCGGCTGGGGCTCAGGCTTCAATCAAACGGTTGGTTGCAGCGTCTGACAGCAACAGTTTTGAAGCTCAGATGGATCTGGAGCGGGACACCATGGCGGAGGCGCTGGGTGGCGATGAAGCCCAGGAAGGGATCAATGCCTTTCTGGAAGGGCGCTTGCCAGAGTTTGACTAGGTGAGACCTGAAGAAAAGAAAAAGCCCTGAAGCAGGTGATCCGCTTCAAGGCCAGTTGAGCCCGTTTTATCGTGTGATTTGAGGTAACCACGTTGCCAGCTCAGGGAAAATGGCAAGCACGACAATCAGGGCGAGTGTACAGAGTATGTAAGGCAAAGCGGCCCACGCCACGTTGCCGATGGTGGTTCCTTTTGGGCTGACACCCACCATCACAAACAGCAGCAGACCAAATGGCGGCGTTGCGAGGCTCAACTCCAGCGCCAGCAGCATGACAACGCCGAACCAGACCTGATCAAACCCGTAGAGGCTGACCAGCGGCATGAAGACCGGCAGGGTCAGCATCATGATGGAAAGCTGATCCATAAACATGCCAAGGAACACGAGTGTCAGGAACAGGATGGCCAACATGGTGTAGGCGTTGAGATCAAAGCCAGATGACCACATGATCAGGCCCGAAGAGGCTCCGGAAAATGCCAGGATCTGCGAGAAGGTGGTGGAGCCGATGATGATCGTCAGCATAAGCGTTGAAACGATCAGTGCACCGCGGAGAGATTTGGTGATCGCTTCAATAGTCAACTTTTTGTAGAGCGCTGCGAGGAAGGCTACTGCCAGCACACCGAATGCAGCAGATTCTGACGGTGTTGCCCATCCCAGCAGGATCAGGCCCACTACTGCAAAGATGACCAATCCCATAGGCAGCACGTCGAAGGTGACGGCTTTGATCATTTCCGGCACAGAGGCTTTCACATCCGGGTGGCCGGGGGCTGAAGCTGGGTCCAGTGAGATCTGGGTGCGGATGACGAGGATGAACATGAGCGCCAGTAAGAGGCCGGGGATCATACCTGCGATCAGCAGTGCGCCCACATCGATGCGTCCGATGGAGCCCAGCAGAACGGCCAGAGATGAGGGTGGGATGATCATGGCGAGGCCGCCGGTGGCAACGATTGGGCCCATGATCATGTGTGGTTTGTATCCGCGCTTGACCATATCTGGCATCAAGGTTGACCCAAGCATGGCGGTGTTGGCCATGGAGGAGCCGGACAACGTTGCGAAGACTGTTCCGCCAACCACAGTCATGTAGGAGAGGCGGCCTTTGATGCCGCCGAAACATTTGTCGAGCGCATCAAACACACGCATGGCAAGGCCGGTGTGAAACAGCAGCTCTCCCATCACCAGAAACAAAGGTACAGGTACCAGTGAGAAGTTGGTGATGGAGGTGGTGGAGTTGGCGATGAGCTGATCAATGCCGCTCAGACCGCCCATAAAGTAGAGCGTCCCCAACAGGTTGATCGTCAGGAAGGCGACGGCAACGGGCATGCCGATGGCCATCAAAGCCAGAATGGTGGTGAACATTGCGACCAGAGAAAGGTGCCAGTCCATAGGTGTGGTCCTTTTCTTTGGTGTTAGTGCTGTGCGCTTTCGCCGGAGTAGATATCTCCGCGAAGCAGCAGCCTGAAGAACTCAAGTGCCATTAAACCGAAACCAGCGGCAAGGAAGGCGTAAAGGATCCATGAGGGAATGGCGATTGATCTGATGTCATTGGTGCCGCGTTCCCACATTTGCGCTGTCAGTAAAGTGGCCCGCCAGCTGAGCACGGCAAGAATGGTGGCGGAGGCGAGCAATACTGCGCGACCTAATGCCGTTTTCATGGCAGGAGGCAGAAAGCTGGTGAACGAGGTGATGGCGATATGCCCGCCCTGACGGACCAGCCACGGTGCTCCGGCCATAGTGGCGAACAGCAGGGAGTATTCGATCAGAGCTGTGGTCGCCTGTATGGGCTGTTGCCCGGTGTTGCGCAGGATCACGTTGATCACGATTGCAAAGGTCATGAACACGAAGGAAAGGGCGCCAATCACCGCAAGGCCGGTGATGAGACCGGAGTAGATTTTGGGAAGAGACATGGGTTCTCTCTGCAAGGAGAAAGGGGCTGAAGCCCCTTCCATGTTTAACGCTGGTAGTAGGCTTTCTTCAGCTCTTCATAGAGCGGAGAGTTGCTGGCCTTCATGCGGTTCCAGACAGCGTCATAGGCTTTGTCCAGATAGTCGTCGGCAGCTTTGCCTTCCAGGCGAACAATAGTCATGCCATCTTCCTGCACTTTGGTGTCTGTGGCAGCGATGATGGTCTGGAACTGATCGTAGGACTTCTGCTCGTACTCAATGGCTGCATCCTGCAGGATTTTCTGAGCTTCCGGGCTCAAGCTGTCCCACTTGGCCGGGCTCATTACGATAGAAAGGTCTGTTTGCAGGAAGCCCGGATCAACGCGGTATTTCAGGAACTTGTCCCATGAAAGGTCCTGAATGGCGACGATTGGCCAGCCTGCACCGTCAAACACGTTGCGTTCCAGGCCGGTGTAGATGTCTGGCACAGGGGCTGAAACGGGAATGGCGTCCAGTGCTTCGAAGAAGCTTTTGTAAACGGGTGAGGTGCGCAGGCGTTTGCCTGTCAGGTCCACACTGCCATCTGCGCGTTTTTGCGGTTCACCGATGGTGTAGATGTGAAACTTGATACCAGAATCGATGTGGGCCATGAGCTTGACGCCGAGACGATCTTTGAAGGCTTTTTCCATCAGCGCAAAGCCGCCGTTTTTACGTCCTTCAGCGGCTGTGATGGTGGAGCCGAGCCACGCATCGGCTTCCGGCATAGAGCCAAGGTGATATCCGGCCGGGCCGTAATGAATGTCTACGATACCGCGCTCAACGGCTGCCACTTGCTGGTTGGAAGGGAAGACTTCCGGGCCGCCGATATGCTGGATTTGCACGACGCCTTTGCCACGTTCGTTGACCAGATCTACATAGCCCATAAAGGACTGGGTGAAGGCAAGCGGTTTTGGAAATGCTGAAACTGCTTTGAGAATTTCTTCTGCCTGCGCGGAGCCGGCAAACAACATGGATGGAAGTGCTGCACCCATTACAACAGATGCAAATGCACGTTTTAAAGAATTGAATTTCATAGATCCCTCCCAGATTGCGCCGGTGTTCCGTAGGTTTGGCGCAATTGTCTGCGGGCTCTCGTCAATGCTGGATCCAAATGCTCTGGTGAGCTCAGTCTAACGCTGATTTTTCCTGATGAATCTGAGTTGGTTTGTCAGTTTGCAAAATCGCTCTTAACACGTCTTTTTATATGAAATGCGCTCTGTAACCTATTGCTTAAGCCCTAATAATAGATGGAGGGTACATACAATTACATATATGTTCAAGCTTAAAATAATTAAACTATAGCGTTTTATCTATGCATTTGCAGATATATTGCGTGCCTGTTGTGACAGTGCGCTATGGATGCCTGCCGTGGCGAAGTCCACGAGCAAGGTCTTTAACTCAGCAATGCTAGAGGTGTGATCTTTACCGGCCATCGCATCCACACGCCAGGCAGAGGTGCACAGGGCGATTTGGGAGGAGATGGAAAAGACAAAGGTGGCGGAGACTTTGCGAAGGTCTGTTTCTGGGTAGAGCTTTGCGATCTCTGTGAGAAACACTTTTGCAGTGGGATCAAAGCAAGCTCTGGAGATCGTACTCCAGCGTTCTTCCGCTGAGACCATGGCCACCAGCCGGGCATATGCGAGCCAGCCGGGGCCGCTGTTTTCGGCCTTGTCCAGATAAGGGTAGAAAAAGGCCTCCAGAATACCTCTGAGGGTGATCGCCTCTCCGGATGCTTTTAGCAGCTCCAGTGCATCCAGACGAAGGCGGGCCAACTCCTCAGCGCGGCGCTCGACTGTTTTGAAAAACAGATCTTCCTTTGAGCCGAAGTGGTGGTTTACGAGGCCCAGCTTCACGTCCGCTCTTTGAGCGATATCTCTGATGGATGCCGCGTCATAACTGCGAAAGGCAAACAGGTGTTCAGCTGCGTCGAGAATCTTCTGGCGCGTCTCCAAAGAGCTTTTTGAGGGCGCTCTTTGTCTTTGTTTTTCCTGCGAAATCTTCTTAATCATAAAAAGAGCTTGCCTTATTTTGTACGACTGTTCAATCTAATTGTAGTTCTGAGGGGGGACGAACAGTGAATATTTCAAAGGAGAGCTATGCCTTAATCGGGGCAGGGCCGATGGGGCTTGCCACGGCGAAGATACTTATTGAGCAGGGAATAGATTTTCAGGGTTTTGAGCTGCACAGCGATGTGGGTGGGCTTTGGGATATTGATGGTCCCAAATCGACCATGTACGAGTCCGCGCATCTGATTTCATCCAAGAAGATGACCGAGTTTACGGACTTTCCGATGGGCGATCATATCGCCGAATTTCCTGGTCATCGTGAGCTGAAAACATACTTTCAGGATTTTGCCGAACAGTTTGATTTGAGGCGGCGCTATCACTTTGGGGCGGAAGTGACCCGTATTGCTCCGCTGGGTGGTGACGGTGAGGGGTGGACCGTCAGCTGGAAAGATCAGGACGGAGATCATTCAGCTGAGTTTGCCGGGGTGCTGATTGCGAATGGGACGCTCTCAGAACCAAATATGCCAGCGTTTGACGGTGAGTTTGCCGGAGAGCTGATCCACTCCTGCAAATACAAGAGTGCGCAGCAGTTTGCGGGCAAGCGGGTGCTGATTGTTGGGGCGGGCAACTCAGGTTGCGATATTGCCGTTGATGCGATCCATCATGGCATTCACTGCGATATCTCCATGCGGCGTGGCTACTACTTTGTTCCCAAGTATGTTTTCGGTAAACCGGCAGACACGATGGGCGGTGCGGTGAAACTGCCGTTGTGGCTGAAGCGGCGTGTGGATCAGATGCTGCTAAAATGGTTTGTTGGTGATCCGCAGGCCTATGGTTTCCCAAAGCCAGACTACGCGCTTTATGAGAGCCATCCGGTGGTGAACTCGCTCATTCTCTACCATGCCGGCCACGGTGATATTGGCATTCGCGCAGATATCAAGGAGCTGGATGGAAACACGGTGCGGTTCCGTGATGGTGAAGAAGCGGAATATGATCTGATTGTTGCGGCCACTGGTTACAAGCTGTATTACCCCTTCATCGATAAAGAGCTTTTGAACTGGCAGGGTGATGCGCCGCATCTGTTCCTGAATTGCATGCATCCTGAACGGAATGATCTGTTTGTGATGGGTATGATTGAGGCGACCGGTCTGGGCTGGCAGGGGAGGCATGAGCAGGCGGAGCTGGTTGCGCGGTATCTGCGAGGGCTTAAGGATGGCAGCGCTGCGGCAGAAGCGATCAAAGCGGAGAAGGCCAATGGATTTGCGCGTGAAACTGGGGGGATGAACTACCTGAAACTGGCGCGTATGGCCTACTACGTGGACAAGCAGAGTTATCGCTCCGCGCTCAACAAACGAACGCAGGCGCTGAAGAGGGAGATGGCATGAGTGACATTGACCTTGTTGTTCTCAACTTCAACTCTGGCTCTCTGACGCTGCTCAATGGCATTCTGGCGATTGTGATGTTCTCCATTGCAATCGATCTCTGCCCTGCAGACTTCAAGCGTTTGACGTTGGCGCCCAAGCCGGTGGTGATTGGCCTGTGCTCGCAGTTTCTGGTGTTGCCGAGCTTGACGTTTCTGCTGGTGCTGCTGGTGCAGCCAAGGCCCTCTATCGCGCTGGGGCTTATTCTGGTGGCGGCGTGCCCGGGTGGCAATATCTCCAACTTCATCACGCACCGGGCGGGCGGCAATGCGGCGCTTTCTGTTTCCATGACGGCCTTTGCAACAGTGGGGGCGATCGTCGCGACGCCGTTTAATATTGCGTTCTGGGGTAGTCTTTATGGGCCGACGCGGGCGATCTTGCAGGAGACGCATATCGATAAGCTTTCGGTTGCGATTACGGTTTGCTTCATGCTGGTGTTGCCGCTGTTTCTTGGCATTCTGCTCAATCGGGTGAAGCCACGCCTTGCTGCGAAAATCCGCCAGCCTTTACGGTTGGCGTCCATGGGGATCTTCATCGGCTTCATCTTCATTGCGCTGGTAGCGAACTGGAACTTCTTTCTGGCCTATGTTGGTGCTGTAGCCGCTTTGGTGATCTTTCATAACGGACTGGCGCTGGCTGCAGGCTATACGCTTGCGACGATTGCGGGCGTGTCGGCTTATGACCGGCGGGCGATCACCATAGAGACGGGCATTCAGAACTCTGGTCTTGGGCTGGTGCTGATCTTCAGCTTCTTTGGCGGGTTGGGTGGTATGTCTGTTGTGGCGGCGGCCTGGGGGATCTGGCATGCGATCAGCGGTCTGGCGCTGGCCAGTTTCATGGCGCGTAAGGCGGTGAAGGTTCCGGCGGAGGCAACGCTATGACCAAACTGCTGATAACAGGTGCTGCGGGCGGTGTTGGGCAAGCATTCCTGAAGGAGCTGGCGCAGACGGATCTTGAGGTTGTTGCAACCGATATCCGAGAGCCTGCTGATCTGCCTGAGACTGCCCGATATCGGATGTTGGACGTAACCACGGATAGAGTTGTTGCCGTGATTGAGGAAGAGCGACCGGATGTGATTGTGCATCTGGCCTCCATTGTGACGCCATCAGCGACCTCCACACGGGAGATTGAGTATCTGGTTGATGTGGAAGGCACGCAGGCCGTGATTGATGGTGCGATCCGATCTGGCGTGAAGCGGTTGGTGGTGACCTCTTCCGGTGCTGCTTATGGGTATCATGCTGACAATCCGGTTCCATTGCGCGAAGAGGATGGCATTCGTGGGAACAAGGAGTTTGCGTACTCCTATCACAAGCGTCTGGTGGAAAAGGCACTTGCCAAAGCACGAGATGAGGCGCCTGAGCTGGAGCAGGTGGTGCTACGGGTTGGGACAGTGCTTGGGGCTGGTATGGATAACCAGATCACCTCACTCTTCCATAAACCTCGGCTGCTTGGCATTGCCGGATCAGACAGTGCCTTCGTGTTTATCTGGACGCAAGATCTTGCCCGCATCCTGCTGCGTGCTGCAACTGAGGCGCCAGCTGGGATTTATAACGTTGCCGGGGATGGGTCGGTGTCTTTGCAGCAGCTTGGTGAGGTGCTGAGAAAGCCGGTTCTGAAGTTGCCGTCCTGGTTGCTCAAGCTTGTCTTGGGCGTTGCAAAGCCGCTGCGGTTGTCGCGCTATGGGCCGGAGCAGGTTCGGTTTCTGCAATATCGTCCTGTGCTGGCCAATGATCGGCTGAAGTCCGAGTTCGGTTACACGCCGGAGAAGACGAGTGCAGAGGTGTTTGAACATTGGCGCGTATCTGTGGGGCTTTGATGAAGACAGCGGTTATAACGGGTGGTGCCGGTGGACTGGGGCAGGCGCTTGCGGCCCGGTTGCAGCGGGAGAACTGGCATACGGTTCTGCTGGATTTGCCAGGGCCAGGGCTGGAGGCTCTTGGCAGCCATGAGAGGCAGAGCATCTATGCTTGTGACCTGACCGATGGTGGTGCTGTTGAGCAGGTGGCTGAAAAGGTTCTTGCAGAGCGTCCAAGCATCGATCTGGTGGTTTATAATGCAGGCATTACGCATATCGGGCTGTTTGCGGATATGGATCTGAGTGCACATCGCAAGGTGTTGGATGTGAACTATTTTGGGGCAGTACATACGGCGCGGGCTTTTCTGAAAGCAGTGCGGGCCTCCAAAGGGTGCCATCTGGCGATCTCTTCTGTTGCGGGGTTTTCTCCGCTTATCAAACGGACAGCTTATGCGGCCAGCAAGCATGCGTTGGAAGGGTTCTTCAGCTCATTGCGATCAGAGGAAAAATCTTATGGAGTGCATACACTTATTGCTGCGCCTTCGTTTGTGGCAACCAATGTAGGCCGGGCTGAGAAGCAGGAGAACGGGCTGGTGCGTCCGGGATCTTCAACGGATGGTGTTGACTACATGAGCGCAGAGCGGGCGGCAGAGATCATCTACAAAGCCTATGAACGCAAGACCCGCATGAAGCCTGTTGGACGTGTCGCCAGTCTGGCATGGTGGCTGAACCGGGTGTCTCCACGCGCCTATCAAAAGCTGATGGAGCGGAACATCAAGGAGCCGAGTTAGGCTCTGCGATTTGAGGCTGGTCCCCGGCTATACTTTAGCTTCCAACACAGGGACCACGCCTCCAATGATGTGTCAGACCTTCCTGGCGTAGGTCTGACACTCAAACCCTGTGATCGTTGTTGCGAACACCTCGTATTCCGCTGTTCTGCTGGTGCCATACATGCGGTGGAACTCTTCTGTACTCATCTGCTCGGCGGCTTTGCTTTGCAGCCATGTCTGGATGGCGACCTCCCAGTTTCCGGTGAGGTGGTCATACTGTGTCAGGTCTGCTTCCAGTGTGATGGGCATGCCGGGGTTGCTTTGGTTCTCAAGGCCAAGATGAATGCCTTCCAGAATGGCTGCAACAACCAGATAGGGGTTTGCATCTGCGCCAGCCACGCGGTGTTCCAGCCGTGCGCCTTTGCCGCGCGTTGCGGGCACGCGAATGGCAGTGGCGCGGTGATCATAGCCCCAGCAGCAGGTGATGGGGGCGTAGGAGCCGGGTTGCAGGCGGCGATAGGAATTGGCGTGTGGGGCAAACAGAATTTGCATGTCCAGCATGGTTTCCAGCAGGCCGCCGATGGCATTGCGGAGCGCGGAATTAGCTTCTTCTGCTGTGCCACTAAAGATGTTTGTGCCTTGCGCATCCAGCAGGCTGGCGTGAACGTGGAAGCCGCTGCCGGTTTCTTCGCCGTATGGCTTGGACATGAACGTGACATCCATGCCGTGTTTGCGGGCGATGTGACGAACAACGCGTTTGAACATCAGGCAATGATCTGCCGCTTCCACCGCGCTTGGCACGTGTAAGAGGTTGATCTCGAACTGGCCGTGGCCGAACTCGGAAATGGTGGTGTCTGCCGGGATATCCTGAATTTTGCAGGCCTGATTGATCTCCATAAGGAGAGGTTCAAACTGGGCCATGATGTCCAGATCATAAATCTGCGAAGCTTCCAGGCGTTGATTGGTGCCGGGAATGTAAGGTGGAAGTGGCAGACCAGTTGGGCCGGGTTCAATATCGATGAAGTAAAACTCCAGCTCCGTGGCGACAACGGGTGTCAGGCGCTCGTTCTGGAATTTCTTCTCCACGGTTTCCAACACGTAGCGTGGGTCCAGCGGAGTTGGTTTTTGATCATCAATTTCAAAGAGTGTCACCAGCACCTGTGCGGTTGGTACTTTGGCCCATGGCACGAGCTTCAAAGTTCCGGGAACAGGAATGCAGACACCGTCCGGATCGCCGCGTTCAATGGCGAGGCCAGTTGCCGGAACATCGACGCCCCATATGTCCAAGGCGACCGTTGAGAGAGGCAGACGGACACCGCCTTCTGCCAGCTTTTGCAGCATTTCGGCAGGCAGCCATTTGCCTCTGAGCGGGCCGCAGAAACCTGCGTAGAGGATCTCGATCTTTTCCAGATCCGGGTGTTGTTTCAGGAAGGCATCGGCTTCTAGGCGAAACTGATCCAATTGCGGCTTTACAGCTGTCAGGGTAGGCATGCGAACTCTTCTGGTCGTGATCTAGTCTGTTGTTTTATCTGGTGGTCTGGCTGGCGTAGATGCATAGCAGGTCCAGCGCTAATGTGGCTCCGGCAAGGGCCGTGATTTCAGCATGGTCGTAGGCAGGCGCCACTTCCACAAGGTCCATGCCTTTCAGGTTTACTCCGGCAAGGCCGCGCAGGATCTCGCGTGTTTCTCCGGTGTTCAGGCCGCCGACCACTGGTGTGCCTGTACCCGGAGCAAAGGCTGGGTCAAGGCAGTCGATGTCGAAACTGATATAGCAGGCGGTTTGTCCGGTGACTGCATGCATGCGCTCAATGGTGGCCTGCGCCCCGTTATTACGCACCCAGTCCGCCGTAATTGTGGTGAGGCCCTGCGTGTCTTCATTGTTGGTTCTGATACCAACCTGTATCGATGTTTCCGGGTTGATCAAGCCGTCTTTCACTGCTCTGTAGAACATGGTGCCGTGGTCGATGCGGGTGGAGTTGTCCGTCCATGTATCGCTGTGGGCATCAAACTGGATGAGGGACAAGGGCCCGTGCTTTTGGGCATGTGCCTTGAGCATGGGGTAGGTGCTGAAGTGGTCTCCGCCCAGCATGAGCGTGGCGACATCTGCTTTCAGAACTTTGGCAGCCTGTCGCTCTAGTTCCTCCGGTACGCTCATGGGATAGCCGGGGTCGAAGATGAAATCGCCGTAATCGATAACGGCAAGGCGGTCGAACGGGTCGAAAGACCAGCCCCATGCATGATCCCACGCCAGAATGGAGGAGGCTTGCCTGATGGCGCGTGGGCCAAATCGGCAACCCGGTCTGTTGCTGACCGAGGTGTCGAATGGAATGCCCAGAACGGCGACATCAGCGCCAGTCAGGTCTTTCGTGAACTTGCGGCGCATGAAACTGAGCGCACCGGCATAGCTGGATTCAGCTATGGTGCCGTAGGGCGTGGAGCGGGTGTAGGCCAGATCTCCATGCGAGTATTCATCCAGCGAGGATGGGTGTTTTACATCAGACACGTTTCGTTCCTCGATCAGGTTGAGCTTATGGCCAGTCGTTCTTCCTTCATGCGCTTGACCTGTGCCTGTTTTGTGACCAGCGAGGCAGTGACCACACCAACAGCAACGACAGCGATGAGGATGGAAGACAGGGCATTGATTTCAGGTGAAACGCCAATGCGCACCTGAGAATAGATTTTCATGGGCAATGTTGTTGCGCCGGGGCCGGAGGCGAAGGAAGCGATGACCAGATCATCCAGCGACAGGGTGAAGGCCAACAGCCAAGCGGCCAGAATGGCCGGAAAGATGATGGGCAGTGTCACCTGCATAAAGGCTGAAAAGCGGGTGCAGCCCAGATCCAGCGCGGCTTCCTCAAGGCTGCGTTCAAAGGTCACCAGACGAGCGGAGACGACAACGGCTGCATAGCACATGGAGAAGGTGATGTGGGCCAGTGTGACTGTCCAGAAGCCGCGGGTGAAGTCCAGCGAGACGAAGAGCAGGAGTAGTGACAGGCCGGTGATGACCTCTGGCATGACCATGGGGGCGTAGATCATGCCTGTGAACAGGGTTTTGCCATGAAACGGTCCAGCGCGGTTGAGCACGAGTGCAGCCATGGTGCCGAGTACGGTGGCGACGCTTGCGGAGATGAAACCGACGCGCAGTGTAACCCAGGCGGCGTTGATGAAACTCTCATTGAAGAAGACCGACTGATACCATTTGGTAGAAAAACCTGCCCAAACGGTGACCAGTCTGGATTCATTGAAAGAGTAGATCATCAGCAGGATGATCGGCAGATACAGGAAGGCAAAGCCGAGTGTGAGCGTTGTGGTGTTGAACCAGTTGAAGCGGGTCATTGGCTGGCCTCCGCTTGTTTTTCCTGTTGTTTCTGGAACAGGATGATGGGCAGGATCAACATGAGCAGCAGCAGGACTGCCACTGCTGAGGCCACTGGCCAGTCTCTGTTGGAGAAGAATTCCACCCAGAGCGTTTTGCCGATCATGATAGTGCTGGAGCCGCCCAGAATGTCCGGAATGACAAACTCACCCACTGCAGGAATGAAGACGAGGAAGCAACCAGCCCACACTCCGGGCAGGGAGAGTGGAAGTGTGATCACCCAGAAGGCTTTCATGGGAGAGCAGCCAAGATCAGTTGCCGCTTCCAGCAGCGATCCATCCAGTTTTTCCAGCACGGCATAAAGTGGCAGCACCATGAAGGGCAGGTAGGAATAGACGATGCCGATGTAGATGGCGGTGTCTGTGTTCAGGATCGTCAGTGGTTCATCAATGATACCTGTCCAGAGCAGGAAGTAATTGAGGAAGCCTTCCTTTTTCAGAATGCCGATCCATGCGTAAACGCGGATGAGGAAGCTGGTCCAGAAGGGCAGGATCACCAACATCAGCAGTGTTGCTCGCCACTCCTTGGGGGCTTTGGCCATGGAGTAGGCTATCGGGTAGCCAATTGCGAGGGTCAGCAGGGTTGAGGCTGAGGCGATCTTTAAACTGCTCAGGTAGGAGTTAAGATAGAGAGCGTCTTCTGTGAGCCAGACATAGTTCTCCAGATCAAACGCCTGCAGCATGGCCCAGAAGCCTTGCCAGCCTTCAGCAAAGTCGAAGGTTGGGAAGTAGGGTGGGCGTGCAAGGATGACATCTGACAGGGAGATTTTGAGAACGATCACGAATGGCGCGAGGAAGAAGATCAGGAGCCAGATGTATGGGACTGCAATGAGCAGTTTGCGGCCCCAGCCTGTGTCCAGATTGGCGATATCCTGCGTTTCTTCAGTGGGTGAGGTGATGTCTGCAACGGCCATGGCTTACCTCACGTTTCCAGAAAGACGCCAGCGCCTTTTTCCCAGTAGACGTAGACTGTGTCTTCCCATGTAATCGGGCGGTCGGCGAGGTGTTCGCGGTTGGACACCTGCGCTTTCAGGATCGTGCCGTTGGAAGCTTTGACATGGTAGGTGGAGATGTTGCCGGTGTAGCCGATATCCCAGACTTCGCCTTTCACGCAGTTGTCTGTGTTCTCTGGTTTATCCTTGGAGATGCGTAGCTTTTCCGGGCGTACGGCAAGCCATGCTGTGGTGCCGGATTGTGGGCGCAGTTTGGTTGAGACGGCTAGTGGCGTCTCGCCATCAGCCCAGTGGAGGCTGGCTGTTTCGCCCGTGGTGACGTCGATGCGGCCTTCGATGATATTTACGTCGCCAAGGAAGTCAGCGGAATAACGGGAGTTCGGGTACTCGTAGATTTCAGCGGGTGTGGCGACTTGCACGATCTTGCCGTGGTCCATCACGGCGATGCGGCTGGCTACCGTCATGGCTTCTTCCTGATCGTGCGTGACGATGACGAAGGTGAGGCCGAGTTGTTCCTGAATGTTCATCAGCTCAAACTGGGTCTGCTCGCGCAGCTTGCGATCCAGCGCGCCGAGGGGTTCATCCAGCAGGAGGAGTTTGGGTTTTTTGGCAAGAGAGCGGGCAAGGGCAACGCGCTGCTTCTGGCCGCCTGAGAGTTGGTGTGGCTTGCGTTTGGCAAAGGGCTCCAGCTGCACCAGCGACAGCATTTCTTCTACACGTCGCCTGATTTCGGGCTTAGGTGTCTTTTCCTGCTTCAAGCCGAAGCCGATGTTCTGTTCCACCGTCATGTGTGGGAAAAGGGCGTAGGACTGGAACATCATATTGACGGGCCGCTTGTGAGGCGGGGCTTTTTGTAGATTGCTCTGGCCGAGCATGATGTTGCCTGCTGTGGGGTATTCAAAGCCAGCCAACATACGCATCATGGTGGTTTTGCCGCAGCCGGACGGGCCGAGAAGGGCAAAGAACTCGCGCTCGTAAATGTTGAGCGTCAGATCCTCGATGGCAGTGAAGTCACCGAACTTCTTCGTGACATTTTCAAAACGCACCAAGGGTTCCTGGGTGGGATCTTCCCAAGGTGCGAATTTGCAGACTGGTTGCGTGTTGACCAGAGTTTCCATAGTGGCCCGCTCCACTCTCTGTTTTCATTGCGCTTCCGAGGAAACATGGGAGGCGCGCGGGCAATGAAGATTGCCCGCGGTAGCCAGGAGTTACTGACCGGATTTCACAGCGGTCCAGGCACGGGTCACAACGCGCTGAATTTTTGGCGGGTAAGGGGTTGTGACGTATAGGTTTTCCATAGTCGCTTCATCAGGATACACCGCTGTATCTTCCAGCACTTCCTGATCCAGATACTCATGAGAGGCTTTGTTGCCGTTGGCGTAGACCACGTAGTTGGAGGCCTTGGCGATGACATCCGGGCGCATGATGTAATCGAGGAACATATGCGCCTCCTTAGAGTTGGCTGCATCTGTGGGGATTGCCATCTGGTCAAACCACATCAAGGCGCCTTCCTTCGGGATGATGTAGTTCACGGTAACACCATTGTCCGCTTCAGCAGCACGGTCACGCGCCTGAAACACGTCGCCGGACCAGCCGATTGCGAGGCAGATGTCGCCGTTGGCAAGGGCGTTGATGTACTCGGAGCTGTGGAATTTCTGTACGTATGGACGGATGGTTTTGAGCAGCTCTGCTGCTTTCTCAATTTCCGCTTTGTCGTGGCTGTCCGGGTTCAGGCCAAGGTGGTTGAGGGCTGCCGGGATGAGCTCTGTTGGAGCGTCCAGCATATGAATGCCGCAGTCCTGAAATTTGGCGAGGATTTCCGGATTGAAGATGATTTCCCAGCTGTCGACCGGCTTGCCATCCAGACGCTTGGCGGCGGCTTCAACATTGTAGCCGATGCCGGTGGTGCCCCACATGTAGTTGATGGAATAAGCGTTGCCCGGATCGTAGATGGAAGTTCTGTCAGAGACGACAGACCACATGTTCTTCAGATTGGGAAGGGCATCCTTGTCCAGCTTCTGGAAGACGCCAGCTTGAATCTGGCGGGAGAGAAAGCTGCCGGTTGGAACAACGATGTCGTAGCCAGTGGTGCCTGCGAGCAGTTTGGTTTCCAGTACCTCGTTTGAATCGAAGACGTCGTAATTGACCTTGATGCCGGTTTCAGCTTCGAAATCCTTCAGGACGCTCTCGTCGATGTAGTCTGACCAGTTGTAGACATTGACGATGCCCTCTGCCTGTGCTGCGCTGGCTGCGAGTGCAACCATCATCGCGGTTGCCACAGTTCCCGTCAGTCTGGACTTGAAGTTTGAGCTCATTTCATCTTCCCCCTCAAATTGCTGCGCAGCATTGGTGCTGGCCTGTCTGGATCCGGCAGTCTCCGTTGTTCTTTTTTGTGTGCCTGTTTTGAAAGATGACCACAGAATTCTCAGCTAGGCAATAGTTTGTGATCAAATTATCTTTGCAGCTGGTTCGCAGGCTTCTATAGTTCTTTCATGAGTAAGATGACTTTACAAAGTGCTGTTGTAGCTGATGCTGGCATACCGGTACATGAGCAGGTTTACCGGCAGTTGCGGGAGCGGATTTTGTTTGGCGGCTTTCTTCCGGGCAAGGCTGTGACCCTGCGTGGTCTGGCGGACGAGCTGGGGGTGAGCGCCATGCCGGTGCGCGAGGCCGTGCGGCGCCTGATTGCAGAAAATGCGCTGGAATTACACGGCAATAGACGCGTTTCCATTCCTGATGTTTCCCAAGAGATCGTTGATGAAATCTGGTCTGCTCGCCGCCTGCTGGAAGTAGAACTTGCGTCCAAGGCTCTGCTCCATTTGGGTGATGATGATATAAAGACGCTGCAAGATATTGATGATCAGATAGATCTTGCCTTGGAGACAGGCGACGTCGAAGGATACATGCGCGGAAACTACGAGTTTCATTTTTATCTGTACTCCAAAAGTCGATCTGAAGTTCTTATCAAGCTCGTCAAAAACCTATGGGTTCAGTTCGGTCCATTCATGCGTCTTGTTTATGGTCGATCTGGCACCGCGAATCTGGAAGACCAGCACAAACAGGCTTTGGAAGCGCTCAAAGCACGAGATCAGAAAGCACTGCAAACTGCTTTGGAAGAGGACATTGCGCAAGGGATGGGGTTCATCCGAGAGTCTCTCAGTCTTTCTGAAAAAGCCTGATGATCTGTTGCTTCACGCGGTCTTTGTATGGTGTGAGAGCGAACTGGCAAGACGGAGATGGTGGTCCGGTTTGAGACATAGAGATTGACTCTCTCTCATTTGTGATCACAAAATAATGGGGAGTTTGCTTCTCTTGCCCGGATTGCGCGGCAGGTACGTTTCTGAAGGAAAGACCCCCATGGACTATATCGCTAATCTTCCGCCAACCCATGTTCTTCAGGAAAAAGATGCAGCCCACCATCTGCATCCGTTTACAGATACCAAGTCTCTCAATGCCAAAGGTACACGCGTGATTACGCGGGCTGAGGGTGTTTATCTCTGGGATTCTGAGGGACACAAAATCCTTGATGGTATGGCCGGGCTCTGGTGCGTGAATGTGGGATATGGCCGTACGGAGATCATCGAGGCGGTTCATCGGCAGATGCAGCAGCTGCCTTACTACAATACGTTTTTCCAGACTTCACACCCGCCGGCCATTGCGCTTGCAGAGAAGATCGCCCAACTGGCACCGGACCATCTGGATCATGTATTCTTTGCAGGCTCCGGATCAGAGGCCAATGATACTGTGGTGCGCATGGTGCGGCATTATTGGGCGAGCGAAGGCAAGCCGACCAAGAAGACCATCATCTCCCGTCATAACGCTTATCATGGGTCCACCATGGCTGGGGCCAGTCTGGGCGGTATGAGTGCGATGCATGCGCAGGGCGGGTTGCCTATTCCTGATATCACCCACATCAACCAGCCTTACTGGTATGGCGAAGGCGGAGACATGGACCCCGCCGAGTTTGGTCTGATGCGGGCGCGCGAGCTGGAAGCGGAGATAGAGCGCCTTGGCGAAGACAACGTGGCCGCGTTTATTGGTGAGCCTATTCAGGGGGCGGGCGGTGTTGTTATTCCGCCGGAGACATACTGGCCAGAGATTCAGCGGATCTGCCGGGAACGAAATGTTCTGCTGATTGCGGATGAGGTGATTTGTGGGTTTGGGCGGACTGGTAACTGGTTTGGTTCACAGACATTCAACTTCAAACCAGATCTGATGCCGATCGCCAAAGGGCTGTCTTCCGGCTATCTGCCGATTGGTGCTGTTGTGGTGAGTGAGAAAGTTGCCAAGGGCTTTATTGAGCATGGCGGCGAGTTCTACCACGGCTTTACCTACTCAGCGCATCCAGCTGCGTGTGCGGCAGCATTGGCGAACCTTGAGATCATTGAGAATGAACGACTGCCTGAACGAGTGGCGACTGATACAGGGCCGTATCTGGCAGAGAAGTGGAAGGTGCTGGGAGAGCATCCTCTGGTTGGAGAGGCGCGGATTTGTGGACTGGTTGGGGCTCTGGAGCTTTCCCCGGACAAAGCACACCGTGCTTCGTTTGAAGCTGAAAGAGGAACTGTTGGCACCATCTGCCGTGATCATTGCTTTGAGAGCGGGTTGGTGATGCGCCATGTTGGTGACAGCATGATCATCTCGCCGCCGCTGGTCATCACGCGCAGTGAGGTGGATGAGCTGATTGAAAAGGCACATCGTGCGTTGGATATGACGGCTGCTGATGTTACTGCTCAAGGCATCAAGTAGCTTTTGGGGAGGCACAGACTCGATTGAGTTTGCAGCGCATATTTCAGACTGATGCTTATGGTCAGCAACCGGTGGCACAGAACTTCTGGCATCGTGCATTTGAACCAGACGTTTTGGGTGAGCCTTTGCAGGAGGAACACTCCTGCGAGGTTGCGATTGTTGGTGGTGGCTATACGGGCCTGTCTGCTGCGCTGAAGCTTGCTCAGCAAGGCGTTGATGTTGTTGTGCTGGATGCCCAGTATATTGGCTGGGGCGCTTCAGGTCGCAATGGTGGCTTCTGCTGTCTGGGTGGCACCATTGCGGAAGATGATGAGCTGATCCGACGCTACGGCGAGGTTGAGGCACGGCGGTATTTTTACGCGGAGCGAGCTGCCATTGATCTTGTTGCGGAGCTGCTGGATCAGTATGAGATCGATGCTGATGTGACCTCTAATGGCGAAACGGTCTTGGCGCATAAACCGCGGCGTGTTGATCAGCTGAAAGATACGGCTGCCGACATTCAAAAACGCTACGGGATTAGCTGTCATTTCCATGACAAGGATGAGCTGACTGAACTCGGCATGAACGCGTGCGGGCTCTCCGCTGGCCTGACAATTCCTGTTGGGTTTGCCTTGCATCCTTACAAGTACGCGCGTGGTCTTGCTGCTGCGGTGAAGGCTCAAGGTGCACGGTTTTACGAGCAAACTGAAGTGCTTGGCATCGTGCCTGCAGATGATGGGCAATATGTACTTAAAGCGCGCAGGGGGCATTTGCGTGCGCAGAAGGTGTTGCTGGCCACCAACGGATATTCTTCTGAAAACATGCCGGAGTGGCTGGCTGGGAAGTATCTTCCGGTGCAATCCAATATCCTGATGACGCGCCTGCTTTCTGAGGAAGAGCTCAAGCGTCAGGGCTGGTTCTCCAATCAGATGGCTTATGACACGCGGACATTGCTGCATTACTTCCGTCTGCTGCCGGACAATCGGATGATGTTTGGCATGCGTGGTAGTGTGAGCGCGGCGCCTCTGGCGCGAGAGCGGATGAGACAAGCGGCGCGGCGAGACTTTGAGCGAATGTTCCCGGAATGGGCGAAGGTGGAGACGCCTGATTTTTGGTCTGGGCTGGCGTGTCTTACAAACAATCTGGTGCCGTTTGTTGGGGCTTTGCCCAATACATCCGGTCTTTATGCAGCCTTTGGGTATCACGGTAACGGTGTGGCTATGGCGACTTATGCCGGACGGTTGATTGTCCATGAGATGTTGGGTGAGACGACCAACTTAGCATATCCAGCGTTTCTGAAAGCGGCGCCGACACAGTTTCCGTTTGGACCTATGCGGCGCCATCTTCTTGCTCTCAGTTACACGTGGTTTAAGTTGAAAGACCGTATGTTTTAGGCCTCAACTTTCCTGCAGTGTGCCTTGCCGTTGGCTGGCGACCATGGCGTAAAGCTTGCCGCTCTGTTTGATCGTGCGCTTTTGAGTTTCGAAGTCCACGTGGATCAGGCCAAAGCGTGGCAAGTAGCCTTCTGCCCATTCGAAGTTGTCCATGAGGGTCCAACAGAAGTAGCCCTTGAGCGGGATGCCATCCTCAATAGCTCTGGCAGCTTGTTCCAGATGGGTGAGCACATAGGTGCTGCGGTCCCAATCCTGAATGCTGCCATCTGCCTCCACCGTATCTGGAAATGCTGCGCCGTTCTCCGTGATGTAGAGTTGCTTCGGCGAGTAGTTGGTGTTGACGTACTGGAGGATGTCATAGAGGCACTGAGGATACACTTCCCAGCCCATCTGAGTGTACTGACCTTCTGGAAAATACCGTTGGAAGTTGACGGGTGCGAACTCCGTTCCATCCTCAATGATAGATCTGCGGTAGATGTTGATGCCGAGGTAATCGAGTGGCTGCGCGATCTCGTTAAGATCTCCGGGTTCAATGGCTGGTAAGGCGTCTTTGTAGGTCTCCAGCATGTCAGCAGGATATTGACCTTTGAAGACGGCATCCAGATACCAGCGGTTCTGACAACCTTCGAAGCGCCGTGCAGCGTCAATATCTGCCGGGGCATTGCTGGCTGGTGTGACCGGGTTCAGGTCCAGGACGATGCCGATCTGTGCGTCTGGGACGTTCTCGCGGATGACTGGCACTGCTTTGCCATGGGCGAGGAGGGCGTGGTGGCTGGCGGCCAGTGCTGCTTTTGCTCCACCACCAAGGCCGGGGGCATCCTCCTTCAATCCATAGCCCCACCATGTGAAGGTGAAGAGCTCGTTGAATGTGGTCCAGTGTTTGATCTTTGTGCCCAGTCGCTTTGTTGTGATGTCGGCATAGTGGACGTAGTCGTCCGCGAGGCCTCTGTGCAGCCAGCCGTTACCTTCTTCCTGTAAGGGGAGTGGTAGATCCCAGTGATACAGCGTCGCGTAGGGTGTGATGCCTGCCTCCAGCAACAAGTCTGTCAGGCGCTCGTAGAAGGCAAGGCCTTCCTCGTTTATTGGACCTCTGCCGTTCGGCAGGATGCGTGACCAACAGATGGAGAAGCGGTAGCCGGTGAGGCCGAGCTCTTTCATCAGGGCGACGTCTTCTTCCAACCGATGATAATGATCGCAGGCGATGTCGCCGTTAGTGCCATCTGCGATGTTGCCGGGGATGTGGGTGAAGTGATCCCAGACGGTTGGGCCGCGGCCACCTTCGTTGACAGCGCCTTCGATCTGGTAGGAGGCGGTTGCTGCGCCTAGCACCATATCTTTGGGGAGGCTGATGGAGTTTGCCAGCTGTTGGAGGCGCTCCAGTTTATTAGTGTGATTTGCGCTCATAACGTCTCTCGATTGATTTGATTATGCTGGCTGCGCCCAGTGTGAGGACCACATAAAGAATTGCAGCGGAGTTGAACGGGGCGAAGGGTAAAAAGCTGCTCGCCTGAAACTCTCTCATTCGTTGTGTGACGTCGCGAACAGAGAGAATGGACAGCAAGGATGTGTCCTTGAGCATGGCGATGAACTCATTACCTAGCGGCGGTATGACGATGGACAGGGCCTGAGGTAGCACCACAAAACGTGCGACTTGCCAACGGCTTAGACCAAGGCTTCTGGCCGCTTCGATCTGTCCTTTGGGGACGGCCAGAATGCCAGCGCGGAAGATCTCTGCCATGTAGGCGGAGTAGCCGATAGAAATGGCGACGATGCCGCGGGTCATGTTGGAAAGGTTGATTGCTCCATCCGATGCGCTCTTGATGGCACCGCTGAGGGGCAAGCCAACGTAGAGGATGATCACCAGCATTGGAATGCCGCGGACGGTGTCGATGAAGAACTCTGCAGCGATGGCGAGAGGGTGCTCGGCACGGTAGATCGAGCAGATCACCAGTAGCATGGTGAAGAAGCCGAGCACGCCAAATGTGATGGCGGGGTACTTGCTTTCATCTGGTAGGAACGATGTTTGCCAGAGGAGGTTTGCATCGGCTGGAACGGCCTCAGTCGGAATGAAGGCTGCTGATACACGTTTGTTCTTTTTAATGGTGACCAGTGCGTGGTTCGGATCCTTCACGCTGCGGATGTCGATGCTGGTGTGGTTGGCGCCGTCATACTCTCCGAAACGGATCTGGTCGGTGACTGGTTGTGGTGTACCCTTGATGATGGCGACGCGGCCTTCCAGAGAGCCGATCAGGCTGTAGGATTGCTGCGGCTGCATGGTGAAGAAGGCGCAGAGGCCGAAGAAGATCAGCGCTGCGATGGAATAGAAGAGGTTGGTGTGTTTCTTCTTCTCAAGGCTTTGCAGGCCAGCCCAGATCAGTCCGAGGATCATGGAGGCAAAGTAGGCGAAGAATGCTGCTCTTAGTGTCACCATCAGGCCCGCTGCAAATCCGGCATGGGCTACGAACAGGATGTAGAACGCTCCAAGTGCATTGGTTAAGAGCAGTAGGGTCAACGCATATTTGCTTAAAGAAACAAGAGTTTGCTTTGACTTGCTGAGAAAATGAATCAGTAGAAGGCCAAGTGAGGCAATCAGGTAGGCAAAGGTTGCTTTGGAGAAAATGCTGAGCACCAGTACCTGGGCTTCAGGCGTAAGCTGGCGTGGTCTGACGGCCTTTTGAATGAGATCGGATGTGTAAGGATCAACGCTGTTGGCGACGATGGAGTCTACGAAGATGGACAGGTCTACGATATTGGTGGCGATCAGTGCCAGAAGCGTAAGGTAGATAATGAGAGCTGCATTCTGACCGAGTTGGCTGGCTTTGCTTTTCTCTGGATTTTTCAGCAGAGAGTAGGCCAGCCAGAAGCCTGCGCAGAAGACTGCGAGCGCGCAGAGGAAGCTTGCGAACAGCGTGCTGGCGTTCTCTCCGATGCCGACAATGGCGTAGATTGAGCGCTTGTAATTGTTGGTCGATACAAACAGGTAGATGATGAAAGGCATTGCAGCAATGAGGATGACATTGCTGGGCCGCAGTGTTCTTAAGACATTCACGGGAATCCTCCACTCACATCAATGGGTTGATGTGTTTCGTGGATCGCTTCGATACATTGGGAGAGCGGGCTGCTCGCAGGGAACAGGCCCGCCCCGGAGGTTTAGTCGAGGTGCCTAAAGAGATTAGTTCTCAACGCCCCAGTACTTGGCGACGAGGGCATCCCATGTGCCGTCTGCTTTGATCTGTTCGAGGCCTTCGTTGAAGGCGTCAACCATTGGAGAGCCTTTCTGGAACACGATGCCGAGTGGGTCGGATTCCAGGCCTTTGATTGCAGCTGTCAGTTCGCCGGCAAACTCCTGCTCGTAGGCGTGGGCGGAGGTTCCGTCGATGATCACGCCGTCAACGTCAGCGTTTTGAAGGGCCAGAATGGCGGCTGCGAAGGTGTCGTAGAGGCGGGTGTTGTCGCGTGTGACGAGTTTTTCAGCCAATTGGGCGTTGGTGGTGCCGGTTTGGGCTGCGAGTGTTTTGCCGCCGCTCTGGAAGGCATCCAGCGAAGTGCCTTCATCTTCGACGCGCAGCAGGATTGCCTGACTGACAACGAGGTATGGATCAGAGAAGTCCATGGTTTTCTTGCGCTCGTCCGTGATGGAAACACCGGACATGACCACGTCGAATTCGCCCTGAACCAGCGCCGCAAAAATGCCATCCCATGCAGTGGTTACAAACTCTGCCTTACAATTAATTTTCGCGCAGATGGCGTCCATGATATCTACGTCAAACCCAACGATTTCGCCGGTTTTCTCATCAACGGTTTCCATTGGCGGGTAGGTGGTGTCTGAGCCGACTTTGAGGACATGTCCTCCCAGATCTGCGGCCTGTGCGCCTGCGATCATCATGGTTCCAAATACTGTCGCGGCAATAAATTCACGTAACATATTATGCTCTCCTCATAATTTTGCTTGGCCTAGCCAGAGCGCTGGGCCGCGTGTGCCTGACGTCTAAGATTTCAGGCGGTCGTCCTGCCGTTCGATCAGTTGTGGCATGACCATTCTTTGGAGGTCTTGTGCCGGCTCTCCCTCTATGCGGCGAATGATGAACTCGCCGAGAGCCTTGCTGGTTTCTTCAATGGGCAGGTAATATGTCGTGATCGGTGGGGTGAAATATGCACTGACGTTGATGTCGTCGGTGGCGTTGACGATCGCATCCTTGCCGAACTCTATGCCCAGTTCGTGAAAGGCGGACAGCACGCCGAGTGCGCTTGCTTCGTTGGCGCAAATATAGGCGGTTGGTTTATTGTTGTGATTATACAATGCTTTAACGGTTGCCTTGCCGAACTCCGGTGTGAGTGGTCCGGTGGCGATGAAATCTGCTGTTATTTTTATCCCCGCGTCCTCCAGCGCTCGCAGGTAACCGCGCTGGCGCTGTTTTGAGTACATCAGCTCGTCTGGTGGGTTGATAGTGACGATGTTGGTGTGGCCGAGGCGGAGGAGGCGGGCGGTGGCCTCATAGGACATTTGCTGGGAGTTTGCGTCCACATAGGAGTAGGGCGTGAAGTGCTCGCTCATACCGTAGGTGACGAATGGAAAGTCTTTTTCCAGCATATAGCTGATGCGGGCGTCATCGGGGCGGGTGCCTGAGATGATGATGCCATCGGCCAGACGCTGCTCGACGATATTGCGAATTTCCTGAAAGCTGCTGTCGAAATCATCAACCGGATAGATCGCAGCGCGGTACATGGTGCCGCGCAGGGCTCCCATTATGCCATTGAGAATATTGGTGTATTCAACGCCTTCCCATTCATGGCTGCCGGTGGTTGGTGTGGTCATGACAACGGCGACGGAGTAGGTGCGGCCAGTGCGCAAACGCAGGCCGTCGAGGTTGCGGACGTAACCGATTTCCTCGGCGATTTGGCGCACGCGTTCCTTGGTCTTGTCCTTGACTGAGGAGCAATCCTTCAAAGCTCTGGAGACGGTGCCGACGGAAAGGTCAGCTTTTTGAGCGATGGTTTTGATTGTTGCGCGAGCCACTTTATGAAATCCGACAGTATGCGCTCTTCCGGAACCGAAAAAGCAATAATTGAAACGTTTGTATTTTAGGAATCAAAATTTTGATCTGTCAAGAATGGCTGAAAATATAGGATTTTTGGTCATGTTGGCGACTCCCTATGAAATCAGGAAATACGTTTTAATTTTTTGCGTTGCAATGTGCGTTGATTTGTAAAAATTGCGTTGAAGAGGCAAAAGGGTGCGTTCATCGGTTATGCCGTGACGCGCGCATATGTGCTGCGTCCGCAAGCGATGCTTAAGATTAAGAGATGCGGGGATAGAAGGGGGATAAGGGCCACGGTGATCGTGACCCTTCTTGTTTGATTAAGGTGCGCCGCCAACGCGCATGACAGCGGCTGCGCCGCACTTATTCCCGTCGTGCAGGCAGGTTTCAATGTCTGCACCGCGTAGCCACGAGCTTAAGAACCCGGCATTGAAGGCATCGCCTGCACCGGTGGTGTCGACCACTGGTACCGGATCGGCGGCGACGGTGATCTCGCCATCTGGCGTTATGGCAGTTGCGCCTGCCTTGCCTTTCTTGACCACTGTGAGGGTCGGGCAGTTGGCCGGATCTTTCAGGTAGCCCAGATGCTCAGCTTCCATTTCGTTGGGCAGGAACAGGTCCACCTGTGCGATGAGGTCCTGAACGTCTCCATTGAGCAGGCAATTCTGATCCCAGGAGCAATCCAGTGAGACGGTCATGCCAGCCGCTTTAGCGATCTCCAGAAGTTCTGGCAGCTCCTGCAATGTTGCCAGCTCGCCAATGTGCAGGTGTCTGGCTTTTGAGGCGCTGAAGGCATCCAGCATGTCTCTTGGAACGGCGGTGCCATTGCGCTTGGTCAGGAAGGCGCGGTCTTCCAGACAGCCGATCACGGCTGTGACCTGTGCACCATTGGCCTGATCGTACGGCGACAGGCTCAGGTCGACACCGCTGCGCTGCATCTTTTCAAGGATCGCAGAGCCAAACGGGCCGCCGGGCATGGACGCCAGCAGCGTGGTTTTGTGGCCCAACGCGGAAAGGTTGGCAGCGGTGATGAAACCGCCGCCTCCGGGTTCAACTGCCAGATCCTTGGCGTAGGTTTCTTCGCCTAGCCGTGGCAGTTCGGTGAGCCCTGTAAAGATGAGGTCGCAATAAACCCGTCCCGCACAGACGATTGCCCCATCGGTTTCTTTTGAGGTCACCGGATAGCCTCCCCGGTGTCTGCATCAAACAAGTGAATGGCTTCAGGTGCTGCATGCAGGTGAACGATATCGCCAACGGCAGGTGGTGTTCTGCCAGAGGCTTTTGCAATGACTTCCTCATCGCCCACCTTCACGTAGGCGAGGGTGTCGGTGCCAAGAGGCTCAATCACGGAGACTTCGCCGGAGAACAGGCCTTCGCCTTCCTGAACGAGCAGGGCATCCGGGCGTAGGCCAACGGCGACCTTCTGGTCTTCGTTGAGCTTGGTGGTTGGCAGCTGAATGGCTGTGCCGTTCTCCAGCGCGATGGCTTCGCCCTTCACAATGCCTTTGAGCATGTTCATGGATGGAGCGCCGATGAACTGAGCCACGAAGATGTTGGCTGGCTCGTAGAAGACCTCAAACGGCGTGCCGACCTGCTGGATATGACCGTCTTTCATGATCACGATGCGGTCTGCCATGGTCATGGCTTCCACCTGATCGTGGGTTACGAAAATGATCGTGTTGCCAACGCGTTGGTGGAGCTTCTTGATCTCCAGTCGCATCTGAGTGCGTAGCTGCGCGTCAAGGTTAGACAGCGGCTCGTCGAACAGGAAGGCGGCTGGATCACGGACCATGGCGCGGCCAATGGCAACACGCTGACGCTGACCACCGGAAAGCTGGTTAGGCTTTCTGTCGAGCAGGTCAGTGAGTTCCAGAATGCCTGCCACCTCATCGATGCGGGCATCCTTCTCTTCCTTGGAGAGTTTGGAGGTGCGCAGTCCGAAGCCGATGTTTTTGCGCACGGACATGTGCGGGTAGATCGCATAGTTCTGGAACACCATGGCGATGTTGCGCTCTTTGGGCTCCAAGTCGTTGACGACATCACCGCCAATGCGGATGTCGCCAGCGGAGACTTCCTCCAGACCTGCGATCATGCGCAGGGTGGTGGACTTGCCGCAGCCGGACGGGCCAACCAGAACAACGAACTCGCCGGACTGGATGTCCAGATTGATGCCATGCAGGACCTGCGTGTTCCCGTAGGACTTAACGAGATTGTTTAGAGATACGGTGGTCAATCGATCACTCCTGCACTAGTTTTGCAAAAGCAGCGCTGCGCACCTTGGTGGCCTGCGCGCTTTGATCTACAAATGATTTGTTATTGGCTCTCAATGCCTTGGCGGACTGCTTGTAGGTTTCTAAAGCAGCGTCCAATGCACTTGGAGCTGGCCCGCCGGGGCGGGTGCGAATGGCAACGAAATTTTCAGCGCTGACAGCATGCATGAACTGATCTTCGCTCATGCGGGAGACCCTTTGCGCATGGGCCTCAAAGGCCTTGCCAAACGGGTCGAAACCATCACGCAAAGGCTTTTGTTCTGCGATCACCGCCTTGGCTGTTTCTGCTGCAATCTCATGGGCCTGACGGAAGGAGAGACCTTCCTCACGCACCAGTGTGTCTGCCAGCTCTGTGATGGTGATGCAGGAGGCGTCCGTATTCTTTGCAACGCGCTCCTCATTGATAGAGCTTGCCGCAATGAGCGCTGCAAACAGATCCAACACACGGCTGCCGCTTTCAAAGGCGGCGTAACCAGCCTGCTGCACTTCACCCTCACTATCGTTCATGTCTGTGAACGGAGTGTTGTGCATGGTGCCGACAATTGCATCGCAGCGGCCAACGGTGACGGAGGCCAGATGGCGCAAGTGCTCAATCGGCACCGGATTGCGCTTTTGCGGCATGATGGATGAGATCTGCACCAAACTGTTTGGCACGTAGAGCTGGCTGACCTCAAACGCGCTCCAGAACTGCATGTCCTGAATGACGCGGCCCAGATGCAGGAACATGAGCTTCATGGCCGAGTAAAGGCCAGTCACGTAATCTACTGAGGCAATGCAGCCATAGGAGTTGAGCAGGGGCTCACTGAAGCCCAGCAGCTCTGCCATGCGTTCGCGATTGATCGGGAAGCCTGAGGTGGTGATGGCTGCCGCGCCCATTGGGCAGTGGTCAATGCCAGCTCTTGCCAGCTTCAGGCGCTCCAGATCGCGCAGCAATACTTCCAATGCTGCGGACAGGTAATGGCCGAAGGTGGATGGCTGTGCCGGTTGCCCGTGGGTGTAGGCAACGATCAGCGTTTCCTTCTCGATCTCGGCTTTTCTGATCAGCACATCACACAGGTGCAGGGCTTGCTGGGTGAGGGCGTCACAGCGTTTGGCCAGTGCCAGTTTGAAGACCGTGTGGTCCATGTCATTGCGCGAGCGGGCTGTGTGCAGCATGCCAGCAATGTCCGGGCCCAGACGTTTCTTCAGCTCAGCTTCCACGAGGAAGAAGTAGTCTTCGTACTCGCCGGTGTATTCCGGATCAGCGTCAGCCAGATCTTTCTCGATCTCGACCAGTGCCTTGGCGATTTGCTTGCCGGTTTCCAGTGGCACGATGCCGGTCTCACACAGCATCACCAGATGCGCCTGATTGATCTGTGTGATCGAGGTGGTGTGGTGTGCTTTCACCCCTTCAAAGAGCGGTGCGAGCACGGTGTCTTTGTAGACCGGATGAGGGAACTTGGAACTGTCGATCATCCTTTAAGCCCTGCCATTACTACGCCGCGAATGATGTAGCGCTGGAACACCAGGAATACGATCAGGGTCGGGATGGTTGAGATTGCTGCGCCGGTCATGATCAGCTCCCACTCCACCTGTGCTTCGACTGAGAAGGTGGTGAGGCCAACGGGCAGGGTGTACATTTCCTGACTGTTGGTGACGATGAGTGGCCAGATGAAGGCTGTCCAGTTGCCGAGGAACACGAAGATTGCCAGAGCTGCCAGAGCAGGGCGCACCAGCGGCATGGCCACGGTCCACCAGATCTGCAGTTCGTTGAGGCCATCAATGCGTGCGGCTTCAAGGAAGTCGTCCGGTACAGTTTCAAAGAACTGCTTCATGAGGAAGGTGCCGAAGGCGGTCATGAGGCCGGGGAACATGATGCCCCAATAGGTGTCGAGCCAACCGAATGTGGAGCTCATCAGGTACCACGGAATTACCAGCATTTCGGTCGGGATCATCAGGGTCGACAGAATGGCGATGAAGATGATGTAACGGCCCGGGAAGGTGTACTTGCACAGGACGTAGCCGACGAGGCTGTCAAACAGCACATTACAGATGGTTGTAATGGTGGCGATGAGCAGGGAGTTGGTGAACCAGCCGAAGAAGCGGCCATCTTCCAGAACGTAGGTGTAGTTCTCGATGGTTGGTTCTTCCGGGATGAGGTTCAAGTTGTAGACCTCAAACGGGTATTTGAAGGACGTGGACAGCATGAACACGATTGGCATGATCATGGCGATGCCGCCTGCAAACAGCAGGAGCCAGCGGATGAACTGCGCCTGACTGCGTTTTCTGCGGGCTGAGCTGCGCAGGGATGCAGCGCTCTTGCCTGTGTCCAGTGTTTCTGAAAAAGCCATATTACTTGTCCCTCATGACGCGCAGTTGCAGCAGGCTGACGACGAGCAGAACGGTGAACAGGACAACCGTTTGTGCTGCCGCATACCCCATGTCAAAAGAGTTGAAGGCCGTGTCGTAGATCATCAGAACCAACGGCTTGGTGGAGTTGAGCGGGCCGCCGGGATCGTTCGTGGTCATGTTGAAGACCTGATCGAAGATGCGCAGGAAGCCGATGGAGGAGAAGACAACCAGAAAGACGATGGTTGGCTTGAGCAGCGGGATGGTGATCTCAGTCAAGGTTTCCCAGGCGGAGATGCCATCAATGCGGGCTGCTTCATAATAGGTTTGCGGAATGGCGCGCAGGCCGGCCATGAAGATGATGACCTGGAACCCGAGACCTGCCCAAATGGCCGGTGCCAGAATGGACGGCAGGGCGTAGGTGGTGGAGTTCAGGAACGGGATCTGCGGAATGCCGAAGGTTGCCAGAGCGTTGTTGAAGACGCCGATTGGAACCGGCTGGTAGAACCAGCGCCAGACCCATGCCATAGCCACAGCGCTGGTCATGAATGGCAGGAAGTACAGTGCGCGGATGGTGCCGTGCATGAAGCGCAGCTTATCCAGATGGAACGCGATCACAAATGCCAGAAGCAGGGAAGTTGGTGTTCCCAGTATCAGATAGAGGAAGGTGTTGGCGAACACTTTCCAGAAGGTTGGATCGCTGAAAAGCTTTATGTAGTTGTCGAACCCGGCCCAACTGCGGGAGCCAAGCAGGTTCCATTCCTGAAAAGAGAGCAGAATGGCGTTCGCTGTTGGATAGAAGCGCACAACCACATAAAAAACGATCGGGATGGCGAGTAGCCCCCATGCCCAGACGATCTGCTTTTGTGAGATCGAGAGCCTTTTATAAATCCCCAAAACCGCCCCCTGATTATAGCCGGAATTGCAGCAGTTTGCTCACAATATGATTCATGAGACTGCTCTAACTCTTTGTTTTAAGGTGTTTTGTGGCTCTGCTGAAAGAGCCTTTGCCCTATATGCTGACCTTGAGATGTGAGGGCAAAGAGATCGCCCTCACATGCTTTTGTTTTGCGTCGCGCCTCTTCCGAAGAACGGGTTCCAATCTTTGGAGATGCAGCGGTTTTAGACGCTTAGTTGTAGTAGTCGTCGAGGATCTTCTGCTCTTCGCCTGCTGCCTGAGCAAGGGAATCTTCAGCAGACTGACTTTCAAGACGCATACGGCCAACCATGTCCATCAGAGCCTGACGCTGACCACTTTCGTTGGCAAAGATGGTTGTCTTTGCATAGCCGAGACCCTTGATGAACGGGCCGTAGACTTCGTGGTTTGCGTTTGCATCGGTCATCGCAGCGGATGGCTTTGCAGGAAGTTCGCCAACGGTGTCGAGCCAGACCTGCATAGCCTCATCGGAGGTCACGTATTTCATGAACTTGACGGCTGCGTCGTACTTCTCGCCGGTTGCCTTGGAGGTGATGCCGTTGACCCAGTAGGAGGAGTAGTTGGACTGGGTTCCGTCAGCAGCTGCTGGCAGTTCTGCCACGCCCCACTTGAGGCCGCGGACCTTGTTGAGTGCGCCGATGCGGAAGGAGCCATCGATGTGCATGCCTGCGCGGCCTGCCTTGAAGGCTGCCTGCGGCTCATCCATGAAGCCTGCTGCGGTCACTTTGTGGGTGAACTCAAGATCGGAGTAGTACTTCAGAGCGGCTTTACCAGCGTCTGTGTTGTAGTTCACCTTTTTGTAGTTATCCATGTATGGATCGCCACCGAACTGGCGTACGAGCACTTCGCGGAACCAGTGGTGGTCCTGCGCGTTCATGCCAGTGGTGATGCCCACGGTGGACAGGTTGCCAGCGCCGTCTGTCTGGGTGAGTTTCTTGGCGGTTTCAACCAGCTCGTCCAGTGTTTTCGGCGGGCCGTCGATGCCAGCTTTGTCGAAGAGGCGCTTGTTGTAGAACAGAGCCAGTGAGCGCACTGCGGTTGGCAGAGCCATGTACTGATCGCCGCGCTTCATGGCCTGAACCATTGGGAAGAACTCAGCTTCGATTTCAGCTGGCGGGAATACGTCGTTTGGTAGCGGCTGGATGAGCTGCGCGTTGACGTAGTCGTTTAGCCAGCCATAGAACAGCTGCACCACATCCGGGCCCTGACCTGCAGGGATCGCTGCTGCCACTTTCGTGCGGTAATCCGCATACGGGAAGTGGGTCATCTTGACGGTGATGTCCGGATTTGCCTTCTCGAAGTTCTCGATCAGGGTTTCCATTGCTTTGACGCGTGGCTCAAAGAAATACTGCCAGTACTCAATTTCTACTGCCTGTGCGCTGCCTGCCGCATACATTGCGCAAGCTGCGGTGGTTGCCCCCAGCATCCACTTTTTCAATTGCTTCATTGACCCTCTCCTAAGTCCTAAAGTCGGAGCTGCCCTCTATTCCTCGCCCCAGCTTCTTTTGATAAATTGCGAAAAGAAATGTTCTTCTCTTAATATTTCACAATGCTGAACAGATTTAATTCAATTAAGTTGAATATTCAAGTGTTTTGAATTAATGGATAGATATGCATCGAAAAGCACCACTTAAAATCATTGGCTCAAACGCTGAAAGAACTCGACTTCACAATAGGAAAGTCGTTCTCGGACACTTACGTTCCCATGGTAAACTGGGGCGTGCAGAACTTGCCCGCCTGACCGGTTTGTCCACACAAGCGATGAGTAACATCATAGCGGAGTTGGAAGGTGAGGCGCTGATTCTTGCTGGTGAACGCCAGACAAAAGGACGCGGACTGCCCGCGGTGCAATACACGCTGAACCCGGCAGGCGCCGTGGCGCTTGGGGTTGAGGTTCGCCCCAACGCGATTTTATGCGCGCTGGTGAACTTTCTCGGCGATACGCTTTATACCAAACGCATACATATCGAGAGCAGTGAACCGGCTGTTGTTCTGCCTGCGGTGAAAGCAGCCTGTGATGAGGCGCTTTCGTCCATTGGCAAGAACGCGCCACCTGTTCTGGGTGCGGGAATCGTTATGCCGGGTCCGTTTGGACGCGTGGGATTAACCGGTGCAGGTAAAGCGGAGCTGGTTGGCTGGGATGATAAAGACCCGCAGGCGCTGTTTGAAGACGTGCTGCAGGTGCCGGTGCGGGTGGAAAATGATGCGACGGCGGCGGCGATTGCGGAGCAGACCACGGGCTCGGCGACGGAGCTGCAATCCTTCTGTTTTGTTTATTTCGGGACTGGCCTTGGCCTTGGTGTGATCTCCAATGGAGAGATCCTGCGCGGTGCGTTTGGCAACGCGGGAGAACTGGGGCACGTGGTTGTAGAACGGGGCGGACGGCTTTGCTCCTGTGGCAATCGTGGGTGCCTTGAAACCTATACCAGCCGTATGGCGGCCAGCGAGTTTTTGCAAAAGCGTGGCAAGTCTGCGGAGAGCCAGAAGGATCTTTCTGATCTGCTGGCTGCCAATGATCCTGATCTGGAAGAGTGGATTAGTGAAGCAGCTGATCCGCTGGCACAGGCCATTGGCACGCTGGAGAATCTGTTTGATCCGGAGGCTGTTATTCTGGGTGGTGCCATGCCGCCGGAATTGTTGGAACGGCTGATTGATAAGCTGGATCTGATTGATGCGACGGTTTCCGTTCGCGCTGACCGGACTTTGCCGCGCGTGGTACGTGGTGCCTCCGGTTGGATGACGGCTGCTCTTGGCGCAGCGGCCCTGATTATTCACGACACGTATATTCCAAGTATTTCGAAGGTAGCCTGAGGGGACGAGATGCCACTTTCAGATCAAGAACGTATTGCCGCGCATAAGCAACATGTGCGGATGGTGGAGCTTTGGCGTGCCTTGCAGCCGCTCAAGTCAACAGTCTCCTTCATGAATACGGGTGCTCATCCGGATGATGAGATTTCTGAAATGCTGGCGGCCATCGGTCTTCGTGACGGAATTGCGTTGTCTTATGCTTGCGCTAACCGCGGTGAGGGCGGACAGAATGATATTGGCACTGAGGCCACTGAGAACCTCGGTGTTCTGCGCACGGCTGAGATGGAAAAAGCCTGCGATGTGCTGAACATGCGCATGTACTGGCTCTCTGAAAATGCTAAGGATGATATCTTCGACTTCGGGTTCTCGAAGAGCGGAGTGGAGACACTTGGCAAATGGGGGCATCAGCGCACGCTGAAGCGGTTTGTTGAGATTATCCGGCAGGAGCGTCCGGACATCATCAGCCCGACCTTTCTGAACATTCCCGGCCAGCATGGTCACCATCGCGCCATGACACAGGCTGCGTTTGAAGTGATGAAAGCGGCGGCTGATCCTGATTTCCCTGATGTTGATCTGCCGTGCTGGACGGTGAAGAAGCTTTATCTGCCAGCCTGGTCTGGCGCCGGTGGGGCGTATGATGATGAGGTTCCGCCACCACCTGCGACGCTTGAGTTTGATGGCAATGGCGAGGAAGAAGTCACCGGCTGGAGCTGGGCGCAGATTGGCGAGCAATCGCGTGCGTTCCACAAAACGCAAGGCATGGGACGCTGGCGGAATTACAGCACCAACAACGTCTGGCCGTTGCATCTGGCGGAAAGCACCGTTGGCACGGAGGAGCAGTCTCTTTCTGACAACCTGCCGCGTGATCTTTCGGAGCTTGCCTCCTTTGCTGGAGCACCTGCCTTGGGCGCTCTTTTGGACAAGGCGCACGACCACTGCCTGGATGCGATTGAGGCATTCCCAAACCGCGCCATGATTGGAGCGGCGGCGGCACAGGCACTGAAGCTGGTTCGCAAGGCTCAGGATGAGTGTCCGGAAGCGGCGCGTGATGAGGTTCTGCACCGCTTGCAGCGCAAAGAGCTGCAACTGGCGAAAGTGCTGGAGCTGTCCGAAGGCATTGTTGCCTCGCTTCGTCTCTCTCAGGATCAGCTGAAGCGTGGTGATACCGCAGAGGTTACGTTTGAATGTAACCGCGATGCCGTGCGCTATGAGCTGGATCTGCCTGACGGGTGGAGCGTGCAAGAGGGCCGTGTGCAGGTGAGTGCAGACGCTGCAACCAGCGATCCGTATCCTGCGATTTATAAGCCAGATGTTCTTCAGGCACCTTGCGCAAAGCTTCAGTTTACATCCCACGGGGTGGAGGTTGAAACGCGGCTTGCGTTTGAGGTGGAGCCTGTTGTTTTGCCAAGTCATGTGGTGGAACTTGATGAAACCAACTTCGTGCTCAACAGCGCGTTGGCGGGGCGTTCTCTCAGTGTTGCTGTGAGTGGCAATGCTTCCGGCTTGTCACTTGATGTGCCGGATGGCTGGCAAGTGCGCTCAGACGATGGTGTGTTCCAGCTGGCATTGCCAGACAATGTGGCCGACGGGCTTTATGAGCTGCCAATCTTGCAAGATGGAGAGCCCGCTCACACGGTGCATGTGGTTTCCTATCCGCATGTGAGCCAGAGGGTGCGAGTTACACCAGCAACAATCCGTGTTTGCGTGGTGGAGGCCCGTCTTGCGGCTCAGCGTGTTGGCTACGTTGGCAGTGGTAATGACCGGGTTGGCAAATGGCTCGGTGACATTGGTGCTGATGTGGTAGAGCTGTCTGCTGGAGAGCTGAGTGCGCAGCGCCTGCAAGTGTTGGACACTCTGGTGATTGGTATCTTCGCGTTCCGCAACAGGCAGGATCTGCATGACGGGATTGAAGAGATTCATGACTGGGTGAAGGCCGGTGGCCGTCTGATCACGCTTTATCATCGCCCATGGGATCGCTGGGATGCGGACAAACTTCCGCTGAAACGGCTTGAGATTGGCTCGCCGAGCCTGCGCTGGCGGGTGACTGATGAAAATGCAGAGGTACGCTACCTGAACCCGCAGCATGATTTGCTCAACCAGCCGAACGCCATTGGTGAGACGGATTGGGCGAACTGGCACAAAGAACGCGGGCTGTACTTTGCTAAGAGCTGGGATGAAGCTTATGAGCCGCTGCTGGAGATAGCAGACCCGGATGAAGCGCCTCACCAGGGCATTCTGCTTTCCGGTGTGTTTGGGCAAGGCCAGCACATTCATACCTCGCTTATTCTGCATCACCAGATGGAGAAGCTGGTGCCAGGTGCCTTCCGCCTGATGGCAAACCTTGTCTCAAATGACTCAGGAGAGGGAGAAAACTCCCAAAGAGCTGAGGCTTTGGAAGCGAGCTGATGAACAAAAAAGAGGCGCTGGAATTCAGCGCCTCTTTTGTTTCTTGTCTTAGTCCAGCGTGCGTTTGAATCTCTTGAGGGCCAGCATCAGGAGCACGGCAACGAAAAGGAAGAGCGTGTAGACGCTGACGGAAATCTCATTCCATTCCGCTCCTTTGAGCAGGATCGCGCGGACCACTCTGAGGAAATGGGTGAGCGGAAAGATCTCGCCCAATGCCTGCGCCCAGCCCGGCATGCCTGCATAAGGGAACATGAAGCCGGAGAGTAACAAGGATGGCAGGAAGAAGAAGAACGTCATCTGCATGGCCTGCATTTGAGTGCGGGCGATGGTTGAGATGAAGTACCCCAGCAGCACCAGTGAGAGCACGAATACCAGAATAGCGCCAATGAGCAGCATCAGGTCACCCTCAAACGGAATGCTGAACAGGATGCGACCCGCAACCAGCACCACAGCGACCTGAACTGCGCCCACGGCCAGATAGGGCAGGACCTTGCCGCACATGATCTCAAAGGGAGAAGCGGGCATGGCCAGCAGGTTCTCCATGGTGCCGCGTTCGGTCTCGCGGGTGAGGGCAATGCTCGTCATCATCACCAGTGTCAGCTGCAGGATAACGCCAAGCAGGCCGGGCACGATGTTGTACTGGGTGATGCCTTCCGGATTGTATTTGCGATGAATGATCGTGCTGGACTTCAAAAGATCCTGCTTCAGGCTGGGGTTCTTTTGCTTCACGGAGGCAACGGCGCGTTCAATGATGGAGGGGGCGGAGGCCACTGCCGCACCGGAGGCTGCCGGATCTGTTGCATCTGCCTCAATGAGAGCGTTGGGTGTTCCTGCTTCTGCCTGCTTGGCAAAGTCGCTCGGGATCGTCACCACAAAGGTGACTTCGCCTTTTCTAAGAAGAGTGCGAGCTTCAGACGGAGAGAGGTCTCTATCCGTGAACTTGAAGTACTGGGAGTTCTCCAGTGCGGTGACTGCTGCGCGGGAGTAGGGATCATTTGCCAGAGAGACCAGCGCTGTTGGCAGGCCGCGTGGGTCATTGTTGATGGCGTAGCCAAACAGCACAAGCTGGACCAGCGGTATGCCGAGCATCATGGCGAAGGTGACACGATCGCGGCGCATCTGGATGAACTCTTTGATGAGCATGGCAAAGAGCCGCTGTAGGGAGAAGATGCTGCTCATTGCATGTTGTCCGTGCTGTCGCTCATGAACTTGATGAAGACATCTTCCAGATTGGTTTCTGATTCTTCGATCTGGATGTCTTCGTGCTGCTCAAGTGGTTTGAGCGCGCGTTTCAGGGCCTGAAGGTCTGTTCCTGTGACGTGCAGAGAGTTGCCGAATGGCGCGACTTGCTGCACACCTTTGTTGTTTTGAAGCTCTGGAATGAACCGTTCAAGATTGGGGCCAGTGAGTGAGTATGTGTGCAGTCCGGCATCTGCGATGACATCATGCAGGGAGCCATCGGCCAGAAGTTCGCCGTAAGAGATATAGGTGATGCGATGGCAGCGTTCTGCTTCATCCATGTAATGGGTGGAGACCAGCACCGTCATGCCATCAGCGGCGAGGCGGTGGATTTCCTCCCAGAAGTCGCGGCGGGCTTTGGGGTCAACGCCTGCGGTGGGTTCGTCCAGCAGAAGCAGTTTAGGTTTGTGCATGGTGCAGGCTGCCAGAGCAAGGCGCTGCTTCCACCCCCCTGACAGTTCGCCAGCCAGCTGATTGCGGCGAGAAAGCAAGCCAAGCTTTTCGAGTGTTTCGGTTGTGTGTTTCTTGACGGGCTTCAGATTATAAAGCCGCGCTACAAAGCTCAGGTTCTCTTCGATGGTCAAGTCTTCGTAGAACGAGAACTTCTGCGTCATGTAGCCGACCTGGCTTTTGATCAGCAGGCGGTCTTTGATCAGATCGTAGCCCAGCACCTGACCGTGACCTTCGTCTGGCCGCAGCAGACCGCACATCATACGGATGCTGGTGGTTTTGCCTGAGCCGTTGGGTCCAAGGAAGCCAACTATTTCACCTGATTTGACTTTAAGCGAGACATTGTTGACGACCAACTTGTCGCCAAAGCGTTTTGTCAGGCCTGTGACTTCGATTGCGTTCATTGCAAGCTGTCCAGATCAACGTCAAAAATCTGACCGGGTCTCAACTGAGAATGCGTGGTGATGGGCTTGGCCTGTATTTCGTAGACCAGTTTCTCCCGTGTCTCTAAAGAATAGATGACAGGCGGTGTAAATTCCGGGCCTTCTGCAATATGGGTGATCTGCAGGGCTTGCAGCGTGGTGCAACCGGAGCATCGGGCATTGAATTTGGTGCCAAGCTTCAGCTGGCCGTAGTGCTCTTCCGGCACATAAAAGTGCAGCTTGATGGAGTTGACGGGCAACAGGCTGGCAACAGGAGCCGTCGGGCCTGCCATTTCACCAGAGTGCAAGAACACGTCTGTGACCTTGGCATCTTCTGGAGCGTAGATTTTACGCTTCTCCAGCAGCCATTCTGCCAGATCAACCTTGGCTTTTGCCATTTCATACTGGCTTTCAGCTGCGGCGATCTGGTCCTCACGGGCTGGCAGTTTGGCAACGGAAAGCTGGGCCTTCAGCTCAGTGATGCGGGCCTGTGCTACGAGAAGGGCGGTTTCCACCTCATCAAACTGCGCTTGCGAGATGACCTTGCGGGAGAGCAGACCCTGATATCTGTCGTAGACGTTCTGGGAATGTTTGGCCTGCGCCTGTGCTGAGCGCAGCGTGGCGTTCAGCACGTCAATCTCTTCCGGGCGTTTGCCAAGCTTGAGGTCGTTCAGCGAGGCGAGTGTCTGCTGCAGCTGTGCTTTTGCTTCAGCCAGCTTCATGGTGGCATCAGAGGCTTCCAGCACGGCGATGAGCTGACCCTTCTTGACCAGTTCTCCTTCTTCCACCTTCACATCAGCGATCTCGGAGAGTTCCACGGGCGCAAGCTTGAGGTACTCTCCTTCTACATAGCCGGCTGTCAGGTTGGGTTCTGGCGCACAAAACGCGACCCACCCAGCAACAATGGGAAGTGCGCAGACATTAAGCATGGTCCGGGCCTTTCGACAAATCATCGAGGAGGGCATTGATGGAGCGTGTCAGGATCGCCTTGATCTGCGCCAGCTCATCCGGGCCAACGGCCTGCCACCCCATGCGCTTGAGCACCAGTGGGCGGGCCAGACGGATGTAAAGCAGCTGGCCGATCATGGCGAAGATGGCGAGCTTCAGCTCATCCGACGTGACGGGCTGTCCAGTGGCGCGGCTGAAGAGGGCGGTGACGCGGTCCATCAGCGGTTCAAAGAGCATGTGATAGAGCGTGTCGATCTCATCAGGAGAGTGGAGCACTTCCTTCAGCATAAACCCGATCACCAGCTCTGCACGCTTATTGGTCTGGGTGAAGGTGATCATGCGGTCGATCATCTCCAGAATTTTGGCGCGCGCTTCTTCTGGCGACAGGTGCTCGATGTCCGTGAGCTTTCTGTTCAGGATGACCGAGAGCACATCTCCAATGGCCATGGCGACAAAGTTGATGCAGGCCCGCTTCAATCCGGCCTTGCCATCAAAGTGGTAGGCGATCGAGGCGATGTTCGTTTTTGCGGTTTGCGCGATGGAGCGGGTTGAGGTGCCGGCGTACCCTTCGTGGCCGAAGTGGTAGAGGGCAGATTCAATCAGATCCCGTTTTGTCTTTGCGGAGGGCGTGTCAGATGCCAGCGCTTCGCGCAGTTCGTCAGGGGTAGGGGTGTTTGACATGATGACACCTTCTTATTCAATCAATCGTTTGATTGAAATTTACGCCTGTTTTGTTTTCTTGTAAAGAGGGTGCCCAAAATTTCTGGCTAAGGAGAAATCGGGGAGGTCTGCGATGTTTTGCAGTTTCTACACAGGGTATTTTCTGTTTCCACAGCTACAGTTGCTACTTGCTCTTGAATTTCAGATGGTTCGTGGGTATCTACCCGGGCATGGACACGTGGCCGAGTGGTCGAAGGCGCTCCCCTGCTAAGGGAGTAGGCCCGGAAGGGTCTCGAGGGTTCGAATCCCTCCGTGTCCGCCATCTTCCCTTTACATGTTTAGAGTTGAATATCGTCAGTTGGAGCTGTTGGTGTTGAGCTTGTTGCTGTGGTCATCGCGCCAAGAGCTTCCACCTTTTTCGATTCTTCTTCTAACTCTGCATATCTTGCAGGTGCGCCTACGCGCTGATGCATTTCCCCTCTTTGTCACAAAAACGTAATGCACTGCTTGTTTTGCCAGCTTGGTTGGGGAAGTGGGGTGTGACGGTTTTTTGACGGGGTGGGTTTGAGGAGAGGCGTCATTTGTCTGTAACAATCGCGTGTGCCTAGTACGTGAAATTTTAACAGGCACCGGGGTTGAACTCTTGATCCAGTTTGAAGGCGTTAGAAAAGAATTCGGGGCGCATGTTGCTGTAAAAGGCGCAAGCTTTATTGTCGAGAAGCCCCAGATGATAGGCATCATTGGTCGCTCTGGTGCAGGCAAGTCGACCTTGCTGCGGATGATCAACCGGTTGACGCCTGCCACAGATGGGCGGGTTCTTGTCGATGGCGTGGATGTGCTGGCTCTGCAAGGCGCGCATAAGCGCAGATGGCAGCGTGACTGTGCCATGATCTTTCAGCAGTTCAACCTTGTGCCGCGGCTTGATGTTCTGACCAATGTGATGCTTGGCCGGCTCAATGCACATGACACTGTTTCCAGCATGCTTAAGCTGTTTACCCGGGAAGAACGGGTGCAGGCCCTTTTGAAGCTTGAGCGTTTGGGTATCGCCGAAACGGCTTTGAAGCGAGCAGAAAATCTTTCTGGTGGTCAGCAGCAGCGTGTGGCGATTGCCCGGGCTTTGATGCAGGAGCCGAAAATGCTGCTGGCGGATGAGCCGATTGCATCGCTTGATCCGATGAATGCGCAGGTGGTGATGGATGCGCTGAAGGCGATCAACACCGAAGATGGCCTGACAGTTATTTGTAATCTCCATACTCTTGATACTGCTCGCAACTACTGCGACCGCGTGATTGGCATGCGTGACGGTGAGATTGTGTTTGATGGGAAGCCAGATGAGCTTTCCACCAGCGTTGCCCGTGAGATTTACGGCGCAGATGAGAGCTTTGAGGAGGGGATGACCTCTACGTCTCTTGGCAGCGAAGGTGCAAAGATCGCTGCCCTGGAACTGGCGACACGTGAGGCTTCACCTGTCGTCTCTGCTGCTGAGTAGCAGCGGGTTTTAGATTTTTATTCTGATATTGGAGTGCTCTGATGAAAATCGTCGCTAAAGTTGCTGCAGCTCTTGCTGTCAGCACAACCCTTCTTGCTGCGCCTGTGGCTCTGGCTGAAGAGAAAATCACCGAGTTCCGCATTGGTATTCTTGGTGGAGAGAACGAAGCAGATCGTCTTCGTTCCAACCAGTGTCTGGTTGATCGTTTTGAAAAGCTTCTTGGTGTTCCGGTCAAGCTTTTCCCGGCAGCGGACTATGCTGGCACCATTGAGGGCCTGAAGGGTGGAAACCTGGATTATGCTGAGCTTGGCGCTTCTGGCTATTCCGCAGTTTACCTTTCTGCTCCAGATGCGGTTGAGCCTGTGCTGACCACCAAGCAGACGGATGGTGCGACTGGCTACTACTCTGTGATGGTGGCGCGTGCAGATTCCGGCATTGAAACTCTGGAAGACATGAAGGGTAAGCGCATGGGCTTTGCTGACCCAAACTCGACCTCAGGCTATCTGGTGCCTTCCGTTGCTTTTGATGAAATGGGCCTGAAGCTGGATGAGTACTTCGCGTCTACTCAGTTCTCTGGTGGTCATGAGCAGAATGTTTTGGCTGTTTTGAATGGTGATGTTGATGGTGGTGTGACCTGGGCATCCGGCGTTGGTGAGTGGGAAGAGGGCTACACCTCCGGCAACCTGCGTAAGATGGTTGATAAGGGCATGGTTGATATGTCCGATCTGGTTCAGGTGTGGAAGTCACCTCTGATCCCGAATGGTCCGCTTGTAGTACGTAAGTCTCTGCCAGCTGATGTGAAACAGAAGGTTGTTGCCTCGTTGAAGTCCATGGTGACCGACAACACCGAGTGTTTCTACTCCGCACAGGGCGGTGAGTATGCTGACTTCGTGGATGTGAACCATGACTTCTACAAGACCATTGTTGAAGCGCGCCGCCGTAAGATTGAAGCGAAAAAAGCTAACTAACTCTCATTGATTATTGAAGGGCGCGGATCTCACCGCGCCCTTTCTTTATGAGGGTCGCGAGGGCTCTCAGTTTTTTCCTGTTTGGAGGATGTTGAAGTGGCCGCTCATCTGGCGCTTGCCGAAGCTTCCCGTCTGGCCGAAATCTCTCAGGCCTATGAGCGAGTTGCCCGGCGCCGTACTCTTTATACAATAACACTGCTCGGGCTTTGTGCTTTGAGCATTTTCGGCGGCTTATATATTGCCGACGAGGCGAACTCCGGTGGCTTTTGGGCCGGGTTGGATAAATTCTTTGATTATCCGGTAGAGCTTTTCGTCGGGGCCTATGAAAAGGGATTGGTTGGTCTCTTCGGGCTTGTGCTTCAATACCTCCCTTATCTTCTGGAGACAGTGAACATTGCGCTGGTCTCTACGCTTCTGGCTTTCTTTCTTGGTGGTGCGCTGAGTTTTGTGGCCAGCCGCAATCTGGTGAGCAACCGGTATATTGTTGGTGTTATGCGCCGTGTGATGGATATCTTCCGTGCGTTTCCTGAAATCGTGATTGCGCTTTTGCTGGTGCTGATTTTCGGGCCGAGCCCGGTTGCTGCAGTGATTGCAGTGACCACGCACACGATTGGAGCTTTGGCCAAGCAGTTTTCTGAGGTGAATGAGAACTGTGACCTGAAGGCTGTTGAGGGGATCCGCAGTGTGGGCGGTAATTGGCTGGAGCAAATCCGCTTTGGCATTCTGCCTCAGGTGCTGCCGAACTTTCTTTCTTATGGATTGTTGCGCCTGGAGGTGAATGTTCGCGCCTCGGCCATCCTTGGATTTGTGGGGGCAGGTGGCCTTGGAGCCGAGCTGAAAATGGTGGTGGATTGGAACTACGGTGCCGACATTCTCGTCATTATCTTCATGCTGGTCATTTCTATCACGTCCATTGATTACCTGAGCGGGTGGATGCGGCAGAAGCTGATTGGTCAGACAAGTCAGGTTTGAGGGAGCGCGCTATGACAGATGTTCGTTTATCAGATGCCGCGCTTTCCGATGATGCGCAGCGGTTGGATACTCTTTATCCGGGTATCATTGAGCAGGGATGGAAAAAGCGACTGCTGGGGCCGGGGCTTTCTCTGCTCGTTGTCGTCTATCTCGTGATTTGCTTCTTTGCCTTTGGTGTTCCGGGCGTGATTGAAAAAGCGCGTGGGGACATGGCGCAGTTGTTTGCGCTGGATGCTTATGCTCACAAAGTGCACGCGAAGTATCAGTTCAAGAAAGCGGATCAAGGCTTTGTTGTGAGCTTAGAAGGCAATCGACGCTCTATATATAAAGAGCAGCCGAACTGGATTGCTCAGTCTGGCGGTCAAACCACCTTCGATCTCGGCGGAGATGGAGTGCTGCGGTTTGGTGATGGGTTAGTGACCTATACCCATCCTTCTTATGAGCAGGACTTTGTTTTCAAGGTTGGAGATGGTGCACCGCAGTTTGTGTCTGGTGCGGAGGCTGACTGGCTTAAGGTTTCCAAGACACAGGTGAATGCGCGCCCCTCTTTTTATACCCGTATCTGGCTGACGAAGAGCAAGGTTGAGGTGCATCGCTATTTTGTGGGCTGGGAGAACTTCTGGTTCGACTTTGACAGCAAACTGAATGGGCTGAGTTCGGGGGAGCTGCTTTCGCTGGCATTCTCTTCTGACAGGATTGATCCGGACATCTCCAACCTACGCTTTATGTTCAATGAGTTTTGGACAAACAGTGAGTGGCAACATGGCGAAGTCTATTTTGCTTTGCTACAGACTTTGATCATGGCTGTGGTTGGGACACTGATTGCCGGCATTTTGGCTTTGCCATTGGCGTTTGCTGCTGCAGCGAATGTGAACCCGGTTCGACTGGCGCGGACAGGTGTACGGCGGTTCTTCGACTTCCTGCGCGGAGTCGACATGCTGATCTGGTCACTGATCTTTATCCGAGCGTTTGGGTTGGGACCTCTTTCTGGTATCTTTGCGATCTTCTTCACGGATACGGGGACATTCGGTAAGCTGTTCTCTGAAGCGATCGAGAATGCGGATAAGAAGCAGGCCGAAGGTGTTCAGGCAACCGGCGCTTCTCCGGTTCAGAAATATCGGTTCGGACTGTTTCCGCAAATTCTGCCGCTCTTCATTTCTCAGATGCTTTATTATCTGGAGAGTAACACTCGCAGCGCGACGGTGATTGGGGCGCTGGGAGCAGGGGGCATTGGTCTCAAGCTGATTGAGACAATGCGTACGCGGCAAGATTGGGAGAACACGCTCTACCTTATCTTCCTTATTATTATTGTCGTGATGTTGATGGATCAACTCTCGGGATGGTTGCGCAGGAAGCTGATTGAGGGACAAGCCTAAGTCTTAAGCACGGTTTTGATTGAAGAGGGCAGTCACACAAGTGGCTGCCCTTTTGTGTTGAGTGCTGTTTTCTGGTGCGTTTTATCGAGAGAAACGGGTTGTGGGGAGGCTTGTCCACATTGCGCACAGTACTTGTCAAAAAGTGCATTTAGGTTTGGATGTGCGGATTTGAAGTGAATTTATGATTTAACTATTTGATATTGTTGAATTATATCAATTTGATGTATTTGGTGCTATATTATCTATCAAAATTATTTATATAATTATATTATGATATGTGTGTGATGAGTTTGATCTCGGATTTCGTGTTTAGGTATGTATTTCTAAGCTCGACTCACCGATTTTTGCTGCAGAAAATATAGAGTTATGGGGCGAAGGTGCTCGGGTTGTAGCCAGTATGACTTGGATGGATCAGTGAATTCTTAACATCATAAAATATGATGTATTTTTACTCGCGAGTTGCTTCAGTTTCTCTTTGAGAGCGCTCTGCGATGAAGCTAAAACGCTTTATATTCCTTCATATTTAGTGTGTTAATTGTGTCACATCGCTATTTCACAAAATTCAAACTCCATTTGAATTATTGATTAAAATCTAAATATCACAAATATTGATGATGTGAACAGCGCAGGGCACACATGACGGTGTCCGCTGAGAAAATCACTGTTTCAAACATTGATTTGATCGGCAAGCGCAAGTGGGGAGCCAGAGTGGTCAGGGATCGACATAGGGTCGAGCTGCTCTGGTTTTAAAGAAAGTTAGAATTATGAACTTTAAGGCTATCGCAATCGCAGCCGCTGCTGCAGCTGCTGCAACTTCCGCTCAGGCTGCTGATCTTCCAGCTGACATCGCGCCAGTAGACTACGTACGCATCAACGACGCATACGGCGCAGGCTTCTTCGTACTGCCAGGTACTGAGACTGCAATCAAAATCGGCGGTCGTATCCGTGTTGAAGCACGTTTCACAGATTTGCTGGACGATGAAGATTACAGCAGAGAAGACAACAACCACAACTTCCGTTCCCGTGCGAACCTGCGTATTGATACCCGTACACAGTCTGAGCTGGGCTTGATCCGTACATATATGGACTTCCAGTACACTTCTAACTCCGACTCACGCGGCTCTGACGGTGTTAAGCTGGACAAAGGTTATGTTCAGATCGGTGGTTTCACTTTTGGTCTTGCGACTTCTGCATTTGACCTCTGGACTGGTGAACTTGCTTCCAATCTGTTTGACCGCCATTTGGCTGACGACACCGTATGGCAGGCATCTTATACCCACGCGCTGGGTAACGGCCTGACGATTGCTGCGTCTATTGAAGACAACGCTGACCGTGAACAAGGCGTAGAAGTCGGTGCTCCTGAACTTAATAAAGCAGGTAACACTCTTCCTTCCTTCGTTGCGAAGGTTCTGTTGAACCAAGGGTGGGGCTATGCTGGTCTTTCTGGTGCTGTAACCAAAGTTGATACATCAGTTGGCCGTGACTCCTCTGAAGTTGGATACGCTGTTGCCGGTGCTGTTGGTTTCAATCTTGACATGATTGCTCCTGGCGATGTGGTTAACTTCCAGGCTGCTTATGCGGACGGTGCAATGGCTTATGTTGGCGCCGGAAGTGATATTGCTGACGCAGTCCTTGATGCTGATGGCGACATTGAAACCAACAAAGCGTGGTCTGTTGCAGGTGGTTATAAGCACAACTGGACAAGTGAGCTGTCTTCCGGCGTAGAAGCTTCCTACCTTGATGTTGAAGCTGGTGCTGGCGATGTTGACTTCAATCAGGTCGTTGTAGCCGGTACTCTGGAGTACCGTCCAGTTTCAGGTCTGTTGTTCTCTGCTGGTGCTGGCTGGAAGCAGGATGATCTTGATGGTGAATCTAAAAAAGATGCTGGTGTCTTGAACTTCCGCGTACAGCGTTCTTTCTAAGGCTGACTTAAGCCTTAGACCTCCATTGGACATTCAATAATCCTGATTTTCCAATGACTCTCATTCCCGGTGGTGTCCAAAACCACCGGGTTCCTCTGTTTGAAGAAGCTGATGAGTGTAGGGGGCTTGCCTATTTGTCTTTTCAATTTGCCTGTTAAATTCTAGTCGGCATTTTAATCCCCAGAGCGCCTTTTTTTTCAAATGTGCATCGGATTTGATTTTTTTTAATAGTGAATACTATTAGGTTATGTCACGTTTTAGTGTAAATAATTTAGCAAAATCAGCTTGTTAGCTGTTATTAGAATGGTTGTGACTTGAGATGCGCGGCTTGTATGGGTGATGCCCTCCATGAAGCCGTTGTGTCAAAAAAAACACACTACTTTCACGTGGTGATGTTTCTCCCCTTTCAAACTACTAGGTTTATATTGCGATCTTCCATCTCGTCGGGCATCAATATGTCCATCGACGCGGTCGAGCCGATTGATTGCTTTGCCAAATTTTGGGCAAGCCTCTCAGGTTCTCGTGTCGCTGGGAAAAGAGGAGATGTGAGCTGCTCCAAACAGGTCACACCAATTTCTTCTTTCTATTGAGAGACATTGGAAGGTCAGGATTATGAACGTTAAGACTCTTGCACTCGCTGCAGCAGCTGCTGCAGTTGCAACTTCATCTCAGGCAGCAGATCTGCCAGTAGCAGCTGAACCAGTTGACTATGTACAGGCATGTGACGCATTTGGCGCAGGCTTCTTCAAGCTGCCAGGCAAAGACACATGCATCAAACTCGGCGGTCGTATTCGTGCACAGGTTGTATCTGGCAATCTTTCTGCTGAGAAAGGCGATCGTGATGACGATGGCAATTCTAATGATGGCGATGAGTACGATGCTTACGCAAAAGGCTATCTGTACTTCACTTCAATGACTAACTCTGAAATTGGTACAATCAAAACCTACACAGAGTTGACTGCGTCTTGGTCTGACGACACTACAAATGCAAGCATTGACGCTGGTGACGTGTACCTGCAGCTCGGCACCGGTTACGGTTCCTTCCTCTTTGGTCGTACGGCTTCTCTCTTCGATTCCTTCACCGGTTACACTTACATTGGCCCTGTAGATACAGATCTGTCTGATAGTTCTGCTCTTCAGGTTCAGTTCACCGCTGATCTCGGAAATGGCGTAACTGCATCTGTTGCTGCTCAGGATTCTACTTACCGTGGCGGTGAAGAGAATGCTGCTGACCTTCTTGGTGCACTCCAGGTGTCTCAGGGTTGGGGTTCTTTCAAACTGGCTGGTGTTCTGCATGATCGCGCAGGTCATGATGATTACGGATATGGTGTAGGTGCAACTGCTGTATTCAACCTCGACATGCTGAAAGAAGGTACTGAAGTTACTTTCCAGGCTCAGTATGCTGATGAAGCAGGCGAATACATCGATGTTTCTGAAGCAGACGCGACTGGTTACTCACTGGCTGCTGGTTTCCAGACATCCCTGACCGACACAGTTTCCACTCAGTTGGATATGTCTTACTTGGCACTGGATAATGACATCGATTCTACACGCTTTGCTGTGAACGGTTCTGTTGCATACGCTCCAGTTGCAGGCCTGGTGTTCGCTGTTGCTGCTGGCTGGGAACAGGCAGATGCTGACGACGTTAAAGCTACCGATATCTCTAAGATTGGTGCACGCGTACAGTACACCTTCTAATCTGGTGTGAAAAGTTTGATGGTTTAAATCGCTATCTAACGCCGAAAGCCTCGATAACTACGGTTATCGAGGCTTTTTTTTGTTCAAAGATGTTTATGAAGGGCTGTATAGGTGTTTAGCATAAAGATGCTAACTGTAGACGCTTTTCGGTAATCTGATTTCATACTTGTGTGTAGGGCTGGGCTGCAGCTAGTTGTTGAAGTTAGCAGCTGTTTCATTGTCAGGACGTGTCTTACAGCCTTTAAAATCTATGCTCCTAGTATAAGCGTATATCTAGTTTGAGTTGCTTGTTCCTTCGTGGGAAGGTGCCTTTCAAGGAAGTGTTATTAGATTAGTCAAGGTGCTTAATGAACTCTTGATCGATGATATCGAAGTGATTTGCCTAATTCTATGAGGCTTTTATTCACATTGAATGTTCATTCAAGATTCCACTCGTAGCCGCAGTTGTGCTGATAACTTTAGTTGATTTTTGCTGAGTGAGTGAATGTGCGTTTTATCTCTTTAAATAATTGATATATATCGATGAAATTCAATATATTTTCAAAGTTTGGTAGCTCAAATTTATCTGTTTGTCAGGGGTTGAGCCCTTCGAACTACTGAGAGCCGGTGTTGGACTTGCCTAATTGTCGTGTTGTCAAAAAGACACATGTAAAAACTCACAAGTAGAAATGGGCAAGAGCAAAACACAAGTGGGCTTGCCTAAAACTCCAAACATTGTAATTTTTCCTCACGAACCTTCAGGGGGCTTTCTCTTCAAGTAGGCGCTTGAATTGAGGCAGGAGGTTCACGGGGACAGTTCAGAGACGTTTGATGACGGTGTTCGCACCTGAATTGCGGTTTGATGATCTGTTTTAAATAAAGTTTAAAATCCTAATTTATGGGAAGCTTGTGATGAACTTCAAGAAACTCGCTATCGCGGCATCTGCTGCTGCAGCTGCTACTCCAGCAATGGCTGCTGACCTTCCAGTAGTTGCAGAGCCAGTAGAATACGTAGAAGTATGCTCTGCAGCTGGCGCTGGCTACTTCAAGCTGCCAGGCAAAGACGTTTGCCTGTCTATTTCCGGTAAGACTCGCGTAACTCTTACTTCACATGACCTGACTGAATCTTACGATGACACTCAGACCATTGCTAATGCTGGCGCTTGGAATGAAGAAGTTTCTTATGCAAATGCACACTCTGCAAAAGCAGAAGGTTTCGTGTACTTTGATGCTGTAGCATTCACTGAGTTCGCTACAATCAAAACACACACTGAATTTGAAGCAGAGTGGAACGACCTCGGTGAGAAGACAATTTCTACCGGTAACACATATGTTCAGCTTGGTTTTGATAACGTTACTGTAACCGCAGGTCGTACTGGTTCTGCTTGGACACAGTTTGGCGGTTTCTCTTCCATTGGCGTAATCGGTATCAGCTCTGGTGGTGAAGACGGCCTGGGTGTTAATGTTGCTGCTTCTTTGGGTAACGGTTTCACTGCTGAGTTCGCTGTTGAAGATGCAAACGCTTACTTCGACGCTAAAACTGCTTCAAAAGAGTTGAACTACATTGCAACTCTCGGTGTTGCTCAGGGCATGTTCTCTGCAAATCTGTCTGCAGCATCTTTCGCTTACGCTCAAGATGAGCGCGGCTTTGCTGTATCTGGTTCTGCCGAAATCGCAGCTACTGACAAAGTAACCTTCGGTCTGGGTGCTGCATATGCGGCAGATGCTCTTACTCTGATTGATGCTGCTGGTGGTGATGTAACTCAGGGTGACGATGCTCGCGGATTTGTTGTTGGTGCTGGTGTAAAAGTTGCCATGACAGACATGCTAACCGGTGCACTTGACGCTTCTTATGCTTCTACTGAAGATGACAACAACGATGAGTTCTCTAAAACTGTTGTTAACGGTTCTCTGACTTACTCTCCAGTTGCTGGTCTCTCTATGATCCTGGACGCTGGTTGGGCACGTTCTGAAGCAAACAACGTTGACTCTGACGAAGCAAAAATTGCTACTCGTCTGCAGTACTCCTTCTAAGATCTCTTAGATTGAGGGTCTCGGCGGCGGCGTCGCCGGGACCGTTTGTATAAAGCCTTGATGTGATACCTGCCACAGACTTGCATGTGCAGGGGGTATAGGAAGGTACTACTTCAAGATTTTATGAGTTTTGGTTTTGGTCAAAACCTTCTAATCTATATCTGGTTGAAGTTCATATATCCTGATCTTTCAATCAGTCTCTCAGGCCCGGCGGTTCCAACCCGTCGGGCTTTCCCATTTGTGCGTGGTACTTAAGTTCTCAATGAGTAATCCGATTGGGTGATCTCTTAATCCGCACTATTTTGCTCAGTTAAATCCTTTGCTCGTTTCGATTGGGTGAGAAAATCCTGCCTAATCCATAGTAATTGCGAAAATTGAACCTTGGCGTAATTGTCTAGTTGCACAGGGGTAGTCATTGCAGCCGATTAATAGCGGCGCATTTGTGGGTGTTCGACTACTCCGAGTGACGGATGGAGGTTCGATACCATGACGAAGAAGCTAATATTCCTGCCGGTCTTGCTGTCATTCGGAGTAGCAGCACAGGCGACTGACTTGCCTAAACCTGTTTTTGAAGCTGAGCCTGAGCCACTTAATCTGGTGGAGCCGCTGGACTACGTTCAGGTTTGTGATGCTTACGGAGAGGGCTTTTTCTTTATTCCAGGAACACAAACATGCCTGCGGTTGAGTGGGCGCGTGCGGACGGATGCGCAGTATCGCCGGTTCCCGAAAAAGCCCAATAACTGGGGTGGGGTGGTTGATGATGGTCCTAAGGGGCGTGATCTGAACTCTATGCGCTTCCGGGCGCGGTCCTACATCCGTATGGATGCGCGATCTGAGACTGAGTTTGGCTTTGTTCGTACGTTTTCAGAGCTACGTGCCACTGTAGACTCCGATACTGAACGGTATGGAGAGTCTCCGGAGATGGATTTGAACAAGGCGTACATTCAGTTTGGTGGTTTCACGATCGGCCGGACGGGATCTCTGTTTGACTTCTTTACTGGTGCAACGTTTGGGGCGGTGCATCGGGACTGGTCTGATACCAACTCATGGGCTGCGGCTTATACCGAAGTGTTTGATGGTGGTGTGTCTGTGACCGTTTCCATCGAAGATCCGGTTTATCGGGCACATGGTGTGTTTACGGGTGTTGCCAGTGAGAATGGTAAGGCTGGTAACAAGGCGCCGGATGCGATTGCCGCTTTCCGTATGGATGGGGATTGGGGCAGTGCCAAGCTTGCAGCTGCTGTAACCAACATTCGGCCAGAAGCTGCTTATGTTCCAGGCGATATTGGTTGGGCCATGGGGGCAGGGGCTATTATTAACCTACCGCAACTGGGTGGTCAGGACGCTATGGCTTTGCAGTTCCAGTATGCAAATGGTGCTGTTTCTTACGTAGGCATTGATGATGATGAGGTTTTTGACGCCTATTACATCAATGGAGATACACGGAAGACCGAGGCGCTGTCCTTCTCCGGTGGGTTCACACACTATGTGACGCCGGAGGTGAGAACTGACTTTGATGCGAGTTATGCGGTGGTTGATACGCCGACAGGTGCGGCGCTTTCAGACTTTGATCGGTTTGCGTTGGATTGGGATCTGGTCTGGTCACCGGTCGCTGGTATGGAGATGGGGGTTGATCTCGGATACTCCAGAACGTCTCCTGATGATGAGAAGGATTTTGATGAGGCGAGTGCGCTCTTCAGGGTTCAGACGACTTTCTAAAATATAGAGTTTCTTGAAGAACTTGGGAGTTGGATTGCAAGATCCAACTCCTCTTTTTTGCTTAGGCGTGTTTGAGAATGAAGCTCAGAATGCGATCCTGACTGAGGTTGTCCCATAGAAGTGGGGCGTGGCCTTGATCGGGCACCGTCAAAAGTTCCATGTTTTCATGGTGTTGTTGCATCTTTTCGACGGTGTTTGTTGAAAGAAGGCGCGAGTTTTCGCCGTGGAGCAGGAGGTGTGGAATGGGCTTCATGGCGTTGAAAGACGGCCAGAGGTCCTCTTCTGGGGCGGCCTTGTGTTCTCCGCGGATAGTGTCGCCCAAGCGTTTGTCGTAGCGAAGAGTTACGCCCTCTGAAATGGGGGTATATAATTGATTGGCAAAGGTTATCCAGTCTGCTTCAGACATGGCGGTGAAGGTTGTGCCGTGTATGAAGGCCAGGCGTTCTGCTGCGATTTTCATGCTCGGTTGTGACATGACTGTGCCAACAGCGGTGACAATGTCATCAAGTGCAGGTGGTTCGATGACAGGACCTATGTCGTTGATAACAACGGACAAAAGGCGCTCCGGGTGGCACTGTGCCATAGAGAAGGAATGAAGGCCGCCGCGGGAGGTTCCGACCAGGGCAAACTGGGTGAGGCCAAGGGCTTCAATGCCGCGGTCGATGTCGTCCGCTTCCTGCTCAAGGCTGTAGCTTTCATAGTCCTCAGAATGGTCTGAATGGCCGCGGCCGCGGTAATCCATGGCGATAACGCGCAGGCCGTTTTCTTTCAAGAAGTTTGCTAAGTGGAAGAAATCTCTCGTGTTTCTCGTGAGGCCGGGCAGGCAGAGGACTGTTGGGTCGCGGGGACTTTCTGGTTCCCAGATGTTTGCGGAGAGTGTGAGGCCGTCGCTGGCTTTCCAGGTGAAACGGGTTGTGCCTGTCAGGTTTTGAAGATCAACATCAATGTAATCAGAGGCTTGAAGCATAAAATCCTCCCGAAATGCTTCTGCGTTTCCAGCGAAAGCAGAGCTGTCCGGTTTGTTTTCCGGCTTCTGACTATTGCTCAAAAGTGTTGTTCAGGCGCTTGTCGTAACTACGCTTTGTAACAGGTGCCTGATGACTCGCTGGGTGGTTATCCTCACCATAGGGCAGGTTTGTTCACCTGTCTTGTCAAAGTTGAGAGTAGGGCTGGCATTCGCTTGGTAAAGGTTGATGTTCGGTTTCAGATGCAAAAAAGCCCGACATGATTGCCGGGCTTCTTTGAAAAATTAATGCTTAAGAAAGCGATCAGTACCCACGTGTAAGATCCTGCGTGATGGTCAGGGGCTTGTTTTCAAGCTTGTAGCGATAGACCTGCAGGTTCTCTGTAATGCGTTGCACGTAGTTGCGTGTTTCGCCGTAAGGGATTGATTCAACCCAATCAATTGGATCAACCTTTGGGTCGCGAGGATCGCCGAAGCGCTCAATCCACTCCTTCACCTTGTTCTTGCCAGCATTGTAAGCTGCGAAGGTGAGGATGTAGGAGCCGCCAAATTCTTCTACCAGTTCACCCAGGAATGCAGCGCCGAGTGTGGCATTGTAGGCTGGGTCAGAGGTCAGGCGAGACTTCTTGTAGGAGACGCCGAGATTGCGTGCAGTGTCGCGTGCTGTCCCCGGCATGAGCTGAAGTAACCCCAATGCGCCTGCACTGCTGCGTGCTTTTGGGTTAAATGAGCTCTCTTGTCGAGCGATCGCGTAAACGACTGGTTTTTCTACACCTTTTGTGATGCGCGTTTTGCGCGGAATTGCGTTGGTTGGGTAAGCCAGCGGTGCGGCTTCCACTCGTTCAGCCTGCGCCAGACGACCAACCATGGTGGCCCACTGATAGACGCCCCGGGACTCTGCAAGCTCTGTGAGGAGCCGGATTTGCCCGTTGGTCGGAAGTGTGCGTGCCAAGTGCGTATAAAACAACAGTGTATCATTGTGCAGTCCGGCTTCGTCCAGTCGTTTGATCGCCTGAACGAGCTCGTTGCTGTTGAATGCGTTCCGATCTGCTGACGTCACTTCTGGCAGGGATGCCAATGGCATTTGGTTGATGCCGAGCTTGGCGAGGGCCAGCTGTCCGTAATAGGAGGTCTGGAAAGCACCGGCCTGCTGATAATAGGAGATGGCGCCTTCTGTGTCCTTCAATGCTTCGCGGGTACGGCCCAGCCAGTAATAGGCACGGGAAAGGGTCTGGGAGGTTTTGCCCAGTTTCGCGATGCGTTTGAAGTGAGGTTCAGCAAGGCGTGGATCGCCCACATAGCGCAGAGCGAACCAGCCTGCGTGGAACTCGGCCTCAACAATCATGCCCGGAGATTCTGCGGCGTGATTGGCGGCGATGTTATAGGCGCGGCGCGGCTGTCCTGCTTCGATCATCTCGCGGGAAATGTCGCGGCGTTGCTTCCACCAGCTGTCACCCTTCAGCAGAACCTTTGGGTCCGTTGGAGCGGCTTCCATCAGCTTGGCAGCGGTGTTGTAGTCACCTTGCAAGCGGTAGTGCTGGATCAACGCAAACTGGTAGTTACTGTCTGATTTCATAGAGTGCGGAACGCTCTTTAACTTGCTGAGTGCATTGCCGTTTTTGCGGATACTGGCGATGCGTGCCTTTATATATGTCTGTTCATCGCGGGAGAGCTCTGAAAGCAGGCGTTCAGCGCCTTTTGCTCTGTCGCGATACAGAAGCATTTCTGCTCTTAAGCGGTGATCTTTCTGGCGAAGGAGGCTGCCAAATGCCTTGCGGATGGCAGCTTCGTCTTCTGTTTCAAATGCTGTGGTTTGCCAAAGCGGGCGAATGAGCTTAGCAGCTTCATTGCGGTTGCCTTTGGCCAGATGTGCTTTTGCGAGAGCCAGTTTACCGTCATTGGTTTCAGGCACAGTAGAGCCGAATGCTGCAATGATCTGATCTGGTGTCAGAGTGGACGCGGCGAGGGCGGCTTCTCCGCGCGCGCGCACGACTTTGGCTGTTGGCCAGTGCGGGGCATCTGCGGCGAACTGGGCGATGTGAGTGACAGGTGTTTGCGGGCCACCGCGCAGCATGATGAACCAATCTGCCAGACGGCGGTCAAGATTGTTCGGCAATGCATTGCGGGCGCGCAGCGCTTCATTCAAACGTCCGGCTTTGACGTGCTGGAGCACTGTTTTGAGTGGTTCAACGGACCCTGTTGCTTGAGCTGTGCTCAATCCCTGTGGATAAGAACTTGTCAGCGCGGCGGTCGCTTCCAGCGCATTTTGTGGGCTGGAAGGGCGGCCTGAAACCTGTGCCGGGCCATTGGCAGCAGGTGCTGCCGGGGCATAACTGGACAGTTGAGTGTTGTTCGTTCCGCCTGCATAGCCCTTGCCGATCACGGGTGGCTTGGAGCGCGGTGTGGCGGCACGTGATCCGCTTTGCACAGCAGCATGCTGCGTGCTCAGGGCGGCGGTGCGCACAACCTTTGCAGGGTTCGGAGCTGGAATTACGCTGTGATTCAAAGAGGATACAGCAGAAAATGCCGATGCGGAAAATGTCGTGGCAATGGCAATCGCACTAACACGTGTCGATACTAAAAGAAACTCACGGATACGCATACTACTCGTCGGCCCGTCTCACCTGAGTGCTGTTAATCCGGCAAAAACGCACCGGACGGTTTAATTCCCAAAAAGTCCCTCATTCTGCTTGCCACAAACAGGGTAAATATCTGTTTAATGTTTTGCCGAAGGGCCCGTAATACTCACCTGTGAAACTGGCCTAAATATGAGCACAAAAAAATTCCCGAATCTTATAAGAGAAACTCTTGGTGATGTTGCCGAGATAGGCTAGATCACATTATTGTATGCCACCCCTTTGAGGGCACTGGCAAATTTTGCTCTGTATATATGTAATCCAACGAGGAACCTGAGATGTTTAGAGGATCAATTCCAGCACTTGTCACACCTTTCAAGGATGGCAAAGTGGATGAGAAGGCCTTCCGGGAATTCGTGGATTGGCAGATAAAACAGGGCACCCACGGGTTGGTGCCCGTGGGAACAACCGGTGAAAGCCCAACACTTTCTTTTGATGAGCACAAGCGTGTCATCCAGATGGCAGTTGAGGTTTCTGCGGGCCGCGTTCCTGTCATGGCAGGCGCTGGCTCTAACAACCCGGTTGAGGCAATTGAATTTGCGCAGCACGCTCAGGAAGTGGGCGCGGATGCGATTTTGTCTGTTACGCCATACTACAACAAGCCAAATCAGGCTGGTTTGAAGGCGCATTTCAAAGCGATTGCTGCGTCTGTAGATCTGCCGATATTCATTTACAATATTCCAGGTCGTTCCATTATTGATATGGAAAGTCAGACCATGGCTGAGTTGTTCCATGAAGTGGACAATATTGTTGGTGTGAAAGATGCGACGGCGAACCTTGCGCGCGCATCTGAGCAGCGCCATCTGTGTGGCAAGGACTTCATCCAGCTTTCTGGTGAAGATATCACAGCGCTTGGCTTTAACGCTCATGGTGGTAATGGTTGCATCTCTGTGACTGCGAACATTGCTCCTGCATTGTGCTCTCAGTTCCAGGAAGCTTGCCTGGCGGGTGATTACGCGACTGCGCTGTCCATTCAGGATCGTCTTGCACCGCTGCATCAGGCTCTCTTCATTGAGCCGAACCCAGCTGGTCCAAAGTATGCTCTGTCTCTGCTTGGTAAAATGGAGAACGAGCTGCGCTTGCCACTGGTTCAGGTGACTGAAGAAACTCAGGATAGCATTCGCAAGGCTATGGTTCATGCAGGCCTGATCAACTAAGCTATTGCTCCGCGCACCTTATATGAGTGTGCGCGGAGGCTTTTATTGAGTGAAATAAGGAAAAGAAATGGCTGCCAAAAAAGGTGGCGTTCCCGGGCGCAAGGTTGTTGCGGATAACCGGAAGGCCCGTTTTAACTACGAAATTGAAGATGTGTTTGAGGCTGGCATTGAGCTGAAGGGGACTGAAGTTAAGTCTCTTCGCCAAGGCAAAAGCAACATCGCCGAAAGCTATGCTGCTGAATATCAGGGTGAGATGATGGTCTACAACATCTACATCCCTGAATACACGCAGGGTAACCGGTTTAACCATGAGCCTCGCCGTCCACGTAAACTGCTGATGCATCGCCGGGAACTGAACAAGCTGTTTGCTGCTGTTCAGAAGGAAGGCAAGACCATCGTGCCGTTGAAGATCTACTTCAATGAAGATGGACGGGCGAAAATGGAAGTTGCGCTGGCTCGGGGTAAAAAAGCCCACGATAAACGCCAGACTGAAAAGACGCGGGACTGGAATCGCGAAAAGCAACGTCTGCTGAAAAACGGCTAGAGCATCTCAAGTTTTGCTGGTGATGCTCCAGCTCCTTTCCTTACACCTGCTCAATTAAGACTGCTGCGAAAACTTGCCGGAAAGTTGCATTCCTTTTAAGAAGGGGCAACTGAACTTGGAGGTGGAGCAGATGTCTAGTGAAACGAAGTTGTTGTTGCCCGATCTGGCGCGGCAAATTGCAGAAGTTGCAACACTCGAAGGTGAGTTTGTACTTCGTTCCGGGCAGGTTTCTGATCGTTACTTCGATAAATACAGCTTCGAAGGACTTCCCCACATTCTGCGACCACTCGCACAAGCCATGAGCGCGTTGCTTCCGTCAGATACGGAAATCATCGCTGGCCTTGAGCTTGGCGGTGTCCCGCTTGTTACTGCGCTGTCTCTGGAAACTGGTCTTCCTGCAGCGTTTGTTCGAAAAGAGCCTAAATCTTACGGTACATGCCGTGCGATCGAAGGGCAGGATCTGACCGGGCGAAAGGTGGTCTTCGTTGAAGATGTTATCTCTACTGGTGGGGCTGTTGCTGATGCTTTGCAGTTAGCTAAGCAAGAAGGGGCAGATGTTCGGGCCGTTATTTGTGCCATCTGGCGCGGTGAAGGGGCTCCGGCAATCCAAGCTGCGCCTGAGCTGCCTGTTTATCCCGTTTTCACGCGGAGTGATCTTGAAGCGCCGTTTGGTGATCAAGCGAGGCAAATGGAGCGTCAGTGAGATAGGTCAGGTGTGATTTTGCCCTTGCTTGTGCGTGTGTTGAGGTCTGTTTCTGATTGCCCAAAGTGTAGGCCAGAGAACTCTGATTGTTCTGGAGTGTTTTAATGAAAGTTGTTGTTGCCTCTCAAAATCCGGTCAAGGTAAATGCGACGCTTGAGGCGTTCAGGGCTCAGTTCCCTGCAGATGAGATTGATCTGGTTTCGGCCAGTGTGCCATCTGGCGTTGCTGACCAGCCGATGAGTGATGAGGAGACGCGTCAGGGTGCTGTTCAGCGTGCGGAAAATGCGTTGGAAGCAGAGGCCGATGCGGACTTTGGTGTGGGGCTGGAAGGCGGCATTTGTGAGCTGCACGGCATTGCCTACACCTTTGCCTGGATGGTTGTGATTTCCCGTGAAGGGCAGGTCTCAGCAAGCCGCTCCATGCTGCTTCCGCTGCCAGACAAAGTGATGCAGCTGGTACGCTCTGGTGTAGAGCTGGGGCATGCGATTGATGAGATTTTTGGCACGGAGAACATCAAGCACAAAGGCGGTGCTTTTGGATTGCTGACGCGAGATAGGATGACCCGGCAGTCCGTTTATGTCGATACGCTGTTTTGTGCGCTGCTGCCGTTCAGATCTCCTGCGTTTAGAGTCACTTAGCCGGTGTTGCTGAGACTATGATTCACCCGAAACGAAAAACAGAGCCATTTAGGCTCTGTTTTTGTAGATGCTTGCAAAACTGCGAAGAGTTTGATTCCGAATTTCGCGTTAACCTGTTGAACTTCCATCGAATTTGTTGGTTCGTGGGAAGCCGTTTGGTGGCAGGCGCCCGGCCTGGCCACGGTCTCCGCGCCAGTCCTGCATTTCTTCCAGGGTGCGCTTGAAGATGCGACCGGATGCATCTGTCCAAGTCAGGCCTTCTTCGGAAGCGAAGGTCTTGATATCGGAAATGCCACCGTCTCTGTAGCGCTGCAGACGCACACCGCGACCGCGTGTCATGACTGCGATTTGTGCAAGCGGGAAGGTGAGGAGTTTTCTGTTGTGGCCGATGACCGCGACATAATCTCCAATAGCCGGTACGCACAGAACTGCTTTTGCAGGAGCTGTCACGTTGAGGACCTGCTTCCCTTTGCGGGTGTTGGCAATCACATCTTTTTCCTGAACGACAAAACCATAGGCTCCGTCGGTGGACATAAGGAGCTTGCGTTCTGGATCGTGTACGAAGGCGCTGACGATTTCCTGTGTCTCGTCCATATCCAGCATCAGGCGGATCGGTTCGCCGTGGCCGCGACCACCCGGCAGCTTATCTGCGCCGAGGGTGTAGAACTTGCCGCCGCTGGTGAAGATCAGGATCTTGCTGGTCGTCTCTGCATGGAAGGACAAGTGCAGCTGATCGCCTTGCTTGAAGGCGAGGTTGGTCACATCCTGTACATGGCCCTTCAGCGTTCTGATCCAGCCTTTTTCGGAGATAACAACCGTGATTGGTTCTTTCTCGATCATAGCCTGATTGATCTCTTCCAGATCACGATCGTCAGCTGTGCCGAAGTCTGTGCGGCGCGCACCGATTTCGGTTTCAGGGCCGTAGGCCTTGCCAATTTCGCCGACTTGTTTGGAAACGCGGTTCCACTGCTTCTTGTCAGAAGCGAGGAGGGCCTCCAGACCAGCTTTCTCTTTGGAGAGCTTGTCGTGTTCTTTCTTGATCTCGAACTCTTCGAGCTTGCGCAAGGAGCGCAGGCGCATGTTCAGGATCGCTTCGGCCTGAACTTCTGTCAGGTCGAAGGCTTTGATCAGGGACGCCTTGGCATCATCTTCTTCGCGGATGATGCGGATCACTTCGTCGATGTTCAGGTAGGCAACCAGATAGCCTTCCAGAACCTCAAGACGGTGGTTGATCTGGTCCAGTCTGTGGTTGGAACGGCGAACCAGAACTTCTTTCTGGTGCTCAAGCCACTCCTGCAGAACGTCCTTGAGGCTCATGACCTTTGGCACGACGCCTTTGGACAGGACGTTCATGTTCAGCGAGAACCGGTTTTCCAGGTCCGTCAGCTTGAACAGGGAAGCCATGAGCAGTTCAGGGTCAACGTTCTTGTTACGTGGTACGAGAACCACGCGCACGTCTTCAGCAGATTCATCGCGAATATCATCCAGCAGCGGCAGTTTGCGCGCCATGAGGAGTTCAGCGATTTTCTCGATCAGGCGGGACTTCTGAACGAGATAAGGAATTTCGGTGACGACAATGTTGTAGGTGCCGCGGGCGCCTTCTTCCTTGTGCCATTTGGCGCGGGTGCGGAAACTACCTCGGCCAGTTTTGTAAGCCTCCAGAATGGAGCCTTGGTCGTTGACGATGGTGCCGCCAGTCGGGAAATCCGGACCTTTGATGAACTCCAGCAGCTCTTCCACTTCAGCATCCGGCTTTGAAATCAGATGCTGACAGGCGTTGCAGAGTTCGTGCACGTTGTGTGGTGGGATGGAAGTTGCCATACCCACCGCGATGCCTGTTGAGCCGTTGGCCAGAAGGTTCGGGAAGCTGCCCGGCAGAACAACTGGTTCAGAATCCAGACCATCGTAGGTTTCGCGGAAGTCGACAGCGTTCTCGTTGAGGCCATCCAGAATGCGGGTGGCCACATCAGTCATGCGCGCTTCGGTGTAACGCATCGCAGCGGCGCTATCGCCGTCGATGTTGCCGAAGTTGCCCTGACCGTCCACCATCGGATAACGCACGGAAAAATCCTGCGCGAGGCGGACAAGAGCGTCGTAAATGGCGGCGTCACCGTGCGGGTGGTATTTACCCATGACGTCACCGACAACACGCGCACACTTCTTAAAGCCCTGATTAGGATCGAGCTTCAAAAGGCGCATGCCGTAGAGAATACGACGGTGCACTGGCTTCAGGCCATCGCGTACATCTGGCAGTGCGCGATGCATGATGGTTGTCAGAGCGTAGCTGAGGTAGCGCTCTTCCAGTGCATCTTTAAGATTGATTGTTTCCGGGCCATCCTGGCCAATCACTTCCTGTCCCATGACACTTGGTTATCGTTCTTGGCTTGTTCTGTCCATGCTAACGCACCGTTCTGCCTATGAAATCCTCAGAAAACAGCGCTTTTTCAAGGTTTAGTCCTGTGTGATGAGCATGTGTTTTGCGACTCACTGCCGTGGATACGTAACCCTCCTTAATCAACCGCAAATAGCAGCGGTAACAACTGGTTTCGACCAACGCTCGAATTCGCTGCGTGGGTTTAAGTCAGCCTGATACTTGCTCGACTACCCTAAGCCCAGGAAATGGCAGGATATTGTTATTGGCAGGGAGATAAGATGTTGAATTATAAGAAAACTCTTTCCGTGTTCGCCACTGTTGCATTTGCAGGCAGCCTCTTGGCTGCGCCTGAGGTGTTGGCTGATTCCAGCAAGTCTTCTCCGCAGATCAAGTTGGAGTTCCCAAAGTCAGACAAAAAGGCTGATGCGGACAAGTCGAAGGCAACCACGAAAACCTCCAAGGCAGATCCCAAAGCTGCTGCGACTGATCCGAAGAAGGATCCTAAGCAGACAGCCAAGAAGCAAGAGCCTGCTCAGTCTGAAATCCGCATTCCACTGGGTGGGAAGAGCAACAGCCCCACACTCGTGATCCCTGAAGGTAAAACCAAGAAGAAGTAGGGAGGAGAACTGATGCAGTTTATGCAGGCGCTTACGGTCAAAGGATTTGTGATGGCGTTTGGGGTGGTTGCAGTTTCTGCTTGCAGTCATGCAGCAGATTCTGAGAGATCCGTCCCTCAAGGCTCGACGCAGCAGACTGCCCCAACTGAATGGGCAGAGCAGAATACGGTTGTTGAAGCGCCGGGTGTTCTTCGCAGTTGGTTTCAGCCTCCGCCAGAGGATCAGCATCCTTATGTGCCGCCGCCCCAAAAGCGTTATGTTCCGCTGGGAGGGGATAGCACTGGGCCGGTGATTGTTCTGCCGGGTGGAAATGGGCCGCAGTCAGACTGAGGCTGCGGATTCTTAGCTCATGTCTGAGAGCTCGGCGAAGTCTTTCTTGAGCGCTGTCACGTAGCTGTCGCGTGCTGGCGGCCAGGGAATGCTGCGCGGCTCGTAGATGTATTTGAAGAGGAAGTATCCGGTGAGTGAGAAGCCGGCTTCCATATCACCTTTTGAGATCTGGATGTTTTGTGAAAGACGTGCCTGTGGAGCCTTCAGGAACTCTGGCAGGGTCAGGAGCTTGCTGGCATAAGGCTGGCCTGCGGTTTTGCAGACGGCTCTGCCGGATTTGGGGGAGACCCAGATCAGCTCATCAGTGGTGCCGGTGGCCGCGCATTCTGTCAGGTCCAGACCAAACCCGAGCTCATTGAGCAGTTCCAGCTCAAAACGCAGCACAAGCGCTGCGCCGATTTGCGGATCTTCCAGATGGTCGAGGATGACATCCAGCGCATGGAACAGATTGGGGTGCGGATCGCGCTCTGGCAGCAGACGGATCTGTGCGCACAGGCTTTGCAGACCGTGAATGGCGCGTGCTGTTTGCATGAGGTGGGCCGCGCGGAGCTGTAAGGGCTCAACGGTGAAGAAGCCCAGATGCTCATCCAGTCTGGCGCGCCATGTGAGATTGAGGTGGTTGCCCAGTTGAAGGGCAGGTTGCTGGCGGCGCGATCGACCGCCGCGCACCAAACCAAGACAGCGGCCTTTGTCAGGCGTCAGGACTTCAAGCAGGATGTTGTTTTCACCCTGCTTGCGCGTTCCAATGACGATGCCTTCTGCTTGCCACTGCATCTTGAACTTGCCTGTGAAAAGTTAAAGCAGTTCGCATTTTCGTTGAAGCACACGAACTGCTTTAGCCTTTGTTTTTGCGTATCTTGATCTGAAAACCGGTTCCCACTTTTCAGTGATACGCTTTAGTGTGGGAAGTCCAGTCCCATGTTGCGGTAACGCTCTGGATCGTCTGACCAGTTCTCGCGCACTTTCACAAACACAAAGAGATGGACCTTGGTCTCGAAAGCTTCTGTGAGCTCTTCACGAGCTGCTTTGGAGATTGCCTTGATGGTCTGACCGTTCTTACCCAGCACGATGGACTTCTGGCTGTCGCGCTCAACAAAGATGGTCTGCTCGATGCGGATGGAGCCGTCCTTCTTGTCTTCCCACTTGTCGGTCTCGACGGTAGAAATGTACGGCAGTTCCTCATGAAGGCGCAGGTAGAGCTTCTCACGGGTGATCTCAGCTGCCAGCATCCGCAGAGGAATGTCGGAGGCCTGATCTTCCGGGTAGAGCCATGGGCCCTTTGGCATCTGCTCTGAGAAGTACTTCAGAATGTCCTTGGTGCCGGAGCCATTGATGGCGGAGACCATGAAGGTCTGGTCGAACTTGGTGTACTCGTTGGCTTTTGCTGCCAGCTCCAGAAGCTGCTCACGCTTGGTGATGTCGATCTTGTTGAGGATCAGAACTTTTGGAAGCTTGATGTGCTCCAGTTCGTTCAGGATGCGCTCAACAGCTTCATTGATGCCTTTCTTGGCATCGATGAGCACGGCCACCACGTCAGCGTCTTTTGCGCCGCCCCAAGCTGTGTCAACCATAGCGCGGTCGAGACGGCGTTTCGGGCGGAAGATGCCTGGGGTGTCAACGAAGATAACCTGGCTGTCGTCCTCAATGGCAACGCCGCGTACGATTGCGCGGGTGGTCTGCACCTTGTGGGTGACGATTGAGACTTTTGTGCCAACCAACTGGTTCAGCAGCGTAGACTTGCCCGCATTTGGCGCGCCAATCAACGCGACAAAGCCAGCGCGTGAGTTTTCGTTGACCGGTGCCAGGCCGAAGTTGAAGCCTTCCGGCAGGTCGTCGTTGTTGTTGTTTTCGTCGTTCATTTAAGACCTATTCGCTCCATACGCCTTCGCGGCGCAGGATGTTCTCGGCAGCGGACTGTTCAGCGATGCGCTTTGAGCTTCCGACTGCTTCGCCCGGGTCCACACCTTCCACGTTGACGCGGATCTTGAAGATCGGGGCGTGGTCGGGACCACTGCGAGAGATTGTTTCGTATTGCGGGGTAGGGCGTCCTTTGGACTGCGCCCACTCCTGAAGCGTTGTTTTGGCGTCTCGCAACGGGCCTGTGTAAGATACCATTCTTTCAGCAAAATAGCGCTTGATGAAGTTCTCTGCTTCGTCAAATCCGCTATCAAGGTAAATTGCTGCAATCAGGCTCTCGCACATGTCTGCAAGAATTGCCGTTTTGGTTCTGCCGCCAGTGTGCGCCTCAGCTTCGCCCACGCGCATGTGCTGGCCAATGCCAATGACCTTAGAGACCTCAGCACAGGTTTCCCGCTTCACAAGCTGGTTCAGGCGACGAGCAAGTTCCCCTTCATCCGCTTTAGGGAAGTTTTCTTCCAGCATTGTCGCAATCGCAAGGCCAAGCACGCGGTCGCCAAGAAACTCAAGGCGCTGGTAGCTTTGCAAAGAAGCCTTGGCAACCGGAAGGGCACTGGCATGAGTCAGCGCACGAACAAGGAGTTCCTTGTTCGTGAACTTGTAGCCAATGCGCTCTTCCAGCGCTGCGTCAGATACCGGTCTTTTTCTTCTGCTCATATTCCGGCTAATTCCTTCAAAGCCTGCGCTGCAGGCTTGTTAGAGTACGTCACCAAGTCGATCCCAGCGAACGGTCCAAGGCCATTTCCAGAACATCCATGCTGGCTGATCGTCTTCAACGGAGAAGAAGATGATCTCAGCGCGGCCGATAAAGTTCTCGAACGGGACATAGCCCACTTCAGAAAGAACGCGGCTGTCCTGCGAATTGTCCCTGTTGTCGCCCATCATGAAATAGCGATCTGCTGGTACGTGATAAACGGGTGTGTTGTCCAGCGAGCCATTGGTTGTGATATCAAGAGTCTGATAGCTCACGCCATTCGGTAATGTCTCAATGTAGCGCGGGATTTTGTGGATGTTGCCGTAGGCATCTTTTTCGATGTAATCGTCAATGCGCTTGCGCTCAACAGCTTCGCCGTTGATGTGCAGCACACCGTTGATCATCTGAATTTCGTCGCCCGGCAGGCCAATCACACGTTTGATGTAATCTGTAGAATTGTCTTTCGGCAGTTTGAAGACAGCAATTTCACCACGCTCTGGCGGTGAGCTCCAGATGCGGCCTTCGAACGGTGCCAGTCCAAACGGGAAGGAGTACTTTGAATAGCCGTAGCTATACTTGGAGACAAACAGGTAGTCGCCAATGAGCAAAGTGTCTTTCATGGAGCCCGAAGGAATAAAAAATGGCTGAAAAAGAAATGTTCTAACAACCAGAGCGAGCAGCAGTGCTTGGGCGATGACCTTAATGGTCTCATATACGCCGCCTTCCTGCTCCTTTTCTTTGGATTGGCTCATGTTCATCCTTCGTAGTAAGAGAATACTCGCTTGGCCCGGTGCCCATCACTTTGTTAAGGCGAGTCAGTCCCCAGACAATAAAATTCACATAGGTGGATCTCTTAGCGGTTCAAGACCACTTCTGCAATCCAGTTCATTTACGTTTTCACGGCTCTAGGCCGGGCCAGTCCTCCGGCCAGGCCGAAATGACCACAAATGCCTGAGCCAGCGGGTAATCATCCGTAATTGTAAGGTCAATTCGTGGCACAAAGCCTTTTGGCACAAGTTTATCCAGTCTTTCTTTCGCGCCGCCAGTCAGGTGCAGAGTTGGCTTGCCGCTTGGCAGATTGACCACGCCCATCTCTTTCCAGGCGACACCCATGGACAGGCCGGTACCCAAAGCCTTGGAGCAGGCTTCTTTGGCGGCGAAGCGCTTTGCATAGGTCGCTGCCTTGTTTGCGCGCCCTTCTGCCTTTGCGCGTTCAACGTCTGTGAAGACGCGCTTTGTGAAGCGATCAGGAAAACGGGAGAGCGTTTTCTCTATTCTGCGGATGTCGCTCAGATCGCTGCCAATGCCAATAATCATCTGTGCCTCGTTGATTGACGGATATATTGGCGCGTGAGCGGAAAACCCACAAGCCTTCAGAGTAAGTTGTTCAGGTGCAATGCTTTTTCAAGGAGCGTTTGAGCTTCTTGTTCATCTGATCAGGGGTGAGGCGCTTTACCAGCTGCCCGCTTTTATTTGTCCTGATCTGCTTTTTTGCTTCTTGCTGCCAGTTTTCTTTTCAGGCGGAAGCGGTGTTCACGGGCTTTCTGGTAGGTAGACACAGAACCCAGAACAACAAAGTAGAAGAATACGCCTGCGACAAGACCCAGCGGGATCGAGCCAATCAGCATCGGTTTGAGGATTGGCCAGATGGTGTCCAGCGATTGGGACAGCATGGAGTGATCGAGTTTATCGCCAAAATGCGGTAGTGGGCGATCGCCTTCAGCCATGATGTAAAGGCCGACCTTGTAGGTGCTGGCCCAGATAAACGGGAAGGTGAGCGGATTGCCAACTGCTGTGCCCAATGCGGCGGCTAAAAGGTTGCCGCGCAGGATGTAGGCCAGAACGAAGCTGAGAATGAAGTGAAAGCCGATGAACGGTGTGAATGAAGCAGCCGCACCGGCTGCGAACCCTGCAGCCACCTTTTGAGGGCTTGCTGAGAGGCGCAGGACGCGCTTTGAAAAGTACCTGAATGAGCGAGACCAACTGTGACGCGGCCAGACAGCCACGCGGATACGTTCTATTCTTGTTGGTTTATCCCGCCGTTTAAAAATCATTTCGGTTCAAGTACTTTGCTTATTCTCAATCGTGCCAGGTGAATGGCTCGACAGGGGTTGTTTCTATGGCCGGTATCTCAGCGAGTTCCTTTGGTACATTCTCGGCTGCATACACCGGCAGTTTTAATGGAGCAAGAGATATTAGCGGTACTCCCAAGTCTGTATCCTCAAGACTCCTGTCGATAAAACAACCAACACCTACGGTGTTAAGAGACAGTGACTGCAAGGCCTCAATTGTGGATAGGCATAGATGACCTGTTCCTACAACATCCTGAACTATAAATACATTTGACTTTGGAGGGATGGTTGCCGGGCCTGTGGTCAGCGCACCGCCCTCGCGACGTAACCATAGGGCACTTTTCTGCATGATTCTTGCAGTTTGCAGGCCAACGATGAGCCCACCTAAGCTGGGGGCAACGAAATGGGAGAAGTTCAGGAGTTGATGAGCGGCGATTTTTTTGACCAGCTCGGAGGCGAGTATCTCGACTTTGTCGGGATACTCAAGCAGCTTTTGTCGTTGAAGGTAGGCTGAGCCATGCCAGCCTGAAGGAAGAACGAAGTGGCCTTCCTTCAGGGCGTCTGTTTCTCTGAAAACGTCCAGGACTGCATTTGGGCCCATGGGTTTTCCTTTTTATTATCAGCGGCTAGCCATTCACCCTTTGCGCTTCGGAGACATTGGGTTTGGCACGCAGCTGGTTCAGGATCAGATTCAGGTGCTTCAAATCCCATACCTCAAGATCAATTAGCATCTCGTGAAAATCAGAGGCTTTGCGGATCATTTTGATATTATCAATGTTGCCGCGATGGTCGCCAATTACTTTGGTGATAGCCGCAAGTGATCCCGGTTCGTTGACTGCAAACACACTGATTTGCGCTGGGAAGCGCTCTGGTGCGTTCGGGTCAATGTCCCAGCGAACGTCGAGCCAGCGCTCTGGCTGATCGTCGAACTCCTTCAAATCCGGAGACTGGATCGGGTAGATGGTGATGCCAACACCCGGTGTCAGAATGCCAACGATACGGTCGCCCGGTACTGCACCGCCGCTTGGGGCGAAGCGTACTGGAAGAGAGCCGGAAACGCTTGTGCGGATCGGCAGGGAGCCGTTCTTTGCACCGTCCTCAGACCCCTCAGGGATCTTGAATTTGACTGAACTACCCTTATCCAGATCGAACCAGCCTTCAGAGGCTGAGCCTGCTGGAGGGGTGCTTGTATTGCGGTCAGTGCCTTGTGCTGGCGCATAGTCCGGATACGCGACTTCGAGGACTGCACCTGCCTGAATGTCACCGCGGCCTACTGCGACGAGCAGGTCGAGTGTGGACTCCAGATTGAACTTCTTGATATGTGCTTCCAGAGCAGCTTCATCAAAGTCCTTGCCTGCATGAGAGAACGCGCGTTCCAGAATGTGCTTGCCGAGGCCGCCGTATTGCTGGCGGGCGGAGGCTTTGGTCGCTTTGCGGATGGCAGAGCGTGCCTTACCGGTGACAGCGATGTTTTCCCAAGCTGGAGGAGGGGTCTGCGCTTGAGAGCGCACGATGTCGACCTCGTCACCGTTGGTCAGCTCGGTGACCAGCGAGGAGATGCGTCCGTTGATCTTACAGCCAACGCAGGTGTTGCCGATGTCCGTATGGACCGCGTAAGCGAAGTCGATCGGTGTCGCGCCGCGTGGCAGTGCGATCAGGCGGCCTTTTGGTGTGAAGCAGAAGACCTGATCGTGGAAGAGCTCAAGCTTTGTGTGCTCGAGGAACTCTTCCGGAGATTCACCTTGTGCCAACAGGTCAATGGTGCCGCGCAGCCAGCCATAAGCGCGAGATTCCGCGGTCATGGACTGAATGTTGCGGCCCCCCGTGACGCCGTCTTTATAAAGTGCATGTGCCGCGATGCCGTTTTCTGCGATGCGGTGCATGGCTTGAGTGCGGATCTGCAGTTCAACACGCTGACGCTTTGGTCCCACCACTGTTGTGTGGATAGAGCGGTAGTCGTTCTGCTTCGGCGTGGAGATGTAATCCTTGAAGCGGCCTGGCACGCACGGCCAAGCTGTATGGATGACGCCCAGTACGCGGTAGCAATCTTCCAGTGCAGGAACGATTGCGCGGAAGCCGTAAATGTCTGAGAGCTGCTCGAAACCGAGGGACTTTTCTTCCATTTTACGGAAGATGGAGTAAGCACGCTTTTCACGTCCGCTGATTTTGGCAGTGATGCCTTGCTCAGCGAGGCGCTGTGTAAGGTCTTCCTCAATGTCTGTGATCAGGCCTTCGTTCTTGCTGTGCAGGATCGCAAGGCGTTCACGGATGGTGTTGCGAGCATCCGGATAGAGGGTCTCGAAGGAGATGTCTTCAAGTTCATCGCGGATGTCCTGCATACCCATGCGGCCTGCGAGTGGCGCATAGATCTCCATGGTCTCTTCAGCAATGCGGATGCGCTTGTCTTCCCGCATGTGGTGCAGGGTGCGCATGTTGTGCAGGCGATCGGCCAGTTTTACAAGGAGAACGCGGACGTCATCAGCGATGGCAAGCAGAAGCTTGCGGAAGTTTTCAGCCTGTTTGGCTTTGCGGGAAACCAGATCCAGTCGCTGGATCTTGGTCAGGCCCTCTACGAGCTTGCCGATTTCCTCACCAAACATGCGATCAATTTCAGCACGTGTGGCATCGGTGTCTTCAATGGTGTCATGAAGCAGAGCAACAGCAATGGTCGCATCATCCAACTTCATGTCGGTGAGGATGGCTGCAACTTCGAGAGGGTGGGAAATATAAGGATCCCCAGAGGCGCGGGTCTGGGTACCATGCTTTTGCATGGCATAAACATATGCCTTGTTGAGCAGCGCTTCATCCGTATCAGGATTGTAGCTGGTTACTCTCTCAACAAGTTCGTATTGACGCATCATTTTCGGGCGGCCGCTTCACTATGCAAATAAGCTAGGGCCGGACCTGAAAATGCGAGGCGCCGGCCCGGCCGACGCCGACATCTTGCGTGAGGGCGATTAGTAGTCGTCGGAACGTTCCGGCGGTACCAGGCCTTCAAGCCCCTTCAGCAGGTCTTCTTCAGTAATGCTGTCGAATTCGACTTCTGAATCGTCAACTGCATTGATTTGAAGTTGTTGTGGGTCGCTGGGAACCATTGGTGCTGTTTCTGCTTCCGGCTCGTCCACTTCCACGAACTTCTGAAGAGAGTGAATGAGGTCTTCTTTCAAGTCCTCAGGGCTCACTGTTTCTTCAGCGATTTCGCGAAGCGCAACAACCGGGTTCTTATCGTTGTCGCGGTCGATTGTCAGCGGCGAGCCACTGGAAATCATCCGGGCGCGATGGCTGGCAAGCAGAACCAGCTCAAACCGGTTTTCGACCTTGTCGACGCAATCTTCGACGGTCACACGTGCCATTCGATCACTCCGTAATATCTGGGAATTCAGAGGCCACTCATAGAATGCTTCTTGTTTTAAGGCAAGAGCCGTTTCTGTATTTTTTGTGCAACTCCTTTACATCTTATTATGAAAGGAGAAATTTTCCAGTCTGGAGCCGCTTAAGATTAGGCCAGAGAAAAATTGGGGCTTTAGGTCTAATGCGCTTGATTTTAACTTCAATACTATTGTGAAGGGCTGCTTTAGTGTGCAGTGCTAAGTCGGATTAGTTTTTTATTGTTAGTTTTTCTGGAGGAACGAATTTTCAAATCTTCAACTCCTGAGTGAGTTTCAAGATCCGTTTTGTACACTGGAATTGGAATAGATGAAAAAAAATAACAAATTAGAATTAACCGAAATTCTGGTCCAGATATTCTTGGAATGCCCTAGATCCGAAAAAACAAGGAAACCTTGTTTCTATTGGAACCGTTAGTATCTATATCCGGTGGTTTGTTTCTAAGCTAAACTGGAACTATAATATAAAGTGGGAATATTTGGTGGGTTCCTGTTAATTTATGCAAGATGACATCTGTAAATTTCATTCATCTTGTTTTAGTTTCTGGCCGGTGAATCGAACTGTATTGGTCCGATATTAACTAGACCAATGCAATATATACGCTGAGGGACAAGGTTTTATGTTTGTCCGTAACGAATGCGTATTCGATTTAACGTAGAGTGCAACCGGGTCAATTAGAACGGCATACATTCTAGACATGTCACGACAGCAAACAGGCATGTCCAGAAAGTGATTGCTTATAACAAGTTACTGACTTACGCGTCTGTGCAGCGGAAAGGCTAAAAATAATATGTTTGATCCCCGCGAAAAGATTGCTTTATTCATTGATGGAGCGAACCTTTATTCGACGGCGAAAGCAATTGGTTTCGACATCGATTACAAGCGTCTCTTGAAAGAATTCCAATCAAAGGGCTACCTGCTACGCGCTTACTATTACACAGCGCTGGTGGAAGAGCAGGAGTACTCCTCCATTCGTCCATTGATCGATTGGCTGGACTACAATGGCTACAAGGTCGTTACCAAACCTGTTAAGGAATTCGTGGATTCAGCAGGACGTCGCAAAATTAAAGGCAACATGGATATCGAGCTGGCTGTGGACGCCATGCAGTTGATTGATCATGTTGACCATATCGTTCTGTTCTCTGGTGATGGTGACTTCCGTTCTCTGGTTGAAGCGCTGCAGCGTCGTGGTCGCAAGGTTTCTGTTGTTTCTACACTTCAGACACAGCCTCCAATGATTGCTGATGATCTGCGCCGTCAAGCGGACCACTTCATCGAACTTTCCACGTTGATGCAACGTGTTGGTCGTGACCCAAACGAGCGCCCACCACGTGTTGAAGACGAGGATGATGAGATCGGAGATGACGACTACTAAGGTCTGTCACGGTATCGAAAGTTTGCAGAAGCCGGGGAGAGAGTGTCCACTCTGTTCCCGGCTTGTTGCGTATAGGGCGGAGTTGCGCGAGCTTCACACTGATTGGCACAATGCGCCTGTGCTGGACTATGGTCCTGTTGATGCCTCTCTCATTGTTGTGGGGCTGGCTCCGGGGCACAAAGGTGGTAATCGCACCGGTATCCCGTTCTTTGGTGATTTTTCCGGCGAAATGCTCAATGGCGCTCTGACGGCGAGTGGGTTTGCCTCTTACAAAGATGTGGCGGCGCCAGAGTTTGGGATTGAGCCTCTGGATGTGCGGATCACCAATGTGGTGAAGTGCATGCCGCCGAAAAATGCGCCAAAACCTGCGGAAATTAGAACCTGTCGGCCATTCTTTCTGGATTCCATGCTGGTGAGCAACCAGACGCGGGCTGTTGTGGCTGTTGGGCGGACGGCGCATGAAGAGTTGCTGAAGGCTTTTGAGTTGAAGCTGAAGGACTATCCGTTCGGGCATAATCGTGAAACTCAGCTCACGCCTTCTCTCAGAATGTTTTCCAGCTTCCATTGTTCTCAGTACAACGTGAATACACGGCGGATCACAGCCGAGCAGTTTACGGCTGTGTTTATGCGCGTGCGCGAGTACTTGAGTTCTCTTTAGTAAATCAGCGAAAAGCTTAGGCTAGTCCTGGCGTTCCCAGCCCTGGGAGCCAAGGTGTTCCTGTGGCTTGAAGCGCTCTTTATACGCCATCTTCGGTGAGCCTTCGACCCAGTATCCCAGATAGACATAGGGCAGGCCGAGGTGTTGGGCGCGGGCGATATGATCAAGGATCATAAAGGTGCCGAGGCTTCGGGTGGTTTGGGAATGGTCGAAGAAGGAGTAAACCATAGAGAGGCCATCGCAGAGGCGGTCGGTGAGGGCGACGCCGATAAGTGGGCCTTCTCCTTCGCCGGACAGGAAGGAGTTTGGGCCTCGGCGGCGGTACTCGATGATGGCTGTGTCGACGTGCGTATCTTCGACCATCATGGAATAGTCGCCCGGGGACATCTCTGTCATGCCGCCATTGGTGTGGCGGGCATTTAAATATTCATGGAACAGATCATATTGCTCTGTTGAGGGGCCGGGTGGCAGCTCAGTGCCAATGAGATCCTGATTGTCTTTCCAGGCGCGCTTGAGCGACTTGGTCCACTTGAACTCCTGGGCGCAGACACGGATAGAGACGCAGGCGCGGCAATCCTCGCAGGCAGGACGATAGGCGATGTTCTGGGAGCGACGGAAGCCACCTTGTGTGAGAACGTCGTTGAGCGCAGGTGCATTGGGTCCAACAAGATGCGTGAAGACTTTGCGTTCTTTACGATCTGGCAGGTAGGGGCAATCCGTGGGGGCAGTCAGATAAAACTGCGGGTTATCATAGGCTTGCCGTGTCACCTAGCGCGTCCCTCTCTCTTCTTTATTTGTCGCTGGCCTTACAGATTATAATAGTAAGGAGCTGCAAATGAGAAGGTCAACCATATGATTATGGCGAGAGGTGTGCCGGCGAAGAGGAAATCTGAGAACCGATAGTGACCCGGCCCCATAACGATGAGGTTTGTTTGATACCCGATTGGCGTTGCAAAAGAGCAGTTTGCCGCAAAAATCAGGCAAACAATGAAGGGCTCGACAGGTACACCAACCCGGTGCGCCATTTCGATTGCAATGGGCGTAAACAGCACCGCAGTTGCGTTGTTGCTGAGTAAGTTGGTTAAGACAGCGACAACAGCAAAGAGCAAGGAGAGGACAAATGCCGGTGATCGGCCATCGGCGATGTTGAGAAGTGCCGAGGCGATGGCATCGTCACCACCGGTTGCTTCCAATGCCAGAGAGGCTGCGATCGAGGCGCCGATCAGCATGAAGATGCGGCTGTCGATGGTACGCAGGGTCTGGCGGATGTTGAGGCAGCCGAAGGTGATCATGGCAAAGGTTGCAGCAACGGAGGCGACCATAATCGGTACAACTCCGGTGACAGCAAGCGTGATCATGGCAACAAAAATGGCCAGTGCGCGGCGGGCATATTGTCGTTGAGGCAGCTCGGTTGCGGACCAGTCCATGAGGAGGACATCTCGGTTACCGCGCAGACGGTTGATTTCTTCCCGGTTGCCAGCGATTAGCAAAACATCCCCAGATTCCATACGGATATCAGTCATCGGCATGCGTGGCATGCGGCTACGGCGCTGCAATCCAGTCACCACACAGCCGGTATCAGCGTGGAAACTTGTCATGGAAAGCGTGCGGCCAATCAGGCGTGAACCGGGGGCAATAACTGCTTCAGCGAGGGTGAGGGTGCCGGATGGCGAAGCGTGCTCTGCTTCGCTGGTCGGGCTTTCGTTTGCATCTGCTGGAAGGAGGGGGTGGCGTTGGCTGATGGCGCGGGTGAGGGTGTCGCGGGTGGCGGCGACGATCACGGTATCGCCCGGCTGCAACTGGACCTCTTCGAACGGAGGCAGGAGCGGGCGTTCGCCGCGCTGGATCAGGCGAACAGTCATCTCTTTAAGGGCAGGGAACATGCCTGCAACGGCTTTTTCACCAACCAGTGGGTGGCCGTAAACTATTGGAATCTGTGCAATAAACTGCCGTCCGTCTTTGCCGGTGAACTCCTCTGCCATGGTTTGGCGCGGTTTGAGCACGCGTGGCAGAACGAACAGAACATAGACAGCACCAACGGCTGCCAGAATGGCGCCGAATGCGGTGAAAGTGAAGAAATTGATGCGGACTTCGCCGGTTGCGTTGGCCACGTTGGCGACGAGCAGGTTGGTAGAAGAGCCGATCATTGTTGTCATGCCGCCCAGGATCGTAATGAATGAGAGGGGCATAAGAAAACGTGAGGATGAGGTGCTATGCGCGGCGGCCACAGTGGTCAAAATCGGCAGTGTGATGACCACGACAGGCGTGTTGTTCAAAAATGCGCTGACGATGCCGACGGTGATAAGTAGCGGTCCGGTTGCGAGCCAGCGGCGCTGTTTTGACATGCGCAGGATGGCCTGAGCGGGTTTGTCGAGCGCGTCTGTCTGGAAGAGGCCTTGCCCGACAATGAGCAGGCAGATCACCGTGATCAGGGCCTGATTGGAAAAGCCGGAGAGAAAATCCTCCGGCCTGATCGGTGATCCATTGAGTGAATGTGGGAAAGCCATGAACAGCAGCATGAGGGCTACGATGGAGCCAAGTGCTACGATTTCGATGGCGATGCGTTCTAGCGCATAAAGGACAATCGTGAATCCGATGATCACAAAGGTCAGGATCATCGGTATGTTCAGGTTCTCCATGCGCGTCCCCGCTCGTGCTACTCTTTCACACGTTATTAGAGGGTCCGGGCGGGTTCGTCACTGCACGTTGCATCATTGGTTTGTTATCGATGCAGACTATCCACCGGGGAATTCATAATAACGGCACCTAGCACGATATCATGGAGCAGTCGCTTTTGGTCACTAAACAATGAGACTATGAGGACAAAAGGGCTGAGTATTGTTACCGAGAAATAAAAGAGCAGGACGTGGATTGCCGCGTAGAGCGGATACGGGCGGCCACCATTCTGCAGGCGCATTTCCAGCCCAAACGCGCGCATACCCGGTGTTGCAGAGTTGTATCCGCCCAGTGAAAATGCGGTGTAGGCAAGGGCAACAAGTGGCCAGATTGCAGGGAATAACAGCCATGCAAGGCCAAGCGTCAGGATGCCGAGAAAGCCAACGACGAAGTAAGCGATACCAGAGAGAACGGTGATCGCGATGATATCAATCACGCACGCAAAGATCCGCTTTTTCCGCACACCATCAAACAGGTGCGGATTAAGGTAGGGATCATAATAAGTGTTGGGGTGCGCGCTCACTTGCTGGCTCATTTCTTCCTCGGTTAGATTCAACTGTGCTGAGGTCTTCCCCAGCGTCTTTCAGTAGAATTGGGTGTGCATTTTCAAGTTTCAAGCGGGAGTAGTAAACTATTTTTGTAGAATCCGGCATGTGAGGATAATTTTGCTCGGATCAAAATAGTTGCACAAGCGCCAACGGGAGAGTCTGGCGCTTGTTCTGATTGCTCGTCGTATTGTTAGGCGTGGATAAGCCTAGAACCGCATCTCACCGGAAGAGAGCAACGTGACGTGGATATCTCCGGCTTCCAGTGCCGCGATGATCTCTTTGGCATGCTGGTTATCGCGGGTCTCAATAGCTACATCCAGTGTTGCCCCTTTGACTGAGACATCGAGGAACAGGCGGTGGTGGGAGACTTCCAGAATGTTGCCGCCCAGCTGGCCAATGGTGGTTGAGATTTCGCCGAGGATGCCCGGGCGATCCGGGATGTTGCAGCGGATGTGAATGATGTTGCCGAGGCGAACCAACTGGCGCAGTGCGATGGAAGCCAGCAGACGTGGATTAATGTTGCCGCCGCAGAGGACAAGCCCAACTTTTTTGCCTTTGAAGCGCTCTGGATGAGCGCACATGGCTGCAAGGCCAGCTGCTCCAGCGCCTTCGGCCACGGTTTTCAGGCGGGTGAGGAAGATGTTGATAGCTTCCTCAATCTGGCTTTCACTGACCAGCAGGATGTCATCGACATATTCTTTGACCAGCTGCTGGGTGTAAGTGCCGGGTACTTTCACTGCGATGCCTTCTGCCAGCGAGTTGCCGCCACATTCCATCGGTTCGTCGCGCAGGGCGGCGTACATGGATGGGTAGAGCTCGCTTTCAACACCGATGATTTCAATATCCGGATTGATCGCCTTGGCTGCGACTGCGATGCCAGAGATCATTCCGCCGCCACCGACTGGTACGATCAGAGTGTCCAGATCCGGCTGATCCCTCAGCATTTCAAGGGCAATGGTGCCTTGGCCTGCAATGACCTGCAAATCATCGAACGGGTGGACCCAGATGTAGCCGTGTTCCTCAGAGAGGCGGTCGGCTTCTTTCTTAGCATCGTCGACGGTTTCGCCTGCGAGGACGACTTTGGCGCCATAGGCTTTGGTTGCCTCCACCTTCACATAGGGCGTGCCGTTGGGCATGACTATGAGAGCGGGAATGCCAAGGCGCTGTGCGTGCAAAGCCACGGCCTGTGCGTGGTTGCCTGCGGACATGGCAATCACGCCGCGGCTCTTTTCTTCTTCTGTCAGGTGAAGCAGCTTGTTCAGGGCGCCGCGCTCTTTGAATGCGTTGGTGGCCTGCATGTTCTCGTATTTGACGAAAACGGAGGCACCGGTGATGGCATCCAGTTGAGCTGCTGGCAGGAGCGGTGTTGAAATCACCGCGCCCTTGATGTTGTTTGCAGCCTCTTCAATGTTGGACAGGGTGAGAAGAGGTGAGGCCACCTTTGGCATGTTTTGTTCTCGCAGGTGTCTTGTTTTACGGGCTTTATTTGCCGTTCAGTTTTTTCGCAAGTTCAGGTGCAAAGTAGGTTAAGACACCATCTGCACCGGCGCGTTTGAAGGCCATCAGGCTTTCCATCATCGCCTTGTCCTTGTCCATCCAGCCGTTTTGAGCTGCTGCGCAAATCATCGCGTACTCACCGGAGACCTGATAGGCATAGGTTGGGGCAAGGAAGGTATCTTTGATGCGGCGGAGAATATCGAGGTACGGCATGCCAGGCTTTACCATGATCATGTCCGCGCCTTCTGCCAGATCCAGCTCTGCTTCTTTCAGTGCTTCGTCTGTGTTGGCCGGGTCCATCTGATAAGTGCGCTTGTCGCCCTTCAGATTTGCATTGGAGCCAACAGCGTCGCGGAACGGGCCGTAAAAGGCGGAAGCGTATTTTGCGGAATACGCCATGATCTGCAGGTTCTCAAAGCCCTGATTGTCCAGCGCATAGCGGATCGCGCCGATACGACCATCCATCATGTCGGATGGAGCAATGATGTCAGAGCCTGCTTCTGCCTGAATAAGCGCCTGACGGCAGAGCTGGTCGACGGTTTCGTCGTTGATGATCTTATCACCAGCCATCAGGCCGTCGTGGCCGTGAGAGGTGTAGGGATCGAGCGCGACGTCCGTCATCAGACCAACAGGGAAACCTTCTGCCTTGATCGCCTGAAGAGCGCGGCAGGTGAGGTTGCTGTCATTCAGCGCTTCGGTGCCCATTTCGTCGCGCAGGTCTGGATCTGTGTTCGGGAACAGGGCAATAACCGGAATGCCCAGTTCTGCTGCCTGCTCAGCGGCGCGCACTGCCATATCGACAGAGTACCGCTCAACGCCCGGCATGGAAGCAACTGGTTCTGTTTTCTTTTCGCCATCAATCAGAAAGATCGGCCAGATCAGGTCATCAGTGGTGATTGTGTTTTCGCGGATGAGGCGACGGGACCAATCGCTGTGACGATTGCGACGCATTCGGCGGCCGTTCAAAATCTGGTTCATGTCTACGGAAGAATGCGATTCATTGGCAAACGGCATGGTAACTCACCTGAATGACTGGTTGTTGGCGCTCTCGTAGAGCTGAGAGCGACGGCTTACTCAAAACTACTAGGGCATTTGATGTCAGATAGCACGGTGTGTTTGCTTGATAAAACTCAAATTCTTTTTGTGTTCCAAAGCTTCTTTAGAATCGCAGAAAGGTTTTCGCTTTCCGTGCAATTTAATAGTGGACGACCTTGTTATCCCCTCAGCAGATTGGAAACGCAACGGGAACAAGTGGGGAATCACTCCAGAATTGGACGCTGGTTTCAGCTTTGCGCGATTTGTTGCGTTGGTTTGAAAGCTTTGCGTTTTTTGAACGTTGTTGTGTACGGGGCGCTGTTTTGACTGAGCAATTGGTCTTATCTTGGTCTTTCCGAGAATTGACGCAGTTTGGGTGCGGGTCTACCGATTGACGCAATTACTTCAATATTGGGGCTGATGGTTGTGGGAGGCCGTTGGCTGGGAGGACGGATTCCATGGAATTTGAACTGAACGAAGATCAACGTGCCTTTGTTGATATGGCTGCCGGGTTTGCGCAGGAGGAGATGGCGCCTTTTGCAGCGGAGTGGGATGCGAACTCTCATTTCCCTCTGGATGTGCTTCGCAAGGCGGCTGCGCTGGGTCTGGGCGGACTTTATGTGCGTGAAGATGTGGGCGGCTCTCAGTTGGGGCGGCTTGATGGGGCGTTGATCTTTGAAGAGCTTTCCAAGGGTTGTGTTTCCACGTCTGCGTTTCTTTCTATCCATAATATGGCAGCGGGTATGCTGGACCGGTTTGGGTCTGATGAGCTGCGGCAGAGATTTCTCCCTGATCTTTGCAGCATGGAGAAAGTGGCGAGTTATTGCCTGACCGAGCCGGGTGCTGGTTCTGATGCGGCTTCCTTGAGAACGCGGGCTGTGCGGGACGGGGATCATTATGTGATCAACGGTTCCAAGTCCTTTATTTCCGGTGGTGGTGTGTCGGATGTTTATGTCTGCATGGTGCGTACCGGTGAGGATGGGCCGAAGGGGATATCCTGTATCGTTGTTGAGAAGGATGCGCCGGGTCTCTCCTTTGGTGCCAACGAGCATAAGCTGGGTTGGTGCAGTCAGCCGACGGCCCAGGTGATCTTTGAGGATTGCCGTGTGCCGGTTGCCAATCTGGTCGGTGAAGAAGGGCAGGGCTTTTCTATTGCGATGGCAGGGCTCGATGGTGGCCGTCTGAACATTGGTGCCTGTTCTCTTGGCGGGGCGCAGTTCTGTCTGGACCGGGCGCTGCAGTATATGGATGAGCGCAAGCAGTTCGGGCGGTCTCTGGCGCAGTTTCAGGCGTTGCAGTTCAAGGTAGCGGATATGGCAACTGAGCTGGAAGCAGCGCGGCTGCTGCTGCACAAAGCGGCTTACATGCTGGATCAGAAAGATCCTCAGGCGACCAAGATGGCGGCGATGGCCAAGCGTCTTGCGACGGATACGGGCTTTAAGGTGGTCAATGAAGCGCTGCAGATCCACGGTGGTTACGGTTATCTGAAGGATTATCCGCTGGAGCGTCATCTGCGTGACTTGCGGGTGCATCAGATTTTGGAAGGTACCAACGAGATCATGCGCGTCATCGTGGCGCGTGAGCTGATGAAGGCTTGAGCTGCCTAGCTGGTTCTTCATAGGATGAATTGAGGGAGCTGCTTTGGCTCCCGTGTTGCGTATCTTTGCCCGAAACTCGGTGTCTACTGCGCGGAGATACGCCTAACATTTTTAGCAAATGAATAGGTGCGCTGTGCAACAGGAATATGTGGGGGATGTCTTGTCCGAAACTACTGATGTTCTTTTTGAAGAGAAAGGCCATGCGGGCCTGATCATTCTCAATCGCCCGAAGGCGCTGAATGCTCTGACACATGAGATGTGTGTTGCCATGCATCGGCAGCTGGAGCGTTGGCTGATTGATGATGCGGTCCATCATGTTCTCATCAAGAGTAACAGCGAGAAAGCCTTCTGTGCAGGCGGTGATATTCGTCAGGTGGCTGAAAACGGTCCGGAGAATATCGACAAGAGCCTGCCGTTCTTTGCGGATGAGTACCGCCTGAACACCTACATGGAGAGCTACCCTAAGCCGTTGATCGCGTTGATCGATGGGATCGTGATGGGTGGCGGTGTTGGTATCTCTGTGCATGGGGCTTATCGCGTTGGCAGTGAGAAAACCTTGTTTGCGATGCCGGAGACAGCGATTGGCTTCTTCCCGGATGTGGGCGGCAGTCACTTCCTGCCGAAGATGCCTCAGAACACAGGCATGTACTGCGCCATGACAGGTGAGCGTCTGAAGCAGGCGGATTGTTACTGGACCGGCATTCTCACCCATGCGGTGAAGCGGGACGATATGGCGGCTTTGGAAGAGGCGCTGTGCGAGGCGCAGGATGTGGAGCCTGTACTGGCGCGCTATGCGTTTGATCCGGGACCTGCACCGCTGCATGCCAAAGCAGATGTGGTGGATGAGTGCTTTGGTGCTGAGAGCACGCTGGAAGTTGTGGATCGTCTGCGCAAGCTTTTGGGCTCAGAGCATGATGATTTTGCAGCTGCTGCACTGGATACGATCTCAAAGCGTTCCCCGCTGAGCATGGAAGTGGCCTTCCAGCAGGTGCGGCGCGGTGAAGGGCTTTCCATGAAGGACTGCATGATTATGGAGCATCGGATCGTCTCACAGATCCTGCTGGGCAAGGACTTCTATGAAGGTGTGCGAGCTGTGATTATCGATAAGGATCATGCACCTAAATGGCAGCATTCAAGCCTTGATGAAATAAAAACAGTTGATGTTGAGGCCCATTTTATGTCACCGAAGGGGGGTGACCTCGTATTTTAACGGGGCGAGGGGCCTCCTGCCTGTTGTTGAGGCGGATGAGTAAGGTGGAGCTAAGAGTATGCCTGGCGTTTTTGTAGAGCTGATGAAGAGGGTACCCTCCTTTCAGTTTTTGCTGCATGCGTATGTCAGGCTGCTTGCTGTCTTCATGCTGTTTGCTGGCCTCAACTACTGGAGCGCGATTATCGGTGTACGCCTGATTGATGGCATGCCGTTTGAGGATGTGGGCGTGCAAGTGCAGTCCACCATTATCTTTTTCGCGATTCTTGATCTGGTAACAGCTATCGGTTTGTGGCTGCTTTCCAGCTGGGGAACAGTCATGTGGCTGTTCCGCTCACTGGCCCAGGTGGTGATGTATTCCGTGTTTCCCATGGTCTTTGGTCGTAGTCCGACCGAGGTGGTATTCTACATCAGTGCAATCGCCGTTTACCTCGTTCTGCTTTATCTTGCAGAGCGAGAGGAGCGGGCCTGATCGACCAAAGTCGTGTTTGGTCTGTAACTCATTGAAATTTATCGTTTTGCAAACGGCCGTTCACGTCAATTTGATCTGAGCGAACCCTAGGTGATCAGCTTCGGGCAAGTTCTAAATGTTCAAAATCCAGACGGACGGCGATTTTCGGGAGGATGCAATGGGAGAAACTGTTCTTCGCGTTGCTTTTATTGGTCTTGGCAATATGGGCGGCCCTATGGCTGCAAATCTTGTCAAAGCCGGACATGAAGTCGTCGGTGTAGATCTTTCTGAAGAGGCGCGTGCTGCGTTTCAGGCCGCAGGTGGGCAGGTTGCCACATCCGCGGTTGAAGCAGTCCGCGACGTTCAGGCTGTTGTTACCATGCTGCCAGCAGGGAAGCATGTTCGCGCCGTTTATACGGGCGCGGATGGCATTCTTGCGCATGCACCAAAGGGCACGCTGTTTATTGATAGCTCGACTATCGATGTGGACAGCAGCCGCGATGTTGCAAAAGCAGCGAGCGAAGCTGGCATGGACATGGTCGATGCTCCGGTTTCCGGTGGTATTGTGGGTGCTGCGAACGGCACATTGACCTTTATGGTTGGTGGGCCTGATGCTGCATTTGAACGGGCTAAACCGCTCCTGGATATCATGGGAGCCTCAATTGTTCATGCTGGTGATGCTGGCGCTGGGCAGGCGGCAAAGATCTGTAACAACATGTTGCTTGGTATTTCGATGATCGGTACCTGCGAGGCGTTTGTTTTGGCTGAGAAGCTGGGTCTGGACCCACAGAAGCTTTATGACATCTCCTCCAAGTCCTCTGGTCAGTGTTGGTCTTTGACCTCTTACTGCCCGATTCCCGGGCCGGTCCCGACTTCGCCAGCCAACAATGAATACAAACCCGGCTTTGCAGCGCCAATGATGCTTAAAGATTTGTTACTGGCGGAAGAGGCAGCAGATTCGAGTGGGGCGAATACACCTATGGGTGAAAAAGCGGCTCGCCTTTATGAGGAATACTGTAACAATGGCGGGGAAAACGTCGACTTCTCCGGCATCATCCACTTGCTTCGGAAGTCAGGGTAAACAGAGGGTTAACGGAAAGGTCTACACGCTTGCTAGTGATTAAGAAATAATTCATCGTGTCTCTTAAGCGGTTCTTAGAAGCGGTCGCGTAAATTTGCTTCAAGTGCTGATAAAAATACGAACGCACGAAAAATATGGACATGAGGCGCAACCAGATGATCAATACAAACAGGGCCGTTGAGGTCTTGGCGCAAGAAGAAGAAACGGTAGGGCTGAAGCCTGCGTACCTTGAGGCACTTACGCTCATTGAGCGTTTGCATCGTCGCCTTCTTGACGTCATCAAAGATGAGTTTGACCGGATGGGTCGTTCCGATGTGAACAGCGTTCAGGCGCTGCTTCTTTTCAACATCGGCGACGCCGAGCTGACTGCAGGCGAGCTTCGTACTCGCGGTTATTATCTAGGTTCTAACGTTTCTTATAACCTTAAGAAGCTCGTAGAAACCGGATACATCAATCATGAACGTTCCCAGATGGATCGCCGTTCCGTACGTGTGAGCCTGACGGACAAAGGACGTGAAATTGCTCAGATTGTTGACGATCTTTATAGTCGTCATATCCTTTCTGTTGAGCAGGTTGGTGAGCTCTCAACCGAGAACTTTGAGGAGCTAAACCGGTCCCTACGTCGTCTGGAACGCTTCTGGACAGATCAAATCCTCTACCGTCTCTGATTTCAGAGTGGTTTCTGACCTTTCAAAAAACACCGCTTCCGAAACCGGGAGCGGTGTTTTTGCTTGTCTGGATGAAACTACCGGTTCAATGCCTGGCAGGTTCAGATGTGGTTTCAGGCGCGCTGGCAGAAGGGCAGGCCAGCCTCGCAACAGCCATCTGTGAGTAAGTCGGCCTGATTGTTGCTTTCTTGCACTAGGTCGGAACGAACACCTGCACAGCAGCCACCTTTTTCCCACTTAGGGTAAATAGCCATTAAACGGTCACATTGAGTGAGGAAGACACTTGCTCACTTTTCGGGCTGAAAAAGTACTGTTGGTTTTTTGAAATTTAGAAACTGTCAACTCTGATTTGTTCAGGGAGCCGATCACTTTCTCTAATTCACCAACAGATGTTCCTCCCCGAGTTTTGGCGGAAGTCTTGCGAGTTTGCGCAGATAATGCCATGTAGATTTGCCATGTTAAGTCTCTGTTTACCAAGTTCGCATGGAATCTTACGGGACGATTGATTGCTAGGAGAACTATTTCGTGTTGGCACCTCTTTTAAACCGCAGCAAACTTGCTCTTGCTCTCGTTGTGAGTACGGGTCTTTCTGCAGGTATGATGTCCGCACAGGCGCAGGTTAAAGTTCCTGGGTTGCTTTCCTACAGCGGAAACATCCAGCAAGCTGTGACCGAGCCAGCTCCGGTCGTCACAGAGCAGCCGATTGTTGGTCAGGGCACAGAGTGGGAAGACACCTTTGATGAGGGTGTTTCATCTCTGGAGCAGATCGACTTTGTGGCGCCGATTATCTCCAAGCAGACCACCCAGTACATGATTGACGCGATTCTCGATTATGAGCGTATCGCCCTCAATGGTGGCTGGCCTGAAGTTTCTACCAAAAAGGTTCTGCGCATTGGTATGCGCGCTCCGGCGATTGCTTCTCTGCGACAGCGCCTGATTGTTTCCGGCGACATGGCGCAGCATGCTGGTGTTTCTGAAGTTTTTGACAGCTATGTTGATTCAGCTGTGCGCCGTTTCCAGCTGCGCCATGGCCTGACACCGGATGGTGTTGTGGGCCGCGCGACTGTGATTGCCATGAATGTGCCTGTTGAGGTGCGTTTGCAGCAGCTGCGTACCAATCTGGAGCGCGTTTCCGCTCTGGCTGATAATGTGTCAGACACCTATGTGAACGTGAACATTCCGGCAGCTCGTATTGAGGTTGTCGAGAATGGCCGCGTTCGTTCCCGTCACACTGCTGTTGTTGGCAAGCAGGATCGCCAGTCTCCAATCCTGAGCTCTGCGATCTATGAGGTGAACTTCAACCCGTACTGGACTGTTCCTGTCAGCATTATCCGGAAAGATCTTATTCCGAAAATGCAGAAGGATCCGCAGTACCTGGCGAAGAACAACATCCATATCTTCGACTGGTATGGAAAAGAGAAGCAGTGGCAGGAGATCGACTGGAACACGGATGAGGCGACCAAGTATCGCTTTACGCAGGAGCCAGGCGAAGGCAACTCCATGGGCAGCATCCGTATCAACTTCAACAACACCCATCAGGTTTACCTGCATGACACGCCAGAGCAGTCCCTGTTCGGCGAAGGTTATCGCTTCCATTCTTCCGGCTGTGTGCGCGTACAGAATGTGCGTGAGCTGGTGACATGGTTGCTGGGCTCAACCACACCTGAGTGGACCCGCTCCCGCGTGGATGCGACTATCAACTCTGGTGAGCGTCTGGATGTGAAGATGAAGAGCCGCATTCCGCTGCACCTGTCCTATGTGACTGCATGGGCGCTTAGCGATGGCATGGTTCACTTCCGTGATGACATCTACGACAAGGATGGTCTGTACTCAGCAAGCGTTGATCCGCTGGCTCAGGCCTCTGCTCAGTAAGTAGGCTTCATAGTTTCGAGTTAAAGGTCGCTTCCGGTGTCTATCGAGGCGGCCTTTTCTTTTGGGGATGTGATCGCTGACAGGCCTGCGTGTTGCGTCGCATGCTGCTAAAAATGCTGATGCAGTTTACGAATCCTGAAGAGGTAAGGTGAGGGGCTCTATGGCAAAACTGGGACAGGTCTACTTTGAAGCGCGTGTTATCGGCAACTCCGTTCGCATGTCTGCAATCTGTGCTCAGAGCGGTGTTGAGGTGTTTGTGGTGGGGCCTCGTAATGCGAGCGAATCGCATCTGAAACAACTGGCGCTCCGTAAGCTGGAACGTAAATTACAACCTCAAGATGCGTAATTCATAAATTTTGGGTGATGGCGGCAATACTATTGCGCAATTCCTATGAACAAAGCTTGGTTCATTACCCCCTATATGTTAATGGGCTAAGCACCCGAAGCTACAACTTGTCGGGGATCGGAATGCGAAACGATATTGGGACGTTTCGTCAGTTTGTTGCTCCAACCTTGTAATGAGGTCCACCTATGTCCGTATCGGATAGTCCAATTACGACGCCGCTCTACCCAGAGTTCTTTACAGGTAGCCTGGCTTCTGGTGACCCAGAGCTTCTCGAGGCAATCAATAAAGAGCTTTCTCGTCAGCAGAACGAGATTGAACTCATCGCTTCGGAAAATATCGTGTCCCGCGCTGTGCTGGAAGCACAGGGTTCCGTTCTGACCAACAAATACGCTGAAGGTTACCCTGGCCGCCGTTACTACGGTGGTTGTGAGTATGTCGACATTGTTGAGCAGCTTGCGATCGATCGTGTGAAGACACTGTTCGGCTGTGAGTTTGCAAACGTGCAGGCGAACTCCGGTTCCCAGGCTAACCAGTCTGTTCTTCTTGCGCTGGCTAAACCAGGCGACACTCTGCTCGGCATGAGCCTTGATGCGGGTGGTCACCTGACACACGGTGCACGTCCTAACATGTCCGGTAAGTGGTTCAACGCTGTTCAGTACGGCCTGAACACCGACACTGGCCGCATCAACATGGACGAAGTGCGCGAGCTTGCAAAAGAACATCAGCCAAAGATCATCATCGCTGGCGGTTCTGCATACTCCCGTGAGATCGACTTTGCTGCATTCCGCGCAATCGCTGACGAAGTGGGCGCGTACCTGTGGGTCGACATGGCGCACTTTGCAGGTCTGGTTGCGGGTGGTCAGCACCCAAGCCCGTTCCCGCATGCACATGTTGCAACATCCACCACCCACAAGACCCTTCGTGGTCCTCGTGGTGGTCTGGTTGTGACCAACGACGCTGACATTGCGAAGAAAATCAACTCCGCGATCTTCCCAGGTCTGCAGGGTGGTCCTCTGATGCACGTGATCGCTGGTAAGGCTGTTGCCTTCGGTGAAGCGCTGCGTCCTGAGTTCAAGACCTACGCAAAAGACGTTGTTGAGAACGCACAGGTTCTGGCAGAGACCCTTGTTGAAGGTGGTCTGGACATCGTTTCCGGTGGTACCGACACGCACCTGATGCTGGTTGACCTGCGTCCAATGAACCTGACCGGTAAGAATGCAGAGATTTCTCTGGGCCGTGCGAACATCACCTGTAACAAGAACGGTGTTCCGCTTGATCCTCAGAAGCCGACCATCACTTCCGGTATCCGCCTTGGTACGCCTGCTGGTACATCCCGCGGCTTCGGCAAGGAAGAATTCCGTGAAATCGGTAAGCTGATTACCGAGGTTCTGGAAGGTCTGCGTAAGACAAATTCCGTTGACGGCAACGAAGCTGTGGAAGCACAGGTCAAAGAGAAGGTACTGGCCCTTACTGCCCGGTTCCCAATCTACAAAAACTAATTTAAACGAGAAGAACCGCCGGAGATCCCTTCGGCGGTTCTTCAGTGTTTAGTTAAGGAGGCAGGCGAGATGCGTTGTCCGTATTGCGGGGGTGAGGACACCCAGGTGAAGGATTCACGCCCAACCGAGGATAATACAGCTATCCGTCGACGCAGAGTCTGCCAGACTTGTGGTGGTCGTTTTACCACCTTTGAACGTGTTCAGCTGCGCGAGCTGACCGTTATTAAGCGCAATGGGCGTCGCGTGCCGTTTGACCGCGAAAAGCTGATGCGCTCTGTTTTGATCGCAACCCGCAAACGTCCGGTGGAGCCTGAGCGTATCGAGCGCATGGTGAGCGGACTGGTTCGCCAACTGGAAAGTTCCGGTGAGAGCGATGTTGTGGCGGAAGATATTGGTCATTTGGTCATGGAAGGGCTGAAAACCCTTGACGATGTGGCTTATGTGCGGTTCGCTTCTGTTTACAAGAATTTCCGTGAAGCCAAGGATTTCGAGGCTCTGCTGGATGAGCTTTCCGATGCGGATGTTGATCCGCTGATGATGCCACCGCGGACCTAAGCTCTGGCTTTTCGTTGTCTGTGACGTATATTCTGTTCGGGTTACGTCAAATCCATTTGAGGAATACGCTTTAAAGCAGTTCGCGTATCTTTATCCGAAAACCGGCGGACACTTTTCGGCGATACGCTTTAGCGCTGGCAGGGGGACAGCTTTGTCTGGTCACAAAGCATTAAATGCAAAGGAGCGAGCTGAGCACGAACGCTTTATGGCGGCCGCACTCAGCTATGGCATTCGCGCAAAGGGCCGCACATGGCCCAATCCTCCGGTTGGTGCAATCCTGACAAAAGATTTTGGTGATGGCCCGGTCATCGTGGGGCAGGGGGCGACGTTGCCTCCGGGTGGCTCTCACGCTGAAGTGCTGGCCATCAAGGATGCTGGCGAGCATGCCCAGGGCGCGACTGCGTATGTGACCCTTGAGCCGTGTGCGCATTACGGCCGGACTGGCCCTTGTGCGCGGGCGCTGGTGGCTGCAGGTGTCAGCCGCGTTGTTTATGGCACGGCGGATCCAAATCCGGCAGTGGCAGGGCGCGGCAAGAAGATTTTGGAAGAAGGCGGCGTAGAAGTGCTGATTGGCGTTCTTGAGAAAGAATGCCGTGAAGCTGTGCGCGGTCATATCTCCCGTATCCTCAATGAACGCCCGTTTGTGCAGCTCAAGATGGCTGTTTCCAAGGATGGATATATCGGCAGGCGCGGTGCAGGGCAGGTGGCGATCTCCAGCCCGCTGTCACGCCAGCTGGTGCATGCCATGCGCGCGCAGATGGATGCGATTGTGGTGGGCATCGGTACAGTTCTGGAAGATGATCCGGAACTGTCTGTTCGCTTGCCGGGCATGGCGCATCGATCGCCGCAGCCGGTGGTGTTTGACAGTCAGGCGCGTATTCCGCTTTCCTCGAAGTTGGTGCAGAACGCAGAGAGCAATTCTTTGTGGGTGGTGATTGGCGATAATGCGCCGGATCATCGTGTCAGCGCGCTTGAGCGGGAAGGTGTGACAGTTATCGTCAATGACTGCCTCAGAAATGGCAAGGTATGTCTTGATAAGGCACTGGATGCGCTTTACATGCATGGTCTCTCCCAGATCATGGTAGAGGGCGGTGCTGAACTGGCGCACGGTCTGCTTCAGCAGGATCTGGTGGATGAGCTTTTGATTTTCCAGGGAACCAGCACGGTTGGTTCTGACGGCCTTTTGCCATTCGGCTTTGAAGGTCTGGAGAGTTTGCAAGACGGTTATAACAAGCAGATGCTGCGCCATGTGGGTGAAGATCTGTTGTGGCGGTATACGCCAAAAGAGAGGTTCTAGGTGTTTACGGGCATCGTTAGTGACGTTGGAACAATCCTTGAGCTGGAGCAGATTGCTGCAGGTCAGAGAGCGAAAATTGGAACTGTTTACGATCCTGACGGGATTGAAATTGGCGCGTCCATCGCCTGTTCCGGCGTCTGCCACACTGTTGTTGCGAAAGGTCGCGACGGCGAGCAGAACTGGTTTACCGTTGAATCTGCTGCTGAGACACTGGCTCTGACCACTGTGAAGGACTGGAGCGTCGGCAAGCGGGTTAATCTGGAACGTTCCCTTTCCATGGGCGCGGAGCTGGGTGGTCACCTTGTTCTGGGTCATGTGGATGGCAAGGCTACCATTGTGGAGCGGACCGAACACCCTGAGAGCGTTTATCTGAAATTTGAGTGTGCTCCTGAGTTTGCACGGTTCATCCCGAAAAAGGGATCTGTTGCGCTGGATGGCACCTCTTTGACGGTGAACGAGGCTGAAGGAAACACATTTTCCGTGTTCCTCATTCCACACACTCTGGAAGTGACCACGTGGTCCGACAGGGCACAAGGGGATGAGATAAACTTGGAAGTGGACATGATGGCACGGTACGTTGCGCGTCTTGCAGAGTTTCCAAGTCTTGCAGAAATTGCAAAATAGCCTTATAGCCAAAAAATTCCGCAGGAAATAACTGGACATTTCGCTTGGGGCGTGGTTCCTGAGCGCACATACGTGGGTACTGTGAGTGCCCGTGGCCTTAACCAGCTTTGCTGATTGATGCAGCGAAAAGAACTGGTTGGCATTAGGAGAATTAAAATGAGCGCGGTTCCGCACATTCTTGTTATTGAAGCACGTTTTTACGAAGATCTGGCAGATGCCCTGTACGAAGGTGCTGCAGATGTGCTGGAGCGTGAAGGGGCGAAAATCTCTCGACTGGCTGTTCCTGGTGTGCTCGAAATTCCTGCTGCGCTTTCCATGGCGTTAACCGCAATGGAAAATGGCGAAGCAGATTATGACGGTTTTGTATTGCTCGGTGTTGTAATTCGCGGTGAAACCACCCATTACGACATCGTTTCTAACGAGTCGGCTCGTGCGATCATGGATCTTTCTGTGGATGCAAATGTTGCAGTTGGTAACGGTATCCAGACAGTTGAGAACGATGATCAGGCATGGGCACGCGCAAGCGTTTCCAAGAAGAACAAGGGCGGCGGTGCTGCCGAAGCTTGTCTTGCTATGATTGACGTGCGCGACCGGTTCGGTGTGTAAGGTTTAGAATGACAACTGAAAACAACAAGAAAAACGCTGAAGTAAGGCCCGCTAACAAACGCGGTGTTGCCCGGTTGGCTGCTGTTCAGGCCGTGTATCAGATGGAAATCACTGGTGCGCGTCTGAATGATGTGCTGAACGAGTACGAAGCTTACCGCCTTGGTCAGGAAGTGGACGGCGAGCAGTACCGCGATGCGGATCCTGCGTGGTTCCGCGATCTGGTGCAGGCTGTGTTCGAAGACCAGCTGCGCATTGACCCTCGCATTCACACAGCGCTTTCTGAAGACTGGCCGCTGAAGCGCATCGACACCACACTGCGTGCGATCCTTCGCGTTGGCTGTGCAGAGTTCCTGCGCAAGAAAGACGTTCCGGCCCGTGTGATCATCAATGAGTACATTGATGTTGCGAAGTCCTTCTATGAAGGAGATGAGGCACGTCTGGTCAACGGTATCATGAACCGTCTGGCTCGCGAGCTGCGTCAGTCCGAATTCGAAGACTAATTCCATGAGCGAGAAAGCTGCCAGTTCCAGACCGGGAGAGTTCTCGCTTATTGAGCGCTATTTTGCGCCGCTCGCCACCAGCGCAGGCGCTGTGCATCTGCAAGATGATGCTGCTGTTTTTACCCCTGACACCGGATGTGAATTGGTTGTGACCAAGGACATGCTGATGGCAGGGGTTCATTTTTTTAAAAACGATCCTCCCTTTGAAGTTGCGCAAAAAGCGCTTGGTGTGAACCTTTCCGATCTGGCCGCAAAAGGTGCAGAGCCCAAGGGCTATCTGCTGGGCCTTGGGCTCTCCAAAGAGATTGGCGAAGAGTGGGTTGCTGAGTTCTGCCGCGGCTTGAAACTGGTTCAGGATCAGTTCCAGATTGATCTGCTTGGCGGGGATACGATTTCCTGCCCGCAAGGCCCGCTGCTTTCCGTCACTGCGTTTGGTCAGGTGCCAAAAGGGCAGGTGGTTCGGCGCAATGAGGCCGTTGCCGGTGCATTGCTTTATGTGACCGGCACCATCGGTGATGCTGCGCTTGGTTTGAAGTTGCGGTTGGACGATGAACTCGTTGGCGAGCTTGAGCTTTCTGCTGAGCATTGTGATTTTCTACTGAACCGCTATCTGTTGCCTCAGCCGCGCGTTGCTGCCGTTTCTGCGCTTCGTGATTATGCTGTTGCTGCGATGGATATCTCAGATGGGTTGATTGCTGACCTTGGCCACATGTGCCGGACATCGCACGTTCAGGCTGCTGTCAGGCTGGAGAATGTGCCACTTTCTGATGCTGCCTCCGCTATGATTGCAAAAGATACCGCGTTTCGTGAGACTGCGATTACGGGCGGGGATGACTACGAGATCCTTGCGGCTGTGATGCCTGAGAATGCGGTGGCCTTTGAAGTGGCCTTGCAGGAAGCGGGATTGCGCTGTACTCAGATTGGCGTGCTTTCTGCTGCTGATGTTTCCGAGGATATGATTTCTTTGAGCCTGAATGGCGAGGCTTATGCGCTTCATGGCGCTGCAGGTTTCCGGCATTTTTGATTTGGAATTCTGCTCTTTTCAGGTTCTTTAGTTGCTTTGAGTGTTGAACATGAGAGAACGCCCGGCTGCGCGCCTTTTCGTAATTGATGAAGCTGATCGTATCCTCTTGTTTCGATATGATTGGACGAGAAGAGATCCCAAAATAGCTACTCACTGGACGACACCGGGCGGTGCACTTGATCCGGGTGAAACCTTTGAGCAGGCTGCGCGACGGGAACTGCTTGAGGAGACAGGCCTTGAGGTTGAACTCGATAAGGATGTGTTTCGCAGATCAGCGCAGTTTCAAATGGGCTCTGGTGAATGGGTTCAGGCTCATGAACGTTATTATCTGGTCCGTACTCAGCGTTTTGAGATTGCGCGTGATCGTTTAGACCATCCAACGAGCAAGATTATCAAATCCTATAAATGGTGGGCGTTGGATGAACTTCATCAGAGTGAAGAGATTATCTATCCTGAGCAGCTTGCAAAAGTGGTCTCACAGTTCCTTTCTGGATCGAGCCAGGAAGTTTAAGCTGCCACTATAATCGACAAAAAATGCCTTGCATGACGTATTCTCATCGAGTTGTGCGTATATCTCCCAAAGTTGCAGATGATCTGGTGAGCTCTATGGTTGCTCATTACGTGGAATTGATTAGGCTGTCGGTTCCTACCTGCATTCTTTGAAAGATTTACATTATGGCAAATACTATGGCGGCTCCGTTGGTTGATGACGGTTTGGCAAAGCGCAATGCTCTGCTTTTGGCGCTTGCGCAGTCGTTCGCCGGTGGTGTGCCTCCCATTATTTTTGCAACCACATCCATTCTTGCCTCTGTTCTGCTTGTTGAAGACAAGTCGCTTGCCACATTGCCGGTGACAGCTTTCGTGCTTGGGACGGCGATTGGTACGCTCCCTGCTGGCATGATTATGCGAAGCTTTGGGCGCCGTGCCGGGCTTGTTGGAGCCCTGTTGTTTGGTGTTCTTTGTTCGTTGCTGGCCGCTTATGCTGCTTATATTGGCAGCTTTATACTGCTGTGCATCTCCACTTTGGGCAGTGGGTTTGTGATGGCCTTTACACAGCAGGCGCGGTTTGCAGCTGCTGATACGGCGAGCCCTGCCTTTAAGCCCAAAGCGATTTCCTGGGTTTTGACCGGGGGGATTCTTGCAGGAGTGGTCGGGCCGCAGACCGTTATTCTTACTCAAGGCATGTTTGAGCCGTTTCTTTTTGTCGGAACGTACCTTGCTCAGGGCGTTTTGATGCTTATCGGTTTGTTTTTTGTAGCGTTTTTGGAAATACCGCTGCCGCCGAAAGCAGAAAAGCATGAACGGGGACGCCCGCTTTCGGAGATTTTGAAGCAACAAAAGTTCTTCGTGGCGGTCGGATGTGGAATGATCAGTTACGCAATCATGAACCTGATCATGACATCTGCACCTCTGGCCATGGTGGCATGTGGGTTAACCAACTCAGATGCGGCGTTGGGCATCCAATGGCACGTGATTGCCATGTTCGCACCGAGCTTTATTACGGGTAGTTTGATCAGCCGATTCGGCCATGGCGCTGTTATCGGAGCTGGATTCCTGCTTTACGCAGTGTGCGCGCTGGTTGGCCTTACGGGACTAGAACGTTGGATTTTCTGGAGTTCCCTGATTTTACTTGGACTTGGTTGGAACTTTTCTTTCGTCGGGGCATCCGCTTTGCTCACGCAAACTTACCGACCAGAAGAACAAAACAGAGTCCAGTCCATAAACGACTTCTTCGTCTTTGGTTTAGTAGCAACTGCCTCGTTTTCCTCAGGGAAATTGTTAAACGTGTTTGGTTGGGAAACTGTCAACCTAATGGTGTTCCCGTTCGTTATCTTATGTCTATTTCTTGTTGTGTCACTGATGTTTACTGAAAAACGGGAAGTTAAAGTTTGAATAATTCCAAATAATTTCTCTCCTTTCAACATACGTGTTTCCTTCCACTACCGCGCAAAAGCAACTTGACGGATAGTGACAGGTATATACCGTCACTGTGTGCGTTAATTTACACAAGTGCAGTGCGGATTTTGCTACGAACACACACATAAGTAGCAGGGTACCCTTAGGGGAGGAAATATGACTGAACTTATCGTTACCATTGCGTGCGGTTTGCTATCTGTCGTTTACGGCATTTGGGCAATTCAAAGCGTGATGGCTGCTGACACTGGCTCTGCGAAGATGCAGGAGATTGCTGGTGCCATCCAAGAGGGCGCTCAGGCGTACCTCACTCGTCAGTACACCAGTGTCGCAATTGTTGGCGTTGTTATCTTCGTAATCGTTGCTTATCTGCTGTCCATCACTGTAGCTATCGGATTTGTTATTGGTGCCGTTCTTTCCGGCGCCGCAGGATTTATTGGAATGCTCGTCTCCGTACGGGCAAACGTTCGCACTGCACAAGCTGCAAGCCAGAGCCTGGGGGCAGGGCTCTCTATTGCATTCCGCTCCGGTGCTATCACTGGGATGTTTGTGGCTGGTCTCGCTCTCCTGGGCGTTTCCGTTTACTATCTCATCCTCACCGGTCCTATGGGTATGGACCCAACTTCCAGAACCGTGATTGACGCACTCGTGGCTCTGGGCTTTGGCGCATCCCTGATCTCCATCTTCGCCCGTCTTGGCGGTGGTATCTTCACCAAAGGCGCAGACGTGGGTGGTGACCTTGTTGGTAAGGTGGAAGCCGGTATTCCTGAGGATGATCCGCGCAACCCTGCAACCATTGCTGATAATGTGGGTGACAACGTTGGTGACTGTGCCGGTATGGCCGCTGACTTGTTTGAAACCTACGCTGTGACGCTGGTTGCGACCATGGTTCTTGCAGCGATCTACTTTGCCGGAACTGCTGACCTTCAGGCAGCGATGCTGTATCCAATGCTGATCTGCGGTGTTTGTTCCGTAGCTTCCATCATCGGTACATTCTTTGTCCGCCTTGGTGCTTCCAACTCCATTATGGGGGCGCTGTATAAGGGCTTCATCGCAACAGCTGTGATCTCACTGATCATTCTTTATCCGCTGACCCATTGGGTATTTGGTGGAATGGATACAGTGCTGACAATGGGCAATGGCTTGAGCTTTACGCCGATGGCCTTGTTCCTCTGCGGCGTTTCCGGTCTTGTTGTGACTGGCCTGATCATCTGGATCACGGAGTACTACACCGGTACTGGTTTCCGTCCTGTGCGTGCGATCGCAAAGGCCTCTGAAACCGGTCATGGTACCAACGTCATTCAGGGTCTGGCGGTTTCCATGGAATCCACCGCTCTGCCTGCGCTGGTGATCATCGCTGGTATCATCGTGACGTATCAGCTTGCCGGTCTGTTCGGTATTGCGATTGCGGTGACCACTATGCTGGCGCTGGCCGGTATGGTTGTTGCGCTTGATGCGTTTGGTCCTGTAACGGACAACGCTGGTGGTATTGCCGAAATGGCTGAGCTGCCTGCAGAAGTTCGTGACACCACCGATGCGCTGGATGCTGTTGGTAACACCACAAAGGCTGTGACCAAAGGCTACGCGATTGGTTCTGCTGGTCTTGGTGCGCTGGTGTTGTTTACAGCCTACACTGAGGATCTGAAGTTCTTCGTGGCGAACTCTGATCAGTTCACCTACTTCCAGGGTATGACTGAGGCGTCCATCGACTTCTCACTGTCCAATCCATATGTGGTGGTTGGCCTGTTCTTTGGTGGTCTTCTGCCATTCCTGTTCGGCGGTATTGCAATGACCGCTGTGGGCCGTGCCGCTGGTGCGGTGGTTGAAGAAGTTCGCCGTCAGTTCAAAGAAAAGCCTGGCATCATGAAGGGTGAAGAACGCCCTGATTATGGCCGTGCGGTTGATATGCTGACCAAAGCAGCGATCAAGGAAATGATTGTTCCTTCTCTGTTGCCGGTTCTGTCTCCGATTGTGATCTACTTTGTCATCAACGCGATTGCAGGTAAGGCGAATGCGTTCGCATCCCTGGGCGCGATGCTGCTGGGTGTGATCGTGACCGGTCTCTTCGTTGCGCTTTCCATGACCGCTGGTGGCGGTGCGTGGGATAACGCGAAGAAGTACATCGAAGACGGAAACCACGGCGGTAAGGGCTCTGACGCTCACAAAGCTGCGGTGACAGGTGATACCGTTGGTGATCCTTACAAGGACACTGCTGGTCCAGCTGTGAACCCAATGATCAAGATCACAAACATCGTTGCTCTTCTGCTTCTGGCAGTTCTGGCACACTGAGTTTGCTGGCGCATATCCTTATCCGAATACCGAAACCACTTTTCGGGGATATGCGCTAAGTTTGATCTGATCTGAAATTAAGAAGCCCGGTCTGAGAAGGCCGGGCTTTTTGCTGTTCTGGTGCGTGTAAGAGCTGGTCAGAACTTTACTGAAAACTCTGTTCCGAAGACCCATGCATCCGGGATGTCGTCGTTGCCAGCGGGGTTGACCACGTACTGGAAGTCCAGCGTGAGGTAGGACCAGTCGCGGAACTGGTAGCGATGGGCGAACTCGAAGACGAGCTCGTAGGACTGGTTGACGAGGTTGTCGCTGTAAAAGCCGAGGATGAACGCGCCTGCGGTGACGTCGTCGTCGCGGTTGGGGAGCAGACCCTGATAGAAGAAGCCGCCACTGACGCCGTAGGGCTGGGTGTTGATGGCTTGCTGGGGTGCCATGGTGAAGAGGCCCCAGAGGCTCAAGCCCTGGTCTCCTTCCTCCTGATAGACCATCTGACGGGCTATCCCGTAGAGGCCCCAGTTGCCCTCTCGTGTTTCTGTACTGTCGCCAAGCACATCCACGGTGCCGCTGTTGTAGTAGGCGCCGAGCTGATAGTGGCCGGGAAGAAACTGGCTTGTATCATCCTTGCCCGGATTGACACCCACCTGACCAACCACCAGCACATTGCCTTCTGGCTGAAAGCGGAAGTTGAAGCCGTGTTCGGCGTTGTTCAGATCATCGACGTTGGCATCGTAAACACCCAGGCCGACATACTGGTTGTCAGGGAAGGTGTAGGTACCAGCCACTCCCCATGTGTTGAAGGGGTAGGTGGTGAAAGCAGGTTGGTTGATGAGGAGCTGGCCCGGCGTGCTGTTGAGGGCGCCGTTGAGGTAATATGCGAAGGTATCATCACGTGCGAAGATGTCTCCCACCGCGAGGCGGCCAGCAGAGAGGTAGACCTGATCATGGTAGAGCTTTTGCTGAAGGCTCAGGTTGGCGATGGCAAGGATGTCACTGGAGAAGATCTGCGTGACGCCAAAGTCGTTGCCAATGGCTTCCTGCGAAAGGCCCTGACCCAGACCTTGATACATGATGTAGTGCAGGCTGCTGTTTTTGATGCCGAAGATTTTGTCGAAGTCCAGCTTGGCCATGCCTTCCAGACGTCCGCCATAGGTCAGGCTTTGCTTCATGCCGCCTGCTGGGTTTGCGGCGACATCCTGCGTATAGAGAACACCGAGGTCGAGGCCCTTATCGGAGAGGTCCGTGCGGATGCCGCCCCAGTCTCGGGTTTTGTTGTGCCATTGAGCCCAGACAAGCGGCCAGTTGCTGCTGTCTTGTGCGCGTAGTTCTGTGCTGGGTGTCAGGCATGTGCTGGCAACCGCGATACACCATAGAACTGACGACCTGCGTTTGAGTGGGGCAGGCATCTTGAACGCTCGCAAAAGCAGGTTCCCCTAAACTGGCTCAGCAAACAGAGAAACTCCGGAACAGCCCGCAACCTCCTTCGATCACATGGCATGCTCCAGTCTTTAGAGCTTGTCACGTTCATTTGTATTCACGTGCCGCGCTCTAAGTTTTCACTTCAAAGCGTACCGAAAGCCGGAACTGCTTTTCGGGAATACGCTTCAGATGGAACCCATCCTCTTTGCGAAAACGCCGCAGATTTCAAAGAATATGCCCGCATCCTTTCGGTATGCAGCAGGGCTACATGCCGTACTCAGATTCACTCAATAGGGTGAGTATAGTCGGTTGTTCTCTCGCCTGCTGCTATCTGAAACCTGCTAAGTAAAATTGAGGTGGCCGCTTAGGCTGTTGGTTCCAGAAGCAAGGTTTCGCAGCGCTCTTTTACGTGCGCAGGTAACGGGCAGGACTTTCTGATTTCACGGTCCATGTGCACGCCCACAGCCTGCATAGTTGCGACTGGGGTGTCGTTGATCGCCTCAAACATGGTGTGTTGGAAGAGGATGGTTTTATCGCGGAGTTCTTTGATCTGGGACCGTACGACGAGCAGGTCACCAGCGGAGACTTCGGCGAGGTATTTATAGGTGATCTCCAGCGCTGCCATGCCCTTATTTTTCTCGCGAATATAAGCGGGTGTAATGCCGATGTGGGCGAGCATGTGCCAGGTGGCTTCGTCAAATTTGGAGGTGTACCACGCCACATTCATGTGCCCCATGTGGTCTTCGTGCTGCGGATAAACGATCCCGCGATATGTCTCAAACATCTTTGTTTCCAATATGATTGCTGTCTCATCCAGCCTATTGGGAAGCTGGCAGCAGGTCATTACGACTGTCGGCTACGTTTGCACGCGTACAAAAAAGCCGGCACCTAAACACAGGCACCGGCTCATTGTATCTTTCAGAATATGTTCCGATCAGTAGTTCTTCCAGAGGATGATGGCGGCTGCGAGGAGGAACTGGTCCTTCAGCACGAACACGCCAGTGCGGTTGAGGAGAGGGAAGAAGGAATCTGCATCCCAACCTGGTACTGAGAACATGAAGGTGAGGGTGCCGAATGCTGTAGCGGCAATGCCGAGGACTCCCAGACCGCCAAGGAAACGGTTGAATGGCAGGCAAAGCAGCAGAAGCAGGAAGATCCATTCTACAATACCGATGAAGTTGGAGGCACCCTGCACATCCCAGACCTGATAGGTCCAGCTGAAGAGGAAGTTGGATTCCATCAGACGGACGATGCCCTGAGCTTCAAACTCATAGAACTTCATGGCACCGATCCAGCCCATGACCAGCGCAATACCGGCAAAGCTTGCGTAGACGGCGAGCTTTTTGAAGGAGCCAGCTGTCTTGTCTTTTCCCGCTGCCTGCATGTGATGGCCCAGAATGTAGGTCGGCACGGCGAACATGGAGAGGTACTTGAGGAGGTTTTGACCTGAGCCGATGATCGGGAAGCCGCCAAGAGCATCCATCCAGACGGGGTTTGTGAACAGGTAAAGGAAGTTCAGCAGGAAGATCAGCATGGCCATCAAGCAGCCGAGGATGCCGAGACGGCGATCTTTGAGACCGAGCAGGACCAGAATGCCAGCTGGAACTTCAAAGAGGGCCATCAAAACGCCTGTCACTGGTGCGCCGAGGGCTGCAACGAGCCAGCTGAAGAGCGGGCTGTTGCCCAGCCAAAACTCAATTTGCTGATGTTCTGGTGCTGTGAACTTCAGCAGACCCAGCCAGATCAGATAGGTTGCGGTGACGAGGGAGAGGTAGACAAAGAGAGCGTTTTCGGAGGGACGTATATCTGTAATTCTTTTGAGGGGAGAAGAAGCTTGCGTCATGATTTTACTTCGCGTTTGTCGTTGAGGCCTTGAAGAAACCACGGAAGAAGACGGCCAGAATGCGTATAACTCCTCAATACAGGATCACATGTAGCAAACCTCCAATAACACCGGCGTTATTTTAAGAGTGAAACTTAGAGTTTGGTGGGAACTGAAGTGCGGGCTTTTTTGCTGGAGTTTGCGCACAAAAAAACGGCGCCTGCGAGAGACGCCGTTTTTTCAATTGAATGCAGGCAGTTTAGAGGCCGATTGATGGGTTTGCAGCTCCACGCAGGATCTGCGTCAGGAGACCATAATCAGCACCGCCGGTGCGTGTTTTTCTGCCAAGGTAATCAAAGACCTTCCCGTCTTCGATGCCGTAGTCAGCAACAGATTTCACGTAACCATCTTTATCAAAGTAAACTGCGACAACGCGCTGATCCACGATGGATGGGGACCAGAATGCCACTGTTTCGCTCTTTTGAGAGATATAATAGTAAGCTTCACCGTCCAGATTAGATGTTGTGGACGGGCTACCAAGGAGAAGTTCAACCTGCTCACGGCTGGAACCGACCTGTACATCTTGAATTGCATCAGGTGAAACCACCTGGCCATGCGTTAGTGTCTGGGTGAAGCAGCCGGCAAGTGGCAGGCTCAAACAAGCAAGGAACACAGTACGGCGCGCAAATGCAAACATTCCAAACATCCTGTTGGCTTGCAAATGCTGGCAAAATACAGCAAGCAAGCGGTTTAGATTCAGACTTGTGCTTATGCCACCGACGTGGCAGGGACACAAGTAACTCGACAAGCGCAAGAGAGGTGCCATGATCTTCGGTTTTTTCCGTCGACGTAAAGACACATCCGTCAGAACAACTTACGAGCGGATCGTCGCGCAGGCACGACTACCAGTGTTTTATCAGCACTATGGTATACCTGATACGAGCGAAGGTCGCTTCGAGATGATTGTTTTGCACGCTTTTTGTGTCTTTCACCGGTTAAGAGGCGAAGATAAGGCGTCCCGAAAATTTGCACAGGCTGTATTCGATTATTTTTTTCAGGATATGGACCAGAGCATGCGCGAGCTGGGTATTGGTGATGAAGGCGTGCGCAAACGTGTCCGGATTATGGTCGAATCGTTTTATGGGCGTACCACCAGCTACATGCAGGCTTTGGAAAACAAGGACAATGCCGCTCTATTTGAGGCCTTTATGAGAAACATCTATGGGCAGAGCGGGGAAGCAGTTGCGATAAAGGCGCTGGTTCATTACATGCATGAAGCGGTGGAAGGCCTTGCTGCCCTTCCTACATCAGAAATTCTTGCGGGCGACGTCAAATTTGTGGCTCCAAAAACAGAACTTATAAGGGAAAGCGCCAGTAATGGCTGATACTGATTACCCGTGGGCTTATCAATTTGATGCGACGCGACTTGGTAACAAAACCAAGCATCTGAAACTCTCTTTGAATGAGAGTGAGCGGGCGCAAATCGCCAAGGCCTATGATCTGCTTGAGCTGCCGGAACTGGATGTGGACCTTGAGGTGCGCCCATGGCGCCGTGATGGATTGGCCGTGCGTGGCCACATTCGTGCCAAAGCCATCCAGCAATGTGTCGTGACACTCGAACCCGTTGATTGCATGATCGATGAAGAGTTCGACCGTACATTTTTGCCAGAGCAAGATTCCCGGGGGCGACGTCGCAGTGACGATGATACCTTGGAAGTAGATCTGGATATTGATGAGAGCGATCCACCGGACTATTTCGACGGGCCGCAGGTGGATCTCGGAGCGGTCATTTGTGAACATTTTGCTTTGGGTCTTGATCCATTCCCTCGGGCTGAAGGGGTTGAAATGGATGAGAAATATGCTCCGGACCCAGAGGAAGAACTAAAACAGGATGAAGAGCAAAAGCCTTCTCCCTTTGCTGCGCTAGAGGCCCTTAAAGGCAAAAAGTAATTCTTAGACTGCTGCAAAGGTTTTTTGGAGGTGGGTGTTGCGAGACGTTTATAATCGAGTATCTTCGCGACGCGCATTTCCACTGAACATAGGGAAAATGCTCTTAACTATTCCAAGGTCTGCCGATACAAGGGCAGACTTTGTTGGGACAAGGCAAGAAATTGGAAATGTCTGAAAAAATACGTATTTCTCTTGATGCTATGGGAGGGGATTACGGTGTTGAGGTGGTGTTGCCAGGTGCTGATCTGGTTTTGCAACGCTGCCCGAATATCGAGTTCCTGCTTTTCGGTGATGCCAAGGTCATCGAGCCAATGCTCGAGGAATACCCTCGTCTGAAACAGGCATCTGTCGTTCATCACTGTGATGTTTCCATTGGAATGGATGAAAAGCCCAGCCAGGCCCTTCGTAAGGGGCGCGGGAAGTCTTCCATGTGGAACTCCATTGCTGCGGTGAAGAACTCTGAGGCTCATGTTGCGGTTTCTGCCGGTAACACCGGCGCGCTGATGGCCATGTCCAAGTTCTGCCTGCGCACCATGTCTGGCATTGAGCGGCCTGCGATTGCTGCGATCTGGCCAACACTGCGCGGAGAATCCATCGTTCTTGATGTGGGTGCGACTATTGGTGCGGATGCTCAGCAGCTGATTGATTTTGCAATTCTGGGCGGCGCGATGGCGCGTTCTGTCCACGGTGTCAGCCAGCCTACAGTTGGCCTTCTCAACATTGGCGTTGAGGAAGTGAAGGGTGTTGAGGAAGTACGGACCGCGGGCAAGATGCTGCGTGACCTTTCTCCTCCAAACCTTGTTTACTCCGGCTTTGTTGAAGGTGATGACATCGGCAAGGGCACGGTTGACGTTGTGGTCACCGAAGGTTTTGCAGGTAATATTGCGCTCAAGACAGCGGAAGGCACAGCAAAACAGTTTGCTGGCTATCTGCGAGCTGCTATGAGTCGTACGCTCATGGCGAAGATTGGTTATCTTTTTGCACGCGGTGCGTTTGAACGTCTGCGCGCGAAGATGGACCCACGTAAAGTGAATGGCGGTGTGTTCCTCGGGCTGAATGGCATTGTGATCAAAAGCCATGGTGGAACAGATGCCGAAGGTTTTGCTGCTGCCGTTGAACTGGCCTACGATATGGCCAAGAATGAACTGATTAAAAAGATCTCTGACGATCTGGCAAACTACCATCGTGGTCGTTTCTCAGAGGCTGAAGAAAACTGAAGGGTTTAAAGTGAAGGCACTTCGCTCTGTATTTTTGGGCTGTGGCAGCTATCTGCCTGAGAAAGCACTTACTAACCAGCAGCTTACCGAGATTGTTGACACTTCGGATGAGTGGATCGTTCAGCGTACCGGGATCAAGAACCGTCACATTGCTGCAGAAGGCGAGTTTACCTCTCACCTTGCAGTGAATGCTGCCAAGGCTGCGCTAGAAAATGCCGGTGTTGATGCGCAGGACATCGATCTGATCGTTCTGGCAACTTCCACACCTGACAACACTTTCCCGGCAACGGCTGTTGCTGTTCAGGCTGCGCTTGGCATCAACCACGGTTTTGCGTTTGACGTTCAGGCTGTGTGCTCCGGCTTCGTTTATGCTGTGACCACTGCGGATGCCTATCTGCGTGGCGGTCTGGCAAAGCGTGCGCTTGTGATTGGCGCTGAGACTTTCTCCCGCATTCTGGACTGGGAAGACCGGACGACCTGCGTTCTGTTTGGCGATGGCGCTGGCGCTGTTGTGATGGAAGCGCAGGAAGGCGAGCCTTCCATTGACGAGAGCGGTGTTCTGACTTGTCAGCTGCGTTCTGATGGTCGTCATAAAGAGAAGCTTTACGTGGATGGTGGTCCTTCCACCACTGGCACAGCAGGTCATCTGCGTATGCAGGGCAAAGAAGTGTTCAAGCACGCGGTTGGCATGGTCACCGACGTGATTGAAGCTGCCTTTGATGCCACTGGCACATCTGCGGAAGATCTGGACTGGTTTGTTCCGCACCAGGCGAACCAGCGCATTATTGATGCGTCCGCCAAGAAACTCGGAATCGCTCCTGAAAAGGTAGTGAAAACAGTTTCCCAACACGGCAACACTTCAGCAGCATCGATTCCTTTGGCACTGGACAGCATTGTAAAAGCTGGCAAGGTCAAAAAGGGTGATCTGATCATGCTGGAAGCCATGGGTGGCGGCTTTACCTGGGGTTCAGTGCTCCTTAAGTGGTAAAAAGCAGCAAAAAACCCCAGAGGGTTGCAATTCTTAGCAAATGAGCTGTTGACCCTGACGCCGGTTGGCCATACCGTAACTTGTTGAAAGCAAGCTTTATTCTTACGGATCATGGCTTTACCGGAGGAGGGTGGAATGGGTAGTCACACTGTAACCCGCGCTGATTTATGTGAAGCGGTTTACCAGAAGGTCGGCCTATCTCGGACTGAATCTGCCGAACTCGTCGAGCAGGTGCTCGCAGAGATTTCTGCAAGCCTGGAAAATGGCGAGTCTGTCAAACTGTCTAGTTTTGGCTCTTTTGTTGTTCGCTCGAAAGGTGAACGCATTGGCCGTAACCCAAAAACAGGCGAGGAAGTTCCGATTTCTCCACGCCGGGTTATGGTGTTCAAGCCAAGCAATGTTCTTAAGCAGCGCATCAACGATGCACTGGTTGAGGGCGCCAGCTAATTTGCTGCCCCAAAAATAATAAGGTTTAGAGGGTCTGCATCGTGGAGAAGAGCGCCGACGCGTTCCGAACAATTAGTGAAGTAGCAAGCGAACTGGATCTGCCGCAGCATGTTCTGCGGTTCTGGGAAACTCGATTTACCCAGATCAGGCCTCTGAAACGAGGTGGTGGTCGCCGCTACTACAGACCTGACGACCTTGAGCTTTTGCGCGGTATCCGCCATTTGCTCTATGGGGAAGGCTATACGATTAAAGGCGTGCAACGTATTTTGCGAGAGCAAGGCGTGCGCGTCGTTATGGACGTTTGGAAAGAGGGCGGTGGCGTTGTCATCCCGACCTCATCCAGCGCTTCCACGCCTGTAGGCGTTGCTCCTGATCCATCCCAGGTTTCTGATCATTCTGTACGCAGTGCAGCGGAAGCTGCTGTGGCTCAGGCTGTGATGGCACCTGCGCAGGATGTTTATGAGCCTCAGGAAGATTGGGTTGCGGAGCGGCCTGCAGAAACACAGGCAGATCTTCCGCTTGAAAGTGAACCTGAGCCACAAATGCCGCTACCATCTGGTTTGTTGCCAGATGATGAACCAGAGGCGGGTGGCAAAGGGGGGCATGGTGCCTTTGGCTTCATGGACCGTCTGATGGGTTCTGAAAAGGAAGAGGCTGCTGCACCTGGTCTTTCCAAAGACGATGTGGACCGTCTGCAGTCCACGCTGTTTGAGCTGCTGGAATGTAAGCGTATGCTGGATCAGGCACGCTAGTCAGGTCGATCTGATTTCAAGGTTTAGGGCGTTCACTGTTTCATGCAGTCGGCGCCCTTTGTCGTTTCAGGTGCGCTGAAACTCATCCCGCAAAATGACAGTGGTTGTCAGGTCCTTCACACCATCAGTGGAGGCGATTGCATCGCGCACGTTGTTGAGCACTTCCATGGATGGGGCAACCACCTCAACCACCAGATCCAGCTCACCACTGACAGAACTAACCCGCTTCACTTCCGGGAAAGCAGCCAGCACGTCCAGAATTTCGCGCATGGGTGTGCGGGAGAGGCGGATGAAGAGGAAGGCGGAGATGTGGGTTGGATCGAGACCGCCGATGTCTGCTCTGTAGCCGCGGATTGTACCGTTATTCTCCAGCCGGGTTATGCGCTCGCTGGTGGCGCTGCGGGACAGGTTGATGCGCGCAGCCAGTGTTTTGATCGGAATGCGGGCTTCTTTGGAGAGGATCGCGATGATCTCGCGGTCGGTGGCGTCGAGCATTGGTGGTCCTTAAAGCGGGCTTTCAGGAAGAGTGCCGTTAAAATACTTATTAATCGCGACATAGTGTCGGCGCAACTGACATAAAGTCGGTATTCTGAAATATCAGGGTGGGATATATTCGGGCCAACCGGAGAGACCCATGACTGATATTAGCCATCCCGCCCCGAATTTTGACCGTGAAACCATTGCTGAGTTGCTGAGTAAGCATTGGGAGCTGAAAGGTACCTTGTCGCCGCTGGAAAGTGAGCGCGACCAGAACCATCGCCTTGATGCGGAGGATGGAACGCGCTGGACTGTAAAGATCGTCAATTCCAGCGAGCCTGAGGCAGAGACTGGCTTTCAGACGGCTATGCTGCAGCATCTTGCTGTTTCTGCGCCAGAGCTGCCAATGCCGCGACTGCGCCTGACAAATGACGGCGGTGCCACGCAAAGTGTCGTTGGGTCAGATGGAGCACAGCATGCAATGCGCGTGGTTTCGTGGGTGACGGGCGTGCCGCTGGCTGAAACCAAGCGGGAGGAGGGCGTTGTTGCCAGCCTTGGCACTTTGCTTGGCAAGATGGACAAAGCGCTTCGCGGGTTCGTGCATCCGGGAGCTCTGCGCAGTTTTGAATGGGATCTTCGTGCGGCTGGTGATGCGCGTGATCGGTTGACCGCCATTGGCGATCCTGATCGCCGGCGTATTGTGGAGTACTTCAGTGAGCGCTTTGATCGTCTGGTTGCTCCCAAGCTCGCAGGCCTACGGGCAGCTGTCATTCACAATGACGCTAATGACTGGAATGTGCTGGTCGATCCTGATGATCATTCCCGTGTGTGCGGTCTGATTGATTTCGGGGACAGCTTGCACACGCCGGTGATTGCGGAAGTTGCGATTGCGGCGGCCTATACGATTATGGAGGTGGCTGATCCGATTGGTTCTGCAGCGGATCTGGCTGCGGCTTATCATGCGGAGTATCCGTTGGAAGAGGGGGAGGTTGATCTTCTCTTTGACCTGATTGCCATGCGGCTTGTGACCAGTGTGAGCCTTTCTGCGCTTCGGAAAGACGAGACTGAAGACAATCCTTATCTGGCAGTCAGTGAAGCGCCAGCATGGAACCTGCTCTACAAACTTTACAGCATGAAGCCAGCGTTTGCGACGGCAATCCTGCGCAAGGCCTGCGGGTTTGAGGCGGTGCCGGGCGCGCGGAGAGTTGCTGAGTTCTGTGCGAAGAACCGCAACTCCTTTGCTGGTCTGTTTGAGCGTCATCCAAAGTTGATGTCCAAGGCCATGGTGCCCTATGGAGATCCTCAAAATGAGATGACTGTGAAGTCCCGGGATCGCCAGCCGGAAGCTGCGCAGGAGTGGTGGGAAGATTATTGTGAAGCTCACAATGTGGAGCTGGGCATCGGCCCATGGGGTGAAAGTCGCAGTGTTTATTCCTCCGACTTTTTTGAGAGCCGCTTTATCGAAGGTGAGCGCCGCCGTAATCACCTAGGGTTTGATCTGTTCCTTCCATCTGGCACCCGCGTTCGTGCGCCTATGGATGGCAAGGTCCGTTCTGTTGTGATTGAGACCGATCCGCTTGGCTATGGCTGCATGATTGCGCTGGACCATGAGACGGACTGCGGACAGCCCTTTGTGAGCCTGTGGGGACATATGGCGCATGAGGCGGCCAGCCGATTAAAGACGGGCGATGTCGTTAAAGCTGGTGAGACGGTCGGGTATCTTGGCGCTGAAGATGAGAATGGCGGCTGGGCACCTCATCTGCACTTGCAGCTTTCAGCGGATGTTTCTTTGAGCGCTGAGGAGATCCTTGGTGTTGGGGAGGAAAAGTATCTTGATGTGTGGGCGGATCTGTTCCCATCCGCAATTGATTTTGCCGGACTTCCTCAAGAGACATTGGGCAGTGACGGGCGTTCTATTGATGAGATTGTGTCGTCGCGCCGCCAGAACCTGCTGCCGAACCTTTCCATCTCCTACAGCGAGCCGATCAAGTTTGTGCGGGGTGAAGGCGCCTATCTGATTGACCATCGCGGACGAGCATATCTGGATTGCTTCAACAATGTTTGTCATCTGGGGCATGCACATCCGGAGGTGGTTGAGGCGCTTTCTCATCAGGCAGGCCTGCTGAATACCAATACACGTTATCTACATGACAACATCGTGGAGTACTCCGAACGGCTGACGGCTACATTGCCGGATGATCTGGCTGTTGCGTCTTTTGTGTGTACGGGCAGTGAGGCGAACAGCCTGATGATCCGTATGGCCGAAGCGCATACGGGCCGCCGGGATGCGGTGGTTTTGGACTGGGCTTATCATGGCACTACACCTGAGCTGATTGCGCTGAGCCCTTACAAATACAAGCGCAATGGCGGGAAGGGACGGCCCGACCACGTGTTTGAGGCTGCCATTCCTGATGCTTATCGCGCTCCTGCAGACTGGGCACCTGAAGAGATCACTGCGCGTTATGTGCAGAGCGTAGCTGAGCAGCTGGATCTGATGAGGAAACAAGGTCGTGCACCAGCTTTCTTCATTGCTGAATCAATTCCAAGTGTGGCTGGTCAGGTGTTCATGCCGGACGGATATCTGGATGAGGTTTACAAGCTGATCCGCGCTGAGGGTGGTTTGTGTGTGGCTGATGAGGTGCAGGTTGGCTTTGGCCGGGTTGGTTCTCACTGGTGGGCTTTTGAAACCCAGGGTGTGACGCCTGATGTTGTGACCATGGGCAAGCCTATTGGTAACGGTCATCCTATGGCCGCTCTCGTTACCACGCGCGAGGTGGCGAAGAGCTTCAACAACGGTATGGAGTACTTCAACACGTTTGGCGGCAATCCGGTTTCCTGCGCGGTTGGGCTTTCTGTTCTCAATGTTATTGAGCGGGATGGACTGCGTGAGAATGCTCGTGTGGTTGGCGACTATATTCTATCTGGCTTCCGCAAGATGATGGAGAAGTATGAGTTCATTGGCGATGTGCGCGGCATGGGCTTGTTCCTTGGTGTGGAGCTTGTGAAAGACCGCAAAACCAAGGAGCCTGCAACGGATATGGCCAAGCGTGTAGCGAACCGTGCCAAGGATCTGGGCATCTTGATGGGCACTGAAGGGCCCTATGACAATGTGTTGAAGATGCGCCCACCGATGATTTTTTCTAAGGAAAATGCGGATTACTTGCTGGACGTGCTCGATCAGGCCATGAATGAGTCCGTTTCGGCTCTGGAAACCATGTAAACTATCAAAAAAGGGCCAAAGTCTGGCCTTTTTTACCTGAAGAATAGGCGGGGACAGGAGGTTGTCTCCGCTTTTTCTTTTTCCTGAGGGCTAACTGGATAGGGGTAAGCGTGAGTTCATTTCATGTTCAATGTCCGGAGGCGTCGCTCAAGATCGCAACATACTGAGTGCTCCGGTTTGGTGTTTCGGGTTTGTTTTCAATTGGGTTGGCTTACCAATCTTGCGGGAACAGGCCCCAGAGTTTGAAGGTGGGCGAACATGGTAACCATTGAAAGCAGTGCAAGCATTACCGCCTGGGGTGAGAGAACCTTTGGTCAGGTGGCTGATCTGAATGCATTGATTGAGCGGGCGCGAGAAGAGCTGGCAGCTCTGCAAATGGCAGTCGAAAGCGGTGACAGTGCGCGTGATGTTGCAGCTGATGCTGCTGAAATTGCTATTCTTTTGCATCGCCTCGTTGGTCTGCATGGTGCCGAGCTTTCCTTTGCTGTTGATGAAAAAATGGCACGTAACCGCACCCGCATCTGGTCACTGGCTGGTGATGGTACCGGTCGTCATGTCGCTTAAGGCATCAGCCTAAGCCGCCGGCTGACAGGCCTTACGGTTTCATCAAGACTTATCCCCCTCGCTGCGCTGAATGATACGCTTTTGCGTAGGCTAGGCGATCTATGGGGATCTTGATGAGTGAATGGACGACACATTTAAAGCTGCCGGTTCTGGCAGCTGCTCAAGCACAAAAGCATGTGACACATAACGAGGCCTTGGCGCTCGTTGATCTGGTGGTGCAGCTTGCTGTTGTTTCCGACAGCGTGAGCGCGCCTCCTGCGGACCCTGATGAGGGGGAGCGCTATATCGTACCTGCTGGTGCCACGGGCACCTTTGCTGGGCATGAGTACACAATCGCAGCCTTTGACGGTGGTGTCTGGCGCTTTCTGGCACCTGTTGAGGGCTGGGCTGCCTGGGTGCAAAGCCTGGGTGCCATGCGTGTTTATTCCGGCGGTGGCTGGGTAGGGTTCTCTTCCGTTACAGGACTAGGCGTTGATAGCACTACAGGCGGTGCCGCATTTCAGCAGGAAACGACGGTGCTTAGCGAAAGTGCGCATAAGGCACAGAGCCAGTTCGTGACCGTTGATGAACTGATTACTCTTTCCGGTAGCTATACCGACAGCACTCTTCACATTCCCTCCCGAGCAATCGTCTTTTGCGTTTCTACGCGTGTGACAGAGGCCATCACCGGCGCGAGTTCCTATGATTGTGGGATCGCGGATGAGACCAGCAAGTTTGGTGGTTCGCTGGGAGTGACTGCTGGCTCAAACAATGCCGGGGTGATTGGGCCGACAGCGTTCTATGCAGATACGCCTGTTCGAGTCACGGCGAATGGAGGCGCCTTCACTGGCGGGAAGCTCAGGCTTTCCTTGCATTACTTCCTGCCGGTCGTGCCGCAGAGCTGATCATATCTATTTGAATTTTCTGAGGCCGCTTCTGCGGTCTTTTTTGTGTTCCGATGGAGGCCTCAAGCCTCCTTTTTTGTTGGGAGATGCTGATGAAGTTTACGTTTGACCTGATTATCGCTGATTTGCTTCACACTGAAGGTGGGTTTGCCCATCGCAACCGCAAAGCGGATCCGGGAGGGCCAACACATTACGGGATCACGCAGGGCACATTGAGTGCGTGGCGGGAACGAAAGGTAAGTGTGGAAGAAGTTCAGGCGCTGAGTCAGTCTGAGGCTGTCGAGATCTATCGGGCGCAGTATTGGGATGCTGTGCAAGGGGATCGTTTGCCGGTTGGTCTGGATTATGCGCTTTTTGACTTTGCGGTTAATTCCGGTCCTGCGCGGGCCGTGAAGACACTTCAGACGATCCTTGGGGTGGGTGTTGATGGTGTGATTGGCTTGAAGACGCTTGCTGCGATCAAGCAACGTCCTGTGGTTTATCTGGTGAATGAGCTTTCGGCTCGAAGGTTGGCTTTTATGAAGCGGTTGCGGAACTGGCCTTACAACAAGAACGGTTGGTCTCGCCGGGTGCGGGAGGTGCAGGAAAAGTCGCTCAAGCTTATGGAAGATCGTGGCAAGCACAAACAAACAGTGCCAGTTCTGGATGGGTTTGATCGCGGGCAGGGGGCAAAAGCGCTGGGGCAGGAGACTGGTGCGATCAATGCATTGATGACACCGGAAGGTTTGAGCAAAGCTGCGGCGGCTGTTTCTGGCTTGGCAGGAATGCTTGCTGGCTCTGGCCCCGTACAATGGGCGTTTGCTCTTTCACTGCTGATTGGCGTGGGTGTAGGTGGCTATCTGCTGGTGCAGAGAACACGGGAAGCCTGAGGAGTAGAAGAAAAATGGTCGGGTAGGCCGGATTTGAACCGACGACCCCTTCACCCCCAGTGAAGTGCGCTACCAGGCTGCGCTACTACCCGAACCTATGAGGATACTTGCGCCTGGATGCGGGGACCGCACATGCAAGTATTCCTATTTCAGGAGTAGCCTTAACGGCTTATCCTTACAACTTTCCTACCTAATTCAGGTTGTCTGATCAAGGATCAAATGCGGCTGGCGTTATTGTGCTGGTGGAAAACGCCTGTAGCGGGAAATGCCGGATTCCGCTGCAATGATGGCCCACAGGATGCCGAGCAGCAGGAAGTAGTGGCGCCAGTGGTCACTGTCAATAATGAAGCTAACACAAGCGTGTAGCAGGAATGCAACGTAGGTGCAGACGATGTATTTCTGCCATGGACGTGGTTTGAAAACCAGTGGCAAAGCTTTGATCAGTGTCCAGAAAACGAGCGTTACATAGGAGAGGCCACCAAGCCACCCGTAGGTTGTAAAGGCCTTCAGATAGGCGTTGTGCTCATCCTCCGGGAAGATGGAGTTAAACCCACCAACACCAAGGCCAAATGGACGTTCTGTGACAAGCGTGAAACCTTCTCCCCAGCGGCCAAAACGGCCCAGACGAGCACCGTCGTAGTCCTGCACGAGCTTGGCGCGGAGAGTGAACATCTCCGAGATCGATTCAATGGAAAGGATTGCCAAAAGCGCCACAATAAGGCCGATACCTGCGAGGCCAAGTATGCCGAGGAGTTTCAACCGTGGCACTGAACGACGCTCGTTGATGAAGACGAGCAGGAAGACCATGAGTGCGCCGCCGAGCGTCATGCCCCAGGCTGCGCGGGAGAAGGAGAGGAAAGCGCCGAGCAACAAGACTAGCAAGATGCCTGCTTTGAGGATGTTCTCCTTCAGGGGTTTGGTCAGGATGTCGTAGGTGATCAGCAGCGTCGGCAGCAGCAGGAACGGACCGTAGACGTTTGGGTCTTTGAAGGTACCTTTGGCGCGGCCATACAGGGTGAACTGGTCATACGCTCCGGGGAAGGCGTTGAAGTATCCAGCAAGGGCCAGCAGCGTCGCAAATAGGGCTGCGAGCATGTATCCCTTCTCAATCGCCTCAATCCGCTCGATTTTTGCGGAGAGTGTTGCTGCGTAGAGGAAAGACGAGAAGGCTAGGAAGACCGTGACTGCGTAGAAGATGACAGCTTCTTTGGTGTCTGCCGCCGCAGGCAAAGCCATGATGCCGCCTACGATATAGAAACACAGTAGGATCAGAAGCGGCAGGATGTCTTTACGCAGTTCCAATCCAAAGAAGGACCAGCCCACCAGCAAGAGTGCGATGAGCAGGTCATATGGAGCCGGTTCTATGATGACGAGCGCGCTCACGGACGCGGTCAGAAACAACAGCGCGCGGGCAATTGTTTCTGTGCCGATCGTCAGAGGCACGTGCCAGAAGGGGCGCGTGCGTCCGATACCATCGTGAGGGCGCGATAGGTCGGTCAATATGCGTTTTCCGTTTCCAGAAGGCAGAACGGTGTTTTAATCAAGATATAAAGATCAAAGAAAACAGACCAGTTCTCGATATAATAAATGTCGCATTCGACACGTTTCTGGATCTTGTCTTCTGTGTCTGTCTCTCCGCGCCAACCTTTGATCTGCGCCCAACCTGTCACGCCTGGCTTCACTTTGTGGCGTGCAAAGTACCCATCCACCACATTTTCATAGAGGCGGTTTTCGGCCTTTGCGGAAAGGGCATGAGGGCGTGGGCCGACCAGTGACAGCTGACCCATCAGCACGTTGATGAGCTGCGGAAGTTCATCGATGGATGTCTTGCGGATGATACGGCCAACCTTGGTGACGCGTGGATCGCCTTTGGTCACCAGTTTGGAGGCGTTCGCGTCAGTCATGTCGTGATACATGGAACGGAATTTAAAGACGTCGATCAGCTCGTTGTTAAAGCCATAGCGCTTCTGGCGGAAGATGACCGGTCCAGAACTGTCCAGCTTGATCAGCAGTGCCGTGATCAGCATGACAGGGGAGAGGGCGATCAGCGACAGGCTGGCAAAGAAGATGTCGAATGCCCGTTTGGCGATGGTGTCCCAATCCGCAATTGGCTTTTCCAGAACATCGACGAATGGCACGGTGCCAACGAAGGACGATGCTCTTTGACGGAAGCGGAGTTTATCTGCGTGTGCGGATAGGCGGATATCAACCGGCAGCACCCAGAGTTTCTCCAGTAGCTGAATGATGCGCTTTTCTGCACGGATCGGGATTGTCACCAGCAGCATGTCGATCTGCGCGATGCGGGCAAACTCCACCAGATCAGAAACGTTGCCGAGCTTCTGATAGCCGGCGACGCTCGGTGGGGAGCGGTCGTTGGAACGATCATCAAAGATGCCGCAGATTTCGATGTCATTGTTTGGCTGGCGCTCCAGCTCTGCAATAAGGTCAGCAGCTGCTTGTCCGCCGCCCACCAGAACTGCTCGGCGGCTCAGGCGGCCCATGCGTGTCCAGCGCACGATGAAACCGCGCATGACCATTCTGAAGATGGTCAGGACAGCAGCGCCGCTGACAAACCACTTCAGCAAGAACGCCTGCGGAATTTCTGCGGAAGGCAGGATCAGAAGCAGAGATGTGATCAGAGCGGCGAACACAAGCGCCCATGCTGTGATCAGCCGCATAACTTGCGCAACCACCTTTTGCAGGGCGTTGGCCTGATAAAGGTCTGCCATCTGAAACAGCATAATGCCGATCATGGAGGCTTCGAACAGCGCAAAGATCTGCCAAAGAGGCGGGATGTCCAAGGCTGCTCCGCTTAAGTATGCGACAATCCCCGTGATGACGATCAAGGCCGCGTCTGCGGTGCGCATGAAGCCATCAAAAACGGATTTGGAGATGGTGTTGGTGCGCAGGGTTGCAGCCACCTCCAATGCATCCTTGGAAAGATTGCTGATTGTGACGTCTTCGTTGTGCGTCGCAGATGCTAGGTGACCGTCTGTCGTGGTTTTGTCGTCAGGTGACGGGCCACTCTCAATTACATTGAAGCGATGTTTGACCATGTTGCCGTGCGCCTAAGTGAGTTTTTCTGGTGAGTGCAGCGCGGACTGTTGAGACTGCTGTGAAGCGTCTGCCAGTTCGTTCTTCGCACTTTGAACGGGTTGATAAAGTTGGGTTATGCTCTGCGCCATTTGCGACAGAGTGAAATTGGATTTGAGATGGTCCTGCAGTTGCAGGCTCAACTCGATCTGTTCATCCGTATGCGACAACGCCCAGCTGACAGCGTTTGTCAGGGCTTGCTGGTCGTCTGGTTGAACGAGTGTCTTCTTGTGCTGCGCATAGATTTCAGGAATGCCGCCAACACGGGTTGTGATCAGTGGCTTTTGAGCGGCAAGCAGCTCCAGCACAATGTAGGGAAGGGCCTCTGCTCTGGACGGAATGACAGCCGTTTTTCCCAAGGGGAGAGCCTGATCGAGTTTCTGGAAGCCATGAAACGTGATGTAGGCCTGGAGGTTCCTGTCGCTGACCATTTGCTCAAAGAGCGCACGATCCGGTCCGTTGCCGACAATGGCCAGGGTTGGCCTAGAGTTGGTGTTGCGATGCAGGTCATCAATGGCGTTGATGAGCAGATCTACTCCTTTGAGTAGGCGCAGCTCGCCGACAAACAGAAGATCAGCAGCGTCCTCATCAACTGGGCTTTGCCCGAACTCAGTTTCTCTCAGGCCGTTATGAACGATCTTGCTGTCTGGGCGTTCGCCCTTCATGCCGATCTTTTGTTGATAAGCGGCTTTCTCAAACGCACTGGTAAACACAAGTGAGTCTGTGAGCGGTCTCAAGAGCTTCTCAAGCGTGATGTAGACCTTGCCTGAGGTGCTGGAAAAGTCGTAGTGCAGACTTCCGCCGTGAGGACTGTAAACACGTCTGGTTGGGAGACCGCGTAGTTTAAGCGCCGTGCCGATTGTGCGTGCCCATACTCCACCCTTGGCACCATGGCCGTGCAGGACATCTGGCTTTAAAGGAGCAAGATGTTTGAGCAGTTTGAAGAAGCTGAACAGGTCTTTGGGAGCGAGCGCCCGCGCCATTGGGACGGTGATTAAACCCAGAGAAAGTCTGGGTTTGAGTGTTTCCAACTGTGCCAATGAAGAGGGTGGAATACCGTTAGAGGCGCAGACGATGCCGAGCTCGTGACCCATCTCAATCTGCTCTTCGACCAGATCCATAAGATGGCGAAACGCGCCGCCCAAAGGCGCACGTATGCAATGAACGATTTTCAGCTTGTCCGTAGACATCCGCAGCAAACTCCCCACCGCGCATGCATGGTCTGATGCTCCCCAGCACAGACCGCCGCGCAACTGAGTTTATTGCTAGCTTAAAATACTGTTTGACCTGTTAATCGACAGGGTTAATTAACTCTTAACCTGCGGTTTTAGCTTAACAAGACGCAAAGGCATGTAGAGTGCATGCTCTTAATTTTAAAAGAGCCGCTCGTGCACATACAGCGTGTCCCCCGGACGGACTGGAGCTGTGATTGGAACAACGCCGTTGGTCACTTCAGCACCCAGTTGGCGGGTCAGATCTACATCCTGCTGGCGTGCGCGTGCTGTGAAGCCACCGGCTGTTGCGATGGCGTTCTGCACTGTCATGCCTGGAAGATAGGCGTACTGGCCTGCGTTTCTGACTTCGCCCATAACGAAAATTGGACGATAGACGGCGACTTCTACAGAGACATCCGGATCGCGGATGAAGCCGTTCTTCAGACGTGCGCGGATCATGCTTGCCAGTTGCTTGGGTGTTTTGCCGTTTGCGTTGACTTGCCCGATGAGTGGAAAGGCGAGGCTGCCACCCTGATCAATCTTATAGGTGTTGGACAGATCAGCCTGTCCAAAAACAATGATGCGGACTTCGTCACTCGCGGCAAGCGTGTAAGGCTGGACCAGTTCCTCATGGAAAGCAGGTTCTGGCTTTTTATAAGATGAACAACTCGTTAACAGAGTTAAGCCAGCAATAACTGCTAGTAGGCGCGGGCGCATTACGAAATCCTTTAAATTCATTGGGAGTATATTTCGGCGCTCAAGGTTAACAGAATATAAATATTGTAATTATCCTCCAATTAATTTTGTAAGAATTGTTGGGCTCTTTGTCATTTCTTTCCAGCATTTGATTAAGGTGCTTAATAACTTGGTTACCCTGTCTATGCATTCTTGTGCGCAGAAAATTGTTTCGGGCTTTGTATTGAGTGGGGAAGTGGGCTGTGCCGCAAGAAGATGTCTTTCTTGATATGGGCGTGCTGTTCAAAAAAGTGCTGAAGGGACTCCTTTGGGTGATCCCGTTTGCAGCGCTGGTCGCTTTTGGCACCTTCTATCTGGCCAGCAAGCAGACCGCGAAATACACCAGTGAATCCAAAGTCCTTATCGATACTGCGAAGATTGTGCTGCCGGGGCAGATCCGGAACAGTGAGCAGGAACGCTCCCTCTTAGATAAAGAAGGTATCGCCAGCCAGGTTCAGTTGCTGCAATCGCGCGATCTGGCGCGCCATGTTGTTCAGAAGCTTGATCTTGAAAACAACAGTGTGTTTGCTTCCAAGAGTGAGCCGGGTCTTGTTGATCGGCTGATGACCTCCGTCGGGTTTGAGCCAACTTCCAATCAGGTGAGTAAAGCTGAGCGTCTTCTGAACAAGTTCACCAGCAATCTGGATGTTTATCAGGTGGACGGCTCCCGCGTGATTGCGGTTCGCTTTACCAGCAAGGACCCGGAGCTGGCTGCGCGTGTTGCGAACACCGTGGTCAATGAGTACCGCACACTGCAGGATAACGCGAAGCGGGCAGTGACCAACAATACAGCGGATGCGCTTGCTCCTCAGGTTGCTCGTCTTGAGAATGAGGTTGAGGCTGCGCAGCAGAAAGTTGCTGAGTTTCGCTCTGGTGCTGATTTGTTGTTGGGGTCTGAAAACAGAACACTCAATCAGCAGCAGTTGTCAGAGCTGAACTCTCAGGTCTCCGCTGCCATCGTGGCAAAGTCTCAGGCTGAAGCGCAGGCTAAGCAGATCCGGTCTTTGTTGGAGAATGGTGGATCCTTGGAAACTGCAACGCAGGTTCTGAACTCGTCGCTTATTCAGCGTTTGCGGGAGCGTCAGCTGGCGTTGGAGAACCGTATTGCTGAGCTTTCCACCACTTTGCTGCCGAACCACCCGCAGATCAAAGCTCTGCGCTCTCAGCTGCGTGGGTATGATCGCCAGATCCGCGCTGAAGCTGAGAAGATTGTTATTGGTCTTGAGAATGACGCCAAGATCGCTCAGGACCGTTATGTTGCCTTGAACGCGCAAGTGAATGAGTTGAAGAAAGAAGCGGCTCGTTCTGGCGCTGATCAGGTGCGTTTGCAGGAACTAGAACGTGAAGCGCGCTCTAAAGAAGAGCAGCTGAACCAGTTGCTGGTGAGCCTTCGGGAAGCGGAGGTTCTGCAAGGTGTTGGTGTTCTGAATGCTGACTCTCGAGTGATTTCCCGTGCGTCTGTGCCTAGCGAACCATCAGGTCGTAAACCATCTGCACTCGCTGCTATTGCTGGCTTCGCTGCGTTCTTCCTAGGATGTCTGTGGAGCATTGTCCGAGCGTTGATCTCTGGTGAAGTGCTGCGCCGTGAGTCTTTTGCGACACCAGCAGCGCCTGCGGCCAATCCGAAAGAGTCTATCGGGACAGCGACATCAAATGCGTTGGAAAGCGTGGTTGATGCAACAACCCGCAGCCATGCAGTTGCTGCCCCTCCTGTTGAGCTGAAGCCATCTTTTGAAGAAGAGGAAGACAAGTCAACTCCTGAGGAGGAAGAGATTGCTGAAGACGAGCTGACAGAAGAGCAGGCTGAGCTTCATGATGACGTGGAAGACGAAACCGTTGTCGATGAAACTGAAGAGTTTGATGAAGAGCAGGACGAAGAAGAGCACGAAGTTGACGTTCCATCCCTCGCTTTGAAAGAAGTGAAGGCAGACAATGCGAACCAGCTGGAAAAGGTGAGCCGGGTTGTTGTGCTTAGCGTTGAGGATGAAAGCCTTTCTTCTCGTGTAGCTCTGAGCTGCACTCGCAAAATTGCTGCTCGTGGCATCATGCCAGTGGTTGTTGAAGTGCGCTCCGAGGGTGGTGAAGGTGCTCAGTCTATCCTAAAGGAAACACCACTTGAGGAAGTTGGTGATGTTCCGCAGTCAGAAGATGGATCAGAGCCGCTCAAGCCGGGCTTTTCTGAGTTGTTGGAAGGGGAAGCTGCCTTCACGAATGTGATCCACCGCGATCCGGTTTCCCGTGCACACGTGATACAATCTGGTGTCATGCCTATTCGGGATGAGGTGGTCTATGGTGGCCGTTATAACCTCATCATGGAAGCGCTTGATCTGACTTATGATGTGATTGTCGCTGATCTTGGCCTTATTGAGCCAAGCCTAATTTGCGCGCAGATGCTCTCTGAAGCAGATCGTGTGATTATTGCGACAGATGGTTCTCCTGCAGGGCCAGAACTGGAAAAAGCGCTCTCTATCCTGGAAAAGCACACCAAGGCACCTGTAGAGGTGGAGCGTGTGGTCAGCAATGAAGCTGCGGCGTGGTTGCAGGTTGATATGGCGGCGTAAGGGCTGCCATTTAACAGCTTATTCTCAAAAGAATTTTAGTGCTGTAGGCGGGCGAACATTCCGCGGATGCGGCGGTATAGCTGCCAGAAGCTCTGGTTGTTTCTGAGCTTGCGTTTTGAGCTGAGTTTAGCGCTTTCTAGAGCTGCTGCGAGCTTGCCTTTTAAGGTAAGGGGCTCAATCCAGTCTTTGAGATACTCTGGTTCAGCCCAGGCCAGTTTGAAGCGTTCTTCTCCTAAGCCGAAATCAAAGACTTTCAGGCCTTCCTCGCACATGTCCTCAATCACGTGTTGCATAAGCAGCTCGCCCGGGCTGTAACGCATCAGGTCTCCGCTGATGATGGATGTGCAATAACAGTAGATGCGGTTTCCGGATTTGAGGCTGAGGCAGGTGCTGATGATCTCATCATCAAGTTTCAGGCTATAGATCAGCGGAGTTGTTGGGCTGTCCTCTTTTGCCAAATCAGCGAAGGCCTCTCTTGCGAAGCTTTGGTAGTTGGGTAATGCAAAAGCTGTCGGAATGCCGGTTTCGGCTTGCCGCACTTCGCGTTGTTTGATCATCGCGTCCACAGTGGCTGACGCACCTTCGCGGGTTACTTCGTTTGTGAAGGTGAGTGCGCCGAGAGACTGTAGCTTGTTCAGTTTGCTGCGGTGCTTCTTGCGGGCGGCTTTGGAGCGTTTTGCTTTGATGAATTCTTCTGCCGGACCTGTCAGCTCAAACGGATAGATTGCGTTGGTGCTGGTGGTGTCGTCCATGCGCACCAGAGGATTGTCGGCGGCTTCCACCTTAAAGCTCATGTTGCCCAGGTGAATAAGATCAACTCCCCATGCCTTCAGTGCAGCAAACAGGCGAGGGCGGAGGAAATGCGCTTGTGGTGCGGCCAACAACTCCTTTGACCAATACCCTGTGTTCTGGTTGAAAATCTCCTCGCCAAGCCATCTTGTCGTTTTCGCCAGATGACACTGATGAAGGGCGAGGGGGAGCAGAACGTGGAGTTTCTCGTTGATGTATCCAGCAACAATTAGCGCTGTGGCTTTTTCGGAAGCAGCCACGTGTTGCGCCCAGCTTTTGCACCATTCATAGGCGTGATACGCACTTCCTTGGGCCTCTGCTTCCAGTGCCAGCCAGTCTGCTCGCAATTGTTGCAAATCATTGCCGGTGTAAATCTGAAAGGTAAGTTGGTCCAAATCCAGCGTGGTCTTGCGATCTGCGCATGATGTGCTCTCGCTTTTTTCGGTGGATTGAGGAAGTACCATTGAGAATGCCCTAAATAAAATACAAGGAATTATTAGTTCCAAGCTCTTAATGAATCTCAAACCTAACTATGTAGAGCAACCCAAATTGAAATTAATCGTAAATAATTCCCAGTTACAATTTGATACAATTTCGGTTGGGAACTAGGGGGTCTCCGTGCGGAAATCCTTCAAACATTTATTTATTAGTTGCGCGAGTTATCTTTTTAGCAGTCGTGGTCCCGCTCGTTTTTTTAAAGGGGTGACCGCTGGCGATGGTGTTATTTTTACGCTGCACCGCGTGCTGCCCGCATCGGATCGTGCTTTTCAGCCCAATAAACTCTTGGAGGTCACGCCGGAGTTTCTTCGAGATACCGTCAAACAGGTGCGGGCTTCTGGATACGAGTTTGTATCATTGGATGTTGCGCTTGAGCGGCTTCGGGCAAGTGAGAAGTCTGCCTCCAGGTTTGCTGTTCTGACGTTTGATGATGGCTACAAAGACAATCGTGATGTGGCTTACCCCATCCTGAAGGAGCTGAACGTCCCTTTCACGATCTTCATCAGTAGCGAATACAGCAACCATAACTCTGAGCTCTGGTGGATTATTCTGGAGCAACTCATTGCCGAGAATACGAGTGTTTCTCTGCGATTTGGTGAGCGGCAGTTTACCTATGATTGTTCGTCGCTTGAGCTTAAGGAAGCTGCCTTTGAAGCTTCACGCTGCATGCTGATCAGCGAAGTACCTGAGACCGCTCAAAGAGACGTTGTTCGGGAAGCTGCAGAGCGATACGGCCATGACTGGCGAGCGCTGTGTCAGGAGCTTATTCTTTCCTTTGAGGAGCTGAAAGAGCTTGCTCAGGACCCTCTGGTGAGCCTGGGTGCTCATACGGATACCCATCCGATGTTGGCGCGGCTTTCTACTGAGGAAGAGATCCGGCAGCATATACAGGCCGGGCAGGAGGAAATGCTTGCGCGGCTTGGCAAGAGGCCGACCATGTTGGCTTACCCTTACGGGTTTGCAGAGGCGGTTGACCGGCGGTGTGAAGCTGTGGCGGAGGAACTTGGGTTTGCGGCGGCTGTTACAACGCAGCCTGGAACGCTCTCTGCGAAGAATCTGGAGCGGCCCTATCATTTACCGCGGGTCTCTCTGAATGGACTGCATCAAAACCAGAGGATGGTTGATGTGTACCTGACCGGGGCAGCCTTTGCGGCTTATCACGCGGTGAAACGTGCCCGGTCCTTATTGCAGAGGTAACGAGCGCTAGAAAACCTAGCGCTTCTTATAGGTCCAGCTGATGATCATGCCTGCCGGGATAACCCAGATCAGACCAGCGATTGCGAAGAAGATCAGCTTAAGGGACCAGTGTTTGTCTGCCATTGTCAGATCGCCAATCACCATGGCGACGAAGACATAGACGACCACAAACGTGACCAGAAAAATCATACCGATGAAGCGGCGCACTGGCGAAGCCATATAGTTCTCCTTGAAAGCCTCATTGCATTGGGCTCTTCTTTTCCGCGCAAGCCATAGTTCAAAATGCATATATTTTTCAAGAGGATCTTGCAGACAATTTGCAGGTCTTGCTGATCTGATCCTGCTGGAGCGCCTCTAAGTCTATGACAGCGCTGCGCTATTGAGTGGCCTGCTTTCGCCTGCAAATTCTAGGTAATTTGTCTAGACTGCTGTGAGGATCTGCGTATTTTTCCTGATTTGGCTGCGGATCTGACATATATAGGGGCAAACAAGCTCTTCGAATAGGTGTCATGTCTACTCCGTTCTACACTTCAGATCTTTCCGCTCAAGACCTATCCAACCGCAGGCAAATTCGTGTGTGGTTGCTGTTCATCTGCTTTTTGATTTTGGCCATGGTTGTTGTTGGTGGGGCGACCCGTCTGACGGATTCCGGCCTTTCCATCACTGAATGGAAACCAATTCACGGTGCTATTCCGCCGCTGAATGCAGCTGAGTGGGAGGAGGAGTTTGAGAAGTACAAGCAGATCCCTCAGTACAAGGTTCTCAATGAGGGGATGACGCTTGATGAGTTCAAGGGCATCTTCTGGTGGGAGTGGGGGCATCGCCTGCTAGGCCGCGTGATCGGTCTGTTCTTCTTCATCCCATTGGTTTGGTTCTGGGCACGCGGACAGGTCAGTTCCTGGTTGAAGCCACGGCTTGTGATCGCGTTTCTGCTGGGTGGTCTGCAAGGTGCGATTGGCTGGTGGATGGTGGCTTCAGGGCTGGTGAACCGGGTTGATGTGAGCCAGTACCGTCTTGCCGTGCATTTGAGTGTGGCGTGTATTCTGTTCGCCTATCTCTATTACCTTGCTGGCGTTCTCAAGCGACGTCCTGAGTTGAAGCGTGATGGCTGGGATGTGTTTGGTGATGGGCTGATGGGGGCGTATGGTTTGGTTGCTCTGGTGCTTTTCCAGCTGTTCCTTGGGGCGTTGGTTGCTGGCCTGAATGCGGGTCTGACCTTCAACACATGGCCGCTGATGGATGGGCAGATTATCCCATCTGGTCTGTTCATCATGTCTCCTTGGTGGATCAACTTCTTTGAGAATGTGATGATGGTGCAGTTCCAGCATCGCATGATTGCCTACGTGTTGGTTGTGGCTGTTTTCCTGCAGAGCTTTTATCTGATGCGCTGGAACCGGGATGCTGCGTTGAAGCAGAATGCCAGCTGGTTGATGGTTGCGATTGTCATTCAGGTTTTCCTTGGCGTTGTGACTTTGCTCGGCATGGTTCCAATGGATCGCGCATTGGCACATCAGGCGATGGCGCTGATTGTTCTTGCGTTGGCTGTTGAGCAGGTTTGCCTGCTGCGTCGGGAAAAGGAAGCTGCGCTCAGATAGTGATTCCGATTTCTGGAATAAGTGATTGATGTGGAATCGAAAAAGGCGCCTCTTAGGGCGCCTTTCTTGTTTTTTGAGCTAAAGCTTGGAGATTGATTCATTTTTCAATCTCAAGTATTTGATTTATTTGAGAATTATGCGTTCTCAAGTGCCTGTTTCAGGTCTGCGATGATGTCTGCAGCATCTTCAATGCCGATGGAGACGCGCACCACGTCCGGACCAGCCCCTGCTGCTGTTTTCTGTTCGTCAGAAAGCTGGCGGTGGGTGGTTGAAGCCGGGTGGATGACGAGTGAGCGGGTGTCGCCGATGTTGGCAAGGTGAGAGAACAGTTCCAGATCTTTCACCAGCTCTACGCCTGCTTCATATCCGCCTTTTAGGCCGAAGGTGAAGACAGCGCCTGCGCCCTTTGGGCAGTACTTCTGATGTGCCTGATAGAACGGATCGTTTGCGAGGCCAGCGTAGGATACCCAGCTGACGGCTGGATGGCCTTGCAGGAACTCGGCGACCTTCAGCGCGTTGTCAGAGTGCTTTTGCATACGCAGGGCCAGCGTTTCGATGCCGGTGATCAGCATGAAGGCGTTCTGCGGTGAGATTGCCGGGCCAAGATCGCGCAGGCCGAGGACGCGGCAGCAGATTGCGAAGGCGATGCTTCCGAAGGTCTCAAAGAGGCGCATGTCGTTGTATTCAGGGCGCGGCTCGGTCAGCATTGGGTACTTGCCGGAGGCTGCCCAGTCGAATGTGCCTGCATCAACAATCGCACCGCCCATGGAGTTGCCGTGGCCGCCCATGAACTTGGTCAGGGAGTGGAGGACGATGTCTGCACCGTGCTTGATTGGCTGGCAGAGGTATGGTGTTGCCATGGTGTTGTCGACGATCAGCGGGACGCCAGCTTCTTTGGCAACGGCTGAGATGCCCTCAATGTCCATGACCACACCACCTGGATTGGCAACACTTTCAATGAACACGGCACGGGTGTTTTCGTCGATCTGATCCGCAAAGCTCTGTCCATCCAGACCTTCCGCCCACTTCACGTCCCAGCCGAAGCTCTTGAAGGAATGGTTGAGCTGGTTGATGGTGCCACCATACATGCGCTTGGAGGCAACGATGTTGCAGCCCGGTGTCATGAGCGCGTGGAAGGTGAGGAGCTGTGCAGCATGACCGGATGCCACTGCCAGAGCTGCTGTGCCGCCTTCCAGGGTTGCGACGCGCTCTTCAAGCACTGCTGTGGTTGGGTTGGTGATGCGGGTGTAGATGTTGCCAAACGCCTGAAGACCGAACAGGGAAGCTGCGTGGTCTACATCATCAAACACAAATGAGGTGGTTTGGTAGATTGGTGTTGCGCGTGCGCCTGTGGTTGGGTCTGGTTTCGCGCCTGCGTGAATTGCAAGGGTATCAAAGCCTGGGGTGTTCTCGCTCATGAGGCAGTCCTTTCAATGCGCTTGCAGGATGGAGCGGTGCTGCGCAAGGTGCATGGCATGCAAACCCTTGGAACAGGCGCGTCATTCTCTGCTGAAATTTATATAATTTCCCGCTAGGAACTATGAGGGGGCAACCGCAGGTTGGCAAGCGCAGAAGGGAAAGATGAGCGCGCTTCACTCTTGCAGAAAGCTCAAGCAATATGACGGCTATCTGATGCTTGAAATTCTGTTTGCTTTAGTGGTGAGGGATTGGAAAATCATTCTAAGAAGTGAAATGCGCTCTCAGGTGTAAGGCTCCGAGAGCGCATAAAAATGCGTGTTTAGCTGGCTGCAACAGATGCTAGGCGCGGGATTTCGATCTTTGGGCATCGGTCCATAACCACTTTGATTCCCTTTTCTTCTGCCCGTGCAGCTGCGTCGTCGTTTCTCACACCCAGCTGAAGCCAGATGGCTTTGGGAGGTGTTGGCAGTGCGATGGCCTCATCGATGACACCGCCAGCAGCTTCTGAGTTACGGAAGACATCAATCATGTCGACCGCTTCAGGCAGATCACTCAGGGATGCGTAGACTTTTGCGCCTGCGATTTCGGTGCCAGCCTGTCCTGGATTGATTGGATAGACGGTGTAGCCTTGCTCCAGCAGGTAGCCCAGCACGCGGAAGCTGGCACGCTCCGGCTTGTTGCTGGCGCCGACCAACGCGATTGTCTTGGTGCTTTCCAGAATGTTCTGAATGTAATCGTCGGAATAGTGATCGTGGTTCATATTCTTATCAACTCTCTGCAATTTCTCTGGCTGCCTGCTGCCTTTGCCGATGCGCGGCACGCAGCTCCTTGCGAATGACAAGTTTAAGACCGGACCAGACTGCATCAACGGCGCAGACCTTGATGTCGACCAGTCCCATAGGCAGGCAAATTTCTCTTACTGTATCTTCAGTCACCTCAGAGGGGACTTTGGATGCTTTCTTGGGCCATGACACCCAGATCATGCCGTCTGCATCCAGTTTCATGCGCAGCTTACCCAGCAGATCTGCCAGTTCGCTTTGACCTGTTACAAAGATATGGGCAGTGCTTACGCCGGTTTCCAGAGTGGGTAGGAGGACCAGATCGTCAACTCCTGCGGTAATTTCATCGGAAACGCTCTGCGGCATGTTGTGCCACCAACAGTGCATGCCGGGTTTCAGACCTAGTTTTTGAGCTAGCGATCTTTTTGAATACCCGGCTGCCATGCTTGTCGCTCCTTGTTAGCTGATCAGCTGTCTTTCCATTCTGGAGTACGCTTTTGCAGGAATGCGCTGATGCCTTCTTCTGCGTCATTGGCCAGCATATTTTCTGCCATGACCTTGGAGGTGTAAGCGTACGCTTCTGCCAATGGCATATCTGCCTGCTTGTAGAAGGCTTCCTTGCCGGTTTTGACTGTCAGGGCAGATTTAGAGCCGATGACTTCAGCATATTTCTGCACCACAACTTCCAGATAATCTGCCTGTACCACGCGGTTGATCAGACCGTACTCTTTTGCGGTGGAGGCATCGATGCTTTCACCGGTCAGCAACATTTCCATAGCCTGTTTGCGGCCTATGTTGCGGGTGAGGGCAACCATTGGGGTGGAGCAGAAGAGACCGATGTTGACGCCAGGCGTGCAGAAGGTTGCTGTGTCGAGTGCCAGAGCAAGGTCGCAAGAGGCGACGAGCTGGCAGCCTGCTGCCGTAGCGACACCCGTAACAACTGCGATGACTGGTTTTGGCAGGTTCACAATCTTTTGCATCAGTTCAGCGCATTGATCGAATGTCTGCTGGTAGAAGGCTTTGCCACCGTCGGCTTCCGCGCGAGCTGCGGTCAGTTCTTTCAAGTCATGGCCTGCGCAGAACACCTTGCCTTCTGCACCGAGCAGGACAACGCGAACTTCCGGGTTGGCTGCGGCTTCATCCAAGGCGGCGCAAAGCTCTTTCATCATGGCCATGGACAATGCGTTCATACGCTCCGGGCGCTGCATGACGATACGCTGAACACCATTGTGCAGCAGTTTGCCGAGCATTGGACGCTCTGCTTCGCTCTGATCTTTTGCGGTGTCTGCGTCAGACATGGTGGATCTCCATCGTGCTTAAAATAGTCGTTGAGATGCCTTTAGCAGGCTATCTGGCCTTGATTAAGTGTTAAATCACAGAGTGAACAAAACTTGAGCCTAGCGCAACGGTTTAGAACTTTTGTTCAGCTGGTAAATCGCAGTCTCATATATCAGTATGTCGGCTTGCATGAGGAGGAGGGACTTCATGACCAGTGAGGTGGCGGCGCCTGCTGTTAAGTTTAGTCCGGCAGAATTGACGGAATTTCTGGACAAGGCATTCCCGCAGATGCATGCGCTGGGGCGCGCATATTTCATCGACGAGATTCTACCGGGAAAAGCCATTGTCAGGTTGAAGGCAGGGGATGTTCATCTGCGTCCGGGTGGGACTGTTTCTGGCCCATCCTTGATGGCGCTGGTGGATTATGCTGCCTATGTGGTTCTGCTTGGGAATTTGGGGCTACATGCGCTTGCGGTGACCACCAACATCAATATCAACTTCCTGCGCAAAGCTGAGGCGGGCGATATGATCGCCACATGCCGTATTCTGAAAGGTGGCAAGCGCCTTGTGGTAATGGATTGCGAAATCATCCGCGAAGGCAGCGATGACCTGATTGCACACGCCACCGCAACCTATTCCATTCCACCGGCCTCATTTAAGGGGTAAGGGACACACTGTGTTGAGCGAGTTTACGCTGTTAGCGTTCTTGCGATACTTCGCTCCTCGGCGTACTGCATCAGATCCGGTGCGATAGAAGTGATCTCGTGTCTGGCTATTTTTACAGCTTCTGCGCTGGCGGTCTCTGGTGAACCGGAGTTGAAAGGTGGTTCGGGGTGGTACTCAAACATCAACTGCAGAAGCTGTGCTTCTTCAGGCCCGAACAGTTCTGCTGTGAGAGACAGGGCGAAGTCTATTCCCGCGGTCACGCCTCCACCAGTGATACGATTTCGGTCAACTGAAACGCGTTTGTTGACGACTGTAACATCCGCCAGTTTTTCCAGGGTTTCCCGATAAGCCCAATGGGTTGCTGCTTCGTATCCATCCAGTAAGCCGGCTTCTGCCAGTATCAGAGCTCCTGAGCAGACAGATGTGACATATTGTGCGTTTTCGCCGGCTTGGCGCAGGTGCTCCAGAACGCGCGGATTTTGCATCTGCTCAAGTGGGTTTCCAGCACCGGGAACAAGTAGAATATCGATTTCCGGACGGTCCTCAAAACTATAATCAGGCACCAGCTGAATCCCAGCGTCGCAGGGCAGAGGGGCGCTGCTTTCAGCAAACGTAAAGGTCTCTAAACCTCTTACAAACGCCAGGAATTGAAGGGGCCCGTAGGCATCCAGCATGGTCATGCCGGGATAAAGGAAGAGACCTGTTTTTAGCTTTTTCATGAGGGTTCCTCTCTGTTTGTTTAGTGATCAGGGCGCAAAGATCCATTCCCGGAGAAGCTCCGGGTTGCACCAATGCCTTCGTTGTTGGTGTTTTAGAGTTGGCTGCTACAGAATCTGTTGCGGTAATCCTGCGGGCTGATGCCTAAGTTGCGTATGAAGCTGCGGCGCATTTTCTCGCCATTCTCAAAGCCACATCGCCTGACAACCTCATTTATTGATGTTCGTGGGTTCTCGATGTATTGGCGCGCCGTGTTCAGGCGGATCTCCTCAACATACTTTGCTGGCGAGGTGCCGACATGTTTCTTGAAAAAGCGGGCGAACGTTCTGGGTGCCATGTTCAAGAATTCTGCCATGCGATCGACTGAGAGGCTTTGTTGCAGATTGGCTAGAATCCACTCCTGAAGTGCGATCATGCGTGCATCATCGCTTTTCTGGTAGGACAAGACAGAGCTGAACTGAGATTGCCCGCCCGGGCGTTTTAAGAACATGACAGAATACTGCGCAATTTTGAGTGCAGTCTCCCGCCCGAGGTCTTCCTCAGTCAGTGCGAGCGCAAGGTCGATTCCTGCGGTCATGCCAGCGGAGCTGTAGAGCTTACCGTCCTTCTTGTAGATCGCATCGGGTTGCACCTTTATCTTCGGGTAGCGCTCCTGAAGCTGTTCGGCCCAATTCCAGTGTGTGGTTGCGGCTCTTTCATCAAGTAATCCTGCCTGAGCCAAAGCAAAGGTTCCGGTGCAGATTGATGCAACACGTCGGGCTCTTTGAGCCGCCTTCCTGATGCAGTCAATAAACGGCTGATTTTCGATGACTGATGACTTGTGCGCACCGCCAGCTATCAGAAGCGTATCGATTGCTCTGTTCTCAAACTCACTGAATGCCTTACTCATCATCTGAATGTTTGTGGGCCAGGTGGTTACAAGGCCTCCATGCAGTGAAACGACTTCAACTTGGTAGGTGGAAGGCTGCTCGTTTTTCATAAGTGAGGCAGACGCAAAGATATCTAGTGGTCCTGCAATATCTGTAGCAATGGCTCCGTCGAAGACCACCATAAGAACGAGCTTTGGTGTGTTGTGCGTTCCTGAGTCATGAGAGGTGGCAGTCGGTGTCTTTTGCATGACACTGACTATAAACGAGGTTCGTGCTGGCACAATGACAACGACCCCTCGTTTTCTGCCAGTTCGTTTCGTTAGTTGCTCTTGGCCTTTTGCAGGATCTTAGATGTCTGCTGCTTGATCTCCAGCCGTGTTGTTGGGCAGCCGTCCTGGATTTTGCGCCACATGGGGTTGTTGAGGGCCATTTGGCATTGGGCGAGGTAGGATGTGCCATCGACGTAAAGGCAGGAGAAGTCGCCGAGTTCTATGCGTTTGCCGCGGTTGGTGCAGTAGCAATCCGGTTGTTTGAACAGGCTGCGAGGCCGTTTACGGAATTTGCTTTCCTGCGCTTGTGCGTTCCAGATGCCAACCAGCAGAACTGACAGGATGATGATGAGATAGCGGTGCATTCCCTATGATAAGATAGGTGAGAGGCATCGCTACCTTTGTTTTTAAGGGGCTAAAGATAGATCAGTGTGCCTTGAGCACGTAGATCACGGAACCAGTCTGGCTCTTCTGTCAGGCGTGTCCAGCGTAGATCCAGTTTGCGCAAGTTTGTCAGGTTCTTCATTGAATTGGGCAGTTCTTCAAGTGGGTTTGCGCGCAGATCTAGCTGGTAGAGGTTTGTGAGGCCTCCGATGTCTTCTGGCAACCGGTTGATCTGATTGTTACGCAAATCCAGAATTTCCAGCTGCTTCAGCTCACTTATGTTGGGCGGCAGTTTGGTGAGTGCGTTGTTGCGCAGGTAGGCCTCTCGTAAACCTGAGAGCTTGCTGAATGTCTGCGGAAGCTCCTTCAAGCCGTTGCCATAGAGACGGAGCTCCCAGAGGCTCTTTAACTGACCAATGCTTTCAGGAAGCTGTCGGATGTTGTTGTCTGTACACCCAAAATACTCCAGTGCTGTCAGTTCTCCGATGCTGTTTGGTAGCTCTGTCATGACAGTGTTGCTGGCGTAAAGCACACGCAGTTGCTTCAGAGCGCCGATGTTGGACGGCAAGCATTCCAGTGGTTGGTGACTGAGGTCTAGAATCTGGAGTTGGCTCAACTGAGTGAGTGTGTCAGGTAATCGGTGGAGTTTGCAGCCGTAGATATAGAGTTCTCTGAGGTTGGTTAGGCGTAAGATCTCGTCGGGGACTTCTGAGATGGCATTCTCGCCGAGATAAAGGCTTTCCAGCACCTCGTGTGTAAAGACTTCGCTGGGAACTGCGGTTAGCCCGCACTTCGTCAGGGCCAAATCTGTGAGATTGCCGCTTTTAGCAACTGCGCAAGGGATGCCATCTTTCCGGTGTCGGATGGTATCTAACGGCAGAAAATCGAGTTTGTCTTTTATCATCACGTTACCGGTCTTCTTTAGAGGAGGAACTGTTGTTGTAGTTCCTGAAGGCGATTATCTGAAATGGAATGTTTGAGTGCGTTGAGCAGGGATTGAGGCAACTCGTGAGAGGGCTGCCGCAGCTCCTCAAATGTTGTCATGAGCTGATCTAATGATGTTCCTTGCTGTTGAAGCTCCTCATCAACCACTTGCCAGAACGCTGCTCCTTTGACGGAAAACAGTGGGTAGTAGCTTGGATCGTTGTCGCCTGTGACTTTCTGATGTGCTTCATACAGGCCTGTTGCAGCATGCGGAAAACGCTCTTTGAAAACCTGCCATTGATCCATAGGGCTTTCAGAGTGGATGCCAGCCACTTTGAGCGACTTATAGCCGTAGTACTGAGCAAGGCTCTCTGAGATCCAGAGCGGATTTGGTGTAGTTGCCAGCAGGTGGAACAGTTCATGGACGGAAACCCAATGAAGCTTGGTGATGTCCTCTGCAGATGCAGTTCCCTCGCTTGTGGCGAAGTTGGCCAGAAATGCCTGTTTGCCGGCTGCACCAGCGATGTGTCCCAGCTTCTTGTCTATGGCGACCCACACCAGATCAATGTTCTGCTCCGGTGTAGTCGGAGCGGCAAGGATGCTTTTTAGATACTCAAACTGTTTTTGAAGGGCAGGGAGGTTGTCGGCTTTTAGAGCTTCTGTCGGATCGTCTTTGTAGAGCGTCAGGGTGGTTTGGTTGGTTCTTAGAGTCATTGCAGCATCACCCCAAGAGAGGATGAGGGGTGGTTCATTCTCTGTTGGCAGAGCTGCGCATTTAAGTGTGGTGTCACCCCCTTGGACTTTGCCGCACACTTTGACTGTTGAAGCGGTTTTGAGATGAGGAATGTCATCCCATTCCGTGATGCTCCACCATCCGTGAGGGGAATAGAGGTTTTGCTGGTTTGCTACGGCCAGTGGGGTCTCTCGCGGATTTTGAAAGGTGACGTTCCATTGCAGCTTTCTGCATGCAAGGGCTCGCTCGTACGGCTCAAGGACTTCAACTCCATCGCACATGAGTTGCAGCGCGTTGGTGTCGCTTGGTTGAGACTGCGTGCGCGGTGCTTGCAGTGTGATCTCTTGCTCCGCTGGGAGCGTGATTGTTGCCGTTGCGACTTCAGGGTGGGTCTTATCTGCTTCGATAATGATCTGAAGTGGAGGTGTTTGGGCAAAGGCAGAAGTGGCGCTTAAGGCCGCCATGAAGGAAAATAGAGAGAGGCGCATATTCAGGAAAACACTTGTTTGAAAAAACAATCTTGGATTGAGTAATCGATTCGATGATTACCGCATGGAAATGTGTTCTTCCCATGTTATCCAATGCAGGAGACATATGCTCCATAAAAGTGCACTGCGTTGAAGTGCCTAAAACTCTCAGCTTATTGAATTTTTTGAATTAAATTTGCCTGAAAGTTGAATTGTTGGTTGATCCAAAAGCAAAAAGCCACTTAAAATTCAGGGACTAAAGCCAAAGGCCGTTTTTTGAAGGAGGGGAGACCTGAGAGAAACGGCGTGAGTGGGAGCGGGCTGGTGTTCTATCGTGCGTTTTTCGGTTTCATTTTTGATTTCCTTTTGGTGCCGCTGCGGTTCGGTTCCTTACTCGCCACGATCGGCTATATCGGCTTTCTTGCACTGAACATCCTTCTGATACTGGCTGTGCCAGCCTTTTTCGATCTGTACGTGGCCAGCGAGCCACGGGTGTTTGCCGAGTTCCGGGAGACCATGTTCTATCAGGACACCTCGTTTATTGGTGACCCGATCGTTTTTGTGAGTCTGGTGTTCTTCAACCTGCTTCTGGCGAATGCAACGCTGACAACCCGTTTGACCCGCAGCCGGTGGCGGTTCTTTTACCCAACACATTTTACTCCGATCAATTTGCGTGAATATCGTGTAGCCCTCGCGGGCGTTGGCTATTATGTCAGCTGCTATAGTGCCAACTGGGTCTTCTATGAGTTGCAGGTTGATGACCTTATTTTGACGGCTGCGCGTGCTGCCGGAGTTTCCTGAGCTTAAGAATCTTCAGATTCATGCGGAAAAAGTGTGGTATTATAATACCTATTTTGTATCTATTTGATTTTATTGATTAATTTGCTTGAGCGTGTAATTTTTTGCTCTTGACGCGGTGCGCAACCTCGCGTATCTACCCGTTCCTACACGGAGCTATCACGTTTAGCTGCTCTTTCGGGCCTGAACGCATTTCTCCCAAGAATTTTAACCGTCAAAACTACGGTAGATCTTATGAAGACTCATTCCACTAAAGTGGCTGAGGTCGACAAGAAGTGGATCTTGATCGACGCAGAAGGCGTTGTTGTTGGCCGTCTGGCAGCATTCATCGCAAACCGTCTGCGCGGCAAGCACAAGCCGACCTACACCCCGCACATCGACGATGGTGACAACGTAATCATCATCAACGCTGATAAAGTTGTACTGACTGGTAAAAAATACCAGAGCAAGAAGTACTACTGGCACACTGGTTACCCTGGCGGTATCAAAGAGCGCACTGCACGTCAGCTGATCGAAGGCCGTTTCCCAGAGCGCGTTCTGGAAAAAGCTGTTCAGCGCATGATGCCAGGTGGTCCTCTTTCCCGTGCGCAGCTGCGTAACCTGCGTGTTTATGCTTCTGCAGAGCATCCGCATGATGGCCAGTCTCCAGAAGTGGTAGACGTTAAAGCCATGAATCCTAAAAATGCGAAGAGGGGTTAATTATGTCTGAGCTACAGTCCCTTGAGGAACTGGGCGGCGCAATCGCCCCTGCTGAGAACGAAGCTCCTGTACATGTTCAGAAGCTCGACGCACAAGGCCGTGCATACGCAACCGGTAAGCGTAAAGACGCTATCGCACGTGTATGGATCAAGCCAGGCACCGGCAAAATCGTTGTAAACGGCAAAGAGTACAACGAGTACTTCGCTCGTCCAGTACTTCAGCTGATCCTGCGTCAGCCAATCATGCTCACCGAGCGTGATGGTCAGTACGACATCAACGTTACCGTTGCTGGTGGTGGTCTTTCCGGTCAGGCTGGTGCTGTTCGTCACGGCATCTCCAAAGCACTGACTTTCTATGAGCCAGAGCTGCGCGCTGTGCTTAAGAAAGAAGGCTTCCTTACTCGCGATAGCCGTGTTGTTGAACGTAAGAAGTACGGTAAGCGTAAAGCTCGTCGTTCCTTCCAGTTCTCCAAGCGCTAATACGCGATACTGGAAACAGTTATACGGAAAGGGCTGCCATTTGGCGGCCCTTTTTGTGTTTGGCCTATGCTTTGCGGTTACTGAGATTGCGGAGTTGTTGCGGACTGCTTTAGCTGCCACGTTGGATGAAAACAGCGGCGGAGTTCTGCGGTGGTCCAGTGGTTGCGAAAGTTTCTCTCAGCATTTTTGATGGCATTGGCACCGCATAAACGAAGCGGGACACTTGCTCGTCTGGCTTTGCGGCTAGATAAGAGGAACCTGATGGCTCTCAGGGTTCTTTATCTTAAAGAGCATAAAGACTTCTCCAATATGCGGCGGCTCGGAGAGGTTCTGCAGTTGGGGCTGCATGATCTGCGGCTTGCTCGTTTGGCCGAGCAGTATTTCCTTCACAGCCGTGCTCAGCGTTTTCAGGAGCTTCATTTTCTCAAGCTGTTTCCGCAGTATGAGCAGCAGCCGGGCTACTTTGTTGAAATTGGTGTTGGTGATGGAACGCATCTCTCCAACAGCTTTCTGTTTGAGAAGGCGCTTGGGTGGTCTGGTTTGCTGGTGGAGCCTAATCCGGATTGCTGGGAGCGTATTGATGCTGCGCGTGATGCTCATCTGGATAAGCGGGCTGCCTGGAGTTCCGGAGGAGGGGCGCTGAAGTTCTTTTGTGCTGATACGCCAGAATACTCGGGCATGGCTTCAGTGGTGCAGGTGGGCGATAAGCCAGGGCGTGAGATTGAGGTGCCGATCGCGCGGACTGAGGATGTCTTGATCGCACATGGTGTTCCGGATCATGTCGCGTTCATTTCCATCGACACGGAAGGGAGCGAGCTGGAGGTTCTGAAGGGGATCGACTTCTCGCGCCGGACGTTTGACTTTCTCTGCATTGAACATAATCACAGGCCCGCGCAGCAGGATGCGTTGATCAAGTTTCTGTCTGCGTACGGATATGAAGTGGTGCAGCCGGAGCTTTCAGGTATCGACTATTGGTTCGTTCGAGTGGGGCATGATGAACGGGTTGCGCTAGCGGCTGAGGCCGCGGAAGATGCCGATGAACCTTTGCTGATTTAGCTGGTTCAGCCGGCTTTCGCTTTCAGGCTGTTGTCGTTGACTGGTACGTTGCGCCAGCTTTTGTAGAGCGGGTGGGCGTTTTTCATGTGCTCGAAGATTTTCACCATCACAAAGAGTGAGGCGAACTTGGCGACATAGGCGATGATGCCGCCTGTGAGCATGAGAGGCAGGTTGTTGGTTGCTGCTGCCCAGATGGCCAGGCCAACTGCAATCAGGCCGACGGCCAGGAGGGCGAGGGCTTTCTGGTGGTAGGGCGCCGGGATTGGAATGAACATGCGGTTGAGCCACATGCGTTCGCCCAAAATAGCCTTTTGCGTCCAGGTTTGTGCGCCGACGTTCTTTTTGCCAAAGGGTGGAATGATCCAGACCCACGCAACTGCTGCAACGGATAATGCAACTGCCCAGAACCAGCCAAGGGTAGGCTGATACCAGAGCGGTGCGAGTAATGCAGGCAGGACAAGGGCGCGAACAAGCAGGCTCTTTGGCTTGTTCAGGCGTGTCAGCGCAGCACTTTGGGTGTTCAGGTGGCGAACGTGTCTAGGATCCCATCCGCCGATTTTCTGCGGTTGCATCTGCGAAAGCTTAGGATCGCCTGCCACGTTGTCCTCCATTCATTCCATGAGAACAGCGTGGCTTCAGACAGACTCACTGCGTGTTCTCGTTATATGCGCACCTTAACATAACTGCCTGGTGCGTCTTCCAATATTTTTGTACGGCGTGCGCCCGGCTTGCGTGCTTTTACCCGATTATCATCCTGAGATGTAATCCATTTTTGCCAGTGTGGCCACCATGAGCCCGCAGTTTCAGATGCGTTCTGCATCCAATCATCCAGAGAGCCTTCCGGTTTGTTGCCGGTCCAGTACTGGTACTTCTCTTTGGATGGTGGGTTTACGACGCCAGCGATATGGCCTGAGCCACTCAGTACATACTCAACAGGTCCACCAAAACAGCCGCAGCCTTTGAAGACGGATTTTGCGGGAGCAATGTGGTCTTCTTTTGTTGCCAGATTGTAGACCGGGATCTGAACTTCACTCAGATCCAGTTTTTCCCCGGCCAGTTCCATCTCACCTTCAGCAAGTGCGTTCTTGTGGTAGCAGTTGCGCAGATAATAGGAGTGATTGGCTGCCGGCATGCGGGTGCTGTCGGCATTCCAGTAGAGGAGGTCAAACGGGAATGGATCTTTGCCGCGCAGATAGTTGTTGACCACGTAGGGCCAGATCAGGTCATTGGAGCGCAGCATGTTGAAGGCGGTCGCCATCTTGGAGCCGTCCAGATAGCCCTTCTGCCCCATGCGATGCTCGAGAATTTCGATCTGCTCTTCATCTACAAAGACCTTCAGGTCACCTGCATGAGTGAAGTCCACTTGTGTGGTGAGGAAGGTTGCGGAGGAGATGCGGTCTTCTTCGCCTATTCTTGCCAGATAGGCGAGGGTTGCTGCGAGCAGTGTGCCGCCTACGCAGTAGCCAATGGCATTGACCGTAGACTGCTGGGTGGTTTTGCGAATGCGCTCCAGAGAGTTCAGGATACCATCGCGCATATAGTGCTCGAAGCTCTTTTGCGCCTGCTTCTCATCCGGGTTGATCCATGAAATGACGAAGACCGTGTGGCCCTGATCGACTGCCCATCTGATGAATGACTTTTCCTGATTGAGATCAAGGATGTAGTACTTGTTGATCCATGGCGGAACGATCAGCAGTGGCCGCTTCAGAACCGTCTCAGTGGTTGGGGTGTACTGGATCAGCTGGCAGACGTCGTTTTGCTCGACGATTTTACCAGGTGTCACGGCAACGTTGACGCCAACTTCGAATTTGTCCGGATCGGTCTGACGGATTCGCAGGTCGCCGTGGCCAGCTTTTATGTCTTCTGCCAGCAGCTTCATGCCTTTTACGAGGTTGCTGCCGTTTGAGGACATGGTTTCGCGCAGCAACTCCGGATTTGTCAGGATGAAGTTGGAGGGCGACATAGCGTTAGAGATCTGCTTCACATAGAAGCCAGCCTTGTGGCGCGTGTGGTCGTCCAGATCTTCGGCGCCTTCTACCAGCTCCTCAGCCCAGTTGCTGGTTTGCAGGTACATCTGCTTGATGAAGTCAAAGAAGTTGTTGTCATCCCACTGGCTGTCTTTAAAACGCTTGTCTGCATTGGACGGAGCAACGATGGGCTCACTGTCTTCGCCTGCCATGCGCTTGAGTGTGGAATTCCAGATGTTCATGTAGCCGGACCAGAGCTTCGTTTGAGCTTCAATGGCGCGGGAAGGGTCTTTCATCCAGTAGTTACCGACCTCTGCGAGGGTCTTGACCACTGCGTTGAGCTCTTCGGTGCCTCCGGTTGCTGCCTCGCCTTTTTCGCGGGGTTCCAGATAGGCTGCCAGAGCCTTGCCGCCGTTCTCGGCTATTTCAGAGAGGTTTTTGGCAAATTCCTCAGGATTATTGAGGATGTACTGCAACATTGGATTGGTGTCTTCACCGGTCATTTGCCTGCTCAGTCCTCGTATCAGGTGTCTGGTAGATACTCGCCAGACCCAACCACATTCAGTGTCCGCTATCCGCACTCAAAAACATGCCGCATACACTCATGCGTTATCGGCGGTCTCTTAACCTACAAAAACGGCATAATGAGTATATCCCTAAGAATTTTGACAGGCACGTGAAAATCTGTGTGGCCCGTCTTAGTCCTTAGGCGGATTCTTAGTAGGTATTTAGCAAGTAAAGTGATCTTACGGAACTGTGAGAAGTTTTGGGTTATTCTTAAGTTTTATGGAGATGTTTAACTCTTGAGGAAAACTTGGAATACTCTGATTTCTTGAGATATTTCTTCTTAATATTTATCGGTTATGATTTGAGTATATCGTGTTCTGTATTCAGTAAATAAGAAGTGCCCTAGAGTAATAAACTATGTGTTGTTAACAGGGTAATATATGTGGACTACGGATGACGCAACTGCTAAGTGCATTTTAATTAAAGTTAAGTGCTCTGCTGTTGTGTAGTAGACGGATCAAACGCGAGGTTCCAGATGTTGCTTAAGTTTCAACGAGTTTGCAGCGCAGTCGTGCTGGCAGGTTTTGTTGGAGGTTGTGCATTTGGCGAATCTTTGACGGTGTATGAAGCGATCGAGAAGGGCAACGGTACCAAGCAGACTGGTATTGCTGAACTTCCACCTGAAGTCTCCAGCGATCTGCTTTCGCCGGAACAGCGGGCTGCTTCCGAAGCCAATCTGCTTGCAATTTCCTCTGAAAGTAAGCGCAGAGCTGGCATTGGCAACACCTTTGAGAGCAGCGCCGACCAGCTGAAACAGATTGCTGGTGAGCAAGCGCAACAATCTCAGGCTGCGCAGACGCAATAATCTTTCGCATTCTCACGGAGTTAGCGAATGCACCTTTAGTTGTGCATTTTGTGCGGAAAGCCGTCTAAATTCTCAAGTTGAAATCGCATATTCGACCATAAGCCGCAGAATCCTGCGGCTTTTTTGTTGGATTTAAAGTTTCCAGTCTTCTTTGAAAACTTTAAAAAAATGTCGGGTTTATGCCTCATGAATGATGCGAAAAATGTTCGCACCTGCTAAAAGGCCGTGGAAACTTGGCCTTAATGACTCGTGGCCGGTTTTGAATGGAAATCAAAATATAGCTTGAAACGCTAAATACTGAAGAAAGTGAGGCTCGCGTCATGGACGACTTTCACAAGACACGCCGGCTCCCGCCATATGTCTTTGAACAGGTCAATCGTCTGAAAGCCAAAGCGCGAGCGGCAGGCGCCGATATTATCGACATGGGTATGGGCAACCCTGATTTGCCTACTCCGAAGCATATTGTCGATAAGCTGGTGGAGACTGTGCAGAATCCGCGCACACATCGCTATTCCGCATCCAAAGGGATTCCGGGACTGCGTAAGGCACAGGCTGGCTATTATGAGCGTCGCTTTGGTGTAAAGCTGAACCCGGACACGCAGGTTGTTGCGACACTGGGTTCCAAGGAAGGGTTTGCCAATATGGCCCAGGCGATTACCGCGCCGGGTGATGTGGTGCTTGTCCCTAATCCGTCCTATCCAATTCATGCCTTCGGCTTCCTGATGGCAGGTGGTTCGCTGCGTTCCATCCCGGCAACTCCGGGACCAGAGCTTTTTGAGGCGCTGGAGCGGGCAGTGGTTCACTCTATCCCTAAGCCGATTGCAATTATTCTGTGCTTCCCTGCAAACCCGACAGCAAGTGTTGCTGATCTGGACTTCTACCGCGATGTGGTGGCGTTTGCGCGCAAGCATGAGATCTATGTGCTTTCTGATCTGGCGTACTCTGAGATCTACTTCGGCGATGTGCCTCCGCCAAGCATCCTTCAGGTGGAAGGGGCAGAGGATATTGCTGTTGAGTTTACCTCTTTGTCCAAAACCTTCTCCATGCCGGGGTGGCGCATGGGCTTTGCAGTTGGTAATGAACGTCTGATTGCGGCTCTTGCTCGTGTGAAGTCCTATCTGGATTACGGTGCGTTCACGCCAATTCAGGTAGCTGCTGCGACCGCGCTGAACGGATCAGACGACTGCATTCGTGAAACGCGCGAGATCTACAAGAAGCGCCGTGATGTGCTGATCGACTCTTTTGGACGCGCCGGTTGGGATATTCCTGCTCCGGAAGCATCCATGTTTGCCTGGGCTCCAATTCCAGACCAGTTCAAGCATCTAGGGTCTTTGGAGTTCTCCAAGCTGCTTATTGAAAAGGCAGATGTGGCGGTTGCTCCGGGAATCGGCTTTGGTGAACACGGTGAAGGTTTTGTACGTATCGGACTGGTTGAGAACGAACAGCGTATCCGCCAGGCCGCACGTGGCATTCGAAAGTTTTTTGAAGACGCGGGTAGCAATTCCAAGGAATTGAGTAAATCGGGCGCTTAGGCGCCCGCCCACCTACAGATACTGGGTATTTATGACTGATATTTTGAAAGTTGGCGTTGCTGGTCTTGGAACCGTCGGTGCTTCGTTGGTGCGTATCCTCGAGGCTAAGGCGAACGTTCTTGCCAATCGATGTGGCCGACCTATCAAAGTAGTGGCTGTGAGTGCTCGCAGCCGCTCTAAAGATCGTGGTGTTAATCTGGATGGATTGACCTGGTTTGAAGATCCCGTTGAACTTGCCAAGTTCGACGGGATTGACGTTTTTGTAGAGCTGATTGGCGGCGAGGACGGTCCGGCTGAGGTGAGTGTTCGCACCGCTTTGGAAACCGGCAAACACGTTGTCACAGCCAACAAAGCGCTGCTGGCCAAGCATGCAGTTATGCTCTCCCGCCTTGCGGAAGACAAGGGCGTGAGCCTGAACTATGAGGCTGCTGCTGCCGGCGGTATTCCAATCATCAAGACCATGCGTGAGAGCCTTGCGGGCAATGATGTGTCCCGCGTTTACGGCATCATGAATGGTACCTGTAACTACATCCTCACCCGTATGGAGCGTGAAGGACTGTCGTTTGCAGAATGTCTTGCTGATGCGCAGCGTCTTGGTTATGCAGAAGCTGATCCGACCTTTGACATCGAAGGGTTTGATACCGCTCACAAGCTTGCTCTGCTCACCAGCCTTGCATTTGGCTGCGAAGTGAATGCGGATGCGATCTATGTGGAGGGGATTACCTCCATCACCACAGCTGACATTCGTGCCGCGGACGAGCTTGGTTACCGCATTAAGCTGCTGGGTGTTGCTCAGCGCACAGATACGGGCATTGAGCAGCGTGTTCACCCGACCATGGTGCCAAAGTCTTCTGCGATCGCCCGCATCGATGGCGTGCTGAACGCTGTTGCTGTTGATGGCGATGCGGTTGGCGAAGTGGTGCTGGTTGGACCGGGTGCAGGCGGTGATGCGACAGCGTCCTCCGTGATCTCTGATATTGTCGACATTGCCCGCAATGTTTCTATGCCGGTGTTTAGTCAGTCTGCGACAACACTGGAGACATATGTTCCAGCGCGTATGCGAGCGCATGAAGGTGGTTATTACATCCGTCTGGCTGTTTTGGATGTTGCCGGTACTTTTGCCACAATTGCGCGCTGTATGGCGGACAAAGGCATCTCACTTGAGTCTATTGTCCAACGTGGACCGCATTCCAGAAATGATAAGGATGGTGTAAGCGATCCTGCAGCACCGCGAAGTGTTATCCTTATCACGCACGAGACCACTGAACTGGCTGTGCGCGAAGCTCTGGATGCAATTGCTGCTGAAAATGTAACCTCTGGTAAGCCACAGATGTTACGAATAGAGAACCTGAAATAAAACTTCCTCACGTTTAACGTGAAAACAGGACACCCGAGAGGTTTAAATGGCGGATAGTCATCAGGACGCAACTGACGTTCTTGACCGTATTCTGACACTGGAACTTGCACGTGTTACGGAACGTGCTGCTGTATCTGCAGCGCGGCTTCGTGGACGGGGCGATGAAAAGGCAGCTGACCAGGCTGCTGTGGACGCAATGCGCCGCGAACTGAACCAGCTGCCAATCGACGGAACCGTCGTGATTGGTGAAGGGGAACGTGATGAAGCGCCGATGCTCTACATTGGCGAAAAGGTCGGCACCAAAGACGGGCCAAAGGTTGATATCGCACTGGATCCGCTGGAAGGTACCACGATCTGCGCGAAGAACATGCCAAACTCCATTGCTGTAATTGCGCTGGCACCAGAAGGTGGCCTGCTGAACGCGCCTGACAGCTACATGGACAAGATCGCGATCGGTCCTGGATATCCTGAAGGTACCATCGATCTGGACCGTCCAATTCAGGAAAACCTTGCAGCTGTTGCAAAAGCAAAAGGCTGTGACGTTAAAGACGTGACCGTCTGTGTGCTGGACCGTCCGCGTCATGCCAAGCTGATTGACGACATTCGCGCAACCGGTGCTTCCATCTACCTGATTGGTGATGGTGACGTTGCTGGCATTATTTACACCACTGATCCTGAAGAGACCGGTATCGATCTTTACGTTGGTATTGGTGGTGCACCTGAAGGTGTTCTGGCTGCTGCAGCTCTGCGCTGTATCGGTGGTCAGATGCAGGGCCGTCTTGTGATCACCCGCGAAGAGCAGGTTGAACGCGCAGGCCGTATGGGTATTGACGATATCAATCGCAAATACACCATGGAAGAAATGGCTGGCGGAGACGTTCTGTTTGCTGCGACCGGTGTGACCACTGGTAACTTCCTGAAGGGTGTGAAGCTGGGCCGTGACAACATCACTACCCACACTGTTGTGATGCGCTCCACGACCGGTACTGTTCGTTTCATTGAAGCGAAGCATACCCAGTTGGAAAAGTTCCATCTGGATTGATTTCGGTCTTTCACCGAGCTAATTGATGAAAGCGGGCGGGTGTAACAAACACTCGTCCGCTTTTGCATTTCTATGAGATATCGGGCAGTTTCTTTCTATGGTTATGACATTGGATGCAACCAGTGCTGAGCGACGTGTCGTTCTTGGTGTCAAAAAGTCCTTGAGCGCACGTGTATGGCGTGAGCGGCTGGATGATCAGGGGCTTTCACAGGCGCTTGCCATTGCACAGAGAACGGAACTGCCTGAAGTGGTTGGGCGTGTGCTTGCCGGGCGCAGTGTTCCACTGGAGGACGCCTCCGGTTTCCTAAACCCTTCCATTAAAGACCTGATGCCTGACCCATCCAAACTGGTGGATATGGACAAAGCCTGCGCGCGCGTTGCCGATGCTTTGCAGGCTGGCGTGAAGATCGCCGTCTTTGGTGACTATGACGTGGATGGGGCCACTTCGTCTGCGCTGCTGAAGCGTTATCTGATGCAGCTGGGTGTGGAGCCGGACGTCTACATTCCCGATCGTATCATTGACGGCTACGGACCAAACCCGACAGCCATCAATCAACTACATGCAGGTGGTGCGCGGCTGCTGATCACTGTGGACTGTGGTTCCACTTCGTTCGAAGCATTTGAAGAAGCCAAGCGTCTTGGGCTTGAGGTTGTGGTTCTGGATCACCACCAGGTGGATGAGAACTTTCCGGAAGTCCATGCGCTGGTGAATGCCAATCGTCAGGATGATTTGTCCGGACAGGGGCATCTGGCGGCTGTCGGTGTGACCTTCCTGTTCCTCGTCGGGCTTAATCGCGAGTTGCGCCGTCGTGGGGCCTTTGCCCAACGAGCAGAGCCGCGTCTCATGGACCTGTTGGATCTTGTAGCGCTTGGTACCGTCTGTGATGTGGTGCCGCTGAAGGGCCTGAACCGCGCTTATGTGGTGCAGGGGCTTAAAGTGATGGCGCGGCGCGAGAACATTGGACTTTCCTGCCTTGCCGACATTTCGCGGTTGAGCGGTAAGCCGACGCCGTATCATCTGGGCTATATGCTCGGGCCGCGCATTAACGCCGGTGGCCGTATTGGCGATTCTGCTCTTGGCATGAAACTGCTGTCTTCTGATGACCGAGCAGAAGGGGAGCGTATTGCTGCCACGCTGGAGCGGCTCAATCAGGAACGGCAGGCGATGGAAGCGGTCATGCTGGAAGAGGGCGAGGGCCAGGCGTTCCAGAAGATGGAAGGCGCTGTTCCTCCTGCTGTTCTGCTGACCGGTGCTGATGGTTGGCATCCGGGTGTTGTGGGTCTCATTGCGTCCCGCCTGAAAGAGCGTTATCGCCGTCCTGCCTTTGCTATGGCGTTCAATGAGCAGGGTGTTGGCACAGGTTCTGGTCGCTCGATCATGGGCGTTGATCTGGGCTCTGCTGTGCGGGCTGCTGTTGAGGCTGGCTTGCTTGTGAAAGGTGGTGGCCATGCGATGGCTGCTGGCCTGACCATCCAGAAAGACAAAGTTCCTGAGTTTGAAGCGTTTTTGACTGAGCAGCTTGGTGAGGATGTGGAGCAAGCCTCTGCTGATCATGAGCTGACCATTGATGGCGTGCTGACACCGGCTGGAGCAAACCTGAGCCTGCTTGATATGCTGGAACAGGCAGGGCCTTACGGGGCATCTCATGCAGAACCTGTTTTTGCTTTGCCATCGGTACCAATCAAGTTCTCCAAAGTTGTCGGACAAGGACATGTGAGTGTGACGCTTGGCGGCAATGACGGAACCAACCTGAAGGCAATCGCCTTTAAGGCGGAAGACCAGCCACACGGCAAAGCGCTCTTACAATCACGCGGCAAGCCCTTACATATTGCCGGAAGTTTGAGTGTTGATACATGGCAGGGGCAGGCGAAACCGTCTTTGCGCATCATTGATGTTGCAGACCCATCCAAAGGCCAGTTTGGCGCCTAGTTGTTGAGGGTGTTGGTGCGTGACGAGAGCTGATCCTGTATCGTGAGAGGGGGAAGTCTTTGAATATCATCGCAGCAACACCGCAGCATCTTTCTGAGATGAATGAGGTCATCCTCTCTGCAAAGCGCCACTGGGGTTATTCTGAGGAGATGATGTCCGCGTGGCTGCCTGATCTGTTGGTGGATGAAGATGTTCTGGCGAGCCGTCATTTCTGGGTTCTGGAAGAGAATGGCAGCGTTGCTGGTGTTTTTTCTATCTCAGTAGAAGGTGACCAGAGCTGTGAGCTTGAGGACTTCTGGGTTTCTCCGAGACTGATGGGCCAAGGTGCGGGCCGGCTCATGTTTTCTTTCATCCAGAACTGGCTGCGCGAGCAAAAACTTCCCGAACTTACGATTGTCTCGGACCCTAACGCAAAAGGGTTTTATGAACGCATGGGGGCTGAAGAGGTGGGCACTCAACCATCGCTTCCGGTTGGGCGTACACTGCCGGTGATGCGGTTTACCCTTGAGGATCTATGAAAGTCGACTGATGGACATTCGCAGATATGAACAGGCCGATTTTGCTGCATGCAGGGAGATCTTTCTGAGCAATGTTCCTCGCTTCTTTATGCCTGAGGAGCTGTATGAGTTTGCTCAGGATCTGAAGAGACTGAGTGATCCTTACTTCGTTGCCGTGAAAGCGGGGCAGGTTGTTGGGTCTGGCGGCTATTTCCGCGGGGCAAAAGGAGTGGGACTTTCCTGGGGGATGGTGCGCCGTGATTTGCATGGTCAGGGCATTGGCAAGGCTCTGGTTCAGTATCGGCTGGAGCGCATTGCGGAAGACTGTCCGGATCAGGCGGTCCATATTGATACCTCTCAGCACACTCGGCCCTTCTATGAGAAAATGGGATTTATCGCTGAGCGTGTTGAAGAGAACGGTTATGGACCCGGGCTGCACAAGGTGCTCATGAAACGGCCTCCTGCTTTACCTTAAGTCTTTGCGAAAGATATCCACTCCGCTGACATCGGCTTCAATGCACTGCCAGCCCAATCCTTCGTAAAAACTGCGAAGGCTCAGTTTTGCGAAGAGGTAGAGGTGAGGGTGTCCTTGTTGAGTGGCCACTGTTTCCAGCTCTTTTGTCAGCCGCGCGCCAAGACCTCTTCTTCTGTAATCAGGTGAGATCCAAAGTGAAGCCTGCCAAGGCGTATATTGAGGGCGTTTGCTCATATCTGACTGCACGAGCATGACCATGCCGTGAAACTCATCACCTTGATGGGCGATCAGTGTTGTGGGCAGAGCTTCCGGGCCTAAGCTTTTTTGCAGTTCGTCATACACGTCTTCAATCGGGTGGCCTTCTTCCTCCCACCATTCCTGCCACATGCCCTTGGCAGCTGCTTCCAAAAACTGAGGAACATCAGCCAGATTTGAGATAGTCAAAGTTTCCTGCATCACCCGCCCGTTTGCTGTTTGATGAACAGTATCGCAGAAGGGGCTTTTGAGAGCCAACAATTAAGGCCATGAGCTGCGGTAGGTATGTGGGATCAGGCTGTTTGATCATCTTCCTTCAGCGAACTTATCCCCCTTTCTGAAAATGCCTGCATACTGAGTTGCAGGTTCATGCGAACGGGCAGCTTGTGGGAACGCCCCTCAGGCTGGTGTGAGCCGGGCGGGGCTACTGGGTGAGGTAACGTATCATCCAGCGGGTTCGTGGAGGTTCCCCTTTCACCAACAGTGTTGAGGGATAGCGGATGTCCGGCCAGACCAGAGGGCGCCAGCACTGAGACCTGAGGCTTTCCAACCGCTTCAGGTCTTCCAAGTGTCTTTTGGATCCTGGCCTTAGCCTCCTGCAAAAACGCCCGGGCAAGGCGACAGCCGATGCTGAAGACTCACTAATTTACCATATGCGCAGGCATTGCCTGTCGCCTTGCTCATCCCAATCTTTGGGAATTCTGGCTCAACGCTGCATGGCAGACCATGCGGTGCTCCTTGTGTTGCCTCACCGTATGGAGGTTGCAGTGCTGTCGTGTGAACTTGGGTGGACTCAAAGCAGATCGTTCTTAAGCTGAAACAGCTGAGTTGGTTTTGATCTTTCTGCCTAGCAGCGATGAGTGGTTTGAAACTCAGAGTGAAAGCTCTTGCTAAGCCTCGCTTCAATCTGATGCAGGCGTTATGCATTTTTTGGAGAACACTGAGGACGATGCCCATGCAAAAGCAAAAAAGGAGCTTAGCATGCCATCTTTGTTTTCAAGACTGCAGCGCGTTGTGCTGACTGGATTGTGTTCAACTGCCCTTTTGATTTCACCTGTTGTCGGTTCATCCGCTTGCACCAGTTTTGTGGTGACGGCCAAAGATGATAGCCGTGTGTATGGGCGGACGATGGAGTTTGGATTTGAAACTGAATCGACCGTTTCTCTCATCCCACGAAACTATAAAATCACCAGTGCAGGTATTCTGGAGGATGGCAAAGAGTGGGAGGGGACGAGCTGGACAAGCAAGTATGCTGTCATTGGAATGGATATCAGAGGAGAGCAGACTGCGATTGTTGATGGCGTAAATGAAGCCGGGCTTGCCGCTGGTGCTCTCTACTTCCCTGGTTTTGCTAAGTATTCTGAAGCAACATCAAGCGGAGCTGATGGAGAGCTTGCGCCGATTAACTTCCTGGTTTGGGTGCTTTCGCAGTTTGAGACTGTTGAAGAGGTGAAAGAGGCCGTCAAGTCAGTCAAGCTGGTCGACATTGAATTTAAGGTTCTTGGAGAGATACCACCGCTCCATTTCACCATTCATGACCGTTCTGGGAAATCTATTGTGATTGAGCCAGTGGATGATGGCTTGAAGATTTATGACAATGAACTGGGTGTCATGACCAACTCACCGCAGTTCGATTGGCACATGACTAACCTGCGCAACTATGTGAACTTAACGCCCATCAATACAGCCGCGAAAAAGTTCCCTGAAGGTGAGCTGTCTCCATTGGGTCAAGGTTCGGGGATGTTAGGTGTGCCGGGTGATGTAACACCGCCATCACGTTTTGTGAGAGTGACCACCTATGTCAACAGTGCGGAGGTTAAAGACACCTCAAAAGAGAACCTGAATGTTGCCGGTCATATTTTGAATAACTTCGACATCCCTAAGGGCTTTGCGCGTGATAGTGATCCTGATGCGGGAGCTGATGATGGCCCGGACTACACCCAGTGGTCTGTTATGGCTGATTTGAATGAAGCCACATATTATGTGCGTGCGTTGGATGCCATGAACTTCAACTCCGTGACCTTTGATGATTTTGATGTGAATGGCACAGAAGCGACCAGTTTGAAACCAATGGTGTCAGATCCATTCAGTAATCTGGCAGATCTAGCGAAGTAACCTATGGAGGCTGTTGAGGCCGGTCCTTTGCAGCCTTCCTTCGCATTGCAATTTAAATCCGTTTGCTGAAGGTTTTGCAATTTTTGATGGTTATCCTATATGCAGTTGATGCGTGTAAGTGTTTCGCGCAGTATGTGATTTGGAATAGGACATTAAGGAGCAGCCATGCCGGAGAGTGCAAGTGAAGCGGTGCCTGCAGAGCAGCCTCGCACCAAACTCGGACAAGGTCTTGGTCTTGGATTGGCGCTTGGTGGTTTTTGCGGTGTCATTGCGATCCTGAGCTCAGCTGCCAGCTCTCATGCGATAGATAATCAGTATCTGGGCATTATTTCTCAAATCTCCATGATGCATGCTGCCGCCTTTGTTGGGCTTGGTGTTGCACATGGCCTTACAAACTCCAAAGGCATTGCCTTTGCTATGTTGCTGCTGTTTGCCGGGGTTGGTCTGTTCTGTGGTGATCTTGCCCAGCGGTTGTTTGTTGGTGAGAAGCTGTTTGATTTTGCAGCACCAACAGGCGGGATGCTGATGATACTGGGATGGCTGTTTGTGTTCCTGACCGGCCTGAACAGGATGATGAGAGGCTCGTAGCCCATCACAGTAAAGGGCGAACCGATTGGTCCGCCCTTTTTTGATGTCTGGGTTTGGTAGTTGACGCCTAGTTGACCAGTCCACGGCCTTTCAGCAATGGATCAATGGATGGCATCTTGCCACGGAAGTCCATGTAGGCCTTTGCCGGATCCTGAGAGCCGCCAGCCGCATAGATGAACTTTTCCAGCTTGGCGGCTGTGTCCGGATCAAATGCATCGCCGGTTTCTTCGAATGCTTCGAACGCATCTGCATCCATGACCTCAGACCAGAGGTAGCTGTAGTAGCCTGCGGAGTATCCGTCCCCAGCAAAGGCATGAAGGAGGTGCGGGATACGGTGACGCATGATGATCTCTTTTGGCATACCGATGCCCTCTAAGATCTTCTTTTCCATCTGGGCCGGATCAAGATTGTCCAGCTCGTCTTCCTTATGGATCGCCATGTCGACAATAGCAGTTGCCAGATACTCGACAGTGGCAAAGCCCTGATTGAAGTTTGCTGCTGCCAGCAGGCGCTCCAGAAGCTCTTCTGGAATGACTTCGCCAGTTTGATAGTGACGGGCGAATTTCTTCAGGATCTCTGGTTGCGCCAGCCAGTGTTCGAAGAGCTGGGACGGCAGTTCCACAAAGTCGCGGGCTACGCTGGTGCCGGACACAAGCGGGTGGGTGACGTTGGACATGAGGCCGTGGAGGCCATGACCAAACTCGTGGAACAGCGTGCGTGCATCATCAAAGGTCAGGAGGGGTTGTTCGCCTTCTGGCGCTTTTGAGAAGTTCATCACGTTGACGATGATTGGACGGATATCGCCTTTCAGCTTTTGCTGAGAGCGGAAGGCACTCATCCAAGCACCGGAGCGCTTGGATGCGCGGGCAAAGTAGTCGCCGATAAAGATGCCGAGGTGATTACCGTTCTTATCAAAGACCTCAAAGACACGCACATCGGGATGATAAACATCCTGTCCCTGCAGTTCCTTGAAGGTGAGTCCAAACAGACGGGTTGCGGTGTAGAAGGCTGCATCGATCATCTGATCCAGCTGGAAGTACGGTTTGATTTCCGCTTCATCCAGATCATGCTTGGCGCTGCGCACTTTCTCAGAGTAATAGCGCCAGTCCCATGGAGCGATCTCGATGTTATCGCCTTCGGACTGTGCCATGTCCTGCAGATCGGCAGCTTCTTCCAGTGCTCGTGCTTTGGCCGGGCCCCAGACGTTGGTGAGCAGGTCATCGACTGCGCCGGTGGTCTTGGCCATCACATCATCGAGCTTGAAGGCGGCAAAGCTTTCAAAACCCAAAAGCTTAGCCTTTTCGTTCCGCAGTTGCACGGTCTCGCGCACGATAGCAGAGTTGTTGGTTTCGCCTGCATTGTCACCGCGCTTCGCCCATGCGTTGAAAGCTTCTTCGCGCAGGTCACGGCGTTTGGAGAATTGCAGGAATGGCTCAATGGAGGAACGGGAGAGGGTGATGGCGTACTTGCCTGATTCACCGCGCTCTTCAGCTGCAGCACTAGCAGCTTTGACGAGGAACTCAGGTAGACCTTCCAGATCGCTCTCATCCTCCAGAACCAGCTTATAGGAGGCTTCATCAGCCAGAACGTTCTGCGCAAAGCTGGTGCCCAGCGTGGCAAGGCGTTCATTAATCTCCGCAATGCGGGACTTGCCGGTCTCATCAAGGCCAGCACCTGCGCGGTGGAAGATGGAGTAGTAACGTTCCAGCACACGGTCCTGCTCAGGTGTCAGGCCGAGTGCGTCTTTCTTCGCCATCAGCGTCTCAACGCGCTTGAAGAGCGCCGGGTTGAGGAGTTTTTTGGTGTTATAGGCAGCCAGTTTGGGAGAAACGCTGCGCTCAACTTGCTGCAGGGTTTCGTTGGTATCAGCCGAGGAGAGGTTGAAGAACACGCTTGCGACTTGCTCGAGGGCTTCTTCTGCCAGCTCCAGAGCTGCGATGGTGTTTTCAAATGTCGGTTCTTCAGGATTTTGAGCAATGCGATGGATATTGTCTTCGCCTGCCTTAAAGGCTTCTTCAAAAGCACCCTCAAAGTCTTCCGGCTTGATCTGTGAGAACGGCGGAAGTCCAAACGGGGTTTTCCAATCTTGCAGAAGAACCTTTGCGGTCTCGCTCATATTCAATCTCCGATGAAACGTAAAAGCGTCTTACTCTTTCTGAAATGCAGAAAGAGTCAAACAGCTGTCACTCATAAATGGTCGCAAATGCCTGCGGGAAGGATGCCTCGTGCAGGAATAGGCGGTAGAGATCTGAATATGGGTGCTAACAGGACTTGCGTAAAGGAAGGGCGGAGAAAAATCCCCCGCGCAGTTCCTGTTTGCGGGGCTCTATTGAACAGGGAACGGTAGAGAGACCGTGGTAAAGCCAGTCGCAGTGACGGGTTTCTGAGGAGCGGCCAGGGTCATCACCCAGAAGTTCCTGTAGGTGCCGTCTGTCCTGTTAGTGCGCGCAATGCCCATGTGGGTGACGTGCTTGTTGAGCAGGTTCTTGTTGTGATCCGGGGAGGTTTTCCATCCGGTCATTGCCGCTGAAATGTTGGCGTAGCCAGCGCCGAGGTTCTCAGCTCCTGCATAGGATTTGTAGCCATTGGACTGGGTTCGACTGAGCAGGCTGGAGGAAGAATGACGCCGTGTCTTCAGGGAATCCAGGCTGGCGATGTGGTCTGCCATATCCTGCGAAACTTCCGTGAGATGCGGATCGAGCTTGATTGGGGGTAGGGCGTGTTTGGCACGCCATGCGTTGGTCTGGCGCAGAGCTTCTTGTTTGTTGATTGCGATGTGCTGCAGCTCAACGTCTTCCGCACTATCGATACCCAGACTTGCACAGCCAGACAGCATTGCAGCCAGCAGCAGGGCTGCAGTTCCCTTAAATTCCAATGTCACGCGCTTTTCCCGAAATGCCCGATTAGTCGAATTCATTTTAGGGCGGAATTTGGGCCGAAACTGTACTGCCCAGGATTAATCCACGTAATTCCCAGTTTCATTTGGTCTCGGCCAATCCGAAGAGGCTGAGAGCCTGCGTTTCAGGTCGTCTTCAGCTTCCAAACCAACGGTGCAGTCCAAGCATTGGATGGTGCAAGTATTGAGTGAGGAGTTTTGGGGAATGGGTTCTAGATGATGTGCTGCTTATTGTTTCGGGGGAGCATTTTGCTCTTAGCTCCGTTTTTCCCGAGAGCGTGGAGGGCAGCAGGGCGGTTATGTCTGCGCAAATGAATCTTGCAGTACCCATGGATGGTAACGAAGCTGGATCGTCCGAGCCCATAGCATGGTGGCTTCGCATTGTTGGGCGTGACTGGCTGGCACCCTTTGTTTTGCTGGTTGTGTGTTTATGTCTTTATCTACCGGGTCTAACGTCTGTTCCACCCTTGGACCGTGATGAGCCTCGATTTGCGCAGGCTTCAAAGCAAATGATGGAGACGGGCAATTATGTATCCATTCATTTTCAGGAGCTTGCGCGCAATAAGAAGCCCATAGGCATCTATTGGGCTCAGGTGGGTGTGGCCAAGCTTCTGGGATATGGAGAGACCGCGCCAATCTGGGTTTATCGAGTACCCTCCGTTCTTGGGGCGATAGCCGCAGTCTTGCTGAGTTACTGGACAGCACGTGCCTTTTTCAGGGAACAAGAGAGTTTTATTGCGGCGTTGCTGGTCGCTCTGGCTCTCATCTTAAATGTTGAAGCACATTTAGCGAAAACGGATGCAGTGCTGCTGGCTTGTGTGATGCTCTCACAAGGAGCGTTGGCGCGGATATGGCTTGCTCAACAACGATCAGCGGTGTGGTCGTCGGCTTTGTTATTCTGGTTGGGACTGGCGCTGGGCACCCTGATCAAAGGCCCAATCATTCTCATGGTCAGCGGTTTGACGGTTTTGTCTTTATGCCTTTGGGAGCGAAAGGTTTTCTGGCTACGAGGGCTGGCGCCGATTACGGGCATGCTGCTGTTTCTTGCGCTGGTCTCGCCGTGGTTGGTGGCTATCTACATTGAGACTGACGGTGCCTTCTTCAGGGATGCACTAGGTGGAGATCTGTGGGGCAAAGTAGGGACTGGACGGGAGTCTCATGGGGCTCCGCCGCTGACGCATCTGTTAATCAGTTTCATTATTTTCTGGCCAATCCCTTCTTTTCTCCTTGTGACTTTCAAAGGGATTAGGCAAGAATTGAATAAATTTTGTTATAGATTCTTGTTGTGTTGGCTGATCCCGTCGTGGGTCGTGTTTGAATTGGTTTCAACAAAGCTGCCTCATTACACTTTGCCCATGATGCCTGTTCTGGCGTTGCTGGTGGCAGGCGTGGTGATGGCAGATAGAGCAGCGAGTGCCGGTGTTGGCTGGCGATTTGCTTCTGCTGCTTTGTTTTTGCTGGTGCCGCTGGGCATCGCGATTGCCGTTGTTGTCGGACCTTTGCTGCTTGATCTATGGCCGTCTCCGCCCGGTGTTGTGTTGTGTGGGCTGGCTGTCATTGCTGCGTTATCAGCCACTTCTAAGCTGTTTGAAGGAAAGCTTGTTTCTGTATTGCCAAGTGCAAGTGTTTCCGCAGTGCTGATGTTCGTTGGCTTCTGGGCATTTTCAGGCCCGGCATTGTCAACAATCTGGATTTCCTCGCGTCTGGTGGAGGCGATTGAGCAGCTTCCGGGGTGTGAGCGGAAAGAGATAGCTACAGCAGGTTTCTATGAGCCCAGCTTCGTATTTTTGCAGGGCACGCAAACAAAGCTACTTGGCGCAGAAGCTGCAGCGCGTTTTCTGGCCAATGGAGGGCAGGAGACGGGCGTGTCCTCCGGGACCTGCAGAATTGTGCTGGTAGAAGGACGGCAGCTGGATCGGTTTGATGCAGAAGCTCTTCGGTTGGGGATGAAGGCTTCAGAGGTATCAAGCGTATCCGGCCTGAATATCAATGGCGGTAAAACATTGCTGGTACATATTTTTTCTGCGGGTGGGGCGGCGCAATGATTGATGACGGCTCCATAGACATTTTAGAGCGCCCTGTACGGGAAAAACAGAGAAACGAACAACAGGCTGATCTGGACCGTGATGCTGTCGATGCTGAGTGGGAAGAGCGGCAGACAGAAACTGAAGGCAGTCGTGAGGAAGGTGAACAGACCAAGCAGTCTTTCTTCCATCGGCTGCGCGCTTTAATGCAGGTTGCTGGTGGCAACGCGCGGATGCAGTTGAAGCAGGTGCGAGCGATTATGCGTAATCGAAAGAAGCGAAGTGTCGGAGATACAACCGCTTTGCCGCCTCTCGTCAAACCTCAGAATATTGCAGCATTGCTTATTGCGCTTTGCGGATTGGCTATGGTTTTCCTTGATCACAGCAGTCCGATCTGGGCGCGGCAACTGCCTGTTGCCTACCATGATATTTTTGAAGTGATTACCGATGTAGGTAAGTCTGATTGGGTTCTCATTCCGACAGGACTATGGATTCTAGCAATGATTTTTGGAGGCTGGCAGCCCCGTGCGTTTCGTAGAAAGATGGCAGTGTCGTATTTGACGATATACGGGAGTTATCTGTTCTTTGTTGTCGCTGCGAGCGGGTTGCTTGCCATTGCTTTGAAATGGAATATTGGGCGAGCAAGGCCGACTTTGTTTGATGAAACGGGGCCGTTGTATTTCGACTTTTTTGCATGGGAAGCAAAGCTTTCTAGCCTTCCAAGCGGACATTCGACAACAGCTGGTGCTCTCATCGTCGCTCTGGCGCTGATTGCACCGAGGCTGCGGTGGTTGCTTGCCGTGTTGGGGCTTTGGATTGCTGCAAGTCGAGTGATTGTTGGTGCCCATTATCCGAGTGATGTGGTGGCTGGTATCATCATTGGCGGAGCATTTTCTTATTGCTGTGCGCGATGGATGGCGCGTCGGCGACTTGGGTTTGCCTTCGATAGCAAAGGTGGTGTGCAGCCCATCATGAGCAGTTTCTCAGCTTCAATATGCTTGCGGAACTGGCGTGCAGCGCGATCTGGCAGTTCTTCTCCCGTACAAGAACAATCGGAGACACTCCGGGCTAACTAGGTTTTTATCCCTGGCCTGAACGGAGTTCCGTCTCAGGGTAGGGGTAGCTGAAATGACCAAGAGTGCCGCTGTACAGAAAATCGACGTAAGCGTCGTTATCCCTGCGAAGAATGAGAGAGATAATCTTCCTCCGCTTTTGGATGAGATTGCTGAAGCTCTGAAAGAGTATCGGTTTGAAGCGGTCGTTGTTGATGATGGGTCGACTGACGACAGTCTTGATGTGCTCCAGCAATATGCGGAGAAAAACTGTTACTTACGGGTGATCCATCATAAGCGGTCTGGTGGGCAGAGTTGTTCTGTTCGAACCGGGCTGCTTCATGCGCGTGGCACTTATGTGGCTACGATTGATGGGGACGGGCAGAACAATCCTATCTACTACCGGGAGATGCTTGCCGCGATGGAAAAGGGTGGTGAGCGTGTGGGGCTTGCTGCTGGACAGCGGCTGGGTCGTAAGGCCAGTGTTTTCAAGCGCTATGCGTCCAAAGCTGCCAACAAACTGCGTGGGGCGATTCTGAAAGACAACACGCGTGACAGCGGATGTGGTCTGAAGCTGCTTCGCCGGGATGTGTTTTTGAAGCTCCCATACTTTGACAGTTGGCATCGTTTCCTGCCAGCCCTTGTAATCCGTGAGGGATATGACGTTGTTCATGTGGATGTAGTGGACCGGGAGCGTGAGCACGGTGTTTCCAAATATGGGATCTTCGATCGGGCGCTGGTGGGTGTATTGGATCTCTTTGGCGTGTGGTGGTTGCGCCGTCGCCGGAAAGTTATTCCCGAAGTGGTGATGGTGACTGAGTCGGATAAGTCTCCAGCGAAGGAGGCACATTGATGCTGGCTGGTCTTTATGAATGGGTTTACGACGTCTTTGTAGCCCAGTGGGACTTTTGGGTTCTTTGGGGGTTTGTGGCGCAGTTCATGTTTATGATGCGCTTCATGATCCAATGGATTGCTTCTGAGCGGGTGGGACGTTCCATCGTCCCAGTGGCCTTTTGGTTCTTTTCTATCGGAGGCGGATCGCTGCTTCTGACTTACGCAATCGTCAAGAAGGATCCTGTTTTTATTGCGGGACAAGGCCTCGGTTTGATCATTTATTTCCGAAATCTATGGCTTATCTACAAGGAAAAACGCCAGGATCCGAATTTCTAGGCGATTTATCCGCAATAAATGCAACCAGAATGCAATTAAATTGCTGAACGCTATTTGCCCATGGGGAAGATAGACTTCCTCGTGGGTTTTTCGTAAAATTGCGTATTATTTGTGCATATTGATTGTAAAGGTTAGTGTGAAATACGTATTTTTGAAGAAAATTGCTCCGAATTTGCGCTCAGTTTTCAAGGTTAGTTTTTTCATTGCGCTTGTAATCTAAGTAATATTTCCTCTCTATTTCAGTATTGTTTGGATTAATTTGTTTGTATGCGTATACGTAACTATATTTCTCGATTTTGATTAATGGTTAAATCGCATGCATTTGAGATATAATTTGCATAGAAACTTTGCAATCGTTGATGAATATCACCTCGTAGACTAACTTATTAATAAAAACCTCTTGACGTTTTTAGAGAAATATCATCGAATGCTTGATGAGGAGTGGTTGAAGCCAATAGGGGGGCTTTAAGGGCACGCGCTGACGTGTTTGTTTCGGATGTTTTCCTAGGAGAAAGGGAACAGCCTGCTACTTCCGGTGATGAATTTTAAAATTGGACAAAAAAAGAGGCTCCAATTCTATGAAAAAAATGATCCTTCCAGTTGCGCTGGGTGCAGCGTTCGCAGCGACTTCTTTGTCCGCAGCTTCCGCTGGCACTCTTGAAGACGTGCAAGAGCGCGGCAAACTGCGTTGTGCGGTTTCTACTGGTCTTGCAGGCTTTTCCTACACTGACGAAAACGGCAAGTGGCAGGGCTTCGACGTTGACTACTGCCGTGCGGTAGCTGCTGCTGTTCTGGGTGACGCGGATGCTGTTGAGTTCTCTCCAACCACTGGTAAGACCCGCTTTACTGCGCTGGCTTCCGGTGAGGTAGACATCCTGTCCCGTAACACCACCTGGACATTCTCCCGTGACGCTGACCTGAAGTTCACCTTCCTGGGTGTGAGCTATTACGACGGTCAGGGCTTCATGGTGAAGAAGTCCCTCGGCGTTGCTTCTGCTAAAGAGCTGGACGGTGCAACCGTTTGTATCCAGACCGGTACAACTACAGAGCTGAACCTGTCTGACTACTTCACAGCTGAAGGCATGTCTTACGAGCCACTGTCCATCGAGACAAACACTGAAGGTCGTGCAAACTACCTTGCAGATGCTTGTGACGTGTACACCACCGATGCTTCCGGTCTGGCTGCATCGCGCGCGACTTTCGAGAACGCAGACGACCACATCGTTCTGCCTGAAATCATCTCCAAAGAGCCACTCGGTCCGCTTGTCCGTCATGGCGACGATCAGTGGGCAGACATTGGCCGCTGGGTTCTGAACGCGCTGAAGATTGCTGAAGAAAAAGGCATCACCGCTGCGAATGCAGACGAAATGGCTGCGAACTCCAAAGACCCAGAAGTTCTGCGTCTGCTTGGTGCTTCCGGCGAAATGGGTGCATCCGTTGGTCTGGGTAACGACTTCGCTCTCGTAGCTATCAAAGCAGTTGGTAACTACGGTGAAGTGTTCGAGCGTCACCTCGGTACACAGACCAAAGTTAACCTTGCTCGTGGTCTGAATGCTATGTGGACTGAAGGTGGTCTGCAGTACGCACCTCCATTCCGTTGATCTGATCGAGATCTGACAAAAGGGGGCGCTGTTGCAGGATAACAGCGCCCTTTTTTCTAAGCATAATAAATAAGGCGGGCTACTTATGAGCACTTCAACCGTACCAGCCGATAATAGCTTCCAGTTGTCGCAACTGTGGCGAGATGCTCGATACAGATCCTATACGATCCAGATTATCGCGCTTGTCGTTGCTCTGTCAGTTGTGATGATGCTCATCAGCAATGCTGTCGAGAACCTCGAAGCACTTGGCAAAGATTTCAATTTCGGATTCTTATACGAACCAGCAGGCTATGACATTGGTCAGGTCCTGGTGAACTACACCTCCGCTTCCGGTCACTGGAAAGCGGCTCTTGTCGGCTTGCTCAACACGCTTCTGGTTGCGTTTCTTGCGTGTGTGACTGCGACTATCATCGGCGTATTTGTCGGTGTTCTGCGTCTCTCCAATAACTGGGTCGTTTCCCGTTTGATGGCGGTTTACATTGAAGGCGTTCGTAACGTACCGCTGCTGCTGCAAATTCTGGCTTGGTACGCTGTCTTCATTCACGTGTTTCCGACACCAAAGCAGGCTGTCAAAGCACCAGTTATTGAAGGGGCGGTTTATGCAACAAACCGTGGCTTCTACATTCCAGGACTGACGTTTGACGGTGGCTACCAGATTGTTGTTGCAGTCCTACTGGCTTCCATCGCGGGTATTTTTGTCTTCCGTCGTTGGGCGCGTCAGCGTCAGGAAGCAACTGGCCAGATTTTGCCAGTTGGCTATATCTCTCTGGCGATCCTGATTGTACCGACCGTGCTGGCTTACTTTGCTTCTGGCATGCCGATTGGTCTTGATTACCCTGTTGCTGGTCGCTTCAACCTGAAGGGTGGCCTGAAAGTTGGTACGCCGCTGATTGCTCTGTGGTTTGCGCTTTCCATCTACTCTGCTGCATTTGTTGCGGAGATTGTGCGCGCGGGTATTATGGCGATCAGTAAGGGGCAGACAGAAGCTGCTTATGCGCTTGGCCTTCGTCCAAGACGGACCATGAGCCTTGTTGTTCTGCCGCAGTCCCTGCGCATCATTATTCCGCCAATGATCTCCAACTACCTGAACATCACCAAGAACTCGTCTCTGGCGATTGCGGTTGGTTATATGGATCTGACGGGTACGCTCGGCGGTATTACGCTGAACCAGACCGGTCGTGAGATGGAATGTATGTTGCTGCTCATGGCAACGTATCTGCTGATTTCGCTAAGCATTTCAGCTGTGATGAACGTTTACAACGAATCCGTAAAGCTGAAGGGGCGCTAAGATGAGTGAAAACACTTTTGCCTATGTCGCGACCTCTGAAAAGCCTCAGTTGCCGCCTCCCCAGGGCACAACTGGTGCGGTTGGCTGGGCTCGTGAGAACCTGTTCTCCTCACCGCTGAACACTATTTTGACGCTGGTTTCCGTCTTTGTGGTGTTCTCGACGGTTCCTGGCATCTTTAACTGGGCGTTTGTCAATTCCGTGTGGAATGCAAACTCTCTGGATGAGTGCCGTGCGCTGACAGAAAATGGTGCGTGCTGGGCGGTTATTCGTGAGCGTTATCATCAGTTCCTGTTTGGCTTCTACCCAACTGAGCTGTACTGGCGTCCAATCTTGGCCTTCGTACTGCTGTTTGTGGCTCTGGTTCCTGCGCTTTGGGATGGCATGCCGAAGCGCGGTGCTGCGTTGATGGCCTCCATGACCTACCCATTTGTGGCGTTCTGGCTGATCTGGGGTGGTTTTGGTCTTGAACCAGTGTCCTCCACCAAGCTTGGTGGTCTGCTGCTGACCATGATCATTGGTGTTTCAGGTATCTCGTTCTCTCTGCCGATTGGTATTGTACTGGCGCTGTCCCGTAGCTCTAACCTGCCGATCGTGAAGTCACTGGCTGTGATCTTCATTGAATTCATCCGCGGTGTGCCGCTCATTACCCTTCTGTTTGTTGCGCACGTGCTGCTCAACTACTTCCTACCGAAGGGCGTGAACTTCGACATCGTGCTGCGTGTTGTCATTATGGTGACGCTGTTTGCCAGTGCTTACATGGCGGAGGTTATCCGTGGTGGTCTGGCGGCATTGCCTAAGGGACAGTACGAGGCTGCGGATGCGTTGGGGCTGAGTTATTGGCAGAGCATGCGTCTGATTATTCTGCCGCAAGCGCTGAAAATCTCCATCCCAGGAATCGTGAATACCTTTATCGGCCTGTTTAAGGACACCACTCTGGTGCTGATCATTGGCCTTATGGATCCTCTCGGACTGGTTGCGCCTACGCTTGCTGACCAACGTTGGAATGGTATCTTTGTGGAACTTTATGCGTTTATCGCGTTCATGTTCTTTATCTTCTGCTTTGCAATGTCCCGATATTCGATGTATTTGGAACGCAAACTGCATACCGGCCATCGCTAGTCGCCTGGTGCATGCCTAAAAATTCGGAGTTATAAAAATGAGTGACGTAAACCTCGCTGAAGATATCCAGGCGGACCGCTCTAAAATGCATGTATCCGATACCGATGTGGCTATCGAGATTACAGGTATGAACAAGTGGTACGGAGACTTCCACGTTCTGCGTGACATTAACCTAAAGGTTATGCGCGGCGAACGTATCGTTATCTGTGGCCCGTCCGGTTCTGGTAAATCCACCATGATCCGCTGCATCAACCGCCTTGAGGAACATCAGAAGGGCCGTATCGTTGTTGACGGTATCGAGCTGACTTCTGACCTTAAGAAGATTGATGAGATCCGCCGCGAAGTGGGTATGTGCTTCCAGCACTTCAACCTGTTCCCGCATCTGACCATTCTGGAGAACTGTACACTGGCTCCAATCTGGGTTCGCAAGATGCCAAAGAAGCAGGCTGAAGAGATTGCGATGCACTATCTTGAGCGCGTGAAGATCCCTGAGCAGGCCAACAAGTATCCTGGTCAGCTTTCCGGTGGTCAGCAGCAGCGTGTGGCGATTGCCCGTTCGCTCTGCATGAACCCGAAGGTCATGCTGTTTGATGAGCCAACCTCTGCGCTTGACCCTGAGATGATCAAGGAAGTGCTGGACGTGATGATCGGTCTGGCGGAAGAGGGCATGACCATGCTCTGCGTGACCCACGAAATGGGCTTTGCCCGGAAAGTGGCGAACCGCGTGATCTTCATGGATCAGGGCCAGATTGTTGAGCAGAATGAGCCAGAGCCATTCTTCACCAATCCGCAGCATGAGCGTACTCAGCTGTTCCTCTCCCAGATCCTCAACCACTGATCTGGTCAGAGTTCCAAATTCAAAGCCTCGCTGTTGAAGCGGGGCTTTTTTTGTTTTGTTCGCAGGCATCTTTCACAGCACAGGACCTGTCACGTCTTTCCTTGCAGAGCATTGCTCTCAACAAGGAAAAACAAAAATGGCAGACTTTGATCTTTATGCTGGTATCGTCCAGCATTCTCCTAAATCCTGTGGTGCTTACTGCGTGAACGCGGCTCTTGCACAACTTGGCTTTCTGCCCAAGGCAACAGACGTCAATACGCTCAATGCGGCTGATCTCACCAAAGGCTATGATGTCACAACTGATCCTGGACGCATCAATTTGTGGCGGCTGAGCCATCTTATTTATCATCGCTTGCAGATTGCTGAGGTGGTAACGACGCAGACCTACAAAGTTTCGGGGAATCTGGAACTTGATCTGACTGCCTCACCAAACCCGACCGCTCTTTATAAAGAGAACGATGGGACACTTGATTTGGAGAACAGTCCGTCGGGCATGGTTGCTGTTGCTAAAACTATTGCCCCGGGTTTGGCAAAGAACATTACTTATTACACCGCGTTCGGCAAAGCGCTGTTCAACAACTTCAAGGTTCTGAATGCAGCTGGTGGTTATCTCTTCAATCGTGAAGAAGACTTGATCCAGAATAAACTTAGTCAGACTGTGACGCAGTCTACTGTGACTAGCATTCCCTTCCAGACTAATCAGGTAAACCTCATTCTGGTGCAATATGCGGGTACCAGTACAATGCACTGGGTTGCTGGCACGCGTCATCTGACGGACACGGACAAGGCCATGATCTATGATCCGGCGACAGGTGATGTTCTTGAAATTGCGACCACCGGTAACTTCAAGCTGCAAACCAGCCCTTCCGCAAAGCCTGCCACAAAGATTGGTCCCAACTCCTATGAGTTTCCGGGCATCTGGATTCGGTTGGGTGCGTAATCTGCGTTCCTGCCACTAAATGATGCCGTGGAGCTACAAAGCCGATGCGCTTCTTACGGCGGCGCGCAGGCCTCGGCGGTGGGCGCCGGGGCTGCTCCAGGATTTTAGGAGGAAGTCTCGGATGTCGGCGTGGTGGGCTTTGGTGAACTGGGCGGCTTCCAGTGCGCTGACAATGCGGGAGGTACGGATGCCTTCGTTGGCGGCGTAGGCGATGAGGGATGGACTGCGGCGTGCTTGAGCTCGGGTAAGAGGATTGCCGTGTTTGTCCAGAATGGTGCCATCAGCGTTGGTTTGCGGTACGGCCATATGGTGGACGGCGACAACTTCCCAGCGGTTGTTGAAGACGGGAGAACCGGAGCTGCCTTTCTGTGTATCGCCCGAGTACCAGCAAAACATGTGTGCATCAGTTCCATTTTCAATATGCAGAAGGTGGTTGTTATGAACGACCACGGCTTTGTTGCGACCAAGGGGATGCTGAATGATATTAATCGGATCTCCTTTCTTGATTTTGCCTTGCTGGCGGATGAGGGCATGCCATCCGTAATGATCCAGTGGAATGAAGCCAGGATCTTCATCCACCACAGCCACCACTGCGATGTCCAGCTCCTCACTGGCCCAGAAAAAACGATCCGGATCGATGGAGCAGATCTTTGAAGGGGTTTGGTTGCCAATGCGGTTGGTCTCTGCGCCAAGCTCAAAGAAGTGGGCTTTGGCGTCTTCTGGCGTGCTGAGAACATGATGGTTGGTCATCATCAGGCCATGGCCTACCAGAAAGCCTGTGCCGAACCTCAGTCCTTCGACGTGCTCAATTCTGCCAACAGAACGAGCGGCATAGAGGCCGTACTCAAAAAACTCGATGGGGAGCAAATCGTTTTGCGTGCCGATCAGGGCTTCCTTGCCAATGCTGGTGAGGTCTGGCTTTTCTTCTTCAAAGATCGGGCTCTGAACGGGCGTGGTTTGACCTTCGGACATGGCCAGCGTGGCAGCGCGTTGATTGTAGAGGGCCAACCGTTCCTTGCTGTCTGTTTCTGCCTGAGTTCCTGCCAGAATTGCGCTGCGGGTCTTTTTTAATTCCCCGCTTCGGTCTCTTAGTCGTTGGGCTGCTTTTTCAAGTAATACACTGTTTAAATTCTGTAATTTAAGGGTCATGAAATGTACCTTTAAATTGTTATCTGCATATGGCAAGCTTAACCGTAAACTCACCTCTTGTGTAAAGTTTAATAGTTAATCGTAGAGGGGGAATACTATGAAAATTACATATGATGAGTTTTTGAAGTTAGCTCGTGATCCGAGTGTCCCTGAAGAACAACTGCTGAAATACTGCAGGGTTGTTCGGCATACGGGTGCATTCGACATACAGTTCCAAGTGAAACCGGAACTGGTGGAGATGACCGAGATTGATGAGGAGTTTGAGAATGCTCTTCAGATCGGTAACTGGGCCTCCCGCATTCGTCGGTACTGGCGCTTCAAAGAAGCCATGAAGGATCATCCTGAAAGGCCTATGCTGATCTCTGAAGGGGACAGCTGGTTCCAGTTTCCAATTATCATTGACGATGTGATTGATCATCTGAGCGAGCACTACAACATCTACTCGCTGGGTGCTGCGGGAGATACAGCGCAGAACATGGTCTACGGTCCGGACCGTGCCCGGCGGCGGGAATATCTCTCCGCGCTTTATGACTACAAGGACAAGGTCTCCGGCTTCCTGTTCTCAGCTGCCGGTAATGACATTATCGGCGAAGATCCGGATACGGGCGTTGCTGTTCTCTTTGATATTCTTCAGGACTTCAACGGCGATATCAACGATGTGGACGGACATATCAATCGCGCGGCCTTTGAGGAGAAGCTTGCTTTTCTGAAAGGGGCGTATGAGCGAGTGATCAGCGATATTCGCGGGGTTTCTGAGCTGCAGAACATGCCTGTGTTCGTGCATGGCTATGATTACGTGTTCCCTTACAAATGGCAGGGAGATACACGCGATCCGCTGCATGCGGCCAAGGATGAGTGGCTGGGAGAGCCGTTGTCTGACCGCAACATCCCGAGTGTGTTGGGGCGGAAGATCATCAGCGCCATGCTGGATGAGCTTTACACCATGCTGGATGGTCTGGCGGCTGCGGATGCCAATGTGATTGTGGTGGATTGCCGGGGTGCCATGCCGAACCTGACGGATTGGGTGGATGAGATCCACGGCACGTCTGATGGCTTTGCCAAGGTTGCGGGCCGGTTCAAGATGGCGATTGATCAGGCGCTGGTTGCTCATGGCGCCATGACCTAAACCAAGCAGGTGAGTTGACGTGAGAGCACCGGTGCTAAAAACCGGTGCTCTCTTTTTTGCCGATGGGGCGGCGTGTTGTGTGAGGTGTTCTTGTCGGCGCTAGGCGAGGATCTGAGAGATGCCTGCTTTGGCAGTGAGTTGCAGTTCCTCGCGCGAGGTGCCTGAGCGGGCACGTAGGGAAAGGCCGTTGAGCAGGCACCCCAGCAGGTTGCCGGTGATCTCGGCGTTTTGTCTTGGCTGGATTTTCTGATCTTTGATCGCGACTTCAACGGTTTCGCGCATGGACTGGTCGATGGTGTCGAGGACCATTCTCAGGACTTCCCTGATCTCCTCATCCGCACCGGCCTCTGCAGGGGCGGTGCAGGTGACAAAGCAGCCGAGCGGGCCACCGTCTTCCATGGAGGCTTCTGGCCGGTAAATCTCCATGGCTTTCATGAAGACCTTCTCAAGGCCTTTGGAGAGGTCTGGCTCGGAGAGGATGGCGTTTTCGGTGCGTTTGCCCATCATCTCTGCGAAATGCTGCAGACATTTTATGTACATGTCCTTCTTGGAGCCAAAGGCGGCATAAAGGCTTGGGCGGTTGATTCCAGTTTCCGCAGAGATCTGGTCCAGGCTGGTGGCAGAGAAGCCGTTTTCCCAGAAAATACGCTGCATTGTGGTTAGGGCGGTCTCTTTATCATAGAGGCGGGGGCGCCCGCGTGGTCGTGATGTACTCATTTATGTACTGCTTCGCATAAAAATATTGAGCTCTAAATATTGATGCGATACGGTACATAATTATTTTTGTAATTGGAAGAGTGCGTTATGTCTGGAACGGCAAAGGATTGTGGAGCCTCTGAGCGTGTGATGGGAAGCCTGAACTGGGGCCAGAGAACAGGTGCTTACAGCAAAGGGCGGATGACGCAGCTGGAGCATTTGAAGCTTGTTGGCAATCTGGTGCGCACGCAGCTGGTGGATCTGGGTGATACGGTGAAGGATCGGCTGGGTTTGCTGTCGCCGGTATCCGCAGAGCTGGAGGCGTTGTTGCCCTCAGAGACTTCATTGGTGCGCGATAGTCTGGATTTTGCGGCGGAGACCCATGATGTAAGGCTGTTGCACCACAGTTGGCGGACTTATCTGTTTGGGGTGCTGCTGGGTGAGTATGCAGGTGTGCCGTTTGATCGGGAATTGTTGTTCTCTGCTGCGATTTTGCATGACAGCGGGCTGATCAACAATCGCCAGACGCAAGTGCATGAGTGCTGCTTTGCGATTTCTGGGGCGGAAGTGGCGTGTAATCATCTTACCAGCTGCGGGCATGCCAGGAACACGGTGCACAAGGTGGGAGATGCGATTGCGCTGCATCTGAATGCCTATGTGTCGGCGCGTGCTCATGGAGGTGAGGCGTATCTGGTGAACCGGGGAGCCATGTGTGATCTGTTTGGTGCCGGGCATCGGCGGATGACGAAATCCAGCGTAGAGCAGATTATGCACAAGCACCCGCGGGACGGGGTGATTGAGGCGCTGGAGTTTGAAACTGCACACCATATGAAGGGCACGCGGCCCTATGTACTGACGAAACTCACAGGCGGCAAAATGCCTAAAACTGCGTTTGATGTGTACGGCGTGTAGCGCTGATCAGAGTACGAGGGAGAGCAGTTTGCCCACTTCGGTATGCTGCTCTTCCGTGGTTGGATACTCGCCGCAGACGCGGCTGATGGCGGCATGGATCATGAAGGCGCGCACGGAAACAGCGCCCAGTTTTGGATCCATGGTGCGGATGGATTTATCCTGCTGGCCTTTCTCGATGAAGCGCTGAAACAGCTTGTCGATGCCTCCGGCGACTTCGAGGAAGTTTTCCGCTCGACTGCCTTTTTCCCATCCTGCGACGTCGATGAAGATGCGCAGAAATTCTGGTTGTTTTTCAAAGTACTGCAGAATCTTCATGAGAGAGTGATTCAACTGCTCGCGGCCACTTGCTGAGCTTGCTTCAGCTTCCTCGTGCAGGGTATCCACGCAGGTTTTAAGCTCCTTCAAACCGATCTCTGCAAACAGGCCGAGCTTGTCCCCGAAGTGGGCGAAGAGCGTGCCTTTGGAGACATTGGCCTGCTCCGCGATGCTCTCTGTGCTGACCGCGTTGAAGTTGCCCTGATTGAACAGGTCCGTGGCGGCCACCAGAATGCGCTGGCGGGTTTCTTGTGCTCGTTTTTGTTTGCCCTGAAGCATGGTTCCCTCAAATTCAATAAAGTGACTATGGTCAAAAAATAAATTGACTCCAGTCATATTTTGAAAATAAATTGACCGCAGTCAAATAAATGGAGTTCCCATGACAAACCGAATTTTTGTGTTTAGCGGTCATCTCGGAGAAGATCGTCTCGGGCATGCTCTTGCTGAGGCCTATGCGGATGCTGCGCGCAAGGCGGGGGCAGAGGTTCGTGTGATGAACCTGAGTGCGATGGCGTTTGATGCGGGTTTGCGGTCTGGAGATTACAAAGGTGGACAGGGGCTGGAGCCGGATCTGGTTGCGTTTCAGGAGAACCTGACCTGGTGCACGCATTGGGTGCCTGTGTATCCGCTGTGGTGGGGCGGTATGCCGGGGGCGATGAAAGGGATGCTGGACCGTACTTTGCTGCCGGGGTTTGCGTTCCAGATTGTGGAGGGTGAAGAGCTGCCAGCGAAGCTGCTGAAAGGGCGGAGTGCCCGGGTGCTGATCACCAGTGATACCGCGTCGAACTACTACGATGAGCTCTATAATCGGGCTCACGACACAGTGATGGGACTGCAGATTCTCGATTTTGTCGGGTTTGAAAACCACAGCTTCCGCATGTTCTCACCGACTTATCTGTCAACTGAGGAAGAGCGTGCCGCATGGATTGCTGAGGCGGCTCAGCTGGGTGAGCAGGATGCGCTTGCCAAGCAGGAAGAGTTGACTGTCGCCTAAACAAAAGCCCTGCAGGTCAATGACTTGCAGGGCTTTCTTGCGAATGTGATTCTGGTTTAATTCAGGCTGGTTCGCTGATGACTTCTGTCTTTTCGCTGGAGCCCCATTCGGTCCAGGAACCGTCATAAAGCGCGTTTTTGCTAAAGCCGACCTGCTCCAGTGCCAGCGTGATAACGGCAGCGGTTACGCCGGAGCCGCAAGAGGTGATCACCGGGGTGGAAGCATCCACGCCGACCTGCTTGAAGATGTTCTGCAGGTCTTCCTTGGAGCGGAGTTTGCCTTCGTTCAGCAGCAGGCCGAATGGCAGGTTGAGAGCCCCTGGCATGTGACCGGCGCGAACGCCTTCGCGTGGCTCGGGTGCCAGACCTTTGAAGCGCTCTGGTGCGCGGGCGTCCAGAACAAGGTGGCTGTTGCTGTCCAGTGCGTCCTGCACTTCATCCAGATTGCGCACCATGTCGTGGTTGAGCATGGCTGTGAAGTGGCGCTCCAGACGGGTTGGAACTTCATCGGTGAGTGGGTAGCCTTCTTCTTTCCAGGCTGGCAGGCCGCCATCCAGAACGAAGACGCTTTCAACGCCAAAGGCGCGGAACATCCACCAGACGCGTGCGGCTGAGAAGATGCCTGCACCGTCATAGACCACGATGGTCTGGCCGTCGCCGATACCCATCTTGCGCATTTTGGATGAGAACACGTGTGGCTCCGGCATCATATGCGGAAGCGGGGAGCTCTGGTCGGAGACTTCATCAATGTCCATGAAGACAGCGCCGGGAATGTGCTCTTGCTCGTATTCCTTTTTGGCATTGCGCTCCATGGCAGGCAGGTACCAGGAGGCATCAATGATGACCACATCGGGTGCATCAAGGTGGTCCTTGAGCCAGCTTACTGAGACAATTGGATCCTGCGCCATGTGTTAGTCCTCCAACTGGATGCGGACGCGTCTGTTTTGACGGCCTTTTTTCTCAATCTTAGTGATTGCAGCGGTTCCGATCTGTGCGGTTTGGGACACATGTGTGCCACCGCATGGCTGCAAATCAACGTTCTCGCCAATTCTTACCAGTCTTACCCGTCCGCTGCCCATTGGTGGTTTTACACTCATGGTCTTTACAAGGCCGGGATTGGCTTCCAGCTCTTCGTCGGTGATCCATTCCTGCGTGACGGCATAATCGCCAGCAATGAGCTCCTGAAGCTTGCTGGTGAGCTCTTCCTTGTCTAGTGCGGCTTCCGGAATGTCGAAGTCCAGACGGCCTGTGCCATCGCTGATCTGACCGCCTGTGACCGGGAATGGCAGCACGACGGAAAGCAGGTGCAGGGCTGTGTGGACGCGCATGCGCTTGTAGCGGGTTTCCCAATCAACGTGCGCGGTGACCTTTGCGCCTGCGCTCAAGGCTGCTGGCAGCTGCGTGCCTTCTGCTGGCACATGCACGATCTGGGTGCGATCCTTGGAATAAACGGTGGTGGCAATTGGAATACGGGTGCCGTCTTCCAGCTCAATAGAGCCACTGTCGCCCGGCTGGCCGCCGCCATTGGGGTAGAAGCAGGTCCGGTCCAGAATGATGCCGCCTTCTGGTGTGATTTCATTTACAGCTGCTTCACTGCTGCGCAGGTAGGCATCTTCTCGGTACAAATGTTCTGTCATGGAATAATCTCAAATGGATAGGGAAAGGTGCGCCGTGAAATGATTGGGCGCACCTTAAATTGATGTCTTAAACGGTTGAGCGTGCGCTAAGCAATTTGACTGCAAAGGCGGCCATGATGCCCGCAAAAGAGTAATCGAGGATGCGCATCACGCGTGGGGAGTTGCGCAGGAACTTGGATACGGCAGAAGCACCAAACACCATGACCAGACTGCTTGGCACGTTCAGCAGAATGAAGAAGAAGCCAAGGAACAGCAGTTTGGAGGTTGCGTATGGATCTGATGCAGACACAAACTGAGGCAGGAAGGTCACGAAGAACAGCACAACCTTCGGGTTGAGCAGGTTGATCGTCACGGCTTTCACCCAGATGGCTCTGGCGGTTTCGCGAGAGGCTTCGCCTTCTTCCAGTGACAGCGCAGAGCCGTTGCGCAGGATCTGGAAGGCCAGATAAACCAGATAAAGCGCGCCAACAGTTTTGAGGATCTGGAAAGCAAACTCGGAGGCAGCGAGCAGGGCGGAGATGCCAACGGCAGCAAGGAACGCGTGGATCATCACGCCGTTTGTTGCGCCAACAATGGCCATCAGTCCAGCTTTTCGGCCCTGTGTGAGCGTTTTGCTCATGAAGAAGGTCATGTCCGGTCCAGGGGTGATGGACAGGATGAAGGCAGCAACGGTGAAACCCGCCATCACACTTAGTTCAGGCACAAAATACATGCGAAAGGCCCTCTGGGTTATTATTCTCAATTGGCCCTAACGTATTTTACTGCCCGTGTGCAAGTCTACTGAACTGTCCTCATCAAAACTAAAGTATTGGTGAGAACAGACGGGCGGCCTGGGCGAGGACGCGGAAGGCGTAGCGGCGGTTGTTGAGTTCGAGGCGGTCGGTCTGGCGGGCGCCCTTGAAATCCTGCTGCAGCATCTCTTCTGTTTTCTTGATCATGTTCTGGCCGGTGAACCACAAGGTGATTTCGAAGTTGATGTTGAAGGAGCGGTTGTCGAAGTTGACTGTGCCGATGCCAGCCAGCTCATTGTCGATGAGGATGACCTTCTCGTGCAGGAAGCCTTCCAGATATCGGTAGACCTTGATGCCATGGCTGGCGAGGTTGTCTGCATGGGCGTAGCTGGCGAGCCAGACGAGCCAGTGGTCGGCTTTTTCCGGCAGCAGGATGCGTACGTCAACGCCGCGCAGAGCGGCTGCGTAGAGCGCTGTGAGGACTTCAATGCCCGGCACGAAGTAGGGGCTGACGATCCAGAGGCGATCTTTGGCGCGTGCAATGCTCTCCACGAAAGTGATGGCACAGTCTTCCTGAATGTCGGCAGGGCCGGTCGGCATGACCATGACGCTCTCACCATCTGCCTTTGGGAAGCTGCCCGGTAGTTCCAGTTGCAGGGTTTTGCCGGTGGCGAACTGCCAGTCTTCGCTGAAGGAGAGTGTAGCAGCAAGAGCTGCGGGGCCGGAGACTTTTACGTGGGTGTCGCGCCAATGGCCGAATGTTTCTGAGAGGCCGAGATACTCTTCGCCGATGTTGTGGCCGCCGATCCAGCAGTGCTTGCTGTCTGTGACCACCACCTTGCGGTGATTGCGGTAGTTGAGGCGCATTGGGCCCAGCATACGCATGAGGCGGTGGCGTTTGTTAAACGCGCTGACGCGGACGCCAGCGTCCTGCAGGCGCGTGATGTACTGGGTTGAGAGGGAGCGGGAGCCGATATCATCATAAAGCAGGCAAACGCGCAGGCCTGCTTTGGCGCGCTCAATGAGAGCGTCTGCCAGCTCCAGTCCGATGCTGTCTTCGCGAATGATGAAGAACTGGACGAGCACGTGCTTTTCTGCGGTGCGGATGCCTTCGATGATGGAGGCGAACATGGCCGGGCCATCGATGAGCAGGTCGCAGGAGTTGTTTTCCAGAAACGGGACGGAGGCCACACGGGTATGAACGGGCCAGTGACTGCTGGCTGCGCCGTCTACATAAGGAGTGTGGCGGTTGAGGACGTCGGCCTCGATCTGGGAGATGTCGTCGCGTACTTCGATGTAATCATCCAGCCGTTTCCACGCGAAGATGAAGTAAAGCGGGACTGTGGGCATGGGGATGAAAAACAGGGAGAGCAGCCAGGCAATGCTGCCTTGCGAGGTGCGGGAGTACATGATCTCGCGAATGGCACAAACCACTGCCAATGCGTAGAAAAATACACTGAATAGAGCGATCAGGGAGAGGAGGCTGAATGAAGATTCCAAGCGTTACAACTCCTGTAATGCGAGGACCTACTTATAGCTGTGCCAAGAGGATTGGTCAAAACCTCTTGGCGAATTTTGCAATGCTTTCCGTTAAGGGCAGGTTGCCGGAGCCTGTTGGGGCTTTCTGGAAAGCTGGCGCCCTAAAGCGGGCGCCTCAAGCCAATCAGGCTGCTTCGAACGGGATGGCGATGTCGGATTTGCGTTCCATCCACTCTGGCACTGGCAGGCCTTTTTCGCGCAGGAATGTTGGGTTGAACATCTTGCCCTGATAGCGGGTGCCATAATCACACAGCACGGTCACGATGGTGTGGCCTGGGCCAAGTTCTTTTGCCAGACGAACAGCTCCAGCCACGTTGATGCCGGAGGAGCCGCCGAGGCAGAGGCCTTCATTCTGCAGCAGTTCAAAGTTGATCAGTAGGCCTTCCTCATCAGAGATGCGGTAAGGGATGTCGATCGGCGCGTCTTCCAGATTCGCGGTGATGCGGCCCTGACCGATGCCCTCTGAGATGGAGGAGCCTTCGGACTTCAGCTCGCCGTGGGCGTAGTAGTTGTAAAGCGCTGCGCCGTGCGGATCTGCGAGGCCGATCTTGATGTTCGGGTTCTTTTCCTTCAGGCCGATGCCGGTGCCCGCCAGTGTGCCGCCTGTGCCCACTGCGCAGATGAAGCCGTCGACTTTGCCGTCGGTCTGCTGCCAGATTTCCTGAGCGGTGGTTTCAATGTGGCCCTGACGGTTGGCGACATTGTCAAACTGGTTGGCCCAGATGGCGCCCTGCGGATGGGTCTTGTTCAGCTCTTCAGCGATGCGCTGGGAGACTTTGATGTAGTTGTTTGGATTCTTGTAAGGAACCGCCGGAACTTCGATCAGCTCAGCACCTGCAATGCGCAGCATGTCTTTCTTTTCCTGAGACTGGGTCTCGGGAATGACGATGACAGAGCGGTAGCCCAGTGCGTTGCCGACCAGTGCGAGGCCGATGCCGGTGTTGCCTGCGGTGCCTTCCACAATGATGCCGCCTGGCTTCAGGGTGCCGCGTTTGACAGCATCACGGATGATGAAGAGCGCAGCGCGGTCCTTGACGGACTGGCCCGGGTTCATGAACTCAGCTTTGCCGAGGATTTCACAGCCGGTACGCTCAGAAGGGCCTTTGAGGCGAATGAGGGGGGTGTTGCCGATAGCTTCGATGGCAGAGGCGCGCGTGTCCATAGTGTCTCTCAAATAACTCGTATCAGGATAAATTTCAGAATGCGGGTATTCGACCCCTTTTGAGACCACGCTACTGTGCTGGCCCGGCAAGAACAAGAAATGGGCTGCCAAAGGGTGCGTTAGACTAGGATATTATTCTCCTCGGGCTTCCGTAGGAGAATAAAATTGCTCACGGGGTGTGTGCGGTTCGAATATGCACGCTAAATGCGATTTGAGAGAGTATCGATTTGCGCGCAGCTGGTTCCTGTCAGGATCTGCTTTCCAGCCATGAGATGGCGTCTTTGGTTGCCTTCCAGAGGATTTCACCATTCTCTCCTGCGCGGAGCATGAAAGAATTATGGACTTCCTCTGGAACAGGCTGCACCTCCAGCAGGTTCACCTGCGTATCCAACGCTGGGGCAAAAGCTTCCTTGCGGGTGACCACAAAGCGCTCATCCGTTGGTACGCGGGACTGGTCCTTCTTCAGAGCAGCCGACTGCATGGCTTTGCTGTGGCTGTCTGGCTGCATCACGGTCACCGCAATGGCCCTGCCATCTGGCAGGAGATGGGTTTCGTTCTGCTGGACTTCGGAGTTGTAAATGACTTCGCCGTGTTGATCGATCAGCTCGACCCACAAGGTTTTGCGACCCTGAATTTCCACTTCACCCACCCAGATGGACAGATCACTTTCCAGCGGGTCGGCATAAGGGGCTTTGGGTGGGGGGGCGACGGTGACGGCGAGATAGTCCTCTGGCATGGCGTAGGTGTTGCCGTCCTCGGATTTATCAATGAGCTGCGGGCCGGAAGGTGTGGCCGGGTCCGTTGCAGGAGATGTTTCTGCCAGTGCAGGCGCAGCCAGCGTAAGCGGCGCAGCGAGACAGGCAGCAAGAAGACCAGATTTTGCGAAGCGAAAATTCAAGACGTGCGGCAGACCGCACAGCGGAAACAGACTACTCATTGATGGCTCCCTGACTTTCACGCAGCAACTTTCCCAGAGGGGGCGCCTTATTGTGTGCAGTAACACAGTCATCACGAAGTAGTGACTATGATAATTCGCACCAGATACATTAGAGGTATACGTATTTACTTAGAGTATCTATGCCATAATAATTGTATATAAATTATGTTTCGCGTATTTATACTTTCAGGTTATTTAATTGCTATTATGTAAAATTTTCATTGTGTTGATTTGCTATACAAAATGGAGAGAACTGTGATGAGCATCTCAGTTTCTCTCATTGGCAAAAAAATCACTTATTTTTTCAAGTGGCTTAAGCTTTTGAAAGAACAGCGCTTCATTTCTGCCCCTTTTGTGTGGGGTGCATCTGCCTGATACGGGCTGTTTTAAGTGCTGCGTGATATGCACAGCTCTCCCTGCTTATGAACTCCCCGATAATTTGGGGAGGCGTCGCTCGGCTAGTTGGTCGCCATATGCAGGATCAGGGTGAGTTTTGCCGCGAAATGGAGTGCCTCCGCTTTTGTGCGGAAGAGAGTTCTACCCAGATGGACTCCGTTTCTTCGGCCTGCGGCACTTGCCAGTGCTGCGGTTTCGCTGCGCGTGAACATGGTTTTCTACCCACTGTTTTTATTATTGTAGGGTTAGACGCACGCGTACGAATTCTGTGAGATGAAACGCTGATTTAAAGGAGAGGGGAATTTTGAGAAAGGATGGCTCCCCGGGCCGGATTCGAACCAGCGACCAAGCGGTTAACAGCCGCTTGCTCTACCACTGAGCTACCGGGGATCACGATGTCCTCGCCATTTGGCTGCAATCAAGAAAAGTGGCTCCCCGGGCCGGATTCGAACCAGCGACCAAGCGGTTAACAGCCGCTTGCTCTACCACTGAGCTACCGGGGATCACGATGATCTTGCCGTTATGGCTGCAAACGAGAAAGGATGGCTCCCCGGGCCGGATTCGAACCAGCGACCAAGCGGTTAACAGCCGCTTGCTCTACCACTGAGCTACCGGGGATCATGACACCCTTGCGAGTTTGCCTCGCCGTTTGCGTGAGGAGGCTTTTACAGAGGCATGGTGTGTTTGCCAAGTCGTTTTTTAGGAATTTTTCGATTTGTGGACAGTTTCTCGTTTTTTTTATTGAGATATCCAAGGGGGTTAGCCAGAAATCTCCAAAAACCGCGGATTTTGCGGGTTTGATTTTCCGGTGATGTTGGAATCCTCACAAAGACAATTGACAGGGGAGCTGATTGCGCCCCACACTTAAGCCCAGAACTCCAGTTTCTTTTCGTCTGTGCCGAGGCTTTCAGGCGGAAGGATTAAACGGGAATGCGGTTCCATATATATGGAAGTAAGCCGCAGCTGCCCCCGCAACTGTGAGCGGCGAGATCATTGCGATAATCCCACTGGCCTTTTTGGAGGCTGGGAAGGGGCTGTGATCGACAGAGCCGCAAGCCAGGAGACCGGCTGGAGATATGATTTGACATAGGACTGCTGTCGGGTGGACGGCGAGAGGTGCTCATGACACATATTTCCCTGTTTCCGTGCGAGACAGCTGCTGTACTTTCATATTCTTTGAGTGAAGCTTCGGCTTCCACGCGCTTGCTGATCAGCTAACCCAGATGGCTGAACAGAGCGGCGACCTTTGCGTTCGTCATTGTCTCGTAACGGGCGGTGCTCGTTCCGGGAAAAGCGCATATGCGGAAAAGCTGGTTTTAAGCAGCGGGCGACGCCCGACTTATATTGCGACAGGCCAGGCCTTTGACGGTGAAATGGAGGAACGTATCGCGCATCATAAGATGCAGCGGGGCGACCTTTGGGACACTGTTGAGGAGCCGCTGGAGCTTGTGCGCGTGCTGAAAGAGCATGCCCATGCGGAGCGCGCCATCCTCGTTGATTGCCTGACGCTTTGGCTTTCCAACCTTATGCATGCCGAGCGGGACTGGAGCGTTGAGCTTGAACAGCTGCGTGCTGTGCTCTCCGATTTGCCATGCCCCGTTGTGTTTGTTGGCAATGAGGTGGGCATGGGCATCGTGCCTGAAAACGCCATGGCCCGCGCCTTTCGTGATGAGGCCGGGCGCCTCAACCAGCGTATCGCTGAGTTTTGCCACTACGTGATGTTTGTTGCTGCCGGTCAACCGTTGCAGCTGAAGCCTGCTGTTTTTCCGGAGATTTCCCTATGACTGTTTCTTTTGCTGCGCCTTCCAAAAAAATTCCTGCCGTCATTATCACTGGTTTTCTGGGTGCCGGAAAAACCACATTGGTCCGCAACCTTTTGATGAAGGCTCAGGACAAGCGCATTGCGCTCATCGTCAACGAATTTGGCGAGATGGGTTTTGATGGATCGCTGGTCAATGGCTGTGCTGATCCGGATTGTTCTGCGGATGAGGTGGTGGAGCTGGCCAATGGCTGCATCTGCTGCACGGTGGCGGATGATTTTCTGCCAACTATGGAAATGCTTCTGGAGCGGGAGCAGGCACCGGATGTGATCGTGATTGAAACCTCTGGTCTGGCGCTGCCGCAGCCCTTGGTGCGGGCGTTCAACTGGCCTTCCGTGAAACCGCGCGTCACCGTTGATAGTGTGGTGACTGTGGTGGATGCGCCTGCTGTTGCTGCTGGCAAGGTTGCTTCTGATGAAGAAGCGGTTGCGGCGCAGCGTGCTGCAGATGAGGCGCTGGACCACGAAAGCCCGGTGGAGGAGCTGTTTGCTGACCAGCTGACCTGCGCCGATCTTGTTGTGCTTTCCAAAGCTGATCTTTTGACTGAGGAAGAGCTTTCCGCTGTGAAGGCGACCATCAGTGGTCGTTTGCGCGATGGGGTTGAGATTGTGGCTGCCTCTCATGGAGAGCTGGCGCTGGATGTTCTGCTGGGCCGGGATGCCGGGGCTGAGGATGATATGGACTTGCGTCTTTCTCACCATGAAGCGCAGCATGCTCACGACCACGACCACGACCACGACCACGACCACGACCACGACCACCATCATCATCACGATCATTCCCATGATGACTTTGAGAGCTTTGTGCTGCCAACCCGCCGGTTTGCCTCCATTGAGGAGGTGAAAGCTCAGGTGGAGGCGGCCATGAAGGTTTCCGGCGTGCTGCGGATTAAAGGCAGTGTGGTGGTGGAAGGCAAAGTGGCGCCGGTGCTGGTGCAGGCGGTTGGCCCACGTGTGGAAGCCTGGTTTGCGGCTGGCAGTGAAAGCCATTCCAAGCTGGTTGTGATTGGTCTTGCAGGATTGGACAAGCACAGTGTGAATGCTGCGCTGAGTGAATTTGAGTTGGTTTCTGCCTGATGCACGTACTTGTTGGGCAATCACGCCGATTGGATGATGGAGAAGAGGCTGTCGATCTGGGGCAGACGCCTGCGGATGTTGTGTTTTTAAGCGCAGCGGACACAGAGCTTGCTGGCCTTGCGGCGGCCCATGCCCAGCATGAGGGCTACTCCCTGCGGCTTGCCAGTTTTCTGGCGCTGTCCCATCCGTACTCTGTTGACCTTTATATTGAGCAGTGCATTCAAGCCTCAAAACTTGTGGTGGTGCGCCTGTTGGGCGGCGTTGAATACTGGCGCTACGGCGTTGAGCGGCTGGAAGCGGTCGCCCGTGCTGAAGGTGTGAAGCTGGTTCTGCTGCCGGGGGATGACAAGTGGGATGAGGAGCTTGCCAAACGCTCCACCGTGCCGCTGGAAACTGCGCAGATGTTGTGGCGCTATCTGATTGAAGGTGGCGCGGAGAACCTTTCCGGTGCTTTGCTTTATGCGGCGCAGATTGCCGAGCTGCCTGTTGAAGCGCCTTCTGAGCCTATGGCGTTGCCGCGGGCCGGGCTGATGTTGCAAGGGCATTCGCTTCCTTCATTGGATGATGTGCAGGCGAGCTGGAAAGACCCGAGCCGTCCTGTTGCAGCCATCGTGTTTTATCGGGCGCTTTATCAAAGCGGGGCGATAGAGCCAGTACAGGCATTATGTCATGAGCTAGAGGCACAGGGGATTAATCCGCTTGTGCTTTATGTGGCGAGCCTGAAACAGGCGGAATGCGCGGCAGTTGTTTCCAGCGTGTTTGAAGAGTGCCCGCCTGATGTGGTTCTGAACGCCACGGCCTTTGCCCTATCAAACGCAGGGGCTGTTCATTCCGGCACGGTGCTGGACAATAAAGGTGCATGCGTTCTGCAGATTGTGCTGTCGTCCTCCTCTGAAGAGGGCTGGGCGGAGAGTGATCAGGGCTTATCCCCGCGTGACCTTGCTATGCATGTTGTGCTGCCGGAAATTGATGGCCGTCTTTTAACGCGGGCGATCTCGTTTAAGGAAGAAGGTGGCCGTGATACCAAAACACAATGTTCGCTTGTTCGTTTTGTACCAAAACCGGACCGGGTGCAGTTTGTGGCGACACTGGCGGCCAATTGGGCGCGGCTGAAACACAAAAACGCAATCGAGCGCAAAGTTGGCATAGTGCTCGCAAACTATCCCAACAAGGATGGGCGTATAGCAAACGGGGTGGGGCTCGATACGCCTGCTTCCTGCGCGCATCTTCTTTCTGCCATGAAAACAGAAGGTTATGGCGTTGCTGAGAATGCGCCTGGTTCTTCTGAAGCGTTGATAGAGGATCTGCTGGCTGGTCCTACCAATGCACTTAGCAACGCAAACCAACGCAAAGGCGGGGAAGAGTTGCCGCTGGAGCGTTATAAGCAGTTGTTTTCTCAGCTGCCTTTGGCGGTGCGTGAGGGGATTGAGGAACGCTGGGGTGCACCAGAGGATGATCCGCATGTTTTGGACGGGTCGTTCCAGCTGGCGCTCAAGACTTATGGCAATGTGACCGTCGGTATTCAGCCTGCACGCGGCTACAACATTGATCCGAAAGAGACTTATCACGATCCGGCGCTGGTTCCGCCGCATCATTACCTCGCCTGGTACATGTGGCTGCGGGATAGCTTTGAGGTGGACGCACTTATCCACCTTGGCAAACACGGCAACCTTGAATGGCTGCCCGGAAAAGCATTAGCCTTATCAGAGGCTTGTTATCCGGAGGCGGTGATTGGGCCGGTGCCGAACATCTATCCTTTCATCGTCAACGACCCCGGTGAGGGTTCTCAGGCCAAGCGGCGGTTATCCTCGGTGATCATTGATCATCTTACCCCTCCGCTGGCCCGCGCTGAAAGCCACGGCTCCGCTTTGGAGCTGGAAGCGCTGCTGGATGAGTATTACATCGCGGCTGGCGTGGACCATCGCCGCCTGAAAGCACTTGGAAAAGAGATACTTGGCGTTGCTGCCCGTGAGGGTATGGACAAGGATATCGGTCTGACTTCCGATATGGATGAGGACACCCGTCTGGCGCGGCTGGATGCCTATCTTTGTGACCTGAAAGAGCTTCAAATCCGTGATGGTCTGCACATTCTTGGGCAGTCTCCTAAGGGCGAGCAGCGAGCAGAGTTGCTGGTGGCCTTGCTACGCGTGCCGCGTGGTGAAAAGCCTCATGAGAACAGTCTGTTACGCGCACTTGCTGAGGATTTGAATCTGGCTGGGTTTGATCCGCTGGACTGTGCATTTGAGCAGGCATGGGAAAGTGCGCGGCCAATGGTTTTGCAGGAGCTGTTAGAGGCTCCATGGCGCAGCTGCGGGGACACGGTTGAGCGGCTGGAAGCGCTGGCGCTTGAGCTGGTTTCTGGTGCGCGGGCGGTTCCTTCAGAGTTTACAGCGACTTCTGCGGTGTTGGAGGCGTTGAGCCAAGAGATTGCACGCAATGTGGATGCGTCTGGCGCTGCTGAGGTAAAGGGGGTGTTATCCTCCCTTGCGGGCCGGTTTGTCCTCCCTGGGCCGTCAGGTGCGCCGTCCCGTGGTCGTCCTGACGTGTTGCCGACCGGGCGTAACTTTTATTCTGTTGACGTTCGCTCCGTTCCCACAAAGGTTGCCTGGAAGCTGGGTGAGAGAAGCGCTAGCGCATTGATACTACGTCATTTTCAGGATCACGGGGAGTGGCTGCAAAGCATCGCCATGAGCTGCTGGGGAACGGCAAATATGCGCACCGGTGGGGATGATATCGCTCAGGCACTGGCTCTGATTGGTGCCCGTCCGGTGTGGGAAGAGGCCTCTGGCCGCGTCACGGGATTCGAGATTGTTCCGCTTTCTGAACTCCAGCGCCCCCGAGTTGACGTAACCCTCAGAATTTCCGGCTTTTTTCGCGATGCGTTCCCGCAACTCATACATCTGTTCGATGCTGCTGTTGCTGCGATCTCAGAGTTGGATGAACCGGAAGATGCCAATCCCTTAGCGGCGCGGTACCAAACTGAGCTTGGCGGATTACTGGCCAAAGGCGTTGATGAAGGGCAGGCGCGCAAGCGGGCGTCTACTCGGATTTTTGGCAGTAAACCAGGGGCTTATGGGGCTGGCCTGCAGGCTTTGATTGATGAGAGGTTGTGGGATAAGCGCGCTGATTTTGCGGAGAGTTTCCTTGAATGGGGCGGCTATGCCTATGGCCGATCTAGGTCAGGCGAGCAAGCCAAAGAAGATCTGGTCACCCGCCTTTCCCAAGCTGATGCAGTGGTTCACAATCAGGACAACAGAGAGCACGATCTCCTTGATTCTGATGACTATTATCAGTTCGAGGGTGGTCTGGCGGCGACGGTTGAAACGCTGAAAGGCGATGCTCCACACATCTACCACAACGACCATTCCCGCCCTGAACGTCCTGTCATTCGCACGCTTTCGGAAGAAATCGGGCGGGTTGTCAGGGGGAGAGCTGCCAATCCAAAATGGATCGCCGGTGTCATGCGCCACGGGTATAAAGGTGCTTTTGAGATGGCGGCGACACTGGATTATCTTTTTGCTTTTGGGGCGACAACCAATGCCGTTTCGCACCATCATTTCGATCAGCTCTATGATGCATATCTTTATGATGATGAGGTGCGGGACTTTATTGCGGAGAAGAATTCCGCAGCGCTTTTGGAAATGACCGAGCGATTTTTAGAGGTCATTCAACGAGATATGTGGGTGCCAAAACGAAACAGCGCCTATGATGATTTGTTAGAGTTGCGACGCGCACTCATGGATGGAGGGGAATAACATGGTAACGAAGACAGACATGAGTGAAGCAGATCTGGACGCCCGCCACGCGGAAAAGATGCGCAAGAAGAAAGCTGCGCGTGACAAGATCATGGCGACGAAAACTATCGAGAAGGGATTGCTGATCGTCCATACCGGAAAGGGGAAAGGCAAGTCCACCGCTGGTTTCGGCATGATCTTCCGCAGCCTTGGGCACGGCCATAAAGTTGCTGTTGTGCAGTTCGTGAAAGGCCGGTTAGAGACCGGCGAACGCATGGCGCTGGACCGCTTCTCCGATCTTGTCACCATCAAGCGCATGGGCGAAGGCTTTACGTGGGAAACGCAGGACCGTCAGCGGGATATCTCTGCTGCGCGAGCTGCCTGGGATGCAGCGAAAGAGCTGATCAGCTCTCGTGAACATAAGATGGTTCTGCTGGATGAGCTGAACATTGTATTGCGTTACGAATACATTCCGCTTGAAGAGGTTGTTGCGTACCTGCGTGATGAAAAACCTGAGGATGTTCATGTGGTTATCACTGGTCGTAATGCCAAGGATGAGCTGATTGAGATTGCGGATCTTGTGACTGAGATGGGGCAGATCAAGCATCCGTTCCGCTCTGGCGTGAAGCCGCAGGAAGGGATTGAGTTTTAAATCGTGCCTTCACCAGACAAGGGGATAAGAAAGCCAGCCCTGATGATACAGGGCACGGGTTCCAACGTGGGCAAAAGCGTTCTTGTGGCCGGATTGGCCCGCGCTTTCACCCGCCGCGGCCTTTCCGTTCAGCCGTTCAAACCGCAAAACATGTCCAACAACGCCGCCGTTACTGCCGATGGCGGGGAAATCGGGCGTGCGCAGGCGCTGCAGGCGCGCGGGGCCAAAGTTGCAACAAGCGTGCATATGAATCCTGTGCTGTTGAAGCCAGAAAGCGACAGTGGCTCTCAGGTGATTGTGCAAGGCAAGCGGTTTGGAACGCTGCGCGGTGCGGAGTTTGGTCGGCAAAAAGGCACGCTTATCCAGTATGTTATGGAGAGTTTTGCTGAAGTTGAATCAAAGGCTGATCTGGTTCTGGTGGAAGGGGCTGGATCGCCTGCAGAGATCAACCTTCGCAGCGGGGATATCGCCAACATGGGGTTTGCAGAGGCTGCTGATATCCCGGTGGTGTTGTGCGGGGATATCGACCGCGGCGGCGTCATTGCCTCGTTGGTGGGCACACATGCGGTGCTGGAACCTGATGAGGTGAAACGCATAAAGTCGTTTTTGATCAATAAGTTTAGAGGCGAACCCTCACTGTTTGATTCAGGTGTGACGGCTATTGAGGACAAAACCGGCTGGCCCTGCAACGGCGTAGTGCCATGGTTCCCGCAAGTGATGGATCTGCCAGCGGAAGATGCGCTGGACCTTTCAGAGAGTACCAGTCGCGGCAAGCTGAAGGTTGTCGTTCCCGTCATCAGCCGTATTGCCAACTTTGATGACCTGGACCCGCTTCGAATGGAAGCCGATGTTTCGCTGGAGTTTGTGCTGCCGGGCGAGGTGTTGCCAGCTGATGCGGATGTGGTTTTGCTGCCGGGCACCAAGTCCACCATTGGCGATCTGGCCTTCTTCCGCGCTCAGGGGTGGGACATTGATCTATACGCCCATGTTCGTCGTGGCGGTCAGGTGCTTGGCATTTGCGGTGGCTATCAGATGCTGGGCAAGACCATAGCTGATCCGGAAGGGATTGAAGGTGAGGCGGGGTCTATTGATGGTCTTGGTTTGTTGGACGTAGAGACGGTTCTGACACCTCACAAGGAAACCACAGAGAAGACCGGGCGGCATATTCCAAGCGGTGAAGCTGTAACCGGCTACGAGATCCATGTGGGGCGGACATCTGGGCCTGACTGTGCGCGGCCTTTTGTTGATCTGGGCGATCATGTGGATGGTGCGATCTCGAAAGACGGCCTGATTTCAGGTTGTTACATACATGGCATCTTTGGCTCTGATGCGTTTCGAGCTGCTTTCCTGAAGGGCTTCGGTGCTGCCTCGCAGTTGGGCTATGAGCACCGCGTGGAGCAAGCTCTCGACGCGTTGGCAGACCATCTGGAAAAGCATCTTGATCTGGATGCGCTTTGGGAGATTGCTCAGTCGCGGGTTTAGATGAACCACGCGATTGCAGCAATGAGCAGAACCAACAGGGCGCAGGAGATGCCCATGAGTTTGAGTGAGCCGTCGATATCATCTGCATCTGCTGCTTTACGGCCACTGGCGTTCATGAAGGGGTCTTCTACGCGATACTCTGTATATTGGCGGGGGCCTGCCAGAGCGATGCCCAGTGCACCTGCCATAGCTGCTTCTGGCCAACCTGCGTTGGGGGAGCGATGGTTCTTTGCTTCTCTGATGATGGTGGTAAAGGCAGCTTTGTAAGCACGGCCTGAAATGAATGCAGAAAGTACGATGAGTAGGCCGGAAAGGCGTGAGGCTGGCAGGTTGATCAGGTCATCAAATCGGGCTGAGGCCCAGCCAAAGTCTTCGTAGGTTTCGTTTTTATGGCCGATCATGCTGTCCGCGGTGTTGACGGCTTTGTAGATGAGCAGGCCCGGCAGGCCTAACACGGCGAACCAGAAAATGGGCGCGACCACTCCATCTGAAAAGTTTTCGGAACACGATTCAATCGCGGCTCTGCTGACGCCAGCTTCATCCAGATACTCCGGATTGCGACCGACGATCATAGAGACCTGTTCGCGTGCTTCAGTCAGACCGGAGTACCTCAATGCATCGCGCACTCTGGCGACATGTTCGTAAAGACTCTTTTGAGCGATCAACGTCATGCCGATCAAGGCCAGCAGGATGTTGCCTAAGACGCTTCCTTCCAAAGTCGTTTGGAGGAGGGTGCCTACGATACCTGCTGTGGCAATCAGGCTTAGTAGTGTTATGACACCGTTAGTTTTGCGTCGTTTTGCTGAGAAACTTGTTTTGTTGTACCAGCTTTCCAATTGGGAAATCTGCTTGCCAAACAACGTGACCGGATGCGGAAGTCTGGACCAGAGCCAGTTTGGGTCACCAATCACGGCATCCAGCAGGATCGCAAGCAGAACGATCCAAAGCGTATCCTCAAAGAACAGCATGGTTTTCGATCGCTGACAGAGACTGTTTCAGTGCGGCTGTTAACCTCTGCCGGGCGGCTTTGTCGGCGGATAAGCCGAGGCGCATCCAGCTTGGAGAGTAGTCAAATACGCGGGCCCAGATGTGCTGCTTTGCCAGTGCTTTATGCAATGCGTGAGCGTTTGGGTGGTCGATCAGAATGTATAGATCTGTTTGGCCGACAATTGGCAGGTTCAGCTGCTGCAGGGATGCGCTGAAGATTTCCATTTCTGTCTTTAGAAAGGTGCGCATTTCGTCTTGCCAACGCAGGTCGGAAAGGGCTGCGCTGCCGATATCCAGTGCAGGACCGGAGACGGCCCAGCTGCCAAGCTGGCTTTGCAGTTTTGCTGTAATCGCTTTTGGGCCTATCAGAAAGCCCAGACGGACACCGGCGAGGCCGAAGAACTTGCCGAAGCTGCGTAAGGCGAGGATCGGCTGATCATCCAGCTCCGGAATGATTGAGGCATCCGGGTAAAGGTCCATGAACGCTTCATCGACAATCAGATAACCGCCTGCCTTTTGCTGGTTTTCTGCCAGCTGAAGGAGTTCTTCTTTTGTGAAGATATGGCCGTTGGGATTGTTCGGGTTCACCAGCAACAGATGCTGGGTCGAAGCCTTGTGAGCCTCTGATGCGGAAATTTTTTGGACATCAGCGCCAGCCTGTTGCCAGCTTTCTTCGTGGGAAGAATAGGTGGGGCTGACGATTGAGATGGAAGAGTTCGCACCGAGCAGAGATGGGAGGGCGGTGATGATCGCCTGTGTCCCCGGGGCTGCTGTAATGCCGCTCTGAGATGGGACGCGATAAGCTGTTCTTGCAGCTTCCAGTAGCGTGGTTTCAGCGCCTTCCGTTGGCAGCTCAGTCAAGCCGCGTAAGGTGATGTGTTCTGCTGCCGGATAGGCCACGGGATTGATGCCGGTGGAGAGGTCCAGCCAGTCCTCAGGCGTGCCGCCATACTGGGCGATTGCCTTTGAAAGATCTCCACCATGTTGCATTGGTCGTACCCCGCTCAAACTTGCTCATATGTTTTAGCGGGGTGCCCTTGCGAATGCTATGAATCGCTGCGGAATTCTGCCGGTTTCAACAGGTGTTGGCAGCAGATACTCCCATTGGTTCATAGCCATCAACGCGATTGGTCTTGTTGAGGTCACCGCCAGCCCATTCCAGCACTTTGGGGTCCATGGTTTTGTACCAGAGTGAGGGGATTGCAGCTAAAGCGAAGCAGCCGGGGTAGCCGCTTGGCAGGCTGGGCAGATCAGGGAAGTTTCGCAGCGTTTGATAGGGGCGCAGAGGATTGGCGTGATGGTCTGAATGGCGCTGCAGATGGAAGGTGCTGAGGTTTGAAAAAATGTGGTTGGTGTTCCATGAATGGCGCGGTTGGCAGCGCTCATACTTGCCATTTTCATCCTTCTGACGCAGCAAGCCGTAGTGCTCCACATAGTTGGCCTGTGTCAGGCCGTACCAGGCCACAACACTTTGAATTACCAGTAAGAAAAGGACCTTCCAGCCGAATAAGGCTGTGCAGATGGTAAAGACAATCAGGGTGATGGCATAGCCTTGCAGGATATCGTTCTGGAGTGAGAATGTGCTAAGGCCCTTGCGATTGAGACGAGCCTTTTCGTTTTGCCAGCCTCTCACAAACGCGCCCGGGATTTCTCGTAGGGCAAAGGCGTAGATGCTTTCTCCCATGCGTGCGCTTGCCGGGTCTTCCGGTGTTGCAACATGCACGTGGTGGCCGCGATTGTGTTCTATGCAGAAATGGCCGTACCCAACCACCGCCAGCGCCAGTTTGGCCAGCCATTGATCTGTCTTGTTGGTTTTGTGGCCAAGCTCATGAGCCAGCATGATTGTGCCAGAGCCGAACAGGCCTTTGCCAAAGGCGAAGAGGGCAATTAGCCAAAGTGGAAGATCGTAAGTGCCAACAAGCCAGACACCTGCAAATAGGTTGATCCATGCATAAGGGACCAGCCAGCGGACCAGGCGACTGTAGTACGGATCTTCTGCCATTTGGGCGAGCACGTCATCAGGTGGATTGTAAGGATCTTCGCCGATCAAGGCGTCCAGACCTGGGATGACGATGAAAAAGTAAATGAGAGGGATGAAGAGTGTTGCAGTGGCCAGCGTGTAGGCATAGAGCGCGACCGTGATCAGCGTGACGCTGCTGCTGGCATAGGCAATCAGCCAGTAATAGCGCTTTGCGTCCTTGTATGTGGTGGTATTGCCTGCTTGATCCCGTGTTTTGAAAACCATCGCTCCCTCCCAGATGCTAGGTTTACCTAAGGGTAAGGTAGCAGCTTTTTGGGTAAAGCGAAACTGTGTTGTTTGGCGTGGGTATTGGTGCTGATTACGCGACAGGTTCTTCTTCTGTCGCTGCCTGTTTGATGATGTCGTCCATCGGCAGGGTTTTGGACCACGTTTTGTAGCGCTTTTCCAATTCGTCGTAGTTTTCTTCGCAGCCCACGCGGAAATCTGGAAAGTTGGGGCCGCGCAGCCATTCCCCACGTGCGTTTCCTTTTTGCATCCAGCCGTTGCCAGAGGAGAGGAAGAGGGTGGTGTTGAGGCTGAGGGCCTTGAACAGCTTGCGGGTGGCGACGCCATGCTTTTTTAAGATGACATCCAGCTTGATGGCTTTAATTTTCCATGGTGTCAGCTTGATTGGCGCAGGTTTGCCGGCTTCAACAACAGGAATAACCTCCGGCAGTTCCAGCCGTTCAAGGGGATAGAACTCCTTGAAGTTGCCAGCTGGTGACGCGCGATCCGGATTTGGCAGTTTGGGGCGATACCAATTGACCGTGCTCGGGCTTTTGGAGGTTTCGCTCTCAATCTCAATGATTTGCAGCTGCAGAATGTTGCAGACGGGCTGGAAATCCAGATTTGAGCCTTTCGGGATCAGGATCGCTCTGCAATCCGGGCCGGGTTTATCTGCCTGATAGGCGGTTTCAGCGGACTGTGAAATGACTTTGGCATTGAGGCGCAGTTTGGCTTCTATACCGACTTGAAAACCGTCTGACTTTCTGACGAGAAGGATATCCCAGTTGCCCCATTCAGGGTAGGCGATCCATTCCTCTGGCAGCTTGCTGATGAAATGGGCGCACATTTCGTTTTCTGAGGCAAACTCCGCCTTGCGCCGTCTCTTTTTTCGACGTGCGGGCGCAGAGCGTTTTTTTGATGTGTCAGTTATATCGCTCATAGAAAGCTGCCCCTTAAATCAGCCGTGCTGCAATCGCATGCCACTTGAGTTTAATTGGCAAATGCTTGCGCGGAAACGCAGAGTACCGGGTACTGCACAGGTTCTGTGGTGTTTGAGGTCGTGAAGGGGATGGATGTGCTGCGAATTCTGAAGGGTCCGATCTGGGCTGTTGATGCATTGATGGGGCAGAAGTCCTTCAAAAAGAACCCAATTATCGGCAGTCGCTGGCTGAATGAGCGCGGGTTTTATCTCAAACGCGTTGCCTGGGCAGAGCGGATGGCGGCTCTGCGCCGGAGACAGATGGCGCATTACCTGAATGATGACGATCGGCAGTTCTTCCATCGCAATGGCTATCTGGTGAAAGAGAATTTCCTGCCTTCTGAAGTTTTGAAACGGGTTCAGGACGAGATTGCCACTCGCGAATTTGCTGCAAGTGAGATGCGGCAGGGGAAAACGGTGACACGGTTTATCGGATTGCCGCCATCTGTTTTAAAGGACCTACCGGGCTTGCAGCAGGTGGTTCATGACCCGTTCCTGCAAAAGGCGATGCGTTATGTGGCCTCTTATAATGCGGATCCAATCCTGTTTTTGCATGCGGTTTTGTGGGATCTGGACAAGACACAGAAAGACCCGCAGACGGATTTTCACATTGATACCTTCCACGCCACCTCCAAATGCTGGCTGTTTTTAAAGGATGTAGAGGCAGAAGATGGGCCGTTTCATTACGTGCCGGGCTCTCATCGCTATACGCCTGAACGACGGGAATGGGAGTTCGATCAAAGCCTTGATGCAGTTCATCATAGCGATGGCATGCATGCAGCGGGCTCATTCCGGGCAAGTGAAAGGACAATTCGCAAATTGGGATATGGCGAGCCCGTGAGTTTTGCGGTGCCAGCTAACACGCTGGTGATTGCGGATACGCACGGCTTCCACCGCCGGGGCATTGCAACACGCCCGGGTGTTCGTCTCGGTCTTTTCGGAGATCTGCGCCGCTCACCGTACTTTCCATGGTCAGGGCTGGACGCGCGCTCACTGCCGGGCATCAAGGGCAGGCAATCGGAGATTTATACGGCTTATCTGAATTTCAGAAGCAAACTGACCGGCAAGCCAAGCCATCATCGGGAGGTCGGACACGTAAAGATCGACGCACCGCCAGTATTATGAGAAGGCGAGCGACATTGTTCGCGCAGAGCGCGCTGATTAGTCGAACTATCGATGTGGAGAAGAAAAGTGGAGGCCTCTGCCGGAATCGAACCGGCGTACACGGATTTGCAATCCGCTGCGTCACCACTCCGCCAAGAGGCCCCGTGTGGTGTGAGAGGGCTTTTCTGATATTTGGGGCGGATAGTCAAGCGGGCAATTTCAATTCTGGTATCACTCTTGTGTAAAACACCGAAATCTATGGGGTTTACCTGAGTTCATGAATTTCTGAGTTGCACATGACCTTCGTCAAATTTCTCCGAAAAAGCTCATATTTGCATTGCAAAATTGAAAAATGGAAAAACAACAGAGGGTACTGTTTATTTTTACGGATGTGGCAGCTTGTGTTTGTGAAGCATGAGCGATATTTCTCAGCCAAAGAATCTTGCGAGACAGTGAGGACAGGATGGTCAACTTCGCGGAACAAAGAACACTGATGGTCGATAATCAGCTGCGGACCAATGATATTACAGACCTGCGCATTATTGGTGCGATGGGGAAGGTGCCTCGCGAAAAGTTCGTTCCGGAAAACCAGCAGGAGTTGGCTTACATCGATGAAGATGTGTCCGTAGATGAAAACGGCGAGCGCAAAATGCTCAAGCCGCATATCTTTGGCCGTCTTGTTCAGCTGGCTGACATTACAGACAAGGACGTTGTTCTGGTTGTTGGTGCTGCTTCTGGTTACGGTGTGGCGGTTGTTTCTTACCTTGCTGAATCTGTTGTTGGTCTTGAGGTTGATGTGGCGCTTTCTGAGGCTGCCTCTGCGAATCTTGAGCAGCTGGGTATTGAAAACGCAGCGGTGATTGATGGTGATCTGGCGAAGGGCTATGCGGCTGACGCGCCTTACGATGTTATTCTGGTCAACGGTTCTGTTGAGCAGCTGCCGGAAGCTTTGACTGCGCAGATGAAAGACGAAGGTCGTCTGGTTGTGGTTGAGGGTGAAAGCAATGCAGGCGTTGCGAAGCTTTACACCAAGTCCGGCGGTAATGTGAGCTCACGCTTTGCATTTAACGCGCATGCAAGTGCGCTGCCCGGCTTTGAGAAGCCGGAAGTCTTTGAATTTTAATTGACTTCACGCTTAGTGAGTTGAAATGAGGCGAGGGGGAACCTTCGCCTTTTTTGTTTTTCTGTGAAAAGTTGAAATGAGTTTACCTTTTCGTGACGTGAATTACAGTTTTCTGGTCATGCAGGTTTAAAGCACTCCCAACTCCGGTGGGGTAAAATAGGAACTGCGGGCTGCTGCTGCCGTTTGCTTTGGTGATGTAGAGATATCCACGTCTCAATCATTGGGCGAAAAAACGGTAGTAAAATCTTAATGGTTCTATTAGTGTGCCTCCGGGGAATGATATTCTGCATTCGGGCTAGTTAGATTTCTGGATAAGATGTTGCTGGTTCGTCGCAGTATTTATTTTTTTCCAAAATCGGTTTGATCGCCGGTTTCGGAAAACGCCGAATAAGTTATACCTTTCGGCGAACGTGTTGGGTTTGCGGTTCGTAAGATTGACCCTTGTTTGAGGCATTAAAAGTGGTTTCTCGAAAAACGTTAGCGGGTGCAGTTGCAGTAGTCGGCTTGCTTGTAAGTGCTCAAGGCGCGAATGCTCTCTCTATTAAAGAGGCATTGGCTGCCACCTATCAGAATAACCCGACATTGAACGCATCACGCGCGCAGCTTCGTGCGACAGATGAAGGCGTGCCGCAGGCATTGGCTGGTTGGCGTCCATCGATTATTGCCAGTGGTAACTATGGTTATCAGTGGCAAGAGGCGCGTGGTGTTTACCGTGGTAACAACCAATATTCTCTGTCCGTGCAAGCTACGCAGCCGTTGTTTCGTGGTTTCCGGACAGTGAACTCTACGCGTCAGGCTGAATCTATTGTTCGTGCTCAGCGTGAAGATTTGCGTTTTGCAGAACAGACTGCTCTGTTTCAGGCTGCAACAGCCTATATGGATGTTATTCGCGACACCGCGCTTGTTTCTTTACGCCGGAGCGATTTGAAATTCCAGGAAGAGCAAGTTCGTGCCTCCAAAGACCGCTTTAATGTGGGTGAGGGCACACGTACTGATGTTTCTCAGGCTGAATCCGGTCGTGCCCGTGCGCAGTCTGCGCTGAACACCTCTCTGGCAAACCTGAACACAAGCCGTGCTATTTTCCGTCAGGTGATCGGCATTGACCCGAAAAATCTGAGCGCACGCACCAATATCACCAGCTTGCTGCCGAAAACTGTTTCTTCAGCGATCTCTATTGGTCAGGAAGAGCATCCTTCCATTCAGTCTTCTCAGTTCATGGTTGATGCAGCGCAGTTCGCTGTAAAAACCGCTGAGGGGGTACTGCTTCCGACTGCGGATGTGCAAGGTACGTTATCTTATAACGATACAAATCTTCCAGGTGTAGAAGGCAAGCCAACCCGTACTGCTTCTATCTTCGGACGTATTACTGTTCCGATCTATCAGAACGGTAGTGAGTACTCCGTTGTTCGTCAGGCAAAAGAAGATCTGGGTCGTACAGAGATCCTCGTTGATGTCTCCCGTGATAGCATTCGCGCACAAGCGATTTCTTCCTGGGGTCAGCTGAATGCGTCCATCGCATCTATCACAGCGGCTGAAGCGCAGGTTGCTGCAGCTCGTCTGGCTCTGGAAGGTGTGATTGAAGAGCAGCGTGTTGGTCAGCGTACCACGCTCGATGTTCTGGATACTCAGAGTGATCTGGTTGATGCGCGTGTTACTCTCGTGACCGCACAGCGTGACCGTGTGGTTGCTGCTTATGCCGTTCTGTCCTCCATCGGTCGTCTGGATTACGACAATCTTGGCTTGACTGGTGCGCGTTATGATCCAACCGAACACTACCGTCTGGTACGTGATAAGTGGATTGGTCTGCGGACTCCGGACGGACGTTAAGTTCCTCTGATAAAACGAAATTTTGAAGAAGGGAGCCGGTTGTGCTCCCTTTTTTGTTGCCCGGATTTGCGAGGGTACCAGTTTTCCTTGTGGGAATTGGCGTTTTGCCCGTTCTGTGGCTGTCAGGTGGGGCGGCTTTTCTCTTATATTTGAGTAAGTATTTATTAATGAACTGAGTCGGAAAGCCGGCGGATTAGACGCGTTTAGAAGTGGAGTACATACATGGGAGCTGTTTCTCAAGGTAACGAGCCTTCCATGGAGGATATCCTGAGCTCGATCCGCAAAATTATTTCGGATGACGAAGCGAGTGGCGCAGAGCAAATGACAGATGCTGCATTAAGTGAAGCGGACGCGGGTCGTGAACTATCACAGGACGATCTGGATAAACTCTTTGACGATGCGCCAGCGGAAATGGAGCCAGCTCCGGCGCCTGAGCCTGAAGAGGTGAAGGTGGAAGAACCTGAGGTTCTTGAGCTGACACAAAAAGAGAAGATCGAAGAGGAAACCTCCTCCTTGAAGATGGTTGAAGGCCTTGCGGATGAGGACAAGGACGACGGTGGTGACATCGCGTTTCTTGATCAGCCGGGACCGGAAGCCTTTGGATTGAGCAGTACAGAACAGGATGACATTCTTGAACCTGCGGCGGCTACTGCAAAAGATCCTGCTGAAACTCTGATTTCAACGGCAACAGACCAGGTTGTGTCCAATGCCTTTAACGGTCTTGCCAACACGGTGCTGTCCAAGAACGCCCGTACGCTGGAGGACCTTGTTGCTGAGATGCTGCGCCCGATGCTGAAAAGCTGGCTCGACCAACATCTGCCAAGTGTGGTGGAACGGCTCGTGCGCCAAGAGATCGATCGCATCTCACGCAAATAACTTACCGGGGAGAGGGGCGTTCAGTTCCCCTCACATCTCCCGGCCTTCATCACTCCCTTTGTGAAAACCTTGTCAAAACCCGTTTGTGGTGTGGGCTGTTTGGGTATTTGTCGCTCAAATATGCTCTGTAACTGCATGAAAGGTTGACTTAGGCGAGTGCATCCGATTTACACCAGACAAACTCCATAAGTGGAAGAGCTTTTAGGTATGCTGGATAAAACATATGAGGCGGCCTCTGTTGAGCCGCGGATATACGAAGCCTGGGAACAGGCTGACGCCTTTAAGGCAGGTGCGGGCGCAGAAGATGGAGCTGCGACCTACTCAATCGTGATTCCGCCGCCAAACGTGACAGGCTCTCTGCATATGGGCCACGCACTCAACAACACCCTGCAGGACATTATGGTTCGCTACCAGCGTATGCGCGGCCGCGACGTTCTGTGGCAGCCGGGTATGGACCACGCAGGCATCGCAACGCAGATGGTCGTTGAGCGCCAGATGGCCGCTGACGGTGGTAACATCTCGCGCCGTGACCTTGGCCGTGAAGCGTTTGTTGAGCGCGTCTGGAAATGGAAAGGTGAGTCCGGCGGGATGATCTTCAACCAGCTCAAGCGCCTTGGTGCGTCTTGTGACTGGTCCCGTGAGCGTTTCACCATGGATGAAGGCCTCTCCAAGGCCGTTCTGGAAGTCTTTGTTTCCCTTTACAAAGAGAACCTGATTTACAAGGACAAGCGCCTTGTGAACTGGGATCCTAAGCTTCTGACTGCGATTTCCGATCTGGAAGTTGAGCAGAAGGAAATGCAGGGCAACATGTGGCACTTCCGCTATCCGCTGGCGGATGGTGTGACCTACCAGCACCCAGTTGCATTTGATGAAGAAGGCAAGGCAACCGAGTTTGAGACCCGCGATTACATTGTGATTGCGACCACTCGCCCGGAAACCATGCTGGGTGATACGGCTGTTATCGTTCATCCGGATGATGAGCGGTTTAAAGAGCTGCAGGGCAAAGATATCATTCTGCCGCTGGTTGGCCGCCGTATTCCAATCATTGCTGATGATTATGTTGATCTTGAAACCGGTACAGGCGCGATGAAGGTTACGCCTGCGCACGATTTCAATGACTTTGACATTGGTAAGCGCCACGATCTGGCACAGATCTCCATTATGGACCGTGAAGCCAACATTGTTCTGCGTGAAGCAGAAGGCTTTATGGACGGTCTGGAGATGACTGACGAGCTGACCAAGACCCTTGAGGCGCTTGAAGGCGTTGAGCGTTTTGCTGCCCGTAAGCTGATCGTTTCCATGCTGGATGAAAAAGGCCTGCTGGATGAAGTTGTTGACCACCTGAACATGGTTCCACATGGTGACCGTGGTGGTGTGCCGATTGAGCCTATGCTGACCGATCAGTGGTATGTTGATGCCAAGACCATGGCACAGCCTGCTATTGCTTCTGTTCGTGAAGGCCGCACCAAGTTTGTTCCTGCAAACTGGGATAAAACCTATTACGAGTGGATGGAAAACATCCAGCCGTGGTGTATTTCCCGTCAGCTGTGGTGGGGACACCGTATCCCTGCGTGGTATGGCCCAGAAGGCAAGTTCTTCGTTGAAAAAACTGAAGAAGAAGCTCTGGCGGCTGCTGCAGAATTTTACGGCAAGCCTGTTAAGCTGATGGAACAGAACGATGCTCTGGCTGCGCATGATGCAGGTGAAGCTGACTTTGTTGCCATGTACCGCGATGAAGACGTTCTGGACACCTGGTTCTCTTCTGCTCTGTGGCCGTTCTCCACCATGGGCTGGCCTGACAAAACCGCAGAGCTGGCACGTTATTACCCGACGTCCGTTCTGGTAACTGGCTTTGACATTATCTTCTTCTGGGTTGCCCGGATGATGATGATGGGCAACCATTACATGAAGACCGAGCCATTCGACACGGTTTACATCCACGCCCTCGTTCGTGACGAGAAGGGCGCTAAGATGTCCAAGTCCAAGGGCAACGTGATTGATCCGCTGGCGCTGATTGAAGAGTACGGTGCAGATGCACTGCGCTTCACTCTGTCCGCTATGGCAGCTCAGGGCCGCGACATCAAACTGGCGACCTCCCGTGTTGCTGGTTACCGTAACTTTGCGACCAAGCTTTGGAACGTGTGCCGCTTTGCGGAAATGAACGAGTGTCATGCGGTTGAAGGTTTTGATCCGGCTCTGGTCAAGCAGACTGTGAACCGCTGGATCGTGACTGAAACCAGCCGCGCTATCCGCGAAGTTTCCGAGGCAATTGACACGTACCGCTTCAATGATGCTGCCGGTGGTGCTTACCGTTTCGTCTGGAACACCTTCTGTGACTGGTATGTTGAGCTGACCAAGCCAATCTTCTACAGCGATGATGAAGAGGCGAAGGAAGAAGTTCGTGCGACCACTGCTTGGGTTCGTGACGAAATTCTGAAGCTTCTGCATCCGTTCATGCCGTTCATCACCGAAGAGCTGTGGCAGCGTACTGCTGAAACTGCGGGCTCCAAGCGTGATGAGATGCTGGTGCTGTCTTCCTGGCCAACTCCGATTGGTGAAGATGAGGAAGCTGCTGCTGAGATCAACTGGCTGATCGACATGATCGTTCAGATCCGTTCCGTTCGTTCTGAAATGAACGTTCCTGCGGGCGCGAAGGTTCCTGTTGTGCTTTCCGGTGCTTCTGAGCAGACCAAAGAGCGTTTGGCGATCCACGAAGCTGCGATCATCAAGAACGCACGTGCAGAAAGCGTCACCACCGCTGATGAGATCCCGCAGGGCTCTGCTCAGATCGTTGTTGGTGAAGCGACTGTTTGTCTGCCGCTGGCTGGTGTTATTGATCTGGATGCGGAAAAGGCACGTCTAGGCAAGTCTCTGGACAAGATCGTTGGTGAACTCACCAAGATCTCCAAGAAGCTGGAAAACGAGCGTTTCCTTGCAAAAGCTCCTGAAGATGTTGTTGCTGCTGAAAAAGAAAAAGTGGCAGAGCTTGCAGAGCGCAAGGAAAAGATGGAAGCCGCTCTGGAGCGCCTCGCAGCTCTGGGCTAAAGCTCACATCCTTCTTCAAAATTCAAAACGCGGCTCCTCGGGGCCGCGTTTTTCGTTCAAGCCTTTTTCGCCTTCTTTCGTTCCTTCTTTTTCTTTGGCGTTTTTGCCTTGGGCTCTTTCTTAGTCTCAGCCTTGGCTTTGGGTTTTGGTTTTACAGGTGGCACGACGGTTTTTTCGGGCATCTGGAGATTGCCGGTTTCGCCGTAGTTTGTGACGAAGGGGTGGGCGACTTCGATGTTCTCATCTGAAATGAGTTTCAGGGTGCGGATGATGATGCTTTCCTGAATGGCGAGATACTCATCACGGGTCGCGGCCTGCACGCTATCTTCGATCTGAATGACGATGCCGTTCTCGTCGATGTTCTCCAGTCTCACCTTTGCTGCGTCTGGTTGGGAGAGGGGATGTTTGGCCAGCATGCGTTTGATCTTGGTGATCAGCCTTTCCAGCTGCTCGGCGCTGGTGTCGTATTTAAGTGCAAACCTGAGGACCACGCGGAAGTGATCCTTTGCCGTGAAGTTCATGAAGTTCATCTTGGCAAGGTCCGCGTTGGGAATGGTGACCAGCGTTCGATCGGTGGTTCTGATGCGGGTGGAGCGCATGCCGATGGATTCCACGTGTCCGCGTATCTTGTTGAACTCGCAGTAGTCTCCAACCCGCACGATGCCGTCTGCATAAAGGATCAGGCCGCCCAGCAGGTTCTCCAGCGTAGGCTGAGCTGCAAGGGCGATGGCAAGGCCGCCCACACTGATACCGGCGATGATGCCGTAGAGCGGGATGTTCAGTCGCGTTGCGCCGTAGGTGAGCAGGACAAGGGCGCAGATAATGGCGAAGAACTGGGTTGCTGTGCGGATGATGCTGCGATCGATGGAGGGAGCGCCGCGATTTTTCAAAAGCACCAGTTCGCTCAGAAGGCGTAGGCTTTTGTAGATGATCACAGCTGCGCCGATCCAGACCAGTGTTTCGATGGTCAGGTCATAGACCTGCAAGACCGGTCCGCCGATGTTGATCTGATAGTCGGCCAGATAACGCAGGAAGATGAGGGAGCCAACGATGACGCTGGAGGTGATGATGCTGAGCACCTGTCGGCGAACCGGCTTCTTGCGATCCGGCAAGCGCCGCATGACGTTGATGAAGGCAAACAGAATAGCTGCTGCAATAGCAGTGATCAGGATCAGTGCAAACCACTGCCAGACGGCCTGTCCGTAGTAAAGCTCCAGCAACCACGAAGGCTGGCTCTCAATCAGTGAAAACCATGCCGGAGGCAGCAGATGCCCCGGACTGCTGGCAAAGAAGTGGTAGAGATCCTGCGGGATAGAGGAGCGGGAGGGAAGGTTCTTCACTTCCTCATAAAACTCGGGAATCCGATCTACGGTTTCCGCTGAGAAGACATATTCCCCTTGCTGTGCTCCCTCTGTCATCTTGGTGATGACGATCTGGGTGAACGGGATTGTCCATGAATTCTCCAGTCCAGCCTGATTGAAGTCATAGGTACCAGCAGCGGTTCCCGGGATATCTGGGAACGGCGGCAGCGGGATGCGGTCCAGTATCTCTTTGAGCTGGAGAACCAGCTCCAGAGAGGTTTGCTGTCTGGTAGCGCTCGGAAGGCCGGAGAGGTCAAAACAGCCTCTGGCGCGCTCCAGAAGGATCTCGGCAAGGTGGATCTTGTTTTGCAGGCGCTCATGGTTCTTGCTCATGCCGAGCGTTTCCATGGAGAACGCCCCCATGCCGGTGTTCTCCTCATACGCTTCCTGAATGAGGTGGTTGGTTTCCTCCATGATGTCGAGGAAGCTGTCGAGGGTCGCCCTTGGGGAGCTGGTATCGGCAGGGGCGAGGGGGAACATCCCGATGATATCTTTTGCGCGGAACTCCATCAGAGGCATTGCTGGCATGCGCAAGGTCTCTGGCATGCCGTTCTCATCGCCTGGCATCTCCGGCTTCTCGGAGGGCGCTTTCAGGATCTCCTTCTGCTGCTGTTTGATGTACTTCTGGTAGAGGGATTGGGCCGGGGCCTCGCTTGGGAGTGCCAGAAACATAAGAACGCAAAGAAACGCAGAAAAAACGCGTGCAACGCATAAATAACGCAAACCAACGCAAAGTGGGCTCTTCAGGCTCTGTGCCTGTTGTTCTTGGGTTAGATATGCACGTTGTTGCTGTGGTTGCATCAAGGTCTCGGGTGTTGCCAGCAGTAGGTACTATGAAACCAGTGACACAAGACCATTTGGGAAATTGGCGCCTTGTTATTTAAGTAAAATTTGCAGGTGAGCCATAAAAATCCACCGTGACATCTGGGCAACGCCTGTGGGTTAGCTGAGATTCCTCAGCGATTGCCGCCTGTTTGCCTCGTTCTGGCCTTTTCCCCGCGCCATTCCAGTGCTAAGCCCTGTACAGCTTGGGCGATTGAATCAATAGCTGCTGGAAAGTTTTATGGGTTTTACAATGCGTAAATATCTTGGGCGTGCTGCATCTTGCGCACTCGCTGCGTTGATTGGTGGGGCAGCTTACTCATTGCCTGCTCAAGCTCAGACACCAATTCATAACCCAGTTGCTGTGTTTAAAGGCCTCGACAAAATCACAGGCCGTATTACCACGTTTGATGTCTACATTGATGAGACTGTTCAGTTTGGTGCGCTGCAGGTGACACCGCGCGTGTGTAACTCTCGTCCCTTGACAGAAGCCTCTCAAACCACTGCATTTATTGAGGTTGATGAGCTGACTCTGGACAGCAAAGTGCGCCGGATCTTCAGCGGTTGGATGTTCGCCAGTAACCCGGGCGTTCATGCTGTTGAGCACAGCGTCTATGACATCTGGCTGATCAACTGTAAGAAGACCACATCCGTTCCACCGCCGGAAGGATATGCCGGTCCTGCCGTTGAGCTTGTTTCCGAAGAGGACGAGCTGGCTGGTAAAGACTTTGTTTCTTCAGGCGAAATTCCGGTGCCACGGCCTAAGGTTGTTGCCACCCTGCAATAAAGATGATGCGGTCTCTTACGGGAGGCCGTTTTTGTTTTTGGGTGGGTCTGGGCGCATGTCCTCAATGATCTGAAGCAGTAGTTTGCCTGAGGTTTCCTGCGGCAGTGCGTTGAAATCTCCATGCACCATCAATGCATTTTCCAATAGCTTGCCGTATTGTTCTTTTGGAACTTCAGTGGCGCCGAACTGTTCCAGATGCTCTGTCACGAACTGGGCGTCCAGCAGCCTGTAGTTGCCATAGAGCAGGCGTCCATAGAGATGGACCAGCGCGACCTTTGAGGCGTCGCGCTCCAGAGAAAACATGCTTTCGCCGAAGAACGCTCCCCCGAGTGATACTCCATAAAGGCCGCCAACGAGCTCGTCAGAAGCGTTATAAACTTCAACGGTGTGGCAATAGCCCATGGCAAAAAGCTCTGTGTAGAGCTTCCTGATCTCCGCATTAATCCAAGTCTCCTTGCGCTCCGCATTGGTGGTTGCACAGTGGGAGATGACAGCTTTGAAATTGCGGGAGGCGCGGATGATGAACTTGTCTGCGCGAACGGTTCGTGCGAGCCGTTTGGGGATGTGAAATGAATCGAGCGGCAAGATACCTCGCCGCTCGGGATCGATCCAGAAAAGATCAGGAGAATCCGCAGTTTCAGCCATTGGAAAGATGCCACAAGCGTATGCTTTAAGCAGAATTTGTGGGGTAATCTTAAATTCCATGCTGGGCTGCTTTTGACCTCCCTAAATCTCCTCAGTTTTCTTCTGAGTTCTGTTCTGCAATGTGCGCTTCCAGGAACTTTTCCAGCCAATGGATATCATAGGCGCCGTTGGCGATATCCTGGTTGTCCAGAAGCTCTGTGAAGAGCGGAACAGTGGTGTTGATGCCATCAACCACAAACTCGCTCAGAGCACGACGCAGACGCATCATACATTCTACACGAGAACGGCCATGAACGATCAGCTTACCGATCAGGCTGTCATAGTGTGGAGGAATTTTGTAGCCCTGATAAACGCCGGAATCCACGCGCACGCCCAGACCGCCCGGTGGGTGGTAGTAGGTGATGGTGCCCGGAGACGGAGCAAATGTCAGAGGATGTTCTGCGTTGATACGGCACTCAATTGCGTGACCGGAGAAGCGTACATCTTCCTGATTGATGGAAAGGGTAGAGCCTGCAGCGATGCGGATCTGTTCGATCACGAGATCAATGCCGGTTACCATTTCTGTTACAGGGTGTTCCACCTGCAAACGGGTGTTCATTTCAATGAAGTAGAACTCACCGTTTTCATAGAGGAACTCGATAGTACCTGCGCCGCGATACTTGAGCTTGCGCATCGCTTCTGCACAGATTTCACCGATTTCCATCCGTTGCTCTTCGTTCAGAGCTGGGGAAGGACACTCTTCGAATACCTTCTGGTGGCGACGCTGCAAGGAACAGTCGCGCTCACCGAGGTGGATCGCGTTGCCCTGACCGTCACCCAGAACCTGCACTTCAATGTGGCGTGGTTTGCCGAGGTACTTTTCCATGTACAGCGCATCGTCGCCGAAAGCTGCTTTGGATTCAGAGCGTGCAGTTGAGATTGCAGTGTCCAGATCATCAGCGGTCTGAGCGACCTTCATACCGCGACCACCGCCGCCTGCAGCTGCTTTTACGAGAACCGGATAGCCGATCTCTTTTGCAATTGCATGGACGTCATCTTCCGGAGTGATACCACCGTCAGAACCCGGCACGACTGGAATACCCAGTTCTTTTGCCGTGGTTTTTGCCTGAATCTTATCGCCCATCACACGGATGTGCTCTGAGGTAGGGCCGATGAAGGTGATGCCGTGTGCCTCAAGAATTTCCGCAAAGCGTGCATTCTCGGAGAGGAAACCGTAACCGGGATGCACCGCGTCGGCGCCAGTGATTTCACAGGCTGCCAGAATCTGCGGAATGTTGAGGTAGCTGTCGCGGGCTACCGGCGGACCAATACAAACACTTTCGTCAGCAAGGCGCACGTGCATTGCGTCTTCGTCTGCAGTGGAGTGGACCGCAACAGTGCGAATGCCCAGCTCTTTACATGCCCGAAGGATGCGGAGTGCGATCTCGCCGCGGTTTGCGATGAGGATCTTGGAGAACATAGAGACTACGCCTGTTATTCGATGATGATGAGTGGTTCGCCGAATTCTACTGGCTGACCGTCTTCAACCAGAATTGCAGTTACAGTACCTGCTTTTGGAGCAGGGATCTGGTTCATGGTCTTCATAGCTTCCACGATCAGGATGGTGTCACCCTTCTTGATGGATTTACCAACTTCGATGAACTGCGCTGCGCCTGGCTCTGGAGCAAGGTAAGCGGTACCAACCATTGGAGAAGTCACTGCGCCCGGATGGCTTGCTGCGTCTGCAGACACTGCGATCTCAACTGGCGCTGCAGCAGCAGGAGCTGGTGCTGGAGCAGCTACAGGAGCCGGAGCTGCGACTGCAACAGGAGCTGCCGCGACTGCGCCTGCTGACAGCTGACGAGCGACACGAACGCGGAGATCTTTGTGTTCCACCTCGATTTCGGTCAGGTTGGTTTCGTCCAGCACGTTAGCAAGCTGGCGGATCATTTCCTGATCAAACTTAGTTTCTTTCGTCATCGTTTTCATCGTCCAGTTCGAAATGCCCTGACTTGTGTCAGGAACTTTCGGTTTGGCCCCCCAAAGCGAATGTGCAGCAAGGATGGCCTTTAAAAATCTGTGAAAATCCAGTTGCTCAGAGCAAAATACGGATCTTCTTAGTGAATGAACGCATCAAGCAGTCGGTCATTAACTGCATAGATGGCCATTAATTCTCTAGTTGCGAGATGCTGCTTTTAAAAAAGTATGCATCCGGTGTGCCTAGGCTGCGCATAAGGCAATATCATGTTTAACCGCGCAGAAAGGCACATTTCCCTTTGATTTACTCAGAAGTACACAAATGTAGTTGCGACTACGCAACCGATCTGTTCTCAAAAACTCTGTGTAATGAGCTAGGTTTACTTGACGTATTGGTAAAGTGTAGCCAGACAAATAAACATAACTGGCCCTCTTATATGATCAGAGCGGACCAAGGAAAAGACCTTTGTCCGCTCTGAGCAGAGTTCTTAAGGATAAAGCAGCGAAAATGCGTTGATATGCGCGATTAAGATGAACTTACTCGCGTTCTGCTGCAATTTTTTCCTTCAAAGTGTCGTAGCCGACAGCGCCTACAATCACTTCATCACCCAGAATGTAGGATGGTGTACCTGTGATGCCGAGCTGTTCTGCGATGGTGAAGACTTCCTGGAAGGTTTCAGCTGCGCGGCTGGACTTCATGGACTTTTCCAGATCTGCATCTGCAATGCCAAGGTCTTTTGCCACTTTCAGGCTGCTTGCCAGATTTGCACGGCCAGGCTGGCTGAGCAGGGCGAGGTGGAAGTCCTCGTATTTGTCTGGTGCAACTTCAGCAACTGCGATCGCAACGCGTGCAGCTTCCTGAGAGGCTTTGCCCAGAACCGGGAACTCTTTCAGCACTACGCGCAGGTTCTTGTCTTCGTCTACGAGGCGAACGAGGTCAGACAGGGCGCGTTTACAGTAACCACAGTTGTAGTCGAACAGTTCCACGAGGGTGACGTCACCATCTGGGTTGCCGAGAACGATCTGGTATTCACTGTTGTAGATCTCGTCGGAAAGGCCGGTGATGGCTTCTTTGCGAGCGCTTTCTTCTTCAGCAAGGCGGCGTTTGTCCAGTTCCTGCAATGCTTCCAGCACGATCTCAGGGTTCTGAACGAGGTATTCCTTGATGATCGTTTCCACTTCAGCGCGGTTCACCGATTCTGCTTGTGCAGAAAAAGTTGCTGGCAGCAGAGCGAGCGTTGCTGCACAAGTGATCGCAGCTCGGCGAATGAGTTTATTCATGACATCTCCTGTAACCCTGTTCGGGTGTTGGTTTTTATCTGTCTGATCTGTTAGCGGCGTCTTACCTGAGGCACTTTAACCGACAGTATATCGTCAGCTTGTTGCCAAGCCGGTGTGCCGACCTTCAATTTTTTTTGAGCACGCTTGGCGTAGCGCTGTGCGCTGCGGATATCGCCGCGGGCCATGTGACTTTGAGCTGTTGCCAGATCAGCGCCTGCGACGTCGCCGAGGCGAGCGTTCGCAATGGCGAGCTGGGCATAGCCGTTCATGGAATACCGGTCTTTCTGAAGAGCTCTTGTCAGAATGCTCTTGGCCTCTTTCAGATACCTTTGGTCATTGGAGGCGACCATGGCGAAGCCGAGCCAGATCTCAAAATGCGGATTGCCCGGATAAAGGGCCAGTGCCTTGCGAAATGGCGCAATAGCCGCTTTTGGCTTGCCGCCTTCGAGCAGGGCTTGCCCCTTGATCTCATAGAAGTATGGGTACTCCGGAGCCTTCGCGATCAGCGCGTCGATTTTTCTGACGGCTTTGGAAACCTTATCAGAGCGCATACTGGCAATCGCGCGGGCATACTGCGCGGCAAGGCTTTTGTCTTTGTCCGGGTAGGCTCGATAAACAGAGTTTTTGTGACTGGTGAAGGCCAGAAGTTTGGCTTTGACCATGTCATGCTTCAGCTGAAGGCGTTCAGGGTCCTTCTTGTTGAAGTGCCTGTTTTTTTGCGCCTTGTTTTGAAGCGCGTTGAAGCGGGCACGCGGCATTGGGTGGCTGAGTGCGTATGGATCAACGTACTGAGCTGAGAACAACGCCTGATCTGCCATGCGCTCGAATGTGGTGAGCATGCCCTTGGCAGAAACGCCAACGCGATCAAGGTAGCGCAGTGCTGCCTGGTCAGCTGCAGATTCTTCAGAGCGGCGATAGGACAGGAAGTTGCGCTGTGCGAGAGCGCCACCTCCGGATACAGCCGCTGCACCGCCTCGAGCGATGGAGCTGTTGCCTGTGGTTGCACCTGCTGCCATTGCACCAGCACCAAGGATCATGCCGATGACGGACATGATTTGTGCATTGGAGGCAGCCTGACGCATACGAACGAGGTGATTGCCTGCGATGTGGCCAGTTTCGTGAGCAATCACGCCGATCACTTCGCTGGGTGTTTTGGCATCCATGATGACGCCGAGGTTGATGAACATTCTGCGGCTGTCAGGCACAAAGGCGTTGAAGCTTTTGTCGTTGACCAGAATAATCTCAACCTGATTGGCAGGAAGACCTGCAGCACGGAAAATTGGTTTGGCGTATTCGCGCAGCAAATCTTCAGTCTCAGCATCACGGACGAGGGGGAGACCCTTCTTTTGTTGAGCTTGAGCTGTGGTGATTGCCACATTAGGTACAACCAGTGAAAGTGCAGTCGCTGTGATGAGAAAATTGCGCGCAAACTTTGTTGCTTGTGATTTGACTGGTTCAATCACACGTTTCAATGCATTGTTCTTAAATTGCACGTCAAGTCCCCTTAGTTGGCTTGGCAGGCGCAGAGCGGTTCGCACTTAAAGTACTACATAGACTTTCAAATAAGCCTTAACCACCCAAGATAGGCAGTTATTAGGCAAAATTGCTAGGTGGCCCGAAAAATTAAAGCACAGGCTCTGAGAAGAAGAAATAAGAGGGAATGCATTTGTCAGTATTAATGGGATCAAAACGGAGTGAAGTGCTGCCATTTCAAGCTATGGAAGTGCTGAATGCTGCCAATCGCCTTGAGCAAGCTGGTGAACATGTGCTGCACATGGAAGTTGGGCAGCCCGGTGCACCGGTTCCTGACTCGGTTTTGAAGGTGGCGCATGAGTATCTGTCCTCCGGACGCTTGGGCTACACAGAGGCGCAGGGCATTCCGTTGCTGAAGAAGAGCATTGCACGCTATTACAAGCAGACCTTTGGGCTTGATGTTCCGGAATCTCGAATCTTTGCAACCACCGGTTCTTCTGCCGGCTTCAATCTGGCGTTTCTGGCGGGTTTTGATCGGGGGGACCGGATTGCTATTACGTCTCCGGGATATCCGGCCTATCGCAATATCATCGAAGTGCTGGGTCTGGAGTGTGTAGAAATTGAGGTTGGGCCAGAGACCCGCTGGTCACTGACGCCAGAAATCCTCGAGGAGGTGCACAAGGAAAAGCCTCTCAAGGGGGTGTTGGTGGCAAGTCCGGCCAATCCGACGGGCACCATGATGTCTCCTGAGGCGCTGAAGGCTTTGGTGGAGGCTTGTGAGGCGTTGGATCTGTGGTTTATCTCAGATGAGATTTATCACGGCCTTGCCTATGACATGCAGGAGGAAACTGCGCTTCGGTTTACGGACAAGGCGATCATCGTCAATAGCTTTTCCAAGTACTATTGCATGACCGGATGGCGTATCGGCTGGATGGTGTTGCCTGAGGTGTTGGTGCGGCCGATTGAGCGGATTGCGCAGAGCCTTTACATCTCACCGCCGGAACTGGCGCAGGTGACTGCTGCGGCTGCGTTTGATGCGGTGAAAGACTACGAGAAGATCAAGGCGGGTTATGCTGCGAACCGTCAGGTGTTGCTGGATCACTTGCCTCAGCTGGGCTTTGATGTGCTGCCAGTGGACGGTGCTTTTTATGTTTATGCTGGTGTCTCCAAGCTGACCAATGACTCCATGGAGTTCTGTCAGCGTATGCTTGCCGAAACGCATATTGCTGCAACACCGGGTGTCGACTTCGATCTTTCTCGCGGCCATCAGTTCATGCGCTTTTCCTTTGCAGGGAAGGAGGCTGACATCAAACTGGCCGTTGAGCGGTTGGAAAGCTGGCTGAAATAGCGCCGGACTTACAACAAAAAAGCCCGCTCAAATGAGCGGGCTTTTTATTTGATCTCAGATCTTCTTAGAAGAAAGAGCGGCGCTGCCACCAGCCGGTGCGGCGTGGTGTGTCTTCATCGCTCTCAACCGCGACGGTTTCACCTTCAACAACCTTGTGAGAGGTGACGACCGGCTTGGTTGGTGCCTTTGGCTTTGTCGGAGCTTCAACTTCTACTGCAGCCTCTACCGCTGGAGCTTCCTCAGCAACAGGAGCTTCTTCCTTTGCTTCGGTCTTTGGCTCTTCAGCTGGCTTTTCTTCCTTCGGCTGCTCAGCAACAGCGTCAGCTGTCTCAGCTACCGGCTCAGTTGCAACTTCAATCACTTCTGCGACAGGTTCAACCGGTGCTTCTACAGCAGCTGGAGCTTCTTTGACGGCTACGTCTTCGGAAGCTTCTGCCTGCACAGCAGGTGCTTCAGTTTCTTCCTTGGCTTCAGAAGCTGCTTCTTTTTCTGCAGTAGGCTTTCTGCGACGACGACGCGGCTTGCGTGTCTCTTTCTTTGGCTCTTCTGCAGCTTCTTCAGTTTCCGCTGTGGCTTCAGCGGGAGTAGAAGTTTCTTCTGCCGGTGCTGCATCTTCAGCGGTTTCAGATTTTGCCTCAGCGATGATTTCTTCTACGCTATCTGCAGTGCTTTCTTCGGAGCGCTCTGCTTCTTCAGAAGATTCTGTGCCTTCAGCTGCTTCTGCGTTCTCGCCGTTTTCATCAGATGCATTTCTGCGGCGTGAGCGGCGGCCGCCACGGCGACCGCGGCGACGCTTGCGGCGACGATCGTCCTCATCATCACCTGTGTCTGATGCTTCAGCATCCGCAGATTTTTCTTCAGCGGCTTCTTCGTCATCGGAAGGTTGTTCTTCAGACGGATCAGCATCGTCCAGCTTCTGTTCTGCTTCAGCCTTGTCTCCACCGCGACGACGGCGGCGGCGGCGACGGCGACGACGATCGTTACCATCTTCGTCAGAAGCTTCCGGCTTCTGCTCGTCTGCGGCTTCCTCGATCACGTCTTCATCTTCTTCAATCGGGAAGATGGTGTCTGGCTGAACGGTTGCAGGCAGCGGCTGAGTGCGTTCGCTTGGTGTTGCGAGCTCACCACGCTCCAGAGTGAAGTGCTGCTCGGTGACACTGTCGTCACCAAAAATGGAGATTTCCAGGCCGAAGCGGCGTTCCAGATCCATCAGGTGATGGCGCTTCTGGTTCAGGATGTACATTGCCACTTCATTTGGCGTGCGCAGGTTCAGGTTATGAGAAGAGCCGCGCAGCAGTTGATCTTCCAGAGAGCGGAGGATGTGCAGAGCAACGGATTCTACTGAACGTACGATGCCAGAACCATGACAGTGCGGACATACAACGGAGGAGCTTTCTAGCACGCCGGTACGGATACGCTGACGTGACATTTCCAGCAGGCCGAAGTGAGAAATACGGCCAACCTGAATGCGGGCGCGGTCAGACTTCAGGCATTCCTTCAGGCGACGCTCAACAGCGCGGTTGTTACGGTTCTCTTCCATGTCGATGAAGTCGATAACCACAAGACCGGCGAGGTCACGCAGGCGGAGCTGACGTGCGATCTCTTCAGCAGCTTCAAGGTTGGTTGCCTGAGCTGTATCTTCAATATTCTGTTCGCGTGTTGCCTTACCGGAGTTCACATCGATAGCGACCAGAGCTTCTGTCTGGTTGATGACGATGTAACCGCCAGACTTCAATGTCACCTGAGGGGAGAACATTGCATCCAGCTGGGCCTCAACACCGAAACGGGTGAAGATTGGCGTTGCATCACGATACGGCTGAACATTCTTGGAATGGCTAGGCATCAGCATGCGCATGAAGTCTTTTGCTTCACGGTAGCCTTCTTCGCCAGCAACCAGAACCTGATCGATGTCTTTGTTGTAAAGGTCGCGGATAGAGCGCTTGATCAGGCTGCCTTCCTCATAAACGAGGGTAGGGGCTGCTGAATCAAGGGTCAGTTCGCGGACGTTTTCCCAAAGGCGCAGGAGGTATTCGAAGTCACGCTTGATTTCTGCCTTGGTTCTGCTTGCACCTGCGGTCCGCAGGATAACACCCATGCCGTTCGGCACATCCAGATCACCAGCAACCTGCTTCAGGCGCTTGCGGTCTGTTGGCTTGGTGATCTTACGGGAGATCCCGCCACCACGATCGGTGTTTGGCATCAAAACAGAATAACGGCCAGCGAGAGACAGGTATGTGGTCAGAGCTGCGCCTTTGTTGCCGCGCTCTTCCTTCACCACCTGAACCAGCAGCAGCTGGCGGCGTTTGATGACTTCCTGAATTTTGTAGTTGTCGCGCAGGCGGCGAGGGCGCTCGGTAACTTCTTCCTGCGCTTCGTCTTCGCTTTCATCCTGCTCGTCAGCGTCAGAAGCTGCTTCCGCAGTTTCTTCTTCTGCTTCAGTCTTCTCTTCAGACGCTTCGCCGGAAGTCTCTTCCTCAGCGGTTTCTTCAGAAGTGGTCGCCTCTACAGGAGCGGCTTCCTCGGAAGCTTCTTCTGCAGGAGTTTCCTCGGAGCTTTCACCTTCTGCGGCAGCTTCATCAGCAGTCTTTGCATCTGTGTCATCTTCGTCAGAAGGTGCTTCAGCTTCGATGTCCTCGATGCTGTCGTCCTGGAACGGCGCATCCATGCTGGCGAGTGCTTCAGCTTCGTGCTCGGCTTCAAGCGCGCTGGTTTCAGCTTCAATCAGCTCAGCGACAACCTCTTCAGAAGCTTCTGCGGCTTTTGCAGCTGCGGCTTTCTGAATTTCAGCTTCACGCTTAGCTTCTTCTTTTTCACGACGCTCGCGCTCGCGCTGGTTTGCAGCGGCTTCAGCTGCAAGCTGAGCTTCAAGAGCTTCGCGATCTTCTTTCGGAAGCTGATAATAATCCGGATGGATTTCGCTGAATGCGAGGAACCCGTGTCTGTTGCCACCGTACTCGACAAATGCTGCCTGAAGAGATGGCTCTACTCTGGTGACTTTAGCTAGATAAATATTTCCGCGAAGCTGCTTTCTGTTTGCTGCTTCAAAGTCAAATTCCTCAACCCGATTCCCGCGCACGACCGTAACCCGGGTCTCCTCCGGGTGGGTCGCATCTATCAGCATCTTGTTTGCCATGAAGTGAGTTCCTTAGGACCAAGCCCTGAAGACGGCGCGAGTGGCGCTGAGATTTGTACATCCCCAGGTCGGTCAACTTGTTATTTAAGTTGCTAGTAGAAAAGGCGAGACGGCGGCGCGCATGAGCACGACAGGAAGGGACCGACTGACACGTCGGCGCACTGCTTCCTACAGTGTGTTCATTTGTATTTGCGCGTAGCTTTGACAAACCGTTCGCCCTTAATGATCTCTTGTGTCCGCCCAAAAGGCGGTATGCTTTAGATAGAAGCGCTTCTTCAGGCTTCCAGTAAGTAAACAACTCTTCGTGCGCCTAGCTGCCCTACCTCTCCGAATTTTCGGGGATAAAGCACTTATCCAGAGCGACAGAAAAACTGTTCACAACCCGCCATGACCGAAAATGTCACGGCAAAACTCTGTCTTGGTTCTCGAGCAGACTGCTCTTCCGGTTGGTTTATATCGTATCCACATCAACAAACTGGAAACGACATAAGTTGCTCATATGGGCTTTTGAAGCATTCCGATCAGCTTGAAAACTGCGAAAATCTCAGGATATCAGCTTCAAAAAATATGGCTCACAACTTTACAGAACAATTCCAAATCGAAGTCCTAGTAAACCTTTTACGATCCATCGAGACGCTTGGCAAGCTTGGGAAAATCGATCTGGCAGTGTGTTGCTACGAAAGCTGCAGTTGTTAATCAATGCTTAATGAAGGGTTTGGCGGGGTGACTTTCGCTTAATCGTCATTTAATCGTTCAACTTGATTTAAACTAAATTGCCAGCGTTTATTGAGGGGAGTGAAAAGGTGAGCCGCATCAGTCATGCATTCCAGTTCTGTGCTCTCAGCTTTTATTGTTTTGCGTTTTCTCTTCTTGCGGTCGTCGCAGTGAATGGCCCGGCAACAGCGCAAAATGCAGTTTCTGTCGTCTCGGATGCACGTGTTGCCGGTGATTTGGCACGGACGCGCTTCATTCTCGATATGGATGGTGAAGTTGGCTATAGCCTATCATTCTTGTCTCGCCCTTATCGTCTGGTGATTGATCTCCCATCTGTGACCTTTGAGTTTCCACGAGATTTTACGCCGAAGGGGCGGGGACTTGTGCGTTCCTGGCGCTATGGCTCCATTTCCAAGGGACGTTCACGTGTCGTTCTGGACCTGAACTCTCCGGTGGCGTTGGACAAAACCTTTCTACTGCCTGGTGTTCAGGATCAGCCGACGCGGTTGGTGATTGATCTAACCGAATCTTCCCCTGATGAGTTCGAGGCTTCGGTTGGTCGTGCGATTTCGCAGACTTTGCCGGTAGGCACGACAGCTTCTGTTCCTGATGAACCAAAGGCTGAGGAGCCTGCGCAAGCTGCTGACAGCAACCTGCCGGTGATCGTTATTGATCCAGGGCATGGCGGCGTTGATTCCGGAGCCGTGGGTAGTAACGGGACGCTGGAGAAGGCAATTGTGCTCAACTTTGCACGGTTCCTGAAACAGAAACTGGATAAACTTGGCTACTATCAGGTTCATCTAACCCGTGAAGACGACAAGTTCATTTCTCTTGGCAAGCGCACCAAGATTGCTCGTGGCAAGGATGCTGACCTTTTTATCTCTATTCACGCGGATTCGATCACAAATGGGGCAGAGACCACGCGTGGTGCCTCAATCTACACCCTCTCAGAGAAAGCCTCTGACCGCATGGCGGCAGCTCTGGCGCGACGTGAAAACTATTCCGATGTAATCGGCGGTGTGGATTTTTCTGACGAACCAGAAGAGGTTACGGACATTCTTGTGGAGCTGACACGCCGCGAAACCAAGAATTTTTCGATCCATTTTGCACGATTGGTGGTTGAAGAACTTAAAAGCGCCACAACAGTTATTAAAAATCCTCTTCGTTCTGCGGGGTTTCAGGTGCTGAAAAGCCACGATGTCCCTTCCGTTTTGATCGAGCTAGGATTTCTTTCCAATAATCTGGATGAGAAAATGTTAGGTTCTGATGAGTGGCGGGAACGTGTGTCGGATGCGATTGTTCAGGCAACGAACAGTTTCTTTCGGGCCAGAATTGCGCAGCAATAGCTGTTTGGCTGATTGTTTTTCGGGTGCGTATATGTCGCTGTTGCGGTGGGATAATTCCAAAGTTCCTGCCTCAGCTTTGCCATAATGAAAAGCGATTGGGTGCCAAACTGTAACAGTGAAGTCTGGATTCGGTTCTGCTGCACTCATTCGGGCCAAGACCTCTTGACCCTTTACCGGAAATGCATCAGGAACGGCGTTTGAAACTGGCTCTGGAATGCTGGCTTCACGACTCGAACATTCTTAGCGGGAAAGCAAACGAGCCCGAATATGAGATTATTTTTGAAGTTCATTGGATATCTCTTTGGGATTTCAGTTGTTCTGGGGCTGATTGCAGCGGCCGGACTGTGGATTTATCTCAATGACATAACCAAGGATCTGCCGGATTACACCGCGCTGAAGGATTACGAACCACCAGTCATGACACGTGTGCATGCTGCTGATGGTCATCTCATGTATGAGTTCGCGCGTGAGCGGCGTTTGTTTATTCCGATTCAGGCTATTCCTGACCGTGTGAAGCAGGCTTTTCTTTCTGCGGAAGACAAGAACTTCTATGAGCATATTGGTATTGATCCGTGGGGCATTGGTCGTGCGGTGATCACCAACGTGCGCAACAGTGGTTCTGGTCGCCGCCTTGTTGGTGCGTCTACAATTACGCAGCAGGTGGCGAAGAACTTCCTTTTGACCGGTGAGCAGAAGTATGAGCGCAAGATTAAAGAAGCGCTGCTGGCTCTGCGCATCGAACAGGCGTTCACCAAAGACGAAATCCTCGAGCTTTATCTGAACGAGATCTACCTTGGGGTAGGGGCATATGGCGTTGGTGCTGCGTCTCTGATCCTGTTTGACAAATCTGTTCATGAGCTTGAACTGCAAGAGATTGCGTATCTGGCTGCTGTTCCAAAAGGCCCATCCAACTATCACCCATACCGCTATCGTGATCGCGCGATTGAGCGTCGTAACTGGGTGATCGACCGTATGGTTGAGAACGGCTACGTTTCTGTTCAGGAAGGCATCGAAGCAAAAGCGAAGCCACTGGATGTGAAACTGCGTCCAACAGGAAACCTCGTGAGAGGGTCTGAGTATTTCTCTGAGGCTGTGCGTCGTCAGTTGGCTGCTCAATATGGCGAAGAGAAGCTCTATGAGGACGGTTTGTCCGTTCGGACCTCTCTTAATCCTGATATGCAGCTGAAAGCGCGTAAAGCCCTGCGTGATGGATTGGTTGACTTTGACCATAAGCGTGGCAAGTGGCGTGGACCGATCGGCAACATCGAAATCGCTTCCAGCGACTGGGGCGCTGCTCTCGACAAAGTTCAGACTCTGAACGATGTTCCTGAGTGGACCAGTGCAGTTGTTCTTTCTGTGAGCAATCAGAAGGCTGTTGTTGGACTTCGTCCGGAGCGCCTTGCGAACCGCAAACTTTCTACCGAGCGCGTGCGTGCTGATCTAAACCTGAGCGACATGAAGTGGGCGCGCGTTAATGGCCGTGCTCCGCGCAATGTTCAGGAAGTGCTGAACCCAGGCGATGTTGTTTATGTGCAGCGTATGCCAAGCGGTAAGTATGTTCTGCGTCAGATTCCTGAGGTTTCCGGAGCTCTGGTGGCGATGGATCCGCATACTGGCCGCGTTCTCGCGCTTGTTGGTGGCTTCAGCTATGCAGAGAGCCAGTTCAACCGCGCGACACAGGCTTGGCGTCAGCCGGGTTCTGTTTTCAAGCCATTCGTTTATGCAGCGGCGTTGGATAATGGCTATACGCCGTCTTCTGTGGTGCTGGATGCGCCGGTTGAAATTGAACAGGGACCGGGGCAGGACCCATGGAAGCCGCAGAACTACGGCGGCAAGTTCTATGGTCCGTCCACTCTGCGGACAGGTATTGAGCTTTCCCGAAACGTGATGACCGTGCGTCTTGCTCAGGACATGGGCATGGATCTGGTTTCCGAGTATGCGCGCAGCTTTGGCATTGATGACAACATGATGCCAGTGCTCTCCATGTCTCTGGGTGCTGGTGAAACCACCGTGATGCGTATGACTGCCGCGTACTCCATGATGGCCAACGGTGGTCGCCGTGTGCAGCCAACTCTGATTGACCGCATTCAGAACCGTTATGGTGAAACCATCTATCAGAACGACCAGCTGGTCTGCACCAACTGCTCTGAAGAGTATTGGGACAATCAGGCTGAGCCTGAACTGATCGATACTCGCGAGCAGGTGCTCGACCCAATGACGGCTTATCAGATCACCTCCATGATGGAAGGTGTGGTGCAGCGTGGTACGGCGACAGGCGTTAAAGCTGTTGGTCGTCCGGTTGCTGGTAAGACTGGCACCACCAACGACGAGCGTGATGCCTGGTTTGTGGGCTTTACACCTGAGCTGACCGTTGGTGTGTTTGTTGGTTACGACACGCCTCGCAAGATGGGTAAAGGTGCAACTGGTGGTCAGGTTGCTGCGCCAATCTTCACAGCGTTCATGAAAGACGCGCTGCAGGATGCGCCTCCACTTGAGTTCCGCGTTCCTAACGGCTTGCGTCTGGTTTCCATCAACCGCCGCACAGGTCTACGGGCGTCTGCAGGCGCTCCGGGTACTATTCTGGAGTCCTTCAAGCCGGGTACATCTCCACCAGACAGTTACTCTGTGATTGGCTTCCAGGATGAGATTGGTATCCGTCAGGATCTTTCTCCGGAAGCAGGGCGGGCGGTTATGTCCGGTACCGGTGGTCTTTACTAAAACTCTTCATGGGCTGGTCATGCTAACTGCGTGACCAGCCCACAGTTTCTGTGGTCTGACTGATTGCGGAAATGATTTGCTGCGACTATGTTCGCAACCGACGCAGTACAATTGACTGCATTAAAGTTTTTTCAAAACAGTGAGGTATCCGATGCGCGCCGAAATGGAGGCCATCGTCGACGAAATCAAGCAGGCCATAAGCCTGCTGAGGAGGCATCTTTGACTGGGACGTCGCACTTGTCCGTCTAGATGAACTCAATGCGCTTTCTGAAGATCCAGATCTTTGGAATGACCCGACGAATGCGCAAAAACTTATGCGTGAACGACAGCAACTTGATGACAGCATCAACGGCGTTCGCAAGCTTGAGCAGGATCTCGTTGACAATCAGGAACTGATTGAAATGGGCGAGATGGAGGACGATCAGTCTGTCGTTGACGAGGCTGAGGGTGCTCTGAAGGCTATGCTTGAGCAGGTCAACAAGCTTCAGTTGCAGTCTCTGCTTTCCGGTGAAGCAGATGGCAACGACACTTACATCGAGATCAACTCTGGTGCGGGTGGTACGGAGAGCCAGGACTGGGCCAGCATGTTGCTGCGTATGTATCGTCGTTGGGGCGAACAGCACGGCTACAAAGTTGAGCTGATGGAATACAACGACGGTGAAGAAGCTGGCATCAAGTCTGCGACTTTGCTTGTGAAGGGTGAGAATGCCTATGGCTGGATGAAGACCGAAGCGGGTGTCCACCGTCTGGTTCGTATCTCCCCATATGACTCCAACGCGCGCCGTCATACGTCCTTTGCGTCTGTCTGGGTTTATCCGGTTATTGATGACAGCATCAATATCGAGATTAATGAGGCCGACTGCCGCATTGATACCTACCGTGCGTCTGGTGCAGGTGGTCAGCACGTGAACACGACTGACTCTGCTGTTCGTATTACGCACAATCCGACTGGTATTGTTGTTCAGTGTCAGAGCGAACGTTCTCAGCATAAGAACCGCGCTACTGCGTGGGACATGCTGCGTGCGCGTCTTTATGAAGCTGAGTTGCAACGCCGTGAAGAGCAGGCTAACAAGGATGCTGCCTCCAAGACCGATATCGGTTGGGGCCACCAGATCCGCTCTTACGTTCTGCAGCCATACCAGCTGGTGAAGGATTTGCGGACCGGTGTTGAAAGCACTGCGCCTTCTGACGTTCTGGACGGTGATCTGGACAAGTTCATGGAAGCAACGCTCGCGCACCGCGCCTTCGGCAATGCGCCAGCTGCGGTTGAAGATCTGGACTAAATCTTATCTACTGCAATGAATGAGAAAAGCCCCGGAACTTAGTTTCGGGGCTCTTTGTTTTCCATGGTAATGAATATCACGGCAGGTTGAGGGCGACCTTGGTTTGCTGTTTAGGGCGGAAGATCGCCGCCAGTCTGTCTCCTGTGCGGATGAAGCGCATTGGGTTGACTGGTTTGCCGTTCAGGCGCACTTCGTAGTGAAGATGAGGGCCTGTGGATCGGCCGGTGTTGCCGACTGTGCCGACCATATCGCCCATGTTGACGCGTTGACCTTCACTTACCAAAAGCTTTTGCATGTGGGCGTAGCGGGTGATCAGGCCATTGTCGTGAACGATCTCTACAGACAGACCATAGCCGCCGTTGTAGCGAGATAGTGAGACGATTCCAGCGCCGGTTGCTTTCACAGGGGTACCGCGGCTGGCTTTGAAATCGAGCCCGGTGTGAATTGCCGGTTTGCCGAGGAATGGATCGGTGCGTGCCCCATAAGGGCTGGAGATGTTAAAGCTGTTCAGCGGCCGCCCGAATGGGAGCGCATCTACCTTCGCGTTCAACTCAATGCGTTGCTCGATGATCCGGCGGGCAGCAATCATGCTGCTGTCGAGATCAGCCGTTCCAATGTCCTGATAGATGCCACCAGCAGAAGAGCGAGGTGTGACAAACACTGGCTGAGAGACACCAGCTTTCTTGAGTAGGGTGTTGGCCCGTTTGATGTCATCCAGTGCGGCTTGCGTGTAAGCCGTCAGCAGAAGTTGGCCTTGAGCTTGCTTGGAGTAGAAATCTTTGTGTGTTGCTGCTTGTTGCTCAGCAGCGGCCTTTTTCCCCGACAGAGTGCCCAGAATATCCAGCGGTGCAGAGCTGTTCTGCTGCGGCGCGTAGGACAGACTTGCTGTTGGAGCTGTAGTTGTTGTGCTCTTGAGCGGTTTGCGCTTTGGGGACGGTGGGATTGCGGAAAGGACGAGATTGGACTGCTCCGCCAGTGTTACCAGAGCTTCGATTTCTCTGAACTGGCGCAGCAAGAGTTCTTGCTGTTTACGGGCTGGAGCGCTCAAACCAGAAGCGTCCTGATCCATACGGCCTCTCAGCTCTCCAAGCTGAAATTTGAGGTCCCGGATTTCGCTTTCATAGTTTTCACGGAGAGCTATTTCTCTGGATAATGTTGAATTAAGTCGTATCTCGCTGAGAGACTGCTGAAAGCTGCTTGCTAATACTGCAGAGACCACAGCCGTGGCAGCGAGACCGGAAATCCAATAGGCTACAGGCGGAATTGAGCGCAGCTCAGATGTGATGCGGGAAAGCCACATTGGACCATCCAACTTCAATTGACTGTAATTGCTGGAAAACTCACTGCACCTAGAAAGTTTCATCGGATGACCACTTGCTCAGTTTGCCTACTGGAAATGATTTGTTAAATTCGATTAAAGTTAGTTATGGTTAATAAAGTCTAAGTGCGGTGTATCATTAGGTCAATTTGATGAGCGGGCGGTAGAAGCCCGGGGTGAGGCCAGCTTCAGATCTTGCCCTGTCATTAAACGGGGGCTTCAGTGGTCCTTTGAAATGCTGTTTTACGAGCTGTTGAAAACGTGGCTCCGGGCGGACGCGTTGGCGGTCACACATGAAGCGGAACCACTTTGCTCCAAAGGCAACGTGCCCTTTTTCATCCCGATAGATCACATTCAGCACACTGGCTGTGTCTTCATCCCCCGTGGCGTTGGCCTTCTCGATCATGGATGGTGTGATGTCGAGACCGCGTGCTTCCAGCACCAGTGGGATGATTGCCAGACGGGCCAACAGATCCTTACCGGTGGATTGAGCCGCCTGCCATAGTCCATCGTGGGCAGGGAGGTCGCCATACGCTGCGCCAAGCTTTGTCAGTCGTTCCTGAATGAGTGTGAAGTGCTTTGCCTCTTCCAGGCCTACGCGGACGAAATCATCGTAGTAAGAGCGCGGCATTGGTACATGCGTGAAGCGGCCTATCAGATCCCAGGTGAGATCGATGGCATTCAGCTCGATATGGGCCAAGGAGTGGAGCAGGGCGACTTTGCCGTTTTTGCCGCCAACGGCGCGCTTTGGCATATCGCGAGGTGGAAGTAGTTCTGGTGTGGCCGGGCGGCCCGGGCGGTCCGGCATTGGCCTTTCAGCAGATCCTCTTGAAATGGAGAGCGCCCCTTTGAACCATTGATTGGCCACATAGTAGGCAAGTGCGACTTTCAGCTCCAGATCAGGTGTCGCCAGGATCTGGCGTGCACCGTCCTTGAGCGACTTTACACTGATATATTCAGGGAGGTTGAGATGCGCTTGTCCAGCAAACGCATCTGCTTCATTCTTGCCCGGTAGTTTTGGCATTCTTTACTGGCTCAGACTCTTCAGTTCTTCCAAAACCTTTTCGACGTGGCCGGGAACGCGGACCTTGCGCCAGATCTTGGCAATCTTGCCCGTTTTATCTATGAGAAACGTCGAGCGTTCAACGCCCATGTACTTCTTTCCGTACATGTTTTTTTCTACCCAGACGCCGTAGGCCTCGCAGACCTCTTTGTCGGTATCTGCCCCAAGTGTGACAGTTAGCCCGTGTTTCGCCTTAAACTTGTCATGCTTTAGTGCTGTATCGGGCGAAATGCCAATGATAACAGTATTGTGTTTTTGAAACTCAGCCGCATGTTCGGTAAAGGCAATTGCTTCCTTGGTGCAGCCGGGCGTGTCATCTTTAGGATAAAAGTAAACAACGACTGACTGGCCAGTTTGTTCTGATAAAATGAATTGTCCTTGCGAATCTGTGGCTAAGGAGAAATCCGGTGCCGGCATTCCTTCCAACGGTAAGGAAGGTGTCGCATCTTTTGTATCAGGCATTCTTTATTTGCTCCTGGGGTGTGCAATTTGTCTCTCAGGACTGCGTTTTTCTACATGGTGTAGATAAGTAATTTATCTTGCAGAGCACCTGTGATCACGCGATGCTAGCGCAGGTTACGATTCGAGCATACTCGAACGGACTACTAAAACAGGGAATAAGATTCTGGCTGTTGATGTTGGGAATTCAGCAGAGCTTGAAAGCTCTTCGGTTACACGCCGTTTTAAGCGCCGCGTTGTCTGGGGCGTTGTTTGTGTTTTTCTGTTTTTGACGATTGGTTTTGGCGGTTACCGTTTGATGAGCGGGCCGGTTTCTGTGCCTTATCTGGTGGATTGGGCGATCCGTCAGTTTGAAAGCAAGGCACTGAATGTCACGGTCGGCAGTGCCCAGTTTGACCTGTTTGGTGACAATGGCAGCCGCATCATTCTTGAAGACTCTCTCATTCGTGTTAAAGGGCGCACAGCTGCGACTGTTCTGCTGCCCCGGGCTGAGATTGGTATCAATCTCTCCGGTCTTTTGACGGGTGATCTGGAGATCACAAGTGTGGCGCTTGAACGCCCATCTGCAACCATTCGACTGGCAAGTGGTTCAGAGCCTCTGCCACGGGTTCAGAACCGTGTTGTTGCGATTGACAAGTTCAGTGTGATTGCAGTTGAGGAACTTAAGCGCTGGCACCTTGAAAAGGTTGCGATTGAGTACGGCCGACTGGTGATCAACACTCAAGGGGAAGAGTTCGTCGCTGATGGCATTGATGCAAATGCCGTGCTGCTGGATGACCTTTCCTTTGCTGTGAACGCGAAGATCGTGGGCCGTGAAGGGGATTGGTCATGGGATCTGAAACGGACCGTTACGCCAGAAACGGGTGTTCGCAATATCTCTGTTAATCTGCGAGATGCTTCCCTGCGTGACCTGCTGCCAACACACAGTTTTGCCCGCGATGATAAACTGGCCAGTACTCGCTTGTCCGTTGAAGCCAGCGCTGAGCTTTGGGCGACGGGTGAGTTTGTTAGCGCAGATATGAATGTGCGGACTTCTCCGATCTTCATTCGCACTGCACCAGACAACTCCATCACCGTTGATGAAGCGTACCTAGACCTGAAACTGCAGCGCGATACTCCCGACATTATCGTTGGCCGGTCTTATCTGCGCCGCAAGAACACGCGGGTGGTGTTTGGCGGTGTGTTGCAGCCACCTGTCACTGAGGGGGCAGAGTGGAACTATTCTCTGGGCTCTCGTGAGATCGTGTTGGCACCTGCGGATGTGAACTCGCCGCCACTGCTTTTCCCGGATGCGTATGCATCTGGCTCGTTTGATCCGGCGAACTCTCTGATTTCAATTGAGCGAGCACGGGCGGTTGGCCTTGATGCGGACATCAATGTGGCTGGTTCATTCTATTACGGTCAGCCGGGGCCATCTTTGGCTCTTTCTGTTTACACCCCAAGCCTTAGCTTTGGTGAGGTGCTGCAGGTTTGGCCGACGATTACAGCTCCAAAAACCCGCGACTGGCTAATCAATCATCTTGGTCCTGGCCGTGTCGACAATGTGTATCTGGACTTGGCGCTTGGGCCTGCAGCTTTTGATGGTGATAAAGCAACGCCTGCCTGGCAGGGGAACGGGCTGACAGCGACGTTTGATGTGATTGATGGCTCCATCAAGGCGCTGAACTCACTCCCTGTGGTGCGTGATCTGACTGGATCAGGGAAGATTGAGAACGAAGATTTCTCGATCTCTGGCACCAACGGTCACTTCCGTATGCAGGATGGAAATATCGTCAAGGTTCCGGAAGTTCAGTTTGCCATCAAGAAGATTGCTTGGCCTGGTATCCAGCCAGCAGAGCTTTCTGTTGTTGTGACAGGTCGGGCAGATGATCTTGGCGTACTTGCAGATTCTGAGCCGATCAACGCACTGGACGGCTTTAGTGTGGTGCCTGCAGACCTATCCGGTACAGGTGAGGTACGCGTTGAAGCATCGTTCCCTCTTGCTAAGAACCTGAAAGTCAAGGACGTTGACTGGCGCGCCAATCTAGATCTGAAGGACTTTACCAGTAAAGCGAAGATTTCAGGTCAGACCATTGAAAATGCAGATCTGATTGTTCAGGCAGATACGAAGCAGACGCTGATTACCGGTAAGGGCAAGCTCAACGGTTTCCAGTCTGAGATCGATCTGAGTACCAGCCGTGATGGCAGTGGCGGTGAGGACCGTCAGGGGGTTACGTTTGTTGCGAATGCCAAGGATCTGAAAGACTACGGCGTTGATCTACAGGATTACATCAAAGGTCCGATCAAGGTCAGCTATGAGGATAGCGGCGGTGCGCAGGTGTTTGAGCTGGATCTGGCGAAAGCTTCCATCAATGTGAGGGAAGTTGGCTGGAGTAAGGTTCCTGGCGTTCGTGCAACTGCGCGTTTCCGTGTGACCAGCTCTGGTAATGCCAAGACACTGCATAACTTCTCGTTCCTCTCTGAGGGAGTGGAAGTGCGTGGCAATCTGAAGATTGATAGCAGTGGCAAGTTATCTCTGGCTGATTTTTCGGCGTTCAATTTGCGTCCGAATGACAATGCGAAGATGACTGTGCGCCCGCGGCGTGGTGGGGGCTACAAGGTCGTACTGAATGCAGAGCGCTTTGATGGTCGTGCCCTGCTGGATAGTTTTGGTGGTGATGGTGGTTCGTCTGCAAGCAAAGACAGGAGAGACGTTGTTGAGGTTGATCTGAGCTTCCGCCGTTTGATCGGTTACAGAGGCGTTCAGGCGTCCAACGTGCGCGTAGACGGGTTGTTCCGTGGTGAGAGCCCTGTCGATCTTACAGTCTCTGGAGCGACTTCCAGTCGTGGTCAGTTCAACTTCACTGTTGGTGGCGAAGGGAAGCACCGCTTTGCGAAGGGTAAGCTGAACAACACCGGTGAATTCCTGCGCTTCATGGACATCTTCCCGCGCATGCGCGGTGGTAGCGGACGTGTTGATATTCAGATGCCGAGCGATACCAACTGGGCTGGTCAGCTGACTGTGACGAACTTCTCCATCACAGAAGATCCGGCCATTAAGGCGCTGAAAGGCATCAAACCTCGTGAAATTCGTGGGTCGCGGAACAGTGAAGTCTATTCGGCTGCGGTGAACTCTGGTGAGGCATCGTTCCAGAAGATGCGTATGCAGTTCTCCCGTAATGGCGATACGCTGAATGTTTCCAAAGGAACGCTGAGCGGCGCGATTATTGGCGGGACGTTTAGTGGAAACGCTAATCTGAAGAGCCGAAAGCTGGACATGGCAGGCACATTTGTACCGGCTTATGCGCTGAACAACCTGTTCGCCAAACTGCCTGTGATTGGCCTCATTCTTGGTGGTGGGTCTTCCGATGAAGGGTTGTTTGGTGTGACTTACAAGCTGGATGGCACTTTCGAGAAGCCTCAGTTCCAGGTCAATCCGGTCTCAGCGATTGCGCCGGGCGTGTTCCGCCGGATCTTTGAGTTTAAGTAGTGTTGACAGGGAGGTAGGCTGCGAAGCGCATGCACACGTAGTCTGCTTCCCAACCTTTTTCTTTTGAATAGAGATCTGGTTTCAGGCGTTTGATCGTCTCTTTGTAAAACCGTTTTTTATGTGCCTCGCTGAGCTCTTCTGTCAGGCTGCCGGTAAAGAGCTCCAACCAGCCCTTCATGCCCGTTTCCAGCGGCGTTCTGCGTTCTATCTCCGTGTGATAGGTGAGCGAAAACCCTGCCTCTTTCAGAGCGTGCATATAAGTCTTAGGGGATGGGAAGATCCAGGGGCTTTTGTAGGGACCGAAATCTCTGTTCTCGGCAAACACATTTTCCATTGCAGAGCGGATGATCCGGCAGTTTCGGTCGCAGCCCATTTCACCCACAAACCTACCTCCCGGTTTCAGGGCTTTGACAACGCCGCGAATGACGCCTTTGTAGTCCTGCATCCAATGAAGGGCGGCGTTGGAGAAGACAGCGTTGAACTCATTTTCAAACTCAAGCTTTTCGCCGGACATGAGCAGGGTTTTGATGCCTTTCTCATTGGCTTGCCTGAGCATGTCCTCTGCGGTGTCGATGCCGGTGACGAGTGCGCCGCGGTTTTGGATTTGTGCAGCCAGTGTGCCTTCACCGCAGCCAAGATCCAGAATGATTTCTCCCGGCTCTACAGAGAGCAGCTCAAGCGCATCCTGCCCGAAGTCGGGGACATAGGCGGCGTGTTTGAGATACTGCTGTGCGTTCCAGTTCTGCAGGACCATGGATTTGCTCCGTCATTCCTGAGTAGAGGGTACTGGAAGGAGCCTAGTTCTGAGTGCAAGTTTCTGCGCGTAATTGGTTAAACTTGCGCTGTTTTGTGAGCAAAGAAAAAGCCGGGCGTTGTGACCCGGCTTCTCTGAATTCTTTGTGCTGTCAGTCGGTTAGACTGGCTTAACAAGAACGTGTTTTTTCTTGCCGAGGGACAGCTTGATGACGCCGTCGTCGGTCAGGTCCGCTTCGGTGATCTCGCGTGTGTGATCCTGTTCCGCTTTATCGTTGATGCGAACAGCGCCGCCTTTGATGTTGCGGCGGACTTCACCGTTGGAGGTGCACAGGCCTGCGGTTACGAACACGTTGAGGATGCCGATGCCGTCGTTCAGCTCTGCAGCTGCGATCTCAATGGTTGGCAGACCAGCAGCGTTCGCACCTTCTTCAAAGGCTTTGCGAGCGGTCTCAGCGGCTTTTTCAGCCTCTTCACGGCCATGGAGCAGGGCGGTTGCTTCAGTTGCCAGAACCTTCTTGGCTTCGTTGATGCCAGCGCCTTCCAGAGCTGCCAGACGCTTGATTTCGTCCATTGGCAGAATAGTGAAGAGTTTCAGGAACTTCTCTACGTCAGCATCTTCGGTGTTGCGCCAGAACTGCCAGTAGTCATATGGGCTGAGCATGTCAGCGTTGAGCCATACGGCGCCAGCAGCGGTCTTGCCCATCTTTGCGCCGGATGCGGTGGTCAGCAGCGGCGTGGTGAGAGCGAAGAGTTCTTTGTCTGCGAGGCGACGACCAAGATCTACACCAGAGAGGATGTTGGACCACTGGTCAGAGCCGCCCATCTGCAGGCGACAGCCGGTACGGCGGTGGATTTCGAGGTAATCGTAACCCTGCAGCAGCATGTAGTTGAACTCGAGGAACGACAGGTGCTGCTCGCGTTCCAGACGTAGGCGTACGCTGTCGCGCTGGATCATCTGGTTGACAGAGAAGTAGCGGCCGACGTCGCGCAGGAAGTCCATGTAGTTGAGTTTCAGGAGCCAGTCGGCGTTGTCCATCATCATTGCGTCAGATGGGCCGTCACCAAACTTCAGAAATTTTTCAAAGACTTGCTTGATGCCGTTCTTGTTGTCTTCGATGGTTTCATCGGTCAGAACCTTACGGCTCTCATCCTTGCCTGTTGGATCACCAACGCGGGTTGTACCACTGCCCATCAGGGTGATAGCGCGGTGACCAGCCTGCTGGAACCAATAGAGCATCATGATCTGCACAAGGGAGCCGACGTGCAGGCTGCTCGCGGTACAGTCAAAGCCAATATATGCGGTGACGGTCTCGTTGGCGCACAGCTCGTCCAGCCCTTCGGCGTTGGAGAGTTGGTGCAGAAAACCGCGTTCTTCCATTGTCCGCATAAATTCGGATTTATATGAGCTCATTGGTCAAGCCTGTTCAATTTACTGAGTATTTCCAAGTTGAAAGGTCTATACCTGAGTTTTTGCCGGGATTCACTCGTTTTTTCTGGAAAGCCCAAAAGGGATGCGGGGCATTTGGGATTGTGCGGGTAAATTGTGTGGTTGCTGTGAGGGAGTGGTGCTGCAACGGCGTGTGGCGAAGTGGCTCTTTTGAGGTTCAGAGCGGAATGCGACCGAATTTCAGCAGGTTACCGTGTGGGTCGTGGATGTAGAATTCTTCCATGTCCCAGGGACGTTTGGCGAGTGGAGTGAGGCGGGGTTCGCTTTTGCCGTCTTCTGGAAGGCCGAGTTTGCGGAATTCCTCGTGAAGGGCTGCGATTGGGCCACCGCGAAAATACACACTGCTGTTTTCGCAGAGGTGCTTTTCTGTGGTGAGCCAGAAGTGAATTTCCAGATTGTCTCTTCTCAGAATCAGAAAGTCGTCGCGCTCATACACGATGTTGGTAAAGCCCAGTTGTCCTGCGTAAAACGCCTTTGTTTCCTGGATGTTGAGGGAAGGGAACGTGGGGAGAAGTTCAATGGTATCGGCTGTTGTCATCACCAGAATCTCTAAAATATGAATGTGAATAGTATATTTTAGAGGGGAGCAAGCACATTGCAATGGCCAAAAGAAAACCCCGTGACCTTCTCGAAGGCTCTAACGGGGTCTTGCTTTTCTGGTTGGATCGCCGCGATTTACCGTTTCAAGGCTATATGCTTGGGCGCCTTATATGATTTCTCGCCCTTGTACGTCCGGGTTCGATCCTTGCTTACCGCCTGATGACGCTCAGTCGTTCAGGCCGTTTTGTAGTGCCGATATATTGTGGCATCCTGCAGAGGGTCTTCATAAGTGCCGAATTGCCTTTATAAACACCGTACAACATGCAGGTCCGGTGGAGTCATTGGCTCTCCTTTTGTTGACCTGTTCCTAACGTAGGAACGGTCGGCTTTTCTTTCAAGAGAAGGGGGAGAAAATAGTTAGTGCCGGTTTGCTCTGATCATTTCACTTTTTGAAAAAGTGTAAAAAGAAGGCGACCTTAGAAGGCCGCCTTTAAAAGGTATGCGGGTCTAATCAGCACGGTCAGTTGCTGATAACCTCGCTGCACTTAAACGCAGTTTCGTGACGGGGTGATGACATATTCCCCTTGCGCTCATATGTGCGTTGGTTTGCGTTCTTTTGTGTTTTTCTGCGTTGCTGTGTTGAAACGGTTGTGATGCCCTTCGGAAGCTTTTTGGTACCAGCCTCCCATGGTCGCTGAAAAAATCTAAAGCAGCGTTTTGAGAGCTTCTGCCAGCTGTGTGGCGTTGTCCGGGCTGACTTTGGTGTCAAGCTTTTCTATCAGCATGCGTTCGTAGGTTTGCCACATCTGGGCGCGGAGGTCTTTTCCCTTCCCGGTGATGTAGAGGGTCTTGCCGCGTTTGTCTTTTGGGGCCGGTTTGCTTTCGACCAGTGCTGCCTTGGCGAGAGACTGGATGACGCGGGAGAGGTTGGCCTGCTGGAAGAGGACGCGTTCTTCCAGCTCGAACTGGCGCAGGCCGTCCGGTGCGTTCTCCAGCTCCCAGAGGATGTCGTACCATGACAGAGGGGGAAATCTTTCTGCTTTAAAGGCGCTCTCAATCTCCGTGTAGATGGTCTTTTGCACCCGGTTTAGGGCGATCCAGAGAGAGACTGACTCTTTGCTGACAGACATCACATCCTCGTTATTTTCGCATTCAGGACTTGAAACGTGTTTCTATTCATTTAGATGTATATACATGCATATATATTAATTGACTATAAATCAATAAGTTAATGGATGTGCGCCTATGAAAAGCTACAGTTTTTATGTGGCAGACAGGGATATGAGGTAGGAAACAGCATGAAGCATTTCACAAAATTTGCCGTTGTTGCGGCATCACTTGCATTCACCGCATCGGCGCAGGCTGCAAGCTACAAGTTTGACCCGACGCATACGGAGGTTCGCTTTTACTACAATCATGCGGGGTTAAGCGAGCAGTCCGGTGAGTGGAAGGTTATTAGTGGCGACGTGGAGTTTGATCCGGAAAAGATTGAAGAGACCAAAGTTTCCGTGGTCATTGACCCTGCCAGCATTGATACGGGTGTTGAGGCGCTGGATGAGCATATGAAGAACTCTGACTTCTTCGATGTAGAGAAGTATCCGGAGATTACCTTTGTTTCCACGAGTGTGAAGCAGACCAGTGCGACAGGTGTCACGCTGGTAGGAGATCTGACCATCAAGGATCAGAAGCATCCGGTGGAGCTGGACTTTAAGCTCAATCACAATGGCCCGCACCCGCTTGGCAGCTTCTTTGACTACTATCAGGGCCAGTGGATTGGCGTAGAGGGCAAAGGTGAGATCCTGCGCAGTGATTTTGGTGTGGGCATGTTTGCGCCGCTGACCAGCGACCGTGTGCGTCTGGAGATCTCTGCGGAGATGCGTGAGGGTGGCTGGTAAGCCTGTCTGATGCAGCTTTGTATCGTCTGATGTGATCAGGCAGCGTGCTCTTAAAAAAATAAAACCCCGACTGGGGCCAGTCGGGGTTTTATTGTGTCTAAATGACGGGACTGTTTTTGATGGGCTTATCCGCTTGGAGATACGCCCGGGGTGCATTGGAGTTAAAACAGCCCCTTCATAGATTAGACAGAGTAGTACATGTCGAACTCAACTGGATGAGGGGTCATGTCTGTACGCAGAACTTCTTCCATCTTCAGTTCGATGTATGCGTCGATCTGGTCGTCGTCGAACACGCCACCTGCTTTGAGGTACTCACGGTCTGCATCGAGGCTTTCCAGAGCTTCACGCAGAGATGCTGCAACAGTTGGGATCTCGGCGAGTTCTTCTGCTGGCAGATCGTACAGGTTCTTATCCATTGCATCACCAGGATGGATCTTGTTCTTGATACCATCAAGGCCAGCCATCAGCTGTGCAGCGAACGCCAGGTATGGGTTTGCTGTTGGATCCGGGAAGCGAACTTCAACGCGCTTACCTTTTGGAGAAGAGGTGAATGGAATACGGCAGGATGCGGAACGGTTCTGGGAAGAGTATGCCAGAAGAACTGGAGCCTCATAGCCCGGTACCAGACGCTTGTAGGAGTTGGTGGACGCGTTGGTGAACGCGTTCAGAGATTTCGCGTGCTTCAGGATGCCGCCGATGAAGTACAGAGCGTTCTCGGAAAGGTCAGCATACTGGCTGCCAGCAAAAGTTGGCTTGCCTTCGTCCCAGATGGAGAAGTGGCAGTGCATGCCGGTGCCGTTGTCGCCGAAGACTGGCTTAGGCATGAAGGTTGCGGACTTGCCATACGCGTGAGCAACTTGGTGAACCACGTACTTGTAGATCTGCATGTGGTCAGCACAAGTGGTCAGGGTCTGGAACTGCATGCCGAGTTCGTGCTGAGCAGCTGCCACTTCGTGGTGGTGCTTTTCAACCTTAACGCCCATGTCAGACATAACGGTCAGCATTTCAGAGCGGATGTCCTGACAGCTGTCGATTGGAGGAACCGGGAAGTAACCACCTTTGGTGCGTGGACGGTGACCGAGGTTACCGGACTCGTACTCGCTGTCCATGTTGGATGGCAGTTCGGAACAGTCCAGCTTGAAGCCGGTGTTGTATGGGTCTGCTGCGAAGCGAACGTCGTCGAAGATGAAGAATTCAGCTTCCGGGCCAACGAACACGGTGTCACCAGCGCCACATGCTTTCACGTAGGCTTCTGCACGCTTTGCAGTCATGCGTGGGTCACGGTTGTAACCTTCACCTGTGCGTGGGTCGAGAACGTCACAGAAGATGGACATGGTGGACTGTGCGAAGAATGGGTCGACGTGAGCTGTTTCCGGATCTGGCATCAGCATCATGTCGGATTCGTTGATTGCTTTCCAACCACCGATGGAAGAACCGTCAAATGCAACGCCTTCAGCGAACATGTCTTCATTCACCTGGGAGATATCCATGGTGACATGCTGCAGCTTGCCGCGCGGATCAGAAAAACGAAGATCTACGAACTTTACGTCTTTTTCCTGGATTTCTTTCAAGACATCAGCGGAGGTCGTCATAACTTCCTATTCCTCTTATAAATTCGCCAGTGGCGTCGTGTTATACTGTTGAAGACCAAACTACGCGGGACTGTTCCCCCCAACTCGTCACCGGTCCCCCATTTATCCCTAAGGAATTACTTAAACGGCGTCTTCGCCGGTCTCACCGGTACGGATACGGATGGCTTCTTCGATGGAAGAGACGAAGATTTTACCGTCACCGATACGACCGGTTTGTGCTGCGTCGCGAATAGCTTCGACAGCTTTGTCGACAAGATCGTCATTGAGTACGATTTCCACCTTTACCTTTGGCAGGAAGTCGACCACGTATTCAGCGCCGCGGTAGAGTTCCGTATGGCCTTTCTGGCGGCCAAAACCTTTTGCCTCGGTAACGGTGATCCCCTGAAGGCCAACCTCCTGAAGTGCTTCTTTCACTTCATCCAGTTTGAACGGCTTAATGATCGCCTCAATTTTCTTCATGGTCGTCACACTCTCAGTTCGTCTTGTATCTGCTCCGCGGCTGGTCTGGCATGCTCTTTAAAATGACCAGTGCGTGTGCAGAAAGTTCGCGATTCAAAACTTACGGAAATATGAATGCAGAAACCGTGCCAGTTTTGAAATTTTCTTAAAAAGCCACAAAAGCGGGCATTCCTCTCCCTCAATACTAATGGGAAAGTGCATCTGAAATATATCTGGTGCACAAACACTGCGCAGGATGGTTAAAAAATAGGCAGTGTACCTTTTGTTCATCTCGCCAGAAACTAGGTGTTGGTTCCCTGTGCAAGGCAGGGTTATGGTTGGAACAGCAAAAGCTGATGCAGTTTCTCGTGCGCTCTGATCAAGTCTCTTGAGGGAGTGCGCTTAAAGGAGCGAGTGATGAGGTTGGTTTCTCTCGACCATGTCGTGCTTACCGTTCATGATGTTGAACGTACCAGTCGTTTCTATCAGGACGTGCTGGGTATGGAGGAAATCATATTCGGAGGCGGGCGGCGGGCGCTGCACTTTGGCCAGCAGAAGATCAACCTTCAACCCATTGATGTTTCGCAGGAGCCTTTAGCCAAGGAGCAGATGCCGGGCACGGCTGATCTGTGCTTTCTGGTGGAGAGCCTTGATGCGGCCATAGCACGGCTGGGTGCTGCGTCTGTGACCATCGTTGAGGGGCCGGTGTTCCGGACCGGGGCCAGTTCGCCCATTCTATCCGTTTATATAAGAGATCCGGATGGGAACCTGATTGAGCTGTCTCAGCCGCAGGATGTGGTGATTGCCAGTGATGAGCGGCCTGAGGAGCTTAAGAAAACAAAAGGTGCCGGGAAGCCCAAGTCCAACCGTTAGAAGCTTGAGCCTTTTCGGCGTAGATCAGGAGCTGCTTTGTTTCCGGATCAGCTCCAGCACGCCTTTGGCATCTTCTGGCTGGAGGAGTGGGTCTTTTAAGAACTCGCTTTGCTGCATATCGTCCAGACTGCTTCTCTTTTTCGGGTCGATCTGCATGGCATTGTTGACGAAGCGGGCGTACTCCGATTCATAGCTTTCATTGTAATAGCCCGGTTCTGCTGCCAGATCCGGATCGTCTGTGGGCTTAAGGGCTTTGTACTCGCTGTTTGAGCTGTCTTTTTCATCGGCTCCCGAATTCTGGCTTTTTGAGTTGCTTAGTTTACGGACAACATGAAGTGCAAAGGCGTAAGGGTTGTCGCAATCGGGCGCATCCAGCAGATTGAACTCACCTTCGCCGCCACCGAACACCATTTGACCCACAGCGTAGCCATCCTGCTTGTCGTCCAGGCGGTCGCGTTTGTCTTCATCTTCAAAGGCCGCGGCAATGGCTTCGGGACTGGAGTACTCAGGTGTGCCGAAGTCCAGCGGGTCTTCGCCGATGACACCTGCAAAGCCGAAGTCGGCGATCTTAAGAGACTGGCTGTTTTGATCGAACAGGATGTTGCCGCCTTTGATGTCGTTGTGGCTGATGCCAGCGGCGTTGATGTGCTTCAGGCCATCGATCACTTCATTGGCCATGAATTGCAGAGCGCCCCAATATTGGGCGTGGCTGAGTTTGTTGTCGCGGTAGAGTTCTTCAGCGCCCTGAAACAGGTCATCTGCCTCGCAGCCTTCCACATACTCCATGGCAAGGCCTGTCTCGCCGTCGATCTCGTGCATGCCATAGCATTGCACCACATTCTTGTGCGGACCGGCGGCCATGAGCTTGCCGTAGATCTGCGCCTCCTTCTGTAGGGCGTCCTTGCCTTTCTGGGAGCGGGCCGTCTTGAACGCAATGGACTTGCCACTTTGCTCATCGGTGAACAGGCTGACCTCCCCAAAAGACCCAGCCCCCAACCGTTTGGCGCGTTTGAGGTTATCGGAAGGAAGCGGCAGTGTCGCCAACGGGCTTTCCTCATCCTCGGAGAAGTTGTCTTCCACGGCGTCGCTGACGGTGAAGCGGCTGGCAGGGGCGGCTGTGGTGATTGATTCCGGCTCGTCCTCGCTCTCCTCATCCTCAGAGGAGCTTTCTTCTGCGACGTCACTGACAGTGAAGCGGCTGGCGGCGGCGGTTGTGGAGGTTGGTTCTGGCTCTTCTTCGCTTTCCTCATCTTCAGAGGAGCTGTCTTCTACAACGTCGCTTACGGTGAAGCGGCTGGTAGGGGCGGTTGTGGTAGTCGGTGTTGGTTCCAACTCGTCATTGTTCTCTTCTTCTGAAGAGCTGTCCTCTAAGACATCTGATACGGTGAACCGGCTTGCGGCGGGCGGTTGGTCAAAGTCGGGTTCTGTTTGTCCGCTGTCGGGGGGCGTTTCACTGAGGCCGAGGAGGGTGATGACATTGTCAGCCCACATGCCAATCTGGGCATCCTGATTGGCGGTCTCGTCCGTTGGTGTCTGGAGGGCGCGCGGAGATTTGGTCATGCTGCCGGTCTTCAGAGGTTTGTGTTCACCTCTTGAGTGTAGTCAGTGCGGATGTTGATCCAGTATATCCAATTGGAGGGATGCGATTAAAATGTCTTTGAAGCCTTCCATGTCTCACGGTTTCTTGCTGGCTGACTTGTTGAGCGCGGCTTTTTCGGCGTTTTCTTCCTGTTTCATACGCGTGATGAGGCCTGTCAGGACTTTCTGAGCTTCTTCTGGTTGGAGCAAAGGATCGGAGAGGAACTTGCTGGTCAGCAGATCTTCAGCTGAGCCGCGAGCGCCAATGTCCATGAGGGTGGCTTCGTTGACAAAGTCCACATAAGCGGTTTTGCCGCCTTTGCCGTAGTGGCCTGCTGTTCCGGCCTGTTTGGGATCATCCGTGGGGGTGAGCGCCCGGTAGTCTTTATCCCGGCCTGCGGCTTCCAGTTCTTCGATCTTTGTGCAGAGCATGTAGGTGAGGGCGTGGGTGTCGCCCGGGTTTCTGGCGCCGTATAGATGTTCGGATTTTTCTCCCGACTTGTAAGCCATCTGGCCCACGGCGAATGTGTCTTGTTTGGCATTGGCGCGAGGGCGCTGGTCTTCGCCGGGAACCCCTTCCAGCGGCAAGGTTTTGATAGCTTCTGGTGCAGACAGGGCGGGAGTGCCTATGGTGGCAGGGTCTTCCCCTATGATTGCGGCGCGGCCAAAGTCGCATAGTTTGAGGGTTTGGGTCTTCTCGTCAAAGAGCAGGTTGCCGCTTTTGATGTCACTGTGACTGACGCCTGCCTTGGCGATGTGCTGGATGCCCTCCAATGCTTCTCTGAGCATGTTCTGGATCGCGCCCCAGTACTCGGTGTGGCTGATCTTATTTTGCTTGTAGAACCGCTCGGCAGCGCTGAAGAGCTTGCTGGCGTCGCACCCCTCAACATAATCCATCGCCAACCCTTTGATGCCTTCCACCTCTCGCATGCCCTGAGAGGTAATGACGTTTTTATGTGGGCCTGCTGCTGCGATTTTTTCGTAGATCTCGGCTTCTTTCTCAAGGGCGGCCTGCGCTTCGACGGTGTGGGCAACTTTGAAGGCGATGTCCTTGCCATCTTCCTTGATGCGGAAGACCTCACCGTATGCTCCGGCCCCCAGACGTTTGCCGATCTTTTCCAGTTTGCTGGTGTCAACTTGCAGTGTCTGAGCTCCGTCCACGAGGTTTGTGGGGTCGGTGTCGTACATCCAGCTGTCGAGTTCGGGGGTGGAACTTGGTGCATTAAGCCAGCTGTCCTCGTCTCCGGTCTCTGATGGCGGAGGCTTAAGCCAGCTGTCGCCTATGCCAGCTTCTTCGATAGGCTCATCAGGTTCTGTTATCTCCTGCGGATTGACGCCGAGGAGGTCGCACATCTGATCCGCCCATTGATCGACCTCGGGTGGAAGATCGGGTGGGGGCTCGTTTCCATCTCCCGTCACTTTCGGCATGGATCACTCCGGTGCTGGCTCCATTTCCTTTCAATTATGCATGGGCATTGTCTGGGATGCTGTGATTTTGAGCCGCTGGGCGCTGCTATCTTTTATGATTGTTAAGAGGGGCTTAGGTGTGAGGGATGGATTTTTGTCAAATGAAAGCAAGATGAACTGCCCAACAAAAAAGCCGACCCAAAGGCCGGCTTCTTCTCTTTATCAAGGTGGTGCCTGTCAGGCTCGGCCCATGAGGGCGGCGAGTTCGGCTTGATGGTCTTCTTCCATCTTGGTCATGAGGCCTGAGATCACCTGGCGGGCTTCATCCGGCTGACACAGCGGGTCTGAGATGAAGTTGGTTTTCAGGAGCTCCTCTGCCGTGCCGCGGACGTCGATGTCGAGCAGGGTGGAGAGGTTTACAAACTCCACATAGGCTGTTTCGCCGCCTTTGCCGTAGTGACCAGCTGTGTTTGCCAGTTTTGGATCACTGGTTTCATTGAGTGCCTGATACTCAAGTGTTTCATCACGACGTTCAATGTCGCGCAGCTGGGAATGCATGGAGTAACCGAGGGCTGCCTGATCGCCGTTGTTCTGGGCGCCAAACAGGTTTTCAGCATGTTCACCAGCGCGATAGGTCATTTGACCAACAGCGAAGGTGTCCTGCTTCTCATTGGCACGGGCCTTTTCTCCCTCCCGCTGTGGAAGTGACAGGAGCGCTTCCGGTGCAGAGTGGGATGGGGTGCCGATGGTGACAGGGTCTTTGCCGATTGTCGCAGCGCTGCCAAAGTCGACGATCTTGATCGCCTGACTTTCCTTATCATAGAGCAGGTTGCCGCCCTTGATGTCGCTGTGGCTGATGCCAGCTTCTGCCAGATGCTGAACGCCGCTGAGCACATCGCGCATGATGAACTGAACGGTGCCCCAGTACTGGGAGTGGCTGAGTTTGTTGCTGGTGTACAAATTTTCTGCCGTGGTGAAGAGCTTGCCCGCTTCGCAGCCCTCCACGTATTCCATGGCCAAGCCCTGTACGCCCTGAACTTCCACAATGCCCATGCTCTTGACCACATTGTCATGTGGCCCGACTTTGGCAATGTCGCTGTAAACCTTCGCCTCGCGCTGCAACGCTTCCCAACCGGCTTCCGTGCTGGCTACCTTGAACGCGAAGGACTTGCCGTCCTGCTTGATCAGATAGACGTCTCCGAAAGCACCTGCGCCCAGGCGTTTTGCGGATTGTTCCAGTGCGGTGCGGTCTGCCTCATAAGGGGCAGAGGAAGATGTTGGTGCTGAGGTTTGGGAACTGTCTGCGCTCGGTGGCTTTATCCGGTTTGCGAGCGTTTCAGTTGCGGCGGTGTCCAGAGGTTTTGCGTTGCTTGTTATTGGCTGGGTTGAACTTTTTTGTACATCCGCGGTCACGCCGCGTGCTTCTAACTTCTCTGATTTTTCTGGAGCAGAGTTTCGTTGTGCACTTACGTCGTTCTGGAGTTGGCTCTGATCAACTGGAGTATGCTTGGGAGAGTTGACGGAATGCATGGGTGAGAAACCTTTACAGGCGAATAGACGTCGTGCTCCAGTCCGGTTGAACGGCTGGGGAGCTTTGGGTGGATTTCATTTCAGAAAGCCGTGCGCATACCTGCTCACGAATTTGCATCAGGTTGACCAGTGTGTTCTCCAGAGCAAGGTCATCTGTGAACTGTAAGGTTGCCTGTGCGTTGAGTTGCAGGTCGCCAGATTGAGACAGGCCGAGGAATGCTCCACGCAAGAGTTCCACGTTCTGATTGAGTTCCAATGCCGCTTTCAGCGTGTTTTTATCTTCTGCAAGAAAGAGACTGGTACTAATATAAACGAGATCGGAGCTTTCATTGAGTTCGACTGACCAGCGGCTACCATTTGCTTCCTCGATAAGGAATAGTCCATTATCAGGCTGGGTGGTCATACCCAGACGTCGTGCGAAAGCAGTTAGAAGCTGGTCGTAATGGGCTCGTCTCTCGTGCATGTTTTCGTTGTTTTCCCAAAGTGGTGCGCTGGTATCAACATTTACTCAGGAAGTCCCTCAGAAATCTGTGCCTTTTAGCACTAGCTCAAGTTTTGTGAATTTTCGTGATCGAAAAAACCGTGGCGGCAGTTGGGTAATGATGAACCAAATTCTTAGGGATAATGGGTAATAAATTTCTCAAGACCTGTCGGATAGGGAATTGGAGAGCTTTATGCATGAGTTGTTGACACCCTTGCAGATGAAGAAGGCAGATCGCCTGACAATTGAAGGTGGCTTTCCTGGCATTGAACTGATGCATAACGCGGGCAAAGCCGTGTTTGAGGTGATGCGTCAGATTCTGCATCCTTATTCCCGTGTTCTGGTGTTTTGTGGCCCCGGCAACAATGGCGGTGATGGCTTTGTTGTGGCGCAGCTGGCGGACAACGAGGGCTTTAATGTTTCCGTCGGGCTGGTGTGTGATCCGGAGACGCTGGAAGGCGATGCGGAGCTGGCCTATGACGAGATGGATCTTGACTTAACCTCAATGGATAACATGCGGGCGGCGCTGGAAGAGCTGGGCGAAGATGATGTGATTGTCGATGCTTTGTTCGGGGCAGGGCTGTCGCGTCCGCTGGATGATGAGGTTTTGGATCTGGTTCAGCAGATCAATGAGAGCCCGGCGCAGTGTGTGGCTGTTGACCTTCCCTCTGGCGTGAGCGGCAAAAGTGGTGAGGTGCTGGGTGAGGCTGTGCATGCTGACATGACCATCACGTTCTTCCGCGCCAAGCCGGGGCATTATCTTTATCCAGGGCGTGCCCATTGTGGTGAAATTGTTATTGAGCAGATCGGTCTGGATGATGAGGTCCTGGAGAAGGTTGGTCCTACTGCCTTTTATAACTGCGACAAGATCTGGGGCGACATTCCGGATCAGCCTGCTGTGGCTGGTCATAAATATAATAGAGGGCACACGGTAGTCGTCAGTGGGCCGAAGTTCTCTACCGGTGCCAGTCGTCTGGCCGCGCTGGGCGCGCAGCGGGCGGGCAGTGGCCTTGTGACGGTTGTGGCGCGAGAGCAGGCGGCGCTTGTGCATGCGGCGCATCTGACGAGTGTGATGATCCGTCCGGCAGAACGTATCGCTGATTTTGAGCGTATTTTGGAAGATGAGCGGCTCAACTCTGTGGTGATTGGGCCTGCTGCCGGTATTGGCCGGGAAACGCAAGAGCGTGTTGCGGAGTGTCTGTCTTCTGAGCGGGCCGTTGTGCTGGATGCAGACGCTCTGATGTCCTTTGAAGAAAAGCCGGAACATCTGTTTGAGTATATTGCGGAGAGTGAAAGCGCTGGGCGGGTTGTTCTGACACCTCATGAAGGGGAGTTCCGCCGGTTGTTCCCTGACCTTTATGATCCGACATCTACATACTGCAAAGTGGAACGTACCCAGAAGGCGGCCAAGCGGGCTGGAGCAGTTGTAGTACTTAAAGGAGCAGATACTGTCATTGCTGATCCGGCGGGTAATGTCTCTATTAATGCCAGTGGCACTCCGTGGCTTGCGACCGCAGGTTCTGGTGATGTGCTTGCAGGCGTGATTGCGGGATATCTGGCTCAGGGTCTCGGTGGTTATGAAGCGGCTGCCAAAGGTGTGTGGGTGCATGGGCGCGCTGCGGAGCTTGCTGGGGCAGGGCTTATTGCAGAGGATCTGATCTCGCATATTCCGGATGTGATCACCGAGCTGGTTCAGTTTCTGGGAGACTTTTAGGGTTTTCTTGTTTGTGAAGGCTCTAAGTTTGTATTGGCGAAATGTACTTTCACAGTTGTTTGGTGAGTGCGTCACTTTCTTGTGGTTGTAAGAAAAACAAGAAAGTGAAAACAATATGTCAGGTGTGACAATCATAAATAGGATGGATCAAGAGGGACTAATGCTTCATGCAAATGGACCATTGGCTCCGCTGAACAACCATAATGTTGGTCCAGATATGGGCGTATTGCGGCTACTGAATCTGGAGCAGGACATTGGGAGTGTTTTCTTTAGGAACGAAATGTCAGAGTATCGCGTTGATTGCGTGCCGTTTCATCTTCTCGATGGGCGTTGGGGTTATGAAATTTTCCGCAGGCCGGTTGACGAGGATAACGAGCCATTTCAGCAGCTCGAGTTGGTAGGTTTTACAAATCAGCGGATTGAGATCTCGGTTCGACAGGTAGACTTGGGAAATATCGTTCTTATTTAGCACTTATGACGTTGTGTACCCATATTTCTATGACGTGAAAAGGGTAGCTCTTGAGGTGCCCTTTTTACCGCTCCCAGCCCAAGGGATAGGTTGTCTTCCTGAGATATCTGGTGGGAATCATCAATTTTTGTGATAATTAATCTGCAAAAGATGATGCGTATCATTTAGTGAAGCTAGCAATGCGATAGGCATGCGAGAAAGAGGTGGGGATTGCACGCGGAGCGTGTGGTTGTGCCTGCCTCCGGATGATTACGACGGATATTTACATGAGCAAGACGACACAGCACTCTGCAGCCCTACGCCAGATTATCGAGGCGCTGACCCCGTTCAAAGACCATGATGCCAAGATGCAGGTCTCGACGGTTCTGACATTGCTCGAGATCGCGGCCCATCAGGAGGAGGGGGTGAAGATCCATCCTCTCAGCCTGCAAAAGAAGATTGGCTACCAGTCCGGCACCGCAACCCGAAACATCTATTACTGGTGTGAGGGGCATAAGGATGTGCGCGGCGGACATAACTATGCCCGTGTTGAGGCAGATAAGACGGATGGTCGCCGCCGGGAACTGTATCTGACAGACAAAGGCGCGGCTTTTATGCAGCGTGTACTGACGCCTCTTTGCGAATGATGGCTGTCAGCTGCTGAATGAATGTGTCAGGAGCTAAAAAAGAAAAAGAGCGTGCGAGCTATCTCTTTCGCAGGAAATGGGTTTCAGGCCTGTGTGAAACAGGCAGGGCCCTATGAGAATTGAGCCCCAGATAGGCGTAATGCACAGTTTCATAGGTAGAAATGGCGTGGAAAACCGAGAACTGGGCATAAACAGCGCATTAGGTGGTTGACTTCTCTCGGGTTCCCATTTAGCTACCCCTCCAACGCGGCTGTGGCGAAATTGGTAGACGCACCAGATTTAGGTTCTGGCGGGAGACCGTGGGGGTTCGAGTCCCTCCAGCCGCACCATATCCCCGGTGATACGGTGCATAGATAAACGACCGTAGCTTATCGGAAACGGAAAAGTTGAGGGCGTTGTCGAAGTTCGGTTTATGCTCACCTTTTCGCCAGGCGGATAAGAGCTGAGGGGATAGCCCTTCAAGCGCAAACTCTTCCTTCGAAATTGGTGATTGTTTTCCGTACTGGGGCAAACCATTTTGGTTTGTCGTTACACGTCCTAAATCAAGGACGAAGCAAAGACCAATGCAGGTATCAGAAACCCTGGCCGAGGGCCTAAAGCGCGAACTCAAAGTCGTTATCCCGGCGACGGATCTGGCGACCCGCCTCGATGCATATCTGGACGACATGAAGTCCAAGGTTAACATCAACGGCTTCCGTCCGGGTAAAGTTCCAGTTTCTCACCTTAAGAAGATCCATGGCCGTCAGGCAATGGCTGAGCTGATCGGTAACCTGATCAACGAAACCACTGCTAAGACCATTGAAGAGCGCAAAGAAAAGCCAGCTCTTCAGCCAGAAATCGATCTTCCTGAAGACGATGCTGAAAAAGTTCTGGCAGGTGAAGCAGATCTCGCTTTCACCATGACTTACGAAGTTCTGCCTGAGTTTGAACTGGTAGATTTCGCAAAGATCGAACTTGAGCGCCCAATCGTTGAAATCGCTGACGAAGAAGTCGACGAGCAGGTTAAGCAGATCGCAGAATCCAACCGTCCATTTGAAGCGCGCGAAGAAGGCGCTGCTGCTGAAGACGGTGACCGTGTAACCATGCACTACCTTGGTAAGCTTGACGGCGAGCCATTTGACGGTGGTGAAGACGAAAACGGTCAGCTGGTTCTGGGTTCTGGTCAGTTCATCCCAGGCTTTGAAGAGCAGATCGTTGGCATGAAAATCGGTGACAAGAAAGTCATCGACGTGACCTTCCCTGAAGAATACGGCGCAGCAAACCTTGCTGGTCGCGCAGTAACCTTCGACATCGACGTTAAGGGCATTGAAGCTCCGGGCGAAGTTTCCATTGATGATGAAATGGCAACCAAGCTGGGTCTTGAGTCCCTGGACAAGCTGAAAGAAATCGTTCGCGGCCAGATCGAAAGCCAGTTCGGTGCAGCTACCCGTCAGAAAGTGAAGCGCGCGCTTCTCGACAAGCTGGACGAAGAGTACTCCTTCGAGCTGCCTGAAAAACTTCTGGAAACAGAATTTGAAGGCGTCTGGAAGCAGGTTGAAGCTGACATGCAGCAGTCCGGTAAGACCTTCGAAGACGAAGAGACTACTGAAGACGAAGCTAAAGCTGAATACCGCAAGATCTCTGAGCGTCGCGTACGTCTCGGTCTGGTTCTTTCTGAAGTTGGTGAGCAGAACAAAGTTCAGGTTACCGACGAAGAAGTTCAGAAAGCTCTGTTCGACCGCGTTCGTCAGTTCCCAGGTCAGGAACAGCAGGTGTTCGAATTCTACAAGAACAACGAACAGGCTCTCGCTTCCCTGCGTGCCCCAATCTACGAAGAGAAGGTTGTGGACTACATTCTGGAACTCGCGAAAGTTACCGACAAAGTCGTGTCCAAAGAAGAGCTGCTGGCTCAGGACGAAGACGAAGCTTAATTCTCGAATTTTTCCGAGAATTACGGAGAGGGGGCCTTGTGCCCCCTTTTTCTTTTTTGAGATCTTGAAATTTGAGGTGGAAAGCCGAAATATCTAAAGCCGTCTTAAGTGCATAGGGCTAATGTGGCCTTTAAGCTCCCTTATAATTGGGATAAGACTATCAGGCCTTATGGAAACACTCCATAAACCTTGTGGCTTTACCTTTTGGCAAGTGCCTTTAAGACAAGGGCGACATCCCGTGGGTGGGCATGTTGCTTTTTTCGACATAAGTTTCTTGCAGGCTTGCCGGGATACCGGATAAGTTACCGAGCTTAATAAGCTTTCTGCATATTTAAAATGGATGACGCATGACCGATCCTGTTGAGTATTTTACGAACAGCCTGGTGCCGATGGTTGTAGAACAAACCAACCGGGGTGAGCGGGCCTATGACATCTTCTCAAGGTTGCTCAAGGAACGCATTATCTTCCTGACCGGTCCTGTGGAAGATACAATGGCGACGCTGGTCTGTTCCCAGTTGCTTTATCTGGAAGCGGAAAACCCGAACAAAGAGATTGCGCTTTATATCAATTCCCCGGGTGGCGTTGTCACTAGTGGTCTTGCTATTTATGACACTATGCAGTTTATCCGCCCGAAGATTTCAACTCTTTGTATCGGTCAGGCTGCAAGCATGGGTTCTTTGCTTCTGGCTGCTGGTGAAAAGGGTATGCGCTTTTCTCTGCCAAACAGCCGGGTCATGGTTCACCAGCCTTCCGGTGGTTTCCGCGGGCAGGCGGCAGACATTATGCTGCATGCACAGGAAATTCTGAAGCTGAAGCGTCGCCTTAATGAGATTTACGTTTCTCACACAGGTCAGACTCTTGAAGCTGTTGAAGAAGCGCTTGAGCGTGATAACTTTATGAGTGCAGATGCGGCGAAAGAGTTCGGTCTGATTGATAACGTTATTGAAAATCGCGAAAGCCTGAACGTTATCGAGCCAGCTTAAAGCCGGTTTTTAAAAGTAACTCGCGCGCAAGTTTTTTTAACAGGGAATGAACTTTGCGTGCGGGGCTTAAAGGAATGTTGATTATTGCGAGCCAAATATCGCATAAGAGAATGGCTATTAGTGATTTCCAAAGCTTCCCTCTGGAAGCGGAACACAAAACGCGATAAGTCAGTAGAACGTCGAAGCGAATATTTCGCTGTCGAGTTAAGAATTCTAACAGGGGCTGCGTCCCCTGAAACGATGCGGGGTTATATCTCATGAGCAAAGCCAGCGGCAGCGACAGCAAGAATACGCTTTACTGCTCGTTTTGCGGAAAAAGCCAGCATGAGGTCCGTAAGCTGATTGCGGGTCCGACCGTGTTCATCTGTGATGAGTGCGTCGAACTCTGCATGGACATTATTCGCGAAGAAAACAAATCTTCGCTGGTGAAGTCTCGTGATGGGATCCCGACACCTCAGGAAATTCGTGGCGTTCTGGATGATTACGTGATTGGTCAGGGCCGAGCCAAAAAGGTTCTGTCCGTAGCGGTGCACAACCACTACAAGCGCCTGAATCACGCGTCCAAGAACAACGACGTTGAACTTGCAAAGTCCAACATCCTGTTGGTTGGTCCTACCGGGTGTGGTAAAACCCACCTGGCACAAACGCTCGCCCGAATTCTGGATGTTCCGTTTACAATGGCTGACGCAACTACGCTGACTGAAGCGGGTTACGTTGGTGAAGACGTTGAAAATATTATTCTGAAGCTTCTTCAGGCCGCTGACTACAATGTTGAGCGCGCACAGCGTGGTATTGTCTACATCGATGAGGTGGACAAGATTACGCGTAAAGCAGAGAACCCATCCATCACCCGCGATGTTTCCGGTGAAGGTGTTCAGCAGGCACTGCTGAAGATCATGGAAGGTACTGTTGCTTCTGTGCCTCCGCAGGGTGGTCGTAAGCACCCACAGCAGGAGTTCCTGCAGGTGGACACCACGAACATTCTGTTCATCTGTGGTGGTGCGTTTGCTGGTCTGGACAAGATCATTTCTGACCGTGGTCGTTCCACCTCTATCGGTTTTGCTGCGTCCGTCATGGCGCCGGAAGATCGTAAGACTGGTGAGCTGTTTGCGGAGCTGGAGCCGGAAGATCTGCTCAAGTTCGGTCTTATCCCGGAATTTGTTGGTCGCTTGCCTGTGATCGCAACTCTGGAAGATCTGGACGAAGATGCACTGGTTTCAATTCTGCGTGAGCCTAAGAACGCATTGGTTGCTCAGTATCAGCGTCTCTTCGAGATGGAAAATGTTGAGCTGACCTTCCACGAAGATGCTCTGAAGGCCATTGCCCGCAAGGCGATTGAACGTAAGACCGGTGCACGTGGTCTGCGCTCCATCCTTGAGGCGATCCTTCTGGAGACCATGTATGAGCTTCCTGGACTGAAGGGCGTCAAGGAAGTTGTTATTTCTGCTGAAGTCGTCGACGGCGAAGCGCGTCCTTTGTACATCTATGAGGACCGTGCGGAGAATTCAGCCACCAGCGCATAAGCTAGGTGATTGAAGAGCCATTTGGCGTCGCTCGCAGGTATTGAGTTTAATTTGGGCGGTAACTTGAGAAAAAAGTGCCGCCCATTTTTTGTCTCATGCGTCTAGCATGATGCGGTAAATGAGTGTTCTGCGTAAACGGCGGATCAGGCCAGAAAGGAAGGCATTCCGGCTTAAGGATGAGGATGGTCAGGCGGTGTTATGCGCTCCTTCCAACAGGAAAAAAGCTTATAATATCAACAGATCGCTGAAAGACTTAAGAGGGGAGTGCTTGACACTTGGGGGCGGTGTCTCCACGTAATAGGTCTAGTTCGCAGCTTGGCGAGTTTGTTCGTGCCCGTTCCGGGGCGAGGAGGTTCGGCCTTTACAAAAATTCTTCGAATGGCCTTGTGGTCCGAGTTGATTTTTATGTTGCGCTTTTTCGTGGCTTTCGTTGGAAAGCCGCATTTTGAAAGGAATAGAGATGGCTGACAATGAAATGCGCCCGGTAGAAGAAACGGAAAGCTCGGTATTTCCAGTTCTCCCACTGCGCAACATCGTCGTATTCCCTCATATGATCGTGCCGCTGTTTGTAGGGCGCGAGAAATCGATCCGTGCTCTGGAAGAGGTTATGAACTCTGACAAGCAGATTCTGCTTGCCACCCAGATGAACGAGGCGGATGACGATCCGGATACTGACCAGATTTATAAGGTCGGTACTCTTGCAACAGTTTTGCAGCTCCTGAAGCTGCCTGATAATACCGTAAAGGTTCTGGTTGAAGGTGGTGCACGTGCCGAAATCGGCGGGTTCACCGATCGCGAAGACCTTTATGAAGCGGAAGCTGTCATTCTCGATGAGACTGGTGGTGACGAGGTTGAGGTTGAAGCGCTTGGCCGTTCAGTGATTTCCGAGTTTGAAAACTACGTGAAGCTGAACAAAAAAGTGTCTCCTGAGGTTCTCGGCGCCGTTAACCAGATTGATGACTTCTCGAAACTTGCTGACACCATTGCATCCCACCTTGCTGTGAAGATTCAGGATAAGCAGGAGCTGCTTGGCACTGTGGCGGTCACAGAGCGCCTTGAGAAGGTGCTGGGCATGATGGAGAGTGAAATCTCCGTTCTGCAGGTGGAAAAGCGCATCCGCTCCCGCGTGAAGCGCCAGATGGAGAAAACCCAGCGCGAGTACTACCTGAATGAGCAGATGAAGGCCATTCAGAAAGAACTTGGCGATGGTGAAGACGGCCGCGACGAACTTGCTGAGCTGGAAGAGCGCGTTGAAAAGACGAAGCTGTCCAAAGAAGCTCGCGAGAAGGCGAATGCTGAGCTGAAGAAGCTGAAGCAGATGAGCCCAATGTCCGCGGAAGCTACCGTTGTTCGCAACTACCTTGACTGGCTGATCGGCATTCCTTGGGGCAAGAAGTCCAAAGTGAAGCACGACCTGACGCTGGCTGAGAAGGTGCTGGACACTGATCACTACGGCCTTGAGAAAGTCAAGGAGCGCATTGTCGAGTATCTGGCAGTGCAGAAGCGCGCGAACAAGCTGCGCGGTCCTATCCTGTGTCTCGTTGGCCCTCCAGGCGTTGGTAAAACCTCTCTGGGTAAGTCCATTGCGAAAGCAACTGGTCGTGAATTCGTGCGTATGTCCCTTGGCGGCGTACGTGATGAGGCTGAGATCCGCGGTCACCGCCGCACTTACATCGGTTCCATGCCGGGTAAAGTGATCCAGTCCATGAAGAAAGCGAAGAAATCCAACCCGCTCTTCCTGCTCGACGAGATCGACAAGATGGGCATGGATTTCCGTGGCGATCCATCTTCCGCTCTGCTTGAGGTTCTTGACCCAGAGCAGAACGGCAGCTTCATGGATCACTACCTGGAAGTGGAATACGATCTGTCTGACGTCATGTTCGTGACCACCGCCAATACGCTGAACATTCCTGGTCCTCTGATGGACCGTATGGAAATCATCCGTATTGCTGGTTACACCGAAGACGAAAAGATCGAGATCTGCCGTCGCCACTTGCTGCCTAAAGCTGTTAAGAACCACGGTCTGAAGGATGGTGAGTTTGAAGTGTCTGATGGCGCTTTGCAGAAGACCATTCGTCTTTACACCCGTGAAGCCGGTGTGCGTAACCTTGAGCGTGAGATGAACACTCTGGCGCGTAAGGCTGTGAAAGACATTCTGACCTCTGACAAGAAGTCCATTTCTGTTGATGAGGACATTGTTGAGGAATACCTCGGTGTTCCACGCTTCCGCTTCGGTCAGGTTGAAGACGAAGATCAGGTTGGTGTTGTCACCGGTCTGGCATGGACCGAGGTTGGCGGTGAGCTGCTGACCATTGAAGGTGTCATGATGCCAGGCAAGGGCAAGATGACCGTAACCGGCAACCTGCGTGATGTGATGAAAGAGTCCATCTCCGCAGCTGCGTCTTACGTTCGTTCCCGTTCTGAAGACTTTGGCATTGAGCCACCACTGTTTGACAAGCGTGAGCTGCATGTTCACGTGCCAGAAGGGGCTACTCCTAAGGATGGTCCATCTGCTGGTATCGCCATGGCGACCACCGTCATTTCTGTGATGACAGGTATTCCGGTTCGTCGTGATGTGGCGATGACAGGCGAGATCACACTGCGTGGTCGCGTGCTGCCGATCGGTGGTCTGAAAGAGAAGCTTCTGGCGGCTCTGCGTGGCGGCATTAAGAAGGTTCTGATCCCTGCGGACAACGCGAAGGATCTGGCTGACATTCCTGACAATGTGAAGAATGAATTGGAAATTATTCCAGTTGCTCGCATGGACGAAGTCCTTGAACATGCTCTTGTTCGTATGCCTGAGGCCATCGAATGGAGCGAAGAGGAAGATAAGTCCAGCTCAGAAGCATTGGTCAAAGATGACAAGGGTTCAGGGGTCGTTGCCCACTAAACCAGAGCGTCAGGTTGTGGATACAAAAGCCTCGGACAAGTTCCGAGGCTTTTTTTGGTTGATACTACACAGGAAATGGCCGTTTTCTGCGGTTTGCGGCTTGATTTGAACGCATTTTCGCACGAATGTCCGATTCAGGAGTGCAGCGCGAATCTAAAGCATTCCCCACGTTATTTTAGAAAGGGACTGTCATGAACAAGAATGATCTGATCGGGGCCGTTGCAGAAAAAACTGGCTTGACCAAAGCACAGGCAGGCGAAGCAGTAGAAGCATCTTTCGAGGCAATCACTGAAACCCTGAAGAGCGGCGATGAAGTTCGGATCATCGGATTTGGCAACTTTTCCGTTTCCGCTCGTGCGGCAACTGAAGGCCGTAATCCACGCACAGGCGAAACCATTCAGATTCCGGCTTCCAAGACGCCGAAATTTAAAGCTGGTAAAGGCCTGAAGGACGCGGTCAACGCCTAATTGGGCTTGTTCGTTTTGGGTTGAAAAGTCCCTGTTGCTCATTGGAGTGGCAGGGGCTTTTTTTATGCGCAGATTTCAAGTGTGCCTCTGATTTTGGGCTGTGTGGACAAGCCTTTGTTTAATCAGGTAATTCACAGGATCGATGGCTGGCTCAAGTTTTTTGCTGGTAATGTCGTTTTTTTCAATTTCAGGACTTGCCAAGGGTAGGGAGGGCAGCTAAATAGCTCCCCACGCCACACGGCGTACCACCCTAGCGGGGGCGATTAGCTCAGTTGGTAGAGCGCTTCGTTTACACCGAAGATGTCGGGAGTTCGAGTCTCTCATCGCCCACCATTCTCTTTCAAGGGAATGTTCACCGCGCCTGGATGGGCGATTAGCTCAGTTGGTAGAGCGCTTCGTTTACACCGAAGATGTCGGGAGTTCGAGTCTCTCATCGCCCACCATTCCTCTTTCAAGAGGATGCCAAGTCTCCCGGAGATCCGCTGAGGCTTTTTTTGTTGCCTGATCTCCCGAAAATTATCGAGTACTGCTCCATTAAGCTTAAGGGCGCCTTACGGCTCTTGGTTTCTTAAGGCTGTAGGGAAGGGGACTAATCTGAGCAAAAACCAAAGGATGATCTCAGGATCTTCTGGCTAAGCTTCTGGTAGTGATTTGTGGAGTTTGTTCCCAGAACGTGTCCTTGGATTTTTTGATTTTTCAAGGCGGTTTTGGGTTGGAGTGCGCGTTTTCACTGGTTGATCTTGATCAATCCACCGTCACGTGTACTTGAGCTGTTATTGATCGGCTAAGTGTGTCGTAGATAACACCAGTTCGAACCGAGATGGTTTTTAACTCCGCATAGCAAACAAGTATAACTACGTGGAGGCATGCGCCGTATGAGTGGTTCAAGTCATAAGCACCCCATCTGTCCGCCACTTGTGTGGCATACCTTGGTCACCATCATTCTGGCTGGCATCGTTGCTGATGTGAGCTGGGAGATCTGGGCGCGTTATATTACGCCGTTCTGGGTTGGTGGTCCTCTTCAGCCAGCTGCTCTTGTGCAGTCTGTGTTCGGCTTCAGAAACCTGTTCTGGGCTGAGGTCATTCACGCCGTTGTTGGCGTTGTCTTCTACCCACTGGGTTACGTTTATATTGCCCGTCCGCTGGCTCGTGTGATCATTCCGCCGCTGCCATGGTGGATTGTTGGTCTTTGCTACGGTGTTGGTCTTTGGGTGTTCGCGCTTTACATCATGGCGCACATCTTTGCTGGCCTGCCACCGTTCCTCGGCTTTATCCAGCTGACATGGGCTTCTCTGGTTGGTCACATGCTCTTCGGCTTTATGACCGCTCTGGTGGTCCGCTACCGTCACGGTTGGTGATTGGCTGATACGTGATTAAGTTCACTGCAAAAGAAAAGGCGGAGCACTGTGCTCCGCCTTTTTTGTGTGTAGGTTCTGATGATCTTTTAGAAGGTCAGATCCTGAGCTGATTTTGAAGAGATCTGGAACACGCCTTTGCGGTTTTCAATCGCGTCTTTGATTGGCTGGCTGCTGTAGAACACCAGGCGCAGGCCGCTGACAGTGTCTTCGCCGAACACTTCCAGACTGTGATAGTCGGTGCAGTTGTCAGAGAGTTGGCGCAGTGCTTCCGGATGTGCTGGCTTTGCCAGTGCGTCTTTCAGCAGTTCACCGCTGTTGTTGAGGTAGGTGATGCGGCAGGTTTTGTCTTCTGATGCGGTCATGTTCTCATAGTGAGAGAGGACAGGATATGCTTCCAGCAGCTTGCCCATGATCGCGGCGCGTGGTGCCGGGTTCTTGAAACTGACTTCGCGCTGCAGGCCGTAGATTTTTTCGTCCTGGGTCAGGACGCTGACGGTTTCTGTTAAAGAGTCTTTTTCCAGCGAGCAGACGGCTTTTGTTTCTTCTACTACACAGTCTTTGTAGCCAACCTTCTCCAGCAGGCCTTTCACGTCATGTTCGAAGCGTTCCACCGTCAGACCGTGGATAGCTGGCAGGTTGGCAGGGTCGAGTGCCATGCGTTTGGAGCTGGTGGCTGCAACCTTTGTTTCGTTCTTCGCTGGCGCATTCGCTGTCACTGCAATGATCTGCGTGTTGTTGGTGACGTTGGATGTTGTAGCTGGAACTGTGATGTTGACCAGGCGTGTTGGCAGACCCGGTGTTGGTATGACTGACGCAACTGGTGTTGGCGCAAGGGAGCCGCCTTGCGCAGGTGCTGCTGTTGCGACTGGAACAGGAACTGTGTTGACAGCAGGAGCTGGCACGGTTGCTGTAACAGGCGCTGCTGGTGCGGCCTGTTGCGGGGAAGTCAGCTCATACAGCTTGGCAATCTGGCTGTTGTTGAGCTTTCCGCTGGCTGGTGCGCCGATTGAAATCTGGAACTGGCGGATTGCGTTGCGTGTGCGGCGACCGGAAACGCCGTCCGGAGTGCCGGCATCAAAGCCGAGCATGTTCAGGCGTGCCTGCACGTCCTGAGTTTCAGCTGAATAGTTGCTTCTTTTTCGTGTGGCTTTGCGCTGTGCCGGCTGCGCCTGATTTGCATTGTTCTTTTTGGCGCCATTTACAATTGCGCTGCCGATGATGCCTGCGCCGAGGCCGAAGATGAAATCCTCAGAGCCTGCGCGAGCAGATGTGGTGCTGATTGCTAAAGAGAGGCAGAGAGCTGAAGTAAGCTTTGTCGTTTTGCGCATATTTTTGCCTTGCACGTATCAATAAACTTAAAGAAGCGGAGAGAAAGAACTCGCTGCCGTACATTTATCTCAAACTATAATAAATTGTAAGTTGAATATTTTAATGAAATCGCGCTAAGGTTGAATGATGGCTGCGCTAAACCGTCGCCTTTGCGAATCTCCCAACTCAATATTTGGTTTGGGAGATTTACACAGTAGAGCATGTTCGGCGGCTGGAGACAAATCCAGAGCTGATTGTGGGGCTTGCAAGCCTCTGATGAGAGGCTTGCTTTGCTGGTGCTATTTCACACCCCAGATGGAGAGTTTGACTTGTTGGTTTTCGCCGATGAGGGCCACGACAAAGTTTGCATCGTAGTTTCGGATAGGGTGGAATTCTGCGATAGAAACGTCATAGTATTTGCCGTTGATACGACCTGAGGCGTCTTTGTCATAAGTGGTTCCAGCGTGTTTCCAAAGATGGACTTCCATGCGCTGTTTGCCGCGGTTTTTTGGGTTGCGTTTGCAGAACGTATCAAAGCCCAGATGGCTGCTGACCAGATAGTTGCCATTGCCAATGACTTCGACAGCGACTTCCTTCGCTACACCGCCGCTGCCCTGAAACTCACGATCTGCTCCGCGACGCAGGAACTGGGTGCCGTCTGTTCCTATGTCCCATTCGATGAGCTTTCCGCGCCCGTGGGGTTCTTTGTGTATTGTTCGTCCGAGGCATCTGTGTCCAGTCTTGAACTCACTGGGGCCTTTGCTTGTTGTGAGGGTGATCCAACGACCATTCGGGGTGCCGTCTGCAGCTGTGATAGTGGCTTTCTGTATTGCTCCTGCCACCCAAGTAGGGCCGCGCTCGATTACTGTTGCGTCCTGGCGCTTGCGCAAGCGTGTTATTCTCAACTTCCCATCACTGTCTCGAAAAGCGAGCAGGTTTGCAGTTCCATCGCTCAGGGCAAGTTGATCTGCATTGCCCGCAAACTCATAAATACCACGGCGGTGGAGTGCTTTTTCGGTGGGGATGTCTTCTGCCTGCTTCAGCTTGAAGGCTTGTGCAAATAGTGTTCCGTTTTTGCGTTGAGCGACGACCATAGCTGCTGAACCGGAGCTTGCAGAGGTTACTTCTGTAACTTCCGGGCCGGAGCGAAAACCGCGATATGTGATGGTCCCGTTTCCAGTTATTTTCCAGAGCATCACTCTGAGTTTGTTATCTCCATCTATGATCGGTGTGATGAAGTGTGTGTCGTCGATTTTCGCGATGGAGACACTGCGGGCTTTGCTGCGTTCTACGAGGTCTACTGGAGTTGCGACATCAGATTGCCAGGTGGAGATGACAAGGTTGTCTGCTGAATCTGAGGCGACGAGAATGTAACCCGGATGTCCGTTGGCATCATAACTTTCGGCCACAATTTCATTGGCGAGGAATGGGAAGGAGTATGATGTTGCGGTGTATGAGACGTCAGGTTTGAACTCTTTTAGCTTATACAACTTTTCAGAAAGGGCCGGGGTGATGCACAGGCAGTAGGCGGCCAGCAGAGCCAGCGCTTTTATTCTCATCATATTGGAGCTCCCGAAGGGTCATAAATGCAGGTGGGCAGAAATGAATTCCGGGAGCTACTTTAACTGTGTATGCAGCAGGAATAATCCCTCGGTTGTGGGGAGGTAATCCTGACAGGAGAGGCTGGCAGTCTGTATTGGCCGCCGGAGAACGAGGCCAATGCAAGACTTCGTAGTTAAAGGGCAGTGCTTAGAACTTCAGTTCGTCAGCGGCTTCTGATTTGGTTTGGAAGATGCCGGTTTGCTTTTCCTCTGCAAGCTGGATTGGGTAGCCGTCGTAAAGCACGATGCTCATGGATTTGAGATTACGGTTACCTTCCAGCTCAATGGCGTAGAAGTTTCGGCAGTTCTCAGTCAATGTCAGAAGTGTTTCCGGATCTGATGGATTGGCTTCGGCTGTGGCGAGCAGGCTGTTGGCATCTCCGGTGTAGCGTTCAAGACAACTTTTCGAGGTTGAGGTTGCCATCTTCTTAAAGCGGGTGAGGTTGGGGTAGGCTTCTGCGAGTTTGGTCAGCACAGCTGAGCGTGGGGCGGCTGTTTTGAAGCTGACATTCCGGGAGATGCCGTAGATGACTTTCCCGACTTTGACGACGCTGACTGTTTCCTCCAGGTTCTTGGAGGTTTTTTCGCAGATTGTGAGGCCGGTGGTTTCAACGCATTCCTCATAGCCTTCTGTTTTCAGTAGGTCGGCTGTTCTGTCGCTGCGCATACCGGTGACCATCCCGTAGATACTGGGTGGGTTTTTCGGGTCCAGCGCAAGTTTGCTCTCTTTGGGAAGTCTGGCGGTTGCCTTTTCAGCTTCCGTGTATCCGCCCGGATTGGATTGGGGCAGGGGCGGTTTAACCGGGGAGGGCTGTGCCTGATTGATCTGTGTCTTGGGGCGACGTACCTTTATGGTGCGGGCGTAAAGTGCTTCCAGCTGAGAAGAGGTGAGGTGCCCTGTGGCCACATAGCCAAGAGAGTGCTGGAACTTGCCGATGGCGCGCAGTGTGCGTTTGCCGGCGACGCCATCAGGAAAGCCGGCATTATATCCAAGCAGGTTGAGGCGATACTGGACGTCTTTCAGCTGAATGCGGCTGAGCGCAACTGTTTGCTGACTTGGGATGCGCGGAATGCTGTGTGGTGGTTGCGGCTGAGCGTTCACCACTTGCGAAGGCTGCTGCTCATTGGTGGCGTGATCGATGATCGACTTTCCGATGGCGCCCACGCCAAGGCCGATGATGAAGTCCCCACTGTCTGCCTGTGCAAGTGATGGTGCTACGACAGCTGTTGTTGCTACGAGAGCAAGCGTTTTGAAAAATGTGCCCATAAAACCGGTCCTTAAAATGAATTGGACTGTCGACTTTTTTGTTTTTTGGCTGTGATGATCGCGAAAAGTGTATCGCGGAAGTCGCCCCAGACTAAGTAGAATTACGAGATTTGACTTTTTTGAGGCGGTTTTCGAAATTTCATGGACGGCAAAAAAGATTTTTTTCGAAGTCAGGCGAAATATCCTTGAGTCCAGAAGGGGATAAAATGCCTATTTCGAGGCCTTGTTTTCCACATCTGAGGGCTTTCAGAGGCCAATTTTCACAGTGAAAACAGGTTATTCAGGAAAAACTCGCAAACTGCATCCAACGGTGCTTGACTTGGACCCGCCCCCGCCGTACATCAGCGCCACCAACAACGACACAACGTTGCTGACCCAAGCGGGTGTAGCTCAGTTGGTTAGAGTGCCGGCCTGTCACGCCGGAGGTCGCGGGTTCGAGCCCCGTCACTCGCGCCACTTTTCTTCGGAAGGTGGTGCCACGGTAACAAGGTGTTGTTGAAGGTAGTTTGGATTGAGCGGGTGTAGCTCAGTTGGTTAGAGTGCCGGCCTGTCACGCCGGAGGTCGCGGGTTCGAGCCCCGTCACTCGCGCCACTTCCTTTTGGAAGAGGTGTTCAATTCAAGCGCTAAGTTATAGCTGCGGGTGTAGCTCAGTTGGTTAGAGTGCCGGCCTGTCACGCCGGAGGTCGCGGGTTCGAGCCCCGTCACTCGCGCCACTTCTCTTTGAGAAGTTGCTGCTATAACGACCCTATAAATGAGAGTTGCGGGTGTAGCTCAGTTGGTTAGAGTGCCGGCCTGTCACGCCGGAGGTCGCGGGTTCGAGCCCCGTCACTCGCGCCACTTTCATTTACTACGAAAAGCACGGTGATCGCTTTGAATAGCGCACCGTGCTTTCGTGTATCTGGGCTCAGCTTCCGATGATCTTTCCTCTATTTCCCTATTGTTTTTAATTATTGTAATTTAAGGGTATTTTGCTGTCTTACATTTAGGGCAGGGGAGCTGCGTTGCTTTGCGGATTTAGCTAAAAATTTTTCTAAGGCAGGTGTTTAAAATGAAGTCCGGTGTCACTACCTCATGGGTATTGAGGGGCGACTCTTCAATTGAGACATTTTGACTATTTACGTGGAACTACGCAGGAAATTGTGCCTGTTTTAGTGTTTAATTTTAAGCCTTGAGTAGTTTTCCCAAGCAATTGTTAGAAATCGTCATTTTTCTATTTTAATATGAGTATTTTACTCATAATATATATCTCTAGGTTTTTAGCGGTTTTTTTGTGCCCGCCTTACGAGAATGTGATCTTCTCGTGGCGTAAGGCACTCTTTCCTACCCGATTTACTCCGTTGTAAGGTCTTGCGCAGATTGTGGGGCTAAGCTAATCGTGCGTTGCGGTGCGACTAGATACACCGGATCCTAGGGTGTCCTTCCTATCCTTACGCCCTACTTTCTGCAGTGTGTGCAGTGCACCAAGAGTTTTATTGGTCGCATGACCTGTTACGTCCAGGGACGGATATTCAAATGGAAGACCTCCTCAGGGAGTACATCCCGATTGTCGTCTTTATCGGTGTTGCCCTCGTTATTGGCCTCGCGCTTCTCATCGCCCCGTTCATTGTTGCTTTCAAGAACCCGGATTCTGAAAAGCTCTCTGCTTACGAGTGTGGTTTCAACGCCTTTGATGACGCGCGTATGAAATTCGACATCCGGTTTTATCTGGTATCGATCCTCTTCATCATCTTTGATCTCGAAGTTGCTTTCCTCTTCCCATGGGCTGTTGCCTTTGGTGATCTGGGCTGGTTCGGCTTCGTCTCCATGATGATCTTCCTGGGCGTGCTCACGATTGGGTTCATCTATGAATGGAAGAAGGGAGCGCTGGAATGGGATTGATCTCTGACGGCTCCAAGCCTCTTGTCTCTCAAGCTCCAAAAGGGATCATCGATCCCAACACAGGTCGCCCGGTGGGCGAAAATGATCCATTCTTCATGAATGTGAACAACGAGCTTTCTGACAAAGGCTTTCTGGTTACTTCCAGTGAAAGCCTGATCCAGTGGGCACGTACCGGTTCTCTCATGTGGATGACGTTTGGTCTTGCCTGTTGTGCAGTGGAAATGATGCAAATGTCGATGCCGCGTTATGACGCAGAGCGTTTCGGCTTTGCTCCTCGTGGCTCCCCACGTCAGTCTGACGTGATGATTGTTGCAGGTACACTGACCAACAAGATGGCACCTGCGCTGCGCAAGGTTTATGACCAGATGCCAGAGCCTCGCTATGTGATCTCCATGGGATCTTGTGCGAACGGCGGCGGTTACTACCACTATTCCTATTCTGTTGTGCGCGGTTGTGACCGGGTTGTTCCGGTTGACATCTATGTGCCGGGTTGTCCTCCAACTGCTGAAGCGCTGCTTTACGGTGTGCTGCTGCTGCAGAAAAAGATCCGTCGCACGGGTACGATCGAAAGATGATTTACAGGTCGTGCGCTGATGGGTGCACGGCCTTATCGACATTGCTGGCAAGGGTTTCCCTGCCATTTGTGAGATGTCCAACCTATAGGAAACAAGGTAATGGACGAGACGCTTAGCGAACTCGGTGAATTTATCGAGCTAACGCTTGGAGACAAAGTTGAGAGCTGGTCGGTTGCTTATGGCGATCTCACTCTTAATGTGTCCCATGACCAGATTATCAATGTTCTGCGTTTCCTGCGCGATGACGCGCGGTGCGGTTTTATAGCATTGGTTGATATTTGCGGTGTGGACTGGCCGGCTCGGGAAAAACGTTTTGACGTTGTGTACCACCTGCTTTCCCCTGTTCAGAACCTGCGCATCCGCGTGAAGGTTCAGACAGACGAAACCACGCCGGTTCCGTCTGTGATTTCCATTTTCAAGGGTGCTGAATGGTTTGAACGTGAAGCCTACGACATGTACGGCATTCTGTTCACCGGTAACCCTGATCTGCGGCGCTTGCTGACTGACTACGGTTTTGACGGTTTCCCGCTTCGCAAGGATTTTCCTCTGACAGGTTATGTAGAGGTTCGTTACGACGACACCAAGAAGCGTGTTGTTTATGAGCCTGTGCAGCTTACTCAGGAATTCCGTAGTTTTGATTTCCTCTCACCATGGGAAGGCACCGACTATGTGCTTCCTGGTGATGAAAAAGCATCGAACTGAGGCACGGGTAGAGAATGGCTGAGGCTCAGGTACGAAACTTTAATATTAACTTTGGTCCGCAGCACCCTGCGGCGCACGGTGTGCTTCGTCTGGTTCTGGAACTGGACGGTGAGGTGGTCACTCGCGTTGACCCGCATATCGGCCTGTTGCACCGGGGTACTGAGAAGCTGATCGAGCACAAGACCTATCTTCAGGCTGTGCCTTATTTCGATCGTCTGGACTATGTGGCACCGATGAACCAGGAGCATGCGTATGCTCTTGCTGTTGAGCGCCTGCTGGGCATTGAAGTGCCTAAGCGCGGTCAGCTGATCCGTGTGCTTTACTCCGAAATTGGACGTCTGCTGTCACACTTGCTGAACGTGACCACGCAGGCGATGGACGTTGGTGCGTTGACACCGCCACTGTGGGGCTTTGAGCCTCGCGAAGAACTCATGGGTTTCTATGAGCGTGGTTGTGGCGCGCGTATGCACGCGGCTTATGTGCGTCCGGGTGGTGTTCACCAGGATCTGCCACAGGATCTGCTCGATGATATGTGGAACTGGTGTGATCCGTTCCTCAAAACTCTCGACGACATCGAAGGTCTTCTGACCGATAACCGTATCTTCAAGCAGCGTAACGTTGATATCGGCGTTGTTGATCTTGATGAAGCCTGGGCAATGGGCTTCTCCGGTGTGATGGTCCGTGGTTCCGGCGCGAAATGGGATTTGCGTAAGTCTCAGCCTTATGAGTGCTACGATGAAATGGAATTCGACATCGCAATCGGCAAGAACGGCGACTGTTATGACCGTTACCTGATCCGCATGTTCGAGATGCGCCAGTCTGTGCGTATCATGAAGCAGTGTCTGGAGATGCTGGGTAAGGAAACAGGGCCTGTTTCTTCTACTGATGGTAAAGTTGTTCCTCCTAAGCGCGGTGAAATGAAGCGCTCCATGGAAGCTCTGATCCACCACTTCAAGCTTTACACCGAAGGCTATAAAGTTCCTGAGGGCGAGATTTATGCAGCCGTTGAGGCGCCAAAAGGCGAATTCGGCGTGTATCTCGTTTCTGATGGAACCAACAAGCCTTACCGCTGCAAGATCAAGGCTCCTGGCTTTGCTCACCTGCAGGCGTTGGACTACCTGTGCCGCGGCCATATGTTGGCTGACGTTGCCGCTGTCATCGGTTCCATCGATATCGTATTTGGGGAGATTGACCGGTAATGTCAGTGCGTCGTCTTCATCACGAACAGCCAGAGTCTTTTGAGTTCTCTCCAGAAAACCTGGAGTGGGCGAAAAAGGTTATCGAGCGTTACCCGGAAGGACGTCAGGCTTCTGCTGTCGTGCCTATTCTGTGGCGTGCTCAGGAACAGGTTGGTTGGGTGACCGAGCCAGCGATCCGCGTGATCTCTGAAATGCTCGATATGCCTCGCATCCGTGTTCTGGAAGTGGCAACCTTCTACACCATGTTCCAGCTGCAGCCGGTCGGCAAAAAAGCACACATTCAGGTGTGTGGCACGACCCCATGTCAGCTGCGTGGTTCTGAAGAGCTTATCAAAGTTTGTAAAAGCAAGATTTCTGAGACACCTCACACTCTTTCCGAAGACGGAAACTTTTCCTGGGAAGAGGTTGAGTGCCTTGGTGCTTGTGTGAATGCGCCAATGGTGCAGATCTTCAAGGATTTCTATGAGGATCTGGACGTTGAGAAGTTTGAGAAGCTTCTTGACGACATTGCAGGCGGAAAGCCGGTTCTGCCGGGCCCTCAGAGTGTTGACCGCATCTTTGCGGCGCCAGAGGGTGGCCCAACCACATTGCTGAACATTGAAGACACCACAAAGGGTGCGCCTCAGGAAGCAATGATTGTTGACGGTTCCGATGCTGCGTCCAAACACCATGCGGGTGCTGCTCTGAATACTGGCGGTGCTGGTTACACCGGTGTTCCTCGCCCAGCTGAAGCTGGTGTTGCGGAGTTCATCGAAGGCCACCGCAAGGCTCAGGAAGCCAAAGCGAAAGGTGAGGGGTAAGCGATGCTGAACGATTCTGATCGTATCTTCACCAATATCTATGGTCTGCATGACTGGGGGCTCGAAGGAGCCCGTCAGCGTGGATCATGGTCTGGTACCAAAGAAATCATTGAAAAAGGTCGTGACTGGATCATCGACGAAATGAAGACCTCTGGTCTTCGTGGTCGCGGTGGTGCGGGCTTCCCAACCGGTCTGAAGTGGTCCTTCATGCCGAAGGAAAGCGACGGTCGTCCGGCCTATCTCGTGGTCAACGCGGATGAGTCCGAGCCGGGCACCTGTAAAGACCGTGAAATCATGCGTCACGATCCTCACCATCTGGTTGAGGGTTGTTTGCTTGCTGGTTTCGCGATGGGTGCCATTGCGGCTTACATCTACGTGCGCGGTGAGTTCATTCGTGAGCGTGAACGCCTGCAGGCTGCGATTGATCAGGCTTATGATGCTGGCCTGATCGGCAAGAACAACAAGAACGGCTACGACTTTGATATCTACGTGCACCACGGTGCAGGGGCTTATATCTGCGGTGAGGAAACTGCACTGCTGGAAAGCCTTGAAGGTAAAAAAGGTCAGCCGCGTCTGAAGCCTCCGTTCCCTGCGAACATGGGTATCTACGGCTGCCCGACCACAGTGAACAACGTGGAATCCATTGCTGTTGCGCCGACTATTCTGAAGCGCGGTGGTGCATGGTTCTCCGGCATTGGTCGTGAAAACAACGCTGGTACCAAGCTGTTCTGTGTTTCTGGACACGTGAACAAGCCATGTACCGTTGAAGAAGCGATGGGCATTTCCTTCAAGGAACTGATTGAAAAGCACTGCGGTGGTATCCGCGGCGGCTGGGACAATCTGCTGGCGGTTATTCCGGGTGGTTCCTCTGTTCCTTGTGTGAAGGGCGAAGACATCCGTGATGCGAAGATGGACTTTGACGGTCTGCGTGAAGTTGGCTCCTCGCTGGGTACAGCTGCCGTGATCGTGATGGACAACTCCACCGATATCATCAAAGCGATTGCCCGTCTGTCCTACTTCTACAAGCACGAAAGCTGCGGTCAGTGTACGCCGTGCCGTGAAGGTACGGGCTGGATGTGGCGCGTGATGGAGCGGATGGTCAAGGGCGAGAGCTCTTACGACGAAATTGACATGCTGTTCAAAGTTACCAAGCAGGTGGAAGGTCATACGATCTGCGCGCTGGGTGATGCGGCTGCGTGGCCTATTCAGGGTTTGATCAAAAACTTCCGCCCTGTGATTGAAGACCGGATCGACCAGTACGTTGCCAAGCATCGTACCCCGACCGACAAGATCGCTGCGGAGTAAGGGATGAAGATCAGCCAAGAGAAAAAATGTCTGGATGTAAGCGAGAGCGATCTATCCGGTTCCAGGTTTGAAGATTGCAACTTGTCTGGTTGCTCTTTTGAAAATGTGAACCTGTCTGGTGGCCGCATCAACGACGTTAATCTCTCAGGCTGGTCTATCCATGATGCAAACCTCTCGGGTTGGTCAGTCGAGAAAGTCAATCTTTCTGGGCTGATCCTTGAAAATGCCAATCTGGCTGGCGCTAAAATTAAAAGCTGCCGGCTTCTTGGTATGACCATCGATGGAATTGAAGTGACTGAGCTTCTTAAGGCCTATCGCGCCCAGGAAGCTAAGGGTGAGGATGCCAACGCATGACTAAGCTTGTCGTCGACGGCAAAGAAATTGAAGTTCCTGCGGAATATACCGTTATGCAGGCCTGTGAAGAGGCCGGTGCGGAAATTCCTAGGTTCTGTTTTCATGACCGGCTCTCCGTAGCCGGCAACTGCCGCATGTGCCTTGTGGAAGTTAAAGGCGGACCGCCAAAGCCGGTTGCCTCTTGCGCAATGGGCGTGCGCGATCTGCGTCCGGGACCAGAAGGCCAGCCACCAGAGATCTTTACAAAGTCTCCAATGGTGAAAAAGGCGCGTGAAGGTGTGATGGAGTTTCTCCTGATCAACCACCCGCTGGACTGCCCTATCTGTGACCAAGGCGGTGAGTGTGATCTTCAGGATCAGGCCATGGCTTACGGTGTAGATAGTTCGCGCTTTGCTGAAAACAAGCGCGCAGTTGAAAATAAATACATCGGTCCGCTTGTTAAGACGATCATGACACGCTGCATTCACTGCACCCGTTGTGTTCGCTTCACGACCGAAGTTGCAGGTGTTTCCGAGCTGGGCCTGATTGGTCGCGGTGAAGACGCCGAGATTACCACTTATCTTGAAGAAGCGCTTTCCTCCGAGCTGCAGGGCAACGTGATTGACCTTTGCCCGGTTGGTGCTCTGACTTCCCGCCCTTACGAGTTTAACGCTCGTCCTTGGGAACTGGTGAAGACAGAGAGCGTCGACGTGATGGACGCTCTTGGCTCTGCTATCCGTGTTGATACACGCGGTAAAGAAGTCATGCGCATCATGCCTCGCCTCAACGAAGAGGTGAACGAGGAATGGATCTCTGACAAGACCCGTTTCATCTGGGATGGTCTGAAGACGCAGCGTCTGGATCGCCCATATGCGAAGCAGAACGGTAAGCTGGCTCCTGCGAGCTGGACTGATGCTCTGAACGCGGTTGCATCGAAGGTGAAAGCGGCTGGCGGTGCTAAGACTGCTGCAATCGCTGGTGACCTTGCTTCTGTTGAAGACATGTTTGCGCTGAAGGCTCTCATGGAGAGCATTGGCTCTGTAAACATGGACTGCCGTCAGGATGGCGCTCAGCTTGATCCATCTCTTGGCCGCACAACATATCTGTTCAACTCTTCCGTTGAAGGTATTGAAGACGCTGATGTAATTCTTCTCGCGGGTGCGAACCCGCGCGTTGAAGCTCCAGTTCTCAATGCTCGCATTCGTAAGGTTTGGCGTCACGGCGGTGCGAAGATTGGCTTTATCGGCCAGCCTGCAGATCTGACCTATGACGTAGACTATCTTGGTGCTGGTCCGGACACTCTGGCAGAGATTGCTTCTGGCAAGAATGCATTTGCAGAGGTTCTGAAGGGTGCGAAGAAGCCAATGATCATCGTTGGTGAAGGCGCAATCGCTCGTGAAGACGGTGCTGCTGTTCTTTCTGCTGCTGCAAAGCTGGCTGAGAGCGTTGGTGCTGTGAGCGATGAGTGGAACGGCTTTAACGTTCTGCACACTGCTGCAAGCCGCGTTGGTGGTCTGGATATCGGATTTGTTCCGGGTGAGGGCGGTCTGGATGCTGGTGGCATTCAGGATGCAGCTGCTAAGGGCGACGTTGATGTTGTGTTCCTGCTTGGTGCAGACGAACTGGACATGTCTTCTTTCGGTGATGCGTTCGTTGTTTACATCGGTACTCACGGTGACCGCGGTGCACACCGCGCTGACGTTATTCTGCCAGGTGCAGCATACACCGAGAAACCAGGCACCTATGTGAACCTGGAAGGCCGTGTACAGCTGGCTAACCGCGCTGCATTCCCTCCAGGTGATGCGCGTGAGGACTGGGCGATCATTCGTGCACTTTCCGGTGCACTTGGTAAGCCGCTTGCCTTCAACAGCTTTGCGCAGCTGCGTGGTGCTCTAGTTGAAGCTGTTCCTCACATGGCGAACGTAAATTGCATTGCAACCGGTGTGGCTTCGGATGTTTCCAAGCTTGCTGCACGCGGTGGTGACATGAGTGGTGCCGGTTTTGCGCAGGCATTCAGTGATTTTTATCTAACCAACCCGATTGCCCGAGCTTCAGCGGTGATGGCCGAGTGTTCTGCACTTGCCATGCAGCGCCGAGCTGAGGCGGCGGAATAAGGGGACGGTGAGCATGGAAGCTTTTTTCTGGGATTACGGTTGGCCACTGATCATCATGCTCTTCCAGAGCGTGCTCCTGATGGTCGTGCTGCTGCTGATCGTTGCTTACATTCTTTACGCTGACCGTAAGATCTGGGCTGCTGTTCAGATCCGTCGTGGTCCTAACGTGGTTGGCCCCTGGGGCTTGCTGCAGAGTTTTGCGGATCTTTTGAAATTCGTTTTGAAAGAGCCAATGATCCCTTCCGGATCTGACAAGTTCCTGTTCTTGTTTGCGCCGCTGATTACGGTGGTCCTCTCCCTTGCTGCGTGGGCTGTTATTCCGGTTGCGCAGGGCTGGGTGATTGCAGACATCAACGTGGGTATTCTTTATGTGTTCGCGATCAGCTCCCTTGGAGTTTATGGCGTGATCATCGGTGGTTGGGCCTCCAACTCCAAATACCCGTTCCTGTCAGCTCTGCGTTCTGCAGCACAGATGGTTTCTTACGAAGTGTCTATCGGCTTCGTGATCGTGACCGTTCTGCTCTGCGTTGGTTCGCTGAACCTTTCCGAGATCGTTTACGCACAGCAGGCCCGCGGTCTTGCTCACGTGCTGGGCGTTCCGTGGTTGTCCATTCTGAACTGGTATTGGTTGCCGCTGTTCCCAATGTTCGTGGTGTTCTTTGTTTCCGCACTTGCTGAAACAAACCGTCCTCCATTCGATCTTGCGGAAGCGGAATCCGAACTGGTTGCAGGTTTCATGGTTGAGTATGGCTCTACCCCTTACATGATGTTCATGTTGGGCGAGTACGTGGCGATCTCCCTGATGTGTGGTCTGATGACCATCCTGTTCATGGGTGGCTGGCTGCCTCCGCTGGACATCGCTCCATTCACCTGGGTTCCTGGCATTGTCTGGTTCCTGCTTAAGTGTCTGCTGGTGTTCTTCTTCATCTCCATGGCGAAAGCAATGGTACCTCGTTACCGCTATGACCAGCTGATGCGTCTGGGTTGGAAAGTCTTCCTGCCGCTGTCTCTGGCAATGGTGTTCATCGTAGCGTTCGTGCTGATGTTCATGGGCTGGACTCCACCGGTCGGCGGATTTGGAGCATGATTTCCATCGCCGGTTTGATCGGCGGTGTGATGGGAATTTACCTTGGATGGCTGAACTACCGTCTCCTTCTTGGATTTATGGAGGCAGCCATCAACAAAGGAAGAGAGCGCAACCCAACCGAAAAAGGCTGGGTTGAGCTGGCGGAACCAACGATCCGCAAAGTCATTTTTACCCTGACGATAATCGGGATCCCGATTATCGGATATCTCGCCGGAGCTAGCATTGCTCCTTAATTCGAGAGGAAAGGGTAACGAGAACCTTGTATGACTTCCTTGAAGTGTTCGCAGGTTCTCTTGGATTGTAATCGATCTTCCATGCCTCTGGCATGTTCGATCAAGAAAGGGCTGTAAAGGCTATGGGACTGGGACAGGCCGCAAAGTCGTTGCTTTTGAAGGAGTTCGTATCGGCGTTTTTTCTTGCCATGCGTTATTTCTTCAAGCCGAAGCCGACAATCAACTATCCCTTTGAGAAGGGGCCGGTAAGTCCGCGTTTTCGCGGCGAACACGCGTTGCGCCGGTATCCGAACGGAGAAGAGCGCTGCATTGCTTGTAAGCTTTGTGAGGCGATCTGCCCTGCGCAGGCCATTACGATTGAAGCTGGACCACGTCGTAACGACGGTACTCGCCGTACCACCCGCTACGACATTGACATGACCAAGTGCATTTACTGCGGGTTCTGTCAGGAAGCGTGTCCGGTTGATGCGATCGTGGAAGGCCCGAACTTTGAATTTGCGACCGAGACGCGAGAAGAGCTGTTCTACGATAAGGACAAGCTGCTTGCGAATGGGGAGCGTTGGGAGCGTGAGATCGCTCGCAATATCGAATTGGATGCTCCGTACCGCTAAGGCGGGGGAGTAGGTTGTGTCCGGTTGGAGCTTTGCACTGACCGGGCGAGACAATAGGACAAAGGCAACCTAAAAATGGTTTTGCAGGCCCTGTTTTTCTATCTGTTTGCCGCACTTGCGGTGGCCTCTGCCTTCATGGTGATTGCATCTCGCAATCCGGTTCACTCAGTGCTGTTCCTCATCCTGTGCTTCTTTAATGCAGCCGGGTTGTTTGTACTGATTGGTGCCGAGTATCTGGCGATGCTTCTGGTTGTTGTCTACGTGGGTGCGGTCATGGTGCTGTTCCTGTTCGTGGTCATGATGCTGGATGTTGACTTTGCCGAGATGCGTCAGGGGTTCTTGCAGTATCTGCCAATCGGCGCGCTGATTGGTGTGATCTTGCTGGTTGAACTGCTGATGGTTGTCAGTGGCTGGTACATCGCTCCTGGCATGCTGGGTGAGGGGTCTGCCCCAACACCTCCTGTCGAGCAGACACAGAATATCGCCGCTATCGGTGAATTGCTTTACACCCGCTACATTTACTGGTTCCAGGTTGCTGGTCTGGTGCTGCTGGTGGCAATGATCGGTGCGATCGTCTTGACCCTTCGTCACAAGCCGGGCGTACGCCGTCAGAATATCTCTGAGCAGGTTGCCCGTCGTCCAGAGACCGCGATTGAAGTGGTCAAGGTTGAAAGTGGCAAGGGTTTGTAAGAGCCGTCTTTGACGGGTCTTCACCATTAATTCGTACCGGAGAAAAGACCTTCACCTGAAGGTTTCTTCTCCGGAGTTTGAATAGAACACGGGGAGCACTGAGAGGCGCCCATGGAAATTGGCTTAGCGCATTATCTCGGGGTCGCAGCGATCCTATTCACCATCGGGATCTTTGGCATCTTCCTCAACCGGAAGAACGTCATCGTCATCCTGATGTCTATCGAGCTCTTACTGCTCGCAGTTAACATCAACCTGGTGGCATTTTCCTACTTCATGCAGGACATGGTTGGTCAGATCTTTGCGCTCCTGGTTCTTACCGTTGCAGCAGCAGAGGCGGCCATTGGTCTTGCTATTCTGGTTGTTTACTTCCGTAACCGCGGCTCTATCGCCGTGGAAGACATCAATATGATGAAAGGCTGAGGGGCGGATGTTTTCAGCAATCGTTTTTCTGCCGTTGCTTGGCTTCCTGATTGTCGGGCTATTCGGCAATCGGCTTGGGGTCAAAGCCAGCGAGTACATCACCAGCGGCTTCATGATTGTCGCAGCCCTTCTGTCATGGGTGGTGTTTTTTCAATACGGGCTTGGTTCAGAAAGCACGCAGCTTATTACCATTTTCCGCTGGATCACCTCTGGGGATCTGTCGGTTAACTGGACAATCCGCGTGGATACACTCACCGCGGTGATGCTGGTGGTTGTGAACTCTGTGTCCTGTCTGGTTCACATTTACTCTATCGGGTACATGCACCACGATCCGCATCGTCCGCGGTTCTTTGCTTACCTTTCGCTCTTCACCTTTGCGATGCTGACACTGGTCACTGCTGATGACCTGCTGCAGATGTTCTTTGGTTGGGAAGGCGTTGGTCTGGCATCTTACCTGCTGATCGGCTTCTGGTACCAGAAACCATCCGCTAACGCGGCAGCGATGAAAGCGTTCATCGTCAACCGTGTGGGTGACTTTGGTTTCGCTCTGGGTATCTTCGGTGTCTTCTACCTGTACGGCTCCATCGACTTCACCTCGATCTTCGCAAGCGGCCCATCTCTTCTTGAGAACAAAGAGCCTGTGCTGAACTTCCTGGGTTATGAGTTGATGGCTGAACCTGCGCTGACAGTTGTTTGTCTGCTGCTGTTCATGGGTGCCATGGGTAAATCAGCTCAGTTCCTGCTTCACACCTGGTTGCCGGATGCGATGGAAGGCCCAACGCCTGTTTCCGCGCTGATCCACGCAGCGACCATGGTGACAGCTGGTGTGTTCATGGTTGCGCGTCTTGCGCCGATCTTTGAACTGGCACCAACTGCGATGACTGTTGTGACCTTCTTCGGTGCGACTACCGCCTTCTTTGCAGCGACCATTGGCTGTGTGCAGAACGACATCAAGCGCGTGATTGCATACTCCACCTGTTCCCAGCTGGGTTACATGTTTGTTGCTCTGGGTGTGGGCGCGTTCGGTGTAGGTATCTTCCACCTGTTCACACACGCCTTCTTTAAAGCGCTTCTGTTCCTTTGCGCCGGTTCCGTTATCCATGCGGTTTCCGACGAGCAGGACATGCGTAAGATGGGCGGCCTGCGCAAGCACATCCCATGGACTTACTGGACCATGATGATTGGTACGCTGGCGCTGACAGGTTTCGGTATTCCGTTCATCGGTATCGGTACTGCAGGTTTCGTTTCCAAAGATGCGATCATTGAAGCTGCTTATGTTGGTCATAACATCTTCGCTGGTTACGCATTCTGGGCGACTGTCCTTGCTGCGCTGCTGACAAGCTTCTACAGCTGGCGTCTCGTGTTCATGACCTTCCACGGCAAACCACGTGCTTCTGTTGATGTGATGAAACACATCCACGAGAGCCCATGGGTCATGCTGGTTCCGCTTCTTCTTCTGTCCATCGGCGCACTGTTTGCTGGTATGGCCTTCAAAGAAGCGTTCATGGGTCATGACTATGCGCACTTCTGGAAGGACGTCTTTGGCGGTACCAACAGTGAGCTTGCTGTGATTGAAGAAATGCATCACGTGCATTGGCTGGTGGCATTGTCTCCGACACTTGCCATGATCGCCGGCTTCATCATCGCTTACGTATTCTACATCGCAAAACCAGACATGCCGAAGGCTCTGGCAGAGCGTCATCAGCCACTTTACAAGTTCCTCCTGAACAAGTGGTACTTCGATGAGCTTTATGACTTCCTGTTTGTGAAGCCTGCTATGGCACTTGGCCGCTTCCTGTGGAAGCGTGGTGATGGCACTGTTATCGACGGACTTGGTCCTGACGGTGTTGCCTCACGCGTTCAGCAGGTTACCGGTTGGGTTGTTCGCCTGCAGTCTGGCTACATCTATCACTACGCATTCGCCATGTTGATCGGGGTTGCCTTCTTCGTCACCCTGGCCATGTTCTCCGGTGGGGGAGTTCATTAATGAACGACTGGTCCATCCTTTCCATCACAACATTTCTCCCGCTGGTAGGTGTTCTTTTCATCCTACTGGTGCGGGGTGATGATCCAGATGCGAAGACAAACATTCGGCGTGTTGCGCTGATTACAACGACCTTCACATTCATCGTCTCCCTGTTTATCTGGGGCGGGTTCACCAATGAGAACCCAGGCTTCCAGATGGTTGAGAAGTACGACTGGTTCGGTGATACCTTCACCTACCACATGGGTGTGGACGGCATTTCCATGCTGTTCGTCATTCTGACCACTTTCCTGATGCCACTTTGTATTCTGGCAAGCTGGGATAGTATTCAGGACCGCGTGAAAGAATACATGATCGCCTTCCTGGTGCTGGAAACACTGATGATCGGTGTGTTCTGTGCGCTGGATCTGGTTCTGTTCTACGTATTCTTCGAGGCTGGCCTCATTCCGATGTTCCTGATCATCGGTGTCTGGGGTGGTCCGCGCCGCGTGTACGCAAGCTACAAGTTCTTCCTGTACACCTTGCTCGGCTCCGTGCTGATGCTGGCGGCTATCATGGCTATGTACTGGCAGGCTGGTACGCTGGACATCGTGGAACTGCTTGATAAGAGTGATTTCCCTGCACAGATGCAGACCTGGCTGTGGCTGGCATTCTTCGCAAGCTTTGCAGTGAAGATGCCAATGTGGCCGGTTCACACATGGTTGCCGGATGCGCACGTGGAAGCCCCGACTGCTGGTTCTGTTGTTCTGGCGGCGATCCTCCTGAAAATGGGTGGTTATGGCTTCCTGCGCTTCTCCCTGCCAATGTTCCCGATTGCGAGTGACATGTTCGCGCCGTTGATCTTCACACTTTCCATTGTGGCGATCATCTACACCTCTTTGGTGGCGCTGGCTCAGGAAGACATCAAGAAGCTGATCGCTTACTCATCCGTTGCTCACATGGGCTTCGTGACCATGGGTATCTTCTCTGCAAATGCGCAGGGTATTGAAGGTGCGATCTTCATGATGCTGGCACACGGTCTGATCTCCGGTGCACTGTTCCTGTGTGTTGGTGTGATCTACGATCGCATGCATACACGTCAGATCACCGCTTACGGTGGCCTCGTGAACAACATGCCGCGTTACGCTGTTGCGTTCATGATCTTCACCATGGCGAACGTTGGTCTGCCAGGTACTGCCGGCTTTGTGGGTGAGTTCCTGACCATGATCGGTGTGTTCCAGGTGAACACTTGGGTTGCGTTCTTTGCTGCAACCGGCGTGATCCTGTCTGCTGCTTACGCTCTGTTCCTCTACCGCCGCGTCGTCTTTGGTGCGCTGGAGAAGGAAAGCCTCAAGTCCATGCTGGACCTGACCGGCCGTGAAAAGCTGATCCTGGCTCCGCTGATCATTCTGACGATCTTCTTCGGGTTTTATCCGGCAGCACTGCTGGATGTGACGTCCGCGTCCGTTGGTGCCCTTATCGAAAACTACAACGCTGCACTAGAAGCAGGTGGCATTGCCACTCACGCTGCTGCAGCTGTCAGCCATTAACAGGGGAGCTGTGCACTCATGAATGCTGAGCTTCTAGCAATTCCTGATCTGATGCCGGTGATGCCTGAGATCCTTCTGGTTCTCGGTGCCATGGTCCTGCTGATGGTTGGTGCATTTGGTGGAGAGAAATCTACTCCGCTGGTAACGGGTATCTGCGTTGCGTTGCTCACTGTTGCAGGTCTGATCCTGCTGGTGAGCCCGCATTACGGCACCACTTTCAATGGCGCTTTCATTCAGGACGCGTTCTCCCAGTACATGAAAGTGCTGGTGCTGATCGGTTCCGGCTTTGCCATTGCAATGTCCGTTGCTTATGCCCGTTCTCAGAACTTTGACCGCTTCGAGTACCCGATCCTCATCGTGATCGCGACCGTTGGTATGATGCTGATGCTTTCTGCCAACGATCTGATTTCCATGTATCTGGGTGTTGAGCTGCAGTCTCTGGCGCTTTACGTGGTCGCTTCGATCAACCGTGACTCTGTTCGCTCTACAGAGGCTGGCCTGAAGTACTTCGTCCTTGGCGCGTTGTCTTCCGGTATGCTGCTTTACGGCATGTCCTTCATCTACGGCTTTACCGGCCATACTGACTTTGTGGGTATCGCGGCGGCTCTGACTGAAGAGCGCGCGTCTCTTGGTCTGGTGTTCGGTATCGTGTTCATGCTGGCAGGTATTGCCTTCAAAATCTCTGCGGTTCCATTCCACATGTGGACCCCGGACGTTTATGAGGGTGCGCCAACTCCAGTGACTGCCTTCTTTGCAGCTGCGCCTAAGATTGCTGCGTTTGGTATGCTGATCCGCGTGCTGATCGAAGCTCTGGGTGATGTGACCACTGACTGGCAGCAGATCGTTGTGTTCATCGCGATTGCTTCCATGGCGCTTGGTGCGTTCGCTGCGATTGGCCAGAAGAACATCAAACGTCTGATGGCTTACTCTTCCATTGGTAACATGGGTTACGCACTGGTAGGTCTGGCAGCTGGTACTGAAGCTGGTGTACATGGCCTGATCGTTTTCATGACTGCTTACCTTGCCATGACACTGGGTGCGTTTGCTTGCATCCTGTCCATGCGTCGCAAGGAAGGTATGGTTGAAGAGATTTCTGATCTGGCTGGTCTTTCCAAGACCAACCTGCCAATGGCTGTGCTGCTGGCTGTGATCATGTTCTCTCTGACTGGTCTGCCTCCGCTCATCGGCTTCTTCGGTAAGTTCTACGTGTTCATCGCAGCGATGGACGCAGGTCTTGCTCCACTGGTTGTGATCGGTCTGGTGACCAGCGTTGTGGCTGCTTACTATTACCTGCGTGTGATCAAGGTCATGTTCTTTGATGATGCGACTGGTGAGTTCCTGCCAATGTCCGGTGAAATGAAAATTGTGCTGGGTCTTTCCAGTGCCGTTGTCGGACTGTTCTTCATCATGCCAGAGCCAATCATGAATGCTGCTGCCAACGCAGCTGGCGTTCTGTTCTAGTGCATCGATGATGAATCTTGGACAATTAAAAGACGAAGGCCCGGTGCGCTCAGCGCCGGGCTTTTGTTTTGAGCACTATGATCAAATCGGTTCCACCAACACCTACGGCCTGCAAAAGGCGCGGGACGGACATCCCGGTAATCTGTGGGTGCGCTCCGATATTCAGGTAACTGGACGCGGGCGCCGGGGGCGTGAGTGGACATCTGAATCTGGCAATCTGTTTGCCTCTGTTCTGCTGCGTGTTGACGTGCAGAACGAGAAGATCGTTCAGCTGCCATTCGTTGCGGCTCTTGCGCTTGGTGAAGCCATTGAGCGGGCAACTGGCGCGCATAATCTGGCGCAGCTGAAGTGGCCCAACGATGTGCTCATTGACGGACAAAAGGTCTCTGGCATCTTGCTTGAGAGCGAAAGTGGGCCTAATGGTGAGCTGTGCCTTGTGTGCGGTTTTGGCGTCAACGTGTCTCATCACCCAGATCTTGGTGATTATGCTGTTACGGATTTGCGCAGCATGGGGTACATGTGCGACCCGAGCCAGGTGTTTGATGCACTTGCGCAAAGCTTCGCACGATGGCTGGAAACGTGGAAGGCGGCCAGTGGGTTTGAGGAGATTAGATCTGCATGGTTGCGGCGCGCCGTGGGGCGTGGGAAACCAATCCGCGTTCGCCTGAGCAATGAAGAATTTTCCGGTGTCTTTATAGATATCGACCAAATGGGCCGACTGATCGTGAAAATGGATCATGGCGGCGAGCGGCTGGTGACAGCCGGTGATGTTTTCTTTTCCTGACGACGTGCAAAGCACGTGGTGCTGGCTTTTGAAGTGATGAAGCCACACGTCTGACAGGACATAGAGTTTATCAGCGTGTTCTTGTTCCGTAACCGGGACCAAATTTGCAGAGCATGCTTTGAAGGAGTCTTAGATGTCGAGCACTGAAGAGCTCGTGTTCCTGCCTTTGGGCGGTGTTGGCGAAATTGGTATGAACCTCGGTCTTTATGGATATGGACCTGAGGATGATCGTCGCTGGCTGATCGTTGATTTTGGTGTGTCCTTCGCCGGTCCTGAAATGCCGGGCGTGGATCTGGTTCTTCCGGATATTCGTTTTCTGGAAGAAGAGCGCTCCCGTATTGACGGGATCGTCATTACACACGCGCATGAAGACCACTATGGCGCGCTGACCTATCTCTGGAAGCGCCTTGAACTGCCGGTCTATGCCACACCGTTTACTGCACGCCTTCTGGAAGCCAAGCTAATTGGTGATGGAGCGGATTACCAAATTCCAGTGACAGTTGTTAATCAGGGCGATCGGTTCAAAGCCGGTATCTTTGATATTGAGCTGGTGACCATGACCCACTCGATCCCGGAGCCGTGTGCTTTGGCTATCCGTATTGGTGGGCAACTGGTTCTGCATTCTGGTGACTGGAAGATCGATCTGACGCCGGGTGTAGGTAAAGCAATTGACCTGCAGCGCTTGCGTGAGCTGGGCGATGAAGGCGTTGATGTTTTCGTCTGCGACAGCACCAACGCGGTCCGCGATGGGGTGAGCCCGAGTGAAGCGGATGTGAAGGAAGAGCTGACCCGCATCATTAAGGAAGCGCCGAACCGCGTGGCGGTGACCACGTTTGCCTCCAACGTTGCACGTATGCGTGCGGTGGCAGAAGCGGCGATGGCTGCGGAACGTGAGATTGTAGTGATTGGCCGGTCCATGCAGCGCACTGTCGAGATTGCCCGCGATCTTGGCTACCTTGATGGTTTAGCACCGTTCCGTGATGAAGAGACGTATGGCTCTTTGCCGCGCGATAAAGTTGTTGCGCTGTGCACTGGTTCTCAGGGTGAAGCACGTGCTGCTATGGCGCGTATTGCAGGGGATCAGCATCGCCTGATTGGTTTGTCAGCTGGCGATATGGTTATCTTCTCCAGTCGTACCATTCCGGGCAACGAAAAGGCTGTTTACGGCATCATCAACCAGCTGACCCAACAGGGGCTTCAGGTGGTGACAGACCGTGATGCTCTGGTTCACGTTTCTGGCCACCCGCGTCGTGGCGAGCTGGATCAGGTTTATAACCTTGTGCGCCCGAAAAAGGTTCTGCCGGTTCACGGCGAGCCTCTGCATTTGCAGTGCCATAAGGACTTTGCCGAAAGCAAGGGCGTGAAAGACGTCAAGATCATTCGTGATGGCGACATGGTTCGTCTGCATCCGGGTGGGCTAAAGGTTATTGATGAAGCGCCAGCTGGTATCCTTGTTCGTGATGGTCGTCTGGTGGCAGCTCCGGAAGAGACCGGCGTGCAAGAGCGCCGCAAGCTTTCTTATGGCGGCTGCGTGACAGTTTCGCTGATCCTTGATGGTCGTGGTGAGCTGCTGGGTGACATCGATGTGGTGTTGTTTGGCATGCCGGATGAGACCGAGGATGGTACGCCGTTTGAGGATGCTGTTCGTGATGCGGTTTATGGTGCTGTGATCTCCATTCCGAAGAGCCGTCGCAGGGATGTTGAACTGGTTCGTGAAGCAGCACGCCGGGCAGGGCGTTATGCGGTTGTGGAGCATTGGGGCAAGAAGCCACTTTGCAAAGCGCTGGTGCAACGCGTCTGATCAGCTTCGTGCGATTTGAGATTTTTAGGGCCGCAGATGAGAGCATCATCTGCGGCCTTTGACTTTTGATCCAATGGACTTTGCTTGGGAAATCTGTTCCTTAGAGCAAAGAGTTATTGGGAGGACCGCCATGATTGGACGACTAAACCACGTTGCGATTGCTGTGTTGGATATGGAAGAGGCGCTGAAGGTGTATCGCGATACCCTTGGTGGCATTGTGTCTGACAAAGTTGCGCAGCCAGACCACGGCGTTTCTACTGTGTTTGTTGAACTGCCAAATACTAAGATTGAGCTGCTGGAGCCTCTTGGCGAGAACTCTCCGATCAACAAGTTTCTGGAGCGCAATACTCAGGGCGGTATTCACCACATTTGCTACGAAGTGGATGACATCATTGCTGCACGTGATCAGTTGGTGGCGAATGGTGCGCGTATTCTTGGTGATGGTGAGCCGAAGATCGGCGCGCACGGCAAGCCAGTGCTGTTCCTGCATCCAAAAGACTTCCTCGGCACGCTGACCGAGTTGGAACAGGCTTAAGGTTGCTTTGAAAGACTTGTGGTTTGCGAAAACTGGAAGTCTTTCGGCCTGCGTCTATTTCTTGTAGGTAGAACTATCTAGTTAGCTGGTTGCTTTGTGATATAAGTGGCCAACCACAGACACAACAAGAAACTCCTGGAGCAGATTTATGGCTACGCCGCTACTCGTTGCACTCTATTTCATGATGTGGTGGATTTTGTTTCTGGCCATTTTGCCTTTTGGGGTGCGCACGCAAGCGGAAGAAGGGGAAGTTATTCCGGGTACGACCGAGAGTGCTCCCAAGAACCCGCAGCTGCTGAAGAAGGTGATTATCAACACCATCGTCACGACCATCGTGTTTGCCGGGGTCTATTGGTTCCTGGAGTCTGGTCTTGGAGCGCAGCTGTTTCCACTGGTTGATCAGTTTATGGGCAATGCCCCGTCCTGATTTTGCTTTTGCACATCAAATGTGTGGCGCAAAATCAGAGAGTTACAGACATACCCCATCAATACGAATGCTGAGCGATTCTACGGAATCGCTTTTTGTGTTTCAGGGGCAGGCCGGTTTGTGATGGAGTTACTATAACGTCATGCGCGCAGGCGGTTCTGCGTATTTGCGGTGGGCCTGTGACTATGCTGAGTAGGTTTCACTGAGTGGAAATGGCGGAAAACCGCGAAAAAAAAGCAAGGCCGAAGCCTTGCTATTAGAACGAGTTCCGCGTCTAAATGTTCTCTTTGCACTTGCGTAGAGTGCCGGCTGCAACCATAACGGGCGCCCGAGAACCTTCCTCCCAAGACTAAAGATCGCGATACCTTGCAACACCGCTTAAGGGTGCTGTTTTTGTTGTTGGACAGACACTAGCGTAATCACAATTGTTTGTCATCATTTTGTATCAATTCGCCGCAATTTTTTGCTTGCCTAAAATTTTAGCTATAATTTTTGGGAAATCCTGTGCACTGCAGCAGCAAGGGTGGGCCAAAAGCCGCGTGCATGGGGAAATGTCTCTTAGAAAATTGGCATATAGCCATGTTGGCAGTTACAACGAGCGTTCTGCTTGCTAAGAAGGCATAGAAGAGAAGCTTGGTGGTGAACCTGAGCTTGCTAGCCTTAAAAACTGAAGAGTTAAACTAATGCGTTTGTCCCGATATTTCCTGCCTATTTTGAAGGAAACTCCGAAAGAAGCCGAGATTGTATCGCACCGCCTGATGTTGCGTGCTGGTATGATCCGTCAGCAGTCAGCCGGGATTTATGCATGGCTGCCGCTTGGCCACCGTGTGCTGAACAAGATTCAACGTATTGTTGAAGAAGAGCAGAACCGCTCAGGTGCGGTGCAGTTGCTCATGCCTACCATTCAGCCTGCTGATCTGTGGCGCGAAAGTGGCCGCTATGATGCGTATGGCAAAGAGATGCTGCGCATTGAGGACCGTCATGAGCGCGAAATGCTTTTTGGCCCAACCAACGAAGAGATGATTACGGACATCTTCCGTTCTTACGTGCGTTCCTACAAGGATCTGCCGCTGAACCTTTATCACATTCAGTGGAAGTTCCGCGATGAAGTGCGTCCTCGTTTTGGCGTGATGCGTGGTCGTGAGTTCCTGATGAAGGATGCTTACTCTTTCGATCTGGACAAAGAGCGTTCAACTGAAGCGTATCGCCGTATGTTCGTTGCGTACCTGCGTACTTTCGCGCGTATGGGTCTGACTGCTATTCCTATGAAAGCGGACACTGGCCCAATCGGTGGCGATCTATCTCACGAATTTATCGTGCTGGCGTCTACCGGTGAGAGTGAAGTGTTCCTGGACAAAGACATTTTGAATCTGCCAATTCCAGGCGAAGACACTGATTTCGACGGTGATCTTTCCGGTATCATTGAGCTGTGGACCACTCCATATGCTGCAACTGATGAGATGCATGATGAAGCTGCGTTTGGTGCTGTTGCAGAAGACAAGAAAGTGTCTGCACGCGGTATTGAAGTTGGCCACATCTTCCACTTCGGCACCAAGTACTCTGAGCCAATGGGCGCGAAGGTGATGACCGCTGAAGGCAAGGAAGTGCCTGTTCAGATGGGTTCTTATGGCATTGGTGTTTCCCGTTTGCTGGGTGCGATCATCGAAGCTTGTCATGATGATGATGGCATTATCTGGCCGAAAGAAGTTGCACCGTTCCATGTTGGTTTGATCAACATGAAAGCTGGTTCTGAGTGTGATGAGGTTTGTGAGAGCGTTTATGCTGAGCTGGAAAAGGCTGGCGTTGAGGTTCTTTATGATGACCGCAAGACCAGTGCAGGCCAGAAATTTGCAAGCATGGATCTGATTGGTCTGCCTTATCAGCTGGTTGTTGGCCCACGTGGTCTGAAGACCGGTGAAGTGGAAGTGAAAGACCGTGCAACCGGTGATCGCGAAATGTTGACCCCGGAAGCGGCTGTCAACAAACTGATTTCTGCCTTAAAAGGTTGATATCAGCGAAGCTTGGGGTAACTCAGTAGCTTCAATGGTATGCTAGGTGCCGGCGGCCTTTCTGCTGCCGGGCCTTTTTGCCAGAGCTTATGGCACTTGCTCTTCATGCTCCCTATATTCCACGGAGTAGTTGAACAGGCGGAAACGGAGAATAGTCTAGTATGACGGCAGAGATTCAGGCGGCTCATCCCGGAAAGAACCGGTGGTTTGCACCCTTTGAGTGGATGCTGGCAGGGCGTTATCTGCGCTCCAGACGCAAAGAAACTTTCATTTCTATTATTGCCGGTCTTTCCTTTTTGGGGATCACTTTGGGCGTTGCAACTCTGATCATCGTCATGGCGGTGATGAATGGGTTCCGTACAGAGCTGCTGACCAAAATTCTTGGCATTAACGGGCACGTGCTGGTTCAGCCGATTGATAGCCCGCTCAATGATTATCAGGAAACCTCCGTCAAACTGGTTGGTATCGACGGCGTGGACTTTGCCATGCCGTTTGTTGAAGGGCAAGCGATGATCTCCGGCCCGAGTGCTGACCTTGGTGCCTTGTTCCGCGGTGTTCACAAGTCTGATCTTGATAAGCTGGACCTTGTTTCCGGCAATGTTCTGCTTGGTACGCTGGATGGCTTTGATGAGGGTGAGGGTATCGCGATCGGCTCCCGCCTGGCACGCCAGCTTGGTGTGACGGTTGGGGACACGGTTCGTGTGATTACCCCGCGTGGCAGTATCACCCCAATGGGCATGACGCCGCGTGTGAAGGGATATCCTGTCTCTGCAATCTTCCAGATTGGTATGAGCGAATACGACGGCACTATCGCGTTTATGCCGTTCAATGAAGCGCAGCTTTACTTCAACAAAGAAGGTTTGGCGACCGGCATCGAGGTTTATGCGGATGATCCAGATGCCGTTGGTCCGCTGCGTCCAATGATTGAAGAGGAAGCCGGGCGGCCTGTGTTTGTTTCAGACTGGCGCCAGCGCAACATGACGTTCTTCTCTGCGCTTGAAGTTGAGCGCAACGTGATGTTCCTGATTCTTACGCTGATTGTACTTGTGGCAGCTCTTAACATCATTTCCGGTATGACCATGCTGGTGAAAGACAAGGGTCGTGACATTGCAGTGCTGCGCACCATGGGGGCAACCCGCGGTGCCGTGATGCGGATCTTTATCATCACCGGCGCAAGCATTGGTACTATCGGCACGTTTGCTGGCTTCATTCTGGGCACGGTGGTGTGCTGGAATATTGAGAGCATTCGTCAGGCGATCTCCTGGCTGACAGCGACTGAGCTGTTCTCACCTGAGCTTTACTTCCTCTCCAAGCTTCCGGCTGAGATGGATCCAGGCGAGACGGCGAGTGTTGTGATTATGGCTCTTGTGTTGAGCCTGCTTGCTACGATTTACCCTGCCTGGCGCGCAGCCCGGCTCGATCCTGTTGAGGCTTTGCGCTACGAATGATGAACAAACCAACAAAACCGGTTGCTGGTGTTTCGCTTGAAGGTGAAGACCGTGTTCCTGTGCTCAGCCTGCAGAACGTGGTTCGCAGCTATGATGAAGGTAAGAGCAAGCTGGAGATTTTGAAAGGCGCTGATCTCAACCTCTATGAAGGGGAGATGGTTGCGCTGGTGGCGCCATCTGGTGCTGGTAAATCTACGCTGATGCACCTTGCTGGGTTGCTGGAGAAGCCGCAAAGCGGTGAGGTATTGATTGGTGGGCGTGAGTGCTCCAAGCTCAATGATGATGCGCGCACTGCTATTCGCCGCACTGAGGTTGGGTTCGTCTATCAGTTCCACCAGTTGCTGCCTGAGTTCACCGCGTTGGAGAACATAGCTTTGCCGCAGATGATTTGCGGGCTGAAGCGCAAGGATGCGGAAGAGCGAGCACGTCAGTTGCTCTCCTATATGCGTCTGGCTGAGCGTGAAAGCCATCGTCCGGCAGAGCTTTCTGGTGGTGAGCAGCAGCGTGTTGCCATTGCCCGTGCGGTTGCCAATGCACCGCGTGTGCTACTGGCAGATGAGCCGACAGGAAACCTTGATCCAAATACTTCTCAGTATGTGTTTGAGGCCCTGACTGCTCTGGTGCGTGCTTCCGGTGTGGCGGCGCTGTTGGCGACGCATAACCTGGAACTGGCCAAGCAGATGGACCGCAGGATTACACTTCGCGACGGTAAAGTGGTGGAGCTGCCTTAAGCTGCTTTTGGTGAAAGCCTGAGTAAGAATCAAATGCCAGCGATATGGTCGCTGGCATTTTGCGTTTTAAAGCTCTGTTCTCGTTTTGATGCTGCTGTTCTTGTGGCTCGAGTACCTTTTTAGAGTGTGTGACCGCACGCCTTTTCTTCCAGCATTAACTTTGATCCAGTCCTCAACTCATTGAGTTGATGAGGGAATTGGCTTGCCTAGTTTTCGCAGGACATATGCGTATACCACTCATTAACTATGAGTTTGACCCAGCCGAGTTAGGGGTTGTATAAATGAGAACATTGATAGAACATAACAGATACAAACAGAGTTCAAATTAAGGGTGTTTGTTATGTCATTCGTACTTCGTGAAACAGCAGCATTCGGTTCTATTGTACTTTTTGCAAGCAGCTGCCTGATGTGGGGTGATGCTCTGACACAGATGCTCCCGTAAGTTCCTTGGGAGTAGGCGTTGGGAAACTCGGGATAACCGGTGGTGCGATTTGCCAAGGAATTGCATTTTGCTTTTGGGTCCTCCAAATGAGGTGCTACTGTCGCGCACACCTTGCGAACCAAAAGGCTCAAGATGTCATCTCCAGGATTCGTCCATCTCCGTGTTCACTCAGCTTACTCCCTGCTTGAAGGGGCATTGCCTATCGGCAAGCTGATTGACCTTGCCTCAAAGGATGAGCAGCCAGCACTTGCAATCACGGACAGCGGCAACCTTTTTGGTGCGCTGGAGTTTTCTGAAAAAGCCTTTGGCGCTGGGATGCAGCCAATCATTGGGTGTCAGGTCTCTGTCAACTTCGAAGATCAGCCCGATGTCTCCGGTGATGATGCGGTGAGCGATCTGGTGCTGCTCGCAGCGAACGAGGAGGGCTACGAGAACCTGATGGATCTGGTGTCTCGTGCGTTTCTTGATACGGAGCCCGGGTTCAAGGCGAATGTTCCTATTTCACGCGTACTTGATAAATCAGGTGGCGTGATTGTTCTGACGGGTGCAAGTGAAGGGCCAATCAACTCTCAGCTTCGCGAAGGGCATATAGATCTTGCCAAGTCCCGTCTGGAGCTGTTGCAGAACACGTTTGGGGATCGCCTCTATGTGGAGCTGCAACGCCACAATATGAAAGGTGAGGAAGATGTTGAGCCTGAGCTCCTGAACCTTGCCTATGATCTGAACATTCCAATTGTCGCAACCAACGAAGCGTTCTTCCCGAACCCGGATGATTATGAAGCGCACGATGCGCTGATCGCGATCTCTGAAGGCCGCGTTCTTGTTGAGACCGATCGACGCCAGCTAACACCAGAGCACTGTTTCAAGACCCGCGAGCAGATGATGGAGCTGTTCTCCGATTTGCCGGAGGCGCTTGAGAATTCCGTTGTGATTGCGCAGCGCTGTCATTATCGCCCATTGAAACGCGCGCCGATCCTGCCGCGCTTTGCCGGGGCAGATGCCGATGCGGAAGAAGCAGAACGGGCAGAGGCGGAAGAGCTGACCCGTCAGGCGAAAGAAGGCCTGCAGGCGCGTCTTGATGTGCATGGTCTGGCGCCGGATCTGGAAGAGAAAGATTATTGGGACCGTCTGGACTACGAGCTGGGCATCATTATCCGCATGAAGTTCCCAGGCTACTTCCTGATCGTTGCGGACTTCATCAAGTGGGCGAAGAATGAAGATATTCCGGTGGGGCCGGGGCGTGGTTCCGGTGCGGGTTCGCTGGTTGCGTGGTCACTGACCATTACCGACCTTGACCCTATGCGGTTCTCTCTGCTGTTCGAACGCTTCCTGAACCCGGAACGTGTGTCCATGCCGGACTTTGATATCGACTTCTGCCAGAACCGACGAGAAGAAGTGATCCGGTATGTGCAGCGTAAGTATGGCCGCGAGCAGGTGGCGCAGATCATCACCTACGGAACGCTGCAGGCCAAGGCGGTGCTGCGCGACGTGGGGCGTGTTCTGCAGATGCCATATGGTCAGGTGGACCGCTTGAGTAAGCTGGTGCCTGGTAACCCGGCGAACCCGTGTACCTTGCCTGAGGCGCTGGAACAGGAGCCTCGGCTTCGTGAAGCTGCCAAGCAGGAAGAGGTTGTTGATCGCCTTTTGAAGATGGCGATGAAGCTGGAAGGCCTTTACCGTCACGCCTCTACCCACGCGGCGGGTGTGGTGATTGGTGACCGTCCACTGGAGCAGCTGGTGCCGCTCTACCGAGATCCTCGCTCTGACATGCCGGTTGCCCAGTTCAACATGAAGTGGGTGGAAGCTGCCGGTCTGGTGAAGTTTGACTTCCTTGGCCTCAAAACGCTGACGGTGATTGATACGGCGGTTTCGCATATCAAGAAGCGCGGCATCGAAGTGAAGATTGAAGAAATCCCGATTGATGATCCGCTGACCTATAAGCTTCTGGCTGCAGGTGAGACCGTTGGTGTGTTCCAGCTGGAAAGTCAGGGCATGCGCCGCGCGATTGCGGGGATGCGACCTGACCGCTTTGAAGATATTGTTGCGTTGGTGGCTCTGTATCGTCCGGGCCCGATGGACAACATTCCGATTTACAACGCCGTAAAACATGGCGAGCAGGAGCCTGATTATCTTCACCCATTGCTTGAGCCGATCCTGACAGAGACGAACGGTATTATCGTTTATCAGGAGCAGGTGATGCAGATCGCGCAGGTGCTTTCTGGTTACTCTCTTGGTGAAGCGGATTTGCTGCGCCGTGCGATGGGTAAGAAGATTGCCTCTGAAATGGAGATCCAGCGTGCCCGCTTCGTTGAGGGTGCTGTTGAGCAGAAGGTGGATAAAGACCAGGCCGGTATGATTTACGACCTGGTGGCCAAGTTCGCGAACTACGGCTTCAACAAATCACACGCAGCAGCCTATGCGCTAGTGGCTTATCAGACGGCCTGGCTCAAAGCGAATTATCCGGTGGAGTTCCTCGCCGGTATCATGACGCTCGATCTTGGCAACACTGATAAGCTGAGCGACTTCCGTCAGGAAGCGATGCGCATGGGCATTGAGGTGGTGCCGCCGAACGTCAACAAATCCGGTGTGCACTTTGATGTGCAGGACGGCAAGATCGTTTACGCCATGGGCGCGATCAAGGGCGTGGGGGAACAGGCGGTAGAGCATATTGTAGAGGTGCGTGGTGACGAGCCTTTCAAGGATCTGGCTGACTTTGCGACCCGCATCAGCCCGAAGGTTCTGAACAAGCGGACCATCGAGAACCTGATCTCTGCCGGTGCTTTTGACGAGCTCAATCCAAACCGCGCTCAGTTGTTGGATGGTCTGGATCGCATCATCGGCATGGCGCAGCGTACGGAAGAAAATAAGAATTCGGGGCAGAACGACTTCTTTGGTGGTGACAATGCTCCTGAGCCTTTGATCCTTAATCCGACCGATCCATGGTTGCCGTCGGAGCGCTTGCAAAAGGAGCATGCTGCGGTTGGCTTCTATATCTCCGCGCATCCGCTTGATGAATACCGTGAACTCTTCACCAAATTGCGTGTGCAGCTTTGGAAGGACTTTGAGCGCTCTGTAAAGGCTGGTTCTTCCGCCGGACGTCTGGCGGGTACGGTTACGGCGAAGCAAGAGCGTAAGACGCGCACCGGTAATCAGATGGGCATTGTGCGCATCTCGGACCCAACCGGGCAGTATGAAGCGGTGATGTTTTCTGAGACGCTGAACCAGTGCCGCGATCTTCTGGAGCCGGGAGCTTCTGTTGTGCTGCTTGTGCAGGCGGATATGCGGGACGAGGAAGTCAGCGTTCGTATCTCGCAGGTCGAGCCGCTGGAGAAGGTGGCGGGCAGGGTACATCGAACCCTTCGCATCTTCCTTGGCTCTGATGAGCCGATTGCAAGCCTGCAGCGACAATTGCGCCGCGGTGGGGATGGTGAAGTAAGCTGTGTCGTACTGCTGGATGATGGTCAGCGAGAGGTGGAGGTCAAACTTCCGGGCAATTACCAGCTCTCACCTCAGCTCTCTGGTGCGCTGAAAACACTCCCCGGTGTGATGGACGTCCAGATGTCTTAGCCTGCATTGGCATTTGCAAAAAAGAACCCCGCTGAAGATGATCGGCGGGGTTTGTTGTTTCAGGGCATGTTGCGTTGATTGGTGGTCATGCCATTCACTTCTGTCTTAGAAGATTTTCTGGATGACTTGTTCAGCACAAGCGTAACCAAGGTTTCTGGCGAAGCGGTCTACGCCCTTTTGTCCTTCGTTAGCCAGATCTGTTAAATCTGAGTGATCCATAACGTAGCAGGTAGAGGCGGCGATGATCTTGCCATCCTTGCCGGAAACCAGAAGCGCGCGTCCGCGGTATCGGTAGGCGAGGTTTGCAAACCAACCTGCGCTTTCCATTTCTGATTGATAGAAGACCGTTGATACATCCAGGTAATAGCCGGAGTAGCCAGTTTCCTTGGCAAGCTTGGTGAGAGCTTTTGCGCGTTGTTCCTCGCTGATGGTTGGCTTGCTGTATGGGCCCTTGATCGTGCCTTTAAAGCGGAACTTGTGGGTTTTCTGCAGATATTTAGTCAACCGTTCGCGCATGGCGGTTTGTGGATCGTGCTTTGCTGCCGGAATGGAGGCCATCTCGCCATAGGCGCCAGAGGCTGCATTCATGGCGGTTGTCACAACAACACCCAGAAGGCCATGCTGGATGCCATGGGTGTTGATGTGGCTCTCTTTCACATGCCGGTTCTTGACGGGTTTTACCGCTGATTGGGAGATTGTCTTTGCATCAACGTCAGAAAGCTTGATGGTTTTGGCGCAGCCGCCCAGTGTCATAGCAATAAGTGCTGCTACAACGAGTTTCTTCAGTGCCATATTGAAATGTGTCCGAATTGAGTCTTTTTGTTGATGATTTGTTAACCATGAATTTTTGAGAAAACATAATATGTAATGCGCATACCCACAGTTTGGTTTCGCAGCAGGTTGCTTTGGCTTGAGGGGTAAACTTTCTGGTTGCGTGAGCGCGGTGAGGGGGGATCTGATTTACTAAATCGGGCCTATATGTTGATCTTAAACCTTGAGTGCTTGATCTTCTTGAAAAGGGGTTCTATAAGCGCCCCATCCCGCACGCAGGGCGGGGTTTGTCCTTGTGGCGAGCTCCATCCGGTTAGAGAGTTGCACGGTTGTGCTGCCCTGCGGAGGATTAAACCGGAAAACTAAGGAGAATAAAGGCATGGCTTTGCCTGATTTTACCATGCGCCAGCTGCTTGAAGCAGGCGTACACTTTGGTCACCAGAAGCACCGCTGGAACCCAAAGATGAACAACTACATCTTCGGTGTTCGCAACAACATTCACATTCTTGATCTTGGTCAGACAGTTCCACTTCTGCACCAGGCTCTTAAAGCTGTGTCTGACACTGTTGCTGCTGGTGGTCGCGTGCTTTTGGTTGGTACTAAGCGCCAGGCTCAGGAAGCTGTTGCAGAAGCTGCTCGCAACTCTGCTCAGTACTACGTCAACGCTCGTTGGCTCGGCGGCATGCTGACCAACTGGAAGACGATCTCTCAGTCTATCCAGCGTCTGCGTAAGGTTGAAGAGCTGCTCGACGGTGGTGATGCAAACCGCATGACCAAAAAAGAGCGTCTGTTCCTTGACCGTGAGCGTCAGAAGCTTGAGCGCAACCTTGGTGGTATTAAAGACATGGGCGGTATTCCGGACCTGATCTTTGTTATCGACACCAACCGCGAAGCTAACGCAATTCAGGAAGCTCGTCGCCTGGGCATTCCAGTTGCTGCGATCCTGGATTCCAACTGTGATCCAGATGGCATCACTTACCCAGTTCCGGGTAACGATGATGCTGGTCGTGCAATTACCCTTTACACCGATCTGATCGCTCGCGCTGCTATTGACGGCATCGCACGCGCATCCGGTTCCATGGGTATCGATCTCGGCGAATCTGAAGAACTCCTTGAAGAGCCTGCACTTGCTGAAGAAGCTTCTGAAGAAGCTGCTGCTGACAAGAGCGAAGGCTAAGGTTTTCTCTCGGGAAGCGCATTTATGCGCTTCCCCTCCAGTTTTTATGTGATTGTTTGTGCGCATGCGCCGAACCGTCACAATCGCTATGCGATAAATCGGATAGATCCGTAGGGAAGTCGGTTTCCTCCGATTTTTTTAGACACACTCCCGTCCATGAGGCGTACGATGAGCATTACCGCTGCTATGGTGAAAGAGCTCCGCGAAACTAGCGGTGCTGGCATGATGGATTGTAAAGCTGCCCTGAAAGAAACAGGCGGCGACATGGAAGCTGCAGTTGATTGGCTGCGCACCAAAGGCCTTGCAAAGGCTGCTAAAAAAGCAGGCCGTGTTGCAGCTGAAGGTCTTGTTGCAGTTGCAGCTGAAGGCAACAAAGCTGTTGTTGTTGAGGTTAACTCCGAAACAGACTTCGTTGCACGTAACGACAACTTCCAGAAACTGGTTCGTGACATTGCTGCGACCGCTCTTACCGTTGATGGCGACGTTGAGAAGCTGGCTGCTGCTCCTTACCCAGGCACAGACCGTACTGTTGAAGGCGAAATCAAGGAAGCTGTTGGCACCATCGGTGAAAACATGACCCTTCGTCGTTCTGCTGGTCTGTCTGTTTCCGAAGGTGTTGTTGCTTCTTACATGCACAACGCTGCTGGCGAAGGCCTCGGCAAGATCGGTGTTCTGGTTGGTCTTGAATCTGCAGGCGATGCAGACAAGCTAGCAGCACTGGGCAAGCAGATCGCAATGCACGTTGCTGCGACCAACCCAATGGCACTGAACACTGACGAACTGGATCCAGAAGCAGTTGAGCGTGAGCGCACTGTTTACATGGAACAGGCTCGTGAGTCCGGTAAGCCTGAAAACATCATCGAAAAGATGGTTGAAGGTCGCCTGCGTAAGTTCTATGAAGAAGTTACACTGGTTAAGCAGTCATTCGTTATCAACCCTGATCTGACTGTAGAGAAGGCCGTTGAAGAAGCAGCTAAAGAAATCGGTTCTCCAATCAAACTCACCGGCTTTGTTCGCATTGCCCTTGGTGAAGGTATTGAAAAAGAAGAAACAGATTTCGCAGCTGAAGTTGCTGCTGCTGCTGGTAACTAATTTATTGAGGGCGTCGACTCAGTCGACGCCCTCTTTGTATCTGGATGCATGAAAAGAGGTTTACTATGTCTGATGGTGTTCGCTGGAAACGAGTTCTTCTGAAACTTTCAGGGGAAGCGCTGATGGGCGACCAGGACTTTGGCATCGATCCAAAGGTGGTTGAACGGGTAGCGGCGGAAATTTCAGAGGCTGTAAACCTGGGTGCGCAGTTCGGCATCGTTGTTGGTGGTGGTAACATCTTCCGTGGTGTGGCTTTGGCTGCCAAAGGCGGAAACCGTGTCACCGGTGACCACATGGGTATGCTGGCGACAATCATGAACTCGCTCACGCTTGCCGATGCCCTGCGTCAGCGCGGTATTCAGGCGCGTGTGCTTTCTGCTGTTCCGGTTCCTTCTATTTGTGAGAGCTTTACTCAGCGCGGTGCAGAGCGTTACATGGAAGACGGGGACGTTATTCTGTTTGCTGGTGGTACGGGCAATCCGTTCTTTACCACTGATTCTGGTGCGGCGCTGCGCGCAGCAGAGATGCAGTGCGATGTGTTCCTTAAGGGTACCAGTGTTGATGGCGTTTATGACGCTGATCCTAAGCTGAAGCCTGATGCGAAGCGTTTTGAGACGCTTACACCAGGGGAAGTTCTTGAAAAGAACCTGAAAGTCATGGATGCGACCGCGATTGCACTTGCCCGAGACAACTCTATTCCTGTAGTTGTCTTTTCCATCAAGACCTCCGGCGCGCTTGTTAATGTGCTGCGCGGGCAGGGGCTATTTACGGTCATTGAAGACTGATCAACGTCAACTGGCGTTTTAAAAGTTAGAATTTGACCCGGGCCGGTTTTCAATTTTCGGAAGCCGGTCCGATAAATGATAGGTGAAAGAGGAAATTATGTCAGAGCTGGACTATGACGATCTTGACCGCCGCATGAATGGTGCGATCACAGCTTTGAAGCATGAATTTGCTGGTCTTCGTACTGGTCGTGCTTCTGCAAGTATGCTGGACACAATCAGTGTGGACGCTTATGGCGCTCCAATGCCGATCAACCAGGTCGCAACAGTAAGTGTTCCAGAGCCTCGCATGCTTTCTGTTCAGGTCTGGGACAAGTCCATGGTTGCTGCCACTGAAAAGGCAATCCGTGAATCCAGCCTTGGTCTGAACCCTGTTGTGGATGGTCAGATCCTGCGTCTGCCAATTCCTGAGCTTAATGAAGAGCGTCGTCAAGAACTCGTCAAAGTTGCGCATAAATATGCCGAGCAAGCAAAGATCGCTGCACGTCATGTTCGCCGTGATGGTATGGACACCATCAAAAAGCTCGAAAAAGCTGGTGAAATGAGCGAAGACGATGCGCGTTCTGCTTCTGACATGGTTCAGAAGATGACTGACGACATCATTGGCGAAGTCGATTCCGTACTTGCCAAAAAAGAACAGGAGATCAAGCAGGTTTAATCCTGTTTGAGAGCGGGGACTATATGACGGCGACTGTTGAATTTGAGGCAGTAGATACAAATTCCGACATCGGACTTTTGAGTGTGCCTCGTCACGTCGCCATCATCATGGATGGCAATGGGCGTTGGGCTCAGCGTCGTGGTCTTCCGCGTACTGAAGGGCATCGGCGCGGTGTGAAAACACTGCGCGAAGCCGTTAAACACGCACAAAAGCGCGGGATCTCCTACCTGACGCTGTTTAGTTTTTCCTCCGAGAACTGGTCGCGCCCGCAACAGGAAGTTTCCTTCCTGATGGCTTTGCTGCGCCGGTTTGTCTACGACGACCTGAAAGATCTGGTGAAAGCCAATGTGAAGGTTCGCGTTATCGGATCCAAGGAAAATCTCGATAAATCCATGCTGACCCTGCTTAATGATGCGGAGCAGAAAACTGCGCATTGCACCGGGTTGGTCCTGGTGATTGCTTTTAACTACGGTGCGCGGGACGAATATGTCCGGGCTGCCCGTAAGCTGGCCGAACGCGTGGAAGCTGGTGAGTTGAAGGCTGCTGACATCGGGGAGGATGATGTCAGCGCTTGTCTGGATACCCATGAAATGCCGGATCCGGACCTCATTGTCCGCACGGGGGGAGAGCAGCGTCTTTCCAACTTCCTGTTGTGGCAGGCAGCATATGCCGAATTCTATTTCGCTCCTACGCCCTGGCCTGAGTTCGATTCAGGTGCTTTTGACGATGCTTTGCTGGCGTTCTCTAACCGCGATCGGCGGTACGGGGGTTTGAGCTCTGACGCGACTGGGACGTAATGCCTGATAAAAACAATCAGAACAATTCTGAAGGCGCCTCCGGAGGAATTATCCGGCGCGTACTTAATGCAAACCCTGATTTGCTGGTACGCGCTCTTTCCGCAGTTATTCTAGCTCCTGTCGCCTTGGCGCTGACATGGGCAGGTGGTTTCTGGTTTGCCGGTCTTGTGCTGGTTGGTATGCTGATTGTTTATTGGGAATGGTACAAGATCATTCTGCAAAACACCCAGCGTCCTGTTGTGCTGTTGGGTTACCTGTTTCTTCTGTTTATTGGATTTGCCTATTTTCAGGCCCAGCCGCTCTGGATTGCCGGTGCGCTGATTGCGGGTGCCGTGGTGCTCTATAGCGCTGGTGGTTTCGACCGTGTTTCGCGCTGGGTGAGTGAAGGCTATGTTTATGCTGGCCTGACTTTTGTTTCGCTTCTGGCATTGCGGGAAGGGGATGAAGGTCTGTTCTTCATCATTTACCTCTTCCTCGTGGTCTGGGGTACTGACATTGCAGCCTATGTCTGTGGTCGCAGCTTTGGTGGTCCTAAGCTTTGGCCTGCTGTTTCTCCAAATAAGACCTGGAGCGGCGCGCTTGGCGGCGTGTTCTTCTCTTCCCTGCTGGGAATGGGTTTTGTTGCTGCTGTTGGTGGATCTCAACTGATTTGGGCGTTTGGCCTTGCTGTTGTGCTTTCTGCGGTCTCCCAGCTTGGTGATCTGTTTGAAAGTTCCATGAAGCGTCGCTTTAAAGTTAAGGACTCCAGCCGTCTCATTCCTGGGCATGGCGGCCTGCTTGATCGTGTGGATGGTCTTGTTGCGGCTGCAGTGTTCTCCTATGTGATTGGTGTTGTGCTTGGCGGTCAGCTGTTTAATCCAAACGCTGGGTTGATGCTCTTTGCGTCCTAAGGATGCCTGTTTACAGCTTCATGTGCTGAGTGTTTGATTTGCAAGGGTTGTTGATATGACAAAGTCCCTCTCAGTGTTGGGAGCAACCGGATCGGTTGGAGCCAGTACGCTCAAAGTTATCGCCCACAGCCCTGAGCGCTATGAGGTCAACGCACTTGTTGCGGGCCGGAATGTTGAGGCACTTGCCAAAGCGTGCCGCGAAACCAATGCAAAACGTGCTGTGATCGGCGATGCCACCAAGTATGAGGAGCTGAAGGATGCTTTGGCCGGTACTGGTGTTGAGGTTTCTGCAGGCCGTGCTGCGGTGCTGGAAGCGGCTGGTCAGAAAGTTGATCTGCTTGTTTCAGCCATGGTTGGTGCGGCTGGGTTGGAGCCGACCGTTGAAGGCATCAAGGCTGGCAGTAATATTGCGCTGGCTAATAAAGAGACCATGGTATGTGCAGGCACTATTGTATGTGGGCTTACTGAGAAGCACGGCTCCAAACTGCTGCCAATGGACTCTGAGCATAATGCGATCTTTCAGGTGTTTGAGCAGGATGACCCTAAAGCCGTCGACAAGGTGATTGTCACTGCATCTGGTGGGCCGTTCCGTAAATCCACACTGGACGAGATGCGGGTTGCTACGCCTGAGATGGCTTTGAAGCATCCAAACTGGTCCATGGGGCAGCGCATCACCATAGATAGTGCGTCCATGGTGAACAAGGGTTTGGAGCTGATTGAAGCTTTCCATTTGTTCCCGATTACGGCGGATCAGCTGGATGTGGTGGTCCATCCACAATCAATTGTCCATGGGATGGTTAGATATTGTGATGGGTCATTATTGGCCCATATGTCTGTTCCGGATATGTGTGGACCTATTGCTCACTGTCTGGCCTGGCCAACCCGCAAGACAGCTCCGGTTGCGGATCTTGATCTGGGGATGATCGGGCGTCTGGACTTTGAAAAGCCTGATTTAGAGCGTTTTCCTGCTCTTTCACTCGCACGGCGTGTGATGGAGATGGGTGACGGGGCAGGCACTGTTTTTAATGCAGCTGACGAAGTTGCTGTGGAAGCGTTTCTTGGACGGAAGATCGGTTTCCTGCAGATACCAGAGCTTCTTGAGGATGTTCTGAATCGGCTTCATACGCAAAATATGCTAGATTGTTCAGATCAGCTGGAGGAGATTCTTCAGTTGGATCAGGTAGCGCGTCGAGTTGCAAACGAAGTTATTGGGAAGATGGCTGCCTAATCCGGCGCTTCCTGCAAAAAATAAGGTAAGGCTGTTCGCATGGACGTTCTGAGTTCAGTTCTTGGTGGTTCGCTCGGAGTCATCATCCCTTTCTTGGCTGTGCTTACCGTGGTCGTGTTTTTCCATGAACTGGGGCATTTTCTCGTTGCGCGCTGGTGCGGCGTCAGGGTTCTTGCGTTTTCAGTTGGGTTTGGGCCGGAGCTGTTTGGTCGTGACGATAAACACGGTACGCGCTGGAAGGTTTGTGCCATCCCGCTGGGTGGCTATGTGAAGTTCTCCGGTGATGAGAATGCTGCAAGTGTTCCTGACCGTGATGAGCAAGCCAGAATGGATGAAGAGACGCGCCGGACTGCATTCTTTGCAAAGAACCCGTGGCAGCGCTCCGCAATTGTGGCCGCAGGGCCTATTGCCAATTTTATCCTCGCTATTCTTATCTTTGCAGCAATGTTTGGATTTTTAGGAAAATACGAAACATTGCCGCGCGTGGATCAGGTGCGTCCGGGCAGTGCCGCCGAGATGGCTGGCATGATGCCAGGGGACCTGATTGTTGCCATTGATGGCAGCCCTGTGGAGAGCTTCAGTGATGTACAGCGTCTCGTGACCGCGAGCGCAGGCGTTCCGATGGAAATCGATGTCGAGCGCGGAGATGCGATTGAGCGTCTGACTGCAACGCCGGAACTGCAGGAAATTAGTGATGGTTTTGGAAACACTCAGAAAGTTGGCATTCTGGGTATTCAGAGGAATACTTCCCAAGAAGATATCATAGTGAAGCGATTTGGCCCCGTGGAAGCCGTAGGTGAAGGGGTAAAAGAGACATGGTATATTCTAGACAGGACATTGGGTTATATTGGCGGTCTCTTCCTTGGTAAAGAAGATCCGGATCAACTGGGTGGTCCGATTCGCGTAGCGCAAATTTCAGGGCAAGTTGCGACCCATGGTATTTTACCGCTAATTAACCTTACCGCAGTTTTGTCAATTTCTATTGGTTTACTCAACCTCATGCCGGTTCCCATGCTGGATGGGGGGCACTTGCTGTACTACATCATCGAGATTGTAAGGGGGAAGCCGTTGAGTGAAAAACTGCAGGATTTCGGGTTCCGTATCGGAATCACTCTGGTTCTACTTCTAATGGTTTTTGCGACCTGGAATGATCTGCGGTCGATAATCGGCTCTTAGGTAAGTTGCGTAACCGAAGGTTGGGCAAAGGATTGGGCAAATTGCATTAAATCCGGTTGTGGCGCCTTGCTTTACTCTGAAAACCTTGTACAAAGTTCCTAGGTGTTTCAGATTCTATCCATTACCCTGAGGCGCATTAGTGATCTGAGGATCAGGGGACTAGTGCAACTTCAGGCTGAAAATAAAAGGCATAGCAGTTCTATGCAGTCATTTAAGAACCTGTCACGTGTGTCGCTTTTGGCAATGGCCGTTGCAGCTACTAGTACAGTTGCTCCGGTTGGGGTTCCGTTCATCGGAGCAGGGGTTGCCGAGGCCGCGGTGGTTAACAAGATTGTAGTCAATGGTGCTACCCGCATCGAAGATGAAACAGTTCGTAACTACCTGACTATCCGTCCAGGAAAATCGTTTTCTGCAATTGATATCGACGAGAGCCTGACTACGCTTTATGCGACCGGTCTGTTTGCTGATGTTTCCATCGAGCAGCGCGGCGGCACTCTTGTTGTTGATGTTAAAGAAAACCCAGTTATCGGCAAAATCTCCTTTGAAGGTAACAAGCGACTGACAGACCAGGCTCTGCAATCAGTTGTGCGTTCTTCCGAGCGGTCCATGCTGACACGGGCGCGTGTTCAGTCTGATGCTCAGAACCTTCTGGAAGCTTATCGTCGCTCCGGTCGCTATCGTGCGTCTGTTGAGCCGAAGATTATTGAGCGTGCCAATAACCGTGTGGATCTGGTTTTTGAAATTGAAGAAGGTGATAAGACAGGCGTTGCCCGTATTTCCTTCATCGGTAACAAAGCTTTCTCCGACGGCTACCTGCGTGAGCAGATCCAGACCCGCGAAAGTGGTTTCCTTGGCTGGTTGCGTACAACCGACGTTTATGACCCGGACCGCCTTGAGGTGGATCAGGAAGCTCTGCGTCAGTTCTACTACCAGAAGGGTTACGCTGACTTCCGCGTTGTTTCTGCCGTTGCAGATCTGGACCGCGAGCAGAACATCTTCTACGTAACTTTCACGGTTGATGAAGGTGAACAGTACGAGTTCGGTGATATCGAAATCGATACTTCTCTGTCCGCGATCGATCCAGAAGCGATGCGTCAGTACCTGCGCACTCAGTCTGGTGATACTTACAACTCTCTCGAAGTTGAAAAGACGCTTGAAGCTCTGACGCTGGAAGTTTCCAAAGCAGGCTACGCGTTCGCTCAGGTTCGCCCTCGCGGTGAGCGTGACTACGAGAATAAGACTGTTTCGATCACTTACCTGATCGAAGAAGGTCCTCGTGTTTATGTTGAGCGTATCAATGTTCGCGGTAATGATCGTACGCGTGAATACGTGATCCGCCGCGAGTTCGATCTCGCTGAAGGTGATGCTTACAACCGAATCCTGTTGGATAAGGCTGAGCGTCGTCTGCGTAACACTCGTTACTTCAAGAATGTTCGCATTACCCGCCAGCAGGGCAGCGCTCCTGACCGTGTGATCATCAATGTGGATGTTGAAGAGCAGCCAACCGGTGAAGTTTCATTCGGTGTGGGTTACTCCACCTCCGATGGTGTGATCGGTGATATCTCCATCACCGAGCGCAACTTCCTTGGCCGTGGTCAGTACGTGAAAGCTGCTGTTGGTGGTGGTACCGATAACCAGAAGTATGAGTTCAAGTTCGTTGAACCATTCTTCATGGGCCGCCGTATCTCCGCAGGTCTGGATGTATACCGCCGCGTATACGACCAGAACAGCACACGTGCATACGAAGAGCAGACAACTGGTGGTGCAGTGAACTTCGGTCTTCCGCTTCGTGAAGACGAGTTGACGCTGAACCTGTTCTACAAGCTTTATCAGCGTGATCTGACCCGTAGTGACTCTACTGGTATTAGTGATTGTGCAGACGGTGTGTCTTTGGGTGTTTGTGACTCACTCGGTCAATACACGACGTCTCTTGCTGGCTTCTCTTTTGTCTACAATACGCTGGATAACAACCTGAACCCGCGCGATGGTTATGTTGCTTCTTATGAGCAGGAAATTGCCGGTCTGGGTGGTGAATCTCAGTATCTTCGCGGTCAAGTTAAAGCGAGTGCATTCGAAGAGCTTTACGCTGAATGGGGTCTTGTTGGCTTTGTGAAGGGTTCAGCTGGTTACATCGAATCCATCGGAAATCGTCTGCGTGTAACGGACCAGTTCCAGGGCTCTCCTGATCGTATTCGTGGTTTTGCAACCAACGGTTATGGTCCACGTGATGAGACCGGTGGTGATGCACTTGGTGGTAAGTACTACGTTGCTGGTACTGTTGAAGGTCAGTTCCCGTTCCCGGTCTTCCCTGAAGAACTTGGATTGTCTGGTGCAGTCTTTGCTGATGCAGGTTCCTTGTGGGGTATCGACAGCGAACTTTCCAGTGTGATTGGCGACACCATCCAGTCTGAAGACTTCGATCTGCGTGCATCCGTGGGCTTTGGTGTGCTTTGGCAGTCTCCGTTTGGACCGCTGCGTGCTGACTTTGCTTGGCCTGTGCTCAAAAACGATGTTGATGAAACGCAGGTATTCAAGCTCAGTGGTGGTACACGCTTCTGATCCGCTTAAAATTTGATTATAATCGGTCGCCGAAACCCTCGGCGGCCGATTTTTTTTGTAGGACCCTATGACAGAACCATCAAATCAGTCTGAAATGAGCCCGGTTTTCTTCCCTGAAGCTCAAACAATAACAGTTAAGCAAGTTGCTGAATGGGCTGGGGCAGAGATTGTTCGTGGTGATCGTGAGCTGACCATTTCCGGTGTCGCTCCGTTGGATGAAGGCGTTCCTGGAACGCTCGTGTTCATCGATAACCCTAAGTATCTGGATCAGCTTGAAGGCACAAAGGCAACGGCTTGTCTGGTGAGCAAGAAGCATCTGGAGAAGGTTCCTGAAGGTGTTGTTCCGCTGCTTGCTAAAGAGCCGTATCGTTCGTTGGCGAAGGTTCTGGCGGAGCTCTATCCGGATGCTATGCGGCCGCTTCCTGTAACTTGCGAAACTTCTGTTAGCCCGCGTGCTTATGTTGAAGAGAGTGCTAAGCTGGGCGAAGGTGTTGTTGTTGAAGCGGGTGCCGTGATTGGCGCTGACGTGGTGATTGGGGCTGGGTCTCGCATTGGTCCGAATGCAGTGATTGCTGCCAACTGTCAGTTGGGTGAGAATTGTTCCATTGGAGCAAACGCCAGCCTGCAGCATTCCGTGCTTGGTGACCGCGTCATTATTCACCCAAACGTAAGCTTGGGGCAGGATGGCTTTGGTTTTGCGATGGGTCCAGGCGGACATATCAAGGTTCCCCAGCTGGGCCGAGTTATGCTAGGAAATGATGTTGAAATTGGTGCTGGCTCCTGTATAGACCGCGGTGCGAACCGTGATACGACTGTGGGCGATGGGACCAAGATTGATAATCAGGTTCAGGTTGGCCACAACGTGAATATCGGCAAGCACTGTGTGATTGTTTCTCAGGTGGGGATTTCCGGAAGTTCGACCCTTGAGGACTACGTCGTTCTGGGCGGGCAGGCTGGTGTTTCCGGTCATGTTCGCATTGGAATGGGTGCGCAGGTTGCTGGTGTGAGTGCTGTACACGACGATCTGGCGCCAGGTGGGCGTTATGGTGGTGTTCCGGCACGGCCGATCCGTGAGTGGTTCAAGGAAATGACCGTACTGCGTCGTCTGACGTCTCAGAGCGGCAAGAAGTAACAGATTAGAACCGGGAGTTTCTCCCGAAAGTTAACTGGGGTGGCTGGTGAACGAGGAGGGCGTGTCCTCACTGTCTCTATGAGAGGCGAGCGCCAGTCCAACCAATATTGCTGAGGCATTATTATGAGTGATGTAGAGACCAAAACACTGGAAACTGCGGATATCATGCGGGTTATGGAGCTGCTGCCCCACCGCTATCCATTCCTGATGATTGACCGTATCGTAGATATGGACGGTGATAATTCTGGTGTTGGTATCAAGAATGTAACCATCAATGAGCCACATTTTCAGGGGCATTTTCCTAGCCAGCCTGTAATGCCGGGTGTTCTGCTTATCGAAGCGATGGCTCAGACTGCTGGTGCGCTTTGCGTTCATGCCCGTGAAAAGACGGATGTGCCTTCTCTGGTTTACTTTATGACCATCGATAAGTGTAAGTTCCGTAAGCCAGTGGTTCCTGGTGATCAGGTCCGCTTTCATGTGAAGAAGATCCGCAACCGCGCAACCATCTGGAAGTTCGAAGGTGTTGCAATGGTTGATGGTCAGAAGGTCGCTGAAGCTGAAATCAGCGCGATGCTTGTCGATTCAGACGAGGCGAATTGAGGTCATTGATGCAACAGATTCATCCCACCGCAATTATCGAGGATGGGGCCGTACTTGGAGAGAATGTCAAGATCGGTCCTTACTGCATGGTGGGGCCCAAGGTAACACTTGGCGATGATGTAGAGCTTGTTTCACATGTGGTGATCGCAGGACGGACAACCATTGGTGCCCGGACAAAGGTCTTTCCATTTGCAAGCTTGGGGCATCAGCCGCAGGATCTGAAATTTTCCGGCGAAGATACGCTTCTGGAGATTGGTGAAGACAACCAGATCCGTGAGCACGCGACCATGAACCCTGGCACTGCCGGTGGTGGTGGCGTCACGCGGGTTGGTAGTGGCGGTCTGTTCATGATGGGCACCCATGTGGGGCATGACTGCATCGTGGGCAATAACGTCATTTTGGCGAACAATGCGACGCTTGCCGGTCATGTGGAAGTTGAAGACTTTGTGATCTTTGGTGGTCTGTCTGCTGTGCGTCAGTGGTGCCGTGTTGGTTCGCATGCCATCGTTGGTGGTTTGACCGGCGTTGAGTTTGATGTGATCCCTTATGGTTCCGTTATTGGTGATCGCGCGCGCCTTGCCGGGCTTAATCTGATTGGTTTGAAGCGCCGCAACTTCTCTCGTGAAGAAATCCATGCTCTTCGTGGAGCCTATAAGGAAGTCTTCAACAGCGAGGAAGGAACGCTGCGGTCCCGCGCTGAGGCTGCGCGCACCAAATACGCTGAGTTTGAAGGTGTGCAGACGATGACGTCGTTCATGCTGGAAGATGAGAAGCGCCGGTTTTGTACGCCGCGCAACAATGGCGAATAAGGGTCTGTTTTGAGTTCATGGTGAAACAGGCACCTATTGCTGTGATTGCTGGTGGTGGCGATTTGCCGGGTCTGGTCATTCGTTCAGCTATGGCGCAAGGGCGTGAAGTCGTTACTATTGCGATTAAGGGGGAGGCAGATGCCTCCCTTTCTGCGTTTAATCCCGTCGAGCTTGGCTGGGGGCAGATTGGAAAGCTGTTCTCGACGCTGAAATCTAAAGGCGTGCGTGACGTTGTTTTGATCGGCGGTGTGCAGCGGCGCCCGGATTTCACATCCATCCTTGGGGATTTTGGTACGATGTGGCGCTTGCCGCGTATTATTGCTGCTGTGGTTGGCGGTGATGATCATCTGTTGGTGAAAGTTGCTGGGATATTTGAGCGAGAGGGACTGCACGTGGTTGGTGCTCATGAAGTTGCTCCTGAGCTGGTTGCAAGCCCGGGGCATGTGGCTGGTCCTAAGCCGAGCAAAAAAGCCTTGAGTGATATGACGCTTGCCATTGAGGCGGTGGATGCACTGGGCCGGCTGGATATCGGGCAGGGCGCGATTGCTGTTAATGCGCGCGTTGTGGCCGTTGAAGGGGCGGAAGGCACGGATGCCATGCTTGAACGTGTTGCCGCCTTGCGTGAAAACGGACGGGTTCGCTCAAAAGGGGCTGCGGGTGTGCTTGTGAAGTGTTCTAAGCCGCAGCAGGACCTTCGTTTGGATATGCCGGGCATTGGGCCGCAAACCATCCGCAAAGCCGCTGAGGCGCAGCTGCAAGGCGTTTGCGTGGAGGCCGGGCGTGTGCTTGTTGCTCATCGCGATGAAGTTGAGCGCCTCTGCGATGAGCTGGGTGTGTTTCTTTATGGCTGTACACGCGGCGAAGAGGCTGACACATGAGCGAGTTGAAAGCCGTAAAGCCGTTCAAACTGTTCTTTGTTGTTGGTGAAGAATCCGGTGACCAGCTCGGTGCTGAAGTGATCAAAGCCTTGCGGGCGCGCATTGGTGATCGCCTTGAGGTTTGCGGGCTTGGTGGAGAGCGGATGGCTGCGCAGGGTGTTCAGTCCATCTTTCCGCTGCACGATATTGCCGTGATGGGCATCACGGCTGTGCTGGAGCGTTTGCCAACCATTATACGCCGCGTGCATCAGACAGTTGATGCAGTGATTGCCGAGCAGCCGGATTTGCTGCTTATCATCGACTCCCCGGATTTTACGCATAATGTGGCCAAGCGTGTACGCAAGAAAGCGCCGCATATTCCGGTGGTGGATTATGTGAGCCCGTCTGTTTGGGCGTGGCGTCCGGGCCGGGCGAAGAAGATGGCGGCTTATGTTGATCAGCTGCTTGCGCTGCTGCCGTTTGAGCCGGATGCACATAAGCGCCTTGGTGGGCCGCCCTGCGATTATGTAGGGCATCCGCTGATTGAGCGTTTGAGTGATCTGCGTCCTGCTGCGGGTGAGCGTGCTGAGTTGGGAGATGGCAAGAAGCAACTGGTGGTGCTTCCGGGGTCTCGAACCAGCGAGGTTTCGCGGTTGCTGGAGCCGTTTGGCAAAGCTGTTGAGCTGATCTGTGCGCAGGACCCGGATGTGGAGGTGACCATTCCGGCGGTGCCGCATCAGGAACAGCGCATTCGCGAAGGCGTAAAGTCTTGGAGTGTGCAGCCGCGTATTGTGACGGGAGAGGCTGAAAAGTTTGCAGCTCTGCGGCGTGCCAATGCAGCGCTTGCGGCGAGTGGAACGGTTTCTCTGGAGCTGGCGATTGCCGGTGTGCCTATGGTGATTGCGTATAAGCTGGACTGGTTCTTCCGCCGTCTGAAGCAGATCAACCGCTTTATCAAGATTGTTGCGGTGGACACTATTGTGCTGCCGAACCTTGTTCTGGGTGATTACAGCATCAAAGAGTACATTGAGGAAGAGGCCAGCCCTGAAGCTCTCAGTAAGGGTGTTCTGGCGCTGCTTTCTAACAGTCCGGAGCGGCAGGCGCAGCTGGATGCGTTTTCTCGTATTGATGAAAAGATGCGTTTGCCTGAAGGTGAAAGCCAGGCGGGTAAAGCTGCGCGGATCATTCTGGAGACGGCTGGTCTCTCAGTTTAAGTGCTTTTCAAAATGATTCATAAAGTGGGTGTAGTCCATTGAAAACGAAGAGTCATTTGATCTGTCACTTAAAGCGGTGCTTTAAGTTGAAATCTGAAAGGCCTGAGGGGAACTTCAGGCCTTTTTTGTATGTGCTCAGTTACTCAGCACCTTGATATCGAGAGTGCCGCGGCAGGTGCCGTCTGAGAAGACGCCGGTGGCTTCCTGGCTTCCCACGAGGCCTGTGGCGGCCAGTTCCACATCAACGGGTGTTTTGCTCTCGTCATCCGGGAAGATGATTTCATACTCGTTCTCAATGGAGAAAATGCCAGCGCTCACGCTGCCGCCGATGGAAATCACGAGGATGTCGTGGCCTTTGTCGGTTCCGCGTTTGAGGGCGTCATTGGTGGAGTCTGGGTGGTTCTTGGTGGTGAAGCCTTCGCCGTAGCGCTTGGCGCAGGTGCCGTCATCCGGGCTGCCGTCTGTCATGGAGAGGTTGGAGAAGGTGATTTCTTTGTCGCCCGGACCCAACCTTTGGGCGACGGCCAGCGCAGAGGTGCTGGTGATGGCCAGTGTCGTAAGGATGATCGCGGGATAGAATAGAGCTTTCATGATATTCTCACTACTTCTTGTCTGGGCCATTGCTCTGTTTTGACGAGTAGGTCTTGCCGTTGTGCAAGGTTGTCAGCTCGATTGTTATTTCGCCGACGCATGTGCCGTCTGAGAAAACGCCGGTGGCGCGGCCTGCGCCTATAAAGCCTGTTGCTGCGAGTTGCAGTTTGACTGGCTGTCGGTTTCCTTCATTTGGAAAGGTGAACTTGTACTGGTTTTCAATGGAGTACACTCCGCTTCCGACATATCCACCTAGGTAAATGAGTTCGATCTTTTGACCTTCGGAGGTGGTAACCAGACGTTCCTTTTCAATCGTCGCTGCATGGCCTTTTGTTATGAAACTCTTGCCGTAGCGCTGTTTGCATATGCTTGCATCTGCCTTGTTGTGGAGCGGGGTGACATTCGAGAAGGTCGTGATTTTATCGCCGAGGCCAACACGAATGCTTAGCGCTTCAGCCACGGTTGTTGCGTGGCCAAAAATAAACAAGCTCAGAGCTGCACATATGACAGCTTTCATCGGGCGTTTATCCTATTGCTGCGCAGATTGGATGGTGACCTTGCCGCGGCAGGTGCCGTCGGAAAAGACGCCGGAGGCTGTGCCGCTGCCGATCAGGCCGGTGGCAAACATCTTCACGTCGATGGCTTCTTTGTGCTCATCGTTGGGAAAGATGATCTCGTACTCATTCTCGATGGACAGGATGCCATCACCAATGGTGCCTCCGGTGGAGGAGATGATGATGTCGTGGCCCTCAGTCGTTGTTTTCTGGGCTTCCTGTGAGTTTGTGTCGGGGTGATCGGTGGTTTTGTAACCTGATCCATAGCGTTTTGCGCAGGTGCCGTCATCGGGCGTTCCATCTGCCATTGTCAGGTCGGAGAATGTGACGGTTTCGTTGTCGCTGCCGAGGCTGTGATTGTCTGCCAGTGCTGCGGTGCTGACAAAGGCGATTGCGCCGAGGCTTGCTGCTGCGCAGAGAATTTTCTTCATGGGGTGCCACCACTCGTTGCTTTTTCCGGCCAAAGGCCGCGCAAAGAGTAGTCCTGCTGCGTTAACGCAAATGCTCCTGTTGCGCTTTGATTTTCATTAGGATGAAGAATAGGTTTGAAGCGTGCTTTTGGATTTAGCCAGTTTCTAATGCACTACACATAAACATAGGTGAAAACTGAAGGTTTGCGCGTTGGGTAGGCGTTTGTGCCTGAGGCATTGTGCTAGAGTTGCCGCTCTGTTGTTCTTATTGCCCGCCGCAGTCGTGGTTTAGGGCACATCCACACTTTGAGGTCTTTCATGAAAGTCAGAGAAGCCGTTCTGGCGGATGCTGCGGAAGTCAGCGGATTTTTGCAGGAGTTGGCAGCGCTTGGAAAGCGGAGCCTGCCGAGCGATGAAGAGTATGTGCGCTCGAACTACATTGCCCATGCAGACAGAATTCGCTGCTCTGTGGTTGAAGGTGAGGATGGGGCTCTGCTCGGCCTGCAGATCCTGAAACGTGCTTCAGAAGGCAATCCATACGATGTGACGCCGGGTTGGGGCATTATTGGCACGCATGTGCGCCCGAGTGCGGCGCGCCGTGGTGTTGGGCGGGTGCTGTTTGTATCCACGTTGGAAGCTGCGCAAGGGGCTGGCCTTGAGAAGATTGATGCGACCATTGGGGCGAGCAATCCGGAGGGGCTGGGCTACTATGAAGCGATTGGGTTCCGGACCTACAAAACCTCCGAGACATCCATCAGCAAGTGTCTGGAAGTGAGCGCGTAGTCAGCAGACGGTGTCATTTAACATTGATGACGGAGAACCTGCCGGAGCAGACGCCGTCAGAAAAGACGCCGCTGAACATTTTTGAGTTGATGAAGCCGGTGATGAACTGGGTGATCTCTACTTCCTGATCCGGTTCGTTGGGGAAGGTGATCAGCACCTGTGAGTGCTCGGCATAGATGCCATCCCCACGCAGCTCACTGCGGGCGTAGAGGCTGAACTTGTGGCCTTTATCGCTGACAAACTGGCCGCGCCGTCCATTGGGGTTCGGAGAAACGGTGTAGCCGTTGCCATAACGCTCTTTGCAGAACTCAACGCCCACCGCATCTGTAAGGACAGTCAGGCTTTGAATGGAGATCTGGCGGGATGTGGAGAGGCGCTTTAGGTCGGTGAACGGATTTGCCCGGTTGTCGCGATGAATGAACTGGCTGTGGGCTGGCCCCGGCATAGCAAGGGTGACGGCGAGCAAGACACCTGCATACTTCAGTTGGTTTAGGCGCATATACACTCCCATTTCGATCCCTGCTGTGTCCTACCTCTCATTTCGGAAAGTGTGGCGGCTGCGTTGCTGCCAGTTGCCTGCCTGCGGAGTTTAGAGAGTGCCGCTTAACGCATCAGTTCTGAACCAGCCTGTGTTTGAGAAAAATCCTAGGCTCTGCGGTTGGGTTTGAGAGAGTCTTAGGGCAGCGTCCATGGGCCAACGGAAACCTTGCCTGTGCAGGTGCCATCCGTGAAGACACCGCTGTAGCTGTCTCCGCCAATCAGGCCGGTGACGAACTGTGTGACCTCAATTTCTTCCTCTTCATTGCCCGGGAATGTCATCATGAACCGGTCATGCTCAGCAAAGATGCCTTGTCCCATGATCTCGCTGCGGTCTACCAGAGTGACTGTGTGGCCTTTGTCGCTGATGTAGGTGCGCTTTGGCGCTTCCTTGGAGGGGGAGACCGTGTAGCCGTCACCGTAGCGCTCAACGCAGATGGAGTTGTCTGAGGTGCCGTCCTGCATGCTGAGCTCGGAGATGGAAACGTCTCTGGTCGCTTCTGTAACGTCTGTGTTGGCTAATGCGTAGGGTGCCAGGCCGGTTGAGAAGAGGGCAACAGCCGCAAAAACGGGGAGAGGTACAAGGCGCATCAACACTTCCTTTCCTGATGCCGGTGGCATGCCAGACGCTGGCTCAAAGGTTGAGGATAGGGAAGTGGCGAGGCAAGAACAGGATTAAGATGCCTCATGGTTTGCAGGGGCTGAATGCAAACGGAATGTTTCAAATAAAAAAGGAGGCAAAATGCCTCCTTTTTCTGAAGTATCGCTAATCAGCTTCTTGAGCTTCGCTACATTTGCCGAAAACCGGAGACCGCTTTTCGACAGAATGTTTTTAACGACGCTGGTCGATTGGCTGATAGTCACGCTCGGAATAGCCGGTGTACAGCTGGCGTGGACGACCGATACGCTGGGAAGGATCTTCAATCATTTCCTTCCACTGTGCGATCCAACCTACTGTACGAGCCAGTGCGAAGAGCACGGTGAACATGGTGGTTGGGAAGCCCAGAGCACGCAGGGTGATGCCGGAGTAGAAGTCAATGTTCGGGTAAAGCTTCTTCTCAACGAAGTAAGGATCGGTGAGAGCAACTTTTTCCAGTTCCATTGCCACTTCGAGAAGCGGATCGTCCTGGTGGCCCAGCTCAGCAAGCACTTCATGACAGGTTTTCTGCATGATGCGTGCGCGTGGGTCGTAGTTTTTGTAGACGCGGTGACCGAAGCCCATGAGGCGGAACGGATCGCTCTTGTCTTTTGCACGTGCAACGTACTCAGGAATACGGTCAACAGAGCCGATTTCGGAGAGCATGTTGAGAGCTGCTTCGTTTGCACCACCGTGGGATGGACCCCACAGACATGCGATACCAGCTGCAATACATGCAAATGGGTTCGCGCCTGAAGAACCAGCAAGACGGACTGTAGAGGTGGAAGCGTTCTGCTCGTGGTCAGCGTGCAGGATGAAGATACGGTCCATAGCGCGAGCCAGAACCGGATTTACTTTGTATTCCTCACATGGAACTGCGAAGCACATGTGCAGGAAGTTGGATGCGTAGTCCAGATCGTTTCTTGGGTAAACGAAAGGCTGGCCAACGTGGTATTTGTAGGCCATTGCAGCAATGGTCGGCATCTTCGCGATCATGCGCAGGGAAGCAACCATGCGCTGGTGTGGATCGGAGATGTCGGTGCTGTCATGATAGAAGGACGAGAGAGCTCCAACGGTACCGGTCATGACTGCCATTGGGTGGGCGTCACGACGATAGCCTTTGAAGAAAGAGCTCATCTGATCGTGGATCATGGTGTGGTAGGTTACGCGGTGAACAAAGTCGTCCTTTTCTGCGCGTGTTGGCAGTTCGCCGTACAGCAGCAGGTAGCAGGATTCCAAAAAGTCGCCGTGTTCAGCGAGCTGTTCAATCGGGTAACCGCGGTAAAGCAGAGTACCTGCGTCACCATCGATGAAAGTGATCTTGGATTCGCATGAGGCAGTTGATGTGAAACCAGGGTCCAGTGTGAAGTGGTCAGTTTGCTTGTAAAGCGAACCGATGTCCAGAACATCAGGGCCCATGGAGCCAGAGTGGACGTTAAAGTCCCAGCTGTTGTCTCCAATAGTCAGTTTCGCTGTTTTGTCGCTCATATCAGGCAACCCCCATTTTGTATCTCCTCATGCGACTTGTTCCATTTGTGTACAAATGAATACACTGCATGATCTGACGTTTCCGCCCGGAGGAGAGTGTTGTCGTGGAACTGCCTATATCATTTGCCGCGATGGGGCAAGCACCCGCAACCACCGCTTTTAGTTATAAGTGAAACTACCGCTACGACCAACGGGCATTTGTAGCGGTAGTTTCTCTGAAATTTCAGCGGATTACGCTGCAAAATCACGAATGCGTGCGCAAGATTCGTCTTTTCCGAGCACGACAAGCACATCAAAGATGCCTGGGGATGTCCCACGACCAGTGAGTGCAGCGCGCAATGGCTGAGCTACTTTGCCGAGTTTCAGCTCTTCTGCTTCCGCTACTGCCTTAACGGCAGTCTCAGTGCTTTCCACGGTCCAGTCGGTGAGGGCTTCCAGAGCTGGGAGCACCTTGCCAAGAACAGCTTTTGCCTCGTTAGACAGGATCTTTTCAGCCTTTGCATCCAGATCCAGCGGGCGCTGAACCCACAGATAGCGTGCAGATTCCTGCAGCTCTACAAGGGTCTTTGCGCGCTCTTTCAGGCCTGGCAGGGCGGCCATGAACTTGTCCTGGTTGCCATCTCCTGCAAGCCACGCCATCACGTCAGCGCCGCCTTCCACATCCATCAGGTAGGTGAGGAAGTGCTGGTAGAGCTCTTCGTCGCCTTCAGAGCGCATGTAGTGTGCGTTCAGGTTTTCCAGCTTCTTGAAGTCAAAGCGGGAAGGAGACTTGCCGCATGCGTCCAGACCGAACCATTCGATCATCTGCTCGGTGGAGAAGATCTCGTCATCGCCGTGGGACCAGCCGAGGCGTGCCAGATAGTTGCGCATCGCGGACGGCAGGTAGCCCATTGCACGGTATGCTTCTGCACCAATCGCACCATGGCGCTTGGAGAGCTTTGCGCCGTCCGGACCGTAGATCAGCGGGATATGCGCCATAACTGGCACATCCCAGTTCAGAGCCTTGTAGATCAGGGTCTGACGTGCAGCGTTGGTCAGGTGGTCATCACCGCGCACGATGTGGGTTACGCCCATGTCGTGGTCGTCGACAACAACAGCCAGCATATAGGTCGGGTTTCCGTCAGAGCGCACGAGGATCAGATCGTCCAGATTCTCATTTGCGAATTTGACTGTGCCCTGAACCTGATCTTCTACAATGGTGTCGCCTTCCAGCGGCGCTTTCAGGCGGATTGCAGGAGCGATGCTGTCCGGAGCTTCAGACGGGTCACGATCGCGCCATGTGCCGTCATAGCGCGGCGGACGGCCTTCTGCGCGGGCCTTCTCGCGCATTTCGTTCACTTCTTCCGGCGTGCAGTAGCAATAGTAAGCTGTGCCTTCCTTAACCATCTGCTCCGCCACTTCGCGGTGACGATCAACACGGCCATACTGGGAGATCGGCTCGCCGTCCCAGTCCATGCCCAGCCAGGACAGGCCATCCAGAAGTGCGTCTACAGCTTCCTCGGTGGAGCGGGACCGGTCTGTGTCTTCAATACGCAGCAGCATTTTGCCGCCGCTGTGTTTAGCCAGCAGCCAGTTGAACAGGGCTGTACGGGCGCCACCAATATGCAGGTAGCCGGTAGGAGAAGGCGCAAAGCGCGTGACGACAGGTTTAGTCATAGCTCGTCCGGAAAAGTTTCAAGTTACTTCGAATAGTTTGGGGTAATTACGGCGGGGCGCCGTATCTCTGCGGGCTGTGTACCATAGCATTGAAAAGTTCCCAAGTGGCAGAAAGGGACTTAAGGGTGCGCGAGGGGCAATCATCCTCAGACAAGACGCAATCTGGTGGTTCGGCTCCCAGAATAGACGCGCTTTGCCTGAAGGGGGATAAGTTTTCTTCCTCAGCCTTTGAGGGGGATCTGTTGCCCGCTGAGGATGTTCTGGAGCCTGTGAGAACACAGCAACGCAGAAAAACGCAAATCAACGCAAAAAACGCACATAGTAACGCAACTGAGTGCTTTCATGAGGGAAATCAGCGTGTTGGGGTGTGGGAGCGATGTGTTGCGGCTGCGTTGGCCATTCGTGCTGCATTTTTCTGGATAGTGAGGCCGGATTGGCCGGCGGTAATAAGTTATGCCCGCACGGCTCTCTCTCAGGATTGGGATCGCGGGCAGGGCATTGTATGGTATGCGCTGAGCCATATGGCGGGCGTACTGGTATATTTTTCGCTGCCTGCCGAGCCTTACAGTGTTTTAAGCGGACTTTCCGCTATCTTATTGGGATTGTTTGTTTTTCGCAGAATGAAGCGTGGGCGGTCTACGATCGGTATTACAGCGCTTTTGTTTTTTGCGCTCGGCTTTTTTCTCTCGGATTTGCGCGTGGAATTTGCGCGCGGCGACCCGCTGGAGCGTCCTGTTACGCGGAAGGTGGAGGGAGTTGTCACCGGTCTCAAGCAGTCTGGGCAGCACTCTTACTCTGTGATCCTCGGAGAGGTGCTGGAACATTCCAAGAGGGGGACAACTCCGCTTTACTACAAAATCCGGCTTAGCCTGAAAGGGATGAAAGAAGCTCCGGTGATGGGGGATAAGATGCAGCTGAAGGCGCGTCTTCTGCCGCCTGGTGGGGCTGTGCGACCCGGCGGCTATGATTTTGCCCGAACTGCGTTTTTTGACGGGATCGGCGCGGTTGGTTATGCGCTTTCCAGGCCTGTTGTGCTCACCCGTGATGGGGGCACTGGATTTCTGCAGCATGTGGATACGATACGAAGCAGTATCGCTGGACGCATCCGGCGGGTGTTGGATTATTCGCCAGAAAGTGCTTTTGCTGTTGCTCTCCTTGTAGGTAAACGGGACTATCTGGCTTCCGCTGATAAAGACGCCCTGCGCAACGCCGGCCTCGCACATGTCCTCGCTATTTCCGGTATGCATATGGGGCTGGTGACCTCTCTGGTTTTCCTCGCGGCGCGGCTGGTTCTGTCTCTTAGTCAAAGCCTTGCTTTGAAGGGACATATTCACGTTTACGCTAGTATCGCCGCGTTGATTGCGGCAACGGTTTATCTCAGTTTGTCAGGGACTTCTGTCGCCACACAGCGGGCTTACATGATGGCGGTGCTGATCTTATGCGCTGGACTGCTTGGTCGCCGTGCGTTCAGCCTGCGCGGACTTGCTCTCGCCTGCCTCCTCCTTTTAAGCCTGCGTCCAGAGGAGATCTTATCCCCGGGCTTCCAAATGTCCTTCATCGCCGTCCTCGCATTGCTGACAGCTTACTCCTTTGGCAAAGACTGGCTTCGGGACGATCGGGAAACCTATGTTTTAAAAGGGAAATCTAGTGTTCTGCGCACTCTCAGAAAGCCCGCAAAGTGGCTTTTTGCCTGTGCAATGACCTCCCTGATCGCAGGCGCCGCAACCGCTCCAATTGCTGCAATGCACTTTGAGCAGATCGCACCCTATGGGGTGGTTGGTAACGTGCTGGCCATGCCGCTGGTGACCTTTGTGGTTATGCCCCTTGGCCTGCTTGCCCTGCTCACGATCCCACTTGGCGCTGATGCGTTCTTTCTGCAGGGCATGGAGGTGGGGTTATCTCTGGTGCTGAAGGCAGCCTACTGGGTGAGCGCGCTGAGTGATGGGCTCACCAATCTGGGTGTTGCCAGTGTCTCTGGTTACCTGTTGGTGATCCTTGCAAGTATCACACTCTGCATCATGCCGCTGCGTCTGAAATGGCTTTCCGTACCAGCATTTGCAGCGGGCCTCATAGGCTTTGTGGTGGAACAGCCACCTGATGTGATGATTGCCGATGCAGGTAAGCATATCGGGTTTTATGGTGAGGACGGGTCCTTCCGCCTCACATCTTCACGTATGTCGTTCGCTGCTGATAGCCTGCTGCGGGTAGGGGGATACTCTGCGAACTCCTTCAAAGAGCATAAAACGCGGGCAGCAGACCGTTCCTGTGATGAGGAGGGCTGTGTGTTGGCGTTATACCCGCACGGAGCGATGGGCGGTGGAGGGGAGCAAAGGCCGTCAGTCATTCTGGCGCAGTCGAAGGTGGAGGGCGTTCTGGAGGCTGATTGTCAGCTGGCATCCATCATAGTGACCCAAGCTCAAGCCCCTTTCAGCTGCAATGCTGAGCTGGTTTTGGATCAGAAGACTTTTGGAGAACGAGGCTCGGTTTACATCTGGTTGTCAGACCAAGCGGAAAACGGGCATAAAATAAAAAAAGTGCGCTGGGCATATGATGCTCAGCGCAGACCTTGGAATCCTAAATTGCCTATAGCAACCAGCGCTTTAATAGCGGCGGAAGAGCGCAATCATCTTGCCCTGAATGCGGACGCGCCCCGGGCCGAAGATGCGAGTTTCGTAGGCGGGGTTGGCCGCTTCAAGCGCGACTGAGGCACCTTTTTTGCGCAGGCGTTTCAGGGTTGCTTCCTCATCATCGATCAGCGCCACGACGATTTCACCGTTATCCGCAGTGTCGCCGCGTTTAATCAGCACTGTATCCCCGTCGAAGATGCCTGCGTCGATCATGGAGTCACCTTTGACTTCCAGCGCGTAGTGTTCACCGCGGCCCATCAGGTCTGCAGGCATTGCAATGGAATGGCTCTGATGCTGGATTGCTTCGATTGGTACACCCGCTGCAATGCGGCCCATCACCGGGATTTCCAGCGTTGGCACTTCGTCAGGAGACGGTGTGCGTGGTGGGGGCGGCGTGGCGACCTTCTTGCTCAGCGAGCCTTCAATGACCTCAGGCGCAAAGCCCTTTTCCTTGGCCGCAGGCTTCAGGCCGGGTGCAATGGATTCAGGCAGCTTGAGGATTTCCAGCGCTCGGGCTCTATTTGGCAGGCGGCGAATGAAGCCGCGCTCTTCCAGAGCTGTGATCAGCCGGTGAATGCCGGATTTGGAACGGAGGTCCAGCGCGTCCTTCATCTCATCGAAGGAGGGTGGAACACCTGCTTCCTTCAAGCGTTGATGGATGAACATCAAAAGCTCGTGTTGCTTCTGTGTAAGCATCTTTTATCCCCGTTCGCTCCTAAGCGCAGATTGAAAGTGAGCGGCCATACTCTCCGGTTCCGGAGATGACCATTCGTTGATTTGCATTCCCAACAAGCTGAAAGACTTCAACTTCTGCGATTGGGAGGACAAAACACGAACGTACTCTACCTGTTCTCATTGTGTTCTGCAATGGGTTTGTTGCGTTTAAGCCCTGCTAGAACTGGGGGAATTGGATTTTGATGGGTGAGTGGACAGGGGTTGTCCACTCTCGTCTTTCGGATTTAGCGTAGCTTGAGAAGCTCAACTTTTTCGCCTGCCGATGCAGCCGGTGCGTGTGGCGGGCGAACAATCAGAGCGTCTGCTTTGGTGAGCAGTGCAAGCATTGAGGAATCCTGCTTACCAAACGGCTCGGTTGTCAGATTGCCTTGCGCGTCGGTGCTCAGGCTGGCGCGCAGGTAGTCCTGACGCAGGTCGTTTGCAGGCAGGTCAGCGGTCAGCGTGGCTTTGGTAACGCCTTGATTTGCCAAAGCTACTGTGCGGCCCAGCATTTTGTCGAGGAGAGGTCCAAGGAAGAGGAGGGCGCAGACAAGACTTGATACCGGATTGCCCGGCAGGCCGAGGACTTTCATCGGGCCAAGAGCGCCTGCCATGAGTGGTTTGCCCGGACGCATGGCAATTCGCCAGAAGCCGAGCTCCATGCCTTCTGCTCCGAGCACGTCCTGAATGAGGTCGTGGTCGCCAACAGATGCGCCGCCGAGCGTGACCAGAACATCGGCTTTGGCCTCAATTGCCTGCTTGACGCGAGCTGTGATTTCTTCAGGCTGGTCCGGGGCGATGCCCAGCATCATTGGGATACCGCCGCAGTTTTTCACAAACTCTGCGATGCCGACCTGGTTGGAAGCGATGATTTGATTCGGGCCCGGTGTCTGACCCGGTTCAACAAGCTCGTCTCCGTTTGCGAGGATGGCGACAACCGGCTTCTTGCGCACCGGCAAACTTGCGTGGTTCATCGCGCCTGCAAGGGAAAGCTCGCGGAAGCCGAGTGGGGCGCCTGCTTTGAGGAGGATCTGGCCTTCTTGGAAGTCCAGTCCGGCAGGGCGGATGAACTTGCCAACAGTTACGCTCTCTTGGCAGAACAGGTTATCCCCGTCGCGGCGGGCATTTTCCTGCATCAGGATCGCATCCGCACCAGCTGGGACCGGTGCACCTGTGAAGATACGCAGGGCTTCGCCGTCTTGCAGTGTGCCGTCGAAGTTATGCCCGGCAGCGACTTCACCGATAACCTTTAGTGCGCGCTCAGGATCTTCTGTGTCAGCTGCTTTTACAGCATAACCATCCATTGCGGAGGCGGAGAACGGAGGTTGGGTCCGGGTTGCGGCAACATCTTGTGCCAACACGCGTTCGCCTGCTTCCAGAAGCGGTAAGCTTTCGCTTGCGGTTGGGTTTACGTCCTTGAGGAGGCGGTCGAGTGCTTCTTCGATGCTGATCAGGCTCATTTGGAGTTATCCTCCTCAGCCAGATAGTGACCGGACTTACCACCCTTTTTCTCCAGCAGGCGAATCTCACCAATCTCCATGGAACGATCAACGGCTTTGGCCATATCGTAGATCGTCAGGCACGCAACAGAAGCAGCTGTCAGCGCTTCCATCTCAATGCCAGTCTGACCAGAGACCTTTGCGAAGACTTCAATCTCAATGCCCGGCAGCTCCGGGTTTGGTGTGAAGTCCACCTGTACCTTGGAAAGAGCCAGCGGATGACACAACGGGATCAGCTCATGGGTGCGCTTGGCAGCCATGATGCCGGCGATGCGCGCCGTTGCCAGTACGTCGCCTTTCTTGGCATTGCCGGAAAGGATCATGTCCAGAGTCTCACGCTGCATCTTCACCTGACCGCCAGCGCGGGCGATGCGTGAGGTGACCTCTTTCTCCGAGATGTCGACCATATGAGCCGCACCACTGTCATCAAGGTGAGTGAGTTTTGGAGAAAGTTCTGACATTTTCTTGCCTCTGGACACAGTTTGTTCAGGTCATTGCCTTTTGCAGGCTGTTGATTTTCTTAGCGTTTAAGCAGCGCTTTGGTGGCGTTCTCTAAATCGTCCTGCCGCATCAGGCTTTCACCGATGAGGAAGGTGGAGATGCCGGATTTTTCCATGCGGGAAAGATCTTCGGGAGTAAACAGGCCGCTTTCGCCCACGATGATCCGGTCTTGCGGGATCAATGGGGCAAGACGTTCACTGGTCTCCAGCGATGTCTCGAATGTTTTCAGGTTGCGGTTGTTGATGCCGACGAGTGGTGAGGTGAGCTTCAGCGCGCGTTTCAGCTCAGCCTCATCATGCACCTCAATCAGTGCATCCATTCCAAGCTCAAAAGCTGTGTCTTCCAGCTCTTTGGCCAATGCATCATCAACGGCTGCCATGATGATAAGGATACAGTCTGCACCCCAAGCGCGGGCCTCATGCACCTGATAGGTGTCGTAAAGAAAGTCTTTGCGCAGGACTGGCAGGGAGACTTCATTGCGGGCTGCGACGAGGTACTCTGGCTTGCCCTGGAAGGACGGTGTGTCGGTCAGTACGGACAAACAGGCCGCGCCACCTTTTTCATAGGCTTTTGCGAGTGCGGGCGGGTTAAAGTCCGCGCGGATCAGGCCTTTGGACGGGCTGGCTTTTTTTACCTCAGCGATCAGCGCGTACTCACCGTTTGCATGCTTTGCTTTCAGTGCGTTTGCGAAGCCGCGGGTTGGAGTTGCTGCCTTGATCGCCGCATCCAGATCAGCCAGAGAAGTTTGCGCTTTTGCAGCGGCAATCTCTTCACGTTTGTAAGCTTCGATTTTCTTAAGGATATCTGACATGGGATCCGTGGTCTTAGAGTTTCATGTTAGCAGCTGTTGCAGCGTCGGAGGCTTCAACAAGTTTGTCCAGTCGGGAAAGGGCGGTACCTGTATCGATTGCCTGTGCAGCCATCTCTACACCGTCTGTGAGGGTGGAGACTTTATCAGCAACGATCAGGGACGCTGCGGAGTTGAGCAGGACGATATCGCGGTACGCGTTCTTGGCGCCTTGCAGTACTTCTCGCAGGGCTTGAGCGTTCTCTTTTGGATCGCCACCCTTCAGATCTTCCGTCTTTGCAACAGGCAAGCCTGCATCTTCTGGTGAGATGGTGAAGGTGTTGATGCTGCCGTTTTTCAGTTCGGCGACAAAGGTCGTTCCGGTCGTGGTGATTTCATCCATGCCATCGGAGCCGTTGACGATCCAGGCTTTCTCTGTACCTAATTCTTTCAGGGTGTTGGCGAGCGGCTCAACCCATTGCTGTGCGAACACGCCGGTCATCTGGCGCTTTGCGCCTGCCGGGTTGGCGAGAGGGCCGAGCAAGTTGAAGATGGTTCTGGTGCCGAGTTCGATGCGAGCCGGGCCAACGTGGCGCATGGCTTTATGGTGGTTTGGCGCGAACATGAAGCCGATGCCGGCCTCGTGGATGCAATGACTGATGCCGTTTGCGTCCAGATCCAGATTGATGCCCAGTTCAGCCAGCGCTTCAGCAGAGCCTGATTTGGAGGAGAGGGAACGGTTGCCGTGTTTGGCAATTGTTACGCCGCAGCCTGCGACCACAATCGCTGTGCAGGTTGAGATGTTGTAGGAGCCGGATGCATCACCGCCAGTGCCAACAATGTCGATGGCGTGGTCTGGTGCCTTTACCGGGATCATCTTGGCGCGCATGGTCTCGACTGCTGCGGAGATTTCGTCGATGGTTTCGCCGCGCAAGCGCAGGGCCATCAGGAAACCTCCAATCTGAGCAGGAGTTGCGGCGCCTGACATGATGATCTCGAATGCCTCACGGGCCTGAGACCGGTCCAGTGCGTTGCCGTCAGCGACAATTCCAATGAGATTTTTCAAATTGCTCACGGCGAAAACTCCCTCAATCCCTCAGGTAATTCCTTAATGTACACAAAGGCTAACTATTAGATAGCTTTAGGAGGGCTGTCTAGGAGATAAACAAAAGCCCGCCACACTTAAAAGTGTGGCGGGCTTGTTTTCGACAAGGTTTTGTCTACTGGCGATCCAGGCCGGTCAACTGATTGAAGACTGCCTGATTTATGAGGACGCCTTCAGTCTGTTCCAGCTGGTTGATGAACTGGTTAAGCAATGAGCTTTCCAGTGCGCCTGTCAGCTGGGTGTTGATGCGCTGAGCGTTCTCTGACTCTGTCATGAAGGTCGGAGCTGTTGTGTCCGTCAGAACCAGAAGAATCCGATCTTCATTGTTGCCAGGAACCTGCGCTGCGGTGCCTTTAGGTCCGGAGAAGGCTGCTGTAACAGCTGAGCCGGAAAGACCCTGTACGCCACCGTTGCGGGTGAATGGCTGAGAGGTCGTTGTTGTCAGGCCTTCAGCTGCTGCGATCTCGGAAAGCGATTTTCCTGCTTCCACTTCCGCAATCAGGGCTTTGGCTTTTTCTTCCAGCAGTTCACCGGTGCGGTTTGCTGCCCAGTCAGCGGTCACAGCCTCTTTGACTTCAGAGAGTTCTCTGTCGCGGGAAGGTGTGACTTCTTTGACTTCGTACCAGAGGTGACCGGTGCGGCCGATTTCCAGCGGATCGTTTTCAATGCCAACATCGGTTGAGAAGACGGCTGTGGTCAGCTCGTTTGCGACTGGCAGTTCAACGGTTTCGCCTGCTTCGTTATTGCCGGAGGCGTCGAAAGCAGGGGTGTTGATCAACTCCAGATCAAAGCGTTCTGCGATCTCTTCAAAGGTGCTGCCGCCTGCGCGTGCATCTTCCACTTCGTTGAAGAGGTCTTCCACTTCATCAGCGGCGTTTGCCTGAGCAACGACAGTGCGCAGTTCGTCTTTCACGTCTTCAATTGGCTGAACAGCAGCTGGTTTGATTTCTTTTGCAAAGAGGATGGCGTTGGTGAACTGGCCTTCGACCACGTTACTTGCCTGACCTTCTTGTAGAGCAAACGCAGCGTCTGCGATCTTCTGATCAAGGAAGCCTGCCTTGTTCATGAGGCCGAGATCGACGTCTTTTTCGGTCAGATCGCGCTCATTCATCAGGTCTTCAAAGGTCTTGCCAGAATCCATCTCAACCACAGCAGCTTCTGCTTCCTGTTTGGTTGGGAAGGAGATTTGATAGATGCGGCGCTGTTCCTGAGACTGGTAACGGTTTTTGGTGCGCTCATATTCCTGAGCGATCTCTTCGTCCGTTACGTTTTCAGGCTTTGCGATTTTGTCTGATGTCAGCTCGATGATGGTCGCGCTGCGGTACTCAGGTGCTTTATAGTTGCCTTTGTTTTCTTCGAAGAACGCGTTGAGTTCTTCGTCAGTCGGCGCAGGAACGTGGGTCAGAGAGCTTTTGGGCAGTACGAGGTATTCAACAGTGCGCTCTTCCATTGCGTACTTGTCGAAAGCTTCGAGCATGGTTTCTGGCACTACAATGCCACCAATAACGGCTTCGGCGAGCTGCTGGCGCTCTGCGACGAGCTGCTGCTGCATGACGAACTCGTCTTCGCTCATGCCGAGATTGTAAAGTACCTGACCGAGACGATTGCGGTCATAACCATTCACACCCTGAAAGGCTGGTGTCTCCTGAATGGTTTTGATGATTGCTTCATCTGAAACGCCGATGCGCAGCTTTGATGCTTCATTATCAAGCGCAGCTTCAGCGACTAGGCGGCCCAGAACCTGAGCTGGTACACCAAATGCAGCGGCCTGTTCCTGTGTGACAGGCTGGCCGACGCGGCGTGACAGCTGGTCGAGCTCGCGTGAATAAGCTCGTTGGAAATCCTGAGCTGAAATTTCTTTGTCACCAACTGAGGCAACAGATGTGGAGCCGATTCCAGTAAAGACGTCAGCGATCCCCCAAACTGCAAAGCTGAGCACCAGAAGGCCGATCAGGATCTTTGCAAACCAGGAACCTACGCTATTACGTAGCGCGTCGAGCATAATTTTATCCGTTCTCTTGTTGAAGGCGAGGGACAGTCTCCCCGCGCACACATGCAAGGCCGCCGGATAATAGTGTTCCTTTCGCCGTGGGGCAAGTTTACACAACATAAAGCCTGTGAGATTCGCCGTGAGATACGAAGTTCATCGCACTAGCGGTAATCCACTATGGGACTTAAGTGTTTTTTCTGCTAGTGAGCACACATTCCATATGGGAATCTAGAATTCATATTTGGGGAACGGATCAAATGACTAATCGGCCACTTGTTGCTGGTAACTGGAAAATGAATGGCACCAAAGCTTCTGCTGCAGAGCTGGAAGCTATGGGTGCGGGATACGACTCAGCACTTGCCGAAAAAGTAGAGCTTCTGATTTGCCCTCCTGCATTGCTGGTTGCACAGCTTGCTTCTCAGGACAAAATCGCGATTGGCGCCCAAAACTGCCACGCTAAAGAAAGCGGCGCGCATACTGGCGACATCTCCGCTGAGATGATCCGTGATGCTGGCGGCAAATTTGTTATTGTTGGTCACTCCGAGCGCCGTGAAGACCATGGCGAATCTGACGCAGATGTTTGCGAGAAAGCAGAAGCTGCTTACCGCGCTGGTCTGGTTGCCATCGTTTGTGTAGGTGAAGTTGAGAGCGAGCGCCGCGCAGGCACCACTCTTGATGTTGTTACCAAGCAGGTTCTTGGTTCTGTGCCAGCAGGCGCAACCGCTGAGAACACTGTGATCGCTTATGAGCCAGTCTGGGCAATCGGCACTGGCTTGACGCCAACACCTGCTGATGTGGCTGAAGTTCATGCGTCTATCCGCGCAACACTCATTAAGCAGTTTGGCGATGAGATTGGCGGCAAAATGCGCGTCCTTTATGGTGGCTCTGTTAAGCCTACCAACGCAAAAGAACTGCTTGCGGTTGAAAACGTTGACGGTGCACTGGTTGGCGGTGCAAGCCTGAAAGCGGCGGATTTCCTTGGAATCGCTGAGGCTTATCGCGGCTAATATTAGTCGGATTATAATAATATTCTTAGCAGTCCACCAATTTGCTGCGCCTTTAGGGTAGAAAGGCGCAGCAAATTCGGTTAGAAGGCCGACTAACGAATTCATTAAACCTACGGATACCTATGGAAACCGTTCTGATTGTTATCCACCTGATGGTCGTCGTTGCGCTGGTAGCAATGGTTCTACTGCAGCGCTCCGAAGGCGGCGCATTGGGTATTGGCGGCGGTGGCGGCGGTGGTGTGATGAGCAGCCGTGGTACAGCAAATGTGCTGACACGCGGTACTGCGATTCTTGCTGTCTGCTTCTTTGCAACTTCACTCGCTCTTTCTCTGCTGGCACGCTACGACGAGCGTCCAGGTTCTCTGCTTGATCAGGTTCCAGCCGGTTCCGCAACTCAGGGTACAGAGCAGGGCGGCGGCAATGGTCTTCTTGACCAGCTTCAGCAGCAAAGTCAGCCAACTGGCCCGCAGGTTCCACCTGCACAGTAATCTGCTGTAAAGCAGAAACAGTTGAAATATACGTTTGACGGCACCGCACCTTGTGCAGTGTCCGTCATTCGTGCGTTCAGACATAACTCAAATATCCAGGGTATTGGATTATCAGGCACTACTCTAAGTGTGCTTCCCTACTGATAAATTCCGCCCTTTCTAACGTGGTAGCGATCCATGGCACGGTACATATTCATCACCGGTGGTGTTGTTTCTTCTCTCGGGAAGGGACTTGCCTCCGCAGCTCTTGGTGCGGCTTTACAAGCGCGCGGATACAAGGTGCGACTTCGTAAGCTCGACCCTTATTTGAACGTTGATCCAGGTACCATGAGCCCTTACCAGCATGGTGAGTGTTATGTGACCGATGATGGCGCTGAAACTGACCTGGATCTTGGTCACTACGAGCGTTTCACTGGCCGTCCGGCAAACAAGCAGGACAACATTACCACTGGTCGCATTTATCAGGACATTATCGCGAAAGAACGCCGCGGTGATTACCTGGGTGGTACTGTGCAGGTGATTCCTCATGTGACTGACGCGATCAAGAACTTCGTTCTGGACGGTAATGAAGGCTATGATTTCGTGCTCTGCGAAATCGGCGGTACCGTTGGTGACATTGAAGGTCTGCCATTCTTTGAAGCTATTCGTCAGCTTGGCAACGATCTGCCACGCGGACAGGCTGTTTACATCCACCTGACACTGCTGCCTTACATTGCAAGTGCTGGTGAAATGAAAACCAAGCCAACACAGCACTCTGTTAAAGAGCTGCGCTCCATCGGTATTCAGCCAGATATTCTCATGGTTCGCTGTGATCGCCAGATCCCTGAGAATGAGCGTCGCAAGCTGTCCCAGTTCTGTAACGTTCGCGAAGAAGCTGTTATCCCTGCATATGATGCAAAGAGCATCTACGAAGTGCCGCTGGCCTACCACAAAGAAGGTCTGGATGAGCAGGTTCTAGATGCATTTGGTATCACAGGTGCTCCGGCTCCTGATCTGTCCCGTTGGGAAACCATCGTTCATTCTCTGTTTAACCCAGAGGGTGAAGTCACCATCGCAATCGTTGGTAAGTACACCGTTCTGAAAGATGCATATAAGTCCCTGATTGAAGCGCTGGTTCACGGCGGCATTGCGAATGGTGTGAAGGTCAATCTTGAGTGGATTGAATCTGAAGTCTTTGAAAAAGAAGACCCAAGCGAATTCCTTGCGAATGTGAACGGTATTCTTGTTCCTGGCGGCTTTGGTGAGCGCGGATCTGAAGGTAAGATCGCTGCCGCACACTATGCACGTGTGAACAACATTCCCTACTTCGGTATCTGCTTTGGTATGCAGATGGCTGTTGTGGAAGCTGCTCGCAACATGGCTGGTATCGCTGATGCGAGCTCCACCGAATTTGGTCCTGCAAAAGAGCCAGTTGTTGGTTTGATGACTGAATGGACTCGCGGAAACGAAAAAGAAGAGCGTCATGCGGAAGGCGATCTGGGCGGTACCATGCGCCTTGGTGCTTATGATGCGGTTCTGAAAGCTGACAGTAAGATTGCTGCGATCTATGATTCTACCGAGATCTCCGAGCGTCACCGTCACCGTTATGAAGTGAACATCGGCTATCGTGAGAAGCTTGAAGAAGCTGGCCTCATCTTTGCTGGTACGTCACCAGATGGCGTTCTGCCTGAGACTGTAGAGATTGACAACCATCCGTGGTTCATCGGTGTGCAGTATCACCCAGAGCTGAAGTCCCGCCCGTTTGAGCCGCATCCGCTGTTCTCCTCATTTGTAGGTGCTGCGCGCGACAACAGCCGTCTGGTTTAATCTGCTGTTTTGGGGGAAACGCTTTGACCAAGGGAATTGACCACATTGTGCTTGCTGTAAACTCTTTGCAGGATGCAGCAGGACACTGGGAACAGCTGGGATTCAAGGTGACGCCAACTGCGCGTCATCCTTGGGGAACTGAGAACCGTCTCGTCCAGCTGAATGGTAGTTTCCTTGAGGTTTTGGCGATTGGCGAAGGTGCTGAGCTGACAGAGCCGAGTGAAGGCGTTTTCTCTTTCGGTGCATTCAACCGTGACTTTCTGCTGAAGGGCGAAGGTGCTTCCATGTTTGTTATGGACAGCACTAGCGCTGCGGAAGATCGTAGGGCCTACAATGCAGCTGGCCTTGCAGAGTACGCGCCATTTTCCTTTGAGCGGATTGCTGTGACGCCAGAAGGTGAAGAACGCCAGGTCGCGTTTGATCTGACGTTCACCACTGATCCGCTCAGTGCGGAAATGGGCTTCTTCACTTGCCACAACAAATTTCCTGAGAACTTCTGGAAGGCTGACTATCAGTCGCATCCGAACACTGTTCGCGATCTGACTGAGGTGGTTTTCGTGGCTGATGATCCGGCAGACCATCATGAGTTCCTCAAGGCATTCATTGGAGAGCGTACTGCACGACTTTCTAGTCTCGGTGTTGAGATTGAGACTGCTCGTGGGACTGTAAAGGTGCTGTCACCAAGCGCTTATGAAAGCCTTTATGGTGTGAAGGCGCCTGTTGACCGCAAAGGTCTGAAGCTGGCTGCCTTGGGATTTGCTGCAGAAGATCTTGAGAGCTTTTCTTCCTATGCCAAGGCTCTTGGTGGACGCAAGCACGGTGATTTCTGGGTTATAGAGCCCGAGCGAATGGCCGGTGTGACTGTTTTCTGCAGCTGATCGTGTTTTGAACCCCGGTAGCGTTGCTTCCGGGGTTTTTCTTTGCTGAGAACCTTATGCAGTTACGACTACTGGTGCCTGATTTTCATCCACGATCAGCTCCAGCTGAGCTGGTGGTGATGAAAACTCCATAACCTGTACCATGTTATGATTGGTGCCAGCTCCATCCTGATCGAAGCTCAGGATACCGCCTGAGAGCTGGAAATAATCTCCCACATTTTGCTGCGTGATCTCTTCTGTGCCAATTAGTTCCGTTACATCCAGTTTGTCTGCATCTTCTCCGGTGGAATCGTAATCTGTAATCAGATCTGCCACGGTGAGGTTGGAAAGATCGAGTACAAACGTATCGCTGTCCTCTCCACCAGTGAGCGTATCTTTACCCCCCATACCTGCGATTTTGTCTCGCCCAGCTCCACCATCGATTGTATCATCACCATCAAGGCCTTTGATGAGTTCGCTTGTCTGGGTACCAGTGAGGACATCGTTGCCTGAGGTGCCGAGAATAGGCGATGCTGCTGGTTTGATAGAAATGAGATGACTATCCGTATCTGTGTCGCCATCCCCATCTTCAACGGATATGAAGAACTGCAGAGTTTGTGTCTGGTTGAAGTCCAGCCCCGTACTGGCTGTGAACTCCCAGGTCCCATCTGAATGGATGGTGAGCTCTCCTTGTTTCGTGTAGAGCGTAGTTTGTGTGTTTGGAGCTAAGCTGACGATGTGTTGGTTGTTGATGTCTGTATAGACCGTTACCTGCTTATACCCATCAGCTCCCGAGCTGAGGGAGAACGTATCAGTGATGGTTTCACCTTCAGAGACAATAAGCTGAGTATCTGAAATATCCACATCAGGACTATCGTCTTTGATCGAAATGTTTGTGAAACCAAGAGCCGTGCTCCCATCTGTATCAGTCGCAATGATGGGCACACCCAAAATGGTGAAGTCGCTGGTTCCGTTGGTCACGTGAGGAAACTCGGCAAGAAGTGTTGCTGTGATCTGAGCTGTGCCGGTGGAGCCTGCAGGGATGGTTGATCCGGTTAGAGACAGCTGGATGACATTTTGACCGTTGATTGACCCAGTCAGGGTTTGCTTGTCAGCGGACAGGGCCCAGTTGATAGAAGTTACAACAGCTCCACTGTCGTCCCGAACCTCGATACTGGAGGTATCTCCTACAGTGAAGCTGACGATATTGTCAGAACCAGCTGTGAAGCTGAGTGTATCGCTTTGAGTTTCTGCTGTGCTTGCTGGATTGGAGCCGATGACATCCCCGGTGGGATCATTGTTGCCAATCTGCTCTCCAAGCGCGCTTTCATCAAGACTTAGTGCGATGATGTCGCCCCCGAACGGATTGGGGCCGTCTGTGATTGTGATGGTCTGGGTGTCGGTTGTTGTATCTCCATCTGCATCCGTTGCGGTGATGGTGAAGCTTTGCTCTTGCGGATTGTCACTATCCAGATTGGTTGTGGCTTCAAAGGAGTAAGTGCCGTCTGGATTGACGGTTAAGGTTCCCTTCGGTAGCGTGAAGGTGGCGGATGTGTTGCCGGACAATGCGATTGTCTGGTCCACTTCACCGGGGACAGACACAGTTATGTGCGTGACGCCATCTGCTCCGGGATTGAGAGACCAACTGCCGTTCAGAGTGTTTCCTTCGGCGACGGACGCAGGCGTATCGGCGATGTCTAGCTGCGGTGCATCGTCGATTATGTTGACCTGAATGTCCGCTGTAACAGTGTCGCCATCGTGGTCTGAAGCGTTGATGGTGATGCCGTTGATCTTGATTGGCTCTCCACTCGCATCATGCGGGAAGGCGTCTGTGAGCGTTGCTGTGACTTGCACGGTGCCTTGTTGGCCTGCGGGGATCTCAGATGCATTGAGCGCCAAAATGATGGCTGGTGTGCCGTTTATGGAGCCGATGAGCTGGCCATTGCTAATAGCCCAGCTCACATTGAGAGCGGCATCGCCGTTGGTGATGGTGATGCCGGATGGATCACCAAAGGCAAAAGTGGAGAGGTTGTCTGAGCCGGCTGTGAAGGTGAGGGAGCTGGAGACCTCCGTCTCAGCAGTGCTTGTTGGATCGGACCCGGTGATGTTTCCGGCGGCCAGATCATCCTGATCCTGCGTTGTATCAAGGGCAGCTTCGTTGACGGTGAGGATCAGATCGACGGCTTCTCCGGGGAGATTATCTGGTGGTGTTGGCGTTGTACCGTCTGTGATTGTGATGGTCTGGGTGTCGGTTGTCGTGTCTCCATCAACATCCGTTGCGGTGATGGCGAAACTTTGCTCCTGCGGATCGTCATTATCCAGATTGGTTGCCGCTTCAAAGGAGTAGGTGCCATCTGAGTTGACGGTTAAGGTTCCCTTCGGCAGCGTGAAGGTGGCGGATGTGTTGCCAGAAAGGGCGATTGTCTGGTTCGCTTCGCCAGGGACAGACACGGTTATATGCGTGACGCCATCAGCTCCGGGATTGAGAGACCATGTTCCATTAAGCGTGTTGCCCTCTGCAACTGATGCAGGTGTATCAGCGATGTCCAGCTGAGGTGCATCGTCGATTATGTTGACCTGAATGTCCGCTGTAACAGTGTCGCCGTCATGATCTGAGGCATTGATGGTGATGCCGTTGATCTTGATCGGCTCTCCGCTTGCATCATGCGGGAAAGCATCTGTGAGCGTTGTTGTGACTTGTATGGTGCCTTGTTGGCCTGCAGGGATCTCAGATGCATTGAGAGCCAAAATGATTGCTGGTGTGCCGTTTATGGAGCCGATGAGCTGTTCGTTGCTAACTGTCCAACTCACATTGAGAGCCGCATCACCATTGGTGATTGTGATGCCTGAGGGATCACCAAAGGCAAAGGTGGAGAGGTTGTCTGAGCCCGCGGTGAAGGTGAGGGAACTCGAGACCTCTGTCTCAACAGTGTTTGTTGGGTCGGAACCGGTGATGTTTCCAGCGGCCAGATCATTTTGATCCTGCGTTGTATCAAGGGCAGCTTCGTTGACTGTGAGGATCAGATCAATGGCTTCACCAGGGAGATTGTCTGGCGGTGTTGGCGATGTGCCATCGGTGATGGTGATGGTTTGGGTATCGGTTGTTGTGTCTCCATCTGCGTCTGTTGCAGTGATGGTGAAACTTTGCTCTTGTGGATCGTCATTATCCAGATTGGTTGCTGCTTCAAAGGCGTAGGTGCCGTCTGGATTGACGGTTAAGGTTCCCTTCGGCAACGTGAAGGTAGCGGGGGTGTTGCCGGACAGGGTGATTGTCTGATCCGCTTCTCCGGGGACAGACACGGTTATATGTGTGACGCCATCTGCTCCTAGGTTGAGCGTCCATGTTCCGTTAAGGGTGTTGCCCTCTGCAACTGATGCAGGTGTATCAGCGATGTCTAGCTGCGGTGCATCGTCGATTATGTTGACCTGAATGTCGGCTGTGACAGTGTCGCCATCGTGGTCTGAGGCATTGATGGTGATGCCGTTGATCTTGATGGGGGCTCCGCTTGCATCATGAGGGAAGGCATCTGTGAGTGTTGCGGTGACTTGTGCGGCGCCTTGTTGGCCTGCAGGGATCTCTACTGCATTGAGCGCCAGAATGATTGCTGGCGTGCCGTTTATGGAGCCGATGAGCTGGCCATTGCTAACCGTCCAGCTCACATTGAGAGCCGCATCACCGTTGGTGATGGTGATGCCTGAGGGATCACCAAAGGCAAAGGTGGAGAGGTTGTCCGAGCCCGCAGTGAAGGTGAGAATGCTGGAGATCTCTGTCTCAGCAGTGCTTGTTGGATCGGATCCATTGATATTTCCAGCGGCCAGATCATTTTGATCCTGCGTTGTATCAAGAGCAGCTTCATTGACGGTAAGGATCAGGTCGACGGCTTCTCCGGGCAGATTGTCTGGCGGTGTTGGCGATGTGCCGTCTATAATTGTGATGGTCTGGGTGTCGGTTGTCGTATCTCCATCCGCATCGGTTGCGGTGATGGTGAAGCTTTGCTCTTGCGGGTCGTCGTTATCCAGATTAGTCGCTGCTTCAAAGGAGTAGGTGCCATCTGGATTAACGGTGAGTGTGCCTTTGGGTAGCGTGAAGGTGGCGGATGTGTTGCCCGACAGTGCGATTGTCTGATCCGTTTCACCGGGGACAGACACGGTTATGTGCGTTACGCCATCTGCTCCGGGATTGAGAGACCAACTGCTCGTGAGGGTATCGCCTTCAGCCACTTGAGCCGGGTTATCGGTGATATCGATGAGTGGCTCATCGTCGACGATGTTGATGGCGATGTCGCCGGTTGCCTGATTGCCTTCTTCGTTCGTAACACGAACTTTCAACATGTCTTGTTGAGCGTTGTTGCTGTGATCACCCGCTGCATCGAGGGTGTACGTCCAACTGTATGTTCCGTCTGGATGAGCTGTGATGGTGTAGGTGCCATGAGGTGTGATGATTTGGCCGCCATTGGTCACATCAATCCAAATATCCTGTGTCGGATCACAGACTTCGAGTGTCTGGAGCGGAGATGATCCGCTCTGGATGTTCATGGGGCCTGCCGTTTGGGTCACAGCCTGACCAGCATTGCTGCCAGTTGCCAGGCCTGCCTCATACACATCATCGGTGTTACCCTCGAAGAAAGCGGGGCGCACTGTTGGATCAGATGGATCTGCGCTGGAGATGATTGGCTCGTTGCTTTCAAAGGCTCCATCCCCGAAGTCTCTTTCCAGAAACTCTTCGCTGCGTTCTGAGGGGAACAGGAGCGGAGTGATTGGAAAGGAAGGCTGAACGGCGATCGGAATAGGCTCAAAATCATTACCGCTTCCGGTCAGGTCCTCGTTTGCTGGTAATGGAGATTGTGGCTCGTTGTTGCCGCTGGAGGGTTCTGACCCACTGGACGGACCTGATGAGGCCTCCGGGCCAGCGCTCGGTTCTGCATTTCTTGCAGCGGCAAACGCTGTTTGAATCTCCTGTGCAGTGAGGATCTGATTTTCAATCTCAATGGATGGAGGATTTTCGCTGTGTCCCTGGATGATCAGCAGTGTACCATCAGCAAGTGTGATCTGGGTGGTGTTATTGGCTGTCTGGATGCCTGCGAGTTCCAAGCCTGAGGGAAGCAGTAAAACCTCTCTGACCGGGTCCCATTCAACCTCATTCAGCAGCAGGTTTATGCCGCGTGGTGGGGCATCCGGCTGGTTTTCCAGATCGGTTGCAATATCTGGCGGAAGTTCAATGATAAGGCGGCTTTGAGGGGGAGCGGATGGGCCCTCATTAGGTTGCAGCTCAACAACTTGTTCTGAAGAAGCGTCCGGGGCTGAGGGGACTTGCGTTTCATCAGTTCTGATCGTCGGCATACAGGTCTTCCTTTGCAAGCAGGAACAAGATGTTGGCGGGCATTCTCCGAGGAGGAAAATGTTGCAAGGATGAAATTGTGTTGCCGAATTCTAAATCAAATAGGGTTCAAATTTATATATACATTATGCAATACGTATAAATGACATGTATTCGTGTTCGAATTTATGAAGTGCTATTGTTATTAATTTTTGAGCTATTGATATTTATTACACTTAATTGGTTGAGGAATGACATTATATTAAAATAAAGTAAATTAAAGCTTCAGTTGCCCGGTTGTCTTAAGTATTGCGTAGAGGGCGTGTGTATGAAGTTGTTTACGCCTTTTTTCCTTGGCGTTGCTGCAGTTGGCCTGTTGAGCGGAGCAGGTCACGCGATGTCTCTCAGAGACGCAGTGAATCTGACCGTTTACAGCAATCCCGAAATTGGTGAAGCAGTGTTTGATCGCAATGCGATCGGCTTTGAGTTGAAGCAGGCCAAAGGCGAATGGCTGCCGCGTCTTGATCTGGAGTTTCGTGGAGGTGCGGAGTGGGCGGACAGAAGCTTTACCCGCCAACGCGATCAGTTCTTCTATGGCCCTTATGAAGTTCGCGCAACAGGTCGGCAAAAGCTGTTTGATGGCTTTGCGACGACCTATGAGATTGAACGTCAACGGGCGCGCCTTGATGCGACTTCCTTCCGCGTATGGGAGCGTTCTGAGTTCATTGGCTTGAGTGCCGTGCGGGCTTATGTAGAGGTCTCCCGACTTTCTGAGGTCAAACAGGCGGCGCAGCGTAATATTGCCTATCACAGCAAGGTTGCGTCGGATATGCGCGCGGGCTTGTCACGCGGTGTCGTGTCGGTGGCTGATGTTCAGCAGGCCAGCGAAAGAGTGTTTGCTGCAACACTGGCGCTGGAAGAAGTCGTTGAAGAGCTGGAACTGGCCGAGGCGACGTTTATTGAGGTGGTTGGCAAACCAGTGGGGCGTTTGGGGGGCGTGCCAAGTGTGACGCGCCGCATTCCGGGCACGCTTCCAGCGGTCCTGAATGTGGCGCGGCGCAACAACCCGCTGATTGCCTTACGCAAAGCGGATGTAGATGCTGCAAACGCTCAGATTAAGATTGCGGAGGCAGACTACTATCCCAGATTTGATCTGGAACTGTCGTCACGTGTGGGCGAAAACCTCAACGGTTTTCCCGGCGTGAACAATCAGGCGACTGCGCTGGTCGTGATGCGTTGGAACCTGTTCAACGGCAACATCACAAAGAACCGGCGTGCAGAACAGGTGGAACGCGCTGGGGAGGCGCGCATGCGGACGGCACGTGCGTATCGTGAAGTGGAACGTGAGACGCGGGCTTCATGGATCCGGCGGGTGGAGCTTTCCAAACAGCTTGCGATCATCAAAAAGCAGCTGTCAGCGTCACAGCAACTGCTGATTTCTTATGAAGGGCAGTTCACAGTTGGTCAGCGCACCCTGCTGGATGTTCTGGATACGCAGAACACGGTGTTCTTCACTGAGGTTTCTGAGATTTCTGCGCGGTATGCGCAGACTTTTGCGAATTACCGGCTACTTGCTGCTATGGGCGGATTGCTGGAGGCGTTTGACGTTCAGCCTCCGGCACAAGCGGAAGCCGGTTATCGCAAAGTACGGGATGATGAAGAGACAGAGAGCTGGTTGCCGGGTAAAGCTTTGCCGGGAGTTACTGCTCAGTGGGTGCGAGGCACGCCTGTTGCTATGCCCAAGCCAAAACAGTGAGGGAGGGGATTATGGACCTGCATAAGCTGCTAAAGCTGGTGAGTGGCCCCGCGCTCTTGTTTTGGGGTGCAGCGGCATCGTTTAGCATTTGGGCGAGTGAAGCGACAAGTGCGGACCTTTCAGTGGCGACCTCTGATTATTACCGTGGAGGCGTTTGCTATAACTTCAATCTTCAGCATCCTGAGGAGCTGCACAATGAGATCTCCATTCGGGTGCGTGATTACTTTGAGGAGGCCAACACAATCGTTGTGGCCGCTCAGCAGGCGACCATTGTGCAACTGCGGTTTGACTGGGCCTTAGAAACGCGGGATTGGTGCGGCGTGGCTATTGGATACATGAAAGAGGCGGTTTGGGATGATGAGGCCGTCAACCGCTGCCTTTGCTTTCATGAGTACATGAGAGAGTATTAGGTCTTCTGGTTATCCATTTCCCTTTGAGAGGATATGGATAACCTTTTCTTTTGGTCCATCTGCCAGAATGCGGCCTTTATCTAGTATGATCAGTCTGTCGACCAGTGAGAGCGGCGCGGTTCGGTGTGTTGCGATTATCAGTGTTTGCTCTGGTTTTATGGCAGATGACAGCGCGTTGATAAACTGCTGCTCTGTTTGCCCGTCCATCATGCCAGTTGGTTCATCCAGATAGAGCACCTTTGGATTACCCATAAACGCTCTTGCAAGTATCAGTTTTTGTCGTTGCCCTGAAGATAAGTCTCTTCCGCCTTCTTCTATCAATCTGGCAAAGCCGTGGGGGTGCGCGTCGATGAACTCTAAAGCGCCGGAATGCTCGCAGGCTTTGACCAGATCAGCATCAGAGGCTTCCGGACGTCCCAACTTGATGTTGTCTCTGATAGAGCCTGAAAAGAGGCTGGCATCCTGTCCAATATAGCTAATGGACCTTCTTAGCTCAGTGGGAGCGAACTGTTGATGGTCCAGGTTGTCGACGGAGTAATTGCCTGCTTCTGGCGCATAAAGACCGCTTAGGAGGCGGCCTAGTGTCGACTTTCCGGAACCAACCGGACCGAGGATCGCGATGCGTTCACCTGCCTTGATTGAAAGATTGAGGTTTCTGAGAGATGGCTCTTCCGACTGCGGGTATGTGAAGCTGAGGTTCTTCAGAGCAAGCTGGCCTTCATCAATGGTTTTAGTCAGATGTCTGGAAGCCCAGGGCTTTTCTCTAGGTAACTGATTAATGGCATCAAGGCGTTTGTATGCGGCTTTGACTTGCTGGAAGCGAGCAAGGAAGCTGGAAAGCGTAGCGAGCGGGGCAACGGCTCTACCGCCCAGAATGACGCATGCCACAATGCCACCCATGGAAATGAGCTTTTCTGAGAAGAGATAGGCTCCTGTCACTAAGAGAGCGACGGTGGTGAGCTGTTGCAGGAAACCTGTCAGGTTCAATGCCCACGTGGAGAGGGATCTGACCTTATTTTGGGCTGCTGCAGCTGCTGCGCTGGCACTTTCCCATTTGCCCAGCAGCTGGCCCTCGGCTCTCTGGAGTTTGATTGTCTCCAGTCCGTACAGGCTTTCAACCAGTAAGGCGTTTCGGAGTGTGGCATCTGCGACGGTGGTTTCAACGGCTTTCTTAATCGGGAACTGCATGATCAAACCAATTGCGACCACACCGATTATGGCAGCTAAAAGCGGATAGACCATTGGGCCACCGATGTACCAGATTAGCCCGAGGAACATTCCCAGAAAGGCAAGATCCGTAATCGCGGCGATTGTTGCTGAGGTCATGAACTCGCGGATGGTCTCAAACTCGCGCATTTCGTTCAGAAAGCCAGCGGTGCTGCTAGGTCTGTGAGACATCTTCAGATGCATGGCCTGATCGAACAGTCGGGACGAGATGATCAGATCAGCGCGCTTACCAGCAAAGAAAATGAGGGATGCGCGTAATGTCTTCAAAAGCAGGTCAAAGAGCAAAGCGCCGGTGACACCGAGCGTAAGAACCCAGAGAGTAGGGAATGCCGAGTTGGGCAACACGCGGTCATAAACGTTCATTGTGAACAGAGGTGAGGCCAAAGCGAGTAAGTTGATGAAGGCTGCTGCGAGTGCGACGAAGACATAGTCGCGTGCGACTGCTTTGATGCCGCCAAAGAACCAGTGAGACTGTTCCTGGTCCTTTACTTCGTCTTCAGCGCGTTCCGGTTTGTAAAAAGGCTTGGCGACAATCACAGTGCCGCTGCAAAGGGCTTGAAGTTCATCTAGTTTCGCAAGGACTGCTCCACCATCTGCATGGGGTAATGCAACGGCATAGGAGTGCTCATCGTACTTTTCCAGAACCACCAGCGCGCCGCCAGATTTCAGCGTGAGTACTGCAGGGAACAAGAGAGAAGACAGATCGGTGATCTTTTGATGGAATGCCTTCGTGGAGAAGCCAGCGCGCTGGAGTGCTCTTTGCAGCAGATCTTCAGTCAGCTTTCCATCTGCCAAGGGAAGTCCCGCGATCAGGTTCTCCGAGTTAGCGGGCATATTGTGCTGAACAAGCAGGATCTCAAGACATCCTCTGAGAGGATCAATCTCGGTTAAGATATGAGGTCCTGCTGTATCTTCCTTGGGCTGTGTTTTTGGTGAGTTCTTTTCTTGGGGCTTATCAGTTTCAGGCGGGACCTCCAAAACATGTCCTTCAATCACCAATGCATCGTCATGGTCAGAAGACGCTTTGGGCACGTCTGGTTTGGCCTCTTTTCCAGAAGCCTGCGTCTTTTCTTTTTTGGTTTTTGGCTTGGCCGTTTCCGTCAGTTCCAACCTGCAATTCTCCGCAATAGATCCCCGTAGTATTCAGAAAAAACAAGGAGAGTTACCCTTGGTCAGGATAGCTTGATTCCGGTTGGCTGCGTGCCTCTGGAAGTTGTTGGGGAGTTTCTAGGGGGATCATCTTTGCGCCTGTTGAATCTAAAGGAGCTGATGAGAAAGTGGATTGGCTCGGGCTCTGAAACTGCCCAGCTTCCCAAAGGAGCTGCTCAGGTTTCCGTTGGGCTGGAGCATGCTGTGTTTGCCAGAACACGATTGTTGATCCTGCTCATCGGTCTTCTTCTTGTTTCATTTGTTGTTTGGGCCAGTTGGGCTCAACTGGAGGAGGTGACACGTGGTGACGGGCGGATCATTCCCTCGGCAAAAATACAGGTGATCCAAAGCCTTGAGGGCGGGATCGTCAAGGACGTGCTGGTTAAGACCGGAGATCTCGTCAGCAAAGGAGATGTGCTGATCCGCTTGGATGATACTGGCTTTTCTTCTAATCTTGGAGAACTTGTCGCCAAGCAACTTGCTTTGGAGATTGCGCGGGAGCGGCTGGAGTTCCAATCGGTCTGGCCACAAAGGGGTGAGGAGCTGTCTTATACTGACCACTATCAGGAGAAAGCCCCTCAGACTGTCGCCTCAGAGCTTTCTCTGTTTCAGGCGAATATAGAAGGGCTGAAAGGGCAGGTCGCCATCAATCGATCTCGTGTTGCGCAGCGTATGGCAGAACTGGAAGCCTCTGAGAACCAGAAGCGTAAACTGATGGAGTTGCTGCGCCTTGCAAACGAAGAGCGTGAGTTAAAGGCGCCCCTTGCTGAAAAGCAGATTATCCCGCGCACTGATATGCTCAAGTTGCAGCGGGAGATTGGAGATCTGGAAGGGCAGATCAATACGCTTCGGGTAACTGAAGGTCGGCTGCAAGCAGCTGTTGATGAGGCTGAACAGGAGATTGAGAGCCTTTACATCAAGTTCCGTCAAGCTGCCCGAGCTGAGATGAGTGAGGTACAGGCACAGCTGGATATCATTACCGAAACCTCAAAAGGGGCTGGCGATAAGGTCAAGAGGGCTGAAATTCGCGCTCCTATGGATGGCATTGTGAATACAATTGATGTGAGCACGATTGGCGGTGTTGCATCACCATCGCAGCAGTTGATGACCATCGTGCCCGTTGAAGATATTCTGCTCGTGGAAGCTAAGGTCAAACCGCAGGATATTGCTTTTATCCATCAGGGCCAGCAGGCACTTGTAAAATTAAGCGCCTATGATTTTTCCATCTATGGTGGGCTTGATGGAGAAGTTGAGGGAATTTCTGCAGATACTGTTTACGATGAAGTCACCCATGAGCAGTTTTACTCCGTAACTATCAAAACCAAGCAAACGGAGTTAGAAAGTCGCAACAAGAGTCTTCCCATCCTGCCGGGGATGGTCGCCTCCGTCGATATTCTCACCGGAGAGAAGAGTGTGCTTTCTTACATTCTTAAGCCGGTTAATCGTGCACGTGAGGAGGCGCTAAGAGAACGGTAATGCGTTATGGCTCTTCCGGAATACCGGGGCAAACATCGTAGAAAACGCGGTTTGCTGCGACGAAGTTTTATAGGGATGGTGGTGAAAGCCGCCTTTCTTTCCGGAATTGTGTCCAGCATCTCCAGAGGGCAGGCACATACTGTAAAACTTGATTATCCCAGCAAAATACGCCGTCGCCGTCTGTTTTCGTTTATCCGCTTCACCAATCCAGCAAACCGAAAATCACAAGAGAGCTTTGGGCTGTTCGGTTCCGTTGAGATTTCTGGCGGAAACAGCCGGGCTTTTAGAAAATGGGAAGCTGTGCTGCCGGAATGTGATCAGCAGCTGGCTTCGCTGAAAGAGTGCATTGCCGGCAACGTGCGCTGTGCTGGCTCGGTTGACTATTGGTCTCGTATTGTGCGTGGGGTAGGGCAGACACAGTCGGTGCGCCAGCTTTCCTTGCTCAACTCCTACATCAATGAAAGTGCGGGTTATGACCCGCAAGCTGTCGCCGCTGGGCATGCAGACGTCTGGCGTGCACCCTTGCAGTTTCTCGGGTATAGGGGTGATTGCGAGGACTATGCCATCGCCAAGTACTTCAGCCTGCTTGCGCTGGGCTACGCGGAAGCGGATTTACGCTTCATTGTGGTAAAAGACAGTCGCAGGCAGGTTATCCATGCTGTGACTTCAGTGCAGTTTCAGGGGGAGCGGTATGTGCTTGATAGTCTGCGTCCGGTGGCTACAAAAGAAATTGACCTTCTCCATTACCAGCCTTTGGTTTCCATGCAGCGTGATGCGCACTTTACTCACTTCAGAACTGCTGAGATGCGGCAAAGGTTCTGGGCTCAGCACCGTAATGGATAGCAATGCTGAGCCTTTGCATTTAGGCCCTTTGGAGTTCCTTTGAGTTTTCGTAGGCGAGGATCGCGCCTGCCAGATCTTCCAGCGCAGCCCCGACGGACTTGAAGAAGGTGATCTCCTGATTACTCGTTCTACCTGGATTTCCACCTCGGGTCAGGTCGTATAAATCTGCGATTACGTCCTCAGGCTTCAGAGTGCCGTTTGCGAGCGGAATGGTCAGATCACCTGCTTCTTTCATGGCGCCCGCACGTGTATCGACAAATACTCTGGAACGGGTGATTGCTGTGTCATCTGCTTCGCGCATATTAGGGGTGAACCCGCCGACGAGATCGAGATGGCATCCTTCTGGCAGCCATTCGCCTTTGATTAACGGCGCATTGGAGAGTGTTGCCACTGAAACAATGTCTGCTTGCCCAACGGCCTTTTGCAATGACTGTTCGGCAATCACGTTGAGGCCGAGCGTTGCACTAAAATCTTGTGCATTTTGCTGTGCCTTTTCGAAATTCCTGCCCCAGAGGTAGACGGTTTCGATCTGTCTGGTTGCGCAATGTGCTTCGATGAGGTTGGCGGACAGACGGCCAGTTCCGACCATGGTCAGTGTTTTTGCATCTTTGCGCGCAAGGTAATCTGCAGCTAGAGCTGAGGCTGCTGCGGTGCGGCGTGCTGTCAGTTCTCCTCCGTCAACCAAGGCAAGCGGAGCGCCTGTTGTTCCATCGGATAACAGATAGGTAGCTGAAACTGCAGGAATACCCAAGTCTGCGTTACTTGGGAAAACGCTTGCCAGCTTCACACCGAAATAGGCACCCGACTGCCAGGCTGGCATGAGAAGGAGAGTGGCGTCTGCTTTGTCCGGTACACCCATGGTGTGATGGTGCCGAACCGGCATTTCGCAGCCTTCCCTAAACATGGTTCTCAAGGCTTCCACCAGTGGCTGGAAGGGCAGGGCGTCTTTTGTTTGAGTGTCGGACAGCTGCAACATCCCGTTGCTCCCTCATAATCTGCGAAGAGTACTCTGATATCTCACAGGATTACTGGCGGAGGGCTGGGTTTGTCACTTGAGATTTCATAGAGGATGAGAGGTTCCCACAAAAAAGCCCGCCGATTGATCGGCGGGCTGATCTGTTTACCGTGCTGCGTACACGATTTCTTTGATCACGTCAGGGGTGATCTTGCCGTGCTCACCAATGGCCTGCAAGAAGTCTCGCCCCTCAATGATCTGCATCAGTGTGTCGATGTCATTCTGCTCCGTGATTTTTGCATCGGAGAGGCGGATTGGCATTGCCAGCTCCTGATAAAAATCTTCGATGGCATCAACCGTCTTTTCCGCAAGATCTTCGGTTTTCGGTAAGGCAAAAACCGTGGTGCCCATCTGCTCCAGTTTTTCCCGCTTCAACTCAATCTGGCTACGCAGAAGGCTTGGCTGGATGATGGAGAGTGTCTGAGCATGGTCGATCCCATAACAAGCAGTCAACTCATGGCCAATCTGGTGAGTTGCCCAGTCTTGCGGTACGCCGCAGGAGATTAATCCATTCAGACCCTGATTGGCTGCATACATCAAATTTGCACGCCACTCGTCTGTGTCTCGCTCAGAGTATGTTTGCCCTAGTTGAATGAGCGTACGCAGGAGTGCTTCTGCGTAACCGTCCTGAACCAGTGCGCCCGTCGGGAAAGTCAGATACTGCTCACATACATGAACGAATGCATCGACCAAGCCATTCTTAATCTGGCGCTCAGGTAGCGTTTTCATTGTGTCCGGATCCAGCACAGAGAAAACCGGATAGACATGCGGTGAGCCGAAGGCCAGCTTTTCACCTGTAGACTTGCGCGTGATGACGGAGTTGCCGTTGGACTCAGAACCGGTTGCTGGCAGTGTCAACACGGATGCCAATTGAGTGGCTTTTTGAATGCGGTGTTTGCCGCTTGGGATATCCCAATGGTCGCCATAATAATGAGCGGCTGCAGCGACGAACTTGCACCCGTCAACGACAGACCCGCCCCCAACAGCGAGAATGAAGTTAAGGTCATGTTCCTTTACCAGATCAACAGCCTTTTCCAGCGTCTCAAAATGCGGGTTTGGTTCAATGCCGGAAAACTCCACCACAGTGAAGCCTTCCAGTGCGCTCGTTACCTGATCGTAGACACCATTAGCTTTGATGGACCCACCACCATACGCAAATAGCACACGGCTACCTGCTGGGATCTGGTGGTGAATTTCAGAGATTTGTCCCTGACCAAACAGCAGCTTGGTCGGGTTTTGATAATTAAATTTCATTTGATTGCCCGGACAATTAAATTGCGCAGCCTGAATTTAATGCACATTTCCCGAGTTTGAAGAGCCGAAGTGAAACTAATTCACTTAAATAGATGATTGGGTGAGGATATGTTTTCTGAAAGGCGAGTGATTGATGAGGGGGAGTAAGTTCTACACCAAAGCCAGCTCGTCGCGCTGCATCATTTGTAGGGTGTAAGGTGACAACCCTGTTATGATTTAAGGTGCTGATTTGATTTTGGGATTGTTGAAATAAGGTGGTCCTGAAGATATGTAATGTAGTCACTAATCCATATAACCTATTGTATTTTTGAGTATTTCTAAATCTTGATTATTTAACTCATATTTGACTTTTGTCATTTGCGACAGGAAGTCTCTTCCATATTTCTCGGATTGCAAATCATTCTCAATTGCGGGAAGCGATCAGTTTTGCCCTGGTTGGTTCGGCGCATTGGAGGGGGATAGGGGAGGTTTGCTCATGTTGGGCCACATCCTCATAAAGAGATTCCGAGTTAAAGCATGTTGAACAAAACAGCACTTCTATCATTCGCGTCCGCAGTGGCAATCAGCTCCGCAGCACTGGCTGGTTCTCCTGAGGTAAAAGTCGAGGTTCTCGATAAGGTCTTCGATCCGGCTGGTGGCTTCCTGGCATATACCGAGTTTGAGCTCTCCGGTGAGCCATTGGCTGAAGGCCTTGGTCTGGATCTTGATGTTCTGGATCCAAACCTCGTCAACCAGCCAACTGCTTTTGACTATGCAGCCGGAATCGAGAGCTACGAGTACTCTGAAGAAGCGATGTATGCGGTGAACTACCAGTCCAAAATGGGTCCGCATATCGTCAATGGTCCTTTGAATAAGACACGTGGTGGTTCTCTGGAAAGTCTTGGTAAGCGCGTGATTGAGCTGGCTGGATCCGTTGCCTTCCCAGCCGAAGAAATCCCGCTCAACATGTATCCGATCACCTTCCCATATGTCTCTGCTCTTCCTGAGTTTGGGCAGGCAGTCGACACTTCGGTTGTTTCTGGTGATGAAGCAGAGATCCTGAACGCGCATGGAAAGTCCAAGATCGTAAAGGTCGATATTCCGGCTTACTTCCGCGACTACGCATCGCTTGCGTGGAAGGAAGATGGCATGGACAAATCCTTCAACCCGGGTGCTGCTGCCGGCATCATGTTGAAGGACGTGATGTGGGCGCAGGACTTTATGGGCGGCATGCACACCATTGCTGATGATCTGGAAGTCGAAGCTGAAAGCGCTGTCATGGATCAGGACGGCGTACACGCACTTGGCGTTTCCACTGCGGATGGCTTTAACGGTGTTATCCTGACTGAAATGATCAATGATCGTCTGGTCACACTGCGTGATCAGTTTGGTTATGATGGTAAGATGCTGGGTGCGAAGCTGACTGCGTCCTATGATCCTGCAAACGGACCAATCTGGTTCCCTCGCAAAGTGGCAGTGACCGAAAAGACCGAAAACTCAGTAAAGGCAATCGGATCTTTGAAGGTTATCGATGGTGCTTCAACACTGCGCGATACATGGCTGATGCTGTGGCCTTTGGCTGAGATCTATGCCTATAGCGATCAGCGTACAGTGAACACCAACCAGAATCCTGCGTTCCTGGCGGTGTTTGATGGTGCTCCGTTTGCAGCAGCAGCTGATCTGAACAAAGACAACGACCCAATGAATGACGTTGCTACTGATGATGTCTTCTCTGCGGCCAGTGTTCTAACCAATGCAACCTTCAAAAACCTTGATGCGCTTCACTTCAATAAAGAAGCAGGCACTCTGGTTGATCTTTATGACGGCAAGCAGGGCGCTACAGTAACCACCTACGACGCTGCATATGCTTTGCAGGCATTGAACATCTTCCAGCGTTCTCAGGATGCTCTGGCTGTTGGTTACGCTTCAGCTGATGCCGGTGAAAGCCTTGATACTGCACGTGGTAAGCGCGCTCTGGAGCTGATCAAAGCACAAGCAGACTTCATCCTGAAGAACTTGATTGCTGATAACGGTCTGGCCGTTGATAGCTTTGAGATCGGAAAAGGCGCACAAGCCGGGCAGAGCCTTGGCTCTCAGTTTGCAGTTGTTCATGGCCTGACTTCAGCATTTCTTGCAACCAAGGATGAAGCCTACAAAGAGGCAGCGCGTAAGCTGTTCCTGACCATTGAAGCAAAGATGTATGACAAGGCAATTGGCACTTATGCTGCGGTTCCGGGTCAGCCAACTGAGCACACACCATACACTGCCGCTGCAATCAGCGCGGGCCTGCGCAGCGCAATGCTGATCCTGCGCAACAGTGAAGGTGAAAGCGAGCCTCTGCTGGATCTGGCAAGCCTGACTGGACGTTATGAGAGCTGGTTCCGCACTGTCATCAATGGCCGCAATGTGAACGAAGGCATGCAGTTGTCGGAGTGGCTTGGCGACAGTGGTGAGAACGTGGTTGCAGGCAGTGAGGATATCGACACTGATGCAGATGGCGTTCCTCAGGTCGTGCAGGCTGGTACAGCTATGGTGATGGCCGGTAAGGTCAAGGTTTCTGCTGTAAAATAAGTAGTTTACCGAAAATCATGATAGCCGGGGTGTAAAACATCCCGGCTTCTTCTGCTTGTTAACTTAAGTCAAATGCGAAGCATTCGCATTTAGCTATAGAGACAACAAAACCAATAATCCTACAAAAGAATCGATCCGTACTCATGGATGATGCAAGCAAAAATAGTGTACCTGCAAACGGACCTAAGCCAGCACAACCCGGCGCAATAGCAGTGTTTTGGAAGCGTCTTGGTTACAAAAGCAAACATGCTGAGTTCGTGCTTTACTTCCTCACTATCAGCGGATTGATGCTGTGGGATGTGGTTGGTCTCCCGTGGCAAATCATTCAGCCTACGCTTGCCGTCCACTTTGTTGTTTCTCTCATCCTCTTTCCCTTGTTTGTTCTTCCGTTCTGGTTTTCTCATCGTGATCTTATCAAGCGCAACGGTCGTCCTTTCTTGCGCCGAACAGGACAAATGATTGAGATTGCTCTGGTCTTATTGGTGCTGAGCGGCATATATCTCGCGTTTTTTGGTAATAGAGGCAACGTGTTAGGGCAGTTGGCCTATTGGCTGCACCTGTTGCCAGCGCTCCCAGTATCCATTTTGGTGTTCCATCACGCCAAACGCTATTCCATGGTCAAGGTTGCAGCCTGGATCTTTCCATTTCTGCTGGCGCTAGTGGCACTCATGGTGCCAGCTTATGCTGCCGTTGAAAGTGGCTCCCTTGTCCTCAATAAGGATGGCACAAAACTGATTTCTGCAAATTTTGATGCAGGCAGCGTGTCTGTTCTTAATCGCAGCACTAAAGGTTTGCTCCACGAAATCACAGTTGGTGGAGACGTTCGCCGTGTTGCGCTGGACGGTCAGCGCAGTGTTGTTGGCCTGACTGATTACACAGGCGACCGTGTGGTCTTTGTTGATCTGAAAACCAACAAGGTGCTTTCTGAGTTCAAAACAGATCACCGTCCGTTTGGTATCGTCTATGACAAGGCAAACGATGTCTATTGGGTGTCTCTGTTCGAAGCACACAAGCTAATTGCAATTGATCCTAACCGTGGTGTTCTTCAGGAAGTGGAGAGTGAAGAAACGCCGCGTGGTCTAGCACTGCTGAATGATGGTCGTCTGATTGTTACTCATGCGATGGTTGGGAAAGTATCCATTTGGGATACTGCTGGCGCAAAACTGAAATTGCTCAAGACCATTACTCTTGCTGAAACGCAGGACAATGATGAAGCCGTTTCTCAAGGTGTTCCGCGCATTCTGGATGATATCGCGGTGAGCCCGGATGAAAAAGAAGCTTGGCTGCCTCACGTTCTTTGGAACTTCGATCATCCGTTTCAGTTTCAGTCTACTGTATTCCCAAGTGTTTCACTGCTGAGCCTTGAGCAAGGGCAGGAAAAAGAGGTTGCTGAGCGCCGTAAGCATCTGTTCAAGCAGATCAACATCGTTGACACCAACAATCGCACACGCATTGTTTCCAATCCTCATGATGCGGCGTTCTCTGAAGACGGCAAAAAGGTCTACGTAACACTGGCGGGCAGTGAAGATCTGATGGTCTTTGATCTGACCCGCAGAACTGCGCTGACCAGCAAGAAAAAACGCCGTGCTCGCCGGAAAGGCAAACTCAATCAGGGTGGGGCAAAGGTTACGCAGATTTTCCGCCATATCCCGGGTGATAACCCACGCGGCCTTGTGGTCTCGGGCCAAGACATCTTCGTGCAAAATGCGATGACGCTTGATCTTGTTGAACTGAAACGTGGTGGTGACGGTCCCTTTGCCAGAGTTGCGTTGAGCGACAAACCGTCTGTTCGCCTTGTGAAGAAGGACCCGGTTGAGCCCAAGCTTCGTCGCGGCAAAACACTCTTTAACAGCGGGAACACAGATGATGCCAAGCTGACGCCGACCACAGGTGATTTCTGGATGAGTTGTCAGAGCTGCCATGTGGATGGCTTCAACTTCACCAATGGCTATCTTTACCGTTCCACACCTACCAAAAAGTTCGATAGATCTGTTATTGGGCACGATAATCTGAAACATATGATTTCGGGCGATTTTGTTGGCGATTACCTGCGTATCATACAAAAAACGCAGGGCGGGATGGGGCACGATGATCGCGATGGTGCGCTGCAGATCAACCCGGATGAGCCTACCGAACCAGTTAAACGCGACATGGAAGCGCTGCAGGCCTTTATAACGTCTCGTGGTAACCTTCCTCTGGGTGCAAGTTGGGTCCGGCTGGATGATGATCGCAAGCTTTTACACGAAAAGGACTGGGTGAACTCCGCCGCATGTGCCTCCTGCCACTCAGATATGTTCGAGCAATGGGCTGATTCAAATCACCGGTTGATGGGCGAATCCAACCCATACTTCATGGTCGTGAAGTCTGTTGCGGAACAGACCGAGGGTAAAGAGTTCGGCAAGTGGTGCCTTGGCTGCCATGAACCGCAAGAGCAGTTCACAGAACCAAAAGCTGCCCCTCAGGAAGGACATATGTTTGAAAAAGGCGGAGTAAGCCTCTTCAAAGCGCTCGCAGAGGGCACTCCGGATTCCGATGAAGGCACCGGTTGCCTGTTCTGTCACCGCATCACACGCATTGAAGCAGCCATGGGCAAGACAGCGGGTACCAACGCCAGCTTCACTGTGAATGTGAAGGACAGGGAGAAATACATATTCGAAGATAATGACAATGCGCTGCTGCACTGGGTTGGTAACCGCCAGATCAACGCTAAGCCAGAAGTGCATGCCAAGTCTTATTCTCAACCGTTTTACAAGGACTCTGCGCTGTGCAGCACGTGCCACAATGAGGTTGCACCGGGCACGGGCAGTGTGATTGTGAACACCTATGGAGAGTGGGAGAAGTCCTCCTACAACAACCCGGATGATCCTTCTAAAAACCGAACCTGCATCAGTTGCCACATGATGGCGGATGTTCAGAAGATCGGTGAGAACGTTCCAGGCATCTCAACAGATGGTGGCAAAGTTAAAGACAATGTGGTGACCCACCAGTTCACAGGTGCCAATCATCACCTCGTTGGCCTGCGCAACAAAAAGCTTGCAGACATGAGCATCGAACTGCTGCGGACTGCGGCTGAACTGGAAAGTCGCATTGATGACGATGGTCAGCTGGTTGTTCGCGTCAAGAATGTTGGGGCAGGGCACGCTTTGCCAACCGGTGTGGCTGATTTCCGTCAGCTCTGGTTGGATGTGACGGTCAAAGACGCCAATGGAACTGTCATTCTGGAAGACGGGAAAATGGATGATAAAGGCGTTGTGCCAGCCGATGCCCGTTTGTTCCAGAAGGTCTTTGGTGACAAAGATGGCAATCCTGTTGGCCTGCTGTTCTGGCGCTATGAAAAGATGATTAAGGACACCAAGATCCCAGCGGATGGCTATCGGGACGAGACCTTTGCTCTGCCAGAAGATGTTGCTTATCCACTCAGCGTTGATGTGAAGATGATGTTCCGTATCTACCCTCAGTGGGTGACGGATGCCGTTCGTCAATCCTACCCAGACCTGCCAAACCCTGAAGCTGTTGTTATGGCTGAACTAAACGAAACACTGGAGCAGCCATAATGTTTGCTAGTTTTCTGATCACTTTCCGCGAAGGGCTGGAAGCATTCCTGCTGGTCGGTATCATCCTGTCATACATGCAAAAACTCGATGTTCGGCATTTCAATAAGTATGTTTATCTGGGCGTCGTATTGGGCCTTATCGTTTCTCTTGGTCTTGCATTTGTCTTCCAGGTGGTGATCGACCAGTTCTCCAACGAACACTATCAGCACCTTCTGATGATCTTCATCCTGCTGTTCGCCACGCTGGTGCTCAGTTACATGGCCATCTGGATGCATCGACAGGCCAAAGCACAGGTTGATCATGTCAAAAAACAGCTGGAGTTTCATATCTCCTCTGGCAACCTGTGGGGCATGGTGTTTCTGGCGTTCATCGCTGTGCTGCGCGAAGGCTTCGAGACAGTTCTGTTCTTCTCCGCTCTTATGTATTCAGGGCAGGGTGTAACTCTGGAGAACGGCTTAATAGGCGCCTCTATTGGTCTGATTGCGTCGATTGTTCTGGTCTGGGCCATGATGCGTGGTACGCGTCAGGTTCCAATTGCACCATTCTTTAAGTACACCAGCCTGCTGATCATCATTATCGCGGCCGGTTTGTTCTCTTCTGCAATCAATATGCTGCAGGCGATTGATGTGGTTCCGATTGTGGTCGAGCAGATCTTCAATATCTCGTTCATTCTTGATGATCAGGGCACCTTTGGCACTTTCATGCGTGCCTTGTTCGGCTATAACGCATCTCCATCGCTGATCCAGTTTACAAGCTGGGCGCTATATCTTGGACTATTCCTGAGTTTCTGGAGCCGCGGCTATGCTCAAAAGGCCTGATCATGTTTTGGTGCTGGGAGCGGGCCCAGCTGGTCTGACAGCCGCACTGCGTTTGTTAGAGGCTGGTATCCAGGTCACCGTGCTTGAAAAAGCTGCCAAAGAGGGCGGTCAGAGTGGGACGACCACTTTTGAAGGGCGCCACGGAACTTATCGCTTTGATTACGGAGGTCACCGCTTCATCACCCACAATGCAGGACTGTTGAAGTTGGTGGAGGACCTCGTCGGTGATGAGTTGCTCACCAGCCAGCGTAAAAGTGTTATACGCTTTCAGGACCGTACCTATGATTACCCGTTGGCGATGGGCAACATCCTCAAAACGGCTCCAACATCCTTGCTGGCCGGTGCCTTAAAAGATCTGGCGGCCTTGCCGTTCACCAAGCCGAATGATGACAATTTCGCAACCTGGATCACCAGCAGGTTTGGTAAGACGCTCTATAAGAATTTCTTTGAAGGATATACGGCCAAGCTATGGGGTATTGATCCGGCAGAACTCTCTGCTGATTGGGCAGGGCAGCGGATCAGTCTGCTGGATCTGAAAGATGTCGCAAAGCGTCTGTTGCCCGTTGGTAGGGATACACCACGAACCTACGCCAGAAGCTATCGCTATCCCAAGTATGGGTTTGGCATAATCTTTGAGCGTATGGCGCAGAAGGTTGAAGAACTGGGCGGACAGATCATCTATGACGCACCCGTAGACGATTTTGATTATGACGGCGGGTGCATCAAAGCTGTAAAGGCTGGCGGCAACTCGTACTCTGTTGACGCAATACTCTCGACACTCTCGCTTCCCTACATGGTCAATCTGACCGGCGGAGAGAGCGATCTTGCCTTCAGAGGCCTGCGGTTCTTCAACATGCCATTGGAGATGGACGACCTGTCTGATTGCACCTGGCAGTACCTCTCTGATCCTGACATCATGGCCACCCGTCTGCAGGAGCCGAAGAGGCGCTCTCCCTTTATGGCGCCTAAGGGACATACCTCAGCTATGCTTGAAATCCCATGTGATCCGGGCAGTCCGCTCTGGGACATGGATAATGAGCAGATGTTCGCCAAAGCTTGCGAAGTTCTGAATAAGCTCGGCATTGATAGCGCAGCGGCGACAGGTGAGTATTTCTCGACTTACCAGAGCCAAGCTTATCCTTTGATGTCTGTTGGCTATGAAGCAAAAAGAGCCAGAGCAATTGCTCACCTTAATCAGTTTGACAATCTGATCCAATGTGGTCGGCAAGGCACCTTCCGTTACATCTTCACGGACACTTCTATGGAGATGGGCCAGATGGCTGCAAATGCGCTGATTGACTGTGAGAACAACCGTACAACGATTTATGAACACCGCAGCGAACGAACCGTGATTGAAACGGAAAGCGTCGCCTAGGAGATTTGTCATGACGAGAGTGTTTTATGCATTGCTGATTTCCCTGTTCGTAGCAGGTCAGGCACATGCGTACTCCTATGCCGCTGCGGGCAAAGAGCCGCTGATTGATGCACGTGAAGCAATGTTGAAGGCCGCACTTGAAGGCAACTTTGAGGCTGCAAAAAACGCTGCAAGTGAGATCTCTGAGGAGCTGACGTATCTGACAGAAGATTATGATAGCGGTCTTTCTGAAGCGTTCGAGAGTGCATTCGCGTCGCAGGATACACCTGCACTTTCAGCCGCTATCAATCGCGCGTTCATCGCGGAGATTACACGGCGCCTACAGGCTGGAGCTGAGAACCTGAACGACTATCAAACCGCAAAGGTTCTGGTGGTTAAATCCAAGCGTTTCTTCGATTCAATGGCTGGTGAGCTGTCCGGTGAAAAACGTCAGGCAGCTGATGAAGCCCTGCGTCAGGCACTGGAAGCAATAGGTAATCCAGGCGTGTTCGGCGTGGGTAAGCGCGAGCCTGATCCTGCAGCCTACAACGCGGCTGTCGAAGCGACCTTGAAAGCTTTGGCAAACTAAGATGCTGAGGCTAGGGTGGGGCATTGCTCTTTGCTGTTATGCGGTGCTGTCTATCTGGCTGCTTCGCCACCCACCCAGCAATCCAACTGATGATGCGTTCTTTTTCGTCAATGGCACGATCCGCTTCAGTGTTCTTGAGTTTAGGCCTCACTTCCCAGGTTACCCCGGTTTCATCGCTCTCAGCAAACTTCTATATTTTGCGGGACTAACCGCGAAGCAAGCAGTCTTTTACCTCACGCTCTTCTCTGCGCTTTCATTGCCACCACTTTCTGCATGGGCGGCAAGAGCACATGGAGCTACGCCAACAGGCACATTACTCGCGTTTGCCGGAGTTCTAACCCTCCCGTTCCTGCCTCTTGTCAGCCTCAGCATGATGAGCGATGCAACCGGCATCACCTTCTTCGTCGCTGCTTTGGCAAGCATGGGCAGAGGGAAACACGGCTTCGCCGGTGCGTTCGCAGGAATGGCGCTCGCCTGCAGGCCCTCCTTCCTCATCCCGATCGGGCTATCGCTTTTAACCGAATGGTGTTTAAAGAAAGAAGCCCGGTTTATCTTGTTTGTTACGATAACAGGAACACTTTTCCTGTTTTTCGGCGCAGTTGTTCTGCTAGAGGGCGAAAGTTACTTCCTGGAAGCGCTACGGTTTACAGAGGGCCACTTCACAGTCTGGGGAAATACCTCCTTCGAGCAAGCAACAAAACGCGACACCTGGCTCGACGCAGCAACCCACGAACCACTCGCTTTCATCACATTATCCCTGCTCGTCTGCACTGCAGCTTATGCGCTTTTCAGAAAGCCCCAACTCTCTCCACTCACAACCGCCACTCTATCAGCTCTCCTTTGGACAGCATTAGCCCAAAACCCGGAGAACCTTCGCCATGTGCTACTGCCATCTATTTTGGTGGTGATTTGGTTAACAAGTTTGCGGGTGAGGTATGCGAATTATGTATTGATTATCAATGTGTTATTACAGTTGAGCTTGTGGCTAAATTATTTTGAGCAAGTGCCAAGGCCGTCACCATTAGAAGCATCAAAGAATTTTCTAATGAAGGCAGACACTGGAGAACTGATTACAAATCACGGTGTAGACTTTTTAAGAAGCCACCTAATGCATTTTCGTATTTCGGATGCTTATTATCGTTATAGCAGCGAGTATCAGAAGCATAAGCAGGACGTTTGTCATGTTTTTATACTTTCAACTCAACTTGCAGGAGCGGGGCAGGTGAACGGAGGGGCCAGCTTTATAGGCAGAGTTGCAGGAGAAAAGGAGATGAACCTTAGTAAACAGGCCTCGAAGACGTCCCACGATAACTGCTAGCCTCAATTCATATCCTTCAACAACCGCCCATGTTTCCTCGTTTGCTCTACGACTTTCCCGAAGGTGTCGAAGCCGCGAGATGTCAGGATGGGGAGGAGTTTGCAGAGGGCCTGGGCGGTGACTTGGGCATCGCCTAGGGCGGTGTGGCGGAGGGCTTCGGGGATTTCGATATCAAGTCGAGCACAGAGAGCATCGAGGGTGTGTTCCTGTTCTGCTCCAAAGACCACTGCTGAGAGCAAAACCGTATCAAGGATTGGATGATCCCATACATGGTCAGACATATGGCTGTATCGTTGCAGGAAGGCCATGTCGAATGGGGCGTTGTGGGCAACGATAACAGCATCTTTGGCGAACACGTGAAAATCTGAAGTTGCTGTCACGGGATCTGGGGCATCTGCCACCATGTCGTCGGTGATGCGGTGCACTCCCGTGGATGCGGCTGGGATCGGGCGGCCCGGGTTCACCAGTTGATCTACTGTTTCACCGGGAATGATCCGTCCATTGACAACCCGTACAGCACCGATTTGAACGATTTCATCCTTGTTTGGCATCAAACCTGTGGTTTCGGTGTCAAACACAACAAAGCTCAGATCTTTCAGAAGTTGCTGCTCGATTGCTTTTTCGGTCTCATAATGTTGAGTGGCGTCAAAATCATAGATCAACGGGCGGGGCGCTTCTGGTGCGATGCGTGCAGTGGCATCGTCGATCAGGATCATGTAGCCCGATGCCTGACTGAGTTTTTTAAGGCGCAGTTGGAAGTTGAGATTACCTCTTGTCCCTTTGGCCTTCACTGCAATTTCGGTGCGTAGTTCCTCGAGCTGCTCATAAGCACCGAGAATCTCGTCTTCTGCAAAATAGTCAAAGATAGACGCGCTCAGGCGAGGAACATGGACTTGACCAAGAATATCTGCTGCTTGTCCATCATAAAGCATGATCTTGTGAGCCGGACTGATGAGCACGATTGCGACAGGGATCTCGGTAAGAAGCAAGGCAAGCTGTTCGCGTTCAGCAGCTAACTGCGCAGTTGCATCGGCGACCAGATCACCCACACCAGCGGCTTCGTTAGTCAATCGCCCTGTTACAGCTTGTGCAGCTGGTGCAAGGTCGCCTAAATACTTTGCACTTTGTAAGTCGATAGATGCTTCCACATCTGCGTGCGTTCTTGTGCGGATGGCCGCTGAAAGCTGTTGCACCGGTTTGGCGACGTTTTCATCAAAAAGCAGCCAGATGCTGACAGAGATCGCAAGCAGGCCAAAACTGGAAAGCAATCCGGCAAGAATAAACCCGGAGGCAGCATTGGTTTCAGGAATACGGGTGTATCCGAAATAGAGCGCAGCTCCCACAACGGCACAACTGGCTGCGGCAACACCCGCAAACAGAAGAAAAATCCGAAGTCGTAGACTGAGCCCTACCAGCATTATCCTGCCCCGCATATTGTTGAGATGATCGGGTCATCTTTGGAAGCTGCAACCCATTGCGCGCCCGTCACTGCACCACCCTTTTCAAAGGCGATGCCATCAGCCAGAGCTGCCCGCCGGCCTGCTGCGCAGTCTGTGAGTACAGGAAGCTTGTTCACTGGCGCCCAACGCCCGAAGAAGTAGGCCTGCGCTAACTTCATGCCTGGCTGGTCCGGATGCCTCTGAATGGTTGCCGTATCAATTGCCACAAATCTTTCGGTGAAGGGCTGCACATACGTCCATGGCCGATAGAAGGCTTTGCTCTCAACTGTTTGCGCCACAACCAAACCTTCAGGTAGGGTGTCTTTGGTGCGAGAAAACCAACTGTATTCGCTTGAGATTGTTGTCAGGAGCATTGCAAGACCCGCAGCAACAGGGGCGAACCAGCGCGGCAAGCGACCACGGAGAACATGATTGATCAGCATCACAAGACCAGCCCCAGCGATACCTGCGATAAAGGTCCCGATCAATTCAATAAACATTCTATTCCTCCCAAGCAGCTTTCATGAGCCTTCGCTCAATCTAGCCATTATGATTGTTATTTAGCTCAGCATTCCGCGGCCATGCCCAACGGCTGATTGCATGGTTTTAACCACTACAAACGCATCACGCACATGGGCCCGCTCAAAATCTGATAGAGTAGATGGTTGCAAAAAATTGTCCGGCTCAGCCCCTTGTTTGACTAAGTCTGCCTGATGTTGGATGCGGGTTTCTGCAATCAAATCATAAGCATCCAACAGATCCCCAGCGCCAGACTTGCTCAGTTGGCCAGTTTCCCGAGCTTCTTCCAGACGGGCTCTTGTGTTGACGGCACCAATCTGCCCCTGCAGCGCGTAGATGCGCGCCAGATCAACCACAGGCACAACACCGTTGTGCTTCATATCCAACGTGTTTTTGTGTTCTCCAGAGCGGATAGTCGCCAATCCGCGCAGCAAACTCAAAGGCGGAGTGTGTTTGAGAGAGTTACTGACCATGTGCGCAACAAATATTGAGTTGCGGCTGGAAGCTTCCAAAGTTTCTGCCTGCAGGTTCTCAAAAAGCGTCGTGTCTCCACCAATCGGCCTTAGATCAAACATCACCGAACTCAGCATCTGCGCTTCCGGATCCGGCTTGTTGATCCAACCTTCAAAATAGGATTTCCAAACGGTCAGTGGTTGCGTCCATCGTGGATTGGTAGCCATCATATCACCAGGACAATAGACGTAGCCGCTTGTGTTCAGGCCATCACAGACAAACTGAGCCAGATCAGCAAAGTACCCTTCACGATCAGTCTCAGAGACACTGTCATGCAAAATCAAACAGTTGTCCTGATCACTGACGCCGGTCTGCTCCCGGCGCCCCTGAGAGCCACAGGCAAGCCATAGATAAGGCACCGGCGGTGGGCCAAGCTTTTTTTCTGCTAAAGACAACAAGCGTCTGGTCGCCGCATCTGCAATATCCGTAATCAGGCGTGTTACGATCTCATGTCGGCTGCCACCTGCGACCAACTGAACGAGGAGATTTGGTATCCTGGCTGTCGCTTGAGCAATCTCTTCTGCATCTTTGGCAATTGCAATCTGGCTCACCAACTCAGCAGAACTGATGGCCTGAAAACGGGTCAGGTCTGTCTGGGTCACCATGCCGACCAGATGTCCACCTTCCACGATTGGCACGTGCCCAATGCGGCGTTCCATCATAAGGTGAAGCAGGTCTGATCCGATGGCTGCAGGACCAAGAGTTATTGGATTTGCCGTCATCACAGCTTCAACCAGTGTCTCAACCGGGAGCTCGGATGCCAGCACCTTAAAAGATAAGTCGCGTACTGTGATGATCCCAATCAGCCTGCCATCATCATCAGTCACGCACAGGGATGAAACACGCGCGTCGCGCATCTGCTGCGCTGCTTGTTTTACGGTATCCTCAGGGCGGCAGGTCAGAGGATTGGAGGCCATAAAGGATTCAATAGGAATAGCCGTCAGATCATTCTCTCGGCTTCGTGGCTTCTGAGTTCTGTCAAAAAAACGGGCAACAGGTTGATACTTTGCGATCAGGCCAGCGATAATCTCGGGCGAGAAAACCAAAAGAATTGTTGGTTCTGCGCTGTAAGCTGATGTGACAGCGCGTCCATCAAGGAGAAGCCCACGCTCGCCAAAGGAGTTCCGGATACCAAGGCGACTGATCATCGCATTGTTCTTGTCTCGGATTTCAGCTGTGCCTTCATAAATCAGAAAGAGGCCCGGCAGGTCATCGCCGAGCTGGTAAATGCCTTCACCCGACGCCTTTTCCCAGACGCCGATCTGCCCAGCCAAATCCTCCTGATCCGCTTCTGGAAGAGCATCATAAGGATGCACAGATTTCAGGAAGTGCAGGATTTGCGCAGATGTGAGAGGCATGATTCCACCTTTGGGTAGAAGAAGTAAGATCCTGCCCAGCCTAAGCCGGGCAGGATTGATTTTGTAGAGTGCGGCTTACAGACTTTATGTAAGCCACTCCCTGAACTTAGTGGTCTGCAGCTGCGCCAGCACCACGTGGGATACGAACGCTTTCGACCAGATCTTTGATCGCTTCCGGTGTTTCTTTGGTCATACCAGCCACGATGTAAGCCACTGCGAAGTTCACCGCTGCACCAATTGCGCCGAAGGACGTTGACTTGATGGTGCCTAGAAGTGGATCTGCATCGGTGAAGCTGTTTGTGCCTGGAATGAAGAACCAACCTTTATGCAGGAAGATGTAGACCAGAGTCACAACCAGACCAGCCAGCATGCCAGCAACAGCGCCGGTGTTGTTGATGCGGGTTGAGAAGATACCCATCATCAGCGCCGGGAAGATCGAAGCCGCGGCAAGACCGAAGGCCAGTGCCACTGTTTGTGCCGCAAAGCCCGGAGGATTAAGCCCGAGATAAGTTGCCACAACAATCGCGACAGCCATCGCCACACGGGCCGACATCAACTCGCTCTTTTCCGAAATAGACGGATTGATCGCCCCTTTAATGAGGTCATGACTGACCGCTGAGGAGATCGCGAGCAACAAACCTGCTGCCGTTGAGAGCGCAGCAGCCAAACCACCGGCAGCCACCAGACCAATCACCCAACCTGGCAGGTTGGCGATTTCCGGATTCGCCAGCACGAGGATGTCACGGTTGAACTTAGTCAACTCGTTGCCAACCCAGCCTTTTTCACCGGCAAGTGTCTGCATGTCAGCATTCTTGTCGTTGTAGTACTGGATTTTGCCGTCACCGTTCTTATCGTCCCAAGCGAGAAGACCAGTCTTCTGCCAGGTATGCATCCAGTCGTACTTTGGATCGTTCTGGATCTGCTCGACAGCAACTGCTTCGCCTTTAACACCGCCGTTTGGCCACATCATTTCAGTGATGTTTAAACGCGCCATCGCACCCACAGCTGGTGCTGTGATGTAAAGCAGTGCGATGAACACCAGTGCCCAGCCTGCAGACCAGCGTGCATCAGCCACTTTCGGCACGGTGAAGAAGCGCATGATCACGTGCGGAAGACCAGCTGTACCGATCATCAGAGACAGCGTGAACAGCACCATGTTGAATGTGTCAGCGTGGTGTGAAGTGTAAGCGTTAAAGCCAAGCTCAGTCACAACTTGATCCAGCTTGGTCAGCAGTGGAACGCCGCTTGCAGCGTCATTACCAAACAGACCAAGACCTGGGATTGGGTTGCCAGTCAGTTGCAATGAGATGAAGACAGCTGGAATAGTGTAAGCGGTGATGAGCACCACGTACTGAGCCACCTGTGTGTAGGTCACGCCCTTCATGCCACCAAACACAGCGTAGGCAAACACCACACATGCACCAATCAGCAGACCGGTTGTGTTGTCCACTTCGAGGAAGCGACCAAACGCAACACCAACGCCTGTCATCTGACCAATCACGTAGGTGGTTGAAGCTACAATCAGACACACAACAGCCACGATACGGGCGGTCTGGCTGTAGAAGCGATCCCCGATGAACTCGGAAACGGTAAACTTGCCGAACTTACGCAGGTAAGGTGCAAGAAGCAGTGCCAGCAGCACGTAACCACCGGTCCATCCCATCAGGAACGATGAGTTGTCATAGCCGGTAAACGCAATGAGACCCGCCATGGAAATGAAAGACGCTGCAGACATCCAGTCAGCAGCTGTTGCCATACCGTTGGTGACAGGGTGAACACCCCGGCCAGCGGCATAAAAGTCTGAGGTCGAGCCCGCACGAGCCCAGATCGCGATGCCAATGTAGAGCGCAAAGGAGCTGCCTACAAAGAACAGGTTGATAGTAAACTGATCCATGACTTGCAGCCCTTACTCTTCTTCAACGCCGTGTTCACGGTCGAGACGGTTCATACGCCATGCGTAGAAAAAGATGATTCCCAGGAAGACCAGAATGGATCCCTGTTGCGCAAACCAGAAGCCAAGGTCTGTTCCACCAACCGCGATGCCGCTCAGCAACGGGCGCAGCAAAATGCCAAACCCAAATGAAACCACAGCCCAAATGACGAGGCTGACCATAATGATGCGCTTATTGGCGGCCCAATAAGCGTTGTTGGATGAGTTCTCGGACATAAATCTCCTCCCGTTCGGGTCCGGATGACTTTCGACCGGACGGCACTTCCGCCCCCCAAATCACAAAGTGGCCCTGCCGAAACGACCGGTTCCTCCCACCGATCAGCAGAACTGGAGATAAGCTTTGGATCTTTCTTAGAGTTCAACTCTCACTGCAGCACAGGCACTAAACCTGCCAGTAAGCCGGATTTCAGATTACGTACGCACCCACTTCGCAATCCAGTTGCCCCAGCCCGCTCTTTGCTTCAGTTGTTATCGTCTGAGCAAAGGCGTTTTTCACCAAATCCTACAGGCACAGATTGAGATCCCTGAAGATCCTCACGCTCCCCAAACAAACCACCTTCACCACCCAGTGTGTTCCCTACAGGCAACCTCTTACAAGGCTACTTACGTAGAGAAGACTTATGTATTAGATCGAAAGAACTTGGAGATACTTGTGGAGTTTGAGCTGGTTGCAAGTGATTGATGCCGGAACTCCGTAGCATTGAGACGTACGGAGTTCATCAAGTCGAAGTTGGCTTCATTAATCCGATTTGATAGCTGACTTCAGTGGGCTGTTTGTCTTTTAGCTTTATAGCTTCATACGTAATAGAAATGAGAGATCGTTTCTAATTTATGACTGTTAAAATCTTCAGTAATTTTGATATTTATTGGCTGTTTTTGACTTTGTCATATTTCCATAAATTGCCGCTAAATTTCACTAAAATAATAGTTAAACAAACTAATCGATTATCTATATAAAAATCAAAAATTACATTTATTCACTTAGAAATTATCATCTCAATCAGCGTTGACTTTACGTCAAAAGAGGCCAACAATTCTGCGATTGTATGAGTGATACTCATGCAGAAAATGACGTAACATGCTGAAGAATAATAGTTTTCTGACTGCACCTTCCCTTGATCCAATTGCGTGGGCTGCAATTTTGGAGTTATCGAAACATGTTTGATGACTACGCAAATTCTGTTGCTGGATGTATCGATAGCCCATGGTTAATCGCGTCTGATAACTGGCAGGATCTAGGGCTTTTGCCCTTGGGGTTTCCTGACTGTTTTCAGAGCGTATTGCGACGCGATTATGGTCATCATGAACGGACCACTTTTTCATTTGTGATTAAGTCGAGGACACGCCGTTTTAACGGCACGGTTAAGGTGATCATTGGTCAATCATCTGCTTCGTTTCGAGGTGGATCTGAGACAAGTGCCAATGACTGCGCAGTGAGTTCCTTGGAGGAGGAGCTCGCTACGGAATTTCCAGTTCTTCAGCACGTCAATTTACTGAAAACGCCGGTGATGACGGCGTCCTGTGCGACGACCGGTTTGAGTTGGAGCACCAATACTACGCAGCATTAAAAACCCAAGCTTTGTAAGAGAGGGAGACACAAAGATGCCAAATCAAAATCAGCCCGATGAATGGTGGGTAAATGATCAGACACCTGATAATCCATTTGGCAAAAGCGAGGATTACGAAGCTTATATCGATTACATTAGTGCACTACCGCGCAGCCTGACGCCGGAGATCGCCGCTCAGCCTCTGGTGATCAATGTGACAGGTCTGAACGATTATCCTGAGTACAAGGCGGCGGCCATCGGTGCTTTGGAAGTTTGGTCAGCAGTTACGCCGCTACAGTTTGAGATTGTGGATGATGCTCCATATGATCCTGACCTCCACTGGATGGAAGTTGTTAGCCCGGCAATTGGTGAGCAGAGTGACGGTAGTGCGTTTTCCAGCAACCGTTATGTCAGCATCGGCCAGAAATTCCATGACACTGAGCCGAACAAAACTGATATTGGCGGTTATGTGTTTGACAGCTTTATCCATGAGTTCGGCCATGAGTTTGGTTTAAACCACCCGGGTCTATACAACTACAGCGGTCCTGGAGGCGTTCAGATCAACTATCTGAACAACGCAACATGGATCTATGACCGTCAGCAGTACAGCGTGATGTCGTATTTCGATGGCATCGATGTTGGAGAAACAACACGCTGGTCGGCTTCCACACCTCTGATGGCGGATATTGAATCCACCATTCGTCGGTTCTTCTCTGAAGTGGATGAAAATGGTGTGCGGACGTATCAGAAGATCGATCTAAACACTGGCGACAACATTTACGGCTTCAACAGCACAGAATACGGCTACGAGCTGACATCTGATGGTATGCAGCACGATATCGGATTTACAATCCACGATACTGGCGGCATGGATACCATTGACTTCTCCGGTTCAACTGCTGGGACAATCCTTGACCTGCGGGCTGGCCAATTCTCCTCCGTGAACGGCCACAGCAACAACGTTTCGATCTTTGCTGGCCACAACGAAGATCAAACTGAGTACTACATCGAAAAAGGCATCGGCAGTAACTACGATGACATCATCATCGGTAACGATGGCGACAACGTTCTGGACGGTCGCGGTGGTGCTGACAAGATGGCTGGTGGCGCTGGTGACGACATCTACTTCGTTGACTCCATTGATGATATCGTTCGTGAAGAAGCAGATGGCGGTAACGACACCATTATCGTTGTAAACAGCGATCTGGATCTTGGTGAAGTTGAGAACGTTGAAAACATCATCTATGTCGGCGGCACTCCTCCGCAGCCTCCTGTGGAAGAAGATGATACTCCAGCGAATCCAGGCGATACGCTGACCAGCATCATCTTTGGTGATGAAGGCAACAACACGTTGGATGGCGGTGCAGGTGGCGACACCATCTTCGGTCTGGATGGTGATGATCTGATCATTGGTGGCCGCGATACGCTTGCAAGCCGCGACATCAACAACACCATTCCGTTTGACGAGCTTGAAGATCAGACCGAGAGCGATGATGGTAACGACGTCCTCTACGGCGGTGGTGGCAACGACACCATCTTCGGTGGTGCTGGCGATGACATTCTGGACGGTGGTGACGGCGACGATACTCTGATGGGTCAGGCTGGTGCCGATGTGTTCAGAGGTGGTGATGGTGTAGATACTGTCGACTTCAGCCATGAAAGCCCGTTCCAGCTTCTGGTCAATCTGGAAACCAACGTTGCTGTTGGTGGTACAGCTTCAGGTGACACCTTCTACAGCATTGAAAATCTGATTGGTTCTGACGACCGTATCGACCGCTTTATCGGTACAGACGACAACAACCACTTCTGGGGTCAAGGTGGCGGCGACGTCTTTAACGGCGGCGGCGGCGATGATATTCTGGATGGTGGTCGTGACGGTGACCTGCTTTATGGTGATGAAGGCAACGACATCCTCATTGGTGGTTCTGGTCAGGATTACATGAATGGCGGTGAAGGCATTGATACCGTTGTGTATTCCGGCAGCTCTGATGGCGTAACCGTAGACCTTGCCAACGGCACTGCTAGCGGTGGTGATGCTGACGGTCCAGTACAGATCGTAGGTCGTGGTACAACCATCAAGCATGACATCATTGTTGATGTTGAGAACGTCGTTGGTTCTTTCTACGATGATCACCTGATCGGTAACGATCAGACCAACGAACTTTCCGGCGGTGCAGGTAATGACGTACTGACTGGTGGTGAAGGTGCTGATGTTCTAAATGGTGGTGCTGGTAGCGACACTGCAGACTATTCCGATGCAACTAGCGGCGTGAAGCTTAATCTGGCTCGCGGTAAGTCTGAAGGTGATACCTACATCTCCATTGAGAACCTTTCCGGTTCTGGCCACAATGACAAGATCAAAGGCAACAAAGCTGCCAATACTCTGACTGGTCAGGGTGGCAACGATGTGCTCCGCGGTGGCGGTGGCGATGACATCCTGTTTGGTGACTTTGCTGATCAGGGCGAAGCTATTCCACGCCCAGGTATGGGTACAGGCTACGCAACCCTCGGGCCAGATGCCACGAACAACTCGATCGCAACTGCCTTCGATATCTCCAACAACTTCTCTTTGACAGAAGACCCAGACATCTTCGATTCAACGACTGTTCTTCACACAACAGTCAACGCGACCGGGAATGGTAAGGGTGGATACTACAGCATTGAGCTGGCTGCCGGTACGATCATCACGATTGATATTGACGGCATTGCAGATCCAAACGTCCATGACAGCTGGGTACGCCTGCTCGACAGCGATGGAAACATCGTCACTCAGAACGATGATGGTGGCGGAGATCCAGGTTCTGCAACCAATCGCGATTCCAGTACTGTCTTCGTGGTTGAAGAGACTGGTACCTACTACATTCTGGAGGGCGCATGGTCTCCGGATGTTCCAGGTGATGGCTGGTCAGAAGCAGTGCCGGAAGGATCTACCTATAAACTGAACGTCTCTGTTGAGTTCCCACCTGAGCCAATCCAGCCGGGCGAAGCCGGTAATGATAAGCTCTATGGCGGCAACGGCAGTGACTTCCTTGATGGTGGTCTTGGTGCTGACCTTCTCGTCGGTGGTAAAGGAGAGGATTCCTTCCGCTTCTCTACCGAGCTTGGAGAAGACAATGTTGACCGGATCAAGGATTTCAACACAAATGAGGATGTGATCCTTCTGGATAGCAACATCTTTGCTGAACTTGGTGGCGACGGTCCGCTTGCACTTAATGCATTCCACAAGAGTGCAGCTGGTGTCAGTCAGGATGCAAATGACCGCATCATCTATGACACCGATAGTGGTGCATTGTTCTACGATGCTGACGGTTCCGGCGACATTGCGGCTGTTCAGTTCGCTCAGTTGAACGCTGGCCTGTCTCTATCAGCAGACGACTTCGTGATCGTCTGATAAGATTCAGGAGGGGAACTTTCAGGTTCCCCTCCTGTTTTTACGCATATTACTGCGTTTTCAGGCCTTTCGGCCTTATTTTGAGGATTGGGGAGTAAAATCAATGAAGACCAAAGTTACCCGCCATTCAGCTCTGCTTGCCGCAGGCCTCGCCATCTCAGCGATCTCAACCAACGCAGAAGCCGTGAAAAGCCAACCCAAAACAATTAGCGGCACAATCACCTATGCAGGCAATGAGGCTATCCCAAAAGGCCAGATCAAGATTTTCCTGAAAGACAGCGAAGCGCAATCCAAGTCGCAAGTCGCCGCATCTCAAACTCAGCTTATAAGCACGGGTAAAGCCAAAACACTGGCCTATACATTCGCAATGCCATCAAAAACTAAAGATTCTCAAATGCAACTCATCGAGGTCCGCCTAGAAAGAGCCGACGGCTGGCTACTTGCTCGCGGTAGTGAAAAGGTGAGGGGTGGGGAAACTTCCACGGATGTGATGCTTTATAAGGTTATGTATTGAGCCCTTAGAGCTATTCTCCAATACACTCCAGAAAAGCAAAAAGCTCCCATAAGGGAGCTTTGCTAGACCTCTTTATATACCATGAGGTTAAATGGTGAGCCCGCACGGGTTCGAACCGTGGACCTACTGATTAAAAGTCAGTTGCTCTACCAGCTGAGCTACGGGCTCTTGGGCGGTGACCGCTGGGTCGCTGCCTGTGAGGGGTCTTCTAAGGATTGCAGGGGCTTAGCGCAAGAGCTTTTTTTCATTTTCCACACAGTGCGTTTTTTAGGCTTTTTGACCGTTCTTATGTTGAGAGAGCGATATGATTGCTGAAGTGCATTAAACTGGGAAGGCGGAGAGTGAAATGATGTTTGGTTGAGCGCTCTCTATATGAACGACATATGAGCGACCTGGGTTCTCACGTCGGCAGAGTGTAGGGTGCGGTGCACAAATTGCGCATTGGGCTATGATCTGCTCCAGAGGAGGTGACTGCTGCAATCATTTCAGCCATCCATTGGTTTTGGGGGTATTATTAGTTCTCTAGGTGAAATAACGTAGGATCGCTGCTCTAAATGAAGCGTGATACTTCGCAAAATCTGTAATACCTTAGTATACTATTTTGTGGAAGCAATCGGCAGTTTGCTGGTGTATCACCTGAATTTTGGCAGTTTTTCGTGAAATATCTGTGGGGCTTTCGCGTGTGCGAAATGCTCATATATCTGAAAAAGTATTTTTGAATCAGTTTGTTAGGTGATTTGGCGTGCGGCTTGGACGTCACCGGCAGTTTTGAGAGTTTACTGGTAATCCAAGCAATAGATGTGTACGTATTTCACCGCTTTTGGCATCATTCATTCTGTGCCAGTGGGAAATAGGCGTGTCTGATGGTTAAAATGCCAAGATTTCCTATTCGCGATACCGTGAGTTACGGGATCGCGCAATTACAACTTAAGTGGAGGTTCGTATGAAACTTAGCAATGTTGCAGTTGGAGCTGCGCTGATTGCGGTTAGCGTTGCAACTGGAGCTTCGGCAGAAAATCGTTTCGTATCCATCGGCACCGGCGGTGTTACCGGTGTTTACTACCCAACCGGTGGTGCGATCTGTCGTCTTGTAAACAAGACCCGTAAAGAGCACGGCATCCGTTGTTCTGTAGAATCCACTGGTGGTTCTGTTTACAACATCAACACCATCCAGAATGGTGAGCTTGAGTTTGGTGTTGCTCAGTCTGACGTTCAGGCGAACGCATACGAAGGTCGCTCTCAGTGGGACGGCAAGCCTTTCGGCGAGCTGCGCTCCGTATTCTCCGTACACCCTGAGCCAGTAACAATGCTTGCTGCTAAAGGTTCCGGCGTAAACAACTACACCGACCTGAAGGGCAAAAAAGTCAATATCGGTAACCCAGGTTCCGGTCAGTATGCGACTTGGCAGCTTCTTGAAAAAGAAGGCATCGTGAACAAGGGCGATCTGGCTCTGGCAACCGAGCTGAAGTCCGCTGAAGCTGGTGCTGCACTTTGTGACGGCAAGATCGACGCTTACTACTGGCTGGTGGGTCACCCATCCGCATCTACTCAGGAAACTGTAAGCACCTGTGATGCGCAGCTGGTGAACGTTGAAGGTAAAGCGATCGACGATCTGGTCGACAAATACTCCTTCTACCGTAAAGCAACTATCCCAGCAGGCATGTACAACAACGCAGAAGACATCAACACCTTTGGTGTTGGCGCAACCTTCGTTTCTTCCGCTGCTGTGCCTAACGATGTTGTTTACACCATCGTGAAGTCCGTATTCGAAAACTTCGATGACTTCAAAAAGCTGCACCCAGCATTCAAAAACCTGAAAGAAGAAGAGATGATCAAGGATTCCCTGACAGCTCCTCTGCATGACGGTGCGGTTAAGTACTACAAAGAACGCGGCTGGATGTAATCTATCCGGTTTTTCTATAATGCGGGGCGGCTCTAGCCCCGCATTTTTTGGTTTTCTATGAGATTTAGTAGGTTTCTTGCTCTGCCTTTACAGCTAAGGCAAAGGGGGAACTGTATTTGGGGGTGCGAATGAGTCCAGAACGACACAAGGCGCAAGTTGATGCGCAGGAACTGGTCGCTCAGGCAGATACCGGTGCACGAAGCCTTTCTGGCGGCTTAGGCACAATGATTGCGGCCATTGCCTTTTTCTGGTCTGTTTTTCAGCTCTACGTGGCGTCGAATGTTCCGTTTTGGCTGAATGATACCTTTGGCATCAATCTCATCTTCAACAACTCTGCAGTCAGAAACATTCACCTGGCCTTTGGTCTGGTGCTTGCAGCTTTTGCATACCCTCTGTTTTCCCGCAGCCCGCGTCACACCATACCGTGGTATGACTGGGTCCTTGCATTTTTAGGCGCTGCGGCTTGTCTCTACCTTGTAATCATGCGGTCCGAAATCGCTAATCGCGCCGGTCTTCCAACTCAGATGGATCTGATTGTGGCCACTACTGGCCTGACTGTGCTTGCGATCGCGGTTTACCGAAGCCTTGGCCTGCCGCTTGTGATCGTTGCGGCGATTTTTGTCGGCTATGCCATGTTCGGCAACTCTTCCTTCCTGCCTGAAGTTATTCAGTGGCGCGGCGCTTCCTACGGTAAGGCCATGTGGCACTACTGGATCCAGGAGGAGGGCGTCTTTGGTGTTGCTGTCGGCGTCTCGGCTTCCATGATCTTCCTGTTCGTTCTCTTCGGCTCTCTGCTGGAGAAGGCGGGTGCAGGTAACTACTTCATCAAAGCAGCGTTCGCGCTTCTCGGTCACCTGCGCGGTGGTCCGGCGAAAGCGGCGGTTCTTGCTTCTGCGATGAGTGGTCTTTACTCCGGTTCTTCCATCGCGAACGTTGTGACCACTGGTACCTTTACTATTCCGCTGATGAAGCGCACTGGCTTCCCGGCTGAAAAGGCGGGTGCTGTTGAGGTTGCGTCTTCCGTGAATGGTCAGTTGATGCCGCCTGTGATGGGTGCTGCAGCGTTCCTGATCGCGGAGTTCACCGGTACCAGTTACCATCAGGTTGTTATTCACGCCTTCATTCCAGCGGTAATCTCTTACATCGCTCTGGTGTATATCGTTCACTTGGAAGCGCTGAAGATGAACCTGAAAGGCCTGCCTAAGCCTCCTGTGCATGTCACTGTGATGCAGCGTCTGATCGGCGTTCTGACTGGCTTTATCGGTATCACCATTGTTGGTGCTGCGGTTTACTACGGTCTGGGTTGGACTAAGACGGCGTTCCCGTCTCTGACATTCCCAGTGGTTCTGGCGCTGTTTGGTGCTGGCTATCTCTTCCTTGTTTACATCGCAGCTCAGGTTCCTGACCTTGAAGTGGATGATCCGAATGCGCCTATTAAAGAACTGCCGGCTGCTGGTGATGTTGGTCGTACTGGCTACTACTACATTCTGCCGATTGTTGTTCTGATCTGGTGTATTCTGGTTGAGCGCTTCTCACCGTCTCTGTCAGCGTTTTATGCGACAATGGCGATGATCTTTATTGTTGTAACCCAGCACCCAATCAAAGCTTTCTTCCGTGGGGAGTCTCAGACTGGCCGCGTATGGCAGGGTATCGTTGATTTTGCTGAAGGCATGATTGGCGGCGCACGCAACATGATCGGTATTGCTGTTGCAACAGCTGCTGCGGGTATCATCGTGGGTACTGTGTCCCTGACCGGTATGCACCAGATGATTGCTGAACTGGTTGAATTCCTTTCAGGTGGCAATCTACTTGCAATGCTGTTCCTCGTTGCTGTGATGAGCTTGATCCTTGGTATGGGCTTGCCTACCACCGCTAACTACCTCGTGGTGTCCTCATTGATGGCACTTGTTGTGGTGCAGCTTGGTGAGCAGACTGGCTTTATCGTACCGCTGATTGCTGTTCACTTCTTCGTCTTCTACTTCGGCATCATGGCGGATGTGACGCCACCTGTAGGGCTTGCGGCTTTTGCCGCTGCTGCGATCAGCCGTGGTGATCCGATCAAGACTGGTGTTCAGGGCTTCATCTACTCCTTGCGTACAGCGGCGCTGCCGTTCCTGTTCATCTTCAACACCGATCTTTTGTTGATCGATGTTGAGCCTCTTCAGGCGGTCTTTGTCTTCATTGTCTCTGTAGTGGCGATGATGCTGTTTGCTGCGGCAACGCAGGGCTACTTCTTTGCCCGTTCCCGTCTTTGGGAATCGTTGGTTCTGCTGCTCGTGGCATTTTCTCTGTTCCGTCCGGGCTTCTGGCTCAATCAGGTGCAGGACGAGTACGTAACTGTCACAGGTCCAGCCATTCTTGAGATGGTCAGCGATGCGCAGCCGGGTGAAATAGTGCGTCTTAACCTCGCAGGTCCGGATTTTGATGACATGGATAAAATCCTGACGCTGACATTGCCGCTAACTATTGGAGAAGAGCAGGGTGCTGATGCACGGCTTGAGGCTGCTGGTCTTGTCACCATGGAAGATGATGGCAAGCTGATCCTCGATGAGCCATTCCCAGGCACAACGTTTGCTGAAAAACTGCAGGGCTTTGATTTTTACGGAGATGTTCCGGTTTCAATCCTAAGCTCTCAGGTGGAAGCAGAGCGTATGCCGAAGGAATTGTTCTACATTCCTGCGATACTCTTGCTCTTGCTGGTTGTTATGCTTCAACGCCGACGCCAAACTCAGCCCGCTTTTTAAGCGGGCTGTGCCATAAAACTATAATTTTTTGAGGAGTTGGGAAATGTACTCCAATATCTTGCTGCCTTTGGATCTGAACGAAGAAAGCAGCTGGAAAACTGCGCTTCCCGTGGCTGTTGATCTGGCTCGTCATTACAAGGCTCAGCTGCATGTGGTGACGGTACTGCCAGATTTTGGCAAATCTATTGTTGGCGGCTATTTTGCTCGCGAATTTGAAACCGAAGCTCTGGAGCGTACCCGTGAAGCTCTTGAAGAGTTTCTGGATACGCAACTTCCTGATGAGGAGCTGGATGTGAAAGGGCATATTGCCCATGGAACGATCTATGAAGAGATCACCAGCGCAGCTGATAAGTTGGGCACGGATCTGATTGTTCTTTCCTCGCATCGCCCTGAGCTGAAGGACTTCCTTCTGGGGCCGAATGCGGCGCGCGTTGTGCGCCATGCCAACCAGTCTGTTCTGGTTGTTCGTGACAAGTAAAAGTCACTTCTAGTGTTTCTGGTGGACGGTGGTTGCGTGTTTCTATCCGCCGTTCACCAAAATGTGTCGCAGATTTTCTTGCCTGTTTGACGAAACACATCCAACTTTCAGCAAAATTGTATATATAAGCGTTGGTCATCTGTTGCCGGACCAGAACTTTGTCACGCCATCATGCGTGTCAGCGTCAGGTCCTTCAGGATGCATTCCAAACGGAATTAGGAAAGCTACATGTTGCAAGACATCACCCTATGGGGCGCATTTTTCGCGGGCATTTTGTCGTTTGTTTCTCCCTGCGTCTTACCGCTGGTGCCGCCTTATCTTGGATACATCGCTGGTCTGTCCATTGAAGAGGTGACAAGCAAAGATAAAAGCGCAGCGCAGAGCAACAGGGTTATGATTGCGGCCATGTGTTTTGTGGCCGGGTTCTCAACCGTGTTTGTGCTGCTTGGTGCAAGTGCTTCGTTCCTTGGTCAGTTCGTGCTGCAGTACTCTCAGTACCTTGCTTATGTGGCAGGTGCGATGATCATCATCATGGGTCTGCATTTCCTTGGTGCGTTCAAGATCGGTTTTCTTTACCGCGAAGCGCGTGTGCAGATTGATCGCCAGCCGGGCGGCTTTGGTGGGGCTTATTTGATGGGTCTTGCGTTCGGCTTTGGCTGGACCCCGTGCATTGGTCCGGTTCTGGCAAGTATTCTTCTGATTGCTGGTACACAGGCTTCCGTTAATCAGGGCGTAATCCTGCTGGCAGCTTATGCGCTGGGTATCGGTGTGCCGTTCATGATTGCTGCGATGTTTGCTGGACCGTTCATGGGCTTCATGGCGCGCTTCCGCAAACATATGGGCACTGTAGAGAAAGTCATGGGTGCGTTTCTGGTGCTTACCGGTGTGGGCTTCCTGACCGGTTACATTCAGGCATTCTCTTTCTGGCTGCTGGAAACTTTCCCTGTTTTCTCCCAGATCGGCTAAATCGCTCTATAAATGATGAAATGAAAAAGCAGGCCCGGGGCCTGCTTTTTTGCGTTTAGAGCTAATTGCTTTCGCGTCCTAGGCGCTAGCCTTTTTCCGGAAGACGCTGGCCGGGAGTGTTGCAAGCAAGAGACCCGCCATGATCGGCGCGAAGCCGAGGTAGTGGAATGTCTGCAGTTTCTCACCCAGAAACAGAACTGCCATGCCAACGCCGTAAGGTGTCATGAGATACATGAACATGCCTGCGATGGATGGGCCGACCAGACGAATGCTGAACTGGTAGGTGAGGAACGAAGCAACAGATGCGACCAGTGCTACACCTGCGATCGACATCCAGACTTCGCCTGTGTTTGGCACAGACGATGTGATTGCCATCTCAGCGACTGCGAATGGTGCGAGGATGAGCGTGCCGAGGATGGCAAGGATCGTGAACAGTGGTGCTGTCGAGATGCTTTGCAGCTGGCTCTTCTTGATGAGCACGGAATAGATCGCCCAACTGAGTGTACACAGCGCAAAGAGCAAGTCGCCGCTGTTCAGTTGCAGGCTGAGCAAGTTCCCCAGCGAGCCCTTGGTGACAATCACGAAGACACCGATGATGGCCAGTGAGATGCCGACAAGTTCTCGCATGGCCACTGCACGGCCCCTGAAGAGCCATTCAAGGGCGAGGATCAGAGCAGGGGCTGCGGAGTAGATCAGCGTTCCGTTGGTGGCTGATGTTTCTTTCAGGGCCAGATAGACGATGGCACCGCAGATCCACATGGCGAGGAAAGCCATAAAGCCGAGGAGCTTCAGGTTCTTGCGGATGATCGGTAGGCTTCTTTTCAGCTCGCGATATGTAAACGGCAACAGGATGAGAGAGGCCAGACCCCATCTGAAAAAGGCGAGGGTCCACGGCTCCGTATAGGCAATGGCTGGCTTGGCAATAATGATATTGGAGCTCATGAAAACGGGCATGAGAAACAACAGGGCATATGTTGAGGCCCAATTTGAGCTCGAAGGAGAATGAGACACGCGTGGTATTCCGAAATGACCTGAAAGGCTGGGGTTGTTCACGCCAGTGTTAGCGTGGCTGGTCCCAATCTCAGGTGCAGAAAGATGAAGCTAACTTATTGGAAAATGGTTGGCGAGCAATTGACTTTTTCTCGCACCAGTCTTGCGCAGACCACAGCGGTGTCTGCCGCGTTGAAGAATGGGCCCGCTGTCAATGTGAACTGCGTTGCTCCGTCAACATCAGTAGTTGAGACCCGTTTCTTCAGGTCACCCAGCAGGAGAGGATTGTTGTCCTTGAGTTTTTGCCACTGGCTGTTAAGCGCGTTGGTATTGTCAAAGCTGCCCAAGTCAACCGCGAAGGAGGTGCGCACAATCTTGCGACGGCCCGACTGGCTGAGTTTACCTGCTGCCGGGGTCTTGTGAAACTCAGGTAGTTCAGCCTTTGCCGGGATTGATGCGACAGTTTCAGGTACGGATGCATCCGGCAGAGTGGTTTCTTTGATTTCCGCCAGTTCTGAGAGTTTCATCTCTGGCAATGGACCGGGTGTCTGTGGTTGCGGCTTTGCTGCAGAAAGCTCTGGCGCTGGTAGCGTTTCGATCGGCGTTGTCGGTTTTTGCTTCGGTTTTAATGCAGTGACTGCCGGTTTCGGAGTGGCTTTGGTTTCAGTCTGCGCTTGGCTTGCAGCTTTATCCAGCGCCTTCAGCTTGCTCGACAATCTGCGGTTTTGCTCTGTCAGGCGCAGCATGGAGCGGCGGAGAGAAACGATCTCATCGCGCACGGCCCGAAGCTCTTTTGTGTTCTGCAGTTCCTGTTGTGATTCGGCTTTTTCGCGAGCTCCACCATAAATCTGGAAGGCATTTTGTGCTGTTTGTCCACCAATCGAGGCTGTTGTGGTCACAGGACCGGGCGCTGGGAGTGGAATTATTGCCTGGGTAAAATGGGGTGTTTGAGCTGCAAACTTGCCTGGCATCTGCACTGCGGAGGCGGCGAGGGCGACGAACGAGAGCGCAGCAATACCCCATGCCAGAACGGTCACACGTTCTCGCAGTACTTTCGGTTCTTGCCGTAACTCGTTGATTTTATGAGGAAGTCGCAACGCTTCCAGTCGCCTCGTATTCGAATCTAATCCTAACTATATGTATTAACTTGATTTTTTATGGTTAACAAAGTGCAAACGCAACCTGAAAAAGATGTATTAAACACTATCTGCTACTTCTAATGGGTGCGCTGATTTTCTTGGTGAAAGCAAAGGGATGTCCTTTGAAATGCCAAAGCTCTGGTGCAGGTTGCCTGTCAGTTTTGATTTCAAGTTACCCAAGGGGTTTGCATGTCCAATAGTTCTTGTTTGGCAATTGTTCTGGCTGCTGGATTGGGAACGCGTATGCGTTCGGCCCTGCCAAAGGTGATGCACGAGATTGGCGGGCTGCCGCTTGTTGGCCACGTGCTGAACTCCGTCGTCCACGCAGGTGCTGACAAGGTTGCTGTTGTGGTTGGCCCAGAGATGGCGAAGCTGGAAGAGCATGTCGCCATTCGGGTGCCTCACGCGACCTGCCATGTACAGGTTGACCGTCTTGGAACAGCCCATGCCGTAAAAGCGGCTGAGGACGCTTACAAGGCTGCTTCAGATCACGTTCTGGTTCTTTTTGGAGATACACCACTGGTGAAGGCAGATACGCTGCATCGTCTGCGCGAGCGCCTTTCTGGTGGTGCTGATGTTGTGGTTCTGGGCTTTGAGGCGGACGATCCGTTTGGATATGGCCGTCTTCTGGAAAACGATGGCGAACTTGTTGCGATCCGTGAAGAAAAAGAAGCAACTGACGAAGAACGCAGAGTCACACTGTGCAACGCTGGCATCATGGCGTTCAAAGGCTCAGCATTGCCAGACCTGATCTCCGAGATCAAAAACGACAACGCCAAGGGTGAGTATTACCTGACTGACGCTGTGGAAGTGGCGCGCAGCAAAGGCATGCGTGTTGTTTCTGAACTGGCTGATGAGAAGGAAGTGCAAGGTATCAACAATCGCTCTCAGCTGGCCTCTTGTGAAGCTGTGTTCCAGCAAGTTCAACGCGAGACCTTCATGGAAAACGGTGTGACCTTGCAGGCGCCGGAAACTGTCTACTTCTCCTGGGACACTGAGATCGATCCAGATGTTGTGGTGGAGCCGAACGTCGTGTTTGGTCCGGGAGTTCATGTTGACAACGGTGCTCGCATTCGTGCGTTTTCTCATCTTGAAAAGGCACATGTGAGTGCGGATGCCACGGTTGGTCCTTATGCACGACTGCGTCCGGGTGCGGATATCGGAGAAGGTGCTCATATCGGCAACTTTGTTGAGATCAAGAATGCCAAGGTTGAGAGCGGTGCGAAGGTCAACCACCTTTCCTACATTGGCGATGCGCGGGTTGGTGCCAAGTCCAACATCGGGGCCGGCACGATCACCTGTAACTACGACGGCTACCTGAAGCATCACACAGACATTGGGGCTGGTAGCTTTATCGGCTCTGACAGCGTGCTGGTGGCGCCTCTGACCCTTGGTGATGGTGCCTTTGTTGCTGCGGGCTCTGTGCTGACTTCCGATGTGCCTGAGAACGCGTTGGCGATTGGGCGTGGTCAGCAGGTGAACAAGGAAGGCCGCGCCAAAGTGATGCGTGAAATGCTCGCTGCGGCTAAAGCTTCAAGAAAGGGCTGAGCAATAATGTTGCACGCTGCTGAGGTTAGCAGCGTGCTTGCTCAATTATCCTCAAGCTGTAACGAAACGAAACACGGATTGATTTCCCTCGCAGCGGTGCATCAGGCTAAAGACTTGGCCAAAAGTTGATGCTCGCATCAGTTGCGAGGTGGGATTTCAAGGAGAACACTTATGTGCGGTATTGTCGGTATTTTGGGGCAGACACCTGTTGCACCACTGCTGGTAGATGCGCTGAAACGGCTTGAGTATCGCGGGTATGACTCTGCAGGTATTGCAACTGTTGTTGGCGGTGACCTTAATCGCCGCCGTGCGAAGGGTAAACTTCGCAATCTGGAAGCGTTGCTGGAAGACAAGCCTCTTTCCGGCACAAGTGGCATTGGCCACACCCGTTGGGCAACTCACGGTGCACCAACTGTAGAAAATGCACACCCACACGCTGCTGATGGCGTGATGGTCGTGCATAACGGTATTATCGAAAACTTCCTGGAGTTGCGTGAAGATGTGCGCAGTGCCGGTGTGAAACTTTCAACCGAGACGGACTCTGAAGTTGTTGCGCACCTGATTTCACTTGAAGTGAAAACTGGCAAATCCCCACAGGATGCTGTTGCTGCTGTTCTTGGTCGCCTGAAAGGTGCGTTCTCACTGGCAATTCTGTTTGCTGATCAGGACGACCTGATGATCGGCGCTCGCCGCGGTTCCCCGCTTGCTGTTGGGTATGGCGAAAGTGAGATGTTCCTTGGTTCTGATGCGATTGCTCTGTCCCCGTTTACAGACCGCATCAGCTACCTTGAAGAAGGTGATTGGGTTGTTTTGACCCGTGCCGGTGCGCAGATCTTTGATGAGAACAACGCTGCTGTTGAGCGTGTAGTGCAAACGTCCAGCGTCAGCTCCACCATGATGGACAAGGGCAACTACCGCCACTTCATGGCCAAAGAAATCCATGAGCAGCCAGAAGTGCTGGGTCATGCGATCTCTCAGTATCTGAAGTTCAATGAGGGTAAGGTCACTCTGCCAGAAGGCAATGATTTTGACTTCTCCAAGATCAATCGCCTTGTCATTTCCGCATGTGGTACGGCTTACTATGCGGGTCTGACTGCTAAGTACTGGTTTGAGAAGTATGCTCGCCTGCCAGTTGATATCGACATTGCCTCCGAGTTCCGCTACCGCGAAATGCCATTGGGTGAAGGTGATCTGGCGCTGTTCATTTCTCAGTCCGGTGAAACAGCAGATACGCTGGCATCACTGCGCTACTGTAAAGAGCAGGGCATGACCATCGGTGCGGTTGTGAACGTTTCTGAAAGCACGATTGCACGTGAATCTGATCTGATCTTCCCGATCTTTGCCGGGCCGGAAATCGGTGTTGCGTCAACGAAGGCCTTCACGTGTCAGCTGGCTGTTCTTGCAAGCCTTGCTGTGCTGGCTGGTCGCCAGCGTGGACATCTAAGTGAAGCTCAGGAAAAAGAGCTGGTTGGTGCGCTTTCCGAGCTGCCTGCACATGCTATGCAGGCTCTGAAGCTGGAACCTCAGATCGAAAAGCTAGCGCCATGGATGTCCAAGAAGCATCATGCGCTGTTCCTCGGTCGTGGCACAAGCTTCCCACTTGCTCTGGAAGGTGCGTTGAAGCTGAAGGAGCTCTCCTACATTCACGCAGAAGGCTATGCAGCGGGCGAGCTGAAGCATGGTCCGATCGCGTTGATTGATGAGAACATGCCGGTTCTGGTCGTTGCGCCATTTGATGGTGTTTACGAGAAGACCGTCTCCAACATGCAGGAAGTAGCTGCCCGTGGTGGTGAGATTGCTCTGTTCACGGATGAAAAGGGCGCTGAGGCGGCCGGTGTTGCTGCCAACCAGATGATCATCCTACCAGAGCTTCCGGAAATCGTCGCTCCACTCATCTACGCCCTGCCACTGCAGATGCTCTCCTACCACACCGCCGTGTTCATGGGCACCGACGTAGACCAACCACGCAACCTGGCAAAGTCCGTTACCGTTGAATAAGCGGGTGGAATGCTGAAATTTTTAAAGCGCGGGGCTTATTGCTCCGCGTTTTTTTGTTTTGGGGATGTTGTTGTTGGGCTGTCAGGCTTGCCAGCTGACTTTCAGGTCGGCATTGGTTTTGAGGGGCGGCTGGCGATGTAGGCGGCTATGGCGCACATGATGAGGGCGACGGTGACAGCCAGCAGGATTGTCGGGTGGGACATCTTCAGGAACATCAGGTAGCCGAAGGTCAGGCCGGTGAAGGCGAAGACCTTTGCTTTTTTCGGGATGACTTTATGTTCCTGCCACTGGATGACACTTGGGCCGATTTTCGGGTGCGTCAGGATCCAGTTTTCCAAGCGCGGGTTTGATTTTGCAAAGCAACCTGCTGCGAGGATGAAGAAAATTGTTGTTGGCAGCAGCGGCAGAAAGATGCCAATGATCCCTGTGGCCACAAGGGCTAATCCAAGCGTCATGTAGAATAGCTTTTTCACAGGGTGCTCCACTTCTGGCAAGCAGTTTCTGCCTTATACGCCTTGTTTATGAGTGCTGACAATAGTTGGAATCTGGCTATTGCCGCGACAAAAGGCGACCGTGGCTAACATATCCACCCCATTACATGAGAAGCGTGAATTCTTTTTCAAGGGGAACTTGCAAAACCTACAAAATACACTAGTTCGTAAAGAAGCACGGATATATCTGCAGCTTGCCGCAGACATAATGCGGATGGTTCCCGAAATAAGAAAGTATGGCCGATGGGATCTGACGGGGATAAAAAGCCGAAGCGCGTTGGGTTCATGACGCGGCTCAGGAACTACTTCTTTACTGGCCTTGTTATTACGGGTCCGGTGGGTATCACCTTGTACCTGAGTTGGTCGCTTATCCAGTTGATTGATGGCTGGGTTAAGCCGTTTCTGCCATCTATTTACAATCCAGATAATTATTTGCCGGTTGAAGTGCCTGGCTTTGGGCTTTTTGCTGCGCTGCTTGCGATTACCGTCATCGGTTTTCTGACCGCTAACATTGCTGGCCGGTCGCTCATCAGCTTTGGCGAGTCCATTCTGGGCCGTATGCCGCTGGTGCGTAATCTTTATTCTGCGCTCAAGCAGATCTTTGAGACTGTTTTGAATGATAGCGGGCGCAACTTCACCAAAGCTGGCTTGGTTGAGTATCCGCGCAAAGGTTTGTGGGCGATTGTGTTTCTTGCCACCGATACCAAGGGGGAAGTGGCGGCGCGTCTGAAAGATGAAGCAGATACAGTTTCAGTCTTTCTGCCAACCACGCCAAACCCAACCTCAGGCTTTTTGCTGTTTGTGCCGCGTGATGACATCATTGAGCTTTCCATGAGCGTTGAAGATGCTGCAAAGCTTGTGATTTCTGCTGGTCTTGTCAGCCCGGAGTATCCGAAGCTTCTGGAAGGTGAAGACAAGAAGGCTGTTGAAGCGCATCAGCGTAAGAAGGCGAAGAAAGACGGCGACGGCTCCGAGACCGTCGCAGCTGAGTAACTCAGCCCGCTCTGAGCAGTTTGATAGCTTCGTCTCTGGCGAAGAGATACAGGAGGTGGCGCAAGGCGTCGCCTCTTTCTGTTTCCAGCTCCGGGTCTGTAGCCATAATGAGCTTGGCATCATCTCTTGCGATTTCCATAAGGTCGGCGTGATCTTCAATGGAAGCCAGCCTGAAGCCCGGAGAGCCGGACTGCCGTGTGCCGAGAAGCTCACCTTCACCGCGCAGACGCAGGTCTTCTTCCGCAATCAGGAAGCCATCGTTGGTTTGGCGCAGAATGTTGAGGCGGGAAGCCGCTGTCTCATTCAATGGGGCTTTAAAGAGCAATAGACAGGACGATGCAAGGCTGCCACGGCCTACACGGCCACGGAGCTGGTGAAGCTGGGCAAGGCCGAAGCGCTCTGCGTGTTCAATGACGATGATGGTTGCGTCAGGAACGTCAACACCAACCTCGATCACTGTGGTGGCGACGAGCACACGGGCGTCGCCGTTCTTGAAGGCGTCCATGGCTGCTTGCTTCTCATCGGCTTTCTGTCGGCCATGAACGAGGGCGACCACTGGACCCAGTGCGTTTTGCAGGTCGTTGAAGCGTTCTTCCGCTGCAGCAAGGTCAATCTTTTCAGATTCCTCCACCAGTGGGCAGACCCAATAGATCTTCTGGCCCTGAGTGATCATGGCGCGCAGGCGTTCTACCACTTCGCCAATGCGATCTAGTGAGATGGAGACCGTTTTGATTTCCTGGCGGCCTTTGGGTTTGTCGGTCAGGCGGGAGACGTCCATGTCGCCGAAATAAGAGAGGACGAGGGTGCGTGGGATTGGAGTTGCTGTCATGACTAGCACATCCACATGAGCGCCCTTGGAAGAGAGCGCTAGACGCTGGTGAACGCCGAAGCGGTGCTGTTCGTCGACGATTGTGATGCCGAGATCTTTGAAATTGACGGTGGACTGGAACAAGGCGTGGGTGCCGACAATCAGATCGATCTCGCCCGTTTCCAATGCTTCGCCGATTTCCCGTTTGGTTTTGGCGGTGTCTTTGCCGGATAGGACGGCTGCCCGGATGCCTGCGGCATCGCAGAGCGGTTTCATAGAAGCAAAGTGCTGACGGGCGAGAATGTCGGTTGGCGCCATCATGGCGGCCTGACCGCCGGTTTCGATGACTGCTGCCATCGCCATGAGGCCGACGACGGTTTTACCGGAGCCCACATCGCCTTGCAGGAGGCGCAGCATGCGGGTTGGTTCTTCCAGATCAGCGAAGATTTCTTTCAGTGCGTCTTCCTGACCACCAGTCAACTCAAACGGAAGTGCAGCGAGGATCTTCCGGCGCAAGGAGCCATTGCCTTTGCGGGCTTTGCCGCCCATGTGACGCAATGAGTTGCGAACCAGTGCAAGGGCAAGTTGGTTGGCGAGAAACTCGTCATAAGCCAGACGGGCGCGAGCCAATCCTTCCGGTGCCAGATCTCTGGCGTCTTCCGGCTTGTGAATGGAGCGTAGGGCGACGTCAAATGGCGGGAAATTGCGTTGCTCTACAAACTCTTTGTTCTGCCACTCCGGCATTTGAGGCAGGAACTGCAGCGCAGTGCCCATAGCGCGCTGGAGCGTTTTGGAGGCAAGGCCGGCTGTCATTGGGTAAACCGGCTCTACAAGCGGCAAGTTCTCGGCTTCTTCCTCAGAGACCATATGGTCCGGGTGCACCATCTGGGCGCGTTCGTTGAACCACTCGACCTTGCCGGAGATGATACGCTTTTCGCCAACCGGCAGAGCGCGTTGCAGATAATCTCCGCGTGCGTGGAAGAAGACCAGCTCAATTGCTCCGGTCTCATCGTGCGCCAGAACCTTGTAGGGAGCACGGCTGCCGCGTGGCGGTGCGCGGTGCTGGTCGATATGAAGAACCAGCGTTACGATTTCGCCTTCCGGAGAAGCGGCGACACCTGGGCGCAAGCGTCGGTCGATAACGTTGACCGGTACATGGAAGAGAAGATCTGAGATCCGGGCTTCGCGATCCGGGCTGCCGACAAGCAGGTTTGTTATGGTCTTCGCGATCTTGGGGCCAATGCCCGGGAGCTTGGTGACAGAAGCGAAAAGAGGATCAAGGCGAGTAGGGCGCATACCATATAGACCATAACGTGAACAGCTAGCCTGATCTGTGCCATGTTCCCGTGATTTGTGCAACGCCCTTAAGAAAACACTGACAGATGAAAATAAGGGTTGTATACAGGCGAAACGATTTGGCCCTATCTATTTGCAGATAGTGACAGGGATCAGAGACCTTCTAGGGGAATGACGATGGATCATAGTGCGCAGAGCGAAGATCAAAACGAGAACATTGAGCTTGATAACCGGAGAAAGCGTATCGTTTTCCGTTGTCACCATCGTGGTATGAAGGAAATGGATATCATGCTTGGTGGCTATGTTGAGAAGCATATTGCGCAGATGAATGACGAAGAGCTGGATGAGCTGGAAGTGTTCCTGCAGCACCATGATCAGGATCTGTTCTCCTGGTTCATTGGCACCAAACCAGTACCGGACGAGGCCAATACAGAACTGTTCCGTAAGATCCTGGATTACTACAAGGATAAGAGCGACAGCTAAGTGCTCTTGGGCATCTGGATAGGAGCTGTTCAGGTGCCATATTTGTCCGAGAAAGATTTGAAATAATAAGGTTGCCCCGCCCGTGTTTGAAAGTTTGCTCAAGAAAAGTGAAAACATAACGCTCGCTTCTGTCCCGGATGGAGCTGAGGCCTATGTGCTTTCAAAGATCCTCTCTGAGATTGAGGAGGGCGGCCTTGCGCTGACCTATGTGGCGCGGGATGCAACGCGGATGGCAGCGCTGACGGAGGCTCTGGGCTTCTTTGCACCGGATGTGGAAGTGCTGCAACTGCCTGCATGGGATTGCTTGCCCTATGACCGCGTATCCCCGCATGGAGCGATTGTTGCGCGTCGGTTGCTGACGCTGCTTCGGCTGGCGAAGGGACTGCCGAAGAAAAAGAAGTTTGTGCTGATCACAACGGTCAACGCGGCTTTGCAGCGGATGCCGGTGCGAGACTGGACCTCCAACCATATTCTGTCTTTCACGCCAGGCAATCGGATAAATCCGGACAAGATTATCAAGTGGCTGGAAGTGAATGGTTTCGCCCGTACGCCTACTGTTCGGGAGACCGGTGAATATGCCGTGCGCGGGGGGATTATTGATCTGTTCTCGCCTGCCACCAAAGAGCCGGTTCGTCTGGACTTCTTTGGTGATACGCTGGAATCCATTCGTTCTTTTGATACGGATAGTCAACGTACGCTCGCACAGAAGAAGGGACTTACTCTCGTTCCTATGAGCGAGATCATTCTTGAGCCAGAGACAATCTCGCGCTTCCGCAGAAACTACGTGACAGCGTTTGGCGCTTCCGGGCCGGATGATGTTCTGTATCAGTCCATCAGTGAAGGACGTCGCTATGCGGGGATGGAACACTGGCTGCCGCTGTTCCATGAAAACCTTGCGACCCTGTTTGATTATATCGGCGAAACCCCAGTTGTTCTGGATGCCAATGCCGAGGATATGATCAAAGAGCGGCTGGAACAGATAGAAGAACACTTTGGGGCGCGTCAGGATGGCCTGAACAACAAAGCTCTCTCTTCAGGTGTGCCGTATAAGCCCATTCCACCAGTAGCGATCTATCTTCAGGAAACCGAGTTCAATACATGTGTGGCTGACAGAGCCTCTGCGCAGTTGTCCCCGTTTGCTATGCCTCCGGGAACAGGGAAGACCGCCATTGATATGGGGGGGCGTCAGGGACGTAACTTTGCAGCGGAACGTGCTGCTGGTGACGTGAATATCTTTGATGCGCTTTCCACGCATGTGACTGCGCTTGCCAAGGATGGGAAGAGGGCGGTTCTTTCCTGTTGGAGTGAAGGCTCTCGTGAACGTCTGACGCAGGTTCTTAGCGATCATGGATTGGACCGCACTGGGTATGCTGGGAACTCTGGAGAGCTTGGCAAAGTTCCCGCTGGGCAGACTGCATTGATCATCCTTGGACTTGAGCACGGCTTTGAGATTGATGATCTGGCCTTCATCGGGGAACAAGACATCCTCGGTGATCGTCTGGTGCGTCAGCGTCGGCGTAAGTCCAAAGGCGCCAATGTTCTTACTGAAGCCTCTGCATTGTCTCCGGGTGATCTGGTTGTGCATGTGGAGCATGGTATTGGCCGGTTTATTGGGCTGAAAACTATTGAAGCTGTTGGGGCGCCGCATGATTGTCTGGAGCTGCAGTATGCGGGGTCGGACAAGCTTTATCTGCCAGTTGAGAACATTGAGCTGCTGACGCGCTATGGCTCAGAAGATCAGGAAGTTCAGTTAGATAAGCTTGGTGGCGGGGCATGGCAGGCCCGTAAAGCCAAGATGAAAAAGCGCATTCTTGAGATTGCCGATGGCCTGATCAAGATTGCTGCGGAACGCGCTTTGCGGACTGCTCCTGCGATTACGGCACCTGAAGGGGCTTACGACGAGTTTGCGGCGCGGTTTGTTTATGACGAGACTGATGATCAGCTGACGGCGATTGAATCTGTCTTTGATGACATGGCGTCCGGGCGTCCTATGGACAGGTTGGTTTGTGGTGATGTGGGCTTTGGTAAGACGGAAGTTGCTCTGAGAGCTGCGTTTTTGGCGGCGATGTCTGGCCGGCAGGTGGCGGTTGTCGTGCCGACGACGCTTTTGGCGCGCCAGCATTACCGGACGTTTGCGGATCGCTTTAACGGACTGCCTATTGTTGTGCGCCAGGCTTCACGACTTGTCCCCGGTAAGGAGCTGTCTGAGACCAAGAAGGGCCTGAAGGATGGCTCTGTCGATGTCGTGGTCGGTACGCATGCGCTCCTTGGGAAGGCTATTGGTTTCAGGGACTTGGGGCTTCTGATTATCGATGAGGAGCAGCACTTTGGGGTGAAGCATAAAGAACGGTTGAAAGAGCTGAAAAGTGATGTTCACGTTCTGACCCTTTCTGCGACCCCGATTCCTCGTACTCTACAATTGGCACTGACGGGTGTTCGGGAGCTTTCCCTTATTGCGACGCCGCCGGTGGATCGTCTGGCTGTACGTTCCTTCATATCCCCGTTCGACCCGATGGTTATCCGCGAGAGCTTGCTGCGTGAGCTTTATCGTGGGGGGCAGAGCTTCTATGTGTGTCCGCGTGTCTCCGATCTGGCGGAGGTGAGGGCGTTTCTGGAAGAGAATGTACCTGAAGTTAAAGTGGTTTCTGCCCATGGTCAGATGCCTCCGGGGGAACTGGATGACATCATGAATGCCTTCTATGAGGGCAAGTTTGATGTGCTTCTGGCGACCACGATTGTGGAATCCGGTCTGGACATACCAAACGCCAACACTTTGATTGTGCACCGCTCGGATATGTTTGGTCTGGCGCAGCTCTATCAGATCCGAGGGCGTGTTGGGCGTTCTAAGACAAGAGCCTATGCCTTGTTTACAGTTCCTGCCAACAAGACGCTGACTGCTACGGCAGAACGGCGTCTTAAGGTATTGCAAAGTCTTGAGAATTTGGGTGCTGGCTTCCAGCTGGCATCACATGATCTGGATATTCGCGGGGCGGGTAACTTGCTGGGGGAAGAGCAGTCCGGACATATTAAAGAGGTTGGGTTTGAGCTTTACCAGCAGATGCTGGAGGAGGCGGTTGCTCAGCTGAAATCGGGCGGCGAAGACTTCCAGGAAGAGCAGTGGTCGCCGCAGATTGCTATCGGTACGCCGGTTCTTATCCCCGATACCTATGTGCCGGATCTTCAGCTGCGCCTTGAGCTTTACCGTCGTCTGGCGGACCTCGTGGAGCTTGCGGACATTGATGGGTTTGGCGCGGAGATGATTGACCGCTTCGGGCCACTTCCTGAGGAAGTTCAACACCTTCTGAAGATTGTCTACATCAAGGGGCTGTGCCGCAAGGCGAATGTTGAAAAGATTGACGCTGGGCCGAAGGGCATTGTGATTGCCTTCCGTAATGGCGAATTCAACAATCCGGCGGGGCTGGTATCCTACATCGCGGAACAAGGTATCCTCGCCAAGATCCGTCCGGACCAGAAGGTGGTGCTGACCCGCGACTGGCCGTCTGCGGATGATCGGTTGAAGGGAACAGCTGCGGTGCTGATCAAACTCTCCCGCCTTGCTGAAAACGCCTAAAACACTGTCTTGAGCGCTTAAGTGGGCTGGGGTTTCGGTGAAATCCCAGTTTTGCGTTGCTATGTGCGTTGGTTTGCGTTGATTGTGTTATTTCTGCGTTTTTTAGTTTAGGGAAGCTGGAGTTGTTATCTGTTTCCAGCAAGTTGAACATGTTTGAGAACGAAAAGTGAACACGCTGTAGATTTGGGGTACTTATCTGTGTTGTTGCGGAGCGCTGAATAGCATTCAGAACGCTTTCATTGTATGTGCGCAGCATATCAAATGTATGTTGTCGTGTTCATTGCTAAAGGCTTTGGCGGCAAACGCGCAAGAAGGAGTTAATATGCCGGTTAAGCCTAGTTCTCTGTCTCTCAAGTCGGTCGGATTGTCCTGGCTGTCAATTGTTAGTTTCTTGCTTATGGGCGTGCTGATCTCATCGGGGCAGGCGTATGCCGAGAACAGCTTGGTAGGTGATGATAAGCTTACTCAGAAAATTAACGCAAAAGCCAAAGACGACTTCTCAAAATCGGACAGATTCTTCTCTCTAGAAGCTGATCAATGCACTCTTAAAATTTATAATGAGTATCGTAGTCTATGTGAGCTCCCTGCACAGAACTTGGGTACGAACTTTGTCATCAACTTAGCAGAGATTGAGTCTATCAAAGCTAGTCAGGTTAGAGACAAAGTGCTTGCATCATTCCGGCTAAATCCAACTTCTGCAAAGATTGCGAAGGAGGCGGGACAAAAGCTGAGTAGGCTATATAAAGAAAAGCATGAAAAGCGAATTCGAGAGGGAAAAGTGGACGTTGGTCCGACTGAGATTGTGTATGAGCAAACGATTGATGAAATAAGCCTCGTTGCAGTGGAATTTATTGATAAGAAAAAGCTGTCAACGAGGTCTTTCACATCCAGCTGCTCTGGTCGCACGACATACGGGGCTCCATTGTTTGACACAACATATGCTGTCCTCTTTCCTTTGACGGTTTCTCGGGAGTTGTTTGAGGATATATTCGTGCTCAAAAAGAGATGTGCTCAATAGGAGTTGCAAACGATTAAAGAGATTGTTTGGGAGGCATGCACAGGTTCTCGAAGAATAGAGCTTCAATAGCGTGCTATTCGGACTACTCATTATCGCAACGACCTTGCCGGGCGTGATTGTTTAAATTTCCAAAAAATAACAGATATGGCCAAATTTCAGTTTTATCGGAAACTCTTGGTTAAGGGCGTTGTGAAATAGTGCGGGCATGTGACCATTTTTGTAATGAGTAGGTCAATCAGTGCTAGCTACCACACGTCAGCGAAAACACTCCTATCTAAAGAACCTCCTGGTGCCGGGAATTGCCATTGGTGCGCTTTGCTACTTTGCATTTCATGCGCTCAACGGTAAGCTGGGTCTCGTGGGTCGACCACAGATCGAGCATGAAATCCTTGCTCTGGAAGTTGAGCTTGAAGAGTTGCGGGCAGAACGCCTGCAATTACAACGCCGTGTCATGCTGCTTGACCCGGAGAGCCTTGATCCAGACATGGTGGATGAGAGGGCTCGCGCTTCCCTGAATCTGGCGCACGTGAATGAAGTTGCGATCATGCGCAACTGAAACATCAGCGTGTATTAACTTGAAGTAGGTTGATTTGATTGAATTAACCTAATTTGAGTTAACTTGAATATATCATAAAAATCAATAGCTTACATAAATCCCCAAGTGTTTTTGCTCATATTGGCAATCAGCGCTGCGGGGGCTAGTGTGCTTTCACCAATTCACGTCAAAAGAGACGAGGCTCATGGCTGGAACTCAATCCAAGTCTTCAGGCGGTCGCGCAAAAGGCGCCACCAAAGCCCGCGGTGCGATGAAAAACGTGCCCGACCTTGTAGAATTTTCCAAAGAAGAAGAGCTAAACGCTTACCGCGAAATGCTTTTTATCCGTCGTTTTGAAGAAAAGGCGGGTCAGCTTTACGGTATGGGTCTGATCGGTGGCTTCTGTCACCTTTATATCGGTCAGGAAGCTGTTGTTGTTGGAATGGAGATGGCCAAGGAACAGGGTGATCAGATGATCACTTCTTACCGTGACCACGCTCACATGCTTGCTTGTGGCATGGACCCGAACGGCGTGATGGCCGAACTGACTGGTCGCCGCGGTGGTCTGTCTAAAGGTAAGGGCGGTTCCATGCACATGTTCTCCAAAGAACAGGAGTTCTATGGCGGACACGGCATCGTTGGTGCGCAGGTTGCTCTTGGTACCGGTTTGGCGTTTGCTAACCGCTATAAAGAGAACGGCAAGGTTTCCATGGCGTTCTTCGGTGATGGTGCTGCCAACCAGGGTCAGGTTTACGAGAGCTTCAACATGGCGAAGCTGTGGAACCTGCCTGTGATCTATGTGATCGAAAACAACAAGTACGGCATGGGTACCTCCATTGAACGTGCATCTTCCACAACTGACCTGTCTCAGCGCGGTGCTTCCTTCGGCATTCCGGGTGTTCAGGTTGACGGCATGGACGTGCGCGCGGTGAAAGCTGCGACCGACTATGCGATGGAATGGTGCCGTGAAGGCAATGGTCCGTACATCCTTGAGATGATCACCTACCGTTACCGTGGTCACTCCATGTCTGACCCTGCAAAATACCGTAGTAAAGACGAAGTCCAGAAGATGCGCTCTGAGCATGACCCGATTGAACAGGTTCGCGCTCGCCTTCTTGAAAAAGAATGGGCTACCGAAGACGAACTGAAAGCGATCGATAAAGAAGTTCGCGGCGTTGTTGCTGCTTCTGCTGAGTTTGCACAGAACGATCCTGAGCCGGATCCATCTGAGCTGTACACGGACATCGTTCTCTAAGGTCGGGATAATTAATTATGGCTATTGAAATTTTGATGCCTGCGCTTTCTCCGACCATGGAAGAAGGCAAGCTGGCCAAGTGGCTTAAAAAAGAAGGCGACACCGTTTCTGCTGGTGACGTGATTGCTGAAATCGAAACCGATAAAGCAACCATGGAAGTGGAAGCCGTGGACGAGGGTGTGATCGGCAAGATCCTCGTTGCTGAAGGCACTGAAGAAGTTAAAGTCAACGCTCCTATCGCAGTTCTGCTGGAAGAAGGTGAAGACGCTTCTGCTGCTGATAAGGTTGGTTCCGCACCAGCTGCAGCTGAAGCACCAGCTGCACCGGCAACTCCTGAAGCGCCGGCTGCACCAGCAGCTCCTGCAGCTCCAGTTGCCAGCGTTGCACCTGCTGATCCGGAAATTCCTGCGGGCACCAAAATGGTGAGCATGACCGTTCGTGAAGCTCTGCGCGACGCGATGGCTGAAGAAATGCGCCGCAACGAGAACGTGTTCCTGATGGGCGAAGAAGTTGCTCAGTATCAGGGTGCCTACAAGATCTCTCAGGGTCTCCTTGATGAGTTCGGCGAAAAGCGCGTGATCGATACCCCAATCACCGAGCATGGCTTCACCGGTCTTGCTGTTGGTGCTGCTATGGCAGGCCTGAACCCAATCGTTGAGTTCATGACCTTCAACTTCGCAATGCAGGCGATTGACCACATCATCAACTCTGCTGCTAAGACCCTTTACATGTCTGGCGGTCAGATGGGTGCGCCTATGGTGTTCCGTGGTGCAAACGGTGCGGCAGCACGCGTGGCAGCACAGCACTCTCAGGACTACGCTGCATGGTATGCTTCCATTCCGGGCCTCAAGGTTATCCAGCCTTACTCTGCTGCTGATGCAAAGGGCCTTCTGAAAGCTGCTATCCGCGATCCAAACCCGGTTGTGTTCCTTGAGAACGAGATCCTTTACGGTCACCACTTTGATGTGCCGGAAGTTGACGATCTGGTTCTGCCAATCGGTAAAGCGAAGATCGTTCGCGAAGGTACTGATGCGACCATGGTTTCCTGGGGCATTGGCATGACCTACGCACTGCAGGCTGTTGATGAGCTGGCGAAACAAGGCGTTTCCGTTGAGCTGATCGACCTGCGCACCATTCGTCCGCTGGATATGGACACTGTTCTGGCTTCTGTTCGCAAGACAGGCCGTCTGGTGACCGTAGAAGAAGCCTTCCCAATCTGTTCCGTTTCCTCTGAAATTGCTTATCAGGTTCAGAGCGAAGCCTTCGATTGGCTGGATGCGCCAGTTCTGCGCGTAACCGGTAAAGACGTTCCAATGCCTTACGCAGCAAACCTTGAGAAGCTGGCTCTGCCAAACGCCAAGGAAGTTATCGACGCTGTTAAGGCTGTGACCTACACTGCCTAATTGGAGACAAGTGGTATGCCAATCAACATTTTGATGCCTGCGCTTTCTCCAACCATGGAAGAAGGCAATCTGGCCAAGTGGCTGGTTAAAGAAGGTGACGCGATTTCTGCAGGCGACGTGATTGCAGAGATTGAAACCGACAAAGCGACCATGGAAGTGGAAGCTGTCGATGAAGGCACCATCGGTAAGATCATGGTTGCTGAAGGAACCGAAGGCGTGAAGGTGAATGCACCGATCGCGATCCTTCTGGAAGAGGGCGAAGACGCTTCTGCAATGGATGCAGCACCAGCTGCGGCACCTGCACCAGCAGCGGCTGCTCCTCAGGCTCCTGCAGCACCAGCTGCGCCTGCGGCTGCGGCGGCTCCTGCACCAGCTCCAGCGGCTCCGGTTGCTGCGTCTGGTGAGCGTGTGTTCTCTTCTCCTCTGGCGCGCCGTTTGGCGAAACAGAACGGTCTGGACATCGCTCTGATCGCTGGCACCGGCCCTAAGGGGCGCGTTGTGAAGCGTGACGTTGAAGCTGCGATTGCTGCTGGCACCGGTAAAGCGGAAGCTGCTCCTAAGGCTGCGGAAGCTCCAAAAGCGGCTGAGGCTCCAAAGGCAGCACCTGCTGGTGCATCTGATGAGCAGACCCTCAAGCTGTTTGAGGAAGGCTCTTACGATCTGGTTCCTCACGATGGCATGCGCAAGGTTATTGCGAAGCGCCTGACAGAATCCAAGCAGACCGTTCCACACTTCTACCTGACTGTAGAGTGTGAGCTGGATGCTCTGCTGGCTCTGCGTGCTCAGCTGAACTCTTCCGCTCCAACTGATGCTGATGGCAAGCCTGCTTACAAGCTGTCCGTCAACGACATGATCATCAAGGCGCATGCGCTGGCACTGAAAGCAATTCCAGCTGCAAACGCATCTTACCTTGAGAGCGGCATGGTTATGCATAAGCATGCTGACGTTGGTGTTGCTGTTTCCATCGATGGTGGCCTGATCACTCCGATCATCCGCCGCGCTGAAGAGAAAACGCTCTCCACCATCTCCATCGAGATGAAAGATCTGGCGAAGCGTGCTCGTGAGCGCAAGCTGGCTCCAACCGAATTCCAGGGCGGTACGACTTCCGTTTCCAACCTTGGCATGTTCGGCGTGAAGGAATTTGCTGCGGTGATCAACCCACCACACGCAACCATCCTTGCTGTTGGCGCTGGTCAGAAGCGTCCGGTTGTGAAGGGCGATGAAATCGTTCCTGCGACTGTGATGTCTGTGACCCTTTCCACTGACCACCGCGCGGTGGACGGTGCGCTGGGTGCAGAACTTCTGCAGGCCTTCAAAGGCTACATCGAAAACCCGATGTCCATGCTGGTTTAATCAGGATGTACCGGCGGAAAGCAGGAAACCCCTGCTTTTTTCGCCGGTAAATCCAAGTGGTAGGTGTGAGCAAATAGAGTGGAGTAAGCTGAAGACCGTTTGAGCAAGGAGACCTGATCAATGGTCAAAGTTGTCGATGGCTTCACGTTTTTCAACGAACTCGATACCCTTGAAATTCGCCTTGGCGAACTGTTTGATGTGGTAGATGAGTTCATTCTTGTAGAGGCAACCAAGACCTTTACGGGAGCCGAAAAACCTCTCTATTTTGCTGATAACAAGTCGCGGTTTGCACCGTTCTTAAGCAAGATCCGACACGTGATCGTGGAGGATATGCCGCAGAACCCGCAGAGCGCCTGGTCGAGGGAGTACCACCAACGCGACGGCATAGAGCGCGGCCTTAAAGACCTTGCGGTCAATGATCTGATCCTTGTGTCCGACGTGGATGAAATTCCAAAGCCGGATGTTTTGCTCAGAGTTAAAAATGACCCCAAGAGTTCGAAGAGCCTGACATTCTTTGGCGCTGATATTTTCCGCTACAGACTGAACTTTAAAGATGATGTCTCGGATTTTACCTCCTGCCCAAGAATGATCGGTGCGATGTTTTTCAAGGGAGCTCAGGCTTTGCGGCGTGAGCGGGCTTATCAAAGCAAAAGTCTCCATCCTGTTCTCGAGACTGCTTTGTGGCACTGGAAAGCTCTCACACGGCACAGCCGACCTATGCGACGTCAACTGCTTCGTTCTTCCAGCTGGCACTTCAGCTTTCTGGGGGACATGGAGAAGGTGGTTACAAAACTCGAGGCTTACTCGCACACCGAACACATGAATGATGCCTATCTGGGCCGTGCGCAACGAACGCTGGACCGTCTGGATGCGGGCGATGGCAGAGGAAAGCTGGTCACCAAGGACAGCGGAGAACTGCCCGACTACGTTTTGGAGAATTTTGCGAAGTTCTCCCACCTTTATGTGGAGCCTCAAGCTCCTTGAGGCCGATTTGGCGAGGTTAAATAGATGAGTGGCAACGCCTACGACGTGATTATCATTGGTTCTGGTCCTGGTGGCTATGTAACCGCAATCCGCTCCGCGCAGCTTGGTTTCAAGACCGCGATTGTTGAGCGTGAACATATGGGCGGTATCTGCCTGAACTGGGGCTGTATCCCAACCAAGGCGCTGCTGCGTTCTGCTGAGATCTACCACTACATGCAGCATGGCAAGGACTACGGTCTTTCCGCTGAAGGTGTGAGCTTTGACGCTGCTGCTGTTGTGAAGCGCTCCCGTGGTGTTTCCGGTCAGCTCAATGGCGGTATCGGCTTCCTGATGAAGAAGAACAAAGTGGACATCATCTGGGGTGAAGCTAAGCTCACCAAGCCGGGTGAGATCGCTGTTGGTCCTTCTTCCAAAGATGCCATGCAGCCACAGCACCCAACTCCAAAGGGTGTGAAAGGTCACGGTTCTTACTCCGCCAAGCACATCATTGTTGCAACTGGTGCGAAGCCACGTGTGATCCCAGGTCTTGAGCCTGACAAGGAAAACATCTGGACCTACTTTGAGGCGATGGTTCCGGAAAAAATGCCGAAGTCCCTCATCGTGATGGGTTCCGGTGCGATCGGTATCGAGTTTGCATCCTTCTACAAAACAATGGGCGCTGATGTGACCGTTGTTGAGATGATGCCAACCATCATGCCAGTTGAAGATCCTGAAATCTCCGCGATTGCGAAAAAGCAGATGGAGAAGCAGGGCATCAAGTTCGTCATGGAAGCGAAGGTTTCCAAGGTCGTTAAAGGCAAGGGGCAGGTGACTGCTACCATTGAGACCAAAGACGGTAAGGCACAGGAAATCACCGCTGAGAAGCTGATTTCTGCTGTTGGTGTTGTTGGTAATATTGAGAACCTCGGCCTTGAAGCTCTTGGCATCAAGACTGACCGTGGTTGCATTGTGACTGACGAGTTCAGCCGTACCAATGTGCCTGGCATCTACGCCATCGGTGATGTTGCTGGTCCTCCAATGCTGGCGCACAAAGCTGAGCATGAAGGCGTGATCTGCATCGAGAAGATCTCCGGCCTTGACGCTCACCCAATGAAGCGTGACCAGATTCCTGGCTGTACCTACTGTAACCCGCAGGTTGCCTCCGTTGGTCTGACCGAGCAGAAAGCAAAAGACGCTGGTTACGAGGTTCGCGTTGGTCGCTTCCCATTCATGGGCAACGGTAAGGCGATCGCTCTTGGTGAACCTGAAGGTCTTGTGAAGACTGTGTTCGACAACAAGACTGGTCAGCTGCTGGGTGCGCACATGGTTGGCGCTGAAGTGACCGAGCTCATTCAGGGCTTCGTTGTTGCGATGGGTCTTGAGACCACCGAAGAAGAGCTGATGCACACTTGCTTCCCGCATCCGACCCTTTCCGAAATGATGAAGGAAAGTGTTCTGGACGCCTACGGCCGCGCTCTGAATATGTAAATCAAATCCCTCTCACTGGAATTTTACCAGTGAGAGGGACTTAATTTTTCGCGGGTACTCTTCTTTTTAAAAAAGGAGAAGACCCGTGGACTTTATGAACTCTATCATCTGGCTGGTAACGTCAGCAGTTTGTGCCGTGATTGCGACCTTGCTGGTGATGTTCACTGTTGGCGGTGAATTCGCCATTATCATTATTGCCGGATTTCTCGGTGGTATTTCAGGGGTTTACCTGTTCGAGTTTGCGGACGTGGAAGTTTCCCTGGGGAATGAGTATCTCGATCAAGCCGTTGTTGCACTGGTTGGCGCAATCGCGTTTGCCTTCATTGCAGCACTGATTGGCGGGGATGCTATTGGCTTTGAATAGGCGTGGTCCTGAGGCGCAGAACTGACTGAATACCAGTGTGTAGCATTGAGAGATGCTTCATTTCCTGTTATGGACCACTAAATTTATAAGAGACAGGGACACTGACCCTTAAGGCAAGTGTGCAGCAAAGTCTCGGACCTGACGGAACTGATATGGTTACACTGGTAAATACACTCGATCCTAATCATAAAAGCCAAACGGCGTCTGCAGTGCAGGAAAAAGAGCGTCCGCGCCATCCGGAAAAAGCGCATCGCCCGGACAATCCTGTACAGCGCAAGCCAAAATGGATCCGTGTTAAGGCTCCGACTTCTCCTGTCTACAAAGAAACCCACGAACTGGTTCGCAAGAACAACCTTGTGACCGTTTGTGAGGAAGCAGGCTGCCCGAACATCGGTGAGTGCTGGTCCAAGAAGCATGCAAGCTTCATGATCCTGGGCGACACCTGTACCCGGGCCTGTGCGTTCTGTAACGTGCGGACTGGTATGCCGGGTGCTGTTGACCAGAGTGAGCCGGAAAGCATCGGTAAGGCTGTGTCTTCCATGGGCCTTGAGCACGTGGTGATCACCTCCGTGGACCGTGATGATCTGGATGATGGTGGTGCAACCCACTTTGCCAATGTGATTGCGGCGATCCGCAAGGCTTCTCCAAAAACAACCATTGAAGTGCTGACACCTGACTTCCTGCGTAAGGATGGTGCGCTTGAGATTGTTGTTGCGGCCAAGCCTGATGTGTTCAACCACAACCTCGAAACCGTGCCTTCCAACTACCTGAAGGTTCGTCCGGGTGCCCGTTACTTCCACTCCATCCGCCTTCTACAGCGCGTGAAGGAGATTGATCCTGAGATGTTCACCAAGTCCGGCATCATGGTTGGTCTGGGTGAGGAGCGCAACGAAGTGCTCCAGTTGATGGATGACCTGCGTGTGGCTGATGTGGACTTCCTGACTGTTGGCCAGTACCTGCAGCCAACCAAGAAGCACCATCCGGTGATGAACTTCCCAACACCGGAAGACTTCAAGGCCTACGAGAAGATCGCGTACGCCAAAGGCTTCCTGAAGGTTTCCGCAAACCCTCTGACCCGCTCTTCCCACCACGCCGGCGAAGACTTCGCAGAGCTGAAGGCCGCCCGTAAGGCGAAGCAGGGTAACTAAGTCTGGTTTGATACTGTGAGATTTAAAAGAGCGTCCCGCTGGAAGGTGGGGCGCTCTTTTTTGTTGTGCTTAAGTGCCTTCGTAGATTGGGGTTCGGCGGGTGATCCAGGCGGAGAGGGCTTCTTTGGTGTCGTTGGTGGGGGCCATGCGGGCGAATTGGGTAGCTTCTATCTGCAGGCCCTCGGAGAGGGTGGTGTTGAGGCCGCGGGTGACGGCGGTGAGGATGCGGGCGGCAGCAAGCGGGGAGTGACACAGGATACGTTCGGCAAGGGCGAAGGCTTCGGGGAGAAGGTCGTCATGTGGGACGATTTTGTTGATGAGGCCGAGCTCATAGGCACGGTCAGGGCCGAAAGGATCTCCGGTTAACAGCAGTTCCAGTGCGCGTTTGCGTCCTGCGAGGCGGGGCAGGCGCTGGGTGCCGCCGAAGGTGGGCGGGATGCCGATGTTAATTTCTGGCTTTGCGAAGACTGCACGGTCTGATGCAATGGCCAGATGAGCGGCTTCCGTGATTTCGCAGCCGCCGCCAAAGGCGATGCCGTTGACGGCGATGATGATTGGTTTGGTGAAGTTTTCGATACGGCTGGTCATGGTTTGACCGCGCCTTACGAACTCTTTTAATGCGATGTCGGTTCCAGCTTCTATGCTCTGCGAAAACTCGTGAATGTCGCCACCTGCGGAAAAAGCACGATCTCCTGCGCCGGTGATGATTACGGCGTGGATGGCAGTGTCATCCTCAATACGGTCCAGCAGCGACAGGAGGCGATCATTGGTCTGGTAGTTCAGGGCATTGAGCTTTTGTGGGCGGTTCAGGGTGAGCAGAGCAATCCGGTCTCTGACTTCAAACAGAACGAGCTTTTTCATGGTGTGTTCCTCGTGGTGATCTGGATTGACACAAGGGTAGGAACAGCGCATGCTTCAGTAAACTCACTGGTTAGTATACATGGCTCAGACACCTCCTAGTTCGACCCGAGATCGCATATTGGATGCCGCCAACAGGCTGTTTTATAGCGAGGGTATTCGCGCTGTCAGCGTGGATGCGATTGCTGAGAAAGCCGGCATCACGAAGAAAACGCTCTACTACCATTTCAAGAGCAAGGATGATCTGGTGGCTGAGTATCTCGTCTCACGGGATCAGCCGAACCTGACGGCGTTTGCGACGTGGTTTGAGGAGGCTGAAGGGGATGTGGCGGACAAGACCGCTGCGATCTTCCTGAGGCTTTCAGAAAATGCGCGTCATCCGAAATGGAAGGGGTGCGGGTTCATCCGCACGGCTGCTGAGCTTGCCAACATGCCGGGACATCCGGCCGTGGTGGTGGGAGCAAAGCACAAGAAGAAGTTTGAGGCATGGTTGGCGGATTGCTATCGGCAGGCTGGTTTAAAAGCGCCAGAGATGTTGGCGCGCCGTGTGGTTTTGCTGATGGAGGGCGCCTTCTCAACCATGCTGATCCATCTGGACCCCAGCTATGCTGAAGAGGCCGCAGAGGCTGCCAGATGCATTGTTCGTCTGCAGATGTGAGCTTAAGGATTTGAAGAGCGCCGCATTGTTTGATGGGGCGCTCCTTGTTTTAGGTCTCTGATCAACCGGTTGCCAGCGCTTTGGTGGTGCTCATGTTTTGCAGCCAGGTGGTGATGTAGGAGAGGCTTTCTTCCCAGTTGTCTTCCAGCATGATGTCGTGACCGGCATGTGGCACGATCTTGTGGGTGGCCTCATACAGAGCCGCGGAGTGCAGGGAGCGGTTGAAGGGGACGATGGCATCCTCGCTGGCGGTCAACCACAGTTTTGGTGTTTCATCATCCAGAGGCGGGAACCATTGGGGTGGGCGGTGCTGCATGAGCACCACTTCGGATTCCGGCCCGAGCTGGCTTTGAATGTATTGCGCGACCGGGTTGGTCTGCTCTGCCAGAAACCATTTGGCGGCGACTTTGGGGGAGCGGAACTGGAACTTGTAGCCGAGGAAGGGCGACAAAGCTGTTCCAAGCAGGTCGATGGTCATCGCGTTTTTCAGGCAGTCTTGCAGCACATCGATGGCGGTCCAGGACGCGACAAAGACGGCGGCTTTCAGCCCGCCCACGTATTTCAGATACCATTGCACCAACGCGCCGCCCATGCTGTGGCCGACAAGGACGGGTGGTTGTTCGTGGCGCTGAACCTCATCGGCGATGAAGCGCAGGTAGTAGCCTAGAGTGGCTTCGGCTATAGGGCGCTGCTGCGGTGAGTGGCCGTGGCCGGGCAGGCTGATGGCGACGCTTTCCCAGCCGGTTTCGGCGAGTTTTTCCTGATAGTTCTTCCAGCACCAGGCGCCGTGCCACATGCCGTGAACGAAGATGAGTGGGGTTTTATGTTTGGGTTGGTGGGGAATGTATCTGATGCGCTCAATGCCATCTTCGACGACGGTTAGCTGCTGGAATTTGGCGGTTTCTTCACGGCTGATCACTTGCACAGGGGTATCAGCGAGCGCGTTGGTGGTTCTTAAGTAATCTTGTTCTCCGCCTTCTTTGGCGAGGCGGGATATTTTAAAAGGACTAAGCATTGGGTTTGCTTTCAAAAAGAGCTAAGTATTAGCGCATAGTGTAGAATTGAGTTTTGAGTACTGACCAGAGTTTTGAGATTGAAACGGTTGCGTTAGATCGTCGCGGTATATTTGCGAGGTGAAAATTTCTGATGCTTTTGGCTCACTGTTGCCAGTTGAAGAATGAGAACACTAAGATTTTTCTTGGCAAATCGAAAAAGGTCGCTTAGAGCATCCTGAAGAATTTTTGAAAAACTAGAAGAAAAAGAACGCGAGCATATGCCTTCTTTCGAAAGCACACATCGAGTTCAGCACAGTGCTGATGATATGTTTGACCTGGTTGCAGATGTGGAGCAGTACCCCCAGTTTGTGCCGCTGTGTCAGGGCTTGCGTGTGCGTGGCCGCCGGAAGATTGATGACCACCGTGAAATGATGGTGGCGGATATGACCGTGGCCTACAAAGTCTTCAAAGAAACATTTGCCAGCCGCGTGACGCTTGATCGCGAGGCGAGCAAAATTACGGTTGAGTATCTGGATGGCCCGTTTCGCCATCTGGAAAATGTCTGGAGCTTCGATCAGGTTTCCGAAAAGGAATGTGATGTGAGCTTCTATATCAATTACGAGTTCAAAAGCCGGACACTGGGCTCCATGATGGGCGCTATGTTTGACCGTGCATTCCGTAAATTCTCCGCGGCCTTTGAAGACCGTGCGGACAAAATCTACGGCACCTGAGTGAGCTTAGCTTGATGATCATCGTTTTATGATCATTGTGATAATCAAATAATATTCCATAATCTGAAGATTTGACTGTTCAGCTGATCTTCGGCTTGGGTCGGGACTTTAGTTGCTCCTTTAATCCGGTTGGAAACAGTTCGATGCCGCGCTCATTTAGTGCATCGATATCGAACCAGCGGGCGGTGATTTCCGCGCCATTGTCTTCCTTAAAGATGATCTTCTCTTCAGATGCAAAAGCGTCTTTCGGGAAGGTCACTGTGGCGATGAAGAGGACTTCATGGCCGGTTTGCCCTTCGTGTTCATAGATGTTTTCCATGACCAGAGGGGCACCTGTTATGGTGACGTCTATTTTCAGCTCTTCCTGAAACTCGCGGATCAGAGCTGATTGCCAGTCCTCGCCAAACTCGAGGGTACCTCCAAGCGGGCGAACGCCTTTGAGGGTGCCTGCATCATCATAAATTTCTGCGGCCAGAAGGCTGTTGCCGCGCCAGTGGAGTCCAAGGGACTTCACTTTGATGGTCTGTGCAGGTCGCCATGTGTGCATTTGAGCTCGCCCTTGATGCAAAACTTTCATGTATGAAAAGCGGGCTCTGAATGTCTCCGGAGCGGGCTTTTGGTAATGATTTAAGCCCACTCAGCGTCTTGGGACAGCGAAATTTCCCTGAAATACCGCTTAATTCTTGTCGCGATTGTTCAGGAATTGGCTCAAACGGGAGCCTTTAGGCTCATAGTTGCTGGTGATTTCGGCTTCTGCCTGTTCTGCTGTCAGGCCGTTACGCATGACGAAGGTGCGGCGGATGGCCTGGAAGCGGTTGGTGAGCTCCTTATCCGGATCTCCCAGCTCCATGGTCTTTTCAAGAGAAGCGTAAATGCCAACGTCTTTGAGGTTGAGTGCATTCGTTGGTTTGGTGCACAGCACTACCCAGCCGTAGCCCTGATTGACCTCAAGACGGATCTTATGGCCGAGTTGCTCTTCCCATTTGGTCCAGGCAACAGAGTAGGGGCGCACCCAGTAGGACTGGCCGCAGATGCGCAGTTCTTTATAACCGGCGCGCGGCACCTTCTGGACTTCATGAGACCCGATGAACTCGTCATCAAGGCCTCTTGAAATAAGGAATACATCTGAAGCTGCGAACGCAGAAGTGCTCAAGCTTAGACCCAAAAACAAACTAGCTATATATCTCATGGGTATTCCGTGACATTCCGTTCTAAATTTAAAACAGATTTTATCTAAGTTTTCTTAGAATGTCTTAAGGTGTATTCCTTAGTTGGTACCCTTTTAGCGAGAAGGTAAATTTCGATTAATTACTTTCAATAAAATTTTCTAAAAGTTTTAATGCTTGTTCGAGCGCCTGAAAGCGTATTCCGTCGCGTCCTGTGTTCTCGAAGAGGCATTGAACATGCTGGGTTTCCTCTTCGTCAGCTGCAAGGCCAAAATGGACCAATCCGACGGGTTTGTCTTTGGTGCCGCCGTCAGGTCCGGCGATGCCTGTGATGGAGACGGCGACGTTGGCGTTGGAGCAGAAATGGGCGCCGCTGGCCATGGCTTTGGCCACTTCGCTGCTGACTGCGCCGTAGCTCATGAGTAAGTCAACCGGCACGCCGATCATCTCGTGCTTGGCCTCGTTGGAGTAGGTGACGAAGCCGCGGTCGAGCACAGCAGAGGAGCCTGGCACTTCTGTCAGCAGGCCCGCGAGCAGACCGCCGGTGCAGCTTTCTGCTGTGGCGATCTTGATTTCTTTTTCTGCGTACCTGGAGACAAGAACGCGGGCTCTTTCCTTAAGGCTCAGGATATCGGTCATGGTTCTGTCTCCCTTTACAGTCTCGGCGATGTTCAGTCTTCGAACGGAAGCCGGATGGTTGCGCAGGCTTGCGCGGCAATACCTTCTTTGCGACCGGTAAAGCCCAGCTTTTCAGAGGTGGTGGCTTTGACCGCTACACGGCCAATGGGCAGGTCGCAGATCTGCGCGATCTGTTTGCGCATTTCTTCCCGATGTGGGCCGATTTTCGGAGCTTCACAGATCAGCGTTAAATCCAAGTGTGCGATCATGCCACCGCGCTTGTGAACCCGGTCAACTGCGTATTTCAGGAACTGGTCAGACGCTGCGCCTTTCCACTGCATGTCAGAGGGTGGAAAGTGGGAGCCAATGTCGCCATCTGCCAGCGCGCCGAAGATGGCGTCTGTGATGGCGTGCAGGCCGACGTCAGCATCAGAGTGGCCTTTGAGTTTCTGCGTGTGCGGAATGGAAATGCCGCCGAGGATAACTGCGTCGCCGTCTTCAAATGCGTGCACGTCGTAGCCGGTGCCAACGCGAATGTCGCCAAGGTCTGCGAGGTTTTTCATGGCGATCTGTTCCTGTGCGTTTGTCATGTCTTTTAGGGTTGTGAGTTTGATGTTTTGCGGGTCGCCAGCGGTGATGGTGACAGACTTGCCTTGCCATTCGATCAAGGCCGTATCATCCGTGAAGCTGTCGATTTCCTGCCTGATGGCTTCCTGATGGGCTTCCCAGATGAGGGAATAAGGAAAGGCTTGTGGTGTCTGCGCGGCCCACAGATGGGTGCGATCCACGGTTTCCTGTACATGCTGGTTTGCGTCCGCGCGTTTCAACGTGTCGGCGACAGGTACTGCGGGAAGGGCTGCTTCTGCGCCGTTTTGCAGGGCAGAGATGGCGTCTTTGATCACGGCTGGGGTGATGAACGGACGGGCTGCATCATGGATGAGAACGTAGCGCGGGGCCTGTTCTTCCAGTGCTTTCAGGCCACATGCGACGGAGGCTTGGCGGGTTGCGCCGCCGGTGACTGGTGCGATCAGGCGTGGATCGGTGATCATGCTGGCTGCATTCTGGTAGGCGTCACCGTCTTCTGCGTGAATGACGGGCAGGACCAGATCGACCTGTGAGGAGGTCAAAATTGCTTCCAGTGTTCTTTGCAGAACAGTCTTTCCGCCAAGGTCGCGATACTGCTTTGGACTGCTGTCATTTTGCGTGGACATGCGTGAACCGCGCCCTGCTGCAACTATGATGCATGCAATTTTTTCAGTGGACTGCAAAACTGGATCACCTGATTGAGTAGGAGCTGCTGCATATAGCCTGTGTGGCGGAGAGCAGCTCTATGGAACTGTGTTGGTGAGGGTTTTGGAGGATTTGGTGCCGAAGCTCAACACTTCAATAGCTTCTCTTTAATATTCCCTTGCCTAAATTTTTAGTTTGGTTAGAATATGTGCAACTTCATATGCTGCTCACTTGATGTGCAACTAGGCTCTTTCAAGAAATATGCGTAATGCTGACGATAGGTAATATCCCTCTCAAAAACAAAGTTATTCTTGCGCCAATGTCCGGAGTATCGGATTTGCCGTTCCGCCGTATTGCCTTGAGCTATGGTGTCGGGCTGGTGGTGAGTGAAATGGTTGCCAGTGAAGCACTGTGTACCGGCCATCCAGAATCGTTGATGCGTGCTGAGGGTGAGGGGATTGATCCTCACATCGTTCAGCTGGCGGGCAAAGACCCACACTGGATGGGCGAAGGCGCGCGTATGGCTGAAAAAGCTGGTGCAGATGTCATCGACATCAACATGGGCTGCCCTGCGAAAAAGGTAACCTCCGGCTACTCCGGTTCTGCTCTCATGAAAGATCTGGACCACGCTATGACGCTGGTTGAGGCAACGCTTGAGGCGGTGTCTGTTCCAGTGACGCTGAAAATGCGGCTTGGCTGGGATGAGACTTCCATCAATGCGCCGGAACTTGCCAAGCGCGCGGTGGATGCTGGGGTGACGATGATCACCGTGCATGGCCGTACGCGTTCTCAGTTTTACAAGGGCAAAGCGGATTGGCGGGCAATCCGGCAGGTGCGGGATGTCATTCCCGATGTGCCGCTGGTTGCCAACGGGGATTGCTGCTCCTTTGATGATGCAGATGAGATGTTGGCGCAATCCGGCGCTGATCTGGTGATGGTGGGTCGCGGCGCTTATGGGCGCCCGTGGGTCCCGGGCCGCATTGCGCATTATCTGGAAACAGGCGAACGGCTTGCTGACCCGCATGGGGAAGAATTGGCTGCGCTTGTTGTGGGGCACTACGACGCCATGCTGGAGCATTATGGCTTTGAGATTGGCGTGCGGGCTTTCCGTAAACACATGGGTTGGTATCTGGAGGCCGCCGGACGGCTGGATGATGCGCCGCAAGGGTTTATGCGCGGACTGATGACCAGTCTGGACGCGGATCAGGTGCGCGCAACCCTTTATGACTGGTTTGTTCAAACACCTTTGAGGAGCGCTGCCTGATGTTGGAGACGGGAGGAGACACTCTAACACATGCCAAGACCACACTGAGTAATGGTGTGCCTGGGCAGGCCGTTCTGGATTCACTGCCGCATCCTGTTGTTGTGGTGGGCGGAGATGACAAAATTGTTGGCGCAAACAGTGCTGCGGAAGGGTTCTTCCACGCCAGCCTGTCGGTGATGAAACGCCGTGAGGTTTCATGGTTTGTGCCGTTTGGGAGTCCTTTGCTGGGGCTGATCGCGCAGGTTCGTGATCGTGGTGGCCCGGTCAACGAGTACAAGGTGGATATCGGCTCTCCGCGCATCGGGCAGGAGAAGCTGGTTGATATTCATGCCTCTCCCTTAAGTGATGCTCCGGGCAGTGTTGTGCTGCTGTTTCAGGAGCGTACCATGGCGGAGAAGCTGGATAAGCAGCTGACCAGCCGCGGTGCAGCACGCACAGTGACCGGTCTTGCGGCCATGCTGGCCCATGAGATCAAGAACCCACTCTCCGGTATTCGCGGTGCGGCTCAGCTTCTGGAGCAATCAGCCAGTGAGGATGACCGCTCACTGACCCGTCTCATCATGGAGGAGACGGACCGGATCGTGAAGCTGGTGGACCGGATGGAAGTGTTTTCCGATGAGCGTCCGATTGATCGCGAGCCGGTGAACATTCACGTGGTGCTGGATCATGTGAAACGGGTTGCGGAGAACGGCTTTGCGTCCAAGGTGCGCATTGTTGAGGATTATGACCCATCGCTGCCGCCGGTTTATGCCAATCGGGATCAGCTGGTGCAGGTGTTTATCAACCTGATCAAGAATGCAAGTGAAGCGTTGAGCGGTGTGAATGAGCCGGAGATTGTTGTCTCTACGGCGTTCCGCCCCGGTGTGCGCCTTTCCGTGCCCGGCGTGCAGGAGCGTGTGAGCCTGCCGCTTGAGTTTTGTGTGCGCGATAACGGCTATGGGGTGCCGGAAGATCTGCGGCCACATCTGTTTGACCCGTTTATCACGACAAAGACGAATGGCTCCGGCCTTGGGCTGGCGCTGGTTGCCAAGATTGTGGGCGATCATGGCGGTGTGGTGGAATGTGAAAGCGGCACTCGGGGCACGACTTTCCGCATTCTGATGCCTGCCTTTACCGGGCCTGATGTAAATTCTGGAATTGAGGACTAAGAGTATGCCGAGTGGAACCATTCTTGTTGCTGACGACGATTCTGCGATCCGTACCGTTCTCAATCAAGCGCTTTCCCGTGCAGGGTACACTGTCCGGCTCACCTCCAACGCGACCACGCTGTGGCGCTGGGTGAGTTCAGGTGAGGGAGATCTGGTGATTTCTGATGTAGTGATGCCGGATGAGAATGCGTTTGATGTGCTGCCGCGCATCCGCAAGCTGCGTCCGGAACTGCCAGTGATCATCATGAGTGCGCAAAACACGTTCATGACCGCTATCAAGGCTTCTGAGCAGGGCGCTTATGAGTATCTGCCCAAGCCGTTTGATCTGAAAGAACTGACTGGCATTGTTGGCCGTGCGCTCGCAGAGCCAAAAGGCCGACAGTTTGATATGGGCGGTGAGGGGAATGACAATATTCCGCTCGTGGGCCGGTCTCCTGCCATGCAGGAAATCTATCGCGTGCTTGCGCGTTTGATGCAGACTGATTTGACCGTGATGATCAACGGCGAGAGTGGCACCGGTAAAGAGGTGGTTGCTCGGGCGCTGCATGATTATGGCAAGCGCCGGAATGGTCCGTTTGTTGCGGTCAACATGGCCGCGATCCCGAAAGATCTGATTGAATCTGAGCTGTTCGGTCACGAGAAAGGCTCGTTTACCGGGGCGCAGGCGCGGTCTTCCGGTCGGTTTGAGCAGGCTGATGGCGGTACGCTGCTGCTGGATGAAATCGGCGATATGCCGATGGAGGCGCAGACCCGTTTGCTGCGTGTATTGCAGCAGGGAGAGTATACGTCCGTGGGTGGGCGCACGCCGATCCAGACCGATGTGCGCATCATTGCTGCGACCAACAAGGACCTACGCCAGCTGATTAATCAGGGGCTTTTCCGTGAAGATCTGTACTTCCGTCTGAACGTGGTGCCCATCCGCCTCCCACCTTTGCGCGAGCGTACTGAGGATATTCCGGATCTTGTCCGTCACTTCTTCGCCATGGCGGAGAGTGAAGGGCTGCCTGCCAAGCAGATTGAGGTGGCCGCCCTTGATAAGCTGCGCCGCTATCGCTGGCCTGGCAACGTGCGTGAGCTGGAGAACCTTGTTCGCCGTCTGGCTGCGCTTTATCCGCAGGACGACATTACGGCGAGCCTGATCGATCTGGAGCTGTCACAGCCAAGCGCTGCGACCAGTGAGGCTGATGCGCCTTCTGCTCAAGATCTGAGTGGTTCTGTTGAGCGGTATCTGGGAGATTACTTCAGCGGATTTGGTGAAGAGCTGCCACCTCCGGGCCTCTACCACCGCATCTTGCGTGAGGTGGAGTATCCGCTGATCAGCGCTGTGCTTGCTGCGACCCGGGGCAACCAGATCAAGGCTGCAGAACTTCTGGGCGTGAACCGAAACACCCTGCGCAAGAAAATCCGCGATCTGGACGTGCAAGTGATCCGCAGTTCGAGATAATCGATTTTATTCGTGTGAGATTTTCAAAATGGCGCTGTTGCAGGCGCCATTTTGTGTTTGGAGAGGGCGCTGTTTCTATTGATTTGTAGGAAGCATGCTTATTTTGACGTGTGTACTCTCTGGTTTTCCCCATCAAGAGTGTGACTAATAAAACCCATTGTCGCATTTTGGCAACAATTCGTGCTAATAGTCTGTTTCCAAAATTAATAAAGTTATCGCAGGTGCGCAGGTTCGCGTTTCATGATTTTCAGATCAAAAACAGAAGAACATACTCGAAAGCTTGATGCTAAGGGGCGGAAATCCCGGATGTTTGGCCTGACAGTGGTGTTGTTGGCGCTGTGTTCTATCGGGGTTTCTTTTCTGGTGCTGATGGGTGTAACGCCTATCGTTCCCTCTGAAAAGGTTGTCTATATCGCGCTTGGCATCAATGGCGCGCTGGTGCTGCTGCTCATCGGGCTGATTATCTTTGAGCTGGTGAAGCTGTTGCAGGCGCGGCGCCGTGGGCGTGCTGCGGCCCGGCTTCATGTGCGCATTGTGACCATGTTCTCGCTGGTAGCCGCGCTGCCTGCGTTTATTGTTGCTGTGGTGGCAACGATTACGCTGGATCAGGGGCTTGATCGCTGGTTTGAGACGCGTACGCGCAATATCATCACCAATGCGCAGTCGGTGGCTGCTGCTTATGTTCAGGAACACGGAAACTCCTTGCGTTCCACCCTGATTGGCATGGCCAGTGATGTGGATCTGAACCGTAACTCCTACTTTTATGACCCGACCCGCTTTGATCGCTTCTTTGAAACCCAGACATGGGTGCGCGGATTGCTGGGCGCTTATATCCTGAAGAACGATGGCACCGTTGTGATGCGCGTGCTGCGCGACCCGAAGGTGGAGCCGCTGCTACCGCCTCAGGTGGCGATGAACCAGGCAGAAGACGGGGCGCCGGTTCTGATTGCGCCGGGAGTTTCCAACCTTGTGGGCGGTGTGATGAAGCTATCTGCCTATGAGGATCTGTATCTGTATGTGACCCGCGCGCTTGATCCACGTGTGGTTGAGTATCAGCGACTGGCGGAAGCCGGGGTCAATGAGTATGCAGAGCTGGAGCAGCGGCGCTTTGGGGTGCAGCTGGCCTTTGCGCTTGTTTATGTGGGCGTGGCGCTTGTTTTGCTTCTGTCTTCCATCTGGGTTGGCTTTGGTTTTGCGAACCAGCTGGTGCTGCCGATCCGCAATCTGATTGGTGCTGCGGATCAGGTCTCCAAAGGCAACTACTATGTTGAAGTTGAAGCTGCAAAAGCCAGTGGTGACCTTGAGAACCTTGGCCGGACCTTCAACAACATGACTGGTCAGCTACGTGGGCAACGTGATGCGCTCTTGGCAGCGAATGATCAGATCGATCGCCGCCGCCGCTTCAGTGAGGCTGTACTGGCAGGTGTGTCTTCCGGCGTTATCGGGATTGATGATGAAGGCGATGTGACCATGGTCAACCGGTCCGCCAAGCGCCTTCTTAGTCAGGAAGAAGAAGAGCTTCTTGAAAAGCCAATTTATGAGACGATCCCTGAGGTTCAGGAGGTTGTTTCCAAGGCGCTTGAGGAAAGCAAGGATAGTGCTCAGGTGGCTCAGGTTGCTATCATGCGCAAAGGGCGTGAGCGCACAGTGAATGTGCGTGTGACGACCGAGGAAGCAACGCGCTCTGAGCATGGATTTGTGGTGACGCTGGACGATATTACGGATCTTGTGGCTGCGCAGCGTAACTCAGCCTGGGCTGATGTGGCGCGCCGGATTGCGCATGAGATCAAGAATCCGCTGACACCGATCCAGCTTTCTGCAGAGCGTATTCGCCGCCGATATGGCAAGCGCATTGAAGATGATGACCGCAAGGTGTTTGACCAGTGCGTGGATACGATCATTCGTCAGGTGGGTGATATCGGACGCATGGTGGATGAGTTCTCCTCGTTTGCGCGCATGCCGAAGCCGAAGATGGAATCTGCTGATCTGCGTTCTGTGGTGCGCGAGTCCACCTTCATGGTTTCCGTTGCCAACTCGCAGATCCACTTTGAGACGGACGTGCCGAGCGAGGCTGTTCGGGCGACGTTTGACAGTCGCCTTGTGGGACAGGCTGTCGGCAATGTGATCAAGAATGCGTCGGAGGCTGTTGAGGCTTATCTGGCGAAAGAAGAAAACCCGGAGCAGGGCTCTGTTCTGGTGAAGCTTTACTCGGAAGGGCCGGTTCACACGATTGATGTGATCGACAACGGGATTGGCCTTCCAACCGAACACCGCACACGGCTTTTGGAGCCTTATATGACCACCCGCGAAAAGGGGACGGGACTGGGGCTCGCGATTGTGCGGAAAATTATGGAAGATCATGGGGGCGGTATTGAACTGCTGGATGCGCCATCTGTTGCCGAGGGCGGGCATGGCGCCATGGTTCGACTGACACTGCGCAGTTTCGATGATCCTTCCTCTCCCAAAGATGAAACTTAAGAATGGTGGTGATAAGCCGTGGCAAGTGACATTCTGATTGTTGATGATGAAGCAGATATTCGTGAGCTGATCGCCGGTATTTTGGAGGATGACGGCTACAATACGAGGACCGCTGGTGATAGCGATGCAGCGCTGGCTGCTATTGCAGACCGCAGGCCGTCTCTGATCATCCTCGATATCTGGCTGATGGGCAGCAAGCTTGACGGGCTGGAAGTTCTTGAAGTGATCAAGAAAGAAAACCCAGACCTGCCAGTCGTGATCATTTCGGGTCACGGCAACGTGGAAACAGCGGTTTCTGCGATCAAGAAGGGTGCTTACGATTACATTGAGAAGCCGTTCAAGGCGGATAAGCTGGTTCTGATCACCGAGCGTGCTCTGGAAGCTTCTTCCATGAAGCGCGAGATCAAGGAACTGAAGCAGCGTGCTGGTGACGTTTCCAATCTGGTGGGCAGTTCCTCGTCCATCAATAACCTGCGTTTGACCATTGAGCGTATTTGCCTGACCAACAGCCGTGTGATGATCACGGGGCCGTCCGGTTCAGGTAAGGAGACTGTTGCGCGAACGATCCATGAGGCATCGCCGCGGTCCAAGTCTCCGTTTGTTGTGCTTTCTGCTGCAAATATTACGCCAGAGCGTATGGAAGAAGAGCTCTTCGGTATTGAAGAGACAGAAACCACGCCGCGTAAGGTTGGTGCTTTGGAAGAAGCGCATGGTGGCACGATCTATCTGGATGAGATTGCGGACATGCCGCTGGAAACGCAGAACAAGATCCTGCGTGTTCTGGTGGACCAGACCTTTACCCGTCTGGGTGGCCACAACAAGGTGAAGGTGGATGTGCGCCTTCTGTCTTCCAGTGCCTACAATCTGGAAAACCGCATTGCGGAAGGGCTGTTCCGTGAGGATCTGTATCACCGTCTGGCCGTTGTGCCGCTGCGGGTGCCGGCTCTTGAGGAGCGACGCGAGGATATTCCTCAGCTGATCCACTTCTTCATGAAGCAGATTTCCAACTCCACTGGCCTGCCAATGCGCCGGATTGGTGAAGATGCCATGGCGGTGTTGCAGACCCATGACTGGCCGGGCAACCTGCGCCAATTGCGCAACAATGTTGAGCGTTTGATGATCCTGACCCGGGCGGATCCGGATGCTGTGATTACAGCTGATCTTCTGCCTGCGGAAGTGGCTTCTACCGTGCCAAGCATGCCGGGGTCTTCCGGTGGTGAAGAGCTGATGTCCTTGCCGCTTCGTGAAGCGCGTGAGCAGTTTGAACGTGAATATCTGCAAGCACAGGTTAAGCGTTTTGGCGGTAATATCTCGCGTACCTCCGAATATATTGGTATGGAACGGTCAGCATTGCACCGAAAGCTCAAGTCTCTTGGTCTCACCTGATCGGTGACAGTTAAGAGGCAGAGCAAAGGACTGGAATTATGAAGGTTGTTATTTGTGGCGCCGGACAGGTTGGGTACGGCATTGCCGAAAAGCTTGCTGCGGAACAGAACGATGTTTCTGTGATTGATACCAGCCCGCAGCTGGTTCATGCCATTCGAGACACGCTGGATGTGCGCGGCTTTATTGGCCATGGTGCGCATCCGGATGTGCTGGCACAGGCAGGTGCTGACCAGGCTGACATGATCATCGCCGTGACCTTGTATGACGAGATCAACATGGTCGCGTGTCAGGTGGCACACTCGCTGTTCAACGTGCCGATCAAGGTTTCGCGTGTTCGTGCGCAAAGCTATTTGCAATCTCATTATCGCAACCTGTTTTCCCGCGATAACATGCCGATTGACGTGATCATTTCGCCTGAAATTGAGGTGGGTGAGATGATCCTGCGGCGCTTGTCGCTGCCGGGTGCTATGGAAACCGTGCGCTTTGCCGACGACAACATGATTATCGTTGGTATTGATTGTGGTGGTGACTGCCCGGTGCTGGATACGCCACTGCGTCAGCTGACTGAGCTGTTTCCGGATCTGTCTGCTGTGGTGGTTGGCATTGCCCGTGATGGCAAGGTCTTTGTTCCGCACAGCTCCGACATGATGCGCGAAGGCGATCTGGTTTATGTGTGCTGTGAGCGCGGGCAGGTGCGCCGTACGCTGAGTATCTTTGGTCATGAAGAACCAGAGGCAAAGCGTGTTCTTATCGCTGGTGGCGGTAATATTGGTGCTTATGTTGCGCGCCGTCTTGAAGGCAAGCAGAGCAGAACCAAAGTAAAGATTATCGAACATTCCCGCGATCGGGCTATTCGTATTGCTGATGAGCTGCGCAGAACTGTGGTTTTGCATGGCAGTGCTTTGGATCAGGTCATGCTGCAGGAAGCGGACGTTGAAGACTCCGATATGATGGTGGCGCTGACCAACGAGGATGAGGTGAACATCCTGTCCTGCGTGATGGCCAAGAAGATGGGCTGCGAGCGTAACCTTTCGCTGCTGAACAACACCAGTTACCCAGCCTTTGCGCATGCTTTGGGCATTGATGCCTTTGTGAACCCACGTCAGGTGACAATCTCCAAGATCCTTCAGCATGTGCGTCGTGGCCGTATCCGTGCGGTGCATGCCTTGCAGAATGGTGCTGCCGAGGTGATTGAAGCGGAAGCGCTTGATACGTCGCCGCTTGTTGGGCGTCCTTTGCGAGAGGTTGAGTTGGCAGAAGGTATCCGTATCGGCGGTATTTTGCGTGATGGAAAAGTGATCACACCTTGCGGTGATGAGCGCATTCAGGCACATGACCGCGTGGTCATCTTCGCTGTTGCGGACAAGGTTCGCCAAGTGGAGCAGATGTTCCGCGTATCTCTGGAGTTCTTCTAGGACGAATTACTGAAATAATTTTGGTTCTTGAGGTCTGAACCATCATAGCCGAAATGATTTGGAGCCTGATGCGGGATCGTGTCAGGCTTTTCTTTTATTTTGCGCTGAGTGTGTCGTACGGCACAGCGCTGAAACCTGAGATGGTGGGTGCAGATGATGATAAACGCCTGAGTGGTGGACGTCGTGATGATCTGTCTTCGTGTTGCTCAGGTTTTCTCAGTGATCCAAACCGGAAATATCCAGTTTTATGGTGCGGTAGGCACTTGATAGTATTCAGTAAATGCCCTTAGATGTAATTTGTTGAATATTTCGGGGAATGGAGAGGCTGATGAGCCGTGTTGCCTACGTAAATGGACAATATGTGCCGCATTCACATGCAGCCGTGCACGTTGAGGATCGGGGCTACCAGTTCTCTGACGGTGTTTATGAGGTCTGCGAGGTCTGGCGGGGGCAGATCGTTGATATGACTGCGCATCTTGACCGGCTGGACCGGTCCTTGAGCGAACTTCAGATTGCTTCACCCATGTCCCGTGCTGCTCTGGTGCAGGTGATGAAAGAAGTGATCTCTCTGAACCGCGTCAAAAATGGTCTGATCTACATGCAGGTCTCGCGCGGTGTGGCACCTCGTGATCACTATTTTCCACCAGCGGGAACATTGCCTTCTGTGGTTATGACCGCAAAGTCCGTGCCGGCGGGCAAAATGGACAAGGTTGCGGCGCAGGGTGTTGGCGTTATTACGGTTGAAGAGAATCGTTGGGACCGTGTTGATATCAAGACTGTTGGTCTTTTGCCTAATGTTCTTGCTAAACAAAAGGCTAAGGAGGCCGGGGCTCGCGAAGCATGGTTTGTGGATAAAAATGGCCTTATAACTGAAGGCGGTTCAACCAATGCTTGGATAATTCTAAAGAACGGCACTTTGGTTACGCGACCTGCTACTCACGGAATTCTAAAAGGAATTACCAGAGCGGGCGTTCTAAAATTGGCGGAAATGAAAGGATTTTCCGTAGAAGAACGCGGTTTCTCTCTGGAAGAGGCAAAAAGTGCGCAAGAGGCATTTTTAACAAGTGCTTCCGGGCTTGTCATGCCTGTCGTGAAAATAAACGAAACAATTCTTGGTGATGGGCGACCAGGTCCAATCGTTCAAGACTTAAGAAAATCATTCCATGAAGCGTCAGAGTTGATTAAACTGGAGGTTGCCGGGGGTTAAGTGCCTCCGGTGTTTGCTGAAGGGAACTTACGAAGGACGGCGCACCTTAGTGTTGGGGCATCTCTCTTGTGTTTGTGAGTGTCACTTGGCCGTTTCGAGGATGGGAACAGTAAATGGTGGATGCCGCGGCCGTGTCCACTGAGAACAGGAAAAAAATAGTTATGGCTGACCGCGCTCAAAATCTTCAAGATACATTTTTAAATCATGTCAGGAAGCAGAAGACGCCACTGACAATCTTTTTGATCAATGGTGTAAAACTGCAAGGTGTAGTTACTTGGTTTGATAATTTCTGCGTATTATTGCGTCGTGACGGGCACTCCCAGCTCGTTTACAAGCACGCTATCTCAACAATCATGCCAAATAGCCCTATACAGCTGTTTGAACCAGCTGAAGAAGAAGGCGAAAAAGCAGGAGGCTGATGAAGCCCCAATCTAAGAAAGAGGCCGGTCTGAACCGCAAGCAACGCGATGCGAATGTTGAGGCCGGCGAAGACGAGGTGACCCGGGGAACCCGGTCACTCGTCATCGTACCGATCATTTCAAGCAGAGCTCTGGCAAGAGGTAAAGGTGCTCCTGAGCGCCCCTTTGGTGCTGAGCGTAGCCCTCAAGCCAGACTGGAAGAAGCTGTCGGACTTGCAGCTGCAATCGAGTTGGAGATTGTCTCCTCAAGTCTGGTGAGATTGGCAAATGTAAAGCCGGGTAGTCTGTTCGGTTCTGGTAAAGTGGAGGAAATCCGCGGCCAGATTGAAATCGAAGAGATTGAGCTGGTTGTTGTCGATCATCCACTTACTCCTATCCAGCAGCGAAATCTGGAACGAGACTGGAACACCAAGGTCATCGACCGGACGGGTCTCATTTTAGAGATCTTCGGTGAACGTGCGCAGACCAAGGAAGGGCGCCTGCAGGTGGAGCTTGCTCACCTGACCTGGCAGAAATCCCGCCTGGTTCGCTCGTGGACGCACCTTGAGCGTCAGCGCGGTGGTCTGGGCTTCGTTGGTGGTCCGGGTGAAACGCAGATCGAGGCTGACCGGCGTATCATTCAGGATCGCATCACCTTGCTGAAGGGGCAGCTGGAACAGGTTCAGCGGACCCGTAAGCTGCACCGCAAACAGCGTAAGAAAGTGCCGCATCCGGTTATTGCCTTTGTGGGCTACACCAACGCGGGCAAATCCACGCTGTTTAACCGCATGACCAATGCGGAGGTGTTTGCCAAGGACTTGCTGTTCGCGACGCTGGATCCAACGCTTCGCCGATTGAAGCTGCCGCATGGCCGTGAGGTGATCCTGTCTGACACCGTGGGCTTCATTTCTGAGCTGCCGCATAATCTGGTGGCTGCGTTCCGCGCGACGCTGGAAGAGGTTATTCAGGCTGATATTGTGCTGCATGTGCGCGATATTGCTCATGAAGACACCAAGGCGCAGTCTCTGGACGTGAACGAAACCCTTGAGATGCTTGGTCTTAAAGTGTCTGAGAGTGATCGTGTCATCGAGGTCTACAACAAGATCGACAAGCTGGATGAGGCGCACCGCGAAAAGCTGCTGGAAAGCAACAGTGTTGATGAGGGGCCGATTTCGGTTTCTGCGATCAGCGGTGATGGCATTCCTGACTTGCTGGCCCGCATCGAAGCTCGTTTGGCCGAGCAGCTGGACACGGTGACAATGGTTCTGCCGCACAGCGACGGACAGGGGCATGCATGGCTCTATCAGCACTGCGAGATCCTCTCACGTGATGACGTGGAAGACGGTATTCGTCTTGCTGTGCGCGTTCCGGATGCTCATCGTTCTCGTGTGCGCGAGCGCTTTGCCAAGTACTTCGTGACTGGTCTTGAGCTGCCTGATGAGCCGGTGTCGGAAGAAGATGATGATGCGGATGATAGCGGTTATTCGCCAATCTGATCTGGTCTAACCGACTGATACTATGCAAAAGCCCCGCTCTGGTGAGTGGGGCTTTTTGTTGGGTGGCTAGCCTTAAGAACTGTGGGTATCAGCATTTTACTGGTTGAGATAGAGTGTATGAAACTCAACCTTTAAGTGGAGCTTTCTTGCTAACTTCCAATTTTATGATTGAGATGCCGTCTGGAAAACGAGTTCAGATTAAGATTGATAGAGACACTCTTTTGCAGATTGCGGAAGAGGTAAGGGGAAGTGAAACTGCAATTGAGGCTTTAAGAGAAGGAAAGCGTCGTCATCAAGAGGCGCACGCTAGAGGAGATATCTCTAGTCCAGAGCCTCCTGCGGAATATGCTGTCATCTATAAAATTATGAATAACTATGATGTGCGCTACGCTGGGGCACTTGGTAGTGAGATTATTGAATATTTACAAGAAACCTTGCTTCCGTGACTTAGCTTCGCATGGGTATTAAACTGAATGGGTGATGACCTGCGCCGCTAATTCGCCCCCAAAACTTACACCTCAACTGATCGCTGAGATTAATCGGTATCTGCTTGTCAGGACCGAGATCCGCAAGGCTGATCTGTGTTTGCTGTTCGGGTCGCACAAAAGTGCGGACGCGCGGGTTCAGGTGGCTGCGCGGCTGTGGCGTGACGGGCTGGTTGAACGGGTTCTGGTCAGTGGTGGGGAGTGTACGGAGGCCGGTCAGTGTGAGGCTCACGATATGGGTGAGGCTTTGGTTGCGCTAGGTGTTCCCAAGTCTCATATTATTCTGGAAACGCGGGCAACCAACACGGGTGAGAATGTGGTGTTCTCTATGGAGCTTTTGAAAGAGCTCGGCATTTATGATGCCATCCAGTCGGTAATTGCTGTTGGTAGCGTAAGTGCCTCCCGTCGCTATCTCATGACGTTGGAACGTTATTGGCCCGAGGTTACTAAGATGCTTGCGCCTGCCAATAAATACCCGGTTTCAGTCGCTGATTGGCCTTTGCATCCGGAGTTCGCGTGTGAAGTGTTGGATGAGTGGGGCAAGATACAACCCTATCTCAAGGCAGGGTATGTGCGTGAGCTCAATCCGGAGACTTGCCCGATAATTGACTGAGTGCGCTTTGTTGAAAATCTCGGGTTATCTGTGGTATTCTCAGGTCAGAGAAGGAAGGTAAGACGCTTTTCTTGATCCGGTGGGGAAGGGCTTTCGCCCTTACCCCGTTAGCTTAGGCTTTGAAAATCAGGGTGAATTCGATTGTCACACCGAGGAACCTGATTTTAAAACCCGCCTTCCGGATTTTCATATGCGTCTCACCTTCCTTTCTTTTTTGCCGAAGGTGAAGTCCTTCTGACCCGCCAACTATATCGTGCCGGTCAGTTTCATACAGCTAGAAATTGTAGTGGGTGTCTGAAGCCCGTGAGGTGCTATGTTGCCTCCGCTTACCCAGTCGGATCAAATTTCTTAGCGGCTTGCCAGTGGGTTTCCATTTCATCGAGGGTCAAGTCTGCCAGGGGGCGGTTTTCGGCTTGGGCGGCGTCTTCGATGTGGGCGAAGCGGCGGCGGAACTTGGCGTTGGTGCGTTTGAGGGCGGCTTCCGGCTGGATCTCCAGATGACGGGCAAGGTTGGCGATGGCGAAGAGAACGTCGCCCAGTTCATCTTCAATCTTCGCGCGGTCCGGCGTATCTGCTTTTACTTCGTCAGTGAGCTCTTCCACTTCCTCTTTGATTTTGTCCAGAACAGGCTCGGCTGCTCCCCAATCGAAGCCGACTTTTGAGGCGCGATGCTGGAGTTTCTCGGCTTCTGTTAATGCCGGGAATGCGGATGGAACTTCGTCCAAAAAGCGGGGTAGCTTTTCCGTCAGGCCCATTTGGGCGCGCTGCTGTTTGCGTTCCTGCTTTTCTTCTTCCTTGATGCGGTCCCAGGTGCCTTTTGGAAAGCCTGCAGCTTTTTCGTCCTCATCACCAAACACGTGTGGGTGGCGGCGGATCATCTTTTTCGTGATCGCTTCCACCACATCGCCAAAGGCAAAGGCGTCTTCTTCCTCGGCCATGCGAGAGTGATAGACGACTTGCAGAAGGAGGTCTCCCAGCTCTTCTTTCAGGTCGTGCAGGTCCTCACGCTCGATGGCATCAGCGACTTCATAGGCCTCTTCGATTGTGTAAGGCGAAATGGTTTTGAAGTTCTGTTCCAGATCCCATGGGCAGCCAGTCTCTGGTGTCCGCAGGGCCTTCATGATCTCGATGAGGCGGGCGATGTCTTGGGAAGGAAGCATGTGTGTCCTGATGAGTAATGCCTGAATTTGGCGGCACATTATCAGGGCGGTGCAGGGATGGCGAGGGATTTTGCGTGACTGTTCTCACCTGTATTTGCCTAGGTTGAGGTGCTGGTTAAAGTTAATAATTTTTAACTTCAATAAATGTATGTAACATATTGATTTTTATAATTTTAGTATTGAGAGGTCGTGTTGCGTTTGGGGGCTTTGTTGCATTACTGTGTTTCAGGAATTTGCGAAGGATGGCGGACTTAATCGATATTTGGGTGGGTGATCTGAGATGATTGCGAAGGTTTCAGCCGTGTTGTTTTCCTGCATCGCGGTCTATTTGGTGTTCTTTCATATGGCTCTGGTCATTGGAATGCCTTGGGGTGCTTTGACGATGGGAGGTTTCGTTGAAGGTAGCCTTCCGTTGCCTATGAGGGCATTGTCTTTGCTTCAAGCTTTTATTGCTGTCTTCATGGCTTGTTCTGTCTTGAAGCGCGGCGAAGTGGTTGCGTTCAGATGGCCGGCATGGAGTTATTGGCTTGTGATTGTTATCTGCACGCTCAGCGTGGTTGGGAATGCTGCCACATCCTCAGAAGTGGAGCGACAACTTGGGTTGCCGGTGACGATTGCGCTTCTGGTGACGGCTTTGTTGGCGGGAAGCTCTAAAGTGCTGCGCAGGCCTGCTTAGGGCTGACGCTCACTCAGCGTGCAGTTATGGGTGAAGTGCATCATGAAATGATTTATGTTTCTTGTTTAATGGTTTGTTTTTACAATAAAAAAAGGGCGCTGATGGCGCCCTTTCTGTTTCGTGTTTTAGACTGCTAGTCCAGGCTTTTGAGCACGTCCCGCAGAGTGCCGACCAGTGTATCGATCTCGCTCTCGGAGATGATGAGCGGTGGTGACATTGCGATGGTATCGCCGGTGGTGCGGATGAGAATGTTCTTCTCGTAGGCCTTGAGGAAGGCGGTGAACGCACGCTTGGTTGGCTCGCCAGCAATCGGTTCCAGCTCGACTGCGCCAATGAGGCCGATGTTGCGGATGTCGATCACATGTGGGCAATCGCGCAGGGAGTGGAGTGCTTCCTGCCAGTACTCAGCCATCTTGGCACCGCGCGTTAGCAGTTCCTCTTCAGCGTAAACGTCCAGCGTCGCCAGTGCTGCTGCACAGGCAAGTGGATGTGCTGAGTAGGTGTAGCCATGGAACAGCTCGATGAGATGATCCGGGCCGGTCATGAACGCGTCATAGACTTTGGAGCTTGCAAACACTGCACCCATTGGCACGACGCCGCTGGTGAGGCCCTTTGCGGTGGTGACGAGGTCTGGAATGACGTCGAAGTAGTCCACGCCGAACGGGGTGCCGAGACGACCAAAGCCGGTGATGACTTCGTCGAAGATCAGCAGGATGCCATGTTCGTCACAGATTTCGCGCAGGCGCTTCAGGTAGCCTTCTGGCGGCAGGATCACGCCAGCAGAGCCAGCAACCGGTTCCACGATCACGGCTGCGATAGTGGATGGGTCGTGAAGCTGAATGAGGCGCATGAGGTCTTCAGCGTACTCGATGCCGTTTTTCGGAACGCCTTTGCTGAACTCGTTGCCTGCGATGCCGTGGGTGTGACGCATGTGGTCCACGCCAGCGAGCATTGCGCCGAACTGTTTGCGGTTGGCAACCATGCCGCCAACGGAAACACCGCCGAAATTCACGCCGTGATAGCCACGCTCGCGACCGATTAGACGGGTGCGGGAGCCTTCGCCTCTGGCTTTGTGGTAAGCGAGCGCCATCTTAAGGGCTGTCTCAACACTCTCGGAGCCGGAGTTGGTGTAAAACACATGGTTCAACGGGTCTGGCATCAGCGCTGCGAGACGGGCTGCGAGCTCGAACGACTTTGGATGTGCCATCTGGAAGGCTGGTGCGTAGTCCAGCTCCGCAACCTGCTGCTGCACGGCTTCCACGATCTTCTGGCGACCATGGCCAGCGTTGCAACACCACAGGCCTGCTGTGCCGTCCAGGATCTGGCGGCCATCGGCGGAGGTGTAGTGCATGTCCTTTGCCTTCACGAGAAGGCGTGGGTCTTTCTTGAACTGCCGGTTTGCCGTGAAAGGCATCCAGTAGGCATCAAGGTTGTTTGTGGTCAGGCCGGTGATCTGTTCGATCTCGTCCCGCGCCAATGTGTTAGCCTCTGTCATTTCCCCTCCGATAACGCTTGAGACGAATATTGCTTGGTCGGCTGAGTGCCGTAATTATTTTACCCTCTGGTAGGATATGGGATCGAGACTAGGTAGAAGACCTGACTAAATCAAGCGATATCAAACATATACGTGCATTATACGTTCGCCTATACCTGTGGTGGCGCGCGGTTTTGTTGGCTAAAACTTTGCAAAACTGAGGGCCTGGTATTATAGCGTGCTGTGTTGCTTTGAAGGTTGTTTTTTGACCAAAGAGTAAAATTTCCTATTTCAATCAATGCTATGCATGAGTGATGCTACGGGCGGGCAAGATGAGTGAGCGCAAAAAAATAAAGGTGAACGAGCGCTTCTCGATCGAGGAACGCGACATCAAAGAAGATTTCATCCGGGCATCGGGGCCGGGCGGTCAAAACGTGAATAAAGTGTCTTCTGCCGTGCAATTGCGATTCAATCTGGATGGAAATGCGACTCTTCCGGACGACCTGAAGAGTCGTTTGCGCAAGATTGCGGGCTCACGTTTGACGCTGAAGGGAGAGATTGTTCTGACAGCTGATCGCTTCCGAACGCAGGAGCGCAACCGGGAGGATGCTCTGGAGCGTTTGTTGGAGCTTATTCGTAAAGCAGCTTATGTGCCGAAGACGCGCAAAGCCACGCGGCCAACGCTTGCCTCCAAGCGCCGGCGGGTGGAAGGCAAGAAGCAGCGTGGGAACATCAAGAAACTGCGCAGTTCCAAAAACTTTGACTAAGGTGCGGATCTGCATAGATTACCTAACAAAAATACAAAGAGATATTTATCAGGTATCGTAAGTCTTCAGCATGCTTTTTGATCTAGAAACTTTATGAAAATCAAACTGTTTGCTTAAGGCAGAGGCCCATCGCGATGATGAATATCAATTTCAATTCAGACGATGAAGACAATCCCATTCATGCCGCGCTCAAGAAATTCCTGATCGACAGCCAGATACAAGACCTTAAAGAGGCCGGTAAGTTCGAAGAAGCTGAGCAGCTTGCCCTAAAACATGCAGATCTGGACTTAAATGTTATTGAGCAAGAGCAGCTCGCATCCGGTTCAAATGATGAGAATTTCACGCCGGACACAGTGCCTGAGCAGTGTGTGAGCACGACTTTCGATAAGTATGCAGACAATTTTGATCAGCACCTTACTAAGAAGCTTCATTATGCGGTGCCGGAGATCATCCAGGGAAAGATCAGCAAGTTTCCAGAGGGCCAGTTTAAGCGGCTTCTGGATTTGGGGTGTGGTACTGGCCTGTGTGCTGAAGCAATCGGTGATCGTGCCTTACACAAGACCGGTGTGGACCTTTCTGAAGGTATGCTCATTCAGGCTGATGAGAAGCAGCTTTATGATGATCTTTACTTGAAGGATGTCACGGAGTTCCTGGATAATGACTGGGAGCCTCGTTGGGATCTGGTCATTGCCGGAGACACTTTTCCGTACCTTGGTGCTCTGGAGCATGCGGTTGCCGGCCTTGCGAAAAACATAGAACCGAACGGCAAAGTCATCTTCACAACAGAGACTGCAGCAGATGAGTCTTTTACGGAAAAACCTTATGTGATGGGCAGCCGCGGACGGTTTGCTCATTCTGCCCACTATCTGCGTGAGTTGCTTGAGGCCAGTGGCTTTACGCTGATTGAGATTGAAGAAGTGACGCCGCGCTTTGAAAATGGAGAGCCGGTTCAGGGACTTGTTGTTGTTGCTGAATACAAAGGCGCATGAGCTTAAGCCTCTTGTTTTCTTAAGAGGCTCAACTGCTCTGCTGTTGTGGCTATCTGGTAGTCCGGCTGTTTAGTCTTCTTCTTCCAGAATGCGCAAGGCCGCGTCCATGGCGAGTGTGTAGCCGTGGGCGCCGAGGCCGCAGATCATGCCTTTTGCGACCTTGGAGATGTAAGAGGTGTGACGGAATTCTTCCCGCTGATGGATGTTTGAGAGGTGGAGTTCGATGACCGGGCGCTCAACGCTGGCGATCGCGTCCATGATGGCGATGGAGGTGTGTGTGTAGGCACCTGCATTGAGGACAATTGCTGTGCGAGACTGGCGGGTTTCGTGGATCCAGTCGATCAGCTCACCCTCATGGTTGGATTGCTTGCACTCTACCTCCACACCCAGCTGCTTAGCGTGGGCACGACACTGATCCTCGATCTCAGCCAAAGTGGTGGAGCCGTAAACTTCCGGCTGGCGCATTCCAAGCAGGTTCAGGTTCGGTCCATTGAGGATGAGGATCTTCTTCATAAAAGCTCTCTGAAGTTGTGCGGTGATCGTGTCTCACCTTAATGGCTTGAAAGCAGCTGAGACGCAAGGTCTTTGCTGTCGAGGCCGAGGGTAGACTTCAGTTCTTCCTTAAGGATCTGCACGGCCATGTCTGGTGTCAGCTCAGTTTCCGGCAGGTTGGACACATCATAGAGATTGAACGCAAGGGACATGAGTTTCCATGCGGCAAGCTCAACGGGTAGGGTGAGGGTGTACTCGCCAGTCTTTGCGCCTTCCCGCAGATTGCTGCAGAGCCATTGGTGGCTTTTGTTGGTTTCTTCTGCGTAGACGCGTGCGAGTTCGGGATCTCTGGTGGCCTCATCTGCCGCGCTGATCCAGATGGTGGTTTCGGCTTTTTCTTCCGATGTGGCGTTGAAGCTGATGAGGCGGAGCAGGGCTTGTGTTGGCGTCAGGTCTTTCGCGATGGAGATGCAATTGTCGCCATTCTTTTGTGAAAGGTAGCGCAAGGCTTCGCATTTCAGATCTGTCAGGGACTTGAAGTGGTGGTGAAGAATGCCGGTTGCTGCGCCAAGCTGCTTGGCCACAGCGCGGGTGGTGATGCCGGCGAACCCTTTTTCCTTCACAACCTCCAGCGTTGCCAGAATGATTGCTTTGCGGCGTTCTTCTTTCGCCAGATAGGCCATATAGCGTTCCGTTTCGCGTCTTCAGATCTGTCATTCTTGACATATCATGAATTTGAGCGTATGTCCAAGTTGATCAATTGTTCAATTTCTATTTCTTCTCAATTTTGATGGAAACGCGGGAGAGTGCTCTCGGACGTAAAGGTGAAACCATGTCAGTGGCTATGGCAGATGAAAAGATGACTAAGGGACATCCGGCGAAAGAATTTTTCCGGTTTGCGGTCCCAGCTGTGCTTGGCATGATCTCCATAGCCTCAGCCAGTATTGTCGACGGCATCTTTGTCGGCAATTTTGTTGGCTCAACAGCCCTGGCAGCCATCAGTCTGATTACGCCTATGTTTGCGCTCTACTTCGGCGTCGTGGTGATGCTGACGGTGGGCGCTGCTGTCATGGCGGGCAAGTTCATTGGCGAGAAGCGGGAGCGGGATGCTTCCAACATCTTCATGAAGGCCCTGATCAGTGTTCTCGTGTTTTCCATTGTATTTGCGTTTTTGTTGCTGACGTTTACTGCTGCTGCTGCGCGCATTCTTGGTGCTAATGCAGAAACTGCGGAGATGGTGGAGACTTACATCTTCACGGTGGCGTGGTTCTTTCCCGGCCTGAGCCTCGCTGTTGCACTGTCGCATTTCGTTCGTGTTGACGGGCGGCCCAACTTTTCTCTGGCGGGCATGGTGATGATCACTGTGGTCAATATTGTGCTCGATGCCTGGATGATCGGGTATCTGGGCTGGGGCGTTTGGGGCGCTGCACTGGCGACCGGCCTTGCCAGTCAGGCAGGGATGCTGTTTTTGCTGCTGCACTTTGCTAACAAGAAAGCCAAGCTGCGTTTCCTGAAACCCTATGGCTCCTGGAGAGCGATGTACACAGCGGCCTATAACGGTTTGTCTGAGTTCATCAATGAAAGCTCCGGCGGTATCGTGGCGTTTCTATTCAACTGGATCCTGATCACCGAAGTCGGGGCGCAGGGCGTGGCGGCTTTCACCATCGTGAACTATCTGTTCTTCACCGGCATCATGGTGTTTTACGGTGTGAGTGAGGGGCTTGGTCCTCTGGTGAGTGTCAACTTCGGCGCGCGAAAGCCTCGGCGGATCTATCAGTTCCTATCGCTTGGAGTGGGCACCAATCTGTTTGTCGGGTTGTTGCTGGCAAGTCTGCTGATCTTTCAGCCTATGTTGCTGGCGAGTGCCTTTGTTGGTGATGCGGATGATGCCACCTTGAAGCTCACTCTCGAGATTATTGGTGTGATCTGGCCAGTGTTCCTGTTCAACGGCGTCAATATTGCGTTTTCCGGTTACTTTACCGGTATGCATTGTGCGACCCAATCGGCACTGATCGCCATGTCGCGTTCACTGGTGATGCCACTGGTGCTGATTGTGGCACTGTGGTTCTTCATTGGCCCAATGAGCGTGTTCTATGCGCTGCCAGTTGCTGAAGCGCTGACGCTTGGCATGACGCTTTTGATGTTCTCGCAGAAAAAACCGCACTGGATACTTTGGCAGTCGCGGCGGACAGCCTCCGGTGCTGCCTAGATCATTCAGATTTTACTGAGTGAGTCTTTTGGCGGCGAAGTAACTTTAACGTAAGGCGCACGGGGTTTTGCTTACATAAGCAAGGCCCTGTCTAATTTTATTGCCGGAATTTGTAGTAAAATATCCTGTCTCTCTTTTGTGCGGGTGTTCCTGATCACAATCTGGAGATATTTCATAGTTTTTTATGGACAAGTACTTTGACGTAGGCAATGTGGTGCCTGTGCAAATTGTCACGCGTAGTTTTGCGTGTCTATGGACGGTCATTCGAACAACAGAGCTACAGCCCGGAGGCTGTATAATGAGCCACATCTTTCCTAGAAATACCCGTGTCACACTACCAACAGCTGCAAAAGGCGACGGGTGCTACCTCATTGATTCTACTGGTAAGAGATACCTTGATGCCTGTGGAGGCGCCGCGGTTTCCTGTCTTGGTCACTCCAATGAAAAAGTGATCGACGCGATTAAGGACCAGCTGGATAAGTTTTCGTTTGCTCACACTGGCTTTTTTGGCAGTGAGCCGGCGGAGGAACTGGCAAATAAGCTGGTGGCCCAAGCTCCTGAAGGCATTGACCGTGTCTATCTGGTTTCAGGTGGATCGGAGGCAATGGAGTCTGCTGTAAAATTGGTTCGGCAGTACTTTGTTGAAAAGGGAGAAACCCAACGCTCGCATATGATTGCGCGTTGGCAGAGCTATCACGGAAACACGCTGGGAGCGCTTTCTGCTGGTGGTAACAAGTGGCGCCGCGAAATGTTCGGTCCGCTGCTGATTGAAATGTCTCACATCGACCCGTGCTACACCTACCGCTACATGCAGGAAGGTGAAGCGGAAGAAGAGTACGGTCTGCGTGCTGCGAACCTTCTGGAAGATGAGATCCTGCGTGTTGGTCCTGAAAAGGTTGCTGCGTTCTTTGCTGAGCCTGTTGTGGGCGCGACCATGGGTGCGGTTCCAGCTGTTAAGGGCTATCTGAAGCGTATTCGCGAGATCTGTGACAAGTACGGCATTCTGCTTGTGCTTGACGAAGTGATGTGTGGCATGGGCCGTACCGGTCATATTTTCGCATGTAACGAAGATGAGGTTCGTCCGGACATCGTTGCTGTTGCGAAGGGGATCGGTGCTGGTTATCAGCCGCTTGGCGCGATGCTGTGCTCTAAAGAAATCTACGACACCATTGCTGAAGGCTCCGGCTTCTTCCAGCATGGTCATACCTACATGGGCCACTCTTTGGCAGCTGCCGCTGGTTCTGCTGTTATGGATCAGCTCACTGAGCCGGGCCGTATGGAACACGTGCGTGCTATGGGTGAGAAGCTCTCTGTAGCTCTGCATGATGAGTTTGGTCAGCATCCATATGTTGGTGACATTCGTGGTCGTGGTCTGTTCCGTGCGCTTGAGCTGGTGAGTGACCGTGGTACGAAAGCGCCTCTGGACCCGTCCTTCAAGCTTCATGCAAAAGTGAAGCAGAACGCCATGAAGGCTGGTCTGATGTGCTATCCGATGGGTGGTACTGTTGATGGCAAAACTGGCGACCACATTCTGCTGGCGCCTCCGTTCATCATTGATGACAGTCATATCGCTGAGATCGTTGAGAAGCTAAGCCTTGCTATGAAGGAAAGTTTCACTCAGGTCGGAGTTTCTGTCTGATGACAAAACGGCTCATCATGAGCGCTCCTAACGGGGCGCGTCGTGGCAAAGCAGATCATCCGCAACTGCCGGTAACGGTTGAAGAAGTCGCCGCGTGTGCAGTGAGCGTGGAAGCGGAGGGCGCTGATGCCCTCCATGCGCACGTTCGTGATGCGGATGGACAGCATGTTCTGGATGCAGGCCTTTACAAAGAGCTTCTGCTTGAAGTGACGGCCAAGTGTCCTGATCTTGCGGTTCAGATCACGACTGAGGCTGTGGGACGCTATAGTGCGCAGGAACAGTATGATGTTGTTGCAGCCGTAGAACCGGAAGCAGTCTCTGTTGCCATGCGTGAAATGGCGCCTGAAGGCGGTGACATGGATCTGGCGCGTCGGTTTTACTTTGAGGCTCAGGAAGCAGGACGTGCGGTTCAGCATATCCTGTATGCGCCTGAAGATGTGGCTCGTCTTGATCTGCTGATGGGTGAGGGCATTGTCCCTGCCGGGTATGGTAGCCAGCTTTATGTGCTGGGTCGCTATGCAAAGGATCAGGAGAGCGATCCGCGGGACCTGCTTGGTTTCCTTGCTGCCCGCGATGCTGCTGAGCACATTGTGCAGGACAATCCGTTCATGCTCTGCGCGTTTGGTCGTGCTGAAACGGCGTGTGGTGCACTGGCCTTTGGACATGGTGGACATGCGCGTATTGGCTTTGAGAACAGCCTTTGGCATGGTTCTGGTAAGCTGGCAAAGGACAATGCGGAGCGCATTCAGGTTGTCTCTCATATCCGTGGTGAAATGGGATATGAAGGCGCTGTTTCCAAGGATGACGTGCTGAAAGTGCTTGGTAAGCCGCAGTAGTCTGCTGTTTATATTGAGAATTTTAAAGGCTGCTATCGATGTGATGGCAGCCTTTTTTGTTACTTGCAGTCTTTGCTGTGTTCCTGAATGAGGTCTTCGCGGTGGTCTGGGTCCGCTTCCAGGAGTGCGGCGATTTTGCCGGAGCCGTAGCCGAGGGCGTAGACGGCTTCCTGCTTGTTCATGCCCTTCGCATACGCCATGGCGGTGATGATGCCTCTGGCGATGTCCTGTTTACCGCTTTGTTCCGTCAGTCCGTAGAGGTAGTAGCAGGTGATGTGTTCTTCGTTTTTCTTTGCAAACTTTTCAGCGCGGCTTTGGTTAAAGCCTGCATTTGCAACTGATGCGCTGGCGGCGAGCATAAGCAGCCCACCGAGGATAACTCGTTGTTTCATGAAAAAGCCCCCGTGTTTTCGAGGGCTAGTCTGGGAAGGTATTGTGGCGACTTTTTCCTGAAATTCAGGAGAACCTATGTAATCGACAGGTATCTTTGCGGCGCCTGTGGCTGAAGCGTGGCACTCTTAGAGCGCCTGAGCTTAGTGCACGTCCAGTCCGTACTTGCGGAAGGTGTCCTTAGCGGCTTCTGTTTCTTCAGCAGTTGGTTCGCGGGTGTCTTTGAGCTGATAGGACTTGCCCATGGACTGCCACTTGTGTTCGCCCATTTTGTGGAATGGCAGAACGTCAACGCGTTTTACATTACCGAGTTCGGAAACGAACTTGGCTACGCCTTCCACGTTCTCAGGTGCGTCTGTGAGGCCAGGAACGAGCACGAAGCGGATCCAGACGTCTTTTTCCATCCGTTCCAGACGTTTTGCGAACTCAAGGGTAGGGCCAACTTCTACGCCTGTGACCTTCTTATAGGTTTCCGGCACCCAGGACTTGATGTCGAGCAGGTACAGGTCCGCCATATCGATTGTTTCATCATCGAGGTTGGCATGCAGGTAGCCGGAGGTGTCCACGGTGGTGTGAACGCCCATCTGGTTGCAGCCCCACAGCAGAGTTTTGAGGAACTCTTTTTGTGCCATTGGTTCGCCTCCACTCACGGTCAGGCCGCCGCCACCGGTCTCAAAGTAAGAGCGGTAAGTGGAGATGTCTTTTAGTAGTTCGTAGGCGGAAGACTGTTTGCCGGCTTTCAGCTTGAGCGTATCCGGGTTGTGGCAATAAAGGCAGCGCAGCGGACAGCCAGAGGTGAACACAATGTAGCGCAGGCCCGGACCGTCAACGGTGCCGCCTGTTTCTACTGAGTGAACATAGCCCATGGTGTCTTGCATGGCTGGCGTCCTTTATCGTCGCTTGCGAGCGGCCTTTTTCTGATAGGGAGTGAGGATTTTTCCTCGGGCCGCTTCTGCTTTTCTTTAATGCTTATAAAATAAGGTCTTTAGCCTTGTTTTTAAAGATGAATTTGTGCAACTCAGCCATTCATTTTCGGTGCATGTGCGCTCCTGTCGCACGGGAATGACGAATATGTCGCAACAAAGAAGGCGCGGGACTGAGCCCCACGCCTTGTCTTGGAGTTTGAGTGGTCAGCGTTGTTGACGCTGACCGTTGGCCTTAGCTTTCTTAGCGCTGGCCGTGGAAAGTGCGGTTGATCACGTCAAGCTGCTGTTCTTTGGTCAGCTTGATGAAGTTCACTGCGTAACCGGAGACACGAACGGTGAGCTGTGGGTACAGTTCAGGATGTTCCATTGCGTCTTCCAGGGTCTTGCGGTCGAACACGTTCACGTTGATGTGGTGACCCATGTCGTGCATGTAACCGTCGAGCAGGTGGGACAGGTTGTCGATCCGTTCAGCTTCGTCCTTGCCCAGTGCGCCTGGGATGATGGAGAAGGTGTAAGAGATACCGTCCTGGCTGTCTTCGTATGGAAGTTTGCAGAGAGACTTCATGGAAGCTACTGCGCCCTTCTGGTCACGGCCATGCATTGGGTTTGCACCCGGCGCGAATGGTTCACCTGCTTTACGTCCGTCTGGAGTTGAGCCAGTTTTCTTACCGTACACCACGTTGGATGTGATGGTCAGAACAGACTGAGTTGGTGTCGCATTGCGGTACATTGGCTGATTGCGGATCTTGCCCATGAATTTCTTCATGATGTCTTCTGCAATCACGTCAACGCTGTCGTCGTTGTTACCGAAGCAAGGGAAGTCGCCTTCCACTTCGTAATCAACTGCCAGACCTTCGTCGTTACGGATGATCTTGACCTTCGCGTTTTTGATCGCGGAGATACTGTCAGCAACAACAGACAGACCAGCAATACCACACGCCATGGTGCGCAGGATGTCGCGATCATGCAGCGCCATTTCAACGCGCTCGTAGTTGTACTTGTCGTGGCTGAAGTGAATGCAGTTCAGTGCCTGAACGTAAACCTTTGCAATCCAGTCGAGCATCTGGTCGTAAAGTGGTTCCAGCTCTTCCCATTCCAGCACGTCGCCGGTGATTGGGTGTGCTTTTGGACCAACCTGTTTGCCAGTCTTTTCGTCGATGCCGCCGTTGATTGCGTAAAGCATCGCTTTTGCAAGGTTGGCACGTGCACCGAAGAACTGCATCTGTTTACCGATACGCATTGCAGATACACAGCAAGCGATACCGTAGTCATCACCCCAGTAACGACGCATCAGGTCATCATTTTCGTACTGCACGGAAGATGTTTCGATAGAAACTTTAGAGCAGTAGTCTTTGAAGCCCTTAGGCATGTGCTCAGACCACAGAACGGTCAGGTTTGGTTCTGGTGCAGGGCCGAGGTTGATCAGGGTCTGCAGAACGCGGAAGGAGCTCTTGGTGACCAGTGTACGGCCATCGATGCCCATACCGCCGATGGATTCAGTAACCCATACAGGATCGCCAGAGAACAGTGCGTTGTAGTCTGGAGTGCGCATGAAGCGGACCATGCGGAGCTTCATGACGAAGTGGTCCATCAGTTCCTGAGCTTCAGCTTCCGTGATGACGCCTTTGTCCAGATCGCGCTGGATGTAGATGTCGAGGAAGGTGGTTGTCCGGCCCAGAGACATAGCTGCACCGTTCTGCTCCTTGATCGCTGCAAGGTAGCCGAGGTAGAGCCACTGGATTGCTTCCTGAGCGTTTTCTGCAGGGCGACCGATGTCGAAGCCGTGTGCAGCGCCCATTTCCTTCAGTTCAGCGAGGGAACGGTACTGTTCGGAGATTTCTTCACGAAGGCGCAGTGTTTCTTCGTTCAGAACGTTGCCGTCCAGAGAAGCATGCTGTGCTTTCTTGTCTTCCATCAGCTTGTCGATGCCGTACAGCGCAACGCGGCGGTAGTCACCGATGATACGGCCACGGCCATATGCATCAGGAAGACCGGTTACGATGCCAGCAGAACGAGCGCGGCGGATTTCCGGAGTGTAGACATCGAAAACGCCATCGTTGTGGGTCTTGCGGTGCTTCTGGAAGATTTCAGCGGTTTTCTCAGAAAGCTTGTAGCCGTTGCTTTCCAGAGCTGCGACTGCCATTTTCAGGCCGCCATAAGGCATCAGTGCGCGCTTCAATGGAGCATCGGTCTGCAGACCAACGATCTTTTCGAGATCTTTGTTGATGTAGCCTGGAGCGTGAGAAACAATGGAAGAAACAACTTCGGTGTCTGCGTCGAGAACACCTTTCTTGTTTTCTTCTTTCATCAACTCAAGAACAGCGTCCCAGAGTTTGGTGGTTGCTTCTGTCGGGCCAGCGAGGAAGTCGTCAGCACCTTCATAAGGGGTGTAGTTGAGCTGGATGAAATTGCGCACGTCAATTTCTTTGTTCCAGTCGCCCTTTTTGAAACCTGCGTAAGCCTTGGGTCCGTCCTCTTTCAGAAAAGGAAGAGTGTCGGCATTAGCCTTATCGATGTTCTGGTGAACGCCCATTTTTAGGTCCTTCATCATTTGAGCAAATCAGCGTGGCGCTACAAGTAAATTCCAAAGGCTTGCAGAGTGTTACGCTTTCTTGCATCCAGTGCTTGTTGACGTTGACTGTACTCCCCGAGTGGGGCCGCATCTTGATCTATGTCAATTCTGAAATGGCCAGCAGACCTGCAAAAAATGCAAGGCAGAATTATACAAATGCATACATTTTGGATATTGGTCGACCAATTGCAAGTGGTGATATAGCTCGCTCAGGTTGTGTGCGTTGCAATGGGGTCTGGAATGGTTCTAATCCTATGAATTTACTTGCTAAATTGCGACTTTGAAGGTGTTGATTTTGTGCATTTGCGAAACCCTTAAATAGGGCGCCCGCATTTCCACTTAGGTGCGAACTAAGTACATTATAGTAAGTATAATGTAGGTATCTCAAATCTGCATAGCTGCCATGCGAAGTTTGAAATATTAGTGCGCGAGGTGGAAAATCGACTTTTGGGCTTCTGGCGGGGGTGTGGAGGTGGCCAAAAAGACTCAATTCGGCCACACTTCTTTATTGGTAAACGGTGATATGCACAGGAGAGTTTGAGTTCTTAAACCGGAAAAAACTTTTGCCAATCAATTTCCTAGTGCGACAAACTGTACACCTCAGTGAGATGTGAAAGGCGTTCTTGATGGAAAGGGTTGACCTACCATCTGTTACAGCGCGGCCACCACTCTCCCTCATGGTCACCATTGATCATATGGTACCCCTCATAGGCTGCTACAGTCATGCAAGAATGGTTGGGCAGAACACGAAGCTGTGATCCAAGTGGGTAGAGCTCGAAGGGTAGTGGGCTGCCATCTCTGGTGGTGATGTAGCCATGCTCCTGGCTCACACCTTGCACGTAAAGCAGCGGATCTACATGTCCGTCGACATCACTGAGGAGGCCGAAACCGCAGTCGTTGCTTTGGCTTGCACAGGAGCGGTCCTTGGAGAGTGCGAGGCCTCCGGCATCTACGACGATGCGGTTGAGGTGCGGGGCGTGGCTGATGACGCTGGTGAGCACGGTGGCTGCCACATCTTCCGTGGCGCACATGCCAAGGTTTGCCTGAAACACATCCTGAAAGACGTAAACCCCTGCGCGGACATCAGAAACGCCCTCAAATGACGTTCCGAACAAGGCTGTTGGCGTGGAGCCGATGCTGACTTGCGGGCATGGGAGGCCAGCTGCAAGGATGGCGTCCTTTACTGCGAGGGTACAGGTGCGCTCTTGTTCGGCTGCGGCTTCCAGTTCCTGCTGCCCGTTTGCTGCATAACTGACGCCGCCGCCATGGGCCATGACGCCTGCGAACTCCAGATTAGATGCGTTTGCAAGTATTCTTGCCACATCAACTGCGCGCTGCTGGTCTGCCTTCACACCGGTGCGGTGACCGTCGACGTCGACCTCCAGATAGACCCGTGGCTTAGGGCCATCCAGTATCATGGTAGAAAGGTGTGTTGCCATCTCGGTACTGTCCAGGCAGATGGACATTTGAGCGCCGGCGCGGTTGAGCTTCATGATGCGTTCCATCTTCTGTGGGACGATGGAGACGGCATAGAGAATATCTTTGAGGCCAAAGGAGGAAAAGTACTCAGCTTCCTTAAGCGTGGAGACGGTCCAACGGTCTGCGCCGTGGTCTTGCAGGATGCGGGCGACATCGATGGATTTGGCTGTTTTCAGATGCGGGCGGAGCGGCACTCCGATCTGCTTGAATCTGTCTGCCATGCCTTTGATATTTCGGTTCATCGCAGCTTCATCGAGCAAGAGGCAAGGGGTTTGAAGGTCTTCAAGCATTCAGGGGCTCCGCAATCATCTGGTATTCCTCGTAGAAATGCCTATCAGATCTGCTCTGGAATAAACAGTAGGCCCTGCTGGAATTGTGCGAATGGCAAGTTTCTGCACTGTTTCGGTCGATTAGGCGGGGTGTTTCAGGCGCAATAAATTCTGATGCAGCTGGAGCTCTCAGCGCGTGTTGTTTGCCAAACAGCTCAACTTCTCGCGGGTAAACTCACTGATTATCAAGAGGAGGCAGATAGGCAGGTCTGATCAGCGGTTGTTTGTAACCTGAGGAGACTGGCCTATGAAAGCTGAGGACGTCCTGAGCATTTTAAATCCCGAACTGCAAAAGAAGCTTGCTGCCAAATATGATGCGGCGGTGCCCGGCATGTCTGAGAGTGTCGTGGACTGGGCTTATGGTATGCATTATGGCCGTGAAGGGGTTGATCTGAAAACCCGCCAGCTTTGCAGTATTGCCGCTCTCACTGCGATGGGTGGGCACACGGGACCGCAGCTGGCCATGAACATCGAGCACACGCTGAATGCAGGCGCACGTCCTTCCGAGATCCTTGAGATCATCTGGCAAATGGCGGTTTATGCTGGCGTTCCAGCGGCCTTGAATGGCCTAAACACTGCACTTGCGTACTTTGAGGAAAAGGGACTGGATCCTCGGTCTTGATCAGATAGTGGCGGGAGTGGGTGTAGTGCTCACTTTTCGCTAGGTTTAATAAAAAAGAAATTCACTATTAATATCAATTATATAGATTGTATTGAAAGCTTTTGATATGTGCTGGGAAAGCTGAAAATGCACTTTTGAGTTCTGTTGCTGACTGCTACCTCATTTGCGTGATTGCTGCATATGATTAGAGGTTTGCATGAGGACTTTACTGAAGTGTTCGCTTGCTGTCGGAGCATTGGCTCTTCTGGCTGGCTGTAACTCCGGGGTTTCATCTCAGAAGGAGTTTAGCCGCATCATGTATCAGGAGAACTTGTTTCCTGAGTACCCGCGCGCGGGCCGAACCTATTTGAGTTTCAACCGTTTGCACGGCTTCCAGGTGGAGTATTTCGGGGCGAACAAAACAAACTTCCTTTGGTATCCGGGAAACAAGGTTGTTCTGCCGGGCCGATGGAAAGTGGATGGAAAGTTTGTTTGCTACCAGTATGGCTCGAACACCTATAATCCTGTCACCAATAAGCGTGGTGGAAAGTGGAGCTGTTCGCCTCGTGAGTTCTCCGCGAAGGGTGTTGTTGCTTCCTTGAAGGGAGATCCATACGGGCTTAGCCGCTCTAAAGAGGCGCCATATGTGCTTCAGAAATGTAAAGCACCTGAGAAGTTCAAGTTGCGCCGGGCTGCGACCTGCTGATTAAGCTGCCTAAAGAGGCGCGGAGCAGAGCCCCGCGCCCTTAATTCTTACTTTTTCTTCGCTGGACGGGAAGGGCCTTCGCGTTCGGCGGATTGGGCCCAGAGGTTGATGTTGGCCTCTGTGGCGTACTGATCGATGGCGGTCAGTTCTTCTTCCGTGAACTCCAGATTGTTGATGGTGGCTGCGCAGTCGATCACCTGTTCCTTGCGGCTGGCGCCGATCAGGGCGGAGGTGACGCGGCCTTTGCGCAGGACCCATGCCAGAGCCATCTGTGCCAGTGTCTGGCCGCGGTTCTGGGCGATCTCGTTCAGGGAGCGGATGTGGTTCAGCGTGGTCTCATTGAGGAAGCTTTCCTGGAAGGAGCCCACGTGTTTGCCTGCGCGGCTGTCATCTGGCACGCCGTTCAGGTACTTGTTGGTCAGCATGCCCTGTGCGAGCGGGGAAAAGACGATGGAGCCGATGCCTTCTTCTTCCAGCGTATCGAGCAGGCCATCTTCTTCAACCCAACGGTTGAGCATGGAATAGCTTGGCTGATGGATCAGGCATGGAGTGCCCAGTTCCTTCAGGATTTTCGCCGCTTCCTTGGTGCGCTTGGAGTTGTAGGAGGAGATGCCGACGTAAAGCGCTTTGCCCTGACGGACGATCTGGTCAAGCGCCATCATGGTCTCTTCCAGTGGTGTGTCCGGGTCGAAGCGGTGGGAATAAAAGATGTCGACGTAGTCCAGTCCCATGCGTTTCAGAGACTGATCACAGCTGGCGATGAGATACTTGCGGCTGCCCCATTCACCGTATGGTCCCGGCCACATGTCATAGCCAGCTTTAGAGGAGATGATGAGCTCGTCGCGATAACCGGCAAAATCGGTGCGCAGGATCTCGCCAAAGGCGGTTTCCGCGCTGCCTGGAGGTGGGCCGTAGTTGTTGGCCAGATCGAAGTGGGTGATGCCCAGATCGAACGCGGTGCGGCACATTTCGCGTTTGGTCTGGTGTGGGGTGGTTTCACCGAAGTTGTGCCAGAGACCGAGGGAAATAGCAGGTAGCTTGAGGCCACTCTTCCCGCAGCGGTTGTACTTCATGGTGTCATAACGATTGTCAGCTGGTTGCCAAGCCATCAGATGTCCTCCCAGACTTCTGTATATTTGTGTTTTCATGGAATAATGAGGAGGGCTGATGGCGAGGCCGCCACCAGAGTTCTTGAGAGAGTGTGTCCGGTTGGTGAGCTGCGATCAGGCAGAGAGCTCAACCCAGACCGGGACGTGGTCCGATGGCTTTTCCCAGCCGCGGACGTGTTTGTCGATGCCTACGCCTTGCATGATGCGGGCAGCTTCTGGCGAGAGCAACAGGTGATCAATACGGATGCCGTTGTCGCGTTGCCATGCGCCTGCCTGATAATCCCAGAATGTGTAAGTTCCAGCTTGGCTGTTGGTGGCGCGCACAGCCTCTGTGAAGCCGAGGTTGAGCAGGGCGCGGAAGCGTTGGCGGCTTTCCGGGCGGAAGAGCGCATCGCCAACCCATGCATCTGGCTTCTTTGCATCTTCCGGCTCAGGGATGACGTTGTAGTCACCGACCAGAAGAAAGGCTTCTTCCTTCTCCAGCTGCTTTTCAGCGTGTTTGTGGAGACGGTCCATCCAGCGCAGTTTGTACGGGAACTTTTCGGTCTCTACCGGGTTGCCGTTTGGCAGGTAAAGGCAGCCGACGCGGATTGGCTCGTTGTCGCCAGCAATGACGGCTTCGATATAACGGGCCTGCTCGTCTTCCTCATCGCCCGGAAGGCGGCGGTTAACCTCTTCAAACGGGCGTTTGGACAGGATGGCTACGCCGTTGAAGCCTTTCTGGCCGTGGGTTTCCAGATTGTAGCCGAGCTCTTCAAACGGAGCGCGCGGGAAGTTCTCATCAACCGATTTAATTTCCTGAAAACAGGCGACATCTGGCTGCTCTTCTTCGAGCCATTTGAGAACCGTTTCTAACCGCGCTTTGACGCCATTGATGTTCCAGCTTGCGATTTTCATCGGGTCTCCCTTCGAGAAAGCAGCAGAGCTTTGGCTGCTTGCTTTGTGTATGTCCTGTATTTGTTCTAGCACGGTCCCGCAGGAGGGCAAGGTAAGCAGGAAAAGTGTGTGTGGATGGTCAAGCGGGAATTTCTATTGGTCTAGGTCTAGTCGTAAATGACTGCTCCGTAAGCCAGCCTGACATGAAGGCCCCGTTGTTGCTGTTTAGGAAACGTGCTTTTTTGAAGTTTGCAATGACACGATCCAGAATGGCCTGATCTTTTGTGAGGTTCTTCAGGTGTTCAGGAGCAATACCTCGGGAAGATGGAAATACTCTGACTTGGAATAGTTCTGATAGCCTCTCTGTGGTGCAGTTCCAATAGAACCGGCTCATGAGACCAAGGGCGATGAGCTCTTCTGGATAAAAGCCGGATGAATCCGTCAGTTGTCTTTGCTCTCTTATAAACTGAAATTCTGGGAACCCCATGTTTCTTACAAGATGTTTCTGGAACTGGTAAGTGACGGATTCGTTTGATTTAATTATCAACTGCGACTGAATGTTGAAGAAGAATGCACTGTTGCAATAGCTTTTGACATAGGTTTTGCGTTCACCTTCGCTAAGGTATTTGCGAGCATCTTCCTCAGTTTGACAGCTGATTGAGAATATGTTTGGGCGCAAAATAGCATCCCGCCAAACGTCAGCAGTAACCATCCGAATGCCTGTCATCGCGCTCAAAGGTGCGAGATTTGCACTTGGAGTTGAGTTGCCTCCCCTGATGACCAAATAGAAGCCATGGTAGGGCCAGGAGAGTTTGGCGAAGCAATTGTCGCTGGAATAGTGGCGTTGAACCTGCTCGTGGATGTAGTCGATGTTGAGTTCCATAATCGCGCCCCCAGCAATGTTTAGATCGTAATACCTGCCTAGTCATAACTTGAGTCGGCGCTATCAACACGTTGAACCGGTCATTTTGCTTTGAATTGGAGCAAAGAGCGCGATCTGATCTCATATCAGAGTAGGCTGAGAGAGGATAAATCGTAGGCTGAGAGAGGATAAATCGTAGGCGAGAGGGGAATAACTGCTTTGCGTTGAAATGTGCGTTGGTTTGAAAGGAAAGGGGGAAACTTGCGTTTTTTGTGTGGGCGAGGCGGTGGGCCTCGCCGTGTGGGCTCGCGATCAGATGAAATGAGCTGAAGTTATTCCCTCAAGACCGGCAGGTGCTAGATTAGATGGAGAAGCTTGTGCCGCATCCGCAGCCGGCGGCGGCTTGCGGGTTTGTGATCTGGAAGGACTGGCCCATGAGATCTGTCACGAAGTCAATTTCTGAGCCTGCCATGTACTGCAGGGAAATGCTGTCGATGAGAACGGTGGCGCCGAGTTTGGCGAGGACGAGGTCGTCGTCTTCCTGTTCTTCAACGATGTCGTACTTGTATTGAAAGCCGGAACAGCCGCCACCTTCGACAGAAATGCGGAGCATGCTGCCGTCTGCTTCTTTTTCAAGAATCTGGGCTACGCGTTTTGCGGCCTTGTCCGTTAAACCAACGGTATTTTCTGGGGTCTGGGTCATAATCGGGTCTTGCCTGGGGGCTTGTACTTTCTTTGATTTGTAATTTAGGTGGTCTACACGCTAATTTCCATAGTATTTTGTTGCTAAATTGCATTTGGCTTGGGAAAGCGATTGTTTACAGGGCCTTTACATCTGTTATGTCATTGCTGTGATAAGAAAATCAGCGGGTATGGCTCTGTGGTTTTCTCATGATAGCGGGTGGGGGATAAGGAATGGTCAAGACGTTAGGATACGGGGCTCAGCCGCGCGCCGAATATGCTGTTGATCCGGAGTTGAGCCGCGGACGGCTTTATCCTGAATCTGACAGCCCGACACGCACGCCGTTCCAGCGGGATCGTGACCGCATTATCCATTCAGCTGCTTTCCGCCGTTTGAAGCACAAGACGCAGGTTTTTGTGTATCATGAGGGCGATCATTTCCGCACGCGGCTGACCCATACCATTGAGGTTTCCCAGATTGCCCGTTCGCTGGCCCGTGCACTGCGGCTGGATGAGGATTTGGCCGAATGTCTGGCGCTGGCCCATGACCTTGGGCATACGCCGTTCGGGCATGAGGGTGAGGACGTGATGCATGAGTGCATGGCGGATTATGGCGGGTTTGACCATAACGCCCAGTCCCTGCGCATCGTGACGGATCTGGAGCGCCGCTATGCGGAGTTCGACGGACTCAATCTGGCGTGGGAGACGCTGGAGGGGCTGGTCAAGCACAATGGGCCGCTGACGGATCGTTCTGGCGCGGCGTGTGGCAAGCTTTCAGGCAAGGGCTTGCCGTTTGCTGTGAGTGAATATGCCAAGCATCAGGATTTGCTGCTGTGGTCGTGGCCAAGTGCGGAAGCGCAGGTGGCAGCACTTGCAGATGATATCGCCTATGACGCGCATGATCTGGACGATGGATTGCGGGCAGGGCTGCTCAGCTTTGAGGCCATGAAAGATGTGCCTTATCTGAAGCGCATTCTGGACGAGGTGGACGGGAAATATCCCGGCCTTGAGGATGCACGGCGCATTCACGAGATCGGGCGCAGATGTATCACCGGCATGGTGGAGGACGTGATTGCGGAGAGTATTTCCCGAATTAATCAACTTTCTCCCAAGAAATGCGGGGATATTCGTGATGCAAATGGTCCTGTTATTGCCTTTTCAACTGAAATGGCGCGAGAAGAGCGCGAGTTGAAAGAGTTTTTGTTCGCCAATCTTTACCGGCACGAAAGTGTTCTGGCTGTTCGCAAGCAGGTGGCCAAGGTGGTGCGGGATTTATTCCATGCCTACTTTAAGGCACCGGAAAGAATGCCAGAACCGTGGTGTACAGGATTGAATGGCGAGAGTGATGAGGTGGTGGCTCGCAGGGTCTGTGACTTCATTGCAGGCATGACAGATCGTTATGCCATAGACGAACATCGACGATTATTTGACGATACCCCTGAACTGGGGTAATGCGCCAATTCAAACACTATTAATTCACGGAGTTTATGTGGGGCTACGGCTTTGCAAAACCCTGTGAGCTGTCAAAACTAGGCTATTAAAAATGAACATCTTTGCAGACTTCGCCGAAAGGGTAAACAGTGTAGTCAAGGGTCTCGACCTTGCTGCTGACGCGCCGGAGTTGGATCTCCGACGTGTGACTGTTGAACCTCCTCGGGATGCTGCGCATGGCGATCTGGCAACCAATGCTGCCATGGTGCTGGCTAAACAGCTGAAGATGAAGCCGCGTGATCTTGCTGAAATGATTGCGGAGGGCCTGCGCGCCGACAGTGAAGTTGAAGCTGTTGATGTTGCCGGACCTGGCTTCATCAACATCCGCGTCAGCAAAACCTTGTGGGAGCGTGTGATTGGCGACGTTGTTGCCAAGGGCGACAAGTTTGGCGCGTCCGCACGTGGTGATGGCCTGAAGGTGAACGTGGAGTACGTTTCCGCGAACCCGACTGGCCCGATGCATGTGGGTCATACCCGTGGCGCCGTGGTTGGTGACGCGCTGGCGAGCCTGCTGCAGTTTGCCGGTTACGACGTGACACGTGAATACGTGATCAACGATGCGGGCTCTCAGATTGATACGCTGGCGAACTCTGCATTCTTGCGCTACCGCGAAGCGCTGGGTGAAGACATCGGTCAGATCCCTGAGGGTTATTATCCGGGTGAATACCTCATTCCTGTCGGTAAATCTCTGGCAGAAGAGTATGGTGAGAGCCTGAAGGATATGGCTCCGGCTGAGCGTCTTGCTCTGCTGAAGGGTTATACCGTTGACAAGATGATGGACATGATCCGCGGGGATCTTGGTGCGCTGAACGTCAAGCATGATGTGTTTTTCTCTGAAAAGACCATGCATGGTCAGGGCAACGCTATTGATCTGACACTTGATGCGCTGCGTAAGCGAGATCTGGTTTACAACGGCACTCTGCCACCACCAAAAGGTGAAGTGCCAGAGGACTGGGAAGACCGCGAGCAGACCTTGTTCCGTTCCTCCAACTACGGTGATGACAGTGACCGTGCGCTGGTGAAGTCTGATGGCAGCTACACTTACTTTGCGGCTGACGTTGCTTACATGCGCGACAAGATTGAGCGTGGCTTCAAAGAGATCATCTTTGTGCTTGGTGCAGACCATGCGGGCTACGTGAAGCGTCTGGAAGCGATCGGTAACGCGATCTCCGGCGGCGATGTGGATGTTATCGTTCGTCTTTGTCAGCTGGTGAAGCTGTTCAAGGGCGGTGCGGAGTTCAAAATGTCCAAGCGCTCTGGTAATTTCATCACCCTTCGCGATGTGGTTGATGAAGTGGGCGTGGATGCGGTACGCTTTATGATGCTCTATCGTAAGAACGATGCGCAGCTGGACTTCGATTTTGACAAGGTGAAAGAGCAGTCAAAAGACAATCCAGTGTTTTATGTTCAATACGGTCATGCTCGGTGCCATTCTGTGCTGCGTCAGGCTGCTGAGGAACTGGATTGGTTCTCCAACACAGCTGAAGAGTTGCAGTCTGCAGATTTTGCACAACTTGAGGACGAGGGCGAATTGGCACTGATTGCCAAGATGGCTCAATGGCCTCGAATTGTTGACGGAGCCGCAGAAAACCACGAGCCGCACCGTATTGCGTTCTATCTGTATGAGCTTGCAAGCGCCCTGCATGGACACTGGTCCAGAGGCAAGGAAAAGCCGCAATTACGCTTTATTAATGATAAAACGCCAGAATTAACCAAAGCTCGACTCGCGTTAGTCTATGCAGTTTCACAGGTAATTGCTTCTGGCCTCAATGTTTTGGGTGTCACAGCACCGAATGAAATGCGCTAGTGCCTGAGCACAGTTATAGAGTACTGGAGGTTCGCGGTGGGGATTGCGAGCCTCTTATTTAAGGGAAAACACCGCTGCAATGACTAATCGCTCCAAGTATCCGGGACCGGGTGAGGTTTCTGCTAGGCAAACGGCAGGCGATGAACCGCAACAGTGGGCAGGCGATCAGGATCCGCTCGTAGAACTTGCCAGAATTGTCGGTGAGAGCACAGCTCAGTACCGTCCGAGTTCTCGCGTCGAAAGCCAAGTATCTGAACGTCCGCTGTTCCCCAAAAGTGATGAGCGCAGTGCAAGTGCGCCTGTTGAGCCATCCGCTCCTCAGGTCGATGATTATTCAGTGGGTGCAGCTGAAACGAATGAGCCTGCATCCACTCAAGATTCATTTGCGGCTCTTGATGCCGTGTTTGCATCTCCAAAACCATCTGCATCTACCGGGCATGCGGATCCGTTCGCGGATCTGAGCTCTGCTGCGCTGACATCCGGCGCCTCAGGTGATGCGGTTGATTATGTGAGTGATCTGCCACCAGTTCCTAAGGCAAAGTCTGTGCCGGAGCCTAAGCCGCTTCCTGCCCCTGCGCCTGTTTCCGGTGATGTTCCTGCTGAGCCTGCACCTGTGCGCCAGCCGGTGACTGCCGCTGATTTTACTGCTGAGCCAGAAATGGATGATGTTCTGTCCCGTGATCTGGAAGAAAGCCTTGTGGCTTCTCTCAATCAGTCGCAGGTGGAGCGTGAGCAGACTGCACGTCCTCAGCGCACTGTTAGCCGTGCGACACCAACGCTGGATGCTGTTGGTACGCGTGATGTGCGTCCTGAGCAGACTTTGCGTGAGCGTCTTGAGCGCCGCAATGCTGAGCCGCGTCCGGTGACAACGCCGCGTCCTGCGGAGCCAGCTGCGGCTGCGCCTTCTGCTGAGCCGCGTGCGCTCAATGAGCTTTCTCAGAGCGATTATGACAGCTGGCGTGCGGAGCGTGCTGCAGAGCGGGCAACTGCCGCCGCTGCTGCTGTTCAGGCAGCGCCTGCACCAGAGCCTAAGGTTGAGGCTGCTCCTGTTGAGCCGCAGCTGCGTGGCACTCATGATGATGTGGCGCCAGCGGCTGAAAACATCTCGTTTGAGCCTGATATGGCTGCGTTTGCGGCAGATACCGGTGCAGAGCTGGAAGGCGAGCACATTACGGCTGCTGAAGCGCCTGCACAGGAAACAGTTATTCCAGCAGGGCATCTTGAAGATGCGTTGATGGCTGAGTTCAGTCTGGAAGGGGAAGAGCAGCCGACCGTGGTTGCCGAGCCAGTGGCGCCTCAGCCAGAGCGGGACATTGCTCAACAGATTGAAGAGAGCGTTGATGACATCTTTGCAGATGAAATTGCGCAGGAACCTGAGCCAGAGCCGGAACCAGAGCTGGAGCCGGAAGTAGCTGCTGAACTGAACGAATTTGAGCGCATGAGCGCCGGATTTGAGCAGGCTGCTCAGGAAATCGATCCGTTTGCCAATGAGGCTGATGAAGCCTGGCAGCTGGATGAGAGCGTGACCAATGATACGTCCCTGGATGAAATGTCCTGGCCTGCTGCTGCTGAAAAGCTGGCGCAGACCGAGGCGGCTCATCAGGAAGCTTTGAGCGCCGCGAAGAAACAGAGTGAAGATCAGACACCGCCTCCGGGTGGGTATGATCTTGACGCTGTTGCTCAGGCGATGCGCAAGGAAGACCCAAGCCTTGATGGCGGCGTGCTTCCGCAAGCTGTGCCGCGCGTTTCTGTTGATGTTCCGGTTGAAGAAGAGACTGGCCGCAGTGGTGGTCTACGCAAGGGCCTGTTGGCTGCTTCGCTCATCGGCGGTGTTGTTGTGATCGGTGGTGCTGGTCTGTTCATGTTCGACTTCGGTGGAACAGGCGGCGATGCCGTGCCTCCACCAATTATCCGGGCAGATGCTTCTCCAATGAAAGAGATGCCATCTCCGTCTGCGCAGCCGAAGAACAACGATCAGGCCAAAATCTTTACTCCTGAAGAAGCGTCTCAGCCAGCGACTGGCGAGAAGATGGTTCAGCGTGAAGATGCACCTGTGGCTCCGCTGCCACCAGCAGCGAGCGAGACAGATACGGCCAAGTCCAGCGTGTTTGATGTGAATCCGACCAAGAAGGTGCGCACTGTGATTGTGCGTCCGGACGGAACCATCGTTCAGCGGGAGGGTACTGCTTCTGCGGCGCCTGCACCTGCGCAGCCACGCATTGTGACCAGCACTGTTCGCAACACCAATCCGCAGAACACTGCAAGTGTTGTGCCTGCTACGCAACCTGCAAGCACTGGCCAGTGGGATCCGCTGCCGGGTGAAAACCAGAGTGCGAACCAGCAGGCTGCAAACACCACAACAAGCCTTCAGGATGCGTTTGCAAATGCGCCTGTGGCAACGCCGACGGAACAGCGCAACACGCTTCTGGGCGTGAGTGTTGTGCCTCAGTCCAAGCCGTTTGTGGTGGCTTCTGCAAACACTGGCAGCAACACCGTTCGCTCCAGCACACTGACGCCGCTGCAGCCGCAGACAACGTCTCGTGCGAGCAATGCGCCGCTGAACCTGACAGGTAACCAGAACACGCAGACCGCTGCTGTGAACCCTCAGGCGATTGCGCCAACTCCAACACCGGGTGAAGGTGTTGTTGGTGAGATTCCTGCTGGCACTTACATTGTGCAGGTGGCGTCTGTGCGCACTGTTGAGGATGCTCGCGGTCAGATCCGCCGTTACAACAGTCGCTATCCAAATCTGATGGCGCTGGTGACCCCGGTGATCACCCGTGCGGACCTTGGCGACAAAGGCATTTACTACCGCATTCAGGTTCCGTTTGACGGGCCGACCAGTGCGAACACCTTCTGCGGTGAGTTCAAATCTGCAGGTGGTGACTGTTACGTGCGCCGTAACTAAAACGAGTTTCCCGCTTTTGGGAATACGCTTTGGAGCTTGACGCAGTCATTGCGTCAAGCTACCAGCTTTACTCATGTTTTTAAAATCGTTCATTTCCGGATGCCTTGGACCTGAGCTTAGTGCTGAGGACAAAGCCTTTTTTCGTGATCAGCAACCTGTTGGTCTGATCCTTTTTGCACGCAACATGGAAACGCCTGAGCAGATCCGTCGTCTTTGCGCGGATTTTCGTGAGGCTGTCGGGCGTGCAGATGCGCCTGTTTTCATTGATCAGGAAGGTGGTCGTGTGCAGCGCTTTGGCGCACCGCATGTGCCAATCTACCCGGCTGCCGGAACGCTTGGGCAACTTTACGGGCAGGATCCGGAAGCGGCAAAGCGGGCGGCGTACTTGCACGCGCTGTTGATCGGGCTTGATCTGCGCGATCTTGGGCTGACTGGCAACTGTATTCCGTGCCTTGATATGCCGATTGAGGGTGCTAGCAACATTATCGGTTTGCGCGCCTACGGTTCCGATGTGCGGTTGGTGAGCGATATGGGGCGGGCGGCTATGGATGGCTGTCTGGCGGCTGGTGTGATGCCGGTGATGAAGCATATGCCAGGACATGGACGTGCGCTGGTTGATACTCATCTTGCGTTGCCGGAAGTGGATGTCAGTTTTGCTGAGCTTGAGGCAAGAGACTTTATGCCGTTCAAGCTCTTGAATGATTGCCCTATGGGGATGACAGCCCACATCGTCTTTAAAGAGATTGATGGAGATCATCCTGTTACGCAATCTTCCTATGCTATTCAGAGGGTTATCCGGGAAGCGATCGGATTTGATGGCGTTTTGATGAGTGATGATATCTCCATGAAAGCCCTTGGCGGTGAACTGAAGGAACGGGTGGAGAAGATTGTCGCCGCTGGCTGTGATCTGGTTCTGCATTGCAATGGTGAGCTGGATGAAATGAAAGTTGTTGCCTCTGCTGTGCCAGAGGTGGATGGCAAGCAGGCGGAGCGGCTAGAAACGGCCATGCAGCGAAATACCCAAGTGTTTGATGGGGATGTACATGCGCTGCGGGCGGAGTTTGATGAGCTAACCGCAAAAGCCAAAGGGATTGATGCTTGAGCGACAGTGAGGCCACTGAACAGGTAGAAGAAGCGTTGGCAGGCGCGGCGGCTCCGGAGCAGCCTGCGACTGGCGAACCGAACCTGCTTGTGGATGTGGATGGGTTTGAAGGCCCGCTCGATCTGTTGCTCACGCTGGCCCGCAGCCAGAAGGTTGATATCACCAAGATTTCCATTCTGGCGCTGACAGAGCAATATCTGGAGTTTGTGCGTGAAGCGCGCCGGTTGCGGCTGGAGCTGGCGGCGGATTATCTGGTGATGGCGGCGTGGCTGGCTTATCTGAAGTCGCGCCTGCTTATTCCGCAGCAGAAAGAAACGGATGAGCCGACTGGTGAAGAGCTGGCAGCCGCTCTGGCGTTTCGTCTGCAACGGTTGGAAGCCATGCGGGATGCTTCTGCCAAGTTGATGAACCGGTCGCGTCTGGGCCGGGATGTGTTTGCGCGTGGTGCTCCTGAGACTGTGTCGGTTGAACGGCGCAGTGTTTGGACTGCCACGCTTTATGATCTGCTGATGGCCTATGCTTCGCAGCGCCAGCGTCATTCGGTGACGTCTGTGCACGTGAAGAAGCGGCAGGTTTGGTCTTTGCAGGATGCGCGGGATATTCTGACTCGTCTTGTGGGGCAGGTGGCTGTTTGGACGCCCATTGAGCGTTTTTTGACAGCTTATCTGGAAGACCCGCAGGAACGAGCGACAGCGATGGCGTCTGCGTTCTCGGCCAGTCTAGAGCTGGTGCGGGAAGGGGTGATTGATATTCAGCAGTCCGGCCCGTTTGAGACGATTTATGTGCGCGCCTCGCAGCGTACGCCGGAAGAGATCGGTGCGGGTGAGCCAATGGATGAGCGCGAAGAGAAAGAGGTTGAGTTGTCATGAGTGAAACACCTGATCTTCTCGACGCAGTCTCACAGGATGAGGCCCTTGAGGTGGCTGATGCTGGTGAATTGTTGGAGACCGATCGCATGGTTGAGGCTCTGATCTTTGCTAGTGCGGAGCCGTTGAGCTTTACAGAGCTCTCCAAGCGTATTCCGGGGGATCGGGACATTCGCGGGGCGCTGAACCGTTTGCGCGCGTTTTATCGCAAGCGCGGCGTGCAGCTGCGTTCCAGTGAAGACAGGTGGTCGTTCCGCACGGCTGAAGATCTTTCGTTCATATTGCACCGCGAGGCGGTGGAGCAGCGGCGCCTTTCGCGTGCTGCGCTGGAAACCCTTGCGATTATTGCTTTTCACCAACCTGTGACCCGTGCGGAGATTGAAGATATCCGCGGCGTTTCTACATCTAAGGGCACATTGGATGTGCTGCTGGAAACGGGTTGGGTGCGTATGCGCGGTCGGCGGCGGACGCCGGGCCGTCCTGTGACTTACGGAACCACCTTTGATTTTCTTGATCATTTTGGTCTGGAAACCATCAAGGACCTGCCGGGTCTTGAGGAGTTGAAAGGGGCAGGGCTGCTGGACAGCGCAATCCCGGCCAGCTTCCATGTGCCGGCTCCGGACGACAGTATTGACCTGACGGAGGATGAAGATCCTCTGGATGAAAGTGAAATGTTTGCAACTGGCGCACTTGAAGAAGACGCCGGAGAAAAATAAACACATGCAGGAGAGTCGATGATTTGGTCGACCACCTTGCGAGTTTGAAGAGGGACTAATGGAACCAGGGAAGGTTGCAGCATCAGAACGACTGGTGTTTGACAATATCTGCCATCATTATGGGGGGTTACCTGCGGTTCGCGGTGTTTCGCTTTCTTTGAAGAGCGGGGAAGTACTGTGTTTGCTGGGCCATTCCGGTTGCGGAAAAACCACGCTCCTGCGTATTGCGGCAGGGGTTGTGCGTCAGCAGCAGGGTAGTGTCCGTATCAATGGTTCTGTGGTTGCAGACGAGCGGAATTTCCTGCCGCCTGAAAAGCGCGGTGTTGGGCTTATGTTCCAGGACTATGCGCTGTTTCCGCACTTAACGATTCTTGAAAATGTGAAGTTTGGCCTGTCCGATCTGGCAGCTGATGTTGCAGAACGCCGTGCGCGCGATGCGCTGCAGATGGTTGGGCTGGGTCAGTATGTGGATGACTATCCGCACGGACTATCTGGTGGTGAACAGCAGCGTGCTGCGCTGGCGCGTGCGATGGCGCCGCGGCCTCATACACTGCTGATGGATGAGCCATTTTCAGGTCTGGACAGTCGTTTGCGCGATGATGTGCGCACGCAGACGCTGGAGATGATCAAGATGCAGGGCGCGACAGCAGTTGTGGTGACACACGACCCGGAAGAAGCCTTGCGGGTGGGCGACAGAATTGCGCTGATGCGCAACGGGGAAGTGGTTCAGCTGGATACGCCAGAGGATATCTACTTCCGCCCGAATAGTTTGTTTGCTGCCAAATTCTTTTCAGATCTCAATGAGATACCCGGAAAAGTTGTTGGTGGCCGCGTGGTCACGCCTATCGGGAATTTTTCCTCCAATGGCCTTGAAGAAGGGGCTCATGCGACCTTATGTGTAAGACCACATCACTTAAAGGTATGTCATGGTGAGGGGCAGTTCAAAGGCAAGGTCATTTCTCGCGCAATGGCAGGTGAGACAGATCTTCTGGACGTACAAGTTGATGGAATAGTGCAGCCTCTACGTATTCGTACGAGGGATGTATTACAATTCTACCCAGAAAATGTCATAGACTTGTGTATAAATGCAGAGAATGTTTTGGTTTTTGGGCGAGAGACGGCAGTAAATCATAGTGGGTAATTCTTCTGGATACTACCTATTAGTATCTAGGGGATGTAGTGTCTCTCAAAACACGGTTCAGAGTTCTTAAGGAGTTTGGTTGATGGGCTCAATTGGTATTTGGCAAATCGTCATCATCGCGGTTGTCGTAGTTCTGCTGTTTGGTCGCGGAAAGATTTCCGAGTTGATGGGTGATGTTGCAAAGGGCATCAACAGCTTCAAGAAGGGGCTGAATGAAGATACCGCGGAAGCCAAAGAAAAGGCTGAAGATCCGAAGGTTATCGATCATGCTCCAGGCGAAAGCGTAAACGCGCAGACAAAAGCTGAAGACACCGCAAAAAAGGACTAAGTCTCCTTTATCGGTAGTCTATGCAAATTGTTTAGGGAAAGTCGGTCTATTCTGACCTAGAGTTTGAAACCTACGCCTTTCCCTAGTGGATGTGCCGTTTACGGCACGACACGTCATCGATGAAAGCCTGGAAACGGGCTGTCATTGAGACAATAACGAAACGGCTTCTTTATGTTCGATATCGCATGGACAGAGCTGCTGCTTGTCGCTGTGGTTGCCATTTTGGTGGTTGGCCCGAAAGAACTGCCGGGCATGTTGCGCACAATCGGGCGCGCAATCGGCAGCGTGCGCAAGATGGCAGGCGAATTTCAGTCCACTTTGAATGACGCTGTCAAAGAAGCGGAGAAGCAGGCCGGCATTGATGAAATGCGGAAGCAGGCTGATGCTGCGCAGAACTTCAATCCACTTGGTGATTTAAAAAAGAGCCTTGAGGAAGAGAAGAAGAAGCTTGAAACCAGCATGAACCAGGCGACCAGCGATGTGAAAAGCTCGCTGAACGGTGAGGGCTCTGCTGAGGCCAAGCCAGAAGCTGCTCCAGAGGCAGCGCCTGTAAAGGCTGAAGTGCCTGAGCAGAAAGTTGTCTCTTCTGCTGAGCTGGCTTCCACGCAAAAAGCTAAAGAAAGTGCCGCAAGCACTCCTTCCAGCAAAGATGAAAGCTAGGGCGGCTATTTTATGAGTGATAACGAAATTGAAGATTCACGTGCGCCGCTGATTGAGCACCTGATCGAATTGCGTTCTCGTCTGATGAAGTCGGTGATCGCGATCGCTATTGCCTTTGTGGTCTGCTTCTACTTCTCTAACGACATCTTCAACTTCCTGATCAGACCTTATTCTGAGGCTGCTGGGGAAAGTATGGAAGTGAAGTTGATTTACACAGCTCCGCAAGAATGGTTCTTCACGCAGATGAAGCTGGCCTTGTTCGGTGCGTTGTTTATCGCTTTCCCTGTGATTGCCAGCCAAGTCTACATGTTTATGGCTCCTGGCCTTTACAAGCATGAACGCCGTGCGTTTGCGCCTTATCTGGTCGCGACGCCAATTCTGTTTGTGATTGGTGCTGCTCTGGTGTTCTACCTTGTGATGCCAATGGCAATGAGTTTCTTCCTTGCCATGCAGCAGCTTGGTGTTGGTGAAGAGGCATCCATTGAGATGTTGCCGCGCGTGAGTGAGTACCTGAGCTTTGTGATGGTTCTTATCTTTGCGTTCGGTCTGGTTTTTCAGCTTCCGGTTGTTTTGACGCTTCTGGGTCGCGCGGGCCTTACGACTGCAGATTCCCTGAAATCTAAGCGTAAGTACGCAATTGTGGCGTCGTTTGCAGCTGCGGCAATTTTAACACCTCCTGATCCGATTTCGCAGATCGGTCTTGCACTTCCCACTCTGCTTCTCTACGAAGTCTCCATCTATTGTGTAAGGCTCGTCGAGAAAAAGCGCGAAGAGAAGGAAAAGGAAGAAGAGGAGTAAGCTCTCTTCCAGCTCTAACGTTTATTCCCGGCGGGTTATTTAGAAGGCAAACCTGCCGGGGTTACTAAGTTATGCTTGATATCAAGTGGATTCGTGAAAATCAGGAGAGCCTTGATGCGGCTCTCGCAAAACGCGGCCAAGAGCCACGCGCTGCGCAGCTCGTTGAACTGGACGACGCGCGCCGTTCCCACACCACCAAGCTTCAGGAGGCGCAGCAGCGCCGTAACTCCGCATCCAAAGAAATCGGCATGGCCATGGGCCAGGGCGACAAGGAAAAAGCAGAGGCCCTGAAGGCTGAAGTTGCCGAAATCAAAAGCTTTATTCAGAACGGCGAAGACGAACAGCGCAAGCTGAACGCTGCGCTTGAGGATGCTCTGGCTGTTATCCCCAACATTCCGCTGGATGAAGTGCCAGTGGGTGAGGACGAGGCTGACAACGTTCTGCTGCACACGCATGGCGAGAAGCCTGAGCTGGATTTTGAGCCGAAAGAGCACTACGAGCTAGGCGAAAAACTGGGTGGTATGGACTTTGAAACTGCTGCCAAGATGTCCGGTTCCCGCTTTGTTATTCTGAAGAGCCAGATTGCCCGTCTGGAGCGTGCGCTCGGTCAGTTCATGATCGACCTGCACACCCGTGAGCATGGCTACACAGAAGTTTCTCCACCACTACTGGTGCGTGATACCGCGCTTTATGGCACTGGCCAGCTGCCGAAGTTCGGTGAAGATCAGTTCCGCGATCAGGATACGGGTCACTGGATGATCCCAACCGCTGAAGTTCCGCTGACCAACATGGTTTCCGGTGAAACGCTTGCTGAGGCTGATCTGCCGATCCGTGTGACTGCGCTGACTTACTGCTTCCGTTCTGAAGCTGGTTCTGCTGGACGTGATACGGCTGGCATGCTGCGTCAGCACCAGTTCCAGAAGTGTGAGCTTGTATCTGTCACCGACGAAAATAGCTCTTTGGATGAGCTGGAGCGGATGCGCGAGTCTGCGGAGAAGGTTCTAAAGCTTTTAGGTCTTCACTACCGTGTGGTGACTTTGTGTAGTGGTGATATGGGCTTTGGTGCGCGTAAGACCTACGACATCGAAGTTTGGCTTCCAGGTCAGGACGCTTACCGCGAAATCTCTTCCTGTTCTGTCTGTGGTGACTTCCAGGGCCGCCGCATGAACGCACGTTACCGTGTGGAAGGTGAGAAGGCGCTGAAGTTCGTTCATACCCTGAATGGTTCTGGTCTTGCTGTCGGTCGCTGCCTGATTGCAGTGATGGAGAACTACCAGAATGCAGATGGAACCATCACTGTTCCTGAGGCACTTCGCCCATACATGAATGGCCTTGAAGTCATTGGTGCTTAAAAATTTGGTGTAAGCGTTGTTTTGATGGGAGGGCAGTCATGTCCTTCCGCACGACGGCGCGACGTTTATAAGGAATTGCTGCGATATGCGTATCTTACTAACCAACGATGATGGGATCCACGCTGAGGGTCTTGAGGTTTTGGAGCGCATCGCGCGGCAGATTTCAGATGATGTTTGGGTTGTGGCGCCGGAAACCGACCAGAGCGGTGTGGCGCACTCTCTTTCTCTGAATGATCCTTTGCGTGTTCGTGAAATCGACAGCCGTCATTTCGCAGTGCGCGGTACACCTACTGACTGTGTGATCATGGCGGTGCGTTCCATTTTGGATACGCCGCCAGATCTGGTTCTTTCCGGTATCAATCGCGGTGCCAACATTGCTGATGATGTGACGTACTCCGGTACCATTGCTGCGGCGATGGAAGGCACGCTGATGGGGGTTCGCTCCATCGCGTTGTCTCAGGCGTATGCGTTTGGTTCTGAGTTTGGCCCGAACTATGACACGGCTGAAGCACATGCTGTTGGTGTGATCCGCAGTCTGCTGGAGTTCAACCTGCCGTCTGATACGCTGCTGAACGTAAACTTCCCGAAAGATGCGCCTGACATGGTAAAAGGTGTTAAGGTTGTGCGTCAGGGCAAGCGTGATGCAGGTTCACTGTATATTGAAAGCCGTAAGGATGGTCGTGGCAATCCATACCACTGGCTTGCGTTCCACAACCGTATTCCAAGTGCTCGTGAAGGCACAGATATCGGGGCTTTGAAGGAAGGTTACATTTCGGTCACGCCTTTGCACCTGAACCTGACAGCGGATGAGCTGATGGGTCAGTTGGAAAAGACGCTCGAAAAGTCCTGACTTGATTGATTGGGGCTTGTCAGCTTCTGGCAAGCTCCGCACTGCAGATAGACGGAGTGTTTAAAATGGAAGACAGTCTATTTGCTGATGAAGATGGTCGTTCTGCTGAGAACCTTGCCAAACAAGCGGCATGGGTGATGAAGCTGCGGTCTGAGGGTGTGCAGAACCTTGAGGTTCTGGGCGCGCTGGAAGCTATTCCTCGTAAGTTATTTTTATCAGCGAGCCAGCAATTTCTGGCCTATGAAGATCGTGCGTTTCCCATTGATTGCGGGCAGATGAGCACTCAACCGTCCTTGATTGGTAAAGTGGCGGACTTCCTGCAGATGAAGCCGGATCACTCCTTGCTGGAGATCGGCAGTGGCTCGGGCTATCAGTGCGCGGTTCTTTCCAAGATTTGTGATCGTATTGTGTCTCTGGAGCGGTATCGCACGCTGGCTGATCTGGCGCGTGAGCGTTTGCGGTCCTGCAAGATCCATAATGTGGATGTGATTCATGCAGACGGACTTGTTGCGCCTGTGGATGAAGAGGATGACGGCGGACCATTTGACCGGATTATTTTGAATGGTGCGCTGGAGCGTGTGCCAGGCTTTTTGTTTGATCGCCTTGCGCCTGGTGGCCGTCTTTTGGCGCCAATCAAGCATGAAAGCGGGCTTTGCCGGCTTATTCAGTATGACAAGGGTGGGCGCGGACTTGATGAAACGGAACTGGGCCGGTTCCGCTATCTTTCCCTGACGCCGGGAATTGCTGCAAAACTGTAACCAAACGAGACTTTGATTAAGTCTTTATCAACTCTGTTGTCAGTAAACTTACGCCAGTTAGCCTTTTATTTGTATTGGGTAGGGCGATTATGCAGTTTCATTCCCGTGAGAAAGCCAGATTACGGCGCGGTGTCGCATTGTTTTTGCTGTCGGCAGGTCTTGCAGGTTGCAGTGGCAATGTGGACCGATTTGGTCAATCAGAATATGTTGATGAACCAACATCTCCGGCACAAACTGCCGTTGTAGTTACGCCCGGACTTCCATCAAGCAGCTCGAAATCTGTTGTTCAGCGCGGTGTTATGCTGCCAGCGCCAACATCGAGTGATGCGCCTATTGTGACCGGATCCACGCAGGCCACTGCGTATCCGAAGCAGACATGGCAACCAACATTTTCCAAGCAGCCCGTTCCGGTGAGCCAGCGCAAGCGCGCGAGTGCTCTGGTGCCTGCCTCTCTTGCCAAAGCGCCAAACGACGGCACGCTTGGCTGGACTGCCGTGGGTGGACGCGTTGTGACGCTGAAGCGCAATGAGAGTGTTGAGAGCCTTTCCTGGCAGTATCGTGTGCCAGTTACTGAGATTCTTCATGCGAACCGTGTGACTGTCAGCTCTGCGTTGCAGCCGGGCGATTCTGTTGTGATCCCGGTGAAGATGGTGCGCAAGCCAAACCGTGAGCCGCGGGCAAGCGCGCGTGTGCTGCCATCAAGCAGCACGCAGCCAGTGACAACGGCTTCCATTCCAGCGCAATACGTGACGCCACTCAACGCCAATGGTCAGTCTGCAGCGAGCAAACAGTCACGTGATGAGTTTGCGACCAAGATTGCTGCTGCGTTGATCCCTCCGGGCAATGTGGGTGAGAGATCGCGTCCTGTTTACAGTGATGCACCGCCACCAGCTTATCCGGTTCAGCGCCGTGCGCCTGTTGCTGCGGTTCCAGCGTCCTCTCTGGAGCCTATCCAGCAGCCAGCACCAGCGCAGGTTTATCGTGCGCCTCAACAGCCAACAACAACCTATCGCAGTCAATCTCTGACACCGATTGTGCCGCCTCAGCCAGCAAGTGCACAGCCTGCTTATGGTGTGCCGGTCACAGGGCAGGCCGCTCGCAGCACTGCTGCTCCACTGCGCGTTTCTGCAGTGCCGAAGAGCAAGCCGCAGGCTTATGTGGCTCAGCGTCCGGTTGCTGTTGCTAAGGCTTCGACTGCGAGTGCAGTGCCAAAACCGAAGCGGATTGCTCTTGCTAGTGCTCAGCCATTGCCGGTTGCGCCTGCGCCAACAACGCAGCGTACGCTTGCCAATTCTTTAGCGCCTGCGCCAGTTCATACGGCCAACGTGCAGAAGCCGCAGGCTCCGATCGTGCCTGTTGTGCGGGAGGCTGAAACTGATATGGTGCGTTTGCAGCCGACAGAGGTTTCCAAGCCAGCTCCAGTGCAGCCAGTGAAGGTTGCCAGTGCGCCCAAAGCAGCGGCTGTTGCTGAGGAGACCACCTTCCGTTGGCCGGTTCGTGGCCGGATTATTTCGGACTTTGGTGTGAAGCCGGGTGGGTCTCGCAACGACGGTATCAACCTTGCTGTTCCGTCTGGAACGGACATCAAGGCAGCTGAAGACGGGACAATCGTTTACGCTGGTAACGAGTTGAAAGGCTTTGGGAATCTGGTTCTGATCCGTCACGACAACGGCTGGGTGTCAGCTTACGCTCACAACAAGGAGCTGAAGGTGCGCCGGGGTGATGTTGTGCGCCGTGGGCAGACGATTGCCATGGCGGGTGCGACCGGGTCAGTGACCCAGCCTCAGCTGCATTTTGAGCTTCGTAAAGATAACAAGCCGGTAGATCCGATGAGTTTCCTGCCGCGCTCATAAAGGGGGAGGGCTCCTTAACGGAGACCTTTTCAAAGTCAGAACCCGCCGTGATGTTGACCTTCACACGGCGGGTTCTTGCGTTTTAGCTCAATGTCTGACCGAGGCGACCTGCCAGGTCCTGAATGAACTGCCAGGCAACACGGCCGGAACGGGCACCGCGGGTGGTGGACCATTCCAGAGCCTCAGCGCGCAGTTGTTCCTGATCGATCTTCAGATTGAAGTGCTCGGTGTAGCCGTAGATCATGTCCAAATATTCGTCCTGATTGCACTTGTGGAAGCCGATCCAAAGGCCGAATCGATCAGAGAGGGAGACTTTCTCTTCGACCGCTTCACTGGCGTGGATCGCGGTGGAGCGCTCGTTCTCCATCATATCGCGCGGCAGAAGGTGTCTGCGGTTGGATGTGGCGTAGAACAGGACATTGCTCGGGCGACCCTCAATGCCGCCGTCCAGAGCGGCTTTAAGGCTCTTGTAGCTGGTGTCGTCGCCATCGAAGGATAGGTCGTCACAGAAGATGATGAAGTTGTAGGGTGCGCTGCGCAGCTCGTTCATGAGAGCAGGGAGCGCTTCAATGTCCTCACGATGGATTTCGATGAGGATCAGCTTTCGGTAGCCCTCAGAGGTGCCGTGCTCGATATTGATAGCTGCATGAGCAGATTTCACCAAAGAAGACTTGCCCATGCCTCTTGCGCCCCACAGCAGCACATTGTTGGCGGGGAAGCCTTTTGCGAAGCGGCTGGTGTTCTCCATCAGCATTTTCTTGGAGTGATCGACGCCCTTGAGCAGGCTAATATCGACGCGATTGACTTTTGCAACAGGCGCGAGCTCAAACGGAGAGGGATGAAACACGAACGCATCGGCTTCGTCGAAATTGACGGGAACCGGAGGCTTGGGTAGGGAGCCTGCCAGCAGGCTGACAATCTCGTCCAGCTTTGATGTAAGAAGGGCGACTTCAGAGGTATTTTCTTTGGTGGTCATGTGTATCTACGTGATTAACTCAGGTGCGCTGGTGTGGGCTTTACGCAAAATGAACTAGGTGAAAAATTGTCTCAGCGGCGGTTCTGCTATTTGATCTGCGGCCAAGTATCCCTATTTACAGCTGTATCATGCCCAATACTCTTGGGGAAAGTCCCAGTTAGCATGTCAATGCCTTGAAAACACTGGAGTGGACTGTATAGTCCAGCCCAAAATCCTTGTTCTATCGGGCCAAGGTCAATTTTGGAGAGGCTCGCCTCGCCAATTGTTTAATGAACGCCATCAGGTTCCATTGGAATTTGTGGTAAGGAGAAACTAATGCTTATTACCCCTGCCTATGCACAGGCCGCAGGTGGTGCACCGGACGTAATCATGTCCATCGTGCCATTCGTTCTGATCTTCGTGATCATGTGGTTCCTGATCATTCGCCCTCAGCGTCAGCGCATGAAATCTCACCAGGAAATGGTGAACAATCTGCGTCGTGGCGATACTGTTGTGACCTCCGGTGGTCTGATTGGTAAAGTTGCCAAGGTTGTTGATGAAGCTGAGCTGCAGGTGGACATCGCGGAAGGTACGCGTGTGCGTATTGCTCGCGCAATGATCCAGGAGGTTCGCTCCAAAGGTGAACCTGTCAAGGACGGCGAATAATCGCGCCTTGATGCTTGTAGTTTCAGGCCGCTTTCCTGCTGAGGCACAGGCCTTGCGGAAGGCGGTCTGCCTATACTAGGACCGGGCATATACTCATGCTTCATTTCGCGCGTTGGAAAATCGCCCTGATTATCGTTGTGGTGCTGGGCGGTATACTTACAACATTGCCGAACTTCTTCCCGGCAAGCACTGTTCAATCCTGGCCGGATTTCATGCCTAAGCGCCAGATTGTTCTCGGTCTTGACCTTCAGGGCGGTGCTTATCTGCTCTATGAGGTTGATAAGGAAGATTACAAAGAAAAACAGTTCCGTCAGCTGGTTGGAAACATCCGCCGGGCCCTGCGCGAAAACCCACGTATCGGTTACACCGGTCTGGGCATTCAGGGAGACGGCGTTCAGGTGCGCATCCGTGATGCAGCACGTTACGACGAAGCTGAACGACGCCTTGCAGAACTGGTAAACCCGCTTAATTCCGGCGTTTTCGGCGGCGCAGCGGTTAACGAATTTGTTCTTGAGCCTCAAGGTGACGGCCTGTTCCGCATGGCCTTCTCTCAGGAAGGTCTGGACATGCGTCTTGCTTCTGTTGTGAGACAGTCCATTGAGGTGATCCGTCGCCGTGTTGATGAACTCGGCACGACTGAACCTTCCATTCAGCGTCAGGGCACTGACCGTATCCTTGTTGAAGCGCCGGGTGAATCCAACCCACAGCGCCTGAAGGATATCATTGGTGCAACTGCTCAGCTGACTTTCCACCTTGTCAGTCAGGAAATGAGCGCGTCTCAGGCACTTCAGGGCCGTCCACCGAATGGTACGATGGTTGTTGAAGGCAATGACGGCCAGCCATACCTGCTGGATGAAACACCACTGCTGACTGGTGAAGAGCTGCAGGACGCTTCTGTTGCGTTTGACCAGCAGACCAATGAGCCTGTTGTGAACTTCCGTTTCAACACTGCCGGTGCCCGCGTCTTCGCGGATGTGACCCGTGCAAATGTTGGCCGTCCGTTCGCAATTGTGCTGGATAACGAGGTGATCACTGCGCCGGTTATCCGTCAGCCAATTACAGGTGGTTCCGGCCAGATTTCCGGTAACTTTACCGTTGATGGTGCAAACGATCTGGCTGTTCTGCTGCGTGCCGGTGCGCTTCCTGCGCGTCTGGACGTTGTTGAAGAGCGTTCCGTTGGTCCGGGCCTTGGTCAGGATTCCATTGATAGCGGTAAGATCGCGTCTATCGTCGCAGCTGCTGCGGTTGTCATCTTCATGCTGCTGGCTTACGGCCAGTTTGGTGTGATTGCGAACCTTGCACTGGCTTCCAACGTGTTCCTGATCTTCGGTGTGCTGACCACACTGCAGGCCACGCTGACGCTGCCAGGTATTGCGGGTGTCGTTCTGACCATCGGTATGGCGGTTGATGCGAACGTGCTGATCTATGAGCGCATTCGTGAAGAAGCACGCGCAGGTCGTTCTGCTATCGGTTCTATCGATGCAGGCTTTAGCCGTGCACTTGGCACAATCTTGGATGCGAACATCACAACGCTTATTGTGGCTGTGATCCTGTTCTTCATCGGTTCCGGTCCTGTAAAAGGCTTCGCCGTGACCCTGATGATCGGTATCTTCACCACAGTGTTCTCTGCATTTACCGTGTCTCGTTTCCTCATCTCCGTATGGGTGAAGCGTAAGCGTCCATCCAAACTGCCAATCTAACTCGGAGCATGCTTTATGAAACTTCTTAGACTTGTTCCGGAGCAGACCAACTTCCGCTTTATGCATTGGCGGGTGTTGAGCTTCCCGTTTTCTGGAATTACAGCAGTTCTTTCCATCGTTCTGTTCCTGACAGTCGGCCTGAACTACGGCATCGACTTTAAGGGCGGTACACTGATTGAGCTGCAGTCCACGAACGGTCCTGCTAACCTTTCTGAAATTCGCCGGACCCTTGGTGGTCTCAATCTGGGTGATGTTCAGGTACAGGAATTCGGTAGTCCTACCGAAGTTCTGATCCGCATTGAATCTCAGGGCGAAGGTGAAAGTGCACAGCAGGATGTGGTTGAAAATGTTCGCAGTGCTTTCACTGATGGATATGAGTTCCGCAGAACTGAGGTGGTTGGGCCACGTGTTTCCGGTGAGCTTGCGTATGCAGGCACGCTGGCGGTTGGTTCTGCGCTGCTGATGATCATGTTCTACATCTGGTTCCGCTTTGAATGGCAGTTCGCAGTTGGCGCGATCATCACAACGTTCAACGATATTCTGCTGACGGTTGGTTTGTTTGCGATACTGCAGCTGGACTTTACGCTGTCCAGCATCGCGGCGGTGCTGACGATTATCGGTTACTCGCTCAACGATACGGTGGTTGTTTATGACCGTATTCGTGAGAACCTGCGTCGCTACAAGCGTCTTTCTCTGGAAGAGCTGCTTGATAAGTCCATCAACGAGACCCTGTCCCGTACAACAATGACATCTGTCACCACCTTGCTGGCACTGTTTGCGTTGTACTTCCTGGGCGGTGAAGTGATCCAGTCCTTCGTGCTGGCGATGATCTTCGGTATCGTGATTGGTACTTACTCTTCCATCTTCCTTGCCTCTCCGCTGCTGATGCTCATGAAGCTTCGCACCAGCGTGTTTGACAAGAAAGACGACGAGACATCTCCTGCAAAATCCGCTTAACCTGCGGAAACAGCTAGAGTTTTAGATGGGGCTGACTACAGTTGTGGTCAGCCCCATTTTCTATTGGACATTCTTTCGCGTGTAATTAAACAGAAGGCTATCATTTAGCGCGTATACTGGGCTAAAACAGCCCATCGGAGGTCATTATGGGAAAACGCGGTGAGCCTTTGGAAGTGCGGGATGCGCATTATCCGAGCATGGTTCAGATCGATGCCTACGGAAATGGCGGGTTTCGATTTGCCGATATGTCCCATCGTGGTTCTTTGATGTGCGTGCCTTCTGGCGTGTATGGCTGGGAACCTAAGACCTTTGAAGAAATCACCGACGAAGCCTTGGAGCAGGTGCTTCAGGAATCTGATGGCATTGAAGTGCTGCTGATTGGTGCTGGTGATGAGTTGAAGCCGTTCCCGGAAGCCCGTAAAGCGCCATTCCGCGAGAAAGGCATCATGGTCGACAGCATGTCCACCGGTGCAGCTGTGCGCACTTACAATGTGCTTCTTAATGAAGACCGGGCCGTGGCCGCTGTTTTTATTGCCGTTGAAAATACCTGAATGAGCATGGGACCCAGCTATGAGCCAGGCCTATAACTACTGCAATGACTTCGTAAAACGCTTCTCTTATGAGCGGTATCTGAGCACGCTTTATGCGCCGATCACTGCGCGCCCGAGTCTGATTGCGCTTTATGCGTTTGCCTGTGAGATTGCGCGGATCCGTGAGCTGGTGAATGAGCCGATGCCCGGTGAGATCCGGCTACAATGGTGGCATGATGCGTTGAGTGGCACGGACCACGGTGATGTGATGCATAATCCGGTGGCGCAGGCGATCATCGAGACCATCGAACATCATAAACTGCCGCGCGAGCCGTTCCTTAATCTGATCTCAGCGCGCCGGTTTGATCTTTACTCTGACCCGATGCCAACAGTGAATGATCTGGAAGGGTATTGCGGTGAGACCAGTTCTGCGCTGGTTCTGCTTGCCTCCATGATCCTGAGTGGGAAGCCGGCGGATCGTCAGGTCTCTGATGCGTGTGGGCACGGCGGTGTGGCTTATGCCATGTCTGGCCTGATGCAGACATTGGCATGGCAGGCCTCCCGCCAGCAGCAGTTCATTCCGAAGGAAGTTCTGGAGCGGCACGATGTGGATCCGAGTGCTTTGAAAGGCAATCGGTCTGATGATGGTGTCTGGGCTGTGTTTGAGGAAATGGTGGAGCTGAGCCGGAAGCATCTGGATGACTGTGAAGAGGCTCTTGAGGGGATCGATAAGTCTGTTCTGCCAGCGTTTTTGCCGGTGTTTCAGGTGGAACTATTCTTCAATGAGGCGGACAAGGACAGCTTTGAACCGCTGCAGGTTTGTGGTGGCGCACCGCATATTCGGCGGATGTGGCATATGTGGCGCACATCGCGCCGTCTTGCCAGATTGTCCCGCAAATAGAAAAAGGCCGGAATTTCCGGCCTTCTTTGTATCTTGTGCTAGGTGCTTGCTCTTTAAACGGTCGCAACCCAAGCTTTGAAGTCATCCAGACCACGTTTGGCCATGACCTGCTTTTTCAGGCGGGTCTTTTCCTTACCGCGCAGACGCTTGCCTTCCGGATGCTTTGGCATTTCGTCCAGAGGAGGCAGTAGGCCGAAGTTGATGTTCATCGGCTGGAAAGACCGTGGGCCTGAACCATCTTCACGATCGATGTGGCCACCGGTGATGTGGTTGATGATCGCGCCGCAAGCGGTTGTTGCAGGTGGTGGTGCGATGTCCGTGCCAAGAGCCTGATGGGCTGCGAACAGGCCAGTCATGCAGCCAACAGCGGTGGATTCAACATAACCTTCACACCCAGTGATCTGACCTGCAAAGCGCACATGTGGCAGAGCCTTGAGGCGCATTTGCTCATCCAGCAGACGTGGTGAGTTGAGGAAGGTGTTGCGGTGCAGGCCGCCAAGGCGGGCGAACTGAGCATCTTCCAGGCCTGGGATCATGCGGAAGATTTCGGACTGCGCGCCGTACTTCAGCTTGGTCTGAAAACCAACCATGTTGTAAAGCGTGCCCAGAGCATTATCCTGACGCAGCTGAACAACAGCGTAGGCCTTGATGTCTGGCTGGTGCGCGTTGGTCAGACCCATTGGCTTCATTGGGCCATGGCGCAGAGTTTCGCGACCACGTTCTGCCATGACTTCAATTGGCAGGCAGCCGTCGAAGTATGGGGTGTTTTCTTCCCATTCTTTAAAAGATGTTTTCTCGCCGCCGATCAGCGCGTCGATGAAGGCTTCATACTGCTCTTTGTCCATCGGGCAGTTGATGTAGTCTTTGCCAGTGCCGCCCGGACCAACTTTGTCGTAACGCGACTGGTACCACGCCTTGTCCATGTTGATGGACTCAGTGTGGATGATAGGTGCGATCGCATCAAAGAAGGCGAGGGAGTCTTCGCCGGTTGCTTTCAGGATCTGCTCGGACAGTGCTGGGGAGGTCAGCGGGCCGGTTGCCAGGATAACCTGACCGTTGTCAGCTGACGGGATCTCAGTCACTTCTTCGCGGATGATCTCGACGTTCTCGTGGCCTTCCAGTGCAGCCTGGACTGCTTCGGAGAAACCATCACGATCCACGGCCAGAGCGCCGCCCGCAGGTACCTTGTTGGCATCTGCTGATTTCATGATCAAAGAGCCAGCTGCGCGCAGTTCTGCATGGAGCAGGCCAACGGCGTTGTTTTCGGCATCGTCAGAACGGAATGAGTTGGAGCACACCAGTTCTGCCAGGCCGTCTGTTTTGTGAGCGTCGGTCTCACGGGTCGGGCGCATTTCGTGCAGAACGACCTTGAGGCCTTTTTCTGCAATCTGCCATGCTGCTTCGGAGCCTGCCAGGCCGCCACCAACCACGTGTATGGGTTGCTTCGTCATTTCCTATCCAATCGACTGGGCTTCTGTTGCGCTAAAGCGTCCATGGAAGCCTAAGTGTTTATCGCTTGCGAATTGCTTAGCCTCTGAACTTGCTCAGTTCAATCATTTAGGCCATCAATCTTCCATGGTTGTGCAAAGTGATTCACATAAACACATGTATTTTTCAAATAAGAAATTCAAGAAGGTTTCTCGGGGCTTAGTGCTTGCAATTGCTGCAGTTGGGCTAAGTGCCTGCATGAGCCAGATTAATCGGCCGACGAGCACCTGGTATGCCCAGATGGGCGGTATCGAAAATAAGGGTGACACACTTTACATCTGCCATGGGTTTGGATGCGAGTATCGAACTGCTGTCACCTTTAGCCAGAAAGACCAGCGCCGCCTTCGCGCCATCCTGAAGCGGGGCAGTCGTAGTCCTGAAGCAGAGCGCGCGGCAATTTCCAAGGCAGTGCAGTGGCAGGAAAAGCGTGTGGGCCCCGTGGTTGGCTCTTCCAACGATATTGGCGGGCTGGACATGAGCAACGGCAATGTCCGCGGGCAGATGGATTGCATTGATGAGGCGACCAACACCACCAGCCTGCTGGCTTATGCAGGTTCACAAGGGTGGTTGAAGTACCACCGCGTGGCGCGTCCGGCTTCCCGTGGCTTCTTCTTTGATGGCAAATACCCGCATGCGTCTGCTGTTGTTGTTGACACGACAACAGATATTCCATGGGTGGTGGACAGCTGGCGTTTGAGTAACGGTGAACCGCCGGACATTTTGCACATGTCCAGATGGTTGACGATGACCAGTGCGGATCTGGTGAAGCCAGTGACCAAGTAAGTCTGGTTCACTCTCAAAACTGAGAGCAAAAGAATGAGAGCGTATCAGCACAGCTGGTGCGCTTTTTCTTTATTGTGTGCTGATTGGGAAGTCGTCTGGGCGATCAGTGAAAAACAGGGCCCTAAAACAGCTAACGCCCGTCGATGGGAGGAACGACGGGCGAAGCTAGTAAACAGAGAACTGGGAGGAAATCTCTGTTTTGAAACCATCAAGCGGCTTGGGAGGAGGTGCCACTTGAGGATTGTATGTTAGGCTGCCGAGGTTTGATTGGGAGGAGTTCCTCAGCGGCCTTGAGTTGATTTATACAAAAGACTTTCCGATTGTGCATCACATCATTTCGCATGTCCGATATGCAAAAAATGCATGGCATTGTGGCGAATGATGGCGCTAACACTCCTCAAAACGACATAAATGCCAAGAAGTGCGATTGTGCGTCGCAGCAATTTTGTGATCTGCGGCACAAATCTGCATACCTGAAAAGCTGAAAGGCCGGTTTTCAGGCACTTAGAGCTAAAAATTTAATCATATTTCAAGGAGTAAGGCGCTTTGAGCCGATGTCGCAGACAAAGGTGCGTGCATTGGCAACTTATGCCATTGGAGTGAGGTGAGCGGCTCTGCGTGCGCAAAATGTGCAAAAGAAAAGGCCGGGACAGTGCCCGGCCTTTGGATAACTATTCTGCTGCGTCCAGTTTGTTGGCGCTTCGTCGATCAAACAGTTCTTTGAGGAACTGACCGGTATAGCTTTCCGGCACCTCTGCAACGTCCCTTGGGCGACCGGTTGCCACGATGGTGCCGCCACCATCGCCGCCTTCTGGACCAAGGTCGAGAATCCAGTCGGCAGTACGGATCACTTCCAGATTGTGTTCAATCACAAGCACCGTGTTGCCCTGATCTACGAGTTCGTGAAGAACATCGAGCAGTTTGGCGACATCATGGAAGTGCAGGCCGGTTGTTGGCTCATCCAGAATGTAAAGCGTGCGGCCTGTGGAGCGCTTGGAAAGCTCTTTTGCCAGTTTCACGCGCTGCGCTTCACCGCCAGACAAAGTGGTTGCCTGTTGGCCAACCTTGATGTAGCCGAGGCCAACGCGGGCGAGGGTTTCCATTTTATCGCGGATGGATGGCACGGCGGAGAAGAAGCCAGCTGCTTCCTCAACAGTCATATCCAGAACATCTGCAATGGATTTTCCTTTGAACTGAACTTCCAGCGTCTCGCGATTGTAGCGTTTGCCTTTACAGACATCACACGTGACGTACACATCCGGCAGGAAGTGCATTTCAATCTTGATGACACCGTCACCCTGACATGCCTCACAGCGTCCGCCTTTCACGTTGAAGGAGAAGCGGCCTGGCGCATAACCACGTGCTTTTGCTTCCGGCATGCCTGCGAACCACTCGCGGATCGGCGTGAAGGCGCCGGTGTAGGTGGCCGGGTTAGAGCGTGGGGTTCTGCCAATTGGAGACTGGTCGATGTCGATGACTTTATCCAGTCGCTCCAGACCTTCGATACGGTCATGCGGAGCAGGGTTGTCGCGCGCACCGTTGAGGCGACGAGCGGTTGCCTTGTAGACGGTATCGATCAGGAAGGTGGATTTGCCACCGCCGGACACACCTGTCACACAGCTGAATGTACCAAGCGGGATGCTTGCGTCGACTTCTTTCAGGTTGTTGCCGCGGGCGCCGAAGACCTTGATCTGACGGTTCTTGTCAATCTTGCGTGGCTCATCCGGCTGCGGGATGCTCATTTTGCCGGAAAGGTACTTACCAGTGAGAGAGGCAGGGTTGGCCATCACTTCTTCTGGTGTACCTTGTGCAACCACCTGGCCGCCATGAATACCAGCGCCCGGTCCCACATCCACCACATGGTCAGCTGTGAGAACGGCGTCTTCGTCGTGTTCAACCACGATGACGGTGTTGCCCAGATTACGCAGGTGTTTCAGCGTTTCCAGCAGACGTGCGTTGTCGCGCTGGTGGAGGCCGATGGATGGTTCGTCCAAAACATAAAGAACGCCGGTGAGGCCGGAACCAATCTGAGATGCAAGACGGATACGCTGGCTTTCGCCACCTGATAGGGTGCCGGAGGAGCGGTCCATGGAGAGATACTCAAGACCAACGTCATTGAGGAACTTCAGGCGCTCACGGATTTCCTTCAGGATGCGATAGGCGATCTCGTTCTGTTTGTCTGAGAGCTTCTCTTCGATGCTGGAGAACCAGTCGTGTGCTGTTTTGATGGAGAGTGCGGTGATCTCGCCAATGTGGCGGTCTGCAATCTTCACGCACAGCGCTTCTGGTTTTAGGCGGTAGCCATTGCAGGCGTCACAGGCGTGGTCGGATTGGTAACGGGACAGCTCATCGCGCACCATTTGGGAATCGGTTTCACGCCAGCGGCGTTCGATGTTGCCGACGACGCCTTCAAACGGCTTTTCTGTTTTGTAGGAACGGGTGCCGTCATCATAGACGAACTGCACTTTGGTTTTGCCTGTGCCAAACAGGACCGCATTGCGGAAATCTTCTGGCAGTTCCTTCCAGGCTTTGGTCATTGGCTGTTTGTAGTGCTTGGCCAGCGCTTCCAAGGTCTGGGTGTAATAAGGAGAGGTGGAACCGGTTTTGGACCACGGCAGGATTGCGCCGCCGCGCAAAGACAAGGACTGATCCGGCACAACAAGTTCAGCTTCAAACGCCAGTTTGGTGCCCAGACCGTCACAGGTCGGACAGGCGCCGAACGGGTTGTTGAATGAGAACAGACGCGGTTCAATCTCAGGAATCGTAAAGCCGGAGACCGGGCAGGCGAACTTTTCTGAAAAGACGATTTGCTTGGCTTTGCCTTTTTCGTCCTTCTGATCGGCAAACTCAATTGTTGCCAGGCCTTCGGCCAGTTCCAGAGCTGTTTCCAGAGAATCTGCGAGGCGGCCAGTCATGTCTTCACGCACGACAACACGGTCAACGACCACATCAATGTCGTGCTTGAATTTCTTATCCAGTGCTGGCGCATCAGCGATTTCGTAGTACTCGCCATCAATTTTGACGCGCTGAAAGCCCTTTTTCATGAGCTCGGCGAGCTCTTTTCTATACTCCCCTTTGCGGCCACGCACGATTGGGGCCAGCAGGTAAAGGCGTGTGCCTTCGTCCAGCATCAAGACGCGATCGACCATCTGAGAGACGGTCTGGCTTTCAATCGGAAGACCGGTTGCCGGGGAGTATGGGATGCCAACACGCGCAAACAGAAGGCGCATGTAATCGTAGATCTCAGTCACCGTGCCCACGGTGGAGCGTGGGTTTTTGGAGGTCGTCTTCTGCTCGATGGAGATGGCTGGAGACAGGCCGTCGATCTGATCAACATCCGGTTTCTGCATCATTTCAAGGAACTGGCGGGCGTAAGCGCTCAGGCTTTCAACGTAGCGGCGCTGCCCTTCAGCGTAGATGGTGTCAAAGGCGAGGGAGGATTTGCCTGAGCCGGACAGGCCGGTCATGACGATCAGGCTATCGCGTGGAAGGTCCAGATCCACATTTTTCAAGTTATGTTCGCGTGCGCCGCGTACAGTAATCTGCTTCATTAGATCAGCGCGCGTGGAATTGTTTTCGATGTCATGTGTTGGCGACTTCGCCATGGAACTGTCCTTTATCACGGATGCCGAGTTCGCATATAAAAAGCAAAACAGGTCAAGGCGCGATCCTCAAAATGAAGGAGAATGTGCGCTGGAAATCAGGTGGAACATAAACGGAACAATTTTAAGGAGCAAGCCTTTTTGAGTTCGCTCTCGGAAAATTGTCCTTTAGAAAAATTGAGAGTTGAACTTGGCGGTTTCACAAGGCATTGTACTGGAACAAATATAGAACGAGTGGAGAGCCTTGCTTCCTGACGCCTGATATTCAAAGGGAAAGCCTCGGAAATGTGGACAACCGAGGCCGCTTTTGCGAAAGCCTGTTTGATTTGTAGAGCGCGGAGCATAGGTTACTTGCCAACTTAACCTGCTCAGCTATGAGTTGGTTCAGATTTAGGAGTAATTCAATGGCCGGTAGCGTCAATAAAGTCATTTTGGTTGGAAACTTGGGCGCAGATCCGGAAATTCGCCGTACGCAGGATGGTCGTCCGATCGTCAACTTGCGCATCGCGACTTCCGAAAGCTGGCGTGATCGCAACAGCGGCGAGCGTCGTGAACGTACTGAATGGCACCGCGTTGTTGTGTTTAATGAAGGCCTTGCAAAGGTTGCTGAGCAATACCTGCGCAAAGGTTCCAAGGTTTACATCGAAGGTCAGCTGCAGACCCGCAAATGGCAGGACCAAAGCGGTCAGGACAAGTATTCTACCGAGATTGTTCTGCAGGGCTTCAATTCTACGCTGACCATGCTTGATGGTCGCGGTGAAGGCGGCGGTATGGGTGGCCAGGGTGGTCAGTCCGGCGGCGGCTTTGGCGGCGGCGGTGGTGGCTACGACCAGGGCGGTGGCTTTGGTGGCGGTGGCAACCAGGGCGGTGGCTTCGGCGGAAGCGGCGGCGGTGGACAGGCTCCATCCGGCGGTTTCGGCGGCGGAATGGACGACGAAATCCCGTTCTAAGCCAAGCGCGATATTCTTTAAGGCCCGGTGTGAGTGCGAGCTCATTGCCGGGCTTTTTTGTTAGCCGCAGTTTATGAGAGTGCGCAGCTTCTCTCAGCTTGGGAGCTGATAGAGTTAGACTTGCAGGGTAGGAGGTCGCTAGAGCAGAGACGCTTTGTATGCATTTATGCAGACGAAGCCATTTGCTTGCAGATCTTATCACAATGTAAGGAAGAGAAATGGCACGCCCAAGGGGAATCGAACCCCTGTTTCCGCCGTGAAAGGGCGGCGTCCTAACCGCTAGACGATGGGCGCACTCTACAGCGTTTTCGCCGTGCGGCGCGCTGTGTGAGGAGGCTTATAGGTTTTCACTAGGATAATGTCTAGTGCTTAAAATTTTATAATTCAAACAATCCACAAATATGAGGATGGCATATACTTTTCTTAATTATGCTTTGATTTCAGCGCCTCAATGCTGATTGAGGCGCTGCATCAGATCCTCTGGGATTACCAGCTTCCGGTGTTGCCCATGGAGAGCCATGGTTCGGCTGGCTCAAGATTTCCGCCTTTTTGTAGCAGTTCGATGGAAATGCCATCTGGAGAAACGATGAATGCCATGCGGCCGTCACGTGGTGGGCGGTTGATGGTGATGCCAGCCGCCTGCAGTTTTTCGCAGGTCTCATAGATGTTATCGACTTCATAGGCGAGGTGGCCGAAGTTGCGGCCGCCGGTGTATTCCTCCGGGTCCCAGTTATAAGTCAGTTCCAGCGCAGGAGCAGAAGAAGCGTTGAAGGCTTCTTTATCTTCAGGTGCAGCAAGGAACACCAATGTGAAACGGCCTGCCTCACTTTCGTGGCGGCGTACTTCTTCCAGTCCGAAAATGGTGCAGTAGAAGTTAAGTGACTCATCCAGATCTTTGACCCGGACCATGGTGTGCAGATAACGCATGTCGAACTCTTTCTTATAGGGGTGGCTCTCAGAACAGGAGCCAGCGGAGGTTGAAGTTGAGCGAAGCTAGCGTGAAAAATGATAAAGGGAAAGGGTGCCTAGTATTTCTGATTTGGGAATATACAAGGTACGCTTCGCAGTAGTGTGTATCCGATGAAGTGGTGGGCTTTCGAAAGTAACACGGGGTTTCATGGGATAAAATCTTCAGTAGTGTTAGCTATACCCCCTCCAAACTTCAGGTAAATGGTGTTGATAGGACAACACTAACCAAATCAATGGGGGATCATTTAGCTCTTTGTTAATTTTTTACCTTCTTGGCGTCGGGCGTGATGATATTCTTTTCGTGGAATCAAGTGGCGTTCGGTTCGAAATGGACGCTACATTTCAGATGCGGCAAATTTCGGGGCATTCATCATGGTGGTAAAAACGGCGCCTCAGGTAGGCTCTGTCGAGGACCTGGTTGACGATACAGCCTTAGATGTTCTTCAGGTAGCAGGAACAATCAAGTGGTTTGATATTGGGAAAGGCTATGGTTTTGTAGAGCCGGAAGACGATCTGCCTGACGTCTTGCTGCATGTTACATGCTTGCGCAGAGACGGGTATCAGACTGCCTATGAGGGGGCTCGCGTTGTTTGTGAGGTCTTAAATCGTCCACGTGGTTTGCAGGCGATGCGCATTCTTTCCATGGATGAAAGCTATGCGGTTCATCCGTCACAGCTGCCGCCATCCCGCACTCATGTTCAGGTCACGCCAGAGGGTAGCTTTGTTGAGGCTGAGGTGAAGTGGTTTAACCGTGTCAAAGGCTTTGGCTTCCTGACACGCGGTGAAGGCACGGAAGATATCTTTATTCATATGGAAACTCTGCGCCGCTTTGGTATCACTGAGTTGCGTCCAGGCCAGAAGGTTCAGGTGCGCTTTGGGGATGGTCCAAAAGGCAAGATGGCTGCAGAGGTTCGCCCTGTTGGAAATGGCACACATATTCCAGCATCGCACTAAAGAGATCTGTTTGATCAGATCACAATATTGAGATTTGCCGATTTCAAGCCCTTGGTGACTTGCCAAGGGTTTTTCTTTGCCTCAAAGCTTAAAGAAAAGAGGTTCAGAGCGAGCGGTATGACGGTTCTTCGATTAGCTTTTCTAGTATTATTAATGGGTGTGACAACAGCGTTTTCAGCAGGTATGCGAACTGAAACGGTTGAGGTTCGTAGCGATAACGGGACACATGAGTTTCAGGTTGAGGTGGCCGAGACGGCTGATGACAGAGCGCAGGGACTGATGGGGCGGACTGATCTGAAGCCGGATCAGGGAATGTTGTTTATTTTTCCGCAATCGGGTCTTCAATACTTCTGGATGAAAAACACACCGACTTCGCTCGATATCATTTTTATTGGCTCTGATTACAAGATTAAGAGCATCGCAGCGAACACGGTTCCGTTCTCTGAGGAGATTATCCCTTCTGGATTGCCTGCAAAATATGTTCTGGAGGTTCTGGCAGGTCGTGCTGCTGAGCTTGGGATTAAGCCCGGAGATCGGGTTGTTCGCATTCCATAAGGATGCCTGGGTTTTCTGAAATAGAAGGGGTGCCGACTGAGAGTTTCAGTCGGCATTTTTGTTAGAGGCTGTTTCTGAATTGGAGCTTCTTTTCCCAGTCCAGCGCGTGCTTCACGATTGTCGGCAGATCATCGAACTGTGGCTTCCAATCCAAGTTGCTCATAATCCGGGAGTTGTCGGCCACCACTTTTGGAGAGTCGCCGGCGCGGCGTGGCTCTTGTTTGACTTCAAAGTTGACGTCGGAGACAGCTTTCACAGCATCAATCACCTGCAGTACGGAATAGCCGTCGCCATAGCCAGCGTTCATGACGATGCTGTCGCCGCCATCACGCAGGCGCTTGAGGGCGAGATAGTGCGCGCTTGCGAGGTCGGACACGTGGATGTAGTCACGCACACCGGTGCCGTCGGGAGTGTCGAAATCATCGCCAAAAATGCCGAGATGAGTGCGCTTGCCAAGCGCTGCTTCGCAGGCAACCTTGATCAAATGGGTGGCGTTTTTGGTTGATTGGCCTGTACGGCCTTCAGGGTCGGCTCCTGCCACGTTGAAGTAGCGCAATGCGGTGTATTTGAAGTCATGCGCGGCGGCGGTGTCGCGCAGCATGAGCTCTGTCATAAGCTTTGAAGTGCCGTAAGGGCTTAAGGGGGTTAGGGGGGCATCTTCAGAAACCGGAATAACTTCCGGATCCCCATAAACAGCAGCTGTAGAAGAGAAGATGAAGTGCTTGATGTCATTCTTCACGCACGCTTCAATCAGTGTGCGTGAAGCAGCTGTGTTATTGTTATAGTATTTCAATGGGTTAGAGACGGATTCTGGTACAATAATTGAGCCGGCGAAGTGAATAACTGCCGTGATATCATGATTGCGGAAAATCGTCTGGAGCAGATCAAGATCTGTGATCTCACCTTCGTAAAGCTTAGCGCTCTGCGGTATTGCCCAGTCAAAGCCAGTGGACAGGTTGTCGATGACAACGAAGTCCTCTTTGGCATCGTGAAGGCACCACGTCATATGGCTTCCAATATATCCGCAGCCGCCTGTTACAAGTATGGTCATTGTCTGCTCCAAGACTCTCAAAATAGGTGTGTTTCATAGAGTGCTTCCTGCCGGATCTCTATGCAAAAGAATTGGTCTTGATTATTCGCCCTCAAGAATCTGATGGTCACGTGCGGCCTGTACTTCCAGAAAGACGCGTCCGATCACGGGGTGCGCGCGTTTGATTGTGTCTTCCAGCGAGAAGATGACTTCCTCAACGGCGCCTGCCGTCAGAGCGTCTTCAAAGTCCAGAGATGCTGCAAGAAGAACGTCATTCGGGCCAAGGTGCAATGTGCGGATTTCGTTGACACCTCTGATGGCTGATGGTGCGTTCAGGATCTCGCGAACGGATGCTACGAGCTCGTCAGAGGCGCTTTCGCCGATGAGGAGGCCTTTGGTTTCAAGGGCGAGCACGAAGGCTGTGCCTGCAAGGATAAGCCCGATGATGACTGATGCTGCACCGTCTAGCCAAATGATACCAAAAGTTTGAGCGCCCCAGATGCCGCCAAGGGCAACAAGAAGGCCCAACATTGCGGCGGTGTCTTCAAACAGAACGGTGAAGACGGTTGGGTCTTTGCTGTCGCGCACCGCTGTCATGAACGGGCGTTTGCCCTTGGTTTTTTGGAATTCTTTGAACGCGACCATCCAGGCCCAGCCTTCGAAGATGATGGCAAGGCCCAGAACCACATAAGCGACAAATGCGGATTCGAGTGGATGCGGATGGATGATCTTCTGGATGCCTTCGTAAAGCGAGATGCCAGCGCCGACCGCGAAGATCATGATGGCGACAACGAAAGCCCAGAAGTAGATTTCGGAGCCGTAGCCAAATGGGTGTTTTTCGTCAGCGGGCTTTTCTGCGCGCTTCATGCCAAGCAGCAAGAGGCCTTGATTGCCTGTGTCGACAAGGGAGTGGATGCCTTCGGACAGCATTGCGGCTGAGCCGGTGTAAGCTGCGGCGCCAAACTTGGTGATTGAAATGAGTGTGTTGCCAGCAAGGGCGGCGAAAATGACTTTCTTGGAGCCGTGGGCAGCCATTCGAATCCTCCATAAAATACAAGGGTGACTTTACGAAGGGGATTTTGGACTTCAAGTCCTATCTCATTTTCGGGAAGGGTGCGCCCACAAGTGCTGCGGGCGCAAAGCTGTTTTAAGAGTGCATCTCGATCAGCGAGAAGATGCCGTCTGCGACGAACTGAACGGACAGGGCCGCAAGGATCACGCCGAAGAGACGGGTGATGATCAGCTGAACAGTTGAGCCGAGCAGTTTGTCGATGCGCGCTGCCAGCAGGAATACGAAGAAGCTTAGTGCAAGCACGGAAAGGAGGACTGCGATCAGGCTCATCTGGCCTGTGAAGCCCGGTGCCTGGCCCGCAAGCAGGATGATGGCAGAGATGGTTGCCGGACCTGCAATGAGAGGAATAGCCAGCGGGAACACTGCCGTTTGAGATAGGTCTTCCTGCTCAACCACTTTTTCGGCGCTTTCAGCTTTACGCTTCTGGCGATGTTCGAACACCATCTCAGTTGCAATGATGAAGAGCAGAAGGCCGCCCGCAACCTTAAAGGCCGCTTGAGAGATGCCGAGAACTTCCAGAAGCTGGCGTCCGGCAAAGAAGAATGCCAGGAGCGTGACGCCAGAGATGATCACGGCTTTGATCGCGATCTGACGGCGCTCAACACTGCTTGCCCCGGCGGTTACGGCCAGAAAAATCGGTGCCAGACCAATAGGGTCAATGGTGACAAACAGCATGGCAAATGCATTGATCAGAAATTCAATGAGCATTGCGCTTTACCTTGTATGTGGGGTGGGCCCGACTTCGGGCGTTTTTACCCGCAATTCTGCGGTTCTTGAGAGGGCGCTAACAGACAATGTTGTATTTGGCAAGAGTTTGATAGGTTTTTGCACTACCTGAACTGAGCTTAGTATTTTTATGAGGAAGAGCGAGGCTTTTAAGCAACGAAACTGCGTAGAAAGGCCTAGGGACCTGCCGCGGATCAGGCCGTGGGGTAAGGTAGTTGTTATTAGGTGTCTTTTCAGGGCTTGTGGCGTTTGGTTCTGCGGTTTGAATCGGCTATAAAGGTGCGGAATTCTGACTTAAATTGATGAGAATAATCCTTGGCAGATCAGGACTTAAGTACACCACCAGGTGGCCTACCCAGCGACATTCGGCCCGTCTCTATCACAGATGAAATGAAGCGCAGCTATCTCGATTATGCGATGAGCGTGATCGTAAGCCGTGCGCTTCCCGATGTTCGTGATGGTTTGAAGCCGGTTCACCGCCGTATTCTGTATTCCATGCATGAAAACGGATATGAGTGGAACAAGCCCTACCGTAAATCCGCCCGCGTCGTTGGTGACGTTATGGGTAAGTATCACCCACACGGTGATAGTGCGATTTATGATGCTCTTGTTCGTATGGCGCAGGATTTCTCCATGCGTCTGCCGCTCATTAACGGGCAGGGTAACTTTGGCTCGATTGACGGTGACCGCGCTGCGGCGATGCGTTACACCGAATGTCGCCTCGAAAAAGTTGCTCACACTCAGCTTTCCGATATCGACAAAGATACGGTCAACTTCCATGAGAACTACGATGGTTCCGAGCAGGAGCCTGAAGTTCTTCCGGCTCGCTATCCGAACCTGCTGGTCAATGGTGCTGGCGGTATTGCGGTTGGTATGGCGACCAATATTCCACCGCACAACATGGGTGAGGTGATTGACGGCACGATCGCAATGATCGAGCGCCCTGAAATCACTCTGCCCGAGCTGATGGAAATCATTCCGGGCCCAGACTTCCCGACTGGCGGCATTATTCTTGGCCGCGCGGGTATCAAAGCGGCTTACGAGAATGGCCGCGGCTCCGTCATCATGCGCAGTAAGGTGGACACGGAAGAGATCCGTGCCGGCCGTATGGCGATTATCGTCTCCGAGATCCCTTATCAGGTCAACAAGTCTGCAATGATCGAAAAGATTGCAGAACTTGTTCGCGAGAAGCGTATCGAAGGTATCTCCGATATTCGCGATGAGTCTGACCGTCAGGGCATGCGCGTTGTTATTGAGCTGAAGAAGGATGCGGTTCCAGATGTCATCGTGAACCAGCTCTATCGCTACTCTCAGCTGCAGCAGAGCTTCGGCTGTAACATGGTGGCGCTGAATGGTGGTCGTCCTGAGCAGCTTGCTCTGAAAGACATGCTCAAGGCCTTCATCGCGTTCCGTGAAGAAGTTGTTGGGCGCCGTACACGCTTCCTGCTGGCAAAAGCACGTGATCGTGCGCATGTGTTGGTCGGTCTGGCTGTTGCGACTGCGAACATTGATGATGTTATTCATCTGATCCGTACTGCGCCGGATCCTGCGACTGCGCGTCGTCAGTTGATGGAGCGCAACTGGCCCGCAAAAGACATTGAGCCTCTGATTCAGTTGATCGATGATCCGCGTTATGCAATTCAGGAAGATGGCACATTCAAGCTATCTGAAGATCAGGCACGCGCTATTCTGGATCTTCGCCTGCAGCGTCTGACCGCTCTGGGTCGTGACGAAATTGGCGACGAGCTGGATAAGCTTGCTGCGGAAATCAAAGACTATCTGGATATTCTGAAGAGCCGTGAGCGCATCCTTGAGATCGTTCGTACTGAGCTTGAAGAAGTTCGTGATGAGTTTGCGACACCGCGACGGACCGAGATCACCGACGGTGGTGGCGATCTGGATGATGAAGATCTCATCCAGCGTGAAGATATGGTCGTGACCGTCTCTCACTCTGGCTACATCAAGCGTGTTCCTCTGGATACTTACCGTGCACAGCGTCGTGGTGGTAAGGGCCGTTCCGGCATGCAGACGAAGAACGAGGATTTCGTAACGCGTCTGTTCGTTGCCAACACGCATACGCCGGTTCTGTTCTTCTCTTCCCGTGGCATCGCCTACAAAATGAAAGTTTGGCGTTTGCCGCTGGCTGGTCCTCAGGCTCGTGGTAATGCATTGGTGAACATGCTTCCTCTGGAGCAAGGCGAGCGCATCACATCTATTCTGCCGCTTCCTGAAAATGAGGAGACATGGGCAGAGCTGGATGTGTTGTTTGCGACCAAGCGTGGCACCATTCGTCGGAACAAGCTCTCTGATTTTGCGCAGATCAACAAGAACGGCAAAATCGCGATGAAGCTGGAAGAGGGCGATGGCATCGTGAACGTGATGACGTCAACCGAAGACGATGATGTGCTTCTGACGACATCTGCGGGCATGTGTATTCGCTTCCCAACGACAGATGTGCGTGTGTTCTCCGGACGTAACTCCGTTGGTGTGCGTGGTATCAACCTTGCTGAGGGTGATCACGTTATCTCCATGACCATCCTGCGCCACTTCGACTGTGATTCAGATGAGCGTACCGCTTACCTGAAGCTTTCCCGTGCGATGAGTGGTGAAGAGGGTGCTGAGAGCGTATCCTTTGAAGATGCTGGCATGACCAAAGAGCGTTTTGAGGCAATGGACGAGAATGCAGAAGTCATTCTTACTGTTTCTGAAAACGGTTACGGCAAGCGCACCAGCTCTTACGAGTACCGCACCACTGGTCGTGGCGGTAAAGGTATTGCTGCAATGACTGTGAACGATCGAAACGGTCGTCTGGTTGCTTCCTTCCGAAGTGAAGAGAGTGATGAGATCATGTTGGTGACCAACGGTGGTCAGCTGATCCGTTGTCCTGTTCACGGTATCCGTGTTGCTGGTCGTTCTACGCAGGGCGTGATCGTCTTCAATACGTCTGCGGATGAAAAAGTTGTTGCAGTGGAGCGTATTAGCGAAGCTGATGACGACGAAAACGTGGAAGCGGAAGTTGCAGCTGAAGGCGAAGCCGATAACGGCGAGGCTGGAGCAGTTCCACCAGCACCTGAGAGTGACGGCGACGAGACGCCAAGCGCTGAATGATTTGAGAGTTCAGATGGGCAGAGAGAAATCTCTGCCCATTTTTTATTGACTTGGATCGAAGATTTGTTCTGGCGAAAACCAAAAACGTTGAGCTTCAAGTATCGTTGTGACTGCTGTGGGCAAGTGCATGACGATGCTCCAAGTGTAGCGTATGATGCTCCCCTTCCATTTTTGTCGCAGGATAAAGAAGTTCAGGACGCCGGGAACTTGGATGAAAATCGATGTGTTTACAAAGATGAAGCTGGAGATCACTTCTTCATCAGAGCAACAATGGACGTTCCTGTACATGGGCTGAACGAAACGTTTCTGTGGGGCATTTGGGTCTCTGTCAGCGAAAAGAGTTTTCGAGACTATTCTTTGGATTCAAATGTGAATGTAGAGGAGAGGGGGTACTTCGGGTATTTGGCAAACAACTTGCCTTTTTATAATGAGACTTATGGACTACCTGCCAATGTTGAACTCAGGAATTACAACTTGCGGCCCGATGTTTTGCTGCACAATGGAGACCATGAGTTGATACGTGATCAGCAAAGTGGAATTAGCATCGAAAAAGCTCGTCAAATCTTCCATCTTTTCCTACATCGGTCATCTTAATGTGATGATGCAACATTCTGCCTACTCTAAATGGCCAGAAACAGCTTGAAACACTTAGTAAAAATAGGTTCAATCGCGCAAACGCCCGAGAGGTAAGCGTCATCTTCGATGCTTATGGGGGGTATCTAGTGACGCGAGATATTATATGAAGCGCATTGCACTTTATCCTGGCTCTTTTGATCCTATGACACACGGCCATCTGGATATTCTGGAGCAGTCGTTGGTTCTGGCTGATGAGGTGGTCGTTGCCATCGGTATTCAGGCTTCCAAAGCTCCGTTGTTTTCTTTTGAGGAACGGGTGGAGCTGATCCGCCTTGCTTGCGAAGAACAGTTTGGCAAGGAAAATGCAGCGCGCATTCGCACTGTTTCCTTCACCGGGCTTGTTGTTGATGCGGCTCGGGAGCATGGCTCTAACATCCTGGTGCGCGGGCTTCGCGACTCGACAGATCTCAACTACGAAATGCAGATGGCTGGTATGAACGGTGCCATGGCGCCGGACATCAAGACTGTCTTTTTTCCAAGTTCGCCTGTGATGCGCCCAATTACGGCTACACTGGTGCGCCAGATTGCAAAGATGGGGGGAGATTACAGTTCGTTTGTCCCCAAGTGTGTTGAGGCTGCGCTGAAAAAGCGCTTTGAGATTGCTTAAAAACAACGCAACAGGAAAGACTGCCTATTTGATAGGGTTAGACTTTTTTAGCGCGTCGCGTTTATGTGCAATCACGCATCACCGCTAATTAATGTTTTGTATGCGTATCCTGCACTTCAAGTCGATTGGGGCTTAGGGCGGTGCGCTTTGGTTAAGACAAGGACAGAAATCTTGCTACGTATCCTGACAGCATGTGCGATGGTTCTGGGCGCATTTATGATGCCTTTTACTGCCAGCGCCAAAGATCTTGAAAACACGATTTATCTGGACCTGAAAGATGGCCGCGTTGAAATCGCGCTGCGTCCTGATCTTGCTCCTGAGCACGTCAAGCGCATTAAGCAGCTGACCCGCGAAGGTTTTTATGATGGCATCGTCTTCCACCGTGTGATTGATGGCTTCATGGCGCAGACGGGTGACCCAACTGGCACTGGCATGGGTGGTTCTGAACTGCCTGATCTGAAGGCTGAGTTCTCCAAGGCACCTTTCAAGCGCGGTACCCTTGGTATGGCTCGCTCCCGCAGCCCGCACAGCGCGAACTCCCAGTTCTTCATTATGTTCAATGAAGGGTCCTGGCTGAACGGTCAGTACACCGTATTTGGTGAAGTGGTTTCCGGAATGGACGCTGTAGACAAGATCAAACGCGGCGAACCTGTTCGTAACCCTGATAAGATCATCAAAATGCAGGTTGCGGCAGACGCCAAGTAAAGGCTATGTCTGCACTCAGACTTATTCTAAGATAAAGGACAGTCCCGTGGCTGATATCAAAGATCCAGAAAACACACTGCTGCTGGAAACCACTCAGGGTAACGTTGTTATTGAACTGCGTCCTGACTTGGCACCTAACCACGTTGCTCGCATTAAAGAGCTGGTACGTGAAGGATTTTACAACGGCATCGTGTTCCACCGTGTGATTGACGGCTTCATGGCTCAGACCGGCTGCCCACAGGGTACAGGTACCGGCGGTTCTGGCAAGAAGCTGAAAGCTGAGTTCAACGATGCGAAACACGTTCGCGGCACTTGCTCCATGGCTCGCTCCATGGACCCGAACTCCGGTGACAGCCAGTTCTTCATCTGCTTCGGCGAAGCAAACTGGCTCGACGGCCAGTACACTGTTTGGGGTCAGGTTGTTGAAGGCATGGACAACATCGACAAGATCAAGCGCGGTGAGCCAGTTGTAGACCCAGACAAGATCGTTTCTTTGAAGGTTGCAGCAGACGCTTAATTTTGAGCGCATTGCGATTTTTGAAAAGGCTCGGCAATTTGCCGGGCCTTTTCTTTGCCTGCATGCAAATGGACGCGGCAAGTCTAAACAGGTTGACCTTAATCGCACTAAAGGGTATCCCCCAGTGGCTTCAAGCGTTTGGCTGCGGGATAGGTGACAGTAAGGCCTGCAGGTGACCAGCGTTTGAGCCGTAATTCCAATAAGACAGCGGATAAAAGGCGACCACATTTTGTGCGGCGCTGAGATGCTGTTTTGTAAAGCTGGGTACCCTATGCTGGTTGATGATTTTGATTTTGACCTGCCGCCGGAAAACATTGCGCTCCGCCCGGCAGTTCCGCGTGACAGTTCACGCCTGTTGGTGGTGCGCCCAGATGGCGAGCAACTACTAACAGATGATCAGGTGCTGTCTCTGCCTGATCTGCTGGAGCCGGGCGATGCTCTGGTCTTCAATGATACAAAAGTAATTCCCGCGCAGCTCCTTGGCTTCCGCACCCGTGATGGCGTGACGGCTAAAGTTGGTGTGACGCTACACCAACGCGCAAGTGTAAAAGAGTGGCGTGCCTTTGTGCGCCCAGCAAAAAAGCTAAAAGTGGGCGATACCGTTCGCTTTGCTTTTGATGAAGAAAGCAAAGATGCGGCTGAACTTTCTGCAGTTGTGACTGAGAAGTCCGAAGCAGGAGATATCCTGTTTGAGTTTGATCGCTCCGCAGGTGACCTAGACGCTGCGATTGCGCAGGTCGGTCACATTCCGCTGCCGCCGTATATCGCGGCCAAGCGAGCAGAAGATGATCAGGACCGTAAAGACTATCAGACCATCTACGCAAAGCATGAAGGCGCTGTTGCTGCGCCAACCGCTGGCCTGCACTTTACAGATCGCTTGTTTGCAGCTTTGGAAGAGCGCGGCGTAGAAAAGCACTTTGTGACGCTTCATGTTGGTGCAGGTACGTTTTTGCCAGTGAAAGCTGACAAGACCGAAGATCACAAGATGCACTTTGAGTATGGTGAAATCAGCGAAGAGACTGCTGCTGCGCTCAACGCTGTACGTGCACGTGGCAATAAGATCGTTTCTGTTGGCACGACTTCTCTGCGCATTTTGGAAAGTGCGGTGACGGAAGAAGGGATCATCAACCCGATCTCTCAAAGCACCGACATCTTTATTACGCCGGGCTACCAATTCAAAGCCATCGATGCGCTGATGACCAACTTCCACCTGCCGCGCTCCACGCTGTTCATGCTGGTAAGTGCGTTGAGTGGTATGGAAGAAATGCGTGCCGCGTATGAACACGCCATCAGCTCTGGCTACCGTTTTTACAGTTATGGAGACAGCTCGCTGCTGTTCAAGAAGGCTTCAAAATGACCGAAACGACTATCGATACACAGCAGGACGCCAAGCCGTTTTCCTTCAAGCTGCTGAAGACCGATGGCATGGCCCGCCGTGGTGAAATCACAACCCCACACGGCAAGGTGCGCACGCCAGCGTTTATGCCAGTTGGTACGCAAGCGACCGTAAAAGCCATGTACCCACAACAGGTGCGTGATCTGGGCGCTGATGTCGTTCTAGGCAATACCTACCACCTGATGCTGCGCCCAACGGCTGAGCGTATCGCCAAGCTGGGCGGCCTGCACAAGTTCATGGGCTGGGATCACACAATCTTGACCGACTCTGGTGGATTCCAGGTGATGTCCTTGTCTGGCCTGCGCAAGATGACCGAAGAAGGTGTGACCTTCTCCTCACATCACGATGGCTCCAAGCACTTCATGAGCCCAGAGCGCTCCGTTGAAATCCAGGGCCTTCTGGGTTCCGATATTCAGATGCAGCTCGATGAGTGTATCGCGCTTCCTGCTGAGCGTGATGAAGTTGAGCGCGCCATGCAGCTGTCTCTGCGTTGGGCCGAGCGCTCCCGTGCTCAGTTTGAGAAAATGGGTGGACCGCAAAAGGGGCAGGGCCTCTACGGTATTGTTCAGGGTGGTGATGTACCTGATCTGCGCATTGAATCTGCTCAACGTCTCGGTGAACTTCCTATGGAAGGGTACTCAGTTGGTGGATTGGCGGTCGGTGAGCCTCAGGCTGTGATGCTGAAGATGCTGGAAATCACCACGCCAGCGATGCCAAAAGACAAGCCGCGCTACCTGATGGGCGTTGGTACGCCTGAAGATATTCTGGAAAGTGTTGCGCGTGGTATCGATCAGTTTGACTGCGTCATGCCAACTCGCGCTGGCCGCCACGGTCTGGCTTACACCCGTTTTGGTAAGGTGAACCTGAAGAACGCCCGTCATGCAGAAGATCCACGCCCGTTGGATGAGCTGTCCAACTGCGAAGCAACTTCCAAATACTCCCGCGCTTACCTGCATCATCTGGTGCGCGTGAATGAAGGTCTGGCAGCGATGCTCCTGACCTGGAACAACCTTGCGTACTACCAGTACCTCATGCAGGGCATCCGCGATGCTATCGATGAAGGCCGCTTTGAAGAGTTCCGCCAGAAGACCAAAGAAGACTGGGCCCGCGGCGATATTGAGCCTTATGTTTGGTCATAAGACTGTATCTCATTGAACAACAAGAAGGCTTGGATGTAATTGCATCCAAGCCTTTTTTATAGGCGCCACAATTTTACGTGCTCTGGTGTCTTTTCTCGTTCCAGTAGGCCATGTAGGTCGGCCACGAACACTCTTTCAGCGCTTAAATAACGTTCCATGACATGCCATGGTTCTTCACTTTCGAAGAAGGCGTGATGTGGAACTGCGAGGATAACAGCATCGCAATCTCCGGGGGGAGAGTCTTCGTAAAGTTCAATATCAAAGTTGTCTTTGGTGTGTTGCGGATCTGCCAAAGGATCGACGGCAAAGATATGTGCGCCGAAACGCTCCAGTTCCCGGATCAAATCAATCACTTTGGAGTTTCGGGTGTCCGGCACGTCTGCTTTGTAGGTTATGCCTAAGACCGCGATCCGAGGGGGCATAGGGCGAGCGAGTTTAACGCAGCCTTGTATGACTTCCGTTGCAATGAAACGGCTCATGCTCTCATTCGTGCCCCGTCCGGCAAGGATCACTTGTGGAGAGAATCCCAGCTGGTGTGCTTTATCGGTCAGATAATAAGGATCGACCCCGATGCAGTGGCCTCCGACCAAGCCGGGATGAAATGGTAGAAAGTTCCACTTTGTAGACGCTCCTTCCAGCACATCTCGCGTATCGATTTCCATGGCATGGAACAACATAGAGAGTTCGTTCATGAGTGCGATATTAAGGTCGCGCTGGGTGTTCTCGATGACCTTTGCTGCTTCTGCCACCTTGATGGATGAGGCTTTGTAGATACCAGCTTTGACGATCTTACCGTAAAGCTCTGCCAGTGTTTCCAAGGCTTCGTCGGAGCTTGCTGAAACGATTTTGAGGAGGTTGGAGAGCGTGTGTTTCTTGTCACCGGGATTGATCCGTTCGGGCGAATAGCCAATCTGGAAGTCTCTGGGGAACCTCAGGCCGGATTCTCGTTGGAGAAGTGGCACGGCGATTTCTTCTGTAGCGCCTGGGTAGACTGTGGACTCAAAGACAACGATGTCGTTGGGTTTCATGAACGCGCCAACAATCTTGGAAGCCTTTTTGATCGGTCCCAGGTCGGGGCGTTTGGAGATGTTGATAGGGGTGGGAACTGCCACAATGTGGATCCGCGCCTGTCTGATGTCAGGCGCAGAATAGGTTAGTGTTAGATTTTTGGAAGAAAGAGCCGTCTTGGTGACGGATGAGGTTCGGTCTTTCCCTTCAAGGAGTTCCTGAACCCGGTGACGATCGATGTCGTAACCAATTGTTTTGATACCGGCGTGGGCCAGTGCACAAGCAACGGGCAGACCTACGTAACCAAGCCCGACAACTGAGACGATTTCTTCCATAAAATGGCACCTTGGGACGTCCTATACATTGTAGTAATCCCGATACCATTTGACGAAGTTTGCAACCCCCGCCTTTACGGAGGTTTGCGGCTTGAAGCCTGTTGTCTCAATCAGATCTGTTACATCTGCGAAGGTTGCGGCGACGTCTCCTGCCTGAAACGGAAGAAACTCTTTCTTTGCTTCCATGCCCAACGCTTCTTCGATTGCGGCAAGGTAATCCATCAGCTGAACAGGATCGCTGTTGCCAATGTTGAAGACCTGATAGGGCGCGCTGGAGGTTGCAGGGTCCGCGTTTTTGCCATCCCAGTCATCTGAACGCTGTGGCGGAAGATCTGCAATGCGAACGATGCCTTCGACGATGTCATCCACATAGGTGAAGTCGCGGATCATATTGCCGTGGTTGAACAGCGGAACAGGTTCCCCTTCAAGGATGGCCTTTGTGAACTTGAAGAGGGCCATGTCCGGACGCCCCCAAGGACCATAAACGGTGAAGAACCGGAGGCCAGTGCAGGGGATGTCAAAGAGGTGCGCATAGGAATGCGCCATCGCCTCATTGGCTTTTTTGGTTGCTGCGTAGAAGGAAACCGGATGGTTGCCACCGCGATGTGTCGACAGCGGCATTGTTTCGTCCAGACCATAAACGGAACTGGTGGACGCATAGACCAGATGCTTTACAGAGTGGGCGCGAGCGCCTTCCAGAATGGACAAGAAGCCTGTGACGTTCGCGTCTACATATGACTGAGGGCTTTCTAAGGAGTAGCGCACACCTGCCTGAGCGGCGAGGTGAATGACTTTTGATGGCGCGTGCTGCTTGAAGATGCGCATAACGGCTTCTGCATCTTCAAGCCTGATCCGTTCTTCAGTGAAATGGTTTGAGGCTGTGAGGCGTTTCAGGCGCTCTTCCTTGAGTGTCACATCATAGTAGTCGGTGACGCAATCAAGTCCGATGACATGATAACCATCTTGCAACAGACGGAGGGCCACAGCATTGCCGATAAAGCCGGCAGTGCCTGTTACAAGTACTTTTTCCATTTCACGTTTCCCGATACTCAGCTGGTTTTTACAAGTAGTTTGTCCAGCATCGGACGCAGCTGGGCTGCAAGCTCCGAATCGTCCAATGCGTAAGCGACATTTGCGGACAAGAACCCTGAGCGAGAACCACAGTCATAAGTTTCTCCACGGAATTCAACGCCGTGGAAGTCCTGCTGTCCCATGAGAGTGAGCATGGCATCTGTGAGCTGAATTTCTCCACCAGCACCTGTGCTCTGGTTTTCCAGCAGGCCAAAGATCTCCGGCTGAAGGATGTAGCGGCCATTGATGTAGAGGTTGGAAGGAGCCGTGCCTGGCTCTGGTTTCTCGACCATACCTGTAATGGCGAAAGTTTCATCCGTGCGAGGAGCGTCACGTTCAACAATGCCGTACTTATGCGTCTGATCCCACGGCACTTCCTCAACAGAGATGATGTTACCACCGTGGTTTTCATAGGCTTCGACCATCTGAGATAGGCAGCCTTTTGGCGCTTTCATCAGCATGTCTGGCAGCAAAATTGCGAATGGTTCGTTGCCGATGATGTCGCGAGCACACCAGATTGCGTGGCCTAGACCCAGTGGCTCCTGCTGACGGGTGAAGCTTGTCGTACCTGCAGAAGGGCGGATTTTTTCAAGCAGCTCCAGCGCGTGTTCTTTATTGCGGCGGCGCAGTGTTTCTTCCAGCTCATAAGCAATGTCGAAATGATCTTCGATTACCTGCTTGTTGCGGCCAGTTACGAATACGATGTGCTCGATCCCAGCAGCCCGTGCTTCATCAACCACGTATTGGATGATGGGACGATCCAAAATAGTGAGCATCTCTTTTGGAACGGCTTTTGTCGCGGGCAGGAAGCGGGTGCCCAGACCAGCAACCGGGAGAACAGCTTTTCGTATTGCACGTGTCATATATTTGAATTCCTTAGGTCAAGGAGATCGAAACAGTCATTTTGAAAGCACTTATCGGCAGCGTGTTAGGCTCGTCAATGGTATCAAATGAATTTGTCCTAGGACATAATGCTTCGATTGCCCGAAATTTGAATTACTCATTCTTCAGAGATGTTCATTCGCAGTCAATTATCGCGAAATTGTGAAGCTCTCTTGTTTCTCCAGAACATGCTGCTTTAAAAGTTACTCCCAGATGAACAGAAAGCTATCAGGGGTATAGTTGTGATTGAAGGTTTTAAGCTTGCGGCGTTAGAAGCCGGGCAACGAATTCTGGGGATTTATGAGGAAGGCTTTCAGTCTGAGACAAAAGGTGATGGATCTCCTGTCACGATTGCTGACCAGCAAGCGGAAGAAATTATCCTCAATCACCTCTCAACATTTTGCCCAGATGTGCCCGTGATTGCGGAAGAGGCTATGGCTGCCGGCATCATGCCGGAAATCGGGTCTCGCTTTATTCTTGTTGATCCATTGGATGGAACGCGTGAGTTCATCAGCCGCAATGGCGAGTTCACTGTCAATATTGCTCTTATTGAAGATGGAACCCCAACCAAAGGCGTCATTTATGCTCCTGTGACGGGAGAGCTGTTCTGGGGCGAAGTCGGGCAGGGAGCGTATCGTGCTGAGGCTAGTGGGCTTGAGCTTGGCGAGGCCACGCAGATGAGCTGCTCTGCGTTTTCTGAAGAGTTGCGTGTGCTTGCCAGCCGGTCTCATCGCAGCGAACGCACCAATGCCTTATTAGAGAAGCTGGACAACTCTTCTATCGTCGCGGCTGGGTCTTCTTTGAAATTCTGTCGTTTGGCTGAAGGAAAAGCTGACTTATATCCGCGCATGGAGCCGACAATGGAGTGGGATACGGCTGCAGGTCAGGCGATTCTTTGTGCAGCTGGCGGTTCTGTTGTTGTGGAAGGTGGTGGGCCACTTGAATATGGCAAGCTAAAAACGCCTCAGGACAAGCCCTTCGCAAATCCGTGCTTTTTAGCGGTCGCGGACGAAAAAATTATTTCCCATTATGGCTTAAGGTCGGGTTGGTAAGCTTCGGCTCAGCAATGCTCAACCGTTAAACTCTGGCTCAAGACTTAACGACACGTCCTTTGGAGACCGTGATGGGCATTGATAGCCAGTCGCATCTGCGACGACTAGAGAACGAGAGCATTCATATTATTCGCGAGGTGGCAGCAGAGTTTGATAACCCTGTGATGCTTTACTCCATTGGTAAAGACAGCGCAGTGATGCTGCACCTTGCTCTTAAGGCCTTCTATCCTTCCAAGCCTCCGTTCCCGCTTCTGCACGTGGATACCACGTGGAAGTTCAAGGAGATGATTTCCTTTCGTGACCACACGGTTGAGAAGTACGGGTTGGATCTCATTGTTCATACGAACGAAGAGGGCGTCAAAAACAATATCAACCCGTTTGATCACGGCAGCTCCAACTACACGCACATCATGAAGACGGAAGCGCTCAAAGAAGCGCTGACGAAATACAAGTTTGATGCGGCTTTTGGCGGTGCACGACGCGATGAAGAGAAATCTCGCGCAAAAGAACGCGTTTTTTCGTTCCGTTCTGCGAGCCACGGTTGGGATCCGAAAAACCAGCGCCCAGAACTATGGTCTCTTTACAATGGCCGTATTGCCAAGGGTGAGTCCATTCGTGCGTTCCCGCTTTCCAACTGGACCGAGTTGGACATCTGGCAATATATCCTTGCTGAAGGCATCGATATCGTGCCTCTCTACTTCTCTGCAAAACGTCCGGTTGTTGAGCGTGATGGCACGCTGTTGATGTTGGATGATGATCGTTTTCAGCTGGAGCCGGGTGAGAAGGTTGAACATCGTGATGTTCGCTTCAGAACTCTTGGCTGTTATCCGCTGACCGGAGCAGTTGAATCCACCGCAGATACTCTAGAAGACATTGTGAGTGAAATGCTGATTGCGCGGACTTCCGAGCGCAGTGGCCGCCTGATTGATCACGACAGCTCTGGTTCCATGGAGAAGAAGAAGCGTGAGGGGTATTTCTAATGAATAAGATCACGCCAGTGGCAGAAGCTTTTGATCTGTCCAACTACATCAACTCCCAGGAATCTAAGAGCTTCTTGCGTTTTCTGACCTGCGGTAGCGTGGATGATGGTAAGTCCACGCTGATCGGACGCTTGCTTTATGACACCAAGCTGATTTTTGAAGATCAGTTGGCCGCGCTTGAAAAAGACAGCCGTAAACACGGGACTGTTGCGGATGATATCGATCTGGCTTTGCTGGTAGATGGTCTGGAAGCTGAACGTGAGCAGGGTATCACGATTGATGTGGCCTATCGCTTCTTTTCTACCGAGAAGCGCAAATTCATCGTTGCTGATACGCCGGGTCACGAGCAGTACACCCGTAACATGGCGACAGGCGCTTCCACAGCGGATCTCGCTATCTTGCTGGTTGATGCGCGCAATGGTCTGCTGACGCAGACACGTCGCCATGCGTTTATCGCTTCGCTGCTTGGTGTGCGTCACGTGGTGTTAGCCGTCAACAAGATCGATCTGGTTGATTATGACCAAACACGTTTTGATGAAATCAAGGCTGAGTTTGAGAGCTTCTCATCCGGTTTTGATTTTGACAGTTGCGAAGTTATCCCGCTTTCAGCGCGCTTTGGGGACAACGTTACCACCAGCAGCGACAAACTGAGCTGGTTCACTGGTCCAACGCTGCTTGAGCATCTTGAAAATGTTGAACTGGGCCATGAGCACAGTGAGGCTGCGTTCCGTTTCCCTGTTCAGTGGGTGAACCGTCCAAATCTGGATTTCCGCGGCTATAGCGGTACGGTCCGTGGTGGTTCTGTGAATGTTGGCGATGAAGTCGTTGTTGCTCAGTCTGGCAAAACCAGCCGTGTTGAGAAAATTGTCACCATGGATGGGGATCAGGCGCGTGCTGACGATGGTCAGTCTGTTACTCTGACCCTGACTGATGAAATCGACATTTCCCGTGGCGATGTTCTGGCTCCTGTACATTCCCGCCCTGATGTGAGCGACCAGTTTGCTGCGCATCTGATCTGGATGTCTGAAAATGCCATGCTTCCTGGGCGACCATATCTTCTGAAATGCGGTACCAAGACTGTTGGTGCGAGCGTGACAGAGATTAAGCACAAGGTTGATGTGAATACGTTTGATCATCATGCGGCCAAGGAGCTGTCTCTCAACGAAATTGCGTTCTGTAATCTGGCGCTGTCTGAGGCGATTGCTTTTGATCCCTATGAAGCAAACCGTGACACCGGTAGTTTCATCCTGATTGATCGCATGACCAATGAGACGGTTGCTGCTGGTTTGATTTGGTTTGGGCTGCGTCGTGCAACAAACGTTCATCGTCAGGCTCTGGATGTGAACAAGAAGGCTCGTGGTGGTCTGAAAGGACAGAAACCTGCGGTTCTTTGGTTCACAGGTCTGTCTGGTTCGGGCAAATCAACCATTGCAAATGCGGTTGAGCAGAAACTGCTAAGCTTGGGTCGCCATACCTACTTGCTCGATGGTGACAATATTCGCCATGGCCTCAACAAGGATCTTGGGTTCACTGATGCTGACCGGGTGGAGAACATCCGCCGCGTTGCTGAGACGTCCAAGCTGTTTGTCGATGCAGGTCTGATCACTCTGGTTTCGTTTATCTCGCCTTTCAAAGCCGAGCGCCAGCTTGCGCGTGACCTTCTGGAGAATGACGAGTTCTACGAGATCTTCGTCGATACCTCGCTTGAGGATTGTGAAGCGCGTGATCCCAAAGGCCTTTATGCGAAAGCGCGTAAAGGAGAGATCACCAACTTCACCGGCATCGACAGTGCTTATGAAGCGCCGGAAGCACCGGAATTACATCTGAAGACGCAAGGCCGGACCGTTGAGTCTCTTGCTGATGAGATTGTAGATCGCTTGCTTGCTGATGGCTTTATTGGCTCGGACAATACCTGGGTCATCTAAACCGAAAAGTAACTGCTGTTCAAAGCCGGGGGCGAAAGTTCCCGGCTTTTTTGTATCTGCTCACATAGGAACTGCGATAAATCTGGCTATTTTCTGAGATGTTTTTTTACCAAACAAACACCCCGTAATTTTTTGAGGAAGCGAGTTCCGCTAGGTTTCGGCCTAACTCAACTGATCTCATTTTGAGGCTATGGGAGGATCAGATGCCGAAAGCGCTTAAAAAATATAAGAATGTCAAAGAGTTCCTTAGCGGTGTGCCTGCCTTCAAAAAGGAAATGGAAAAGAAGCATAAACTACCAGCCAAGGACATTGATAAGTACGGCAAGCTGACAAGTGATAAGGCCGGCATTGAGAAGAAGTATATGTCGCTTGTTGAAGAAGATCCTAAGCTGAAGAAAATCTCCAGTGACATTGATAGAGCAGAAAAAGCCGTCAAAAGCCTGTTAAAGGCACAGGATGAGTACATCAAAGCGCATAATACAGTTGAGCAAATCAACAAAGGTATGAAAACCTTGGAAAAATCTGTCAGGGGAGACACAAAACAGCTTCTGGGGAATGATAAGTACCAGCAGCTTCGTCAACACCTGGATGCTGCGAACAAGAGTTATGCCGCTGCGGAAAAGAAGATTGCTCAAAGAGCGGCTCTTCAAAAGCAATTTGAGCAGCTTTTGGATGTTTACGACAAAGAGAAAGACAAGATCGCAAAGAGCTATGGGGTCACTCTCACGACCGACGCAAAAAGCCTGATCGTGCTTATGGGAAAGAGTGCGGAATACTCGATGATCATCGGATAAGCCAGTTGATGCATAGCAGAAAGTGAGAGTACTTTTCTGGCAAACCTTCATGTTGAAGCGGAGTTGGCCTAAGGCTTCGCTTCCAGAATTATGATGTTCTTCATGTGATAGAGCTCACCATGATCACAGTTACACGACATTTTAAGAGCGTTGATCACTTCCACAAGTGGGGAGCACGGGTTGTTGGAGATTGGGATCTAAGCAAAGAGGCTCTTGCTCAGTATAAGGCTATCCTTGCCGATCCGGATGCTTTGAGGCCATGGCAGTCCTCTGAAAATGAGGACTATGAACTCGGCGATCTGATGGAACTGGGAGAGATGGAAGCGGCAGAGGTTGATCAAGAACTTGCTGCTGCTGAAGATGTGTGTCGACAACTCTCAAAGAAACTGATGTGGCTGGAGAAGAACAACAACGGTGCTGTTTCCGCCAGATATCAAGCTTTGCAGAGTGAATATGAAGTAACTGCCAGACAATGCGAGTTGTTGGAGGAAAAACTGCAGGCATCGAAAATCCAAGGGCAGGAGATCAGCCAAAGCAGGCAGCGCCTAAGGAAACAGAAGAGACGAACATTAGAGTCGTTGCAGGTCAGCGTTACAAGAACAGATGAGTGCCTCGTTATACGAGTTGGTGGGAGTGTATGCTCCGTCATTCTTTGCAATGAGAATGTGCGCAGGAAAAAGAGCTACAAAAATCCGGATCCGGTCCCGAAGCAGGAGAGGTCGCTGAGAGCGCTCGCCTTGAAGCAAAAACTTCTCAATCAACGCAGATGAAGGGAAGGGTGATAACTTGCAAGTCTGCAAGGTGAGCTTTGAGCTTCCGAAGGTGACGCCCCCTAAAACCCTCTTCAGACGCACAACAGGGCGTTCACGCTCTTGTAATTTGGTGCCAAAGCGCCTAATCAACTTTTGGATTATATTCACGCCTTTAAGGAGATCTCTTCGTGTCTCAACCGAACTCAGAAGTTTCCGTCGGAAACGCTGTCTTTTCAAATGATAAACCGTTCTCTCTGATCGCTGGCCCGTGCCAGATGGAGAGCCGGGCGCATGCCTTGGAGATGGCGCATGCGGTCAAGGAAATTGCAGAAGAGTTGAACATTGGTTTGGTTTTCAAGGCGAGCTATGACAAAGCAAACCGGACAAGCCTTTCTGCCAGCCGCGGCATGGGCATGAAGGGTGGTCTTGAGGTCTTTGCGGAAATCAAAGAGACCTATGGCCTGCCTGTCATCACCGATGTGCACGAGCCAAGCCATTGTGCTCCGGTTGGTGAAGTTTGCGATGTATTGCAGATTCCAGCTTATCTGTGTCGCCAAACTGACCTTCTTGTCGCTGCTGCAAAAACCGGCAGAGCGCTGAATGTGAAGAAGGGGCAGTTTCTCGCACCGTGGGACATGAAAAACGTCATGACCAAGGTCGTTGAGAGCGGCAACTCCAACGTTATGTTGTGCGAGCGTGGCGCAACATTTGGTTACAACACTCTTGTTTCAGATATGCGCGCGCTGCCAATCATGGCTGAGATGGGCGCACCTGTTGTGTTTGATGCAACGCACTCCGTACAGCAGCCAGGTGGCCTTGGTGGATCTTCTGGTGGTCAGCGTGAGTTTGTTGCGACGCTTGCCCGTGCTGCTATTGCAGTGGGCATTGCAGGGCTGTTTGTGGAGACACATGACGATCCTGACAACACAACGTCATCTGATGGTCCGAATATGATCCCACTGAACCGACTCAAAGACCTGCTGAAGTGGCTGCAGGAGTTTGACCGGATCGCGAAAAACGGAAGTTTTACGCTTTAGATATTTCACGGCACCTAAGGTAAGTGACAAAATACTGCGTTTTTACGTAGAGGTGCGACAAAATACATTCGTTTATTCCCAAGGATTTACAGAGGAGTACGGTCTCTTCTCTTCCTTGGGGGCAGCACCTCAGGTAAAAGCTCTTAGAGCCAAAATTCCACACTCTACAAGTACATTGGAGTACTCTTAGATGACTGCTATCATCGACATTATCGGTCGCGAAATTCTTGACAGCCGCGGCAACCCAACTGTTGAAGTTGATGTGCTTTTGGAAGACGGCTCCTTCGGTCGGGCTGCTGTTCCGTCCGGCGCCTCCACTGGCGCGTTTGAAGCTGTTGAACGCCGCGATGGCGGTGAGCGTTACCTCGGCAAAGGTGTTGAGGACGCTGTTGAAGCTGTAAACGGTGAGATCTTTGATGCAATAGGCGGCATGGACGCTGAAGATCAGATCAAAATTGACCGTGCAATGATTGAACTTGACGGCACCGACAACAAAGGCCGTCTTGGTGCAAACGCTATCCTGGGCGTTTCCCTTGCTGTTGCCAAAGCTGCTGCAGAAGCTGCTGCAATGCCGCTTTACCGCTACGTTGGCGGTTTCGGTGCTCGCACTCTGCCAGTTCCGATGATGAACATCATCAATGGCGGTGAGCACGCTGACAACCCAATCGACTTCCAAGAATTCATGATCATGCCAGTGGGCGCAAGCTCCCTGCGTGAATCTGTTCGTATGGGCGCGGAAATCTTCCACACCCTGAAGAAGGGCCTTTCCGCTGCTGGCCACAACACCAATGTTGGTGATGAAGGTGGTTTTGCGCCTGGTATCGGTTCTACTGATGAGGCTATCGGTTTCGTTCTGAACGCGATCGAAAAAGCTGGTTACACCCCTGGTGACGACGTGATGCTTGCATTTGATGCGGCTTCCACTGAGTTCTACAAGGACGGCAAGTACAACCTCAAGGGCGAAGGCAAGATCCTTGGTTCCGACGAGATGGTTCGCTACCTTGAAGATCTGGTTTCCAAGTACCCAGTGTTCTCCATCGAAGACGGTATGGCTGAAGAAGACTGGGATGGCTGGAAGTCCCTGACCCAGGCAATCGGCAATAAGTGTCAGTTGGTAGGTGACGACCTGTTCGTGACCAACTCTGAGCGTCTTGCTCGCGGCATCAAAAACGACACTGCAAACTCCATCCTCGTTAAAGTGAACCAGATCGGTTCCCTGACCGAGACCATGGAAGCTGTCGATATGGCACACCGTGCAAACTACACCTCTGTTATGTCTCACCGTTCCGGTGAAACTGAAGACAACACCATTGCTGACCTGGCAGTTGCATTCAACTGTGGCCAGATCAAAACAGGTTCGCTGTCTCGTTCTGACCGTATGGCTAAGTACAACCAGCTTATCCGTATCGAAGAAGAGCTGGGTGTTCAGGGCGTGTTTGCTGGTCGTTCTATCCTGCGCGGATAAGACCTTTCAGCATCTGCATGAAATTAAGAAAGCCGGTCCGTTGGGCCGGCTTTTTTGCTTTCTACATCCTGCTGAAAATGCCGTATAGAAAGCTTCCAATTTTGAATATGAGCCAGCCTGCAAATAAATAACCCCACATGTAAGGAACGGCCAGAATCCCCCATGCGGCTAACAGGCCGAGATCATATAAAGATCCCCCGAAGTCTATTCCATAAATGATGCAGGGACTTACGCCTTGAGAGGAAAATGAACACTCAGTTGTTGAACTGATTATGAAAAGCGCAGTTATACTTAAAAACCAGACGCCGATAGGTATGAGTAGTAGCGTAATGAAGGTTCTAAAGCTCATGCTTGCAAGGTTACACTTGCAAGCAAAACAGAGCTATTATTGAAATCCACCAGTAGACTAAGTGGTTTTGTCGTCGCCGTTTTCGAAATATGTTATTGAAGACTGAAGAGCGGAGATCTTCAGCTCGTGCTTACTCGCCAGTTTTTGTTTCTTCTGCGTGGCGGATGGCTGCGGCCAGTGTTTCCGGGTTTTCAGCTCCTGCGACAGCGAAACGACCGTCGATGACGAAGAATGGGACGCCAGTGACACCGATTTCATGGGCGCGGAATACGTCGGCTTCCACTTCTTTGACATCCTGATCAGTGTCCAGAAGATCTGAAACGAGTTTACTGTTGAGGCCAGCCCGTTCTGCCGCGTCGACAAGAACTTGCTTGTCCGTCAGATCTGCGCCTTCGGTGAAGTAGAGTTTGAACAGCTCTTCGACCATCGCATCCTGCATGCCTTCTGAGCGTGCCCAACGGATCAGGCGGTGGCTGTCGATGGTGTTGGGTGATTTCTTAATGGCTTCGAATTGAAAGTTGATATCTTCAGCTGCACCAGCATTGCGTACGTGGGAGTAGGCCTGTTCTGCTCGTTCAGGTCCGCCGAACTTGTCTTCCAGATACTTTTTGCGATCCTTACCTTCTTTCGGCAGGGTCGCATCCAGCTGATAGGGGTGCCATTGAACTTTGACAGTGCTTTCCGGCAACATCATGAGGGCTTTTTCCAGTCGGCGTTTGCCGATGAAGCACCATGGGCACATGACATCGGAGATCACATCAATGACAATTGGGGCAGTAGTAGACATCTGAATTCTCAGTTATGGGTGTATTCGCGTTTGCTCTGTAGCCTATCAGGAAAATCCGATAGTTGCTCTGGAAATCTCTCACAGTTTCGTGAGGTTGCTGAAGGGCTTATCCGTTGCCCAAGCCTGTGGTACGCACCATCACAAGAACGCGGTTGGAGAGTTGCTCCATCCCTTTTTTACTGCGCAGAACAGCAACGGGACCACGGCCTTCGATGTTGGCGACAAAATCCTCATCACGGCAGACAGCCATGGCGATAGAGAGAACGGTGCCGCTCCAATACATCTGATGCTGGGCGAAGGCCTGTGGGTTGCTGCCTGTGAAACGTTCTATGAGTTCCAGCAGGTTGAGCTCGTAGATGGATTCACCGCGGCGCTTGGTGGATTCTTCAAGAAGTGTCAGATAGCTGCGGTAGGTCTGCTCTGACAGGTAATCTTCATCATCCTGCCGGGCGAGCCATTGGCTGGAGACTGTGAGGATCGCATCAGTCAAGCGCTGGCGGCGGCCTCCGCGCAAGGCGCTGATGATGTGGCCTGTGAGAGCTTTATCTGTCACGTCACCCAGAAGAACATCTGTTGCGCCTGCCGAATAGAGTAGGTGAGCGGATTCTTCGTCCACACTGTGAGCGAGGATCGGCAGGTTGAAATAACGCGGATCTGCGCGAAGCCTTTCGATTTCCTCACAGGCTTGCCACGCTGGCATATCGATCAGCACGGCCTCAAACCGGCGAGCGGTGAGGTAGTCCTCTGTCATGTCAGAGGTGAAGCCACCAACGATTTCGACGGGCATATCCAGAAGAGCTTGTGTGCGGCCAAAGTGCTTACCGAAACCTGCTACGAGTAAGCCTGCGGATTTCAGCGGACCGAACTCTGTTTTGTATTCTGGGAGAGGTCCAAACAGGCCGCGGCGCAAGCGGGCTTCTTCTGCTCTGTTCGCAAGACGCCTCAGGCCGGCAATACGTGGCAGAAGCACATCTGGCGGAATAGCGTCGCTGACAGTTGCGCTAGGTTTGAGCTCCAGCGGGACAGGGGCGTTGCCATTGGTGATGACGAGCAATGGGACTTCAACGCCTGGGCCTTTTCGGAAACGCTCAATGGTCTGAGTGAGTTCATCCAGCTCTGGTGGGTTTTGCTCTTGCCATGGCAGGAGGATGCAGATTGGGAGAACGCTTGCGCCTTCCAGCTCTTCCATAAGCTGCTGGCTTGTTCTGATCGCAACGAGGCGGTCAGACAGAACGGTCAAAGGCTCCAACATATCAAAGACATGATTGTGCACTGGAGCTATCAGCAGGATTTTACCCCAGCTGGAATCGTGCGTCTCAGTCTCTAATGGTTGGCTATGCTCGGCCATTCATCCTCTCAGGCAACCGCTTCCACCGGTTTGGGCTGGGAGCGTCTGGTCAATTTCTGTCTGTCTACGCGGCCATCTTCCGTCATTGGCAGTGCGCGCAGCGACAGAATTCTGTGTGGCATCATTGTCAGGCTCACGCGTGATGCGTCGAGGTAGGCGTAAAAGGCTTCTACATCAACGAGAAGACCTTCTGACGGTACCACCGCGACCATTAGGCGTGCACCCATTAATTCATCTTCTACCAGAAAAGCAGCCGCTTCTTTTACCCCCGAGAATTCACTGTATATCTCGTCGAGACGTTCCAGCTCGAGCAATCCGGGGGCTCTTTGACCAGGTGTGCCGAAGCCGTGAATGGCTCCTGTAACTTCATGTACGCCAACAGGGATTTCGGTAATCAGGCCGTGCTCGCCCTGTTCGTTGCTGAAGAAAGTGAGGTGCGAGTCATTGGATGGCCAGTCTGCATCCGGGACCATCGCACCCTTGAGTTTGAGGTGGTATCCGGTTTCCGACTTCGCGGATTCCTGTGAGAATTCCTCATTAATTTCAATTGGATCAATATTAATTAAGCACGGTCCATGGGTGGATGTGCTTGGGGCAAATTGATTGCCTGGGATTAATGGCACAGGCTGATCCGAGGTTCCACGCAGATGTGCCACCATTGCATATTCATCGAGCACATGGAGATCTGTGACGACACCTTTTGCCTGGTATTTTGCAGGCTTTGGTGAGGTGATGGACCATGTGGCAACGGTGTTTGTGCTCCAGCCTTCCAGCGCTCCATCGATGTGGGATGCTAGCGGTCCAGGGGTCAAAATATAATTTGCCTCGATGGAGCGCGCGTGGTCCGTCAATGTGGATAAAGCGTGTGGATGATGGAGATGGAGCGTTCCTTCGCTCAGCAGCCATGGCACCAAACCGGCACCAATCCCTGTAATTCCGCAGAGAATGTAGGGCAGCAGAATGCGAGCGCCGGGCTCCAGTCTTGTCTCCAGAAACGGCATCAGGCCTGTGGAGACCCAGTGGTTATGACTGCGCGGGATTGGACTGATTTCCGCGCCTGAGTGAACCCATGTGAGCGTTGCCACGTGATTGGCTGGTGCGCCTTCGCGCTCAATGACTGGTTCGGCGAAGGCATCTCCGTTTTCGGCCAGCATCGGCGCCATATCAATGAGGCCGTCAGGAATGTCACTGCCGAGGCCGAAAACGAAACGCAGAGAGAAGAAGTCGGCTGCCGCATCCCGTGCTTCTTCGCCAAGCATGCGTGTTTCAACGCGATCTGCGGTGATCAACGCTTTGGCGTCTACCGTGCTGAGTGCGCGTAGGATCTCAGAATGGCGCCAGTGCAGCGGGAAGGGGGAGACGATCAGACCAGCACGTAACGCACCGAGAATACAGAGAACATTATCAACTGTGTTTGGGGATTGCAGGCCAAGAATATGGTCTGGCTCCATGCCAACAGCAGCGAAGAAGCCAGCAATCCGGCTGATTTCCTGTTCCGCCTCGGCGTAGGTCAGATGGCGCGGTTTGCCGCCTGTCCATTTTTCTCTGTCGGGTGCATCTACCAGTGCCAAGCGGTTTGGATGTTTTTGCGCCGCACGTCTGAACAGCATATCAAGGGTGATGTTGCCCCAAACTCCTGTTGTGCTGTGGTTTGCAATGGCATCGGTATTTGACAGTATCATTTAAGGTAAGTCCGCTAAGCGACTGAGAAATTCGAGATTCGGCAAGTTGGTTAATAGACACTTTTGTTGAGTAGGCTGCCTTCATCAAGAACGCAGCCCAATTTTTATGTGTTTATCTACTCTTTAGGTGCATCCCACCAGTTGTCGTACTGCATGCCGTATAGCGGTGTCTTCTCCGGATGCTCCACTGTGGTCCAGCGCGCGACCCATTCAGCCGGGGCGTGATAGAGCGGGATTGCATAGAAACCGGAGATCAGAACACGGTCGAACGCGCGCACTGTGGCAACGAATTCTTCGCGGCTGCGAGCGGCGACCATGGCATCAATCAAAGCATCAATGGCAGGTTCTTTTGCGCCAACGATGTTTCTGGAGCTTTTGGTATCAGCTGCCTGCGATGACCAACGGGCGTACTGCTCGCCGCCCGGAGACAGTGAAGCGAACCAGGTGTTGAAGAGGGCGTCGAATTCGAAAGAGGCGCGACGTTCTTCAAACTGTGCTGCATCTACCATGCGCACTTCAAGATCGATGCCCAGAAGCTTCGCAGTTCGTTGCACGGCCAGAGCGACTTTCTCTTCGTCCTGAACTCGTACGAGGATTTCGAATGCAAACGGCTCGCCGGTTTCAGCGTTCACCAGTTTGCCCTGATCCAGTTTGTAACCTGCTTGTTTGAACAGGTTCAATGCATCCCGGAGCACCTTTCGGTCGCGTCCGGAGCCATCAGCTTCTGATGGACGCCATGTGCCAGCGAGGACATCATCAGTCACAATATTTGGGAATGGCTCGAGCAGTTTCTTTTCCATCTCGCTCGCAGGGCGACCGATGGAGGAAAGCTCTGAGTTGTCCCAGTAACCGTCCGTACGCTGGTACAAACCGTTGAACAGGGTTCTGTTGATCCACTTGAAGTCGAGCAGCATTCCGAGAGCCTGACGCACACGCTTATCTGCAAATTGCGCGCGGCGGGTGTTGAACGCGATCCCAGTCATGGCTGGAGGCGTGCCGCGTTCAAATACGTCTTTTACGACCTTGCCTTCTTCAAACGCAGGGAAGTTGCCCGCGCTCTCCCAAAGGCTTGGGTTCGCGTAGATCAGAGCTTCAGTGTCACCTTTGCGGAAGGCTTCCTGCAAGGCGTTGTAATCGCGGAAGTAGTCGACGGTGACTTCGTTGAAGTTATCGAAACCGATTTTCTGCGGCAGATCTTTGGCCCAGTAATTGTCACGGCGCGTGTAGGTTGTACGACGGCCCGGATTGATCTCAGAGAAAATATAAGGACCAGTGCCGACTGGTGGTGTCAGCGTGGTGTTGCCAAAGGTCTTTGGGTCAGTTGTCCGACTGTTGAAAATCGGAGCCAGTGCGATGAGGAGTGGCAGCTCACGGTCACTGCCATCTTTAAAGTGCAGCTTTACGGAGCGCTCCCCGGTTTTTTCGAAGTTGACGACTTTTCCGTACCAACGCGCATATGGCGGGCGGCCATGGTCACGAATGGTTTCCAGAGAAAAGATAATATCTTCAACGGTTAACGGGTCTCCGTTGGAGAACTTCGCATTTGGATTTAAGCGAAACTCGATCCAATTGCGCTCTTCCGGCATACGCACGGCTTCTGCAAGGTGTGCATACAATGTGAATGCTTCATCGTTGCTGCGCAGAAGCAGGCTTTCCAGAATGTAGTTGCCCATCTGGCGCTCTTTCATGCCGCGCGCAGAGGTCCATGCCCCTTTGAGGGCAAAGGAATTCAGACTATCAAAAGTACCTTGAACGCCGAGAGAGAGACGACCACCTTTAGGTGCTTCAGGATTGGCATAGGGCAGGTGGGTGTAATCTGCTGGCAGAGCAGGTTTGCCATGCATTGCAATACCATGGCTCCATGGCACCGTATCCTGAGCAATGGCGGTTGAGTAAGCTAATGTTGCCACACCGGAAAGGACAACAAGACCCTTCGCAAATTTATTTATTCCATTCACATAGGATCGGAAATGAGACATTCGAATTTCTCCTAGGGCGTCCGCAGAAACTAGCAATAATACGATTCTGAGGAAAATTCAGCCTACGAGGCTTTGGAAAAGGACAGTAACCACCCCAATCTATAGGTGGAAAAATGGCTTCGAGGTGTTTAAAGAAGTACATAAGTAGCATTTAACAGGTGCGTTGCCTTTTTTTCAGCTCTGTTCTGAGTATGCTTGGCGCCGAACAAGCAGTCAAAACACTGTTGAACCTAGAAATTGGTTGCTGCGTAATTGCCGGAGGCATCTTTTTGCACCGGATCAAACTTTGAGGAAATTTGGGATGGCCGTTAATTTCAAGGGCGTTCTGACTGGTGGGATTATTGCAGCAATGGCCGCAGTTGGCTTTGCTGGCACCAGTGTTGCACAGAATGCACAAGCAGAAGATGCTTGGGTGAAAGTGTGTAATACTGATCCAAAATCCAAGAAGGAATTCTGCCTTATTACACAAGAACTGCGCACGGACACTGGCCAGTTCCTTGCACAGGCTGTTGTGCGTGAAGTGACCGGCGAAAGCCGCAAACTGCTGCACCTTGCTGTTCCTCCTGGAATGCTGATCCAGCCGGGTCTGCGTGTTCAGGTAGATGGTGGCAAACAGTCTGAAGCGAAATATACAATTTGTTTTCCAAACGCTTGTATTGCCGAAATGGTTATTGATGACACCTTTATCGGTAGCCTGAAAAAGGGTGGCAAGCTGATCATCACCACTTTGAACCAGCAGGGTAAGGCTCGTCCATTCGACCTGACCTTGAAAGGGTTCACCCGTATTTATGATGGTGAAGCGATCAAGCCTGAAGAACTCCAGGCAAAGCAGGAACGCCTGCAGTCTGAACTTCAGAAGCGTGCAGAAGCCGCTCGTCAGAAGCTGATTGAGCAGCAGCGTCAGGCAAACCAGTAATCTGGTTTGCGCGCTTTAGGCATCAAAAAACCCGAAGGAGATTTCCTTCGGGTTTTTTATTGATCTCTTGATCACGATGACTGCTGTTCCTATGAGCGGCGTTCAGCAATAAGCCTTAATGGATCTCTACATCCTTGACGATGTAGTCGCCATCGGTTGTTTCATCAAAAAATTCTTCGACCTGCGGATGTCGCACAGGTTCGCCACTGTCGTCTTTTTCCAGATTTTGTTCCGAGACGTAGGCGATGTATTCACTTTCAGCGTTTTCAGCGAGAAGGTGATAAAAAGGCTGGTCCTTGCTTGGACGTGCTTCTTCGGGAATTGACTCCCACCATTCTTCAGTGTTGTCGAATGTTGGGTCCACGTCGAAGACTATGCCACGGAACGGGTACAGGCGGTGACGAACGACCTGTCCAATTCTGAATTTCGCGGTTCTAATTGTCTCCATAATCCACCAAGCTTTCGAAGATACTGTATCTTGTCAGGGCGCCTTAAAGGTCATGTTGCGCGCTTATTGTCAAGTTATATAGCGCAGCAAAGAGGCGAGAGGCAGCACAAACCGATCAAAATGTGACGTTTGGGGATGAATAGCTCCTCACATTTCATTGATATGCACATCCGGAGGGTTGAAGAGTGGTGCTGACCACTCTTCAGGATTGATTATGTGTAGGCTTCTGCCAAATCCGGGTCTTTGGAGATTACCAGATCTGCCAGGTCACAAATCACTTTTGCCTGTTTCCAGGTTGCGTCGTCCTGCATCTTTCCATCCAGCATGACGGCACCGGTTCCGTCTGGCATTGCCTCCAGAATTCTGCGGGCGAATTTTACCTCTTCCGGTTCAGGTGAGAACACGGATTTTGCAATGCCGATCTGGCTTGGGTGTAAGGTCCATGTGCCCAGGCAGCCCATGAGGAAGGAGTTGCGGAACTGTGCTTCGCAGGCGGCTGGATCGCTGAAGTCGCCGAATGGACCGTAGAATGGTTTGATGCCTGCGGCAAGACATGCGTCGACCATTTTAGCAACGGTGTAGTGCCAGAGATCCTGCTGATAGCGGGTGCGTGGTGCGTCGCCATCAGCGTCGGCCAGAACCTGATAATCTGGATGTCCTCCACCAACGCGGGTTGTTTTCATGCCGCGGGAGGCTGCAAGGTCTGCTGGGCCAAGGCTCATACCGTGCATGCGTGGGCTGGCTGTGGCGATGGCTTCCACGTTGTTGACGCCTTCTGCCGTCTCCAGAATGGCATGGATCTGGATCGGTTTGGTTACACCTGCTTTGGCTTCCAGTTGTGCGAGCAGCTGATCCAGATAATGGATATCCCATGGGCCGTTGACTTTCGGCAGCATGATCACGTCCAACTTGTTGCCGCAACGGGTGACGATTTCGGTGAGGTCGTCTAGAACCCACGGGCTTTCCAGTGAGTTGATGCGCGTCCAGAGTTTGGTTGAACCAAAGTCGTTTTCGTTGGCCATCTGGATGAAGCCTTCGCGGGCATTCAGCTTTTCATCGGCTGGAATGGCATCTTCCAGATTGCCGAGAATAACATCTACCTGAGAAATTATCTGCGGGATCTTTGCGCGCATCTTCTCGATGTGCGGAGGCACGAAGTGGATCATGCGTTCCAGCGCGACTGGTGGCTCAGCAAACGGTGTCGGAGCACCAATGGCCAGAGGTTTATAAAAGGAACGATAGGTTTTCATCTGGCTAGCTCCCTCCCAAGCCGAAATGGAAATTCAGGGAGAGAGTATACAGATAATTGTGCGGTGCAAAATCAGCTCTTTGGGCTAAGTCCTGAAGACATTTGCATTTAGGTAGAGTGGTTTGAGCGGCTTAGGCGATTGCTCGTCATTTCACACTTAGCGTTGAAATGGCCTGATTAAATCCACTTCTTCATGATCCACATCCACTGGGATGGTTCTTCGCGGATCCATTCTTCGAACTGGTCGTGCATTGCCTGCGTGGTCGTGATGGCGTCCTGAACGCGGTCTTTGGTGCGGGCCACCGGGATTTCTTTTGCGAGAATCTCGAAGCGGGCGCCTTTTTTGCGGCGGGCAACCACAGCAATGAGCCGTTTATTCATGGTGCGAGCCAACGCTGCAGGGATGTGCGTTGCGGCCGAGGGTTGCTTGAAGAAGTCAATCTTCACGCCGCGGCGATCCCGAACGTCTGCAACAAAAGCTACAGAACCCTTTTTGCGCAGGATTGAAATGATTTTTGCGCCGGTGTCGTGACCTTTGCAGTACAGGCCGAGCTTATAAAGAAAGTTACGTCGCTCGATCAGGTAGGATTCGGAGTAGGGGTTCTTGAGCTTCTGGTAGACACCTGCGAGCGGCAAGCCCAGTTCTTCAGCCTTATCGGAAACCACTTCCCAGTTGCCAGAGTGCATGGTGACCAGAACGGCACCTTCGCCGACGGACGGTGCAAAGACCTCTGGATTTGCATAGGTAACGCGGCTCCTATCCTTGTGGATTTTGGAGAGCAAAACGGTCTCGGCGGAGACGCGACCCAGATTTTCCCACATATCCCGGATAATTTTGTCTGCTTCGTTGAGCGTCATTTCCGGGTAGGCGGCCATGATGTGGGCTTTGGCGCGTGCATGCCGATGGGTCATTGGCGCGACGATGCGCCAGACATTTCCCATGAATGCGGAGGACCAATCCAGTGGCAGAGAGCGCAGAATTCCGCCGATAAATCTAAGCGCCAGCCATTCAGCTCGGTAGCTGAGCTTCTCACGACTTGTAAGGGGGCGACGGGATTTTTTAGCTTTCATATTGGCCTTTGGGCGGATGGAGCTTTCCAGTTCCGTTTACTCGCATACTATAGTGTCGTAGTTGCCGGTATGCCAACCTCTGTAGAATGGCTATATACGCTCAACTCGGTCATGGTGATTAGCCAATCAGTCTTTCAAAAGCAACTCATTCTCCAGTCGGAAGCGGAGAACACCAAAGAATTGCATGGGGAAATGGTTTCGATGCTCAATGTTGTGAATTTGGCAATGCCATTTTTCCTTCTCATCTTCTTAGGGTTTGTTTCTGGCCGTGGTGCGAAGCTTTCGCGCGATGGTTTGGCGTGGATGAACTTTTTTGTGGTTTATCTGGCGCTACCGGCCTTGTTTTTTCAGCTGCTTTCCGAAACTCCGCTGGAAGAGTTGGCCACCTTTGATTTTGTCGCTGCGACCACATTTTCAACCTTTGCCATGTTCGCTGTGGCTTATTCTTTTGCGCGGTTTATTCTGCGAGGAAGCATCGGTGAGGCGACTGTTCAGGCGCTGGTGGGGTCTTATTCCAATATCGGTTACATGGGCCCAGGTGTGACGCTGGCTGTACTGGGTGCTGGCGCTGCTGTGCCGACGGCTTTGATCCTGTGTTTTGACACGATCCTGCTGTTTATTCTGGTGCCGATGATGATGTCCATCGGTGGGTCTCAGAACATCAAAGTGGGTCCGCTGGCCTTTGAGATCTTCAAGAAGATCGTCACGCATCCGTTCATTCTGGCGGTGTTTGCGGGCATTCTGGCGGCAGCGATTGAGTTCAAACCACCGGTGGCGATTGACCAGACGATTTCGTTCCTGCGTCAGGCCGCAGCGCCCTGTGCGTTGTTTGCTATGGGCGTGACCATCGCTTTGCAGCCGAGCCGCAGAACTGCAAAGGAACTGCCGATCCTGCTACTGATCAAGCTGGTCGTGCATCCGGTTCTTGTGTTTGTTCTGCTGGAATGGATTGGAGGCTTTGACAGCCTTTGGATTTCAACGGCAGTTTTGATGGCAGCGCTGCCGCCAGCAGCAAATGTTTATGTGCTGGCGCAGCATTATTCCGCTTATGTGGAGCGGGCGTCGACTGCTGTTCTTTATGGAACGTTGGCTTCAGTTATTACTCTGCCAACGCTCATCTATCTCATTCAGTCCGGAATACTCGTGCCTTAATTGTTCTGCGCGCGCATCAGTGTTGGCAGGCTCCAGGATGGTGCAATGCCTTCGCGCATGAGCAGGCGGCGGACGAGTGGGATTCTGGAGGCTGTGTAAAGCCCCATGGAACGTAACATTTGCACGGGCAGGGCATCTGTCAGCAAGGATCTGTTGAGCAGGTCTACGGCTGTTGTGCGGCTGATGACATCTGCTTTGCGGCTGCGGTCGTACTTCTGCAGCAGTTCTGCTGATCCCATATCAGCCCTTGTGTGCTTGGCGTTTGCAAGCAATTCGGTCGCAACGGCCACATCACGCAGAGACAGGTTGAGACCTTGTGCGCCGATTGGCGGGAAGGCATGAGCGGCTTCGCCCATCAGCAAAGAGCGATTGCCACTCATGTGAACGGCGGTCAGGCCAGAGAGTGGATAGACCTGACGCGGGCTTGCCAATTTCAAAGAACCGAGGACGAACTTGCTGAGCTTTTCCAGCTCGGCCTCAAGCGCTTCGTCTTTGTAGATGTTCAGCTCTTCAGCGCGTTCCGGTGTCTCCACATAGACAAGTGAGGATGACTTGCCTGGTAGCGGTACCATGGTGAACGGGCCAGTGTTGCGGTGGAACTCGGTTGAGATATTGTAGTGCGGTAGGTCGTGTTTGAGGTTGAGAACGAGCGCTGCTTGTGGGTACTTCCAGTTCTTTGTCTCAATGCCTGCAGCGCGGCGAACCACTGAGTTTCGGCCATCGGCGCCAATCACCACCTGACAAGTCAGGTCCTGCGTGTTGTTCAGCTCAATGGTTGCCTTGTGGTCGTTGCTGCTCACGTTCTTGATGGTGTCTTCCACGAGCTCGATGAGCTCGTTTGCATTGACCAGATCAAACAGAACACGATTCAGATCTTTGTTGAGGATGTTGTAGCCGAACGCTGGCAGGTCGAGCTCAGAGGCTGCAAATGTTGTTTCCGGTGCGCGAATAAGACGATCTGTGCCATCAATCAGGCGCATCTTTTCCAGCGGCGTGAAGGATGCACGCAGGTCTTTCCAGATGCCGATGTTGTCCAGAAACTGGCGGGAAGCGTCCATGAGAGCCGTGGTGCGGGCATCATTCAGATTGACTGGCGGGCCAATGAGAACAGTTTCAAGTCCGTTGCTGGCTAGTGCCAGCGCGGCAATCATGCCTGCGGGACCTGTGCCTATAACAGCGCAATCATAGCTCTTTTCCTGCGAAGGCGTGTTGTTTTTGCTTTGGCCTTTGGTGCTGTCAGATGCAAGATTGGCTGCCATTTTTTCATTCCGCATTTTGTTTGCGTTCTATCCTTGAGTATCTAGGGGATAAAACCTATCGGTTTCAAGGTAGCGCAGGCGTATAGTCCCCTAATGAAAAGAGCGTAACTATCGCTGCGCCAGCTTCACCATGTCGCAGGGCCTAGTTTAGATTTGAACTAAATCAATGTCGCATTGGGACTATTACTGGTCTATTAGAGAAGCTGCATACATTGCGCTGGTTCCGAAACCGATGGGTTTTGGATGTCCTGAATGATTTCGAGGTCGGTTATGTCGCTTACCAGTCCGAAGACAGATTTTCAGTTGTCCTATCGGCTCCCTTACATTGTGCTGGGCGGAGCTGTGGTGCTGGGCTGGGTTTATCTGGCGGCTATGGTGATCGATATGATCAGCCGTATGGATATGGGCGAAATGGGCCCCGGTATGGAACTGTTCAATCAGTTCAACATGTTCAAAGGCCTGCCGGAGCATGTGCGCGTGCAGCTCGCCTCGCTGTGTCTGCCATTGGCACAGGAAGCTTTTGGTATGCCGGGCCTCGTAAATATGGGCCTCTATGACTATTTTCTGCTGTTTGTGATGTGGTTCATGATGGTGCTCGCCATGATGTTGCCGACAGCCATGCCAATGCTGCAGACCTACCACGAAGCGCGGGGCGGTAAGGCGATCTATGTTGTTGCTGGTGGTTATCTGGCCGTCTGGACTGCGTTTTCCGTAGTCGCAACCGTGGCGCAGGGGCTGCTTCATGAGTTGGGCGTGATGAGCCCAATGATGATGCCTGTGTTTTCCAGCCTGACCATCACCACTGTAATTGCAGCAGCAATTTATCAGTTTACGCCTGCCAAGCAGGCCTGTCTGGACCGGTGCCGGACGCCAAATGTTGCTTTGGCCGTACACTCCGGCGAGCAAAAGCAGAACGCCTTCCAGTTTGGAATCGAACAAGGTTTGTACTGTCTGGGGTGCTGTTGGGCACTAATGGTGCTCATGTTTGCAGTGGGAATCATGAATATTATCTGGATCGCGCTGCTTGGTCTCATAATGACACTTGAAAAAAAGAGCAAAACACCGTTTACAAGCTATGGAATAGGTATCGCGCTTCTGCTATGGGGCGGTGCAAACATCTATTTCGCTCGGGCGGACTTACCTCTTTTTGAAGCTTTGGGTGATAGATTGTTCTAAGTGGTACCTGCACTTAAAGAATAACAAAGGACCCCAAGTTGACCGGTCAGACCAACTCCCGGCTGTTCCTCATTCACCTTCTTACCGCATTGGGTGCGCCCATTGCGTTGCTTGCGCTTGTCGCAGGAGCGAACGGCAACCTGCCTATGATGTTTTTCTGGCTCTGGGTCGCACTTGTTGTCGACGGGCTGGATGGTCCTTTAGCACGTAAATATGACATTCAGAATCGTCTGCCACGCTGGAGCGGCGTTATTCTGGATCTGGTTATCGATTACGCAACCTACGTTTTCCTGCCAGCTTTTGCGCTTTATCAGAGCGGACTTCTCTCAGAATTCTGGGGCCTTCTGTCTGGTGCGATCATTGTGTTTACCGGCGCGATCTACTTCGCTGACGGCAACATGAAGACTGAAAGCGGCGGGTTCCTGGGCTTCCCTGGTGTCTGGAACATGGTGATTGTCGTGCTTGTTGCGCTGCAGTCTCCGCCATGGATCATCATTGGCATGGTGGTTCTGTGTTCTGTGCTGACCTTTGCACCGGTTGAATTTGTTCATCCTGTACGTACCGTGAAATGGCGCCCACTGACCCTGAGCATTCTCATGGTCTGGAGTGCAGCACTTGCCATGGCGCTTTATCAGGATTTTGTAATCGAGACCTGGCTGTTTGCGCTTATTACAGCGACGAGCCTTTACCTCTTCTGCGTTGGTGCTTTGCACCAGGTGTTCCGCAAGATGTGATTCTCGATCTTGATGAGTTTTAAAAGCCCGGCCATTTGGTCGGGCTTTTTTGTTTTGCTGATCAGGTTTTCCTCTGTGGAATAGAGTTTCACCAAAGACGCTTGCAACTTAACGGCAATCTGTCCAAACTCCGCATCCAGCCGTTTATAAGGGGAATTCCATATGGTCTATGCTGTTCGCGTTGAAAAAACTGGTGATCCATCCGTTCTGACACACGTGGATGTGGACCTGCCTGAGCTGGGGATTGGTGAAGTCAGGATCCGGCATACGGCCATTGGGCTCAACTTTATCGATACATATTTCCGTTCCGGCCTCTATCCGGCACCCAATGGTTTGCCGTTTGTACCCGGCAACGAAGGAGCTGGCATTGTTGTTGCGCTCGGAGAGGGTGTGACGGATTTTGCACTTGGAGACCGTGTTGCCTATGCCGGTCCGCTGGGGGCTTATGCGGAAGAGCGGAACATTCCGGCCAGTGTTCTTGTGAAAATTCCGGAAGGTGTGAGTGATGAGCAGGCGGCTGCGCTGATGCTGAAAGGCATGACTGCGCGCTATCTGCTGCGTGAAACCTTCAAGGTGGATGCAGATACGACGCTGCTTTACCACGCAGCGGCTGGTGGTGTTGGCCTTATCGTTGGCCAGTGGGCGTCTGCGCTTGGTGCCACTGTCATTGGTACTGTGAGTTCTGAAGAGAAGGCGCGGTTGGCGTCTGACAATGGCTATGAATACGTGATCAACTACAAGACCGAGGACTGGGTTTCTCGTGTGCGGCAGATCACCGATGGGCGCGGATGTGATGTGGTTTATGACAGCGTGGGCAAGGATACATTTCCGGCCTCACTGGATTGTTTACGGCCTCGTGGGCTGTGGTGTTCGTTTGGCCAGTCTTCTGGTCCGCTGCCTGAGTTCAATATGGCGATCCTCTCGCAAAAAGGCTCGCTGTTCGCAACACGTCCGACGCTGTTCAACTATATTGCTGAGCGGTGGGAACTGGAAGAGACGGCGGGTGATCTGTTTGCTGCTGTGGCGGATGGCACCATCAATATTCAGATCAACCAGCGTTATAGCCTGAAAGACATTGCGCAGGCACATTCTGATCTGGAAGGGCGCAAGACCACTGGTGCCACTGTGATCATCCCTTGATGGCTGGGGGATCAGGACATTGATGGATCGATCGCGGTATCTTTACGGCCCAGCGCTGCGCTACTTTGCGGCGGCAGCAGAGGAAAGCTCTATCCGGGCGGCGGCCCGCAAACTTAATGTAGCGTCATCTGCCGTGAACCGGCAAATCCTGACGCTGGAAAAACAGCTTGGGATGGAGCTGTTTGAACGGGTGGGCCGCACGATCCGCCTGTCTTCAGCTGGTGAAATTCTGCTTGCTCATATCCGGCGTACACTGTCTGATTTGGAGGCAACTGGTGCCGAACTGGATGCGCTGAAAGGATTGCGCCGTGGTGTGGTTTCTATTGCAACGGTTGAGAGTGTTACGGAAGCCTTGTTGCCTGAGGTGATTGCGAAGTTTCACAAGGACTACAGCGGTATTCACGTGGACGTGCAGGTGATGGGCGCCGAGCGGGTCGCTGAGGCCGTTGAGAAGGCTGAGGTGGATGTCGGCTTCACGTTTGAACCGCCGGATACAGATGCGCTCAAGATCACCTACAAAAAAGCGCTTGAGATTGGGGCGATTGTCGCTCCTTCGCATCCTTTGGCAAGTGAAGAGCAGTTGAATCTGGCACGGTGCTTTGAGCATCCGGTTGCCATGCCTGCTCCGGGTATTTCCATTCGCGCGCGTTTGGATGTGGCGCTGTCTCATAGCTCCGCTGATGGACAAAGCAGTGTAGAGGCAAACTCGTTGCGTTTCATGAAGCATCTAGTGCGCTCTGGTGAAATGGTGGCGTTTCAGACTGTTGTGGGGCTTGAAGAGGAGCTTGCCAATGAACGTTTGTTGTTTAAACCGCTTGCCGATGAGCAGCTGACACGCGGACATTTCTGTATCATTACCTCGTCTTTGCGCGGTCTTGCTCTGGCTCCGGCGATCTTTCTGGAGCAGGCTGTTGCAAGATTGGAAAAGATGCTTCCGTCATCTGATGCCTAAATGGCATCAATAAGCGCTCTTTTTTGTTCTTTTGTTATCATGGGAATGGGTGCACCCTGTAGTTTCACTTAGAATCTGACATCTATTGCAGATGCCATTTGATAGACGAGGAAACTATGGGGCGATTGACCACCCACGTTCTGGACAGTGCTCAGGGGAAACCTGCGGCGGGGCTGCGGGTTGAGCTTGTTCGTGTTGATGGGGACAGCTTTTCCAAACTTGGAGAATTTTCCACCAACAGTGACGGGCGTGTTGATGGGCCTTTGCTGGAAGGTGAGAGCCTGACTGCAGGAACATATGAGCTGCAGTTCCATGCAGGTGATTACTTGCGTGGGGAAGGTATTGCGCTTCCAGAACCAGCTTTCCTTGATGTTGTTCCGATCCGCTTTGGTATAGCGGATGTCAGCGGCCATTATCACGTGCCGCTGCTGCTTTCTCCGTTTGGTTACACCACCTACAGAGGGAGCTGAGTGATGCGCACGGCAATCCGCTTCCTCCGAAAAGGTCAAGTTGTTGAGTTGGATCGTTTTGAGCCGACGACCACTCTCCTTGAATATCTGCGCCTGAGCGAACATGCGACCGGCACCAAAGAAGGCTGCGGTGAAGGGGATTGCGGTGCCTGTACCATCGCGCTTGGACGTTTGCGTGATGGCAAGCTGGTGTATGAGCCCGTGAACAGCTGCATTCTGCTGCTTGGGCAGATTGATGGCTGTGAGCTTGTGACCGTGGAAGATCTGGAAGGGCCTGATGGATTACACCCTGTCCAACAGGCGCTGGTTGATCTTCATGGTTCGCAGTGCGGGTTCTGTACGCCCGGGTTCGTGATGAACCTGTTTACGCTCTACCACACCAAAACACCGGGGCTGACTCGTCAGGATGTGAACACCTGGATTGCTGGTAACTTGTGCCGATGCACCGGATATCGTCCTATCGTAGATGCTGCGCTTGAGGCTTGCCGGAATGGTCTGAACGATGCGTTTGCAGATCGTGCAGTTGAGACGGAAAGCAAACTGGCTGTGCTTCAGGATGGGCAGGATGTGCGTGTTGGGGATGGGGAACAGTTCTTCTTTGCCCCGAACAGCTTTCAGAGCCTTCTGGAGACATACGGAGAGCATCCTGATGCGACGTTGGTGTCCGGTTCTACGGATGTGGGGCTGTGGGTCACCAAGCATCTGCGAGATTTGCCGAAGGTGATTTATCTGGGACGCGTGAACGGACTGAGCACTTGTTACGAGGATGAGCAAGGTATTCGGCTTGGTGCCGGAGCATCCTATGCGGTTGCTGAGCAGTTTCTGACGGCGATTGATCCTGACCTTAAGCTGGTGATTAGCCGGATCGGATCAAAGCAGGTTCGCGCCTCTGGTACAGTTGGGGGCAATATCGCGAACGGCTCGCCGATTGGTGACATGCCGCCGATGTTGATTGCTCTTGGCGCTGAGATTGAACTGCAGAGCAATCGTGGCCGACGGACGTTGCCTCTGGAAAGCTTCTTTATCGACTACGGCAAGCAAGACATTGCCGAGAATGAAGTGCTGACATCTATCAGCGTGCCGCGGATGAGTGAAGAGCAGCAATTCAGAGCCTATAAGATCTCCAAGAGGTTCGATCAGGATATTTCTGCTGTGATGGCTGCGTTTTGTCTGACGGTGACAGATGGTGTTTTTGAAGCCGCACGGATGGCTTTTGGCGGTATGGCAGGTATTCCCAAGCGTGCCAGTGGTGCAGAAGCTGCTCTGCTTGGTGCTTCGCTGGCTGATCCAGCCTCCTGGCAGGATGCCTTGAATGCCATTGATAGTGATTTTATCCCAATGAGCGATATGCGGGCGTCCAGTTCTTACCGGCGTGATGTGGCGCGTGGTTTGCTGGAAAAGGCACTTTTAGAGATTTCGGAGGCATCTTCCCATCAAACACGGGTCCACGGGCAGCGAGAACTTGCTGCGGGAGGTGCTCATGTCAACTGATCTTCTGGTAAAATCAAAGAGCCGGACCTCTCAATCACAGGTGGTTGGAAAGTCGTACAAACATGACAGTGCGCTGAAGCATGTGGCGGGTAAGGCGACCTATATCGATGATATGATCGAGCCTCGCGGTACGCTTCATGTGGCGCCGGGTTATGCGCCGGGTGCAACGTGTGGCCGGATTACGAAGATTGACCTGAGTGCCGTCCGGGCTGCTCCGGGTGTTGTTGCTGTCTTGGAGGCCGCTGATATTCCCGGTGTGAATGACTGTTCACCAGCCATGGGTGATGATCCGGTGCTGGTGGCCGATAAGATCGTGTTCCATGGGCAGTTGGTGTTCCTTGTTGTAGCTGAGACGCGCCTGCAAGCCCGCAAGGCGGTGAAGCTGGCTGAGATCGAGGTTGAGGCGGAAACACCTCTGGTGAGCGTTGCTGATGCACTGAAGGCTGATCAGACCGTCCTACCGGACTATGAGTTCCGCCGTGGAACGCCTGAACAGACGATGGAACGATCTGCGCAGCAGGTGAAGAGCAGCTTTGCGCTTGGCGGACAGGAGCATTTTTACCTTGAAGGCCAGATTGCTTTTGCCTTTCCCGGTGAAGATGGGGACATGACGGTTTACTCGTCTACCCAGCATCCAACTGAGGTGCAGCACACCGTGGCCAAGGTGCTTGGAGTGGACGAGGCTGCGGTGACCATTGAAGTGCGCCGCATGGGCGGTGCGTTTGGCGGTAAGGAGTCTCAGGCCAACCAATGGGCTGCTCTAGCGGCTCTGGCTGCCAATGCTACGGGGCGTCCATGTAAGTGCCGGTTGGATCGTGATGATGATATGATCCTGACGGGTAAACGTCACGATTTTCTGGTGGATGTGGCTGCCGGGTGTGATGCCTCTGGCAAGATAGAAGCGGTTGAGATCTCTTTGAATTCCCGCTGCGGACACTCGGCGGACTTGTCGCTTGGCATCAACGACCGCGCTATGTTCCACGCGGATAACAGCTACTTCTATCCTGAAGTTCGGATTGGTTCCAAGCGTTTGAAAACAAACACGGTTTCCAACACTGCATTCCGTGGTTTTGGTGGCCCGCAAGGGATGTTTGCCGCTGAACGGTTGATGGATGCGATTGCGATCAAGATGGGGCAGGACCCGCTTGATGTGCGCAAGGCGAACTTCTACCGCGATGGTCAGAACACCACCCCTTTCGGGCAATCTGTTGATGAGCATGATGTGCTGGCCAAACTGGTGGATCAGCTGGAGGAAAGCTCAGAATATCGCGCTCGCCGGAAAGCGGTAGAGGCGTTCAATGCCAAGAACACGATCCTGAAAAAAGGGATCGCGCTGACGCCAGTGAAGTTCGGTATTTCGTTCACACTGACCCATCTCAATCAGGCTGGGGCGCTTGTGCATCTTTATCGGGATGGCTCCGTACATCTGAACCATGGCGGCACCGAAATGGGGCAGGGTCTTTATCAGAAGGTTGCCCAGATTGCGGCCACTGAGATGGGCGTGAGCCTTGAAAAGGTGAAGATTACTGCCACTAACACCTCCAAGGTGGCCAATACGTCTCCGACGGCAGCTTCATCGGGCACAGATCTGAATGGCATGGCGGCGGCGATTGCGTGCCGGGAGATTGTTGGGCGGCTGAAAACCTTTGTGGCGCAGCACTTTGAGGTGTCAGAGGAAGATGTTGAACTGGTTGATGATCAGATGCTGATCAACGGCAAGCCGAAGCTTTCCATCAAGCAGCTGGCGCAACTGGCTTATGAGCATCGTATCCATCTGTCCTCCTCCGGTTTTTATAAAACACCGAAGATCATCTGGGACCGTGAGCGGGTGAAGGGGCGTCCGTTCCTGTACTTTGCTTATGGTGCCTCTTGCTCTGAAGTGGTGATTGATACACTGACCGGTGAAATGAAAGTTGAGCGTGTTGATGTGCTGCATGATGTTGGCAAGTCGCTCAACCCGGCGTTGGATATCGGCCAGATTGAAGGCGGGTTTGTACAGGGCATGGGCTGGCTGACCACGGAAGAGCTGTGGTTTGATGATGCTGGACGCCTGCGAACCCACGCGCCGTCTACCTACAAAATTCCAACCGCCTCAGATGTGCCGGAGGAGTTCAACGTTTCTCTTTATGAGAGTGAGGGAAATCCGGAGCCGACGATTTTTCGGTCCAAGGCCGTTGGTGAGCCGCCTTTGATGCTGCCGATCTCGGTTTTCTGCGCGATCAATGATGCTATTGCAAGCCTGAACAAGGGCGTTCTGCCTAAACTGGACGCCCCTGCAACGCCTGAAGCGATCTTGAAAGCTGTCAAAGCGATCAAGGCCGGAGAGGAGGGCTAAATGCTGGTCTGGGGTGAAGTTCTGTCTGCTCTGGATGCCGCTGGTCAATGTGTACTGGTGAGCATCATCAAAGTTGCCGGGTCATCTCCCCGTGAAGCCGGTGCACGCATGGTTGTGCGTCCGGATATGTCGTTCAAGGGCACCATTGGTGGTGGTCGTCTTGAATACGATGTTTTGCATGAAGCAGTTTCATTGATGAAGAATGGCGGCCCGGCCTTCCAGACGCGCTCTTATGCACTTGGTCCCGACCTTGGGCAGTGCTGTGGTGGGCGCGTTGAAATCGCATTTGAGCAATTTGATCTCAATTATCGTGGTCGTGCACAAGATTTTTCCACACAAGAAGGGGTGGGAATTTTTTCAACGACTGCAAATACTTGCAGTTCTGCCCCCCTTGAAAGGCACGTATTACCCCCTGCTATGGATGACCCGAATTCCGCTGAAATTGTTTTAAATCAAGGCAAATTGACGGAGAGGTTCGGGGAGGATAGACCACATCTGTATCTGTTTGGAGCTGGCCATGTGGGTAAGGCTTTGGTGCTTGCGATGGCACCTTTGGGCTTCAAGATCACCTGGATCGATGAACGGCGCGAAATTTTTCCCAAATATGTGCCTTCCAATATTCGCTGCATTCATCTAAATGAGCCTCAAGTCATCGTAAAGAACCTTGAGCCGGGAAACTATGTCATCGTAATGACCCATGATCACAAGCGTGATCATGCTATAGTAGATGCCGCTGTTCGTAGAACCGATCTGGCATTTATTGGATTGATAGGCAGTGCAACTAAGCGCGCGCGAACACTTAAACGGTTCAAAGACTCCGGAATATCGGAGGCGCACAGCAAACAGCTTGTTTGTCCGGTCGGAATTACTGAGATTAAAAGCAAAAAGCCGTCTGATATTGCAATTTCCATTGCCGCTCAACTCCTAGTGGTAAAGGAAGAACAAGCCAGCAATGCTCAGGGAGGTTATCGTTTTGCTTCTTAGGTTCAAGGAGAACGTCTTGATCTGATTTTTATGTTGGGGGAACGGGTAACACGATGGAAAATGAGCAGAGGTCCGGCCCGGTGACAGGGGGCGAGGATCTCATAGAAGCCAAGGGTATTACTAAGCGATTTGGTGATATTCTAGCGAACGACAATGTCGATCTCGTCATCAAGCAAGGTGAAATCCATGCGTTGCTTGGCGAAAACGGAGCGGGCAAGTCCACGCTCGTGAAAATACTCTACGGCGCCCTTGAACCGGGTGCGGGAGAGATCCTCTGGAAGGGGAAACGCGTTTCAATCTCAAATCCTGCCGCTGCCCGCAAACTGGGTGTTGGTATGGTGTTCCAGCACTTCTCGCTGTTTGAAGCGCTGAGTGTGGTTGAGAATATCGCGCTGGCCTTGCCTAAAGGCGAAAAAATCGAGGCCCTTTCCAAGCGTATCACTGAGGTTTCCCAAAAGTATGGCCTGCCTCTTGATCCTGCAGCACTGGTTGCAGATCTGCCGGTTGGCATCCGTCAGCGTATTGAAATTGTACGTTGCCTTTTGCAGAACCCCAGCCTCATTATCATGGATGAGCCGACATCCGTTCTGACGCCGCAAGAAGCGGATCAGCTTTTCATCACACTCCAGCGTCTAGCCTCTGAAGGTTGTGCGATCCTTTACATCTCTCACCGTTTGGAAGAGGTGAAGAAGATCTGTCACAACGCCACGATCATGCGTCATGGCCGTGTGGTGGGTGGATGTGATCCTGCAGAGGAAACACCAGCCAGCCTTGCTCGCATGATGGTGGGTGGTGACGTACATGATATCACTGCTGGTGCTACCGAAGCTCAGCCGGGTGATGTGATGCTTAAGCTGCGCAATCTGTCTATTCCATCGGATGGTGCATTTGGCATTGAGCTGAAGAACGTCAATATGGATCTGCGCGGTGGTGAGATTGTTGCCATTGCTGGTATCGCGGCGAACGGCCAGAGTGAGCTGTTTGATGCGATCTCCGGTGAGACGCAGGTGAAAGATGCTTATGCCGTCGAGATCTGCGGTGTGCCGGTTGGCAAGCGCAAGATCAACGACCGCCGCCTGCTGGGCTCCGCTTTCGTTCCTGAAGAGCGTTTGGGACATGGCGCGGTGCCGGGCTTTGTTCTTTCCGACAACATCCTGCTGACCCGCTACAAGTCTGATCCTGAGCTCATCAAGCATGGCATGCTCAATCAGAAGCTTGCAGGTGAAATGGAAAAGCGCATCACGGTTTCCTACGATGTGCGTATGTCCCATGATAACCCGGAGGCGCGGTCGCTCTCTGGCGGTAACCTGCAGAAGTTTGTGGTTGGCCGTGAGTTGGACCGGGTGCCGAAAGTACTTGTGATCAACCAACCAACCTGGGGTGTTGATGCAGGTGCAGCGGCACTGATCCGTCAGGCAATCATTGATCTGGCTCGGGGTGGTTCTGCTGTTCTGGTGATCTCTCAGGATCTGGATGAGATCTATGAGGTTGCGGATCGCATTGCTGTTATCTCCCGTGGTGAACTTTCTCCGGCGGAGCCTTCTGCCGAGATGACACGAGAGAAGATCGGTCTTCTGATGGCTGGTATGGGTGAAGGAAAGCCTTCCTCTTCCCAGGAAAAGGCGGGAGAAACCCATGCGCATTGAGCTTGAAAAACGCGCTGAACACTCTCAGCTGATGACCGTAGTTTCGCCGCTGATTGCGATTGGTCTTACGCTTGTGTGTGGCTCCATCCTGTTCGTCAGCATGGGTTACAATCCGGTTGAAGCGCTTTATGCATACTTTATTGAGCCGTTGACAACCAGCTGGTCCATTGAAGAGCTGTTGGTAAAAGCTGGGCCGCTGGTTCTGATCGCGGTTGGGTTGTCCGTCTGCTTCCTGTCCAACTCCTGGAACATTGGTGCAGAAGGCCAGTTCACTATGGGTGCGCTGGCTGGGTCCATCATTCCGGTGCTGTTTTATGACTTCACCAGTCCGCTGGCGCTGCCGCTGATGGTGCTGATGGGCATTCTGGGTGGTATGGCCTGGGCGTCTATTCCGGCATTCCTGAAGGTTCGCTTTGGCACCAACGAGATCCTCACCAGCCTGATGCTGGTGTATATCGCTCAGTACATTCTCGACTTCCTTGTGCGTGGTCCATGGCGTGACCCTGAGGGCTTCAACTTCCCGGAAAGCCGTATTTTTGACGCTGCACACGTGTTGCCGAAGATCGGTGAGGGGCGTTTGCACATCGGTATGATCTTTGCCGTTGTTGCTGTTCTTGTTGTCTGGTGGATGCTTTCCCGCACGCTGAAGGGCTTTGAGATCAAGGTGATGGGTGAAACCCCACGCGCCGGCCGTTTTGCTGGTTTTTCCGGCAACGGTGTTGTGTGGTTTGGATTCCTCGTTTCTGGTGGTCTGGCTGGACTTGCGGGTATGGCGGAAGTTTCCGGCTCCATTGAGCAGCTGACACCTGTTATCTCTCCGGGCTACGGCTTTACGGCGATTATCGTGGCGTTTCTTGGACGTTTGAACCCGATCGGTATTCTGTTTGCTGGTTTGCTGCTGGGGCTTTCCTATATCGGCGGCGAGTCTGCGCAGGTGAGTTTGGGCTTGACCGATAAGGTGACCCGCGTGTTCCAGGGCATGTTGCTGTTCTTCGTGCTCGCGTGTGACACGCTCATCCTTTACAAGTTCAAGTTTGTTTCCAACGCGAAGGGCGTGAAGGAGGCAGCCAATGTCTGATCTTTCCATGATTGAAGCTGTTCTTCTGACAATCATCACTGCCTCCACACCGCTGCTGCTTGCTGCGATTGGTGAGTTGGTGGTGGAACGCTCCGGTGTGCTGAACCTTGGCGTTGAAGGCATGATGATCGTTGGTGCTGTGATGGGCTTTGCGGCCACGCAGGCGACCGGATCTCCTTACATCGGTATTCTCGCTGCGATGATCTCCGGTGTTGCCATGAGCGTTCTGTTCGGCTTCCTGACGCTGAACCTGATGACCAATCAGGTGGCGACCGGCCTTGCATTGACCATTCTGGGCCTTGGGCTTTCGGGCATGATCGGGGAAGCGTTTATCGGGCAACCGGGCATCAGCCTGAAGCCGATTGCTATTCCGGGCCTTTCCGCCATTCCGTTTATCGGGCCGCTGCTGTTTAACCAGGATATTCTGGTTTACGCCTCATACGGTCTGGTGATTGCGGTTTACTTTGTGCTGTTCAAGTCCCGTACCGGTCTGATCATCCGTGCTGTTGGCGATAACCACGGCTCTGCGCACTCTCTTGGTTACTCTGTAATCAAGGTGCGGTATCTGGCGGTGATGTTTGGCGGGGCGTGTTCCGGTCTGGCTGGGGCTTACCTATCGCTGATCTATACACCGCAGTGGGTTGAGGGCATGACTGCTGGTCGTGGCTGGATCGCGCTGGCTCTGGTGGTGTTTGCAAGCTGGCGTCCGGCGCGGGTGCTGGTGGGGGCTTACCTGTTTGGTGCGGTTTCCATTTTGCAGTTCCACGCACAGGCGGCTGGTATCGGATTGCCGACGCAGTTCATGTCTGCTCTGCCGTATCTGGCGACCATCATCGTGCTGATCATGATTTCGCGTAACAAGACACTTGCTAAGGTTAATACACCTGCATGTCTTGGAAAGCCTTTTGTGCCTGATCGCTAAGAAAAACCTGATTTGACCAATGTGCTCATAGTAGACATTGGTCAAATTGCCAATATTTCGACCTTCGTATACATGAGGGCGAGAGAACGAAGATAACAGAGACCTTGATCTCTGAGTGCAAATAACACGGCTCACCGTTGCACAGATCGCGGAAACCTGCCCGCACTCGAATAAAAGATCGCATCTACATGCGAGATACAACAAAGCAGGAAACAACTTGATAGCGCACAAATGCGCAGAACGACCTTCGGGTTTGTTCCTATCGTGTTTGCTTGGCGCCGTCGTTCACATAGTTCTCTGGTGCATTTCACCGCGCTTATTAGGGTGTTGCGTGGCTGGAATGCAGGTTAACCTATAAAGGGGAGCGCACAATGCGCAGTATCTTCAAACTTGCAGCGACAGCTGCAGTTGCACTTGGTCTTTCCGCTGGGGCTTCAAATGCTGCTGATCCACTGAAAGTGGGCTTCATTTACGTTGGTCCTGTTTCTGACCATGGCTGGTCCTACCAGCACGATCAGGGTCGTCAGGCGATTGAAAAGCACTTTGGCGACAAAGTTGAAACCACCTACATCGAGAGCGTGCCAGAAGGTGCGGATGCTGAGCGCGCGATTGAGCGTCTGGCTCGCTCTGGTCACGAGCTGATCTTCACCACGTCTTTCGGTTACATGAACCCAACCCTGAAGGTTGCGCGTAAGTTCCCGAAAGTGAAGTTTGAGCACGCAACTGGCTACAAGCAGGCGAAGAACGTTTCTTCTTACGGCGCTCGCTTCTATGAAGGCCGTTATGTACTGGGTCAGATCGCTGCAAAGATCTCCAAGTCCGGCACTGCTGGTTACATCGGTTCCTTCCCGATCCCTGAAGTTGTGCGCGGCATCAACTCCTTCATGCTGGGTGCGCAGTCTGTTAATCCAGACTTCAAGATCAAAACCATCTGGGTGAACTCCTGGTACGATCCGGGCCGTGAAGCAGATGCTGCGAAAGCACTGATCGACCAAGGCGTTGACATCATGGTTCAGCACACTGACTCCCCAGCGCCTCTGCAGGTTGCTGAAGAGCGTGGCATCATGGGCTTTGGTCAGGCTTCCGACATGATCAAGTTTGCGCCTAAGGCTCAGGCAACTGCGATCATCGATGACTGGTCCGCTTACTACATCTCCCGCGTTCAGGCGGTTATGGATGGTAACTGGAAAGGTCAGGACACCTGGGGTGGTCTGGATGCAGACATGGTTCACATGGCTCCGTTCACCAACATCCCGCAGGATGTTGCAGATGAAGCAGCAAAAACTCTTGCAGCTATCAAGTCTGGTGAGCTGAAGCCATTTACCGGCCCAATCACCAAGCAGGATGGTTCTGAGTTCCTGAAAGCTGGCGAAACCGCTGATGATGGCGCGCTGCTTTCCATGAACTTCTACGTGAAGGGCATCGACGACCAGCTGCCTAAGTAAGCCCAGCGCTTAAATATTCGGAGAGCGCCGCACTTTTTTCATGGTGCTCTCCTACGATTTTCGCAGTGGGGGCAAGCTCCCACTGCCTACGCATTTCAATTGAACTTAAAAGAACAAGACAATGACAGCCACGTTCCTTAGTGAATGGCTCAATCTGCTTTTCCGCTGGTTTCACTTGATAGTGGGCGTAGCCTGGATTGGGACATCGTTTTACTTCATCGCTCTCGACCTTTCCTTGCGCAAACGGGAAGGGCAGGCACAGGGCATCTTTGGCAGCGCATGGGAAGTCCATGGCGGCGGGTTCTACCATGTTGAGAAATACATGGTTGCGCCAAAAGAACTGCCCAAAGACCTGATCTGGTACAAATGGGATGCCTATCTGACCTGGGTGTCAGGTTTTGCTCTTTTAACGGTTCAATACTACTTCAACGCAACGGTTTACCTCATTGATCCGGAAGTCATGAAGCTTCTGCCGTCTGAGGCTGTTGCAATCTCCATCGCGTCTCTGGCATTTGGCTGGGTGGTGTATGACCGCCTGTGCCGGTCCCCGATTGGAAAGAACACACCACTGCTGGCTGCGTGCCTGCTGGTGATCATTCTGGGCGCGACCTATGGTTATTCTCAGGTCTTTTCTGGCCGCGGAGTTCTCATTCATGTTGGTGCGTTGATCGGCACGTTTATGGCCTTCAACGTGTTCATGGTGATCATTCCGAACCAGAAGAAGATCACAGCAGACTTGCTGGCAGGGCGTGAGCCTGATGCTGCGCTTGGCTTGATTGGCAAGCAGCGCTCGGTTCACAACAATTACCTGACCCTGCCTGTTCTTCTGATGATGGTTTCCAACCACTACCCATTGCTGACAGGGCACAGCCAGCCGGTGCTGGTGGTGGCGCTGATCCTGGTGATGGGCGGTATGGTGCGCCACTTCATCAACCGTCACGATGCTCATGATAACTTCGCCAATTTCTGGTGGGCACTGCCTGCAGCAGCCGTTAGCCTGATTGCTGCGGTGATTGTAACAACGCCGGCCAAGCTGGGTGGTGATGTTGCTGTCTCAGATACACAGGCACTGCAAATTGCGCAGGCTCACTGTGCAAGCTGTCATAGTGCGGTGCCGACCAACGAGGCCTTTACCGAAGCGCCCAAGAACATTGAGCTGGATAGCGTTGCTGATTTGCGCCGCTATGACACTTTGATCATGGCGCAAGCGGTTCGCTCCAATGCCATGCCTTTGGGTAATGAGACCGGCATGACCAAGCATGAGCGTGAGCTGCTTGGTGCCTGGCTGCAAGCGCACTGAGGTGGTGGGGATGACGACATATTCTCTGGAGGAGGTGAACCAGTTCACGCTGGACACCTTTACCGAGGTGTTTGGCAATGTGGCTGAGCATTCCCCCTGGGTGGCTGTGGTTGCGCATCGGGAGGCGCCATATGGGTCTCGTGAGGCTCTGATTGAAGCGTTTGCCAGTTCCTTGCAAGGAGCTGAGGAAGATGCGCAGCTGGCTCTGATCCGCGCCCATCCGGATTTGGCGGGCAAAGCTGCACGGGCTGGAAAAATGGCTGAGGCCTCCGTGAATGAGCAGGCCGGGGCTGGTCTGGATCAGTTGACGGATGCTGAGTATGAGCAGTTCACCCAGCTTAACGATGCCTACAAAGCCAGTTATGGCTTTCCCTTCATTTTTGCTGTGAAAGGCGCAACCAAGCACCAGATTCTGGAGGCTTTTGAGTTGCGCCTGCAAAACTCTGCGGAAGATGAGTTTGTGGAGGCACTGCATCAGATTTGCCGTATTTTCCGGTTCCGTCTGGAGGATCTGGTTTCAGATGAGCAGAGCGCCGTCAGCCCCTGATCCGATTAAACCTGCCTTTCCTACAGTTACGTAATGGGCAGTAATCCACTGGAACATGAGGGTGCGCAAAATAAGAGGCTTGCAACCTTCATCGTTATCCTTTGGATTAGCGAGACTATGAAATTCAAGGGGAGCGTTCATGAAGGCCGCAGTAGAAAGCCGGTTTGCGGAGCAGGTTGAGTTCCTGCGCGAATTGGTCAGGGTGCCAAGCGATAACCCGCCGGGGGATACGGAGCGCCACGCAATGCGGACTGCTGAGCTGCTTGAAGGCCTTGGCTTTACCGTTGAAAAACATCCTGTTCCAGAACCATTTGTGCGCCAGAACGGCATGGTGTCTGTCACCAACCTGATTGTGCGCGAAAAATTTGGCAGTGGCCTTGGCCCTGTGATTGCGCTGAACGCCCATGGCGATGTGGTGCCTCCGGGGGAAGGCTGGTCCAAAGAGCCTTATGGTGCTGAGATTGAGGATGATGCGCTTTATGGGCGCGGGGCGGCTGTTTCCAAGGGAGACTTTGCCACTTACGCCTTTGCGCTGTTGGCACTGCGTGAGTATGCCGACGAGCTGGAAGGCTCCGTTGAGCTGCACCTGACCTATGACGAGGAAGCAGGTGGGTTTGTTGGTCCGAAATGGCTGCTGGAGCAAGAGCTGACCCAGCCGGACTATGCCATCTCCGCAGGCTTTTCCTATGCCGCAACGACGGCACACAACGGCTGTTTGCACATGGAAGTGATCTTCCGTGGTCGTCAGGCCCATGCGGCCATGCCCGAAACCGGCGCAGATGCGTTGCAGGCTGCCACACCGGTTCTTGCTGCGATCTATGCTGAGCGGGAGCGGCTGATGTCCATTGAAAGCGAGCAGGACGGTATTGGGTCTCCTCAGATCACCGTGGGCCTCATTTCCGGTGGCATCAACACCAATGTGGTGCCGGATCGGGTTTCTCTGCGCGTGGACCGGCGTTTGATTCCGGAAGAAAACGGCGAACAGGTGGAAGAGCAGCTGATTGAGCTGATCGAGTCTGTGGTGCCGGAGGACTGCGGGGTTGAAGTAGAATGTCGGCGTATCATGATTGCCGAACCGCTTCGCGAGCTGCCGGGTGCCAAGAAGCTGATTGAAGCGTTGAAATGGCCTGCCAAAGAGGTTTTGGGCATTGAGCTGAAAGCGACTGGCGCACCGCTTTATACAGATGCTCGCCACTATGCAGAGGCTGGCATTCCAACTGTGCTTTATGGTGCCGGGCCGCGCACGATTGTGGAGGCAAACGCCCATGGGGCCGATGAGCATCTGCAATTATCGGATCTGAAGGCCGCAACGATTATTGTGGCGGATGCCTTGAAGACACTTCTTCGATAGATGAGAAAAGCCCGGATGATCCGGGCTTTTTTGTTAGCTGACGCGGCCAGATAGGGCCGTGAAGATGCCCGCTCCCAATAGGCCTGTGCCGCCGACCTTGTTCAGGCGCTTCAATGTGCTTGGGCCGTTGACCACTTTGCGCAAACCACCGGCCATGGAGACCCAGAACAGAGTGTTGATGCCACCGAGGGTGACGAAGGTCAGACCCAGAATGAAGAACTGGGTCAGTACTGGCTGGGTTTGATCCACGAACTGAGGCAAGAACGCTACGAAGAACAGCATGCCTTTGGGGTTGAAGGTGGTGACCAGCAGCGTATCACGGAAAATCTGTTTGGCCGGGACCACGGGCATTTCCACTTGCGCTGCCACGCCGGAGTTGGTGCGCCACATCTTGATGCCGATGTAGATGAGGTAAGCTGCGCCAATGTACTTCATGATCTGAAAGAGCATGGCAGAGGTTGCCAGAACCGCGCCAAGGCCAGCCAATGCAGCGGTGATGGCGAACATATCGCCCAGCATCACACCGGTGACTGAGGCAACAGCCGCGCGCTTGCCCTGACTGAGGCTGTAACTGATGACCATCAATACGGTTGGGCCAGGAATGATCAGCAGCAGCATGCTAGCGGCGGCAAACGCAAGCCAAGTTTCAAATGCCATAAGGAAACTCCGAGAAGTCCAGAGCAGGACTGAAAGAGGTGTATTGATTATGAGCTTACCCACGGAGCGCGCGTTTGGGTAGTGGGGCTGTTTTGAGAAAATCTGGAGTGAGTTTGAGCTAACAGCACTTGCTCTTTTACGGGAACTTGCCGGACAGAGCGATGAATAGGCCGGCACTGAGCAAACCGGTGCCGCCAATTCTGTTGAGCCGTCTTGCGCTTTTTCCGCCCATGAGCATGGTCCTGCAACTGCCGGCCATGGAAGTCCAGAACATGGTGTTGATGCCACCCAGAACAACGAAGGTCACACCCAGCAGCACAAACTGAGGGATGACTGGGACGGTGTCATCCACGAACTGGGGGAGAAAGGCGACGAAGAACAGCATGTCTTTGGGATTGAAGGCAGAGACGAGGAAGGTGTCTCTGAAGATATGAAAACGGGAGGTTGCGGTGATTTCGAGTTGGCCTTTGACCACTGACTTTCTGCGCCACATGCTGATGCCCAGATAGATGAGATAGGTGGCGCCTGCATATTGGAGCAGATCATAGAGAAGGGCTGAGGTGGAAATGACGGCGCCCAGACCGGCCAGAGCGACAGAGATAAGAAGGATGCTTCCCAAGCTCACCCCAAGTGCGGAGGCGATGACGGCTCGCAGGCCCTGACTGATGCCATAGCTGGAGACCATGAGGACGGTTGGACCGGGGATGATAAGCAGGATGATACAGGCGATCACGTAAGTCAGCCAAACCTCGACGGCCATGACGTTTCTCCTGAAACACTTTTGAGACCGGGAGAAATAGGCGCGAAATGTGACCAAATTTCTGTTCAGGACATGACGAAATACAACACTGGAAACAATAGTTTACGCCTCACATATTGTTTCAGTTTCTGCCTATGTTTGATGAGATTTTGAGTGGTTCATTGCTGTTGCGCGAAAAATGCGCTTAGCTGCCAGAATATGGTTTGTGCCAGACCTTCAGCTTGCCGGATGTTTCAAATCCAGCCGCTTGGGCGTGTAGTAGTGCGTCCCCCCGGGCATAACCAGTCACTGGCTTCTCCGGCTTCCACCGTTGCAGCAGCGCAGCCATTTGCCTGAAGGTGTGAGGTGAAAGGTCTTCTGCAAAGAAGTTTGACAGGCCTACCGAGGTGCCGGAATGATTGCCGATGAAGCCTTTGGTGATTTCAGATCCTTCAAAATAACCCCAGAATGCAAAATCGGGATTGTCCAGCAGTTTTGGTGGGAACATCGCACGATCCGTCTGGTTCCCGGCCTTCTTCCAGCGGGTCTCCCAACTCTCCAACTGCTTTGGAGTGGAGATCAACTGCCAGCCTGAGGTGTCTGCCTGAACCCGTGCATCCAGATAAAACCAGTTAGCTTCAAAGAGTGTGCTGAACCCTAATGTTTCCAGAGACAGATCTGCGAAGCTATCCTTGATGAAAACGGAAAATGATGCGTTTGCAGTGAGTTCGCTGATGGTCTGCAGCGGCACTACTGGTTTCAACGTCACAACGCTCGAATAGAACGGCAAGGGTTGCTCTGACGTGAGAAACAGCTCTGAAGACCACTCAAACGAAACTCCATGTGCCTCAAACATATGCCTGTAAAGATCCGCATTGTTATCAGCAGCCTCTTGCTGCCGTATCGTTTCGTCCGTCTTCGTTTGCACGTGCTGTTGCTCACCTAGCTGATTGGAACGTGCATCATAAGTGAAAGTGTGTGGTGATCAATATCCAGCCGCCGCATAGGGGCCTTTGCCTTCTCGGTAGACGAGGAGGGTTCGGGTGTAGGAGAGGGCTTCCTGGGCGGTTTGGTCATGGGCGACGGTTGTTACGGTCAAAATGCCCTGATCTGGTCTGGAGCGGCTTTCGCGCGTCGCCAGGACTTCGCTTGTAACTTTGAAGCGGTCTTCTGCGTAAAAGTGGCGAGACAGTTTTGTATCGGTCCAGCCCAGATTGGCAACCACACGGCCAAAGGTGGAGGTGGTGGCAGCAGTGACGAGGGAGAGCACGTGGAGCTCGGAGGCGGGCAGGCGGTCTCTGCCGTAAATGTCACGGGCGAACTCTCTGTCGTTATAGACTGGATGCCACTGCATGGTCTGGACAGCGTGGCGGAGCATGGAGGAGGGGTGCAGGGTGATTTCCGGGCTGTGCTCGAAGATCTGACCCTTGGCAAAGCCTTCGAAGAAGATGCCGGTAGCTTCCTGTAGGGAGCCGTCCTCGCGCTGGTGATACGCTAAAAACCATGGATTACTGCAGGTGTTGGGCTGATTACTCCAGACCGGATGCTGGCCCTTTTTGAAGATGCTGACCGTGTACGTCAGATTGGCAACCTCGACGCCATTCTGGTTGGTGCAGGAGGCTTTTACGGTGACATCTCCCGTTTTGCCGCTGGTGTCGTCGGTCTTTATGATCTGGCTGGTGCAGTAGAGGGTATCGCCGCCGAAGATGGGGGCGGTCATGGAGATATTCTCAAATGCTGTGATGCGGTCCTTGCGGGCGAAGGTCTTCCAGCTCATGCCGAAGATCTTTTGCAAGGTGAGCGTGGAGACGACCAGTGGCTTTTTGAACTCGGTCTGTGCAGCGTAGTGCTCGTCATAATGCAGCATTGCGCAGTTGAAGGTGTCAAACGCTTCCTCTGCATTTTCCTGCTGAGAAACCGTCATACCGGGGCGATGATGAAACACCTGACCTTCTGCAAATTCTTCGAAGTTCAGGCCGTAGATCTCCAGAAACCGTGTTTCGGAGATTTGTGCGTAGGCTGAGTACATAGCGGGCTCCTTTCAGCCTAGTAGATGGTCAGTTTCCTGGCTTCTTCGCGCAGCTCATCGCGGAATTGCGGGGCAGCGAGCTCAATGAGGGCGTGGGCGCGTTCTGAGGTGGACATGCCGAACAGGTTGGTGCAGCCGTATTCCGTGACAACGAAGCTGACATCGTTGCGCGGGGTGGTGACGATGTTTTGCAGGCGCGGGACGATCTTGGAGACTGTGCCGTTTTTCGCCGTTGCATGGGCTGCCAGCACGGCGATTCCTTCTTTAGAGCGGAAGGCGCCACGCACGAAGTCCAGCTGACCGCCGCTGCCGGAAATCTGGCGCCAGTTGACGGATTCTGAGGCGACCTGCCCAAAGAGGTCGATCTCGACGAAGGAGTTGACGGAGACCATGCGGTCGTTCTGCGCGATGATGTGCGGGTTGTTGACGTAGTGGGCCGGATGGCACGCCATGGTGGGGTTGTTGTCCATGAAATCGTAGTAGTCGCGGTTGGAAAACAGGGCGACGTTGAAGACGGAGTGGCCCACATCCAGCTGTTTGTAGCGGTTGGAGACGTTACCGGCCTGTATCAGCTCTATCATGGTGTCGCCAAGCACTTCGGTATGCACGCCAAGGTCGTTCTTATGTTTCAGGCGTTTGCCAACCTCATTGGGCACGGCGCCGATACCCAGCTGCACACAGGCATGGTCTGGCACTAGGTCTGAAACGAAATCGGCGATTTTGCTGTCTTCCGGGCTCTCGGCCTTTTCAGGAACAATGGTGAGATCGCTGGTGTGTTCGATGATGGTGGAGACCTGTGAGACGTGGATGACGCCGGGGCCGAAGGTGCGGGGCATGTTGGGATTTACTTCTATGATGAGCTTTTCAGCGGCAAAGGCGAGCGGAATGGACATGCTGCCATCTACCCCAAAGCTGAAGTAGCCGTGCTCGTCCATGGGAGAGACCTGAAAGAGGTGCACGTCCGGCTTGCCGCGGCGGGCCAGCACGCCTCTGGCGTAGAGGCTGAAGTGTTCCGGCAGATAATGCGGGATGATCAGGTCCGGATGGCTCTCGCTCATTTCCTGGGCCCGGTCAGCCAGTTGGCGTACGCTGCCGCCCAAAAACGGGCAGAGCAGGCGGATGCGTTTGAGTACCTCCACGTTGATGTATTGATCGACGACCTCTTTACCTGAGCGCAGCAGGTAGACATCCGGCGTGTCGGTGAAGTAGTCGGAAGCGGCAGCTTCACAGAACGCGCGGGTGAGGCGCGGAGGGGTGCCGCAATAGCAACCGAAGGTGATCAGGTGTGTGTCTCGTGCCAGCGTTTTGATGGCCTCATCGGGGCTCATCAGTTTCTGATGATACAGCTGATCATAGTTGGCGACTGGCATGAGGCTCTTTCCGGGATTTGCTAGGTTTGGACCAGCTTGATCCTATCTATTCTCAGGAAATTAATTGTTACTGAGCTACGTTCTGCCTTAGCGGCATCAATGGATTAAGTTGGAGTTCCGGTGTGAAGAGCCTGTTATTCTTACCTGCAGATAAAGCCCATCTTTTTTCAAAGGCAACAGCATCGGGAGCAGGGTGCGTGGTGCTTGATCTGGAGGATGGGGTTGCTGAAACGCAGAAGCCCGCTGCGCGAGATCTTCTGCGTGGATTGCAGGATCAGATACGCGAGCAGGAGGGGTGTGAGATCGGCATCCGGATCTCCTCACTGGGCACACCGGATGGCTTACAGGATATGCTGCGGTTGATGGAGCTGACCCATCTGCCGGACTGGGTGTTCCTGCCTAAATGTGAAAGTCCGCGGGATCTGGAGCAGCTGGACCATTTGCTACAGGCCCATCCCAGTAAGGAAATGACGCGGATCTGTGCGCTGCTGGAAACGCCTGCCGGGCTTTCCAACGCGGAGGCGATTGCGTCTACACATGCACCGTTGCACGCCTTGGCCTTTGGCTACGCGGACTATACGGCAGAGACGGGCGGCACCATGGGGTGGAACAGTCTTGTATGGCCACGTGGGCAGCTGCTGAATGCTGCAGTTCAGAACCATCTTTGGGCGATTGATGGTGTGTTTCTAGACTTCAATGATCCTGAAGGGCTTGAGGATGAAGCTCAGAATGCTCGTGACATGGGCTACAACGGAAAGTTTGCCATTCACCCCTCTCAGGTCAGTGTGATCAACACCTGCTTTGAGCCAAGCGACGAAGAGGTTCAGTGGGCGCTGAATGTACTTGAGCAGCAGAAAAACTTTGCAGGTCAGGGTGCCTTTGTTGTCGATGGCAAAATGGTGGATGCGCCGGTCATCTTACGCGCCCGTCGTGTGCTGGGATTGACTGACAGTGATGCTCATCCATGAGGTTTTGAGCGGTTACGTGCAGTCCTGCACTCTCTGTTCTTTCAAGCAAATGTCTATCTCTGCGCCGCCATGTGTTTGCTTGTCTGGATAAATGTTGATTTATGTATAGTTATAGTATAATATAATAAATTGGCGCATAATTGTGAGTAATTCCATAATCTACCTTATGCATGTTTGGCGATAATTCACGAGGAAAGGGGTCGTTTTAAGTATAAGTTGGTTTGTGGGTTTGGTTTTGCTTTCGGTCAGTGGTCTAGATGAGGGGTGTTTTCCGAAGAGTGGACTGGCAACTGAGAGAGACTCGGGCGTTCCGCGTATCCTCGTATTTTCTTTTACGTAGAAAGACTAAGATACTGAATTCATTTCACTTTACGGAAATGTATGTCCTTGAATACATGATTTTTAGGGATGTGATTTAGGTTTGAAAGAACAAGCTTTTTTAACTTTGAATGACCCTGCTGAAACGCTGTTAACCGCAGAAGTATCCTTGAAATATCATCTCTTTTATACTTACCAGAAGGTTTGTTAGGCTTGCTGTAAATGCAGGTATTTTGTGCTCGCATTTGGAAAATTTAGCTGTCCCTGTATGCTTTGGGGCCGCTCTGGCCCGAACAGGTTTAGGAGCCCGTCATGTCTATGATGAGAGCAGCGGTTGTGCGTGAATTTGGTGCGCCGCTGGACGTGTGTGAAGTTGAAAAACCTACAGTAACTGACGACACAGTTGTGGTGAAGATTGAAGCCACAGGCGTGTGCCATACAGACCTTCATGCTGCTGAAGGTGATTGGCCGGTCAAGCCGACGCCAGCCTTTATTCCCGGCCATGAAGGCGTTGGGATTGTGGTTGAGAAAGGCCGCAATGTGACCTCAGTGAAGGAGGGGGATCGTGTCGGAATTCCCTGGCTCCACACGGCTTGTCGGTGTTGTCGGCACTGCGTAGATGGCTGGGAAACCCTTTGCGAAAACCAGCAGAATTCAGGTTACAGCGTCAATGGCAGCTTTGCAGAATATGCTGTGGCGGATCCGAATTTTGTGGCTCATTTGCCAAAAGAGCTTGAGTTTGCGCCAGCGGCGCCAATCCTGTGTGCAGGTGTGACAGTTTACAAGGGATTGAAGGAAACCGAGACAAAACCGGGGCAAACCGTGGTGATTTCGGGCATTGGCGGTCTGGGCCATCTGGCTGTTCAGTATGCCAAAGCCATGGGCTTGCATGTGATTGCGGTTGATATTGCAGAGGACAAGCTGGAGCTTGCAAAGTCTCTGGGCGCTGACATGACGCTCAATGCCTTCAAGTGTGATCCGGTGGCAGAAGTGCAAGCTGGCGGCGGTGCTGAGGGCGTGTTGGTGACAGCTGTGGCTGGCAAGAGCTTCCAGCAAGGTGTTGGCATGCTGGCCCGTGGTGGCACGATGAGCCTTGTGGGGCTGCCACCAGAAGATTTTCCGCTGAACATATTTGATATGGTGCTGAACCGGAAAACACTGCGTGGTTCCATTGTGGGCACGCGGAATGATCTGCGCGAGTCTTTGGAGTTTGCTGGCGATGGCCAGGTCGCAGCGCATTACACCACAGAGCCGCTGGACAACATCAACGACATCTTCGATCGCATGCGCAATGGCAAGATTGATGGTCGTATCGTGATGGATATGTAAAAGCCTGATTTGAGTATTGTGATGCCGCAGACATACACGTGTCTGCGGCATTGGCTTGTCTATAGATGGTTTGATGAGACGCGTTTGAAGCCAGTTCCGAGCTTGCCAGCACCACAAACCGTGCTATGGGGCGTCTATATCACTAATACGCATAAGGTAGATTATGGAACTAAATGATAAAAGGTCAGTTTCTGATTAGTGGACTGACTTTATATGGTTTTCGACGGCAGCTGCGATGCGCTGTGATGCGTGGCCGTCGCCAAACGGGTTTTTGCGGTCGATCTTTGTGCGCTCGCATTTCAGAATATGTGCAGCTTCGTCTGCGATTGTTTGCTCGCATGTGCCGACCAGTTTTGCAAGTCCGCTGGTCAGAGCTTCCGGTCGTTCGGTTGTCTTGCGCAGGATCAGCAGCGGCGTTCCGAACTCAGGTGCTTCTTCCTGTATGCCGCCGCTGTCTGTCAGGATCAGGTCTGCATCACGTTCCAGTGCCACGAGCGCTTCATAGGATAGCGGCTTGACCAGATGGACGCGCTTGACGTTTTTCAGCACATCCTCAACAACGTCTCTGACCACTGGATTTGGATGCACCGGCAAAACCACCTGCAGATCATCATGGGTGTCGACCATGTGTTTTATGGCCTGGCAAATGCGGCGCATGGGATCGCCCCAATTTTCACGTCGGTGTGTGGTGACCAGTGCCAGTCGCTTTTCAGGCCCCAGTACGTTCTTTAGCTCATGGAGCTCTCGTGCTGGTTTGATCTTCTGAGCCAGATGGCGCACGGCGTCGACCACCGTGTTTCCGGTGGTGAGGATTTTGTCTTCGCTCAGGCCTTCGCGTAGCAAGTTGTCTTTGGCGATGGATGTTGGTGCGAACAGTCTGTGACACAGTTGATCCGCCAGCCGCCGGTTGGCTTCTTCAGGAAACGGGTCCGTCAGCTCACCGCTGCGCAGACCAGCTTCCACATGGCCAACTGGCACGGCACTATAGAAACTGGCAAGTGCACCGACAAAACCTGTTGTGGTGTCGCCATGAACCAAAGCGTATTTGGGATGATGCACGGCCATGTAGGCGTTGATGCCTTTGAGCAGCTCACCGGCCTGGTCGGCCAGTTTGTGGCTAGAGCTGGATACATCGAGCCAGTTGATCTGGGTGATGTCAAAGGACTTTAGCGCTTCTGATGCGATTTCGCGGTGTTGGCCTGTCATGAGAACATGGGCATGAAGACTTGGGCAGTTTGCGATGGCAGAGATGACCGGCGCCATCTTGATAGCTTCCGGGCGTGTGCCAATGACACACAGGACTTTCGCCGCGCCCGATCCGATGATCTCTGGTTCCTTCATCCTATGTGCTTCTGTCCTTTATTGCGGCGTTGACGTGTCGGCGGTTTCCAGCTCTATGCCATTGCAAACCTTGGCGTTTTGCTTCAAAAACGTCTCAATGTCCCGGCTGTGCTTGTTATCGAACTTGAGTACGTGACTGGATAATGAGAATAAAGCCACCGGATTTTCTGAGGTAAAGCGTACGTTTTTCAGACGGCTTTTCATGGTGCCAACGGTGGTTGGGATTGTTTTGAAATCTGCGGTGCGTGGATCAATCTCAAAGATCTCTACCACTGGAATAACTGTATGTTTTTGCTGGCGAAACGCTGTGCTGACCGCATTGTGTAGGCTGCGGCTGGAGTACGGTTCCATAAGCTTGGCCCCTAGCCCATCCTGCAAAAGCAAGATGTCCATGGAGGATTTGCTCATCAGCTTATCCCAGTGACCGGCCAGTTTCTTCGGTTTGCTTTTCAAATCGGTATATCCAGATATGGCCACCGGGCCTGGCAAGATGCTTTTCAGAATTGCTCTGGTCTGGGTGGTGTACCTGGTGACGAGCTTTCTGAGGTTGCTATCCAACAGCAGTTCGCCGTCGATTTCATCTGAGATATACCAGCCCGCGAAAATCTTATTGGGCTCGGATGAGACATAGAGGATTTGTGATTTCAGTGCTTTGGCGAGCTTGCTGGTTTCCTGAAGGCGTTGATGCAGATAGGTGCTGCCGTTCTGTTTCAGCTTTTCGATGAAGGACGGATCGTAGCGCAGGCCGAACCAGATCTTGGCGCCGGATTCATCTGCACCGCGGATCGCTGCTTCCACCCACATGGGAAGTTTGACTGGTTGGCTGACATCCGTGCCCCACAAGGTCCACTGCAGAACCACCTCATCTATGCCAAGTCTTTGATGTGAAAGGAGTTCACTGCGCCATAATCTAGGATTAGGAAAATATTCATCACCCCACGGCTGGATAAAACTCATTTGGATAGGAATACATTCCGGCGCGCCCGAATCTTGTCGCGCAAGGGTTTTATGTGGTGCTATGAATGTGAGGAAAGAGAGGCAGGACAGCCCAACAATCAAGTGCTTAAAAGTTTGCTTGTAGGCCGAGAAGAACCCGGCTGGTTTGGCTGTCATCGGTGTTCAGTACTTCATGTCCTACTCGCCCGAACACTTCCAGCTGAAGCAGGTCACCGTAGGTTTCGGTGTACCACCCTCTCCACTTCAAAGATGCTCCCAGCCCTGCTTCTATGGCGACAGCGCTGGTTTGGGAGTTCCAGTTTCCGCTGCCTATGGAATACGCAAAGGGCGACAAAATCAGGTTAGGATCGAGCCTAAAAGTGTAACCAAGTCGGCCATCTCCATAGAACAGAATGGTTTTTTCGTTTTCGAAGAAACGGCCTCCTTCCAGGTAGAGGCTAACGTAAGGCTCTTTGTCGATGGGCTCGCCGGAGTACATATCGTAAAGGGGCAGGAAGTCGTTGCCACTGGTGAAGGACCAAAGCACCCTCCCCAGCCAGTTGTCTTCGGTGATGCTGCCGCCCTTGAAGAAACGTTCCAGACCGATCTTGAGGTTCTGTGTCATAAAGGGCTTGAAGCGCAGGCCGACGATGGTTTGGTAGGTGTCCGGATTGGGGCGGAAGCTGTAGCGCTCATTGAGCCATTGGGCGCGGGCGATGATCTCGAAGACGCGGCCATTCCGGTAGCCGATCACAGGCGGTCGCCATGCCACTTCCAAAGAGCCAAACGGGCTGCTGGAGGGAATGCCGAGGATGGCGCCTGCGAAGTCCTCTTCGTCCTGCCGCGATGGGCTGGCGCCGTCGAAGAACAGGAAGCTGATCGGGATTTCAAGGATGCGGAGCTGGCGCTGGAAGCGCTCCAGCTTGTCTTGCTCGTAGATGTCGAGATGTTGCTGGTTCAGGGCATGGATTCGCTTACGAAACATTTTAGCAGCCTTCTTGTTCTCATAGGCTGCCAGATAGGTGTATGCGAGGTCTTCCTCCAGATTGGCCTGATCCGGCTTTTCATGCAGGGAGAGCTCAAAGCGCGTGATGGCGAGGTCGTAATCGCCTTGTGCCCGCGCCAGATAGCCGCCGAGGGCCAGAGTGGCTGGGTTGTTTTTGTCTGAGGGCGGCAACTGCTCATATTCGGCCTCAGCTTCCTGCAATTGATCCAACTGGAACAGAACCTGAACCACGGAGAAGCGGTTGTCAGGCGTTGAGGATATGGCACGTGCTCTGCGGAAGTCGTCCAGAGCGCTTTCCAGCGCCTCGTAGGATTGATCGCCTTTGTGGAGGGTGAGCTGGGCTCTGGCGGCGTAGAAGCCTGCCATTTGCTCCTGTGAGAGCTTCGTGGGGTCGAGTTCGGCCAGAAGCTTTTCTGCTTGCGCATAATCCATCTGGCGCAGGTTGATGAAAAGCAGCGCCATACCGGCGGTCTGGTCGTCGTGTTCTTCAAAGCTCTCTTCAAACCATTCTTCAGCCTCTTCAATTTCACCCAGTTGCTGATAGAGGAAGCCCAGCTGATTGGCTGTGGTAAGGCTTGGGCTCAGCTCGTAGGCTTGCTGAAGCTGCTGACGGGCCTTGTCTCTGTCTCCCAGACGCAAATAGAGGCTTGCCAGTGTCAGGTGTTTATCAGCGCTTGCGGGTTGGGCCAGTGCTTCTTCCTGAGCACAGGCCAGCGCTTCCAGATTGCGGCCCAAAGAGCGATAGGCTTCGCACTTGATGGCCATGATGGCGTCGATGTTCTTGGTCTGGTCGAGCTTCTGGACCAGCATGAGCGCGCGTCTGGGGTGATTGAGCTGCAGGGCCAGATAAGCTGCTTCCAGTCGTGTTTCGACTGCCGGGTTCAGCCGCAGAGACTGGCGGTACATCCTTTGCGCTTCTTCCGGCTGGTCTTCTGTTTTCAGGAGACGTGCCAGCGAGAGGAAAGACGCGGCGTACATCTCTTTGCTCTCAATCGTCAGGTTCGCCGTGTTGGTGTAGGCGAAAACGTAGTTGAGCCACATGTCGGCTGTGACGTCCTTGGCCGTGCTTTCCTTGAGCATGAGGTAGGCTGGCAGGACGAGCGTGGGATCGGGCTGAAGCTTCCAGTCCGCGATCAGATAGTCCAGCGTGCTTGTCCAGTCCTCATTGGTGGCGGAAACGGCGGCCAGATCGAACAGCAGCCGTGCGTAGGCTTTCTTGTCGTTCTCATTAAAGGCACCGGCAGCACGGGCTCGTTTGGCACGGGCCAGAGCATCCTGAAGCACGGCAGAGGCAATGCGGTGTTTGTTGGAGAGAAGGGCGACCTGCCCGCGCTTTGCCGTGATGCGCCAGTTGGGCATCAAGGCTTCAGCTTCCTTCAGCACTTCGTTGGCGAGATCCAGATCCCCTGCTCTTCGCGCCAGATCTGAGAGTGTTTGCAGCAGTTCCACCCATGCTTCCGGTGATTTTTGCCGGTCTGTGAACTGGGTGATGGCTCGTAGTTCCACAAGTGCGTTGATGGCCTGCGTTTCCCAGCCGTTGGCGAGCGCGACTTTGCTGAGCTGGAGGCCGTATTCCGGGCTGCGGGTGAGTTTGATCAGCAACCGGCCTGCGGTGACGGCTCTGGCATCATCTCCGGCGCGAATGGCGATGTCTGCCAGCGCCAGATAGTAGTTGGCGGCTTCTTCCGGTCCTGAGGCCTTGGTGTCCAGAATTCTGCCATCTGCGGTCAGCAGCGCCATTTCAGCTTCAGCGCTGGAGCCTTTCTTCACTAAGGCATAGGCGAGCTGTACCCGTGTCGATAATCCTAGAAGGTCAACGCGACCGGGAAGGAGGAAGGCCAGCAGCTCGTCCAGATGACCGGAGTTGAGCGCGGCGGCTGATAGGGCTCTTGCGAAGGTGCGTTGTTCCAATGCGGAAGACTGGCGCCCTGTGAAGAGGCCATTCATTTCGCCCCGGAGCAGCAAGCGGTAGGCGTCTTCGTCTTTGCCTTGCTCCAAAAGCAGGAAAGCTTCATTGAGGATGGCTGTGCGCTGGGTTCTTGGGGCGTTGTCCAGTTTGGAGAGTTCATCCCATTCGCTGCGGGCTTCTTCCAGTTGATTGAAGTTGCGCAGGAGGTCGGCCCTGATGAGGCGCTGTCTTGGGGTGGCGGCGCCCAGCTCCCGCAGGATGTTGAGGGCGTGGAGGGCTTCCTTGGTTTTGCCGAGCTTGATGGCGGCTTCTGCAGCACCAGCCAAGGCTTCCTCCCGATCGCTCGGCAGCAGTTTGCCGGTTTCGATGGCGAGGCGGAAATCATCAAAAGCCTCGGCATATTCACCCGTGAGCATTTGCAGGTGGCCGAGGGAGAGATAGCCACGGCTGAAGGCGGGAGCAAGGGTTTGCAGGGTTTCCAGTTGGTCGATGGCTGCCAGTGGACGGTTGAGACCAATCAGGAGCTGGACCTTTTGCCAGCGGGCGACCAGATGATCGGGATCTTGCTTGAGCAGCTCATCCAGTTCGCGCAAGGCATCTTCTGTTCTGCCTTCTGCCAGTAGCCGGTAGGCCAGATCCAGCAAGGGGTATGAGCGGTAGTCGCGCCATTTGCTTTGCAGGAGTGACTGGCTGTCCTGACGGTCCTTCAGCAAGCTGATGTAATAGGCATCCTTTTGGGCATTGGTGTATGGCGTGTTGCCAGCGATTTCGCTGGGTTCTGGCTGAGGAGCTGGGTTCTGGGACTGGGTTGGAATGGACAGGCCCAACGCAAACATAACCACCCACAGCAAATAGAATGCCGAGTTCCGGTTCGCCTCCTTTCGTGCGTTGTGGGATGAGCGGAAGCGGGTCATGTGGGCGCTTCCTGTTTTACCGGGATGTTATGGAGGCTGTCGTCATCCGGGTAGTCGTGGGCCGTTTTGTCCCATCCGATCACCTCACCTGTGCCCAGATGGCGGATCCACGTTTTGATGGCGCGCATCATGGCGATGTAATTGATGATGATGGAAACGAAATAGCGCAGTGTGACAGGTGCGAGTGCACGCAAACCGTAGTGATAGCCGGTCCAGATATGGCGTTGGAGAAGACGGTGGGCCAGCAGAAGCACGTTGAACCAGATCACGTACCAGAACGGGCTGTTTTCCGGCAGCAATGGCGGCAAGTGGTAGGCATCTGGTGCGAGGTGCTCATAAAGGCGCAGGCACCAGTAGAAGATCAATGAAATATAGCCGATGATGATGGCGTGGCTGAAGAACACCATCTTCCTGTCGCGCCAATAAAAGTACTTATCGGCGAGCCCTCCTTTCCACCCCAGCTGCGCCCAGCCCTGAAAGGCTATGCCGATGGTCCAACGGGTTTTCTGGCGCACGCTCTGCCAGAAGCCAGAGGGAAACAGCTCCTGAGTGACTGCAAAGTCCGTGTGATCGCTCTTTTGGGATGGATGGACCCAGAGTAGGCGGTGAGTGAGCCCCTTCCCTGTGAGCCGCATGGCCAGATCATAGTCTTCTGTGAGTGAGCCGGTGTTGAAGACCTCCGGTATGCCGTTGTCATCTGTTCCGGATATGGACTTGGCGGTCTCAATTGTCTTCTTGGAATAACAGGTGCCAACGCCTGCACCGGGGACGGTTCCGGTCAGGAACCCTCTGACAAGCACTTCCTTGGAGTGGAACTCAGCGAACTCGTCCATATAGTGGCCTGCTGTGAGGTCTCGTCGGCGGCGTGGCAGGGACAGAACAGGCAGCTGGACTACATCGGCCAGTTCCAGACTGGCGTTGAAGATGTGCAGAGCGTTTGGGTTGAGGATGTCTTCGGCATCTTGCATGACGATGCCTGCAAAGGAGATGTTCTGCTCCTGTTCGAATTTTTCTATTTCCGCAATGATGGTGTTGACGCAATCGGCCTTGCAGGTTGGGCCGGGATTATTGGTGACAACGACCCGCAGGTTCTCATGCTCTGCCGCGAGCCGGTTTGCAGCTTTCTGAGTAGCCTCGTCATTGGGATAGACGCCGATGAAGATCCAGTAGGATGGATAATCCAGCTTGCGCATGATGCCGGTGACAGCGGGATAGAGGATGGCTGCTTCATCCCACGCGGGCAGCATGATGGCGAGCGGTCTTGGTGGCACATGGCCGGTTTCGTCAAACAGGCGTTCTTCTGTACGCCCTACAAGCGGACCGCGATACCAGGCGACGAAGAAGTAGTAGAGCGTGTCAACAAACAGGTCATCCGCGCCCGACACCGCAAAGACATAGGAGGCGACGAGGAAGAGGCCCTGGGTAACAAGAAACAACAAGACAAAAGCATCTGTTACCAGCATTCTCCGGTAGACCTCTTTCGCAGTAACTGATCAAAGTTACCCTAGGAGATTCGGGAGAATGCCCTCAGTCATGGGATGTTCTCAGAGGATTGGGCGGAGGCAGTTATAACGTGGGAGGGAGTGCTGAGGTCCCCTCCTTTCTCCGTTTGTTTCGCATCGTTAATTACCGCAGATTCAGGCCAAAGTTTTGCTCTGCTGCATCTCATCGATGTCGCTTTCAGAAAAACCAAGCTCCTGTAAAACCTGTGAAGTATGGTCTCCGGTTCTTCCAGCTGGTTCAGGCGTTTGCGGAACAGTGCGGCTGAAGCGTGGTGCTGGTGCTGCCTGTGTGACACCGCCCAGGCGGATGCGGTTGGCGCGTTCTGTGTTGAGAGCAGCTGCGTTGGCCTCTTCTATGGAAAGCACAGGCGCGACGCAGGCATCTGTTCCGGCAAAAACGCCAGTCCAGTGATCGAGCGTGTTGGCTTTGATGGCCGCGCCGATCTGTTCTTCCAGTTTCGGCCATTCCTTCATGTTCATCTGGATCTTGGAGAGCTCTGGCGGCAGGTCCAGCCCTTTCAGCAGCAATGCGAAGAACTGAGGTTCCAGAGAGCCCACTGACAGATAGCGGCCATCGGAGGTTTCATAGCAGCGGTAGAATGGTGCGCCGCCATCCAGCAGGTTGGCCTGGCGCTTGTCTTGCCACAGGCCACGGCCCATCAAGGAGTAGATCAGGCCCATCATGGCTGGAACGCCATCGACCATGGCCGCGTCAATCACCTGCCCCTTGCCGCTTCTGGAGCGCTCAAACAGGGCTGAGAGCACACCCAGCAGGAGGAACATGGAGCCACCGCCATAGTCTGCGGCCATATTGAGAGGTGGCACAGGTGGGCGGCCTTCTTCGCCAATGGCATGGAGCATGCCTGTCATGGCGAGGTAGTTGAGATCGTGGCCTGCAGCATGGGCCAGTGGGCCGTCCTGCCCCCAACCGGTCATGCGGCCATAAATCAGGCCGGGATTTCTTGCGAGGCATTCGTCCGGCCCCAGACCAAGGCGCTCCATCACACCCGGGCGGAAGCCTTCAATCAGGATGTCGGCTTTCTCAATCAGGGAGAAGAACACGTTGACGGCGCCTTCGCTCTTCATGTTGAGCGCGATAGATTTCTTGCCGCGGCGGTTCACATCCTTGTCGATGCGCTCGCCGGTGCGCCTGTCTATGACGATGACATCAGCCCCAAGATCGGCAAGCAACTGTCCAGCCATGGGCGCTGGGCCAAGGCCTGCCATCTCCACCACCTGAAGTCCTGAAAGTGGTCCTGCTTTTGCTGCTGTCACGTATGCCTCCCCAGTCAGCCAAGTTCTGCGTGCATGAGTGCCCTTGGTGAGCGCTCATTGCCGGAGCTGTTTTTGCTCAATGCAGATTTGAGTACTCAGTCTACCCGACTTCTGCGCTGGGCGGATAACTCCGGCTCGCTTTCTTGGATCAACCTTAAAGTGGCTGAGGGTGGCTCCACAACTCTCCATTTGGTGAATAGCTTATCCATTAGGTTAAGAGGGATTGTGGGGGCTGGGAGTTTGAGGAGGTGCAGCCCGATGAGGCTTGATGATGAAACGCGTTCATCTGGCGGGCAGCATAGCAACTTAAAGTAACGCATGAATCTCTTAAACCACGCAAATGAACGCACATAAGAACGCAAAATCGCACGGTTTAGAAAGATCTATATATTACAGTATGATGCAACTATGTATTCAACATGGTTGTGAGGAGAAGGCTATCTGCCTGTTCCAATGCCTCTACCACGGTAAAATGGTTCTTGCCCGGGTCCTCATAGGCCGTGACCTGCGTTTCAAAACCGCCCCACATGGCACAGTGGGCCGCATTCTGACGACGGAACTCGGCAAGCTCTTCTGCCCCAACCCAACCGGTAAAGCGTAGGTTATCAAGAGGTTCGTGCAGCACTGGACTTTCCGCCAGCGCCTCCGCCTCGTCGATATGCAACGTGTCGTTCATCGCCGTCCTGCGGATCGGCCGCAGATCGTAGACGCCACTGATGCCGAGGATATGCTTGATCCTGCCAGTGATACTATCTGGTATCACTGCGTTCTTACAGCCAAGCCGCGCTACCAAGTGACCACCAGCGGAGTGACCGGTCAGATGAATCGGTCCTTTAACTTGTTCAGCCGCAACTTCAAGAGCTCGTTGCATCTGCTTGGTAATATTAGTTATTTCCGTATCTGGGCAAAGGTCATAGGATGGCACCGCAACGGTGTAACCCATCTCCGTTGCCCCCTTTGCCAGATGGCTGAATGCGGACTTGTCGAAGGCCTTCCAGTACCCGCCATGGACGATCATGACGAGCCCTTTGGATGCCTCGGGAGCTTTGGGGAAGAAGAGATCGAGCTTTTCTCTTTCCCCGCTTCCGTAGGCGATATCCAGCTGGTTGTTTGATGTCTCGCGAAACGCTTTGGAGCGCTCAACCCATTGATCGAACAGCTCTTGCGCGTTCGGCACTACGCCGGAGTTATGGTAGGCCGCGTTCCAATCCCGCATTACGTTATCCCGCTTTTGGCAGCACTGCTGTTGCTTCAATTTCCACCTTGGCCTGATCTTCCACCAGATCAGCCACCTGGATCATGGTCATGGACGGGAAATGACGCCCAAACACAGAGCGATAGGCTTCGCCGACTTCGCGCAGACGCGCGGTGTAGTCCTTCTTGTCGACCACATACCATGTCAGACGCACCACATGCTCTGGTCTCGCGCCTGCAACGGCGAGGATTTCGCGAATGTTCTCAAGTGTTTGCTTGATCTGATCGACGAGGTCATCGCTCTCGAATACTTGCTGTGCGTTCCAGCCGATTTGTCCGCCTAGAAAGATCGGAGTGCCTTCCGCCATGATGCCATTGGCATAACCAGAGGCTGGTTTCCAACCTTCTGGCTGGAGATGTTTGAACAGTGCTTGTTGTGTTGTCATGAAGGTCCCTCTTCCTTCAGGAAAAATTCCATTTGTTTTCTAATGGTTTGCGGCCAACTCACTGGCTTTTTGTCTTCGCCTTTGACGTGGACAATGACCGAGCGGCTGGTGAGACGAAGCTCGTCCTCGCATGTCACCGTGAACTCCAGGTGGACGCTGGAACGGCCCAGCTTTGTCACCTGAAGCGTGAATAAGAGTGTGTCGCCAAGCTTGCTCGGCTTTTTGAACTCTGTTTCGATCTTTGCGGTGGGGACTGCATCCCCTTGATTTATATGGATGTCTACGAACGACGCCCCGAGCGATTGCTCGAACCACTCCTCGGTGACCTGATTGATCATCTCGTAGTAGCGGGGATAGAAGACAATTCCAGCTGGATCGCAGTGCTGGAATGCCACTTTTATCGTGCGTTCAAAGACCAAGGTATCTGTCCTTCATTTCCTCGGTGAGCGTATCCGGACGTCCCGCCCAGACGGACTCGCCCTTTTCCAAAATGACGGCCTGATCCGCCAGTGGCAGGAGCTCCTTCAAGGTCTTATCGACGATGAGGATGGACAGTCCTTCCTTCTTCAGCTTGGCGATGGCCTGCCAGATTTCCCCGCGGACCACCGGCGCCAGACCTTCCGTTGCTTCATCAAGGATCAGCAGTTTCGGGTTTGTCATCAGGGCTCTGGAGATAGCGAGCATTTGCTGCTCACCGCCAGAAAGGGTGTTGGCACTCTGGTTTTTCCTCTCCTTGAGCCGCGGAAACAGGTCGTAAACGCGGTCTAGTATCCACTCGCCTTTGCGTGCAGCGGCAGTGAGGTTTTCCAGAACGGACAGGTTTGGGAAGCAGCGGCGCCCTTCCGGCACCAGCCCCAAGCCCAATCGAGCAGCCTTGTGGCTGGACATGCGGTTCAGGCTTTGGCCGCGGAACTCGATGGTGCCTTTGGTTGGTGTAACCATCTGACAAATCGAGCTGATCGTAGTCGACTTGCCCATGCCGTTGCGGCCAAGCATCGCCACCATCTCACCTTCGTTGACGGTGAGGTTTACGCCGAATAGCGCTTGTGCCGCGCCATAATGGGCTTCCAAGCCTTTGACTTCTAACAGCATCAAGCTTCCTCCCCGAGATAGGCTTCTCTGACCAACGCACTAGCACGGATCTCGTCGACGGAACCTGACAGAATAGCTGCACCGCCGACCAGAACCGTGATACGGTCAGCCAGACGGAAGACAGCATCCATGTCGTGCTCAATGAGCAGGATCGGGATCTCCGGGCGGATTTCCTCAAGGAATTCAGTGAGCTGTACTGAGCCAGTCGGGCCGAGACCTGCCATAGGCTCGTCCAGCAACAGCGCTTTGGGCTTCAGAGCCAAAGCACAAGCCACTTCCACCTGACGGCGCTCGCCGTGAGACAGTTCAGAGACCGCGATATCCTCACGTCCGCCAAGGCCGACCTTTTTCAGCCAGTTTCCCGCGGTTTCCCTCAGTTCCTGATCGGATTTGGTCTGCTTCCAGAACCGGAAGCTGGAGCCCTGACTGGCCTGCACAGAGAGCATCACATTGCGGCGTGCACTTACTTCCATTGCCAGTGAAGAGACCTGAAAGCTGCGTCCCAACCCCTTGCGGGAGCGGCTGGCGACTGTCTCGGTAGTTACGTCTTCTCCATCCAGATAGATGCTGCCAGCATCTGGTGTGATCCAGCCTGCAATCTGTCCGATGAGTGTTGACTTACCTGCACCATTTGGACCGATAAGAGCATGAAACTCATTAGGTTTCAGGTCCAGGCTGACGTTTTTCGTGGCCTGAAGAGCGCCAAAGTTTTTATGTAGGCCTTTGACTTCAAGAACAGGTTTAGTCATGGCGCGCCCTCCCTGCAATCAAGCCCATCACACCACCTCGGGCGAAGAGAACGACACCGAGCAAGGCGAAGCCGAGCAGCAGCTGCCAGTGTTCTGTCCATTCGCCGATGTAGGTTTCCAGCAGCACGAAAAGCGCAGCGCCGATAACAGGGCCGTAGAGGCGCCCTACGCCGCCGAGGATGACAAACACCATGATCTCGCCGGAACGGTGCCAGGAGAGCATTGAAGGGCCTACAAAGCCGTTCAGCTCGGCAAACAGTGCGCCAGCTAGGCCGGTGATCATCGCGGAGATGACAAAGCCTGTGAGTTTGATCGGGAATGGATCGATGCCGGATGTCGCCAGTCGGGTCTCGTTCATCCGCGCCGTGCCAAGGGCTGCGCCGAAGCGGGAGCCTGATAAGCGAGCGGAGACAAAGATGGAGCCAAGCAGCAGAATGAAGCAGATAAGGAAGAACGTCAGAGCGTTTTCTGCATCCACCATAGGCAGCTCGTTGCGCAGGTAGATGGACAGGCCGTCTTCACCGCCGTAGGTGGGCCAGGAGATGGCGAAATAGTAGATCATCTGGGCAAATGCCAGAGTGATCATGATGAAGTAGACGCCTTCGGTACGCAAGGAAATTGCGCCAATTGCAAGTGCAGCTAGGCCACAGAGCACCATAGCGACAATCCAAATGAGGAGCATCTGATTGGTGCCGGAAATGGCGAAAGGCATGGCCATGAAGAGCGTTTCTTCAAAGCTGTGAAAGGCTGCAATGCCAGTGGTGTAGCCGCCAATCCCAAAGAATGCTGCGTGGCCGAAGCTGACCATGCCGCCCTGCCCGATGGCAAAGTTGAGGCCTACGCCAGCGATGGCGAAGATGGTGATCAGGCTTGCCAGATTGACGTAGTAGTCCTCGCCAATGGACGACGCCCACAGAGGCAGCGCCAGCAGGATTGCCATAACGGCGATGTTGACGATGGTTTCACGGTTGAACTTAGGCATGGTGACAGATTGAGGAGCTGTATCAGTTTGCTGCATTGAAGAGCCCCTTTGGTTTTACTGCCAGAATGCCAGCCATCATCAGGTAGATGAGCATAGACGACAGAGCTGCTCCAACGCTGTTCGCGCTGGCGTTTTCCATGAAGAACTTCAGAATAACCGGCAGGAAAATGCGGCCAAGCGTGTCGACCAGACCAATCAGGATAGAGCCGATCAAGGCGCCTTTGATGGAGCCAATGCCGCCAATGACGATGACCACGAAAGCCAGAATGAGAACAGGCTCGCCCATGCCAACCTGAACAGAGCGTAGTGCGCCGACGAGCGTTCCAGAAAGGCCAGCGATCGCAGCACCCAGAGCGAAGACAATGGTGTAAAGCGTTTTGATATCAACACCGAGGGCTGCGATCATCTCGCGGTCGCTTTCACCGGCGCGGATCCGCATGCCAAGGCGTGTTTTGGAAATGAGCATGTATAGGAGCACAGCAACGGCCAGTGCCGCCAGAATGATAAACAGGCGGTAGACCGGATAGGCTTCCACGCCCGGCAAGGCTACGGTTCCGCTCATTGCCTCAGGGATGTTGAGGTAAAGCGGCATGGAGCCGAACACCATACGGGTGCCTTCGGAGAAAATGAGAATGAGTGCGAAGGTTGCGAGCACCTGATCCAGGTGATCGCGGTCATAAAGCCTGCGGATGACAAGCATTTCGATGAGAGCGCCTGCTGCTGCTGCTCCAAGGACACCACCGCCCAGACCCAGCCAGAAAGAGCCGGTCTGCTGAGTGATCCAAGCGCAACAAAAGGCACCGATCATATAAAGCGAGCCATGAGCGAGGTTGATCAGGCCCATCACGCCGAACACCAGCGTGAGGCCAGCTGCCATCAGAAACAAAGTGAGACCGAATTGCAGCCCGTTCAATATCTGCTCAAAAATCAAAGCTGCCGTCATTTATGATATTCCCGAGGCTTCTTTTTCATTATCAGATCAGTATGAGGGGATCAGCGGAGAAGAATTGGGATTCCCCGCTGATTAATATTGTTAGTTCAATAAGTTGACTTACTTCATGCGGCACTTGGATGCGTAAGCATCCTGATGGCCTTTGATTGCGACTCCAACGATTTTGTTGGTGATCTGGCCGTCTTCTTTAATCACCTCACGGACGTAAATGTCCTGAATTGGGTGGTTGTTGTTGCCGAACTTGAAATCACCGCGTACGGAAGCAAAGTCTGCCTCTTTCAGTGCTGCGCGGAAGTCGTCCTTGTCGTTCACATCAGCTTTCGCCATTGCAGAGAGGATCAGGTTTGCAGCGTCGTAGCCCTGAGATGCGTAAAGTGATGGCAAGCGGCCATAAGCTTCCTTGAAGCCTTTGACGAACTTGGCGTTTACTTCGCTCTCGATGTCCTTACCCCACTGCGAGGAATTTGCTACGCCAAGGGCTGCATCGCCGATCGCAGGCAGAATGTCCTGCGAGAAGGAGAAGGCCGGACCCATGACAGGCACATCAACGCCGGACTGGGCGTACTGCTTCATGAACGCAATGCCCATGCCGCCTGGCAGGAAGAAGAACACACTGTCAGCACCGGACGCGCGGATCTGTGCGATTTCTGCAGCGTAATCGTCCTGACCGAGCTTGGTGAAGAGCTCACCTGCCAGCTCACCCTTGTACATACGCTTGAAGCCCTTCAGAGCGTCTGTACCAGCTGGGTAGTTTGGTGCCAGAATGAAGGTCTTTTTGTAGCCAGCTTTGTTGGCGTGCGACCCCATTGCTTCGTGGAGGTTGTCGTTCTGCCAAGCCACGTTGAAGTAGTTCTCGTGGCATGCTTTACCCGCCAGTGCAGATGGGCCTGCATTCGGGCTGACGTAAAGAGTTCCTTTGCGGGTGGCTGATGGAACAACCGCCATGGCAAGGTTAGACCAGATAATGCCGGTCAGAATATCAACCTTGTCTTTTTGAATGAACTTGTCTGCCAATTTTTTGGCAACGTCCGGCTTGCGGGCGTCATCTTCTACCAGCAGCTTAACATCGGAAGCGCCTGCCTGTTTGAGAGCGAGCTCAAAGCCATCGCGGACGTCGATACCGAGTGTGGAGCCACCGCCTGACAAGGTGGTGATCATGCCGATTTTGACTTCGGCTTGCGCCACGCCAGCTGTACAACACAGAAGGGCGGCTACTCCGGCTGAAACGAGTTTTTTCATATAAGTTCCCCTGATTTATCCTCGACCGGTTGTTCCTTCAGGCGGAATCTTTGAATTTTCCCAGTCGCGGTTTTTGGTAGCGAATCTACCAGTTTAAGTGAACGAGGGTATTTATAAGGCGCTATAGTAGATTTTACATAGTCCTGAAGACGTTTGATGACTTCTGCATCTTGTGGGTGGTCCTCCACCAGCACCACATGTGCTTCGACAATCTGTCCCCGATCCTCATCAGGCACGCCTATAACTGCACACTCGGACACTTCCGGGCTGCTTAGCAAAGCAGCCTCGACCTCAGGCCCGGCAACGTTGTAACCGGACGTGATGATCATGTCGTCTGCGCGAGCTGCGAAGTGGAAGTAGCCTTTTTCGTCCTGATAAAAGGCATCTCCTGTTAAATTCCAGCCCTCACGCACATATTTCTGCTGTCGGTCATCCTGCATGTACCGGCAGCCTGTCGGTCCTCTTACAGCCAGTTTGCCAACTGTACCGCGTGGAACCTCCTTCATCTCCTCATCCACCACCTTTGCAGAGTAGCCTTTGATTACGCGGCCAGTAGTGGCCGGTTTGGCGTCTTCCAAGTGATTGGAAATAAAGATGTGCAACATTTCCGTTGCGCCAATTCCGTCCAGCATTGGAATGCCGGTTTTAGACTTCCATTGTTCGAAAACAGGGGCAGGCAGTGTTTCACCCGCTGAAACCGCGATACGCAGCGAGGACAGGTCTGCGCCCTCCTCCATGGCGGCCATCATGGCGCGGTAAGCTGTTGGAGCCGTGAAGGAAATGGTCGCCTTGTAGGTCTCAATAATTTCAATGAGCTGCTTCGGGCCAGCCGTTTCCAGCAGGGTTGCAGTTGCACCAAAGCGCAGCGGGAAGATCGCCAGACCACCAAGACCGAACGTGAATGCCAGAGGTGGACTGCCGACGAAAATGTCTGTTGGCTGCACGTCCAGCACTTCCTTGGCGTAGGCATCTGCGATGATCAGCAGATCGCGGTGGAAGTGCATGGTTGCCTTGGGCTGACCGGTAGTACCGGATGTAAAGCCCAGGAGGCAGACATCGTCCCTACCCGTCTTAACGGCATCAAACTGTACTGGTTTTGACAGAGCAGCCTTGTCTAGCTCTCCAGCGAAGTTGGCAGTGCCATCAAAGCTGACGATCTTGGTCAGGTGGTCGTTCTGCTTAAGGCAGAGTTCCATCTCTTCCATGAGGCGCAGATCGCACATGGCGAGTTTGATTTCGGCCTTGTCGACGATCTGGCTCAGTTCGCCAGCACGCAGCATGGGCATGGTGTTGACCACCACTGCGCCAGCTTTTGTGGCAGCAAGCCAACAGGCGACCATGGCCGGGTTGTTGGCTGAACGGATCAGAACGCGGTTACCCGGTTCGATACCGTAATCTTCCTGCAGGGCGCGGGCGATGCGGTTCGTCCAGTCCGCAAGCTCCTTATAAGTGCGTTTCCTGCCATTGCCGATGAGAGCAATGTTGTCACCAAATCCGCGCTCGACCATTTTGTCGGTCAGCTCTACTGCGGCGTTGATGTAGTCTGGGTACTCAAACCCCTCCAGCTGAAAAACTGGCTGCTGATCAACTGGTGGCAGCCTGTCCCTTGTGAAGGTGTCCTTGTGTGCGCTTGGTCCCAGCATTTCTCCCCTCCTGAGAAAGCAATTGCCTTGCTACTATTATTTTTTGAACATCGGAGGCACCTTCGTAAATGCGAAGGGCTCTGATTTCGCGATAAAGTTTTTCGACAGTATTGCCCGAACGGACGCCCTCGCCTCCGTGGATTTGTACTGCCTTATCAATAATTTGTTGTGCCTGATCTGTTGCGAACTGCTTTGCCATGGCCGCTTCGCGGGACACCCGTGCAGCGCCCATATCCTTCGTCCAGGCTGCGCGGTAGATCAGGAGTGCGGATGCATCAATATCGATGGCCATTTCCGCCAAATGACCCTGCACCATCTGCATATCTGCCAGAACGCCGCTACCCAGTTTGCGGGTTGTTGCGCGGGCAACAGCTTCTTCCAATGCGCGGCGGGCAAAGCCCAAAGCGGCAGCGCCAACAGTGCAGCGGAAGACATCCAGAACCGACATTGAAATCTTGAAGCCCTCTCCAGCACCTCCAATGCGGTTTGCAGCAGGAATGCGCAGTTGCTTAAAGCCCAACCGCGCCAGCGGATGTGGTGCCATGACATCGAGCCGTTCTTCAATGGTCAGGCCCGGTGTATCTGCTGGTACGATAAAGGCGCTGATGCCTTTAGCGCCCGGTGCTTCGCCCGTCCTTGCGAAGACAACGTAAAGGCCAGCAATGCCACCGTTGGAAATCCAGGTCTTTTCACCGTTGAGCACATAATCATCGCCATCGCGGATGGCTGATAGCACTATGTTTGCAACGTCAGAGCCGGAATCTGGTTCTGTCAGAGCAAAGGCAGAAAGTGTCTGACCTGCTCTGGTCTTGTTGAGCCACTGCTGCTGCTCCGGGGTGCCAAACAGACTGATAGCGCCTGTCCCAAGGCCCTGCATGGCAAAGGCGAAGTCTCCCAGGCCGTCATGACGGGCCAGAGTTTCGCGCATGATGCACAGGCTGCGGACATCCAGCGGTTTGGGATCTGCTGGATCAACGGCAGTGAGCTTGAGGAAGCCTGCGGTACCAAGATCATTTACGAGCTTGATACAGGCAGCATCCGTGTCAGAGTGGTCTGCGGGAAGGTTCTCGCAGCACCAAGTTTCAATAGCTTCGGCCAGCTCTCGGTGTTTTTCTTCAAAAAACGGCCATGTGAGGAAGGTGGTGTCAGCCATTTACGCTCCCTCGAAAACCGGTTTTTCTTTTGCTACGAAAGCCTTGTAGGCAGTTTCAAAGTCTTTGGTCTGCATGCAGATGGCTTGTGCCTGTGCTTCAGCCTCAATGGCCTGATCCAGACCCATGTTCCATTCCTGATTGAGCTGGGTCTTGGTGATGCCATGGGCAAAGTTTGGACCGGCGGTGATGCGCTGCGCCATGCGAATGGCATCGGCTTCCAAGGCTTCAGAGGTGGACATGGAGTTGAAGTAGCCCCAAGTGTAGCCCTCTTCTGCGCTCATCGAACGGCCTGTATAGAGCAGCTCGGCTGCACGGCCTTGTCCGATGATGCGTGGAAGAATGGCGCATGCGCCCATGTCACAGCCAGCAAGGCCAACGCGGGTGAACAGGAAGGCGGTTTTGGCATCAGGTGTGCCAATGCGCAGATCAGAAGCCATTGCCATGATAGCACCTGCACCCACGCTGATACCGTCTACAGCTGAAATGATTGGCTTGGTGCAGTTGATCATGGCTTTGACCAGATCACCGGTCATGCGGGTGAACTTCAGCAGATCCTTCATGTCCATGGAGACAAGCGGTCCGATGATGTCATGGACATCGCCACCAGAGCAGTAGTTGCCCTCATTGGAGGCAATCACCACTGCGTTGACGTCATCGGCATAAACCAGATCGCGAAATGTATCGCGCAGTTCGGCATAGCTCTCAAAAGTCAGCGGGTTTTTGCGGTCCGGGCGGTCAAGCTGGATGATTGCGACGTCGCCTTCCATGCGCCAGAGGAAATGTTTTGGCTGCAGATCCGCCATTTTGTAGGTTGTTAGCATTATCGGGCCTCCCCCTCCCAATCGCTGGCGAATACCTTCAGGGTCTCGGCAAGTGTTTCAGCTTCTTCCGGAGAAAAGTGCGAGAGAAGCTCGTTGATCCATTCACGATGACTTGCGGCCATTTGCTCGAAATTTTCTCTGCCAGCTTTGGTGAGCAGAACAACCGAGGTTCTGCGGTCGCCGTCTCTCAATGTGCGCTGAACTAACCCGTCCGTGGTCAGGCGATCTATGAGGCCGGTAACGTTGCCGTTGGATACCATCAGGTATTTTGAGAGCTGAGACATGAGCATGCCCTCTGGCTCCCGGTACAGTGCTGCCATCACATCAAAGCGCGGCAGAGTTACGTTATATGTGGTGCGCAGCCGTTCCCGCAGTTCGCTTTCAATTGCGCGAGAGGCACGAAGTAGCCTCAGCCAGAGGCGAACACGGGATTTGTCATCGGTTGCGTTGTTTGCTTTGAGCATTTCCTGAGAGGCTGTCATTGGGTCTCGCCTCCTGATACCGAAATGGATTGTCCGGTGACTGAACGGGCGCCGTCGCTGATGAGCCAAGCAACCGTTGCGGCGACTTCATCCGGCTGGATAAAACGCTGCTGCGGGTTGTCCTTATAGAGCGCAGCGCGGGCCTGCTCTTCGTTCATTCCGGTTTTCTGCATGATGTTTTCAATTGAGCGTTGCAACATTGGGGTCTCTGTGAATCCAGGACACACAGCATTGACCGTAAAAGGCTTGCTGGCAAGTTCAAGAGCAAGTGATCTGACCATGCCGACAACCCCATGCTTGGCAGCGGCATAATGAGAGACGTAGGAATACCCACGCAGACCTGCTGTTGAAGCGATTGCTATCAAGCGTCCGAACTCCTGCCCTTTCAGATGCTCCAGCCCCTTCTGGAAGGTCAGAAATGTACCAGTCAGGTTGATGTCGAGCATGCGTTGGAAACCGTCCCGGTCAATCTTGCCAAATGGTGCAGATTCAGCTGCGCCCGCATTGGCAATCACGATGTTGACTGGACCGTTTGCCTCAACAGCCTTTTCGAACAGTTGGGCAACGGACACCACATCTGTGATGTCTGCTGTCACCGCCTTAATGCGGCTGTTAGCGCTTGCGACCAGATCAAGCGGCTCGCGTCTGCGTCCTGCCACGGTGACCTTTACTCCGGCCCCCGCGAGGTGGCGGGCAATTTCGGCCCCAACGCCTGTCCCACCACCTGTTATGACTGCATGCTTTTCCAAACTGCTCTTCCTTACACGCGAACTTTCATGGTCTCGGCGCGTTCTGCCAGACGGTACAACTGGTCACGACCTGCATGATATGGTTCTGGCCAGTAAACGCCTTTGTCACCAAGTTCTGCCGCTGCGTGCAGGGTCCAATACGGATCTGACAGGTGTGGACGTGCCAGGCAGACAAGATCTGCGCGACCTGCCATTAGGATCGAGTTCACGTGGTCTGGCTCGTAGATGTTGCCTACTGCCATGGTTTTCATGCCGGCATCGTTGCGGATGCGGTCTGAGAACGGCACCTGGAACATGCGGCCATACACGGGCTGTGCACGTGTGCTGGTCTGGCCTGCGGATACGTCACAGATATCAACGTCAACTGCATCGAGCATGCGTGCGATTTCAACGGCTTCTTCCGGAGTAAGTCCTTCGTCCTCGACCCAGTCTGTTGCGGAGATACGCACAGACATTGGTTTGTCCTGTGGCCATGCTTCACGCAGGGCTTTGATGACTTCCAGTGGGTATCTCATACGGTTTTCGAGAGAACCGCCATACTCATCTTCGCGCTTGTTGGTGAGCGGTGAGATGAAGGACGACAGCAGATAGCCGTGGGCGCAGTGGACTTCGATCATGTCGAAACCTGAGGCATCTGCCATTTTGGCTGCGTTCACGAACTCGTCTTTCACGCGGTCCATGTCCGCACGATCCATCTGCTTTGGTGTCTGGTTGCGTTCAGACCAAGCAACTGGAGAAGCTGCGAGCAGAGACCAGTTGCCGTCTTTCAAAGGTGCGTCCATCTCTTCCCAACCGAGTTGAGTTGACCCTTTTGGTCCCGCATGGCCGAGCTGGCAGCAGATTTTTGCGTGGCTGTGTTCATGGACAAAACCTGTGATGCGTTTCCACGCCTTCTCATGTTCCGGCGCATAAAGGCCCGGACAGCCTGGGGTGATACGACCATCTGCGCTCACACAGGTCATTTCCACGACCACCATACCAGCACCGCCTTTGGCGCGTTCGCCGTAGTGGGCCAGATGCCAATCAGAAACAGTTCCGTTTTCCGCTTTATACTGCGCCATTGGAGAAACAACCACGCGGTTATTCAGTTCCATCTCGCGCAGTTTGAACGGCGCAAACATTGGCGGGCGCGGTGCATTGTCGGTGTCAGATACACCAGCCTGATTTTGGAACCAGCCTTCTGCAGTTCCCAACCACTCCGCATCGCGCTCGCGAAGGTTCTCGTGAGAGATACGCTGAGAGCGGGTTAGAAGTGAGTAGTTGAACTGGACGGGATCCAGATGCAGATAGCGTTCAACGTTCTCAAACCATTCGAGAGAGTTACGTGCTGCGGACTGGAGTTTCAACACTTCCAAGCGGCGCTCGTCCTCGTATTTCTGGAAAGCATCCTGAACGGACTTTTCGCTGTGTAGGTAGTCTGCCAGTGCGATTGCACTTTCCATGGCAAGCTTTGAGCCTGAGCCGATGGAGAAGTGCGCGGTTGCAGCAGCGTCGCCCATCAGAACGAGGTTCTCGTGAGACCACTTTTCGCAAAGAACACGTGGGAAGTTGATCCATGCGGAACCGCGGATGTGGTTCGCGTTGGTCATCAACTCATTGCCGCCGAGATGCTTTTCGAAGATCTTTTCGCAGGTTCGGCAGGATTCTGCCTGGCTCATGTTTGCGAAGCCGAATGCTTCGTAGGTCTCTTCGGTACACTCTACGATGAAGGTCGCGGTATCATCGTCAAACTGATAGGCGTGTGCCCAAATCCATCCGTGCTCTGTTTCTTCAAAGATAAAGGTGAAGGCATCGTCGAACTTTTGGTGCGTGCCGAGCCAGACGAACTTACATTTGCGGGTGTCGATGTCTGGTTTGAAGTGTTCAGCAAACTCGGTGCGGCTGGTGGAGTTCAGACCATCTGCTGCAACAACGAGATCGTAGTCGCCCATGAACTCTTTGGCGCTGGTGTAGTTCCGCTCAAACTCCATGTTCACGCCAAGTTCGCGCGCCCGGTCCTGAAGGAGCAGAAGCAGCTGCTTGCGGCCAATGCCGCAGAAGCCGTGACCACTAGAGACATGGCAGGTGTCTCTGTAGTGGACTGCGATATCATCCCAGTAGGCAAAGTGAGCGCGAATGGCTTCTGCGCTCTTTTCGTCGTTAGCCTTGAAGTTGTCCAGCGTCTCATCTGAAAGAACAACACCCCATCCAAAGGTGTCGTCAAACTTATTCCGCTCAATGACTGTGACCTCATGTTGAGGATCACGGAGTTTCATACTGATTGCGAAATAAAGACCTGCCGGGCCGCCTCCAAGACATGCGACTTTCATTGCTCTCTCCCCCTCAGGCTGCAAGCGCCTAATTTCAACTTGGGACAAGCGTGACAGGTTTTTTGAATTATTTCAAACATAAAATATCTAAGCATAAAATATATGTGATGCTACAGAAAATGTCTGTAACCTGTTGTATTTTATAAGTTTATGTCTGATGTTGAGTGAGCCGACTAAACCGGCTTGAAAAATATATTTATCACGCACGCGCCACTGATATATCTATATCAGCACAAAAAGCGGAGCCGTGGCAAGTAATGATTCTGTGTAGGTATCATAAAAAATGCGACGGCTTTAAACCGTCGCATGTGCAGGAAATTCGACTGCCCGGCCATCAAAAGCGGGAGACACGTTCTCAGGCAACTGTGATTTCAATCGCTGATAATCCAAATCACAGTGCAAGTTGGTGAGGATGCTGTTTGCCGGTTTCATCCGCTCAATCCACTCCAGCGCATCATTAACGCAGAAGTGGCTTTGGTGCGGTTTCTCACGCAGTGCATCGATGATCCATGTGTCCAGCCCCTTCAATGCATGAAAGCTGCTTTCCGGGATGTCGTTGACATCTGGCGTGTAGGCCAGATCCTGAAAACGGAAGCCAAGGGCATCAATATCACCATGATGAACGAGAAATGGCAGAGCAGTGATTGGTCCCCCTGCTCCGTCAATGGTAACCGGTGTTCCGTCGGTCAGCCGGTTCTCACTCAAGATTGGTGGATAGCCGGAGCCTGGTGGTGTCACGAAGCAATAGTCAAAGGCTGACCGGACGCGCTTTGACGTGAACTCATCCATGTAGACAGGTACTTTGGCGCGCTGCATGAGTGCAAAAAAGCGCAGATCATCGATGCCGTGCAAGTGGTCTGCATGGGCATGAGTGTACAGGACAGCGTCAACATGCGTAACACCAGCAGCCAGCATTTGCTCGCGTAAGTCTGGGCCGGTATCAACGACAATGGTGGTGGTGCCGGTCTCGGAGAACCTCTGGACCAGCAGTGCACATCTACGGCGGCGGTTTTTGGGCTCATTGGGATCGCAGACACCCCAATCTCCGCCAATCCGTGGCACGCCGGTCGATGAGCCGCAGCCCAGAATGGTGACCTTAAAATTGCTGGTCATTGGTCCTCTCAAAGAATAGTGGCAATACGATCCGCGTCAGTCTAGCCAATCACGCTGGCTGTGGCACCTTGGAAAACAGGCGCAGGAAGTTTTGTGTCGTGGCTTCAGCCATCTCTTCTTCTGAAACACCGAGAGCTTCTGCCAGTACCTTGTTGGTGTGTGCCACATAAGCTGGCTCATTGCGCTTTCCGCGCCATGGTTGCGGAGCAAGATACGGTGCGTCTGTTTCAACAAGAAGGCGATCTATTGGCAGTTCCGCTGCGATCTCACGCAGCTCTGTGGAACGCTTGAATGTGAGAATGCCGGAGAAGGACACGTAAAGGCCAAGCTCAAGGCCCTTCATTGCCAGTTCTTTGCCAGAGGAGAAGCAGTGAAGCAGTGCTGGAAAGGCTCCTACTTTCATTTCTTCTTCCAAGATACGCATCATATCGTCGTCAGCATCGCGGCTATGAATTACCAACGGCAACTGGGTTTCACGCGCTGCTTTGATGTGCGTGCGCAGGACCTTTTCCTGATCTTCCGGGGATGCGTTGTCATAGAAATAGTCCAGACCAGCTTCACCGATTGCGACCACTTTGGGGTGTTTGGAAAGTTCGATCAGTTCTTCTGCAGTCACGTCGGTCTCTTCCCCTGCCTGATGCGGGTGAGTTCCAACGGAGCAATAAACGCTGTCGTAGGCTTCTGCGATCTCTTTGATCTGCTCGAACTTGCGGACGCGCGTACAGATGGTGACCATCAGCTTGACGCCTGCTTTGTGGGCGCGCTCGATGATCTGGTCGCGTTCTTCTGCGAAATCCGGAAAATCCAGATGACAATGACTATCAACTAACATGGTCACAGCAAGAGCGCCTCCAGCGCGATTCTGTCAATAGGCCTTACCGACCTCTTGTGATATCCCTCGCGGGAAATGCCAGTGCATCTCCCTCATAAAAAAGGGAGGCTCATGCGCCTCCCCTTCAAGCCAGATAGATTGGCGTTTTATTCTGCAGTTTCCGGCTCAACATAGCGTGGGAACACGCCCTGTGGCTTCGGCAGTTCACGACCGCCTTGCAGACGGCCAGCTTCACCCAGCTGCGCAAATGACCGTTCATCGTCGGAAAGCACCAGCAGATCCAGCAGTTTACCTGCAGAAGTCGGCATGACTGGCTGCGCCAAAATACCAACCTGACGGATGATCTCTGCGGTGGTGTAAAGCACTGTGGCCATGCGTTCTGGATCGGTCTTCTTCAGTGCCCACGGCTCCTGAGAAGCGAAGTAACGGTTTGCTTCGCCAACGGTTGACCAGACGCACGCCAGAGCGTGATGGATTTCTTGCTTAGCCATGAAGCCACGGCACTTTTCAAGCATCTCATCAGCCTGCTGCAAGATCGCCATATCATCAGCGGAGAATTCGCCAGGAACCGGCAATTTGCCTTCACAGTTCTTGAAGATCATGGAGAGCGACCGCTGAGCCAGGTTGCCAATATCGTTGGCAAGGTCAGCGTTGATGCGGTTCACCATTGCTTCGTGGTTGTAGTTGCCATCCTGACCGAATGGAACTTCACGTAGGAAGAAATAGCGGATCTGATCCAGACCGTAGGTTTCCACCAGATCACGCGGTGCGATCACGTTGCCCAGAGACTTGGACATCTTCTCACCGGAGTTGAAGAGGAAACCGTGCGCAAACACGCGCTCAGGCAATGGAACACCAGCAGACATCAGAAATGCTGGCCAGTACACTGCGTGGAAGCGGATGATATCCTTACCGATGATATGAGCGTTTGCAGGCCAGAACTTAGCCATATCGCCGTCCATATCAGGATAGCCAAGCGCGGTGATGTAGTTGGTCAGTGCATCGACCCAAACGTACATAACGTGCTTTTCATCACCTGGAACCGGGATGCCCCAGTCGAAGGTGGTGCGAGAGATAGAAAGGTCTTTCAAGCCACCTTTTACGAAGCTCATCACTTCGTTGCGGCGTGCGTTTGGACCGATAAAGTCAGGGTTTTTCTCGTAAAGCTCAATCAGCTTGTCTTCGTAAGCTGAGAGACGGAAGAAATAGCTTTCCTCTTCAACCCATTCAACAGGTGTACCCTGAGGGCCATAGCGAACACCGTCTTCACGAACTTCCGTCTCGCCTTCCTGATAGTAGGCTTCGTCGCGAACGGAGTACCAACCGGCGTAGCTGTCTTTGTAGATGTCGCCAGCGTCAGCCATTTTCTGCCAGATTGCCTGACAGGATTTGTAATGACGCTCTTCGTTGGTCTGAATGAAATCGTCGTTGGAACAGCCAAGCATCTCCACCATTTCGCGGAAGAGTTTGGAGTTCTTGTCAGCAAGATCTGATGGTGACATGCCTTCCTTGACGGCGGTCTGAAGCATCTTCTGGCCGTGTACGTCCGTACCAGTCAGGAAGTGTACTTCACGGCCATCCAGTCTCTGGAAACGGGCCAGCACGTCAGTTGCAATTGCCTCGTAGGCGTGGCCGATATGCGGCTCACCATTTGGGTAGGAAATTGCCGTTGTAATATAGAAAGGCGATTTTTCTGTCATATCCTAAGGTGATCTCTTGATCCGGGATCTAAATCTGGAAAGTTCTTTGAGTGTTGGCTCAAAGATAACAGTCGTACGTCAGCTAGAGCTTGCTTTCCGCAGGTCAACGAGGAAAGTCAACACAACTTGCTTCCGATCGAGGTTTAAAGCATCTGCCGTTGAAGCAGCGCGGCCAACCTTTTCCCACAAGTCAGCCCACCTGACAAGCGCATCCGGCTTTGTGCTTGCATCTTTACGCAGTTGATTGCTCAAGAATGTGCGCGCAAGCTCCAAAAATGTGTTCCAGGCATCCTCTGCACCGCGTGCTGCAATCTTATCTGCAAAGCCATGCGCACGGATCATGTCCAGATTTGTGATGGTTTCAACCAGCCCGGTGAACTCTTGCGCTATATCCAGCGCACCGCCGTTTGCAGCCAGTGCTGCCTGACGTAAGCTCCCATCAGCCAGCGTGTGAAGGGCATCTGTGTTGCCGGATGGACCACATCCCATTTCTGTAAGGGCATGCTCAATCATCGGCTCTTCCAATTTGCGCATGGTGAGTTTGCGGCATCTGGAACGGATTGTTGGCAGCAACCGACCTGGATTGTGGGAGAGCAGAATGAACAAGGACTGTTTTGGCGGCTCTTCAAGGATTTTGAGGAGCGCGTTTGCAGCGGATTGGTTCATATCATCGGCAGAATCAACAATACAGATACGCCAGTTACCACCAGCTGCCGTAGAGCCGAAGAAACCTGTCGTCCTACGCACTTCATCGACCGGAAGATCTCGTTTGAATCGTTTGCCTTTCAAATCCCACGGACGGCGTAAATGCAGAAGGTCTGCATGGGAACCTGCGGCAACCATTTGTGCATTATGGCTTTCTGGTGGAACGTACAGGCTGTTGGCTGCCATAACAGGCGTTGAAAAGCGATCAGGATGTTCAAGGATGAAGCGTACGAAACGAAATGCAAGCGTGGCTTTACCGATGCCTTTGGGGCCACCGAGAATCCAAGCATGATGAAACCGCTGCGATCTATAGGCGTCAAGCAGTTCTGTCTCAGCCAATTCATGGCCGTAAAGACGTGTTTGCTCGCGTGGGAGCGGCAGGCCGTCGACCTCGTCAAATTCAGGGACTTCTTCGATTATGGGAGCTTTGGCCATACTCACCCTTCCCTGTTTGCGTCAGGTTCGCCTGTTTCCTGCAGGATCTGCTCAGCGAAGCGGTCCTGTACTGCCTGCCAGATGTCATCGGTTACCTTATCCTGAGGCTGGTCGCCGTCAATCACCACGATGCGATCTGGCTCATTGCGGGCCATTTCCAGAAACAGCTCTTGTCGGCGGCGGTGCGTATCCAATGTATCTGTTTCAAACCGATCTGGTCCATCAAACTCAACTGGAGCTGTGCGCTTTGAGACGCGGGCCAAGCCAACTTCGGGCGTTACGTTAATGAGCAACGTCATATCCGGCTTGTGACCAGCGATAGCAACTTGCTGCAGAGCTTCTACAGTTGGTGTGGGTACGCCAGATTCACCCTGATAAACGCGGGATGAGTCTGCAAAGCGGTCACACAGAACCCATTTGCCGTCCTCGAGCGCCGGTTTGATGAGTGTGTCGATGTGGTCAGCACGGGCTGCTGCAAACAGAACGGCTTCGGCAGTGACACCGTAGTCTTTTGCTGCGCCTGACAGGAGCACTTCGCGAACGAGCTCAGCGCCTTGTGAACCGCCGGGTTCGCGTGTGGTGACAGCTTCAATTCCTTTGGCCGCGAGTTTGTCGCGTAAGCGCTGGATTTGAGTCGACTTACCGGCGCCTTCACCGCCTTCAAAACTGATAAAAATACCCGACAACGTCGAACAGGCCTCCAAGACCTTCGGAATTCAATAGTGCTGAAACCCGGTGCTAAAACAACTGGTAGAAGAACTCTCCAAGGGCATCCCATGCGCGGCCCTGAAGGTCTCCAATGGCTACATCCTCTCCTGTAACCAGTGTTGCCCGATAAATCACGTCATTTTTGGAAAGAACTTGCAGTTCTCCCACTTCCATTCCTTTTTCAATAGGTGCTGGAATGGGGCCATTGTAGACGACACGGAGCTTATACTTGTCTTTCTCATTCGGGTTGATGAGCGTGGCGACAGCATCATTTGTCTTCAAAGATACAGTGGTTTTCTTGCCACCGTAGACTCGTGCATCACTAACAAGTTCGCCTTTGCGAAAGAACTGTTGCAGCTTCAAGCCGGAAAACGTGGGCAGCAGCAGGGTTTTCATATCCTGCACGCGATCTTGAAGCGTTGGAGAGGCTGCAATTGCTGCAACATAGCGGTGACCGTTGCTATCCAGCGTTCCGAGTGCCGCGAAGCCCTCTCGCTCAGAGAACCCTGCACCAAACCCATCAAGGCCTTCGATGTCACGTATGAGCGGGTTTTTGTTGCGCTGGGTGATCTTGTTCCAGGTGAAGCGGTCCATGGCAAAGACGGAATGCAACTCCGGCTCATGTTCCAGAACATACGCTGCGAGAAGAGTCAGATCTTCGAGTGTGGTCTTGTGGTTTTCATCGGGAAAGCCAGTTGGGTTGGTGAAGTTTGAGTTCTCCATACCAATGGACTTGGCCAGCTTGTTCATTTCCTGGGCAAAGTTTTCTTCACTACCAGCAAGCCCCTCAGCCAAAATGATTGCGGCATCGTTTGCGCTGTGTACTATCAGTCCATACATCAGATCATTGACAGACACCGATGAGTTCAGTCGCGCAAACATTGTTGTGACGCGTGCTGGTGCACCGCCAGTGCGCCAAGCATGCTCACTAACCTTGAACATGGTTTGTGGCGTGATGTCACCAGCATGGATGGCCTGCTGAACGGTCACGGCAGTCATCAGCTTTGTCAGGTTGGCCGGAGCCATCAGAACCTGAGAGTTTTTGGAGAAAACGAGCGACTTGTTTGTGAAATCGTAGAGCGTTGCAGCTTTGGCTTTGATTTCGACAGCTTGAGCCGTTGGGGCTGCGAGTATGCTGCAGAACGCCAATGCAGCTATGGCTGATGCTCTCCAGTTTTTAGGAGATGTCCAGTACTTGCAGTTGTCTTGAGATTTATGCTGTTTGCACTTCTGCCACCCAACTTGCACGCCTGCGTCTCCCTGATTGATTTTGGTGGGGCTATGCTACGCCCCATCCTTTAAAACAAACACTAACGCAGGTGTGCTGACTGGGTAAAGCCGTTTAGAACTAAATGACTTAGTGATTTTGACCAGTATGAGATAGCAGTAGCTCTTTCAGGCCTGAGCCACCAGAAACAGACTTGAATGCATCATGCGCACTGTTGAGCCTGTGCTCAGATGCATAAGATGAAATTGCATTGCCAGTCTGGAAGGTTGGCGCAGTGCTGGTAGGCGTTTTGTAGACCCCAGAGCTTGGTGGTGGCAGCAGAGATGTTCCAAAGGAAGTCGAAACAGGCTGTGCAGCAATGGCTGGTTTCGGAGCGTTTGGATTTGCGCCGGTGGACAATGCGCTGTTGATCCGGTTTTTAAAGCTGCTGATGGACGCAACCTGTGTTGTGCTCAGGTTACGTTCGTAAACCACTGCTGGATCAAGCTGGTTGGCATTGAACGCCAGAACGTTCTCCGCTGCCAGAATAGGTGTGTCGTATGGCCTGCTTTTTGGCATTGGTGCTGGGCCAGAGATACGGTTCACAGGATTTGCAAAGGCGAACATGGTGCGCGGCGCAGAGCTGCCACCATTCCAGTTTCCACCATTGCCGGAATAGGACGCTAGAAGCTTTTTCTCATCCCGCCCATGGAGTGGCGCACGACCGACGTACTCCACGCGAACTTTTGCAACACCGCTGGATTTGGTGCCGAGCATGCCAGCAACGCGTTCTGACAAGTCGATGATACGATTGTCATGGAACGGACCGCGGTCATTCACACGCACAACCATGGACTTGCCGTTCTGAAGATTTGTCACTTTGGCATAGCTTGGTAGCGGCATGGTTGGATGCGCTGCAGTCAGTGCGTTACGATCGAAGATTTCACCGTTAGCAGTTTTGCGGCCATGGAAAGTTGGGCCATACCATGATGCCTTACCGGTTTTCTTGTAGTTGTCGTCCCTTTTGGGATAGTACCACTTGCCGGCCACTTTATACGGTTTGCCAACAACAGCGCGCCCTCCTCCTTTGGGAACAGGTTTAGAGCCTTTCACCACACGAGGACTTGCAGCTACGCCGTATTTCTTTTCACTGAACTTCACTTTATCCATGCCGCCACCGCAGGCTGCAATGCCTGCGCACAGGGCAACCACAGATATGCTGGTTGCTACGCGTTTGATCGTTTCGGGAGCAGGTGCTTTCACCGAATAGCCCCAATTCAGTAAAGAAGTCATACCGTTGTTACTCACTACATGTTCGGCACTGACGGATTTCAGATTGGTTGAGCAGAAATACCCGAGCTCACTACAAACTGAACCAATATTAAAAAGATAGCCGATAAACCTTAACTGAATCCGATCAAAATGTCTCCACAAGAAAGAGAGATTTTTGCCTAAGCTAACTTCCTTAGGGGAAATGGCGGTTTTGATAGGACTGATTGATTTCACTGTGAAAAAAATAAATTCATGCTGTGGAACAAGTTTTACGCGCGCTTGACTTTGAGGGCCGCATGAACGAAATAGAGCCCACACCACACAGCGCCGGAGAGGTGGCAGAGTGGTTGAATGCACCGGTCTTGAAAACCGGCGGGCGTGGAAGCGTCTCGTGGGTTCGAATCCCACCCTCTCCGCCATCTATCTTAGTGATAGATAAGGCAAAAAAGAACCCACCTTCGCGGTGGGTTTTTTGCTTTCTGGGCTAAAGCAAAATAGCCTGAGTTCCCGGAAAAAGAGAGTGAGTGTTGGCAGCCGTCTGGGCCGCTGTATCCGGAAATTGAACTCAGTCCTTCAGAATGCCTTTGAGGAAATTGCAAGATAGACAGTCGGAAGCGGCGTAGTCACACTGGCACTTTCTTCACGGGGATTTTCGATGAAACGCTTAGTTTTGGCTGCCGGCCTCTCCTGTTCGCTCGCTGTGCCTGCTTTGGCGCAAGTGCCCAAAGATATGATCAAAGAGATTTTTCTGATCGACACGATGGATAACTTCTGTGAGCTCGGCATCGTGCACGAGCGGACACTGGATTACATCAGGGAAAATAAACTCAAAACTACGCCAAACTACATCATCCTTGTTCAGCAAAGTATCAGCTTGGCGGGTGAGGTTCAGCATACGCTGGAAGATGCTCATGAGGATGCAAGTGGTGTCGTGTGCATTCAGATCCGTGAGCGGGCAAAAGAACTCAATCTGCTAGGTAAGTAAGTCAAAGGTGCAGATTTAGGGCAAATGGGAGCATAAATGAAAAGAGCTGCAATCAATTGATCGCAGCCCTCCGTTTTGATTGATTAACTTAGCGATCAGCCCTGTGAGGACAGCGCGGCAGCCATGAGACGGTAGGTGATCTGAGCGGCGGTGAAGTCCCATGCGGCATTACCGTCAGGTGCCAGTTCGACTATATCAAGACCGACGCACTTGCGGTCTTTGAGGGCATGTTCCACAAGATGAATGGCCTGATAGTAGCCAAGGCCTCCTGGAACCGGTGTGCCGGTGGCTGGCATTTGGGATGGATCAAGGCCGTCGACATCAAAGGAAATGTAGATGTCCTCTGGGAAGTCTTCCGGCAAATCAACAGCATGCAAGCCTTTGGTCACCAGCTCTTCCGCATCGACAAAGAACACCTTGTTCTCTGAGCGACTATCCATTTCCTGCTGGCAGAGTGCGCGTACGCCGAACTGAGCGAGGGAGTTCCCCTCTTCCACCAGAAGGTTCATGACAGAGGCGTGAGAATGCTTTTCACCTTGATACGCAATGCGCAGGTCTGCGTGTGCATCTACCTGCACGATCCCTACCGGCTTACCAAGCGCGCGAGCGACACCGGTCACAGCGCCGTAGGATATAGAGTGTTCGCCGCCGAGCGTAACCGGGATCTTGCCAGCTTTGACCGCAGCTTCCGTGCGCTGTGCCAGACGTTCCATCACCTCAGGAAGAGGTCCATCGCACACGACTGGCTCTTGCGTAGAGATGCCGGAAGAGCATGGTTCAACGCCATTACTGCCGCGTTCGAGCTCGTTGCTTGCTTCGATAATAGCTTCCGGCCCCTTGACGGTGCCCGAGCCATAAGAAACAGTGCGCTCCAGGGGCATCGGAATGATGGTGAAGAGTGCGCCTTCTGCCTTGCGTTCTGCTTCAGTTAGCTCACTGTCGAGAAAAACAGACATTTTGTACCTTTAGGAAAGACGGTTCAGGAAATCATCGTAGGAGAACTCGCGAATAATCTTGAGTTCGTCGCTCTCAGAGTTCCAAAGGGCGATTGTTGGTAGAGGAACACCATTGAAGGTGTTGGTTTTCACCATCGAATAGTGCGCCTGGTCAAGAAACGCGAAACGGTCGCCAATCTGGAGTGGCTCTGCCCGGGTGTAATCCCCGATGACATCGCCCGCAAGGCAAGATGGACCGCCGAAGCGGTATGTATGCCCCTCTTCCGCTTCATCCAGCATGGCCGGACGATATGGTGCCTCGATGACGTCCGGCATATGACAGGTTGCGGAAATGTCCACGATTGCCAGATCCATGCCGTTCTTTGGCAGGTCCAAAACTTCGCCAATCAGGATGCCTGCATCCAGAGCAACAGCTTCACCTGGCTCCAAATAGACTTCCAGGCCCGTTTCTGCGCGCACATCTTTGATGAAGGCGATAAGGGCTTCGCGGTCGTAATCCTCACGAGTGATATGATGACCACCGCCGAAGTTGATCCACTTCAGCTGGCCGAAATACGGTGCGAGCTTATCTTTGACCGCGTTCCATGTACGCTGGAGAGGCTCGAACTCCTGCTCACAGAGCGTGTGCATATGGATGCCGTCAACGCCTGTCAGAACTTCTGCACTCAGTTGGGAAACCGGAAAACCGAGCCGTGAGCATGGAGCGCAGGGATCGTATTTTTCCAATTCACCTTCGGAATGTTCCGGATTGATGCGCAGCCCCACATCCACATTGTGTTTCGCGGCCCGCACATTTGGCAGAAAGCGGTCCTTTTGAGCAGCTGAGTTGAAGATCATGTGATCGGTGTAACCGATGATCTCATCAATCTCACTGGCCTTATAGCCCGCGCAGAATGTAGCGACTTCACCACCATACTTCTCGCGGCCCAAGCGTGCTTCATACAGGCCAGAAGCACAGGTTCCTTCCAGATACTCGCGCACCACTGGGGCCAATGCGAACATTGAGAAGGCTTTTAGGGCAGCAAGAACATGCGCGCCGGAACGGTCAGCAACGTCTTTAAGCATAGAGAGGTTGCGGCGGACCGCAACCTCATCAACAACGAAACAGGGACTTGGCACTCGGGAGAGATCAAAAGATTTGAACGCTCCCGCATCACCAGCCTGTGTCTGCATAAACTCAGCCATCAGCTTAGAACTGAACCGGACCGTCGAGTTCTTTAACCTGCCATGGCAGGCCGTGCTCGTTCAGCATGTCCATGAAGTTGTCTGGGTCCAGCTGTTCCATGTTCCACACGCCCGGCTCTTTCCAGTTCCCTTTCAGGATCTGTGCTGCACCGATCATCGCAGGAACGCCAGTGGTGTAGGAAACCGCCTGAGAGCCTACTTCTGCGTAGCACTCTTCGTGGTCACAGATGTTGTAGATGTAGTAGGTTTTCTCGCCGGAACCGTCTTTTGCCTGACCAGTTGCGATATCACCAATACAAGTTTTGCCTTTGGTCAGCTCACCCAGACCGCTTGGGTCTGGCAGAACGGATTTAAGGAACTGCAGCGGGATAATTTCGTGGCCTTCGTGCATGACTGGCTCGATAGAGGTCATGCCGATACCTTCAAGCACGCGGACGTGGTTGATGTAAGCATCACCGAAGGTCATCCAGAAACGCGCACGCTCAATTTCGGTGAAGTGGGTTTTCAGGCTTTCCAGTTCCTCATGGTACATGAGGTACATGTTTTTCTCGCCAACGCCCGGGAAGTCGAATGCCACTTTGTGGGTCATTGCTGGGCTGGTTACCCAGTCGCCTTTTTCCCAGTGGCGAGCGTCTGCGGTTACTTCACGGATGTTGATTTCCGGGTTGAAGTTGGTCGCAAATGCTTTGCCGTTGTCACCACCGTTACAATCGAGGATGTCGATCTGACGGATGTTTTCGAGCTTGTGCTTCTTCAGCCAAGTTGCGAATACGGAGGTTACGCCCGGATCGAAGCCAGAGCCGAGAATTGCGGTCAGGCCAGCTTCTTTGAAGCGCTCCTGATAAGCCCACTGCCAGTGGTACTCGAATTTTGCTTCGTCTTCTGGCTCGTAATTTGCGGTATCCAGATAGTTGATGCCAGCTTCCAGACATGCGTCCATCAGCTTGAGATCCTGATACGGCAATGCCAGGTTCACCAGCAACTCAGCGCCACTTTCTTTGATGAGAGCAACAACTGCTGCGACATCCATTGCGTCTACTTCAGCAGTCTTGATCTCAACGCCGGTTTTCTCTTTAACGCTTTTTGCGATGTCGTCACACTTGAACTTGCGACGGGATGCCAGCGTGATTTCGGAGAAGATATCCGAGTTTATTGCCATTTTGTGTACGGCAGCGGAGGAAACACCACCAGCGCCGATTACCAGAGTTTTACCCATGTCTATTCCCCGGTCCTTGGATTATTCGTAATAAGTGTAGCCGTTGATGCTGTCACGATAGGCAGCAACCAACGTGCGTCGGTCAGCATTCTTGAGTGTGCCGGCGGAGACCGCCTCATCAATGAGCTTGCGGAATGCATCTACGCAATCGCGAGGATCATACTCTACATAAGAGAGAACCTGCGAGATTGTATCGCCTTCAACTTCCTGAAGCAGATCAAATCCGCCATCTGCTCTCAGGTCAATGGTTGCGACATTGGTGTCGCCGAACAGGTTGTGCAGATCGCCCAATGTTTCCTGATAGGCCCCAACAAAAAAGACGCCAAGATAGTATGGTTTGCCTTCTTCAAGCGTATGCACCGGCAGAGATGGTGAGATACCATCTGAGAGGATGAACTTGTCAACTTTGCCATCACTATCGCAGGTGATGTCAGAGAGTACTGCACGGCGATCAGGAACTTCGTTCAGGCGCTGCAGTGGAACAATTGGATGCAGCTGATCAATAGCCCAGACGTCTGGCAGAGATTGGAAGAGAGAGAAGTTGCAGTGATAGATATCAGCAACTTTTTCCAGCTGCTCATCAATCTCCGGCGCTGTACCCGCTGGTGGCGCAAGTTCTTTGATCTTGGACATCAGATGCAGATAGATGCGTTCTGCACGGCCCATCTGACGCAAGTTGATGTAGCCACGACGGAATAATGCGCGCAGTTCGTTGCGATAGAAGTTGGCGTCGTTCAAACACTCCTGAAGACGCTCTGCGTTGAGATAGCCTTCAACGGCTGCAAGGTCTGCGACCAAATGGTGGTCGTCTTCTTCAGGCTTTGGTGCGGTTGGCGCATCAAACAATGTCGCTTCAAGAACGTTGAAGAGCAGCATTGAGGATGTTGCAACAACGGCACGGCCACTTTCCGTAATCAGTGTAGGATGCGTGAGCTCAGCTTCGTCCATTGCATAGGCAACAGTTTCCACAACGTTGGCACAGTACTCTTCAACGGAGTAGTTGGTGGAGTTTTCAATTGCCTTTTTCTCACCGGTATAGTCGACGCCGAGACCGCCGCCCAGATCAAGATGGGTCAGCTCAGCTCCTTCCCTTGTCAGCTCAACGAAGTAGCGACAGGCTTCACCCACAGCGCGGCGGACATCATTGACGTCCGGCACCTGGGAGCCGAGGTGGGAATGCTGAAGTTTCAGGCAGTGCAGAAGTTTCGCTTCGCGTAGCTTATCGATCACAGAGACAAGCTGGTCGGTGTTCATCCCAAATGTGGAACGATCACCGGAGCTTTCTTCCCATTTGCCGCCAATCTGGTTGGTTAGCTTAACACGCACGCCGAGAAGTGGCTCTTCACCGAGCTCTTCCACCACATCGATGACTGTTTCAAGCTCTTTTGGGCTTTCCAGAACGATAATGGTGTTGAAGCCGAGCTTGCGCGACAGGATTGCAAGGCGGATAAACTCTTCGTCTTTTACCCCATTACAAACAATCAAGGCGTCTTTTGGCAAACGGTGTGCAAGTGCAATGACTAGCTCAGGTTTTGAACCAGCTTCCAAGCCGTAGGAGTAAGGGCGACCAAACTCAACAATACGATCAACGACCTGTGCCTGTTGGTTCACCTTAATCGGGAAAACACCGCGATATTTCCCTTTGTAGCCAACACGCTTGATCGCGTCTGCCATGGAATTATTGATGTGTGCGATTTCGTTTTGCAGAAACGAACTGACGCGCAGCAAAAGTGGAGAATGGATACCACGTTGTTCAAGGTCGTGAACGATCTCCGGAAGACTCACTTTCGGAGCGTCCGGCATCAAAGGATTACTTAGTGCAATATCGCCGTTCGGCAGCACAGAGAGAAGATCTTTACCCCAGCGCCCCATGCCGTAAATGGCATGAGCAGTACCTTGATTATTTGGCAACCATTTATCCCCTTCCAGAATTGATTTTGCCCCATTTACTCATGGTGTATCCATCTGACAAGCCCAATCTTAGCGTTCTAAACATCAGAGCGGACAGAACAGGTGCACAAATCATTTTTTGCGGAAATTAAATCTACAACCTGAGATTTTAGTGATGCCGAAAAATGAGTAGTTTTCAAAAAGGTGTAGGCCAGCTGAAGACATCAGTAGGATGTCCCCCTGATTTTTTGCGGATATCTTTCTTGGTTATTTATTTGCGAGCAATCGGGGGATAGATTAATTGCACTAACCGGATTACTTCTCCATGAGACTTTGTTTTTAGCGACTGCAGAGCAACCATGACTTGGCAAGAGCGACTTCAAAAACTTCGCAAGCAGAATGACCTTACAGTTAAAGATTTGGCAAGGCGTGCAAACGTTGGTTATGACAATCTTTACAAGATCGAAAAAGGTCTCATCGAGAATCCGCGTGGGGACACGCTTGGAAAGCTGGCAGAAGCGCTTGGTGTAAATGAACAGTTTCTTCGTTTTGGTCTGCATGGAGTTGGAGACGCAAAGTATCTTGATGATGCGCAGATTTTGGCTGAGTTGGACGAAAATACGAGCCAGACTGACCTTGATCTGATTGATAGTGCCTGGAAACAAGCGCTCGAGATTGAATCTCAAGTGTATGGCCCCGGCAGCAAAGCTCCTACGAATTTTGTATCGATGATGTTTGCGCGTATCTACCAAGAGATGTTGAAGCGTAATGAGCACTAACTAATGCAGGTTTGTCTGTTAAAGGAGTTCAGCTGAACTCTGATAGGTCGGATTTCATGAGTGTTCAATAACTTATTGAAAATCGATGTAGTGGAAGTAGCTTAGCCTCCCTGACCAGAAGCTTCATAAATCCTATTTAGTCCTCCGTTCGTGATCTCAGTTAAACCTTATAGGGGGTTTCCACCTATTGGGTAGAATGAGAAGCAAACTCTTTTTGCGAGTTATCCGAGATATTTTCTTTGGAATATGTTTTGTGTATTCATCAGTTCGACAACTTATCCAATGTCGTTGATGGAAGCCTACACGTCTGTATTTTCTAAATAATTTCGAATGAGGTTTGTTTAAGAATCTACATATTAATTAAATGCATGATGCATGTTGTTTAAAGCTTGAGTTTATTTACCTTTCCACCATCTTAAATCTAAGATATGGATTTATTATCCAATTCAACTTTGATTTGTATGCCCTGTCCCATTTTGCAGGGAATAGCTTTGGGGATTGGAGACCTATTTGGACGGTTTGTCTTGATTGGTACTTTTTGATTTTGCTTTTAGTTCTCTAGTTGAAAGAGCTCTTATGCCCATCGACTTAAATCGCGCTGATCATTCTAATGAAGTGGAAAATAAGCACTCAACTGCGCGGCAAGATGTTTTTGATGAACTTCTGAAATCAGCAACTGCACATGGTTCCGAAACCGGATCTGATATCGATTTTCTGAACATGTTCGGTTCAGACATCTCACTTTGTGAACCCGAGCTGGGTTCTATTGTAAAGCACAGAGATACAGAGGAAGTTGGATTTGTGTGCGGTGAGACGACGATGCTGTCCGGGCTTCGTGCATTCAAGTTTAGGCCCTTTGATAGTGCCCCAACTGAGAGCGTAACCTGTGATCCGGATGAGCTGATAGTAGTTGGCGATCCAAAACTTCGGGTTGGCTATCCAGTTCACTGTAAAAACTGATCGAGGCAGTGATTAATCAGCACAGACATAGCAAACAAAAAACGCTCCATTTCTGGAGCGTTTTGTTTTTTAGAGCTTGATCAACGACTAGTTGTCAGAAGCATCGCTGAGTGTAAACTCAACTGGTTTGAGCACATACTCGCTAGGGATTTCGGCAAGTTTAACAATCTTACCTCCATTCTCAGCTGAGAATTTTTCTGCGCCTGCTTTGGTGCCAAATGGGATTGCCTCTGGGGCTCCCATTCCGCCTATCTGCGAACTCTCAATCACAAAGAAAGCGGCATCTGCATCGATCCAGTTGTTGTTACCTGGCTGCTCCCAGCTTTCTGCTTTATCCATGTCATTTACATAGATAGCTACATAGTCTTTAGATTCTTCCGGGAGACGCGTGAATGCGACAGCGTCACGTATCTGAGAGAACCAAAGCGGGAATGGATTACCCGCAAGGTGGATCTGTGCCTTTGGTCCTTCGTGGTCCAATATGGTCATCTGGCAGTAGTGACCTGCAGCTTCAGCACTCAGCTCCATAGCAGCTGGTTTCGCGATTTGCTGCTCTTCCTGACAGGCTGCCAGAAGCAACGTGACACCAACGACTGCAAACAGTTTCGTCATCATGGGGAGACCCTCTTAAGCAGTAGGATAGCACCAGACATGGCAGCGCCAGCGAACACGAAGATGGAGGCAAGTGCTGCTGCTGGTGGGAATGGAAGACTTTCTGCAACGCCCGCCATGCCGCCAACCATTGCGTTTGCATTCAATGCTGACAGGTTGAAGAGACGGAAAGCGTCTGCCGGGTTTGCCAGGAGTGCAAACGGGAAGACGGTGGATGCAAAGAAACCTTCGCTATCTGCAACGAGTGCACCGAGCAAAGCCAGATCATAGAGAACGATCAGAACAAGCCAGATACCAATCGCCATTGCGGCTGCAGTTGTGACCTGACGCACCAATGCACTGACAATGTAACCAAGTGCGAGGAATGCAAAGCCGAGGATCGCAGAGGTACCGATCAATCGTGCGAAATCGATGAAACCGCTTGTATCTCCACCACCTGTTGCTGCCAGCATACCTGCTGTTGCTCCATAACCTAATGTCAGAGCCAGCAATAGGACGCAGATGTGACCGACTGCCTTACCAATGAGGAACTCACTTCGCGTCATTGGAGAGGAGAAGATCAAGAGCAATGTACCGCGTTCGATCTCGCCGGCAACTGCATCAAAAGCCAGCAATAGTGCGATCAAGGGAACCAGATAGACTGATAAGCTGGAGAGTGATGCCACGGTGATGGTCATGCGGCTCACGTCGAGTGTACCAGCTGGTGCAGAACCAAGTAGTGCGAGCGCCATGGAAAATGCTGCCAGAATAACAACGGACAGCAGGATCCAGCGGTTACGCAGACCGATACGGAACTCTTGGCCAGCTACTGTTAGGATACGCTGAAACATGACTCAAGCCTCCCCTGCACTATCTTCGGCATTCGCCTTTTCGGAGAAGTGCTTATAGACGTCGTCCAGTGTTGGCAGATGCACATCGATATCCTCGATCATGGCACCCAAGCTGGTAACAGCCGCAATTCTCGCGATCTTGTCTTCATGTGCGCACATGATCTCTACACTGCGGCAGTTAACTGGAGTGCCACCAAGACGGTTTGCCAGCTGCTCAGCTGGTTCGTCCTTGGCTTTCACCTTCAGGCGAATTGGCAGACGGGCTGCTGTGCGCAGGTGTTCCAGAGTGTCATTGGCAACAAGTTTGCCTTTAGACATGATCAAGATGCGATCTGTGCGAGCTTCCATTTCTGTCAGTGCATGAGATGACAGAAGTACGGTTGCGCCGTTTCCAGAAATCTCTGTTACGAGATCGTAGAAGTTCTGGCGTGAAATCGGATCCAGACCACTGGTTGGCTCATCGAGCAACACCAGTTTGGGTGTGCCGATTAAGGCTTGTGCGAGGCCAAGACGCTGCCGCATACCTTTTGAGTAGGTGCCAACCCGGCGTGTACCAGCTTCTGCAAGACCAACGCGTTCGAGCAGTCCGACTGCTTTCTTCGGGTCTTCGCCTTTTAGCTTGGCGTAGTATTTGAGAACTTCAACACCTGTCAAAGTCCTTTGGAAGGCAACAGATTCTGGCAGAAACGCGGTGGAAGAGCGCGCTTTATCACTACCAGGCTCTGCGCCCAAAACTTCAATCCGTCCAGCAGATGGTGTCAGGAAGCCAAGTGACATTTTGAAGAATGTCGTCTTACCTGCACCGTTATGACCGAGCAGCGCTACCCTCTCTGCGCCTCCCAGTTCAAAGGAAAGATCTTTAACAGCATCCCGTCCATCGAAGGTCTTGCGGACGTTTTCAGCTCGAAGAACTGTATTATTCATCTTCTTGCTCCTACCTTCGGCATTGCTATTTCCGGAGCGTGCATCAGAGGTTTGGTATCTACGATGCCACCTGGCAAAAGTGCCGGAAACTGCGATTGGGTCCAGCTGAGGAGCTGGACTGCAGGACTTCCGGTGAGCAGCTTTGCGGCAGGCTGTGTCCAGAGAATTTGATCGACCATGTCGTTTGGCCGGTAGGCGGTGTCAGCTACTCCATCTCCATTCATGTCAAAGGCTGAATGATCACTCCAGAAGTTTCCGCGACCTTCGTATGTCCATTCCAGGTGGCGTGTGCCCACGTACTTCACCTGTGTCTTGTTTCCAATGAAGGCATTGTTGGAAAATTTGTTTTTTGCAGAACCTGCAGTGAAGTGAACCCCGATGTCACAGCGCTCAAACTTGTTGCCGTCAACAATGTTTTTGTTGGCGTTGTACATGAATAAGCACTTCTCAGGAGAAGCTTTCACATAGTTTCCGGTAATCACGGCATTGTTGGCGTAGTTCAGCATCAAGCCATGGTCACGGTCATCTTTAGAGATGTTGCCCGTAATCGTGAGTTTGTCTGAGAACATCAGCGCATAACCGATGTGATTGCCGACTGACACGTTGTTGGAGATAGTGCCCTTATTGCCGTACATGTAATGCACTGCAAAGCGGGTTTTTTCGAAATAGTTGTTTTTGAAAGTATCGTTCGGGCTGGTGTTTACGAAAACGCCGTCCCGACCATATTTGATGGTGTTGTATTCCACCAAAAGTCTTGGCGAGTTCCAGACATAGATGCCATTTCCGCGCTCGTTAGGGCGCAGATCGCGACGACCTTCAATCAGGTTGTCGGCTATGTAAGCATCATCCGGTCCGTGTGCATCGACACCAACCAGATTGTTGAGGAACTTGTTACCTGTAATTCGGGCACGATCTGCTTTTTTTGTCAGCTTCACGCCTGAATCGATTGTTTGGTTGGAAAGACCTGAACCGGTGATGACCAGTCCATCGACGACCACATCTGGTGCTTCGACAGTTATTACTGAGCCTTTGCCATTGCCTTTAAGCTCTGCGCCTGGCTCTCCTTTAAGCACCAAAGACCGATCGATGACGACCGGTCCCTGATGAACTCCAGCAGACAGGCGCAAAACGTCTCCGTCCTGCGCCTCTCTCAAGGCGCGGGCTAAGGCATCAGGCTGTGCCGGTACAATGATTTCAGCAGCGTGAGCAGAAACGCTCACGCCAACCAAAGCCGTCGCACCTAGCAGCAATTGCCAGAAGGACCTTGTCATGCCCGCAACTCCCTTATGCGTCGCGTGGCTCAACGAACATACGACCGCGCATTTCCATGTGCAGTGCATGACAGAACCACTGGCAATAGAACCAGTGAACACCTGGACGCTCTGCGATAAAGGTTACGGAAGCAGTTGCCTGAGGCCCAATTTCCATTGCTACATTGTAGTTGGAAATACAGAAGCCGTGTGTCAGGTCATCGATGTCATCAATGTTGGTGACATAAACGGTAACTTCGTCGCCCTGCTTAACTGTGAACTTCTCAAGAGAGAAGGTTGGTGCAGCAGAGTGCATGTAAACACGAACTTTGTTGCCGTCGCGGATGACGTGTTCTGCTTCTTCCAGATCCACACCGTCAGCTTTAGCTTGTGCTACAGCATCAGCGAACATTGGGTCGTCACGCTGCCAGACAGATGCTGGGTTCACAACGGAGTTGTGTACGATGATGACGTCGTGCGGTTCTGCAAAGGTAGGACCATCGTGAACAATTTTCATTTCATCGCCAGAAATGTCGATCAGCTGTTCGTTTTCTGGTTTCAGAGGACCAACGTTCAGGAAGCGGTCTTTAGAGAACTTGTTCAGAGATACAAGCCACTTGCCGTCTGCTTCTGATGTTTCACCCATAGAGGTGTGGTTGTGACCTGGCTGGTATGCCACATCAATTTTTGAGTGAATTGGATCGACGTCTTCGCCTGCATACTGACGGATCGCTTTGTCGATGTCCCACTTAACCATCTGGCTGTCGAGGAACAGAGTGGTGTAAGCGAAGCCGCGGTTATCGAATGCAGTGTGGAGTGGGCCAAGACCCAGCTCTGGTTCAGCAACAACTGCGGAGCGTGGATCTGCACCGTCGAATACTGCGTCCAGTTTGGTCACGTCGATAACAGAAACTGTTGGAGACAGTTTACCGTTGATCATCAGGTGTTTTTTGTCTGGGCAGGTATTACAGCCGTGTGGGCTGTTTGGTACAGGGATGTACGCGGTGTACTTGGAGCCTTTACGGCCATCAAGAACTGGAACACCGTTCAGCATCTGGTAGTCGCCGTTTTTGACGCCTTCTTCGATGCGTTTGATGTTGAATACCACGCAGTGGTCCATTTCAGAGGCTGTCATTTCTGCCAGGTTTGTACCCATTTCTGAGTTGTAGCTGGTAGAAAATGCATATTTACCCTGATAGTCAGCGTCACAGTTGTCCAGGTTACCGGTTACGATGACCTGCCATGCAACTTCCATGGTATCACCATCGAGTGCAGTGAAGATGCAGCTGTACTTATCTGGCTCATCCAGGATTGTGCCGTCGTTTACGAGTGGAGCTTCATGCTCGCCGTTTGCGAAGACGTAGCCAGTACGTGGGTACTTCTGAGGACGCAGGCCGTGAATGTCGTGTGCGTTTGGAATTTCAGTGATCTTGTCACATTTCATAACGTCACAGCGTACACGTGCAACACGGGTGTTCGCTTTGTCGTTCATGAACAGGTAACGACCGTCATATGTACCTTCTGTGAAGGACATATGTGGGTGGTGAAGGTCACCGTTGTCGTAGTGTTCCATGCCATGTGCAGCCAAGAACTCTTTGGTTTCTGGCAGCATGTTTTCCTGCAGAATCTTCTTAGATTCGTTGGTCTGACCCCAACCGGTTGCAGAACAACGGTTGAATACAGGAATACGCATCAGTTCGCGCATGGATGGCAGACCCATAATGCGCAGTTCGCCGGTCTGACCTGATGACCAGAAGCCGTAGTACTCGTCCAGTTCACCTGGACCTACATGGTACTTGAGGCCGCCTTCAGCAGCGCGAGCTGGTGCGAAACCACCAGCGCCTGCTGCTGCAACGGCACCCAAACCAGCTACTGCAGCGGTCTTTGCGGTACCACCAAGCAGTGCGCGGCGTGAAAGGCCTGTTTCTTTTTTATCAGTCATGAAAGTCTCCCTTGATACTTTCGAGTTGATTTGGCTTAAGCCGGTTGTTTGACGGAAGTGCCCTTTTCCGTCTTTGAAATACCCGTCTGCGCTTCGAATTTCTTGCGTCGTGCAAGCTTCTTGATGCAGACCGGACATTTATCGTCGCTCTGATACAGAACCTGACAGTGCAGGCAGTTCAGGCATTCGTTTGGATTGATGTGACCTTCAGGGTGGATAGCTCCGACCATGCATTCTTTTTCACAGCGAGCGCATGGGTTGCCGCATTCCTTGTAACGCTTGAGCCAATCGAACATGCGTAGGCGTGCCGGAATGGCGAGAGCTGCTCCCAAAGGACAGAGGTAACGGCAGTAGAACCGCTCGATGAAGAGACCAGCTGCCAGAAGTGCTACTGCAAAGAGCACATATGGCCACCCGCGCTGGAACTTCAGGATAATGGCGGTTTTGAATGGTTCGACTTCAGCATAATGCTCAGCCACTGCCAGTGAGTAGAGAGAGAGACCAAACAGTCCCAAGAAGATCATGTACTTCAGAGCCCACAGGCGCTCATGGAGCCCCCATGGCAAGGTAACCTGTGGCACTTTGAAGAACTTCGCGATCCGGTTAGACAGTTCCTGCAGGGCGCCAAATGGGCAGAGCCAGCCACAATATGCGCCGCGACCCCAGAAGATGAGAGCTGCTGCAACTGCAAACCAAAGTAGGAAGACCAACGGATCCATCAGGAATGCGCTCCAGCTGAACTCTGTGGTCAGCGCTGAGAAGAGCGCCAGAACATTCACAACAGAGAGCTGCGCATTTTCCATCCAGCCGAGCCAGACCAAAACAAAGGTCAGGAAGCCGATGCGGAACCAGAAGGTGAATTTTTCAGACTTGGCGACCTGCATCTGGAAGAAGAAGACGCCGGTTAGGATTGTCAGAGCGACACCGAGGATCGCAATATCCACCTGACGGTCATTCCAGATACGTTGCCACAACTCAACGCGCTGTTCTTCAGCAGGAGCTGCAGCCGCACCCTCACCTGTACCTTCTGCTGCTACAGGCGCAACTTCCACCTTCTTCAGGTATTGCTGCGGCAACTGGTAGCCCAGATCAAAGGTCAGGAAGGTCTTTTCAATCGCGCCAATTTCGCGGTGAACCAAAAGCTGCAGACGGAACGGCTTGCTTGGATCAAAACCTGAATCTGCCGGAATTGTGAAGATGTCCAGTTCTTTGAATGTTGGAGCATCACCAGCATCAATAACATTCAAACGCTTATGTTGACGATCTTTGAAACGGACAGAAATATCGTTCTGGATCAACTGAATACGATCGAAGATACCACCACGAACATACCCAGTGCCTTTGAAGGAATACCGACCACGACCAAGCACCACTATGGCGTGGTCACCTTCCTTCATGCGTTTTTTGAGGTTGGCGTACTCTGCGTCTCCCAGGATGGTGCGACCAATAACCGGGACGTCAGCAAGGCCCATATACATATCAACATAAGGGTCAGTGTCAGGACCTTTTGCAGGGCGTTTGATGGCCTTCGGATTGCCTTGCTCAACAAAGGCAGCATTGATCTGACCCACATCAAGCGTGAGGCGGCGGAGTGAACCATCACCCGTTAGTGTCATCCAATCTGAGGCAGCAGTCTTGTCCGGGTCAATGACAAACTTTGGACCAGTGTCTGCCTCAGCGCCTTTAAGGCCGCCGATACCAAGGGTGCGTGCTACTTTCAAGCTCGCTCTCACAACAGAATCGTCGATCACCATGATGGTGACGGTTGCACCAGAAATAATGTCGAGCTCGTGAGCAGAACCACCCTGCTCCGCTTCTTTCTTAATATCGAGGCCAGCGTAGTTCTCGGTGACTTGCTTGATCTCGCTATCAGGGATACCGATAAGAACGATTGGTTCTGCGTGTTTTACCAGCTGCACGCTGGTGAGCATGCCATCTGGATCAATGCCAACCAATGTGTCGATTGGCTTACCAGAATATCCTGTGGTGGAGACCAGATCGGTGGTCAGAAAGACCCAGCCCAGCACTTCCTCCCCAGCCATTGCAGGTAGAACCGCGATGTCCTCGCGCAGTTCCCCATATCTGTCGGCTTTTGGGAAGAATTTGGTGACTTCAACTTTCTTAGAGAAATTGAGGACACGATTTGAAGAGTCCGACGCAGCTATCGCATAGTTCGACGCACTGAGAAAGAACGTAAAAATAAGAAGGAAGACAGTGCGCAACCTGAGAGCTCGCATTTCCGAGACACCTTATCTCGCATGAAAAATATATATTAAGTAGGTGCGCTTATTCGGGATGGAGTTCTTTGCGAAAAATCAAAAAGCGTTTTGCCCTCATTGATGAAAACCGTCATCTCCACAGTATTTAGATATTTCACAACTTTTGATTGATTTTGCAGATATGTGTCGCACTACTTGGTGTGATTTATCCGCTTAATTCATTGTTTTTATTTGGTATTATTTTAGACATCAAGATGCGTTGTCATGGGTTGAGATTACAATAAATGCAGTGAATATACGTAGGTAATCAGGTGTTTGGTTGTATTTATGCGTAGGAATCGGGACAATTTGACATAGGGAGAAAGTCGCGATGAGGAATGCTTTGAAGCTGATCTGCTCTCAATCGTCTGATTGGTGTGTTCAGGGCGATTCCGTGAGTTGAATGAGTTTTCACTTTTGTAATGGCTACATCATTCATATTTAAAGATCTCTTTGATACTGCAACGAATGCCAGCCCTCTTTGTGTTTGTGGCGATTGCTCTCAGGAGCGTCAAAAGGATTTTTCATGCACTGTGTGGAAAATGAAAAAAAGCTCTTGCGCTAAGCCCCTGCAATCCTTAGAAGACCCCTCACAGGCAGCGACCCAGCGGTCACCGCCCAAGAGCCCGTAGCTCAGCTGGTAGAGCAACTGACTTTTAATCAGTAGGTCCACGGTTCGAACCCGTGCGGGCTCACCATTTAACCTCATGGTATATAAAGAGGTTTAGCAAAGCTCCTTTCGGGAGCTTTTTGCTTTTGTGCCTTGTGTCAGCACTATGTAAGCAAATGAGAGCGTTTGAATTCCCATTTTCCCTCCTCTTTGCTCCTGCAAATACCTTTTCATCAGCTCAGTTAGAAACCCAAGCAGGCCCTTAATCGGTTCATGCAACAAGCAAAGCCACAAAAAATGCCCCACTGAACTGCTTCTCGATCTCAAGATCAGTTCAGTGAGGCTGCATTTGAGCCTATGCAAAAGGGCCTAGATGAAGAAGCTTTCGTCCAGACCTGAGGTGAAGCCTTCTACTGTGATCGTATCCGTTGTACCAGCAGCGGAAATGACAGCATTCCCAGGGTCGGAAGCGTAATCGATGATCAGATCATCAAACTCACCGACACCGTTCCAATTGCCAAGCACATCAATAACATCCCCTGCTGCAAGGTCCGTGATGACATCAGTGCCGGAACCTGAGCTGAAGACAAAGGTATCATTGCCGGCATTACCAGTCAGAGTGTCATCCCCCGTATAGCTTTGGATGGTGTCAGCACCAGAGCTGCCATTGATGATCAGATCATTGGCGTCAAGTTGAGCTTCCAGCGCAGTGGTGTTGTTGCTCATAAGACCGTAGACGACATTATGAACCGGATTACCGGAACCAGAGCCTGACAATCCTAAGCCAGAAATACTGATATCGTTTGTGGTGTGTACAAAGGAGTCAGAAGATGAATTGTAATCCAGACCATGTCCGAAGGAAACGCTATCAAGTGTTCCACTGAGTACATGGTTGATCAGGCTATAGGAGATATCGCCTGCAGATCCGGAGTCTACAATGAAGGATTGGGCATCATCGCTCACGAATGGAAGCAGCGCGGATCCATTTGTTGCAGCATAATTATTGCCATTAAAGTCGAATGGGTTTGAGGAGAAGTGTCCCCAACCTGAGCGATCAAAGTTTTGATTAAAGTCCGCAAAGTAAGCAGGCATGTTGATGCCGGTACCGTCATTGTTTGCATCGCTCAAATTGATAGTTACAGCCATGATATCCTCATCAGATGGTTGTTTGTTCTTTACAGAACGTTGAGAGGGATCGCAGATGCGATCGGTCAGGCTGGCTGGCAGAAAGCTGGCTGGCTAAGAAGTTAAAAAGTGAAGTTTAAAGCAGCCGTGATGGTAAGGCCCGGTGATGGAAATCCACCCGCAGTGAGCGCATCTACATATGCAATATCACCCAGATTGTTTACGTCAACCCGAAGCGTTGCATTCTCATTGAACTCATAGGAACCATAGAGATCAACGATGGTATAATCATCTGTTTCATAACCGCTAGCAAAGAAACCGAACTGACCATCAGGTTCAACATGTGTGACACGCCCACCCAATGTCAGCCTCTCATCCCAAAACCGAAGACCGGCATTTGCACTTAGCTTCGTTTTGGGAGCAACATTGAGCAAAATGACCCGATCCTTCGCGTCTCCAAACATTGTGTAGGGGTTATCGAATGAGAATGTGTCAGGTAGATCAATATAACTGCGATTGAAAGCAATTCCAGCGAAGAACCGACCAGCATCGTAAAGTGCCTCCAGTTCAAAACCCTGCGTTTTAAGTGGCTCATACAGGTTAGCGTACTGGTAGTAAGGTATCTGGTATTGAAACCCACCAAGATCAAATGTCACGCCAGCCACACTTGCTAGTGCTATGTAGTTTTCTACTTCACGGTTAAAGTAAGAGAGCTTGAGTCGAAGCCTGTCATTTTCAATAAACTGATCATCAAGCTGAATGTTCGCGCCTCCTTCCCAAGTTTTGGCTAGCTCTGCATTTAGCGATCCATTTGGCAGATATGGCAAACCACCGCCGGTATGTTCCCCACCCAGGAAGGTCTCCATTACTGTCGGCACACGATATCCCTCCGAGTATCTGCCAAAGAACTGCAGATTTTCAATTGGCGATATAGAAAGCCCAAAGGTTGGAGAGAACCTGTTTCCTGAGTTTGAGATAGATTGATCAACAACCGATGGAACACCAGTGAGGTCATACTCCAGCGCCCTAGAACTCCCCTTCAGATGAAACTGATCATAACGTAATCCGATATCTAGCTTGATCAGATCATTATAAGACAGTGCAAACTGGTTAAATGCGCTGAAAACACTTCGTTCACCGCTTGGGTCAGCTCCTATCCATAACCCATTTGGATCATCAGCTGGATTGTCGGGTACAGTTGTTGACTTACCCACATCACGAAAGGCTTCAACGCCGTAATTCCAGGATATCGTTAGCTTAGATAGATCAAATTCGCTTGTGTTTTGGAGGCTCCCTCCAAATGTGTTGAGCGCATGATCATTATCAAAGCCCCCTGCACCTGCCGTTCGCGGTAAACGGTACTGGTCATTTTGAGTGCGGTTTGCCCAAACCTTAGCCTCCAGATCAAACCAGTTGTCATCTGGTTGCCAGGTGTAAGTTGCTGTACCCGTGATATTGGAGATGTCGCTGTCATTTTGGAAATCACCACCAATCGTACTGTTGGTGAATGCATCATGAAAACCAAGTGCACCCAGTACGACTTCGTGATCATCTCCCAAACTGAGGTTCAACTTTGAGAGCCAGGATAATGTTTCAGAACCAGTAAAAACAATCGGTTGCCCGGCAGAGCTGTAAGTCAGGCTACCATTGCTACCAGAGTCGTACTTACCCAGATTTTTCTTACTTATACCGGCAGCAAAGCTGATGTTTTCTGTCAGTTTTACGCCAGCTGCAAGATTGCCGCTAAAATTATAAGCATTTGTGCCCGCAGCCAGTTTTCCTTCAATGCCATAGGACTTGCCAGACTTTATCAAATCAGATGCTTCAATGGTGCGGAAGTTAACGACACCACCCATGGCCCCTGCACCGCCAACACCGGATATGGCACTTTTTTCAATCTCAACTTGTTTTACAAAAGTTGGATCAATGTAAAAACGTCCAACCTCGTCGTGCCCAGCTTTCTGGAAGTTCTGACGAGCACCATCAATCATGACGTTCACTCGGTTCTGATCCTGAAGACCACGAATGTTAATGCTAATACCCGGATCCTGCGGATTATCCGCTACGTTTACTCCCGGGACGCCTACAAATAGATCAGCAGCGCCGCGAGCATTGGAGTTTTTAATTTCATCGCGCCCGACAACGCTAATGGCCCGTGGTGTTTCATAAACCCACTCAGGTGCCCCCTGCCACCCTGCGGCATCTCCTGAGGAGGCAGTCACAATTACAGGCAGCAAGGATGGGTCACCATCACCAGCTGAAACTGTATTCTGCAGAGAGGAGATGATAATGATGCCGGATGGATCAATCTCATAAACCAACCCCGTACCATCCAGCAGAACATCCAGCGCACCTTGAGCTGTCATCAGTTCTTTAAAGCCAGATACGTTGATGCCTTTTATGTTCTGCGCGTTCACTGAAAGCCGTATGCCTGCCTGTTGTCCAACCTGCAAAAGAGCAGCAGATAAAGACCCGGCAGGTATATTGAACGCAACTTGTTTTGAAAGCTCAGATCGACTTGCTTCTGATTGCGCATAAGCTGCTGGCAACGTCAAACACGTCGTTTGAAACAGTGCTACAAGTAATAAGCTCGCTAGTCTTTTTGTGGGACGCCCCCCTAAGCGCAACCCCACTTGGTTCCCCATATCCATTCTTAAATCACTTCCAAGTCGTCATCAATTTGTCAGTAGATAGAACCTGCAGTCCCAACTTCTTTTAGGAGACGATCCGGAGAACTTTATTTTCTGAGAAAAATACTCATATTTTTGCAGGCAGATGACAAAAACACAAATAACGCACTATTATCAACATGTTATATCTTTGAGATTGTGATAAAGAAATCAAAATCTCTCAGCTTAACCGTATGAGCTGCGACGATGGCATCCAGACTTTGTCGGGGTTTACTCAAGTCAAATACCCCTGTCACACGTTTGCTGTTGATACGAGGATCGAGCACCAAAACCGGCGTCTTCATGAAACGGCGCAGCTTAAACAGAACTTCTTCAAAGCTCTGGTCATCGACATAAAGCTTACCTCTTTGCCACGCAGCGATGTATTCCGCATTCTGTGATCGAATATCAGGATGCCTATCCTCATGCATCCTGGCCCAATCTGCATCTCTTAACTCTATGACTTCATTCACATCAGAGCTTCCGGCAACCTGTACATGCCCATGTTCGACGCCGACAGACACGGCAGAAAGGCCTTTGTTTACATTAAAGCGTGTGCCAAGCACTTTTGTTGTCGTATCGCCAGCTGTGACAACAAATGGCCGTTCCTCATCTCGGGCCACATCAAAGAGAGCTTCCCCTCTCAGAAGGCTCACTTTTCGCTCTTCATCTGTAAAATCCAAATTAATCGCTGAGTAGGCTGAAAGGTAGATTGTCGAACCATCTTCAAGTTCAACTTCCTTTGTCTGTGCCACTTCAGTTTTATGATCTGCATAGAGCCAAACCGTCAAATGTTGAGGAACGGTCAGACCTATGTAGAGCAGCAGAAGAAAAGAGAAGCCAGCAGCAAAAAACATTTTTGAGCGTGCAAAGAAATTCTGAAAGGCAAAGGCTGGCTCGACATCAATCCCCTGCTTCGAGCCCTGTTCAGTACTGCTAAGTTCAAGCTGCCCCAGTACTTCGGATGTTTGACTAACCTTAAGCCATGCCTCCTGATGAGTTGGATCTTGAAGAAACCAGTCATCAAACTCTTCCCAAAGCTTCAAATCCTCAGGATACTCTTCCAAAAGGATGAACCAACTGATTGCAGCATCTTCAACGGAAGACGATATTTCTTTTCTGAAATCTGCAAGTGTCATTGGCTTAATCCTGAAGTAGTCGCTGAGTTCGGGACGGCTATGATGCTGTTCATCTTGAGAAGAGACGTTTGAAGGACAGTCTTTTTCGCAAAAAAATCAATTTTGAACCAAATATGTTTTGCGCAATAACTTGTGTACTTTACCTCATTAAAGATCCTACTTCTTTGCATTGAGGACCCTCATGCAATGCTTGATACCTCGGTGCAAATGATCATGTGTCTGTGTCACAGAAAGATTTAAGCTACTCGCAATCTCTCTCAGTTTGAGCCCTTCTAACCGATGCATCTCGACAACTCTTCGCGTGATTTCCGGCAGCTCCGCAAGAGCGGTCAACACCAGCTCAAGTTCTTGCTTTTGGGCCAAAGCACTCTCTTGAGTGGGGTTCTGTTCCACAAATGAAGCGACCGGTGTTTCGTGATCAAAACGTTGAAGCTCGCGTTGTTGCTTGCGTAAATGATCGATGGAGAGATTATGAACAATCCGACGCAAATAACTCTCTGCGTTATTGGGAGACTTGGCATCGAAACGCAAAAACGCTTCCTGCACAATATCCTCACTTAGTGCCCAATCTTTGGTAATCGATGCCGCATACCGGACCAATATCTCATAGCTTTTGATATGAACCTGGACGCGTTGTTGTGATTTGGTCACTAACCGGTGCCGTTACTTTTGCGAGTACTGGATAATTTAACAACCGGAATATCTTTAATATGAATATAATAGTCAAGATTTAAATGCATGATTTAATCACCTCAAAGGTTCTGATCAAAATTCCATAAAGCTCCTTACACCTGTTCTACTCTTCTTCCTCAATACGAAAAATCGCCATCCGTCGCTTGCAAAACAAACAAGAGACTGACAGTTCAAAATACAGATCATAGACTGAGAACTCTTTTTAAGATTGGCGGTTACTGCGAGGATGTGTGCACGATGGCAATAAAAAAGCCCCGCAAGTGATTGCGAGGCCTATGAAGAAAAAATGAAGTTTCGTCTTACTCTTTTTCCAGTAGATGCTCGTAACGTTCATCTGTGAGCGTTTTCATGAAAGCAACCAGTGCGTTGATGCGTTTGTCATCCAGTGCAGGACCGGTGGTCAGTTCCTTCACGTCCAGCGTTGCTGGCACTTCAGGTGCACCCCATGGCTTGCCTGTTTCCGGGTTGATCTGAGCAGATTTCTTTCGCGAATTGTAGCGGTTATAGAACTGAACAACCGTTTTGAGATCCTTGAACACGCCGTTGTGCATGTAAGGCCCTGTAACTGCCACGTTGCGCAAGGTAGAAGTTTTAAACTTACCATCCCAGAACTTGTCATCAACAGCTGGATTTGCCAGCAAGCCGTGGTCAACCGTACCAGCTGGAGAACCATTGGCTGCGCGCACAGCTTTGTTCACCGGCACACCAATGTTGAAGTACTGGTAGTTGGTGAAGGTTTCCCCTTCAGAGCCCGGCACCTTCTTGAGCTGGTGGCAGACATTACAGTTGGTGAACTGAGGAGAGAAGAACAGAATGCGTCCCAGTTCTTCTTGTGGGCTTAGCTCTATCTCACCACGCAGGAAGCGGTCATACTTGGAATCAAACGGCGCGAAAGTCTCAGTACGCTCAAAGGCTGCGATTGCTTTGGTCATGGCGACATAAGCTTCTTCGTCGCTTTCGAAAATGCTTTCGCCAAAGAGCTGCTTGAAGGTTGCTATGTAATCGTCGTTTTCCTTGATACGCTCGACAACAGAAGCTTTGCTTGGCATGCCCATTTCGATTGGGTTCAGCGGTGGTCCGCCAGCCTGACCTTCAAGGTCTTTCTCCCGACCATCCCAGAACTGGCCGCCGACGAACTTACCCTCTTTGGTTTTATGGAAGTTGGGGCTGAATGCGGCATATCCGGCTGATGGCGCATTGCGGTCACCAATAGATTCTCCATCATCGCCTAAGGAAACAGCCGTGCTGACTGGCGCGTCGAAGCCGTTATCTCTTGGGTCCGCAAAACCAGTCTCTGGTGTGTGGCATGTAGCGCAAGACATGGTGCGGTTCTTTGACAGGTTGAAGTCAAAGAATAACTGATTGCCGAGGTTTTCCAGCTGTGAAAGGTTTTTTGATGAAACGTCGGCGTCCTGCGCATAACTCGCTGAAATTACGAGGCAACCAGCAAGGCTAAGCAGGGCAAAGCCCGATTTTTGATAGAAACTACGCATTCTATGAACTCATTTTGCGACTGCGTCTCATTTACATTTCCTTGTAGTGAGCTTCAATTGAAAAGTTGAGGAAAGGAGTAGGAATATAGGTTGAGGTGTATAGAGGGCTCTGCTGCCAAAATTGTCAGCAGCATCGATGAGACATCATTTAAGCTTGGTCTGGTGCTTTCAGAGGCCGTTATTTCAGTGATGAACCGGTGGTACGGCGGTTCGCTGGTATTACAGATATGGCATCAGCTATCGTGACTCCAAAAACTTGGAAAAGCCCGAGGCAGTTGACACCGATAAGGCTCCCACATGTGGTACGGCTGTTTCTCAAAGGATGTTCTGGATGAGGCCCGCTTGGTTGAGCGGGCCTTTAAAATTGGGGCTAGTGCTTTGACTATGCAAACCTACTGGACAATCTGGATGCTGTGGGCGCGTATGCTTGGGGTCCCGATCCAGCCTTCAACTTCGCCAAAGACGCGAACCATGTCTGATGCTGAAACGGTTAGAGGGTTTTGCCGTTCATGATCATCGACATGTAGTGTGATTACGCCAGAACCATCATCAAAGACAAATGAACTGTCGTCAATCTGTCGAGTAAGCTTGCCTTCAAGAACGACACTGTCGTCTTTAAAAGGGTTCAAGTTGGTAGATAGCGTGGAAACTTTCGCAACAGCTACCGGTCCGGTGTACTGAATTGCAGCCCTTTCATTGCTGTCACCATACTCACTGCGATAATCATCCGCCATAACTGCAAACGGGCTTACGAGGGTCACAGCAGTTGTTGCTGCAATAATAGATAGCTTCATGCTTGTTTTCATGTTGTCTTCCTCTCTTCTTCTTGAAGGCCAGGAAACACACCAAGCTGAACTCTGTCTGAAGCGGAGCTAATGACTTTGGGTAAGCCAGTCGAAAGGTATCGTTTGTTTTCCTGTAAAGTTTCTTGCTGACTGAAACCGTGATGATATCTGGGCCACAAGCGGACTTTCAAGCAGTTCTAGCGAGGTTGATGTTTTCTGCATGATGGCGTTTCGAGTACTCTACTGGGCATCAATTGGTTTGCTTTGAGCAAAGCAATTGGCTGACTTCGCTCAAAGCATGTACGTTAATCAAGTACGATATTATTTGGTTTTGGGGGAACAGCAGGAATGGCGATATAGTCAAACCCTTCCTTGGCATGACATGCTGTACATTCTGTGCTTGTGATGGCAACAGCTTCTGCAAATACTTCGAAATCTTTTGTTTTGACTGCCTTGTATAGTTCTCCGAAAACGTTTGCTTTAAAGGTATCAATAGAGGGTCCACGCTTTGGACGCGCATTTGCTACTCGGCCAATCATCTTCTCCATGGAATCAATTTGATACTCTGCAAACTCCCACTTCTGTTGCTTGCCTGCCCAATACATACTCTGCAAGCGATAAGCGATTTCTGGCATCCAGTGGTGTGTTCCCGGTGTTACCTTGACCAAGGCTTTTAGTTGTTCTTCGGAGGTCCCTGTTTTTCTCCAGTCTTCGACATTTTTCGAGTGTTCTTGATAGTTTGAAGAATAGACGCTACCGGATGCCATTATGAGGAGTGTAAGAGTAGATATACCAAGAAATGATTTTACTTTCATGCTCAACCTCAACGTTTTTCTGTGTTGAAAATAGGCGTCGTGAGGCATCAGGAAGATCTATTAGACTGACGGTTTCCAAAACACCTCACTTGAAGCACAAGTATTTTTCTCACTTTAAGGCAGATTTAAATGCAGCTAACGAGTTTACTTTTATGGGATCTGCGCAAAGAGGCTGTCGAAAACATCTTCTGCTGCGGCAGGAACTCGTGAGTTTTTTGCCTGCTGAAGATTGGTAGGCTGATCTCCAACAACAATCAGGCCCACTATTCCTTTCCCAAAATGCGGGAGGCATTTATAACCGTATACACCCTTCACAGTCAGCGTAAGGTCGTAGGTTTCTTTTAGCTTACTGCGCCAGGGTAGAGCTCCTTCAGGCAACATGTCAGCTATAGATTCTGTATTGTGTTTACCACTCACATTCACAAATCGAACTGTATCGCCTACCTCAATTTCCAAATATGCCGGATTGAAAAAAATTCCGATCCATTTCCACCACATGAACTGTCCCTGCAAATGAAACACCTATAGAACAAGCCAGAGTAGAGAGGGCAAGTAACAGGGTAAATAGAGCTTGTCTTTTCATGATTATATTCTCAATTTTAGATTTTCTTTTTGGGTGAAGAGAAAACGCATTCGAGATTTGCAGCCGCATCCGCTCACAAATCTGTATCTAGGCGCTGCTGTTGAAGGCTGCTTTATTGCTTAAACACCCAGTAATCTTCTGAGTTGATTTGCTTGGTTTTCTATAATGGCTCGACGATTGCCAAACTTGAGAATGGCAAGTTGCTCTTTGAGAATTGAGCTTCCGTTTCTCAGTAACTTTACAATGCGATTTTGTGCCGATGTGTTTGAGCCCTGAAGATTGAGACTGAAAGCATCAAAGTTATATTGGGCGTTGCTTTCATTTGGCTCAATTATGAAAGGCGCGCATTTGGTAAAGTAAATGCTAGTGTCAGAAGTTGCATAAACAGGCATTAACCCTGCTTTGGCAGCTGTTGCCCTCAAGGTGTGGCCGTCAAAGTTATAGATATGGCCGAAGTGAAAAATGTTCCCGGGTGACTTGGAGCGGCAGTACTCTTGAAAGTTCGGAACTTCAATATGAAGGACTGAACCGTCATGCATCATGTTGCGTACACGTGCTAGCTCCTGAACTGGATGCGCCATGTGCTCAAGAACATGGTTCAGACGAATAAAATCAAATTTCTGAGTAGTTTCAAAATCTTCAAGCTGCCCAGTGATGACTGGGATGCCAAACATCTGGCGCACATACTTCGCGTAAGTCTGTGTAGGTTCCACCGCGATGACTTCCTTGTTCAGCCTAGCCATGAGCGCACAAAACTCTCCACTTCCAGCTCCCACATCAAGAACTGTTGCAGCTTGTTGGTACACCGCTGGGAAACAAGAAATTTGCTCGATTATTCGTCGCGAGTAGCGATAATGATGGCGTCTCTTTGGGATATCCGTGTTTTTGTAGGAGCGGCGATACTCATGACTGTAGAAGGTTTGTGTTTCAGCATTTGTCGGCAATGGATAGTTAAAAACCATCCCACATGATCGACAGCAATAGGTCTCTAATGGAGCACCGTGTCTGTCTTTAGAACTTATTAGTTCACCTTTGTGCTCACCACATAACGGACAGTTTACAAACCACATATGATCTCCAGTTCCATTTGGCGGTGTTCCTGACCGCACATTCCTGAACTGAAGGCTCTATGAGCTGAATTTTAAGAGGGTTTTAAATGAAGTTTACGAATGTATATTGGGACTATTAACTCGAAAATCCCTTCTGCTTTAAAACAAAATCGACATGAAACACGGATCCACCAGACAGATTGTCGAGGATCGAAATTTCTGCTCCACATCGTGTTGTGATGTCTTTAACGATCGCTAATCCTAACCCTGTACCTTGCGTTGTACTTTCCGGAAGACGCCAGAAACGTTGAAAAACTTTATCTTTGTAATGGTTGGGAATACCTGGCCCTTGGTCAACCACTTCCAGACTGCCACTTGCCTTAACGCGAACGCAAATACCAGTATTGGAGTGGCTCACGGCAAGGGCATTCTCTACCAGGTTCCGTAGCAGATCACTGATAAGGGCTTGCTCACCATGAACGATGACAGGCTCAGAGCTTTTTTCAAGGGAAACAGATACATTCTTGCGGGTTGCTAGAGGCGCAATGTATGAAAGCACTGAGACAGCAACCTCGTTTAATTCAGTGTAAACTTGATGTTCTTGAAAACGAGTTTCCAACCGAGAGATTGCGAGTATTTGATCTACCGATCTAGCCATACGCTCCAGGTCAGCTCTTAAAATCAAAATCCGTGGTGTTTGCTCCAGTTCCTCAAGTCCAGCCCCCAGCACTTGAAGTGGTGTTCTCAACTCGTGAGCCACGTTCTCTGTAAAATGACGTTGTTCTATGAAACCTTCTTCGATGCTAGAAAGCATGTTGTTTATTGCTCCGACCAAGGGGGAGATCTCTGAGGGTAAATCAGCTGTTGGAAGACGCTGATGAAGGGATTTCGGGCGAATTTGGGCGGCGAGTGATGAAATCTGACGGAGTGGAAGCAAACTGCGCCTCAATGTAAGAGCGATCACTCCTAAAGACGTGAGCATCATAGCCGGAATGACCCAACCAACATTTGAGAAGAACTCCAGAAAAGCCCGCTGATGTGTACTTGTCTGCGCCGGATCATGCATAATAAATAAATGAACCCACAACCATATGACCATCACAAAAAATGACAGAACCAATACTGCACTAAGGCGTATTATGAGTTTCAGTTCTAAGGAGTGTGAGTACTTCATAGGCTCTCCAACATGTAGCCCAAGCCACGAAATGTATGAACTTCCAGTCCCGCGTTCAGCTGTTTAAATTTACGCCGAAGGTTATGGATATGAACTGGTATTGTGTTGGATTCAGGGATCTCTAATCCATAGACTTTGTCCAGTAAATCTTCTTTGGTAACCACATGTCCACGGTTCCGAATGAGATTTTCCAGAACCAGAAGCTCATGTCGTGGAAGGGGAAGTGGAACGCCATTCACAGTTGCTGTACGAGCATTATAATCAAAAGTCAGTTGTCCGACTGTTTCCAGTTTTCCAAAAGCAGAACCTGGTCGGCGCAAGAGTGCACGCATTCTTGCAACCAACTCTGACAAGGCGAAAGGCTTGATCAGATAATCATCCGCACCAGATTCCAACCCATCAATACGGTCTTCAATCGCATCACGTGCTGTAAGCATGAGGATTGGTATATCACTCCCCTTACTTCGAAGGGAGGCGACAAATTGAATGGCATCGCCATCAGGCAACATTCTGTCTGCGATAATTGCGTCAAACACTTCGGTTTTCGTCAATAAAACGGCATCTTCAATACAGCAACACCGATCTACAGAGTAGGCCGCCGTAACGAGGGCTTTTTCAATCTGCTCAGCAATCCGGGTTTCATCTTCGAGCACCAATATACGCATTCAAGTCTCATATCGTTCAAAGAGCTTCTAGTTCTGTGGCATAGGTACAGCTGAAGATTAAGGCAGGCTTAAGCTGTTGGCTGTCGTCTATGATTTTGAATTTATTGTGTTATGCACAGCGACATTTCTGTTTGGCTGCAGGTGCACTCAAACGAGTGCTCTCACGTAACACTCTCATTTAAAACTGCCTTAAAGACGCTCAAGCAAATGCTTTTGCGAACCGCAGCTCACTCCCATGCGCGAAATCCAGCATGCCCTCAAGACGGTTCACAGAAGACCATGATCATAAAAGGTTTGCTATGAGTAAGATTCCAACTATCAGTCGTAGGCAATTTTGTGCCGGTGTTGCAACAGCTGTAGTGACAGCCACCTTCAGCCCCAAGAACTCTCATGCATTTCTGGCCTCTCAAGATGACATAGTAGGCTTCAACCCTCTCTTTATTCCGGAACTGATTGACAGTCGCACTCATAACGGGCCAATAGATGTCTCCATTCAAAATGGGCAGCATGAGTTTGTTGCTGGTCGCACAACACCCACTCTTGGATACAATGGATCTTACTTGGGTCCAACTATTCGGATGTACCAAGGGGAAGACACACACATTCGTTTCACCAATCTCATGAAAGAGCCCACCACAGTTCATGGGCACGGTCTCCATGTGCCCGGCGAGGTGGACGGTGGCCCGCAGTTACGTATCGAGCCGGGAGAGACTTGGGACGTTACGTTGCCAATCGTTCAAGAGGCCTCCACAAACTGGTATCACCCTCATTTAATGGGAACAACAGCCAAGCAAGTTCACTCTGGCTTGGCAGGTTTTTATTTAATCGAGGATGAGAACTCTCAGCTCCTTGGCCTACCTAACACCTACGGACTGGATGACATCCCAATCGCAATACAGGATCGAACATTTAAGAATGGCGTCATGACGCCGTACCCAACCAGTCCTCCAGATGATTTGCGCGAAGATACAATCATCGTCAATGGTACTTTGAACCCTGTCTTGGAAGTCCCACCGAGCCTGATACGTTTGAGGCTACTCAACGGAGCAAATGCACGTGCTTTCGAGATCTATCGATCAGATGGAGGTCCCCTCATCAAAATTGCAACAGAGGGCGGCCTGCTTGAACAAGCGGTGAAGCTAGAGTCTATCAAAATGTCTCCAGGTGAGCGCAATGAAGTCATCATTGATATGTCAGCAATGGATGAGGTGGACTTGAAGGCGGTTTTCCTAGCGAAAAAGTACACTAGTTTGAACACCATGATAGCTCCTACTCAGCAAATGCTGAGATTAAAGACAAGTTCTAAACTAGAAAAACAGAACACTACAGTCCCGTATACTCTCAATCACATCCAACCTTTCAATGAGGATGATGCCTTGATTTCCCGCAGTTTTGATCTCGAGGATATGGCAATCAACGGCGTAAAAATGGATCCTGAAGTTATCAACGAGCAAGTAAAACTAGGGGAGCTGGAGATCTGGACTATCGATTCTGGGCGTCATCCATTCCATATGCATGGAACATCTTTTCAGATTTTGTCTATCAACGGCAAAGCTCCTGCGCCCGAAGATCGTGGGTGGAAAGATACAATAAATCCTAGAGGGCAAGCCAAAATCTTGCTTCGCTTTAATCACGAAGCCTCAAAGCAATATCCTTATATGTACCATTGCCACATCCTCGAGCATGAAGATATGGGAATGATGGGGCAATTTACGGTTACATAAATCAGAAGCCACTAAAATTTGACACTACTTAGCCGGCCTATCTCTCAAGAGTAGTGTCAATTTAGTCTCTGCTTAAAATCCACTGATGATCACTAACTTGTTTTCATATCTGCAACAAAGGTCAGTTACGTCTACTCTAGGTATATAGGACCACGATTATGTGAGTTAGATACCTACGTGAGAACGTTTGAAATAGAACCCGATCAAAATTAGCAAGAACGCAAAACTAGTGAGTACCCTGCACTAAGGCAAATGTCCGGTGTTGGTCACGCCACTCCTTCCTAACCTCCCTCAATCCGTTCACTAATCGTCTCTGACAACATCCGGATTGTGTGGGCATCATGGTTCACATAACTATAGGTGATGGTCAGGTTGCGGCGGAGCAGGAGGTGACTGATGCGGCACTGTTCATGAAGATGAACCTCAGGAATATTGGCATGGATGCGGATGCACTGCCATACATTCTCAATTACCTCAATTGAATAGGTTATGTCGGATATTTATCAGGCAACACATAAGCTGAACCATTCGCTCTTGAAACATCGGAGAGGATTTCTATGGCACTACGACTTACCAGTTGAGGTTTACGTTCATCCCCATTGATTGAAGGTAGTGCAATCGTAACCAACTTAAAATCAATATGTTTCCATGCTAGGATTTCGATCTCACACAAGCGCGCACCGGTGTAAAGGAGCAAATGTAAGCAATAAAGAGCTATCGGATTTACAGGTGTTGTCTGCTTTGCAATATCTTTAGGCAAGTGCTTGGCCGTGTCCTTCTCGGCTTTTATAGTCTAGGGAAGACCTTCTTGGTCTGCCAGTTCAAGAAACCGCCCAGTCTTTGCAACTCTTCCTCTGGCAGAAAGCGAACACGTTTGTTTTCTTTGTAACGCTTGACCAACCGAACCGGGTTTCTGTGCTCTGGCCGTAGGCACCATACTTCAGCGAGATTGAATGCCTTGGATGAGACCGCCAGAATTCGACTGACTCGACGAAGTGTTGCTCACAACGAATGGTGCAGCTTTGCAGTATCCCGCTGCCTTGCGAAGTTGAGTTTCATTTGCCCCAATTGTGAACCAGCACATGTCTATTCATGTAGAGATCAAGAAGCATATTCACGATGGGAGCAGCTCGTTTGCTTTCCCGCTTTAGGAGAGGATCATCTCCATTACGGACTGTTGCCAACGCATTGGTCGCCAAGCCTCTGACTTGATCCGGTGTCAACTCACCATATCTCCTAGGGCTTATCCGACGGGAGCGGCCTTCATGTGTGCGATATTGCACTGTGAATGATTTTGCACCGCTTGGCATCACTTGAAGGCCAAAAATTATAAGTTTGCTATCTTAGAAGATTTGTTTTTTGCGTGCTGGATTTGCCGCATCCACCTTTCGCTTCGTTATGTTTGGCAAAGAAGCATCTCTCCCGCTAATAGCTTCTGACTAGAGCCACCGCACATACGAAAATACCAGTTGAAATACGTTACAGATTACCGTTGTTTCTGATAGCCTTACAGCTTGTGATGACCCTTAGGGGGATTTGGAGACCTATGTAAAACAACATCCGAACTGTCACAGGTCAAAAACTATCTGCTTGCCGCTTTGGGTCACCACTATGTAAGTAAATGAGAGCGCTTGAAATCCCAATTTCAACTCTCTTACTTCCTGCAAGTATTCTTTCAAATTAATTCTAGGAAAACTGTCAAAATCATCAGGTCACAATCAAAATATTCGACAAAAATCATATCAGCTTGAAGTAAAGCGGAGATGTTTTTCTATTAAAACGCTAACTTATTTTCTTCTTACAGTCATGCAGTCAAGCGGATACATAAAAGGCGGACCTTGATCTAAACTCAAAGTGGCAAGCAAATCAGTAGCTTAAAACACAAGCCCATACTTCCGAGCGCACTTCTTTTTTCAACTTAGAACTGCACAAACAGCCTTACATTGACACCGTGGTCCACAGCTTCACCGGCAAGGAGGCCATAGTAGTTTATGTTGAGTTGGATGTGGTCGCTGAGGCTAGACTGAAGGCCAGCCTCGATAATGGCCACGTTGCGGGCGATTGGAACACTGGCAACAGTGAACGGGTTGCCGCTGTCGATGAAGCTTTGAGTGTAGTCCAGTGTATCGGCGGAAGAGTATTGCCAGGCTGCGAGGCCGACAAAGCTTGTTTCGCCATATAGATAGTTGGATAGATCAAACTCACCGCGTGTTCCCAGTGTCAGGAAAGTAAGGCCGTTGGACTGTCCATCTGCTTTGAGAGCCGCCGCACCACCGGTTTCGTTGAAGCCAGGACCGGAGAGATAAGCGTAGGCGATACCGGCGAAGGGCTCTAGATTTCCGTAGGTGCTTTCCAGCGTGTAGCCGAGTTCACCGAAAACCTGTACGGAGCCAGCAAACTGGTCAGCTGAAAGTGTTTCTTCCGGAAAGAGAGCAACATTGCGGTCAGTTGCGATGTTGTACCACGTGCCGGCAACACCTCCGCGCAGTTTGACATTGTCAATCGGATTGGCGCTGGCGTACCCGCCCACGCTGTAGCTGTCGCTGTCCGAAGACGCATCGATTGAGCTGATGTCGATGGAGGTTCTGCCGAAGCCCGCAACCACACCGAGCTGCACCATGTTAAAGTAGGTCGCATCAACGCCAACCAGAACACCGCCCACACTTCTGCCGGTGGTCCGGGCATTGCCGTCTGAGAAGAATTCCCCCCAGCTGCCATAGGCTTGTCCCCACATTTCAAAGTCGCCAACCGTCCGGGAAACCATGTCATCATCTACTTTTGATGCAAAAGCACTGTGTGCCTTATAGAGACGATCATTTACGGCCTGCCGCAGGAACCGGCTATCAGCAAGGAGGATAGCGCGGGTGGAGGCGTTGATTTCGCCGGCAAGTGGGTCGAGAAGAGCTTTAATTTGCGCGTTGTTCATCGGAGCTAGCTGTGTGAACAGGTCGCCACTCTCATTGATAGTATCTAGTGCCTGCGCGACAGCATGTTCGTTGCGCGTATCTGCGAGAAAATTGAAGTTGTTGGAGCTTCGGATGAACTGGATCGCGACATCATTTGCGTCTCCTGGGATGCCATAGATGACGTTGACATCGAGCATGAACATGTCGTGGTTGACTGAACTGAATGTGCCAGTCGGAGGCTCTGTTCCAGGCGTGGATAGATTGTCAATAATAACGAACTCATCACCGATCTTGACCGGTGTAGGACCCATTACATTAACAAGATTAAGCGCAATGCCATTCAGATCCACGCTTCCGCCCGCAAGTATCTGGATCTGATCTGTATTTACCGTTCCAGATACTGGATCTGACCCGATCTCCATTTCCAGCGCACCCCCAGCGCCTGTTGCGTCCAGACTGCCGAGCGTGATGGTACCAAAGGAAGCGCCGGGAGCGATGATGCCCCCGTCAAGTGTAACACTTCCGTCAGCAGTTCCGTGCCCACCAAGGCGAGCGTCTGTATCAATTGTAAAAGTTGACTCAACAGATGCAGTGCCAAAGTCCGTTGCATCGCCAATCAGCAACGTTCCTTCCTGAACTGTCAGACCTGCCACAAATGAGTTACTAGAACTATTGAAGGCGAGAGATCCGACGCCAGTTTTGGTGAAGGTTCCTGTACTGGTCACAGTGTTCGTAAACTGCAGAGCTCCACTGCGATCCAGCACTTCGACAGTAGCTCCAGCCGTTCCAACTATGAGCGCGCCATAGCTGTCTGTTCCCACACCGCTATAGGCCAGCGTTGCCCCATTAAGAGTGGTGGTTCCTGTTCCCAAGTTCGCAACCTGTGAAACTTGCAATGTCCCCGCAGAAACAGTCGTCCCACCGCTATAGGTATTGGTGCCGGATATGATAAGTGTACCCGCCCCGATCTTGGTTAAACTGCCCGTGCCCGATAGATCCCTTGAAAGCGTCACAGCCGCTGCAGCATTGGCCACCTCGAGTGTGCTGGCACCAGCTCCCAAAGCTACGGTGGTTAGAGTAGCGTCGGTGCCTGCGGTATAGCTCAGTGATGTTCCATTAAGCAGAGTGGTCCCAGTACCCAACTGGTTGGCAGCCGAGATCGACAGCCCGCCGCCATTGACGGTGATCACGCCGGAGTAACCGGAGTTATTACCTGATAGGGTCAAAATACCAGATCCGGTCTTAGTCAGAGCACCAGAACCGGACAGGTCTCCGCTATAGGTTCCGTTAGTCGCTTGAGTAAGAGCCACAGTAGCCCCACTGGCAACCGACATATCTCCCTGAATGTTAGAGCTATCACCTTGCAGTGTACCTGCTGAAACAGTTGTTCCGCCACTATAGCTATTGGTCCCGGTAAGGATGAGAGTACCGGCTCCACTCTTGGTTAAGCTGCCCGTACCCGAAAGACCGCTCGAAACCGTCATACTCGCCGCACTATTGCTGACATCAAGCGTGTTGTCAGCGCCACCTAAAACCAAATCAGAGAGCGTGGCAGCGCCTGTTCCTGTATAATTGAGGGATCCACCGTTGAGTGTGGTTGCTCCCGTTCCCAGGCGGTCCAGATCATCGACTTGAAGTACTCCACCTGTAATAAATGTTCCACCGCTATAGGTGTTCGTTCCAGAAAGCACCAGCGTTCCGCTTCCATCTTTGGTTAGGCTTCCCGTCCCCGAAAGACTGCTGCTAACCTCAAGAACTCCCGAACTCTCAGTAACTTCCAAGGCGCCGCCTGCAGCACTCAAGACAAGATTGGAGTAAGTTGCACTCGCTGTTCCGCTGTAGCTCAGCGTTCCACCATTAACAGTCGTCGTGCCCGTGCCCAAACTGCTGATATCATCAACCTGCACACTTCCGTCAGTTATGGTTGTGCCGCCGCTAAAATCATTTGTGCCAGTTAAACGAAGTATGCCGGCTCCGTCCTTGGTAATGCTTCCTGTTCCTGTCAGCCCGCTTGAGACTGTAAAAGTGGCAGAGCTCTCTGAGACCTCAATTATTCCGGCACTACTGCCAATCGTTAGTGCAGAGTATGAGCCATTTGATGTGTCGGCATATAAAAATCTCCCGCCATTAAGGACAGTAGAGCTATCATCCAGTTGGTCGATATCTGTAACGCGAAGCGTGCCACCTGTGATCGTGTTGGTTCCTGAATACGAGCTATTGTTCCCCGTCAACGTGGTTGTGCCGTTCTCAATGAAAACATCACCATCCCCAAAAAGCCCAGCACTAAACGTGTAATCTGTACTCGTGTGATTGAAGACAATCACATCCCGGCCAGCGGTCAGGCGCACTTGGCTGCCAATGAATGTGCCAGCAGCAGCTGCTGCTTCACCAGTTGCGGCACCAATGTTCAGCGTCCCACGAGCTCCAGCCTCTTGACCGAGGACCAGCCTGCGATTTCCGCCGGTAATTTCAAGCACTCCACCTTCAGAAAGTGTGATCACCGCACTGGCAGAACGGCCTGCCACAATATTGTTTGCAGCCGTCCAATTCGAACCTGCACCCGTAACAACAACAGAACCCGTACCGTTAAAGAGGCCAATTGTATTGCTCCCACGGGTATCAAGCGTCCCACCATCGGAAACGGTAACAACTGCATCTTCCTGACGGCCAATGATTATGTTTCCGGAAACAGTCCAAATTGAATCTGAACCAGTGATTGTCACCGCTCCATTGCTGGTTGCAAACTCAGAAACAATGGCGCCCTGCGAGGTTACTGAGCCACCATCAGAGATGTTCAAGTTGCCGCCAGCAGCCCCAGTCGCTCCAACGACAAGCTCATCAGAAATGTCCCAGGTAGATCCCGCTCCAGTTACATTTACCGTACCTAAGTTGTTCGATACGCCGAGCTGCCCCTCTGTACTTGTAACGCTAGCGCCATTTTCAATATTTACGGTCCCGGTGCCTGCGATACCAACCCGCAAGCGATCACTCAGTGTCCACGTTGATCCCTCATCGCGAATGGTAACAACGCCTGTACCGCTACCACCATTGTTCTCGCCAACGGAGGTCTCGCCAGAAATGAGCGTTCCGCCTTGCTCGACGATAAGGTCGCCCGTTCCACCATTTCCAACAATCAAGTCCGTATTGATGGTCCATGCAGATCCATCTCCGGTAATAGTAGCTGTGCCTTGAGACCCAAGCACCCCAACACGGCCCTGTGTACTTACAACAGTGGCACCATCTTCAATATTGAAGATACCAGTCCCACCGCGCCCGACGCGAATACCACTGCTTGCAGTCCAATTCGAGCCGCTGCCGGTAACTGTAACGGTTCCTGATGAGCCATTTGTGCCTAACGTACTTAAGCCACTGGTTAGCTCTCCACCTTGTTGAACTGTTAAAGTGCCAGCACCGTTATCACCAACGACGAGAGTGCCACCAACATTCCAGGTATCTCCATGTGTGGAGCCGGGCCCGCCAACCGTTTGGTTTGGGCCCAAGGGATTATCATCATCAATCACGGCCTGCGCATAAACGTCAGGATGGAACCATACCAATAATCCTAGTACTAAAACTGACTGTCGAAAGCGCAAGAACACCATTTACTGTCCATTCATTACGATTCATCAGCCATCATTCTAGAAGAGCGACAAATAAATTCATCGCAAAACACGAGTTTTATCAAATAAATTAACAATAAATTAATATTTTCTAAATTTGCACAGTAGTAAGTAATGAAAAATTACAATGAGAAAAATGAATTCATCTTACATATACTTAATGCGCAAGCTTTCACACTTCAGCTATCTTTAAGAATACCTAGGCAAAATTAGATATTGGAATAGTGTAGTGCCTAGCCCTGAAGTTATTAGGGTATGCGCGCTATCGCGGGTACCGGCAGAGCTCTCTCAATCTTAAGATTGCATAATGCTGGCTTCTCATCGTGTCAGCGATACCTCTTTGAAACACCTGTATCACCTTATCTAATGATGCGATTTGTTGTCTCGGCTCACATTGTCTGTGAGCTGCAACACAGTAGACAAACTAAGTATTAGCTGCTTTACAGAGGCGAAAGTGATGGAGGTTTTAGCCTTAAGCTGACGTGGGTTTGATTCTAGCTGAAGTTGAGGCAGACTATTAGAGTTCCCAAGACTATTTCTGTTTCCTATGTAAAGGTTACGGGGATAAAGTAGCGGGATTGGTGGATAGGAATTTTTGATAGTTAGAGAGCACTTGCCCGCCACTTAAGTTTTCAGGTGGCGAGCGGGTTTATGTTGGGCATGTGCCTTGCACAGACAGGAGTACGCTCAAAACTTCAGAGCAATGTTTGCTTTGAGCCCCTGATCGGTGAAGCCGGAACCAAACTGGCCATCATATGCAAGACCTAAGGTCGTGTTTTGCCCCAGATCCACCGATGCTCCCAGATTCAGCAGCAGGACATCTCTGGCAATCGGGATACCGGCAACGGAGAAGTCCTCGCTTCCGGCAAAGGCGTGATTGACAACAGGTGTGACATCGCCAAACGCATGCTGCCATGCTGCTTGAGCGGACAGCTTCGCGGTGAATTGGCCAAGATTTGTCTCTGTCGCTGCACGCAGCCCGATATTGGTGAAGGTTCTGTCCATTGCCTGGCGACCAGCCTTCAGCGCAGCAGATCCACCTGCTTCGGAATACCCATCACTGGACAGCTGGACATAGGATATATTGGCAAAAGGCTCCAGACTGGTTACAGCATAATCAAAACGATACCCCGCTTCACCAAAGATCTGCGCGGTTTGCGCTGTATAAGATCCTGACAGGTTCTCAGCAAAACCAGTGAAGGCAACCGAACGGGTCGTGTCGATATCATGCCATGCATAGCTAGCACCTACGCGCACTCCCAAATGCCCAAATTCTGTGCCTCCATAAGCACCAAGGTGCAGGGTTTCTGCTGTCGCAGAAAACGTTCTGCCATTTACCTTGAAACTGCTGTTGTCATAGCCTCCGAAGAAGCCAAGACGGGAGTTCTCACCGATCTGAGCATCTCCACCCAGAAGGAAACCGCCGATTGATCGATCAAGCGCTGCGGCATTGCTGTTTCCATTCCAGCGTCCCCAGGAGCTAAAACCTTGCCCCCAGAACGCGAGGCTCTCGCCAACGCGCTTTTCTACCTGCTCTTGTCCATCCGCAGCAACGGAATCCATTGCAGCACGCACACGACTGAGAGCTGCCTCGCGAGTAAAGCGGCTATCCTCAATCAGCGCTGTTTTTATTGAGGCGTGGGCTTCTCCTGAAAGCTGATCGAGTGTTTCTGGTGCCTCTGAGTTGGACAGGTTCAAGACTGAATTGAACAAATCTCCACTGCCAAGTGAGAACGTACCTTCACCTGTAGCGCACTGATTAGCACTCATCCCAGGAATGCAGAACGTGCTGGATGCCATTTGGGAACCCAGATAAACATTGTTGGCATCGTATGACAGAGCGAAATCAAGGAATGCGAAGTCATCTGTTGGGGTGGATGAATCAAACGTTCCGGAGACGCCCCCTACAGCGCTCATAATCGTATAGACCGTATTTGCAGCGTAGGTTGAACCATCGTCGGTTCCGTTTTCCGGCTTCACATGCACGGTGCCACCATTGATCGTCACGGTACCGCTGGCAGCCAGCAGATCGTTGTTGATGCCTGCCGCATTGCCCCCATCGTTCACCTCAACCTCAAAGGCTGAACCACTATTGAAAACAAGAGAAGTCGCATTCAAAGTCCCGATAGAGTTTCCCGGAGCGATCACAGCACCTGAATTGAAGGCAACGGCCCCGACAGTCCCCGAACCACCAAGGCTACCGCCATTGACTGTAACATCACCCACGGTGCCATTAACAACCAGCTTACCCGCTGTCAGGGTTGTGCCACCTGCATAGCTGTTATTGCCCTCTAGAATAAGTGTGCCTAGGTCGGTTTTGTTCAGAGATCCGGGCCCTGTAATGGCAGAAGCGATGGTCGCAGTGAAGTCTGCACCAGTATTCGTACCATCACCAACACGGACCGACGTTGCGCCGTTGAGCTTAATATCGCCACCTTTGACCTGATAGCCATCGGTTGCAAACTGAAGGCCAGATGAGACCGAGACACCTGTACCAGCAACCGTGACAGTGCCCGCAGTGCCTTGGAAAACAAGTGAGCTGTTGGGGGCATAGGCCAGATCTGTGAAGCTGGCGGAATTGGTCCAGTTCTGGCTTGTTGTATTCCATGTGCCTGCGCCGCCATGCACGGTGCCGTCGGCAGTCGAAGTACCGTTCCAAAACAATAGATTCCGCGTCGAGGCCAATAGCGACACCGTGCCAGGCGTTGCAGTGGTGCTCAGGGCATAGTCGTAGCCAACCGGGGAAAGCCCGATTGTTAGCCCGTTATCTGTCAGGGCGCCGCCATAGGTGATTAACGTATATACACCTGCACCAAACGCGCCGGCATCGCTTACATCAAGTGTGCCATCCAACCTCAGGTTGCCACCAACGGTGATGAGGTCGCTGTTCACGCCTGCTGTGCCATCGGGGGCACCAAGGCCAAAATCGAGCTTCGCGCTTTCACCCAACACAAGGTTGCCGCCGATCTTCAATGTGCCGCTCCCGTTGGAGCCTGGAGAGAGCGTACCATCTGTCGCCTCGACATTGCCGACAGTGCCCGCGCCCCCCAGCGTGCCACCCGTCAATTTGATCTGCCCAGGCAACTCGCCATTGACGATCAACGCACCGTCAGTGATATTCGTCGTCCCAGCAAATCTCTTGTTACTGCCAAAGAATACACCCACACCGCCGGTCCAGATCGTTGTGCCCGCTAAATGATTGATTGTGTGGTTAGGTCCCTCAGAGGCTAATACCGATCCGATGTCGACATCAAAAATATAAGCATCATCCGTGTGATTGAAATTGAGCTCGCTCGTGGCATACCGAAAATAGATGCTTGGAATATCCAGTATGCCCGGGGCCTGCGCAGCTTCACCTTTCGCGGCACCGATATTGACGGCAAACCGGGCGTCTCTATTATCTCCAAGTCTGATCCAATAGGGTGCAGAAAAAGTACCGCCATTCGCAACAGTGAGTGCGCTGTTTCCATATCCGAAACCCAGCCTACTTAAAGTTGATAGTACAGACCCTTCGCCGGAAACCAGTATTTGGGCTCCTTCTGTCGGTGCTGGAGAGCCATCGAAGTAAAAGCCAGCATTAATATCTTTGTTCACAGTCAAGCGCGCACCGTCAAGCACGTAAAGCTCACCACGGGCGATACCGCTACCAACTGAATCACGGCGGCCAAGATGCAAATCGCCGACAATAGTTTTATCTTCTCTGACGCCATGTTTATCCACGCCAGAAACTGTGAGCGTGCCAATCCCCCCGTCACCAATGCTCATATAACTACCGCTAAAAGAGCCGTAGTTATTGCCAGTAAAAACAACATCTGCCTGACTAATCTGGGGAGTTGCCGTCAACGCGCCTGCAATGATTAACATGGCAAGCCTATGCGAAACTAAGGCTGATGTGTTTTTGAATGCAAAGATCAAGCGTTGCATCTGCGTTTATCCCTAGCGTAAGAAAAATCGGAAAAGCAAAACCTTAGAGGGATCAGAGCGCTGTCTAAGCCCGCTGTTCCGGATGGAGAGCCAAGCTCTAAATCCATTGCTGAGGCGGAGGTAAGATCGAGGTCGTCATCAATTGTCAGCGTATCGGGACTGTTTCCAGCAGCGACGGTGCCGTTCGTGATTGTTGTTGGACCGTTGATCGTGCGCACCCCACCAGGGATTCTGCCATCGGCAATGTTCAAAGCGCTCGTTCCAGCACTGCCAACCTTGAACTCCCCGGAGGCCTGCCACTGGGATCCCGATCCGCTCACCGTTACGGCGCGGTAAGAACCGAAGTTTACGCCGATAGTTCCACCAGTATTCGTGACTTCACCACCATTTTGAATGGTAAGCTTGGCATCGAGCCCAACTGTCACCCCAATATTCAGGGAGCCATCCACATCCCATGGACTAGGATGGTCCGAAACGGTTGGATCATTATCAACTGTTAGAGAAGAAGACCCATCAATGTCCTCTGCACGAGCAGACCGACTGGCGACTACCAAGTCCAGAGCAATGAGTGCAATCACCGGGACTCGCAATGCTGCAATAACGGTTTTTTGCTTTCGTCTTGTAGGTGAACCAAAACTATTCAGGAACATTCATTTCCTCGGCTTTTATGTATTTGTAATGTTGTCGTTGCGCAGCGAAAAACGGGGAGCTTCAATCTTCAGCATTGAAGGAATGGACCATGTTTAGCCCTACATACAGAACGCCAAGCGGTGAGACGGTGAGGATGATTTGTGCTCGTGCACTTAATCCAGCGAAGAACACTCCCGCAGTCAGCAGCACCAACACCACCAACCAGCGGAGCAGAGATGCAAACAGGGGGGGGCGCTTGATGGCAACTCGCGGAGGACTGAATCTGAGCTTTGAACCAACGCCCCAAAATGCTGCCTCTGGAGCGCTCTCAAATGTGTTTGACCGCATACATAGAATGTCCCCTAAGCGTAGTCGCTAAAGCTCTCTCCCCAGTCACTCGCCAGACGACGCTCTGATATTCAGGCGGCAGCGGTCAAAATGCTGACACTTGAATATCAATGGGATGAAAATACAGAGGGATTATACGTAGTCGGTAACGCAAAGAATGCTAAGAACTTAGCAATCTGGCTGTTTAATCAGATTTGTGCACACAGCATGAGCGGTCAGACCTCAGAGGGACAAATGCTCGGCTCTGGCGGCATCAATCCAGTCTGACAGGGCTTGCTCGTCCGGCACGGAAATTGCGCCATACTTCAGTACGATCAGGCCATTTTTTTCCAGCTGTTTGAGCGCTTTACCCATAGAAACACGTGAGGTGCCCACAGCGATAGCCAACTCAGACTGGTTCCAGTTGAGCATCCCAGGCACTTCTGAAGCTTCGAGCATGTTCTGCAAAAACACTGCTGTATAAGCAGGCAAAGGCAGCAAACGCAGATCGTCCAGCATATTCAGCGCCACATTCAAACGGCTCAACGTAGCTGGCAAAGCTGCGCGGGCGATTTCAGGATGAGCGTCCATTAGCGTCAGAAAATCAGCTTTGTGAACATAACCAATCGTCGTTTTACCGACTGCAACAGCATTTTGCGTCCGCTTACGGCCGGTCAGCACGCCTATAATGCCAATGAAGTGACCCTCGCCAAGCACTGCAAGAATTGTTTCTCGGCCACTGGGGCTAAAACGCCCCATTCTAACTGCACCTGAACGCACAATGAGCAGGCGATCACCCTCATCACCAGTCGAGAAGATCGTGCGACCGTCCTGATAGGTGTGGCGCTGCTCAATAGTTGCAAAAGCGGCCTCGACCTTTGGGGTGAGCAGGTCAAGGAACTTGAGGCTCCCGTGATCCAGCAATCCTGTCATGGCCGAGGTTCCTTAAAATGCATTGAGGGTGTACACGTTATCACGTATCTTGAACATCGCCCTTATTGTCAACACACCATACTGTTAGTTGCAGAGTCTCAATTGTGGACACAGTCAGCGATATTCATGAATGTCTGCAATTGATCAAGAGCTTCATGCAGTGCTCGCAAGTATCCAAATCATAACCTCAAAACGCCTCAATCCGTTTTCTTACTCTTTCTGACAGCACCTGGATGCGGATGCGTTGGCATGCATTCTCAATTACTTCAATCGAAGTAGGTTGTGTCAGATCTTTACAGCTAGGTAAAACATAAGGTGAACCATACACACGTGAGATCTCAGCCGGAAGAAGTTTACGTTTATCTCCTTTTCTTGAAGGCAGAGCAATCGTGGCCAGTTCAAAATCAATATGCTTCCATTTCTGGGGGCAATATCGTTCAAGCGCGCACCGGTGCAAAGGAGCAGACATATGCAGTAAAGAACTCCGCTTTGCAATATCCTTTGGTAAGTGCTTGGCTGTGTCGTTCCCGGATTTTATGATCTAGAGACGCACCATTAATTCAGTTGGTCCACGGTTCGAACCCATGCAGGTTCACCATTTAACTTCATGGTATACAAAAAGATTTAACAGATCAAAGCGCCAAATTGGTTTTTTTGCGTTTCTAGAAATGTCGAGCGTAGATAGCTCTCGCTCCCTACAAATGATGCAGCGCGACGAGTTGGCCCTCATGTTGGGTTACCGTGATTTCCATGGAGTAAAGCGACTTCAGGACGCGGGTCTCCAGAACATCTTGTGGAGTTCCATGGATGGCGAGAGAGCCGTTTTTTAGGGCTATGATTTCGTTGGCGTAGGCGCCGGCGTAGTTGATGTCGTGGAGGACGATGACGAAGGAGCGTTGGCGGGCGTCGGCAATTTCTCGCAGGCGTTTCATGAGGCTGCGAGCGTAGTACATGTCGAGATTGTTCAGGGGCTCGTCGAGCAGCAGGTACTTGGTTTCCTGACAGAATGCCATGGCCACGAGCGCGCGCTGCTTTTGACCGCCAGAAACTTCATCAATGAACCTGTCCGCGATATCCTGAAGATCAAAATAGTCGAGGGCTTCGTCTACGGCTTTGTGATCTTTTGCAGTTGGCCGTCCTTTGTGGTGAGGGTAGCGACCAAAACCGACCAGATCCCTCAGAGACATACGGCTGCTCAAGGCATTGTCTTGCCGCAGGATTGCGAGTGTTTTGGCAAGCTCTCTGGTTGGTGTTTGGGTGACTGATTGTCCGTCAAAGGAGATTGAGCCGGTTTGAAGTGGTTGGAGGCGGGCCATGAGGGAAAGCAGCGTTGACTTCCCTGCCCCGTTTGGACCAATCAGAGCTGTAATGCCGCTGTCCTGAATGGTGAGCGAAATGTCGGTCAGGATCTTGCTCTTTCCATACCTATGAGAAACGCCAGTTATTTCAATCATTTCATTTTCCCTCGGAAAAGAAGCAGCAGGAAGAGAAGACCGCCAAAGAACTCTACGGTTACGCTGAGCGTGGATTGGCTCTTCAGAATGCGTTCAAAGGCAGTTTGGCCAGTCACAAGAATGATCGCTGCGATCAGAATTGATGCGGGCAAAAGAATGCTGTGGCGGTGCGTGTTCATAATGAAATGCGCCAAGCTTGTGACCAGCAATCCAAAGAATGCGACGGGCCCAACCAGAGCGGTTGAGACTGATACAAGCGTTGCGACCAAAACAAGCACGATAAAGCTTGTCCGCTCATAGTTGACACCAAGATTGATGGCATTGTTACGCCCCAGTGCGATCACATCGAGAACGTATCTGAGACGCCAGATCACGATGCAGCAACCAGATACCAGCAGAATGCTGACGCCCAATAGTTCCTTATCAACACTGGAGAACTGGGCGAAACTAGCGCCTTGCAGGATGGCAAAGTCGTTAGGGTCGATAATGCGCTGAATAAAGCCTGAAAGACTGCGGAAAAGCACTCCAAAGATGATGCCGACCAACACCATGCGGTGGAGGTCCTGCTTTCCTTTACCCATGATTGTTGTGAAGAGAAGTGTTGCCGCAAAGAGCATGACACCCACTTCTGCAAGAAATTTCAGCTGTCCATCCAAAGCCACGTAGGTAAAGCCGCCAAGCGTGAAGACCAGCAGTGTTTGAACGAGTAAGTAAAGAGCATCGAACCCCATGATGGATGGGGTCAGGATGCGGTTTCCGCTAATGGTTTGGAACAGAAGTGTTGCAACGGAAATGGCAACCGAAACCAGTAATAGCGCCAACAGTTTGGTTCCACGGAACACCAGTAGGAAGCTCCAGCTGCCCTTGGCGCCAATGGTCATGAACGCGATGCAGGCCAATGCAAGCAACACGTTCATAATGATGAGCTTTTTAGCGTGCATGGGCTGGTCTCGCATACAGCAGATACAGGAAGACAAAGGAGCCAATCACGCCCAGGACTGTGCCTACGGGGATCTCATAGGGGAAATGAACAAGTCGGCCAATCAGATCGCAAGTCAGCACGAGTATTGCACCAAGAACGGCCACCCAAGGCAAACTTGCGCGTAGGTTATCTCCCATCATGCGCCTTGCAATGTTGGGCACGACCAGCCCAACAAACGGGATCATGCCGACAGTTACGACGATCAGAGACGTTGAAAGCGCCAGAATAAACAGACCAAGGATAACCACTTGTTTGTAGTTAAGACCCAGATTGATGCTGGCGTCTTTGCCCATGCCGATGATGGTGAACTGGTCGGCAACGATGTAGGTCAGTATTGCCAGAACCCCGCAGAGCCAAAGCAGTTCATAGCGGCCGCGCAGGATGCCTGAGAACTCGCCGCTCATCCATGTGCCCTGAAACTGGAGCATATCTGTCTGGAAGGCGATAAAGACGGTCAAGGCCTCCACAATGCCGGCGAAGATCAATCCAACAAGCGGCACAAGCAGAGGCGACGTCACAGGTAGTCGGGAGATCATTGACAGAAAAACTGCCATTCCGATCATGGCAGTTGCAGCAGCCACAATCATCTTTACGATTAGAGGGCTCGCCGGATAAAGCAATGTGACCAATAAGATACCGAGAGCTGCACTTTGAGCCGTTCCGACGCTGGATGGCTCAACAAAGCTGTTGCGTGCAAGCATTTGCATGACGGCGCCTGAGACCGCAAGCGATGCGCCAGTCAAAACCACGGCCAGTGTCCGTGGGATTCGGCTGATGAGAAAGAGGTCGGTATTTTGTGGGTCTTGCCACCAATCTGTGATGGAGACTTCCTGAACACCTACAAACAGGCTGAAGCAGCAAAGAGCGAACAGAGCGACGATGGCAACGCCGATGTTTTTCATGGGGCACCGAGAGAAAGGCTAGAGCTGAGCAACGTTTGCCCAGCTCCTGGCTATAGTTGTTATTTATTAAAGGCTTCGATCAGCTGCTCGAAGATGCGTGTGGTGGCCTGATAGCCGCCTTGAGCAATGTAGGTTGCAGCTGGATCAAGATAGATCACCTGCCCCTTCTTCCAAGCTGTTGTGGAGGTCACCAGTTCATTGTCCAGAACCTGATGCGCATTTTCAGCATCACTGCCGATTGCGGTTGCGCGGTCCATAACCAGCAGCCAGTCAGGGTTTGCCTTCTGGATGTATTCGAAGGAAACGGCTTCACCGTGGGAAGCTACTGCAACTTCGGCCATTGCTGGCTCAATTTCCAGTTCATCGTGGAACCAGCCGAAACGTGATCCCGGACCAAAAACAGAAACCTTTGGACCGTTGGTTAGAACAAAGAGCGCCTTACCCTTGCCTTTAACCGCTGCTTTCACTTCACTCAGCAACTCATTGTATTTGCTGGTAAGTTCAGCAGCTTCTTTCTGCTTATTGAAGACCTTGCCATATGCTTCCAGATGAGCAAGCAGCGTCTGGGACACCTCGGAGGCGCTCGGGGTCATATCGATGGTTGGTGCAAGCTCGGAGAGTGGTTTCGCCTGCTTGCTGGAACGGCCGCCAACGATGATCAGCTCTGGTTCCAGAGCATTGATGGCTTCGAAATCCGGCTCAAAAAGAGTGCCAATGACTTCAGCATTGGATTGCACGCCATCCAGATAATCAACGTACATTTTGTTGACCACGCCTGCAGGCTGCACGCCCAAGGCGTTCAGGTTGTCCACTGCGCCAATATCAAACACGACAAGATTTTTTGGTGTGACAGTGACGTTGGTTTTGCCTGTTGCGGTGGTTATTTCTACCTGATCAGCAAGGGCTGGAGACGCGGCTATTGCGAGGCAAGCCAATGCAGCTACAGACCTTTTTACACGATGAAACATGTCTAACTCCGTTGGATAGATGTCTCATGGCTTGGCCGCAGCCTGGCTGTTGAGCTTTGTCCCTATCTAAAATCAAAACTGAAAGTTGTCCAATAATACCTGAAGGTTACACTCAGAATTTTATGCAGATGCATCTATTTGTGATGTGTAGCTACTTCTGAGTGGTGCTTCCAAGCAGATGAATGAGGCCATCGCTGAGGATGGTTTGCCATGAAAACAGGTCATGTCCAGCTGCGTATGTTCTCATCTTAACTGGATAGCCTTTTGCTATCAGGACATCTCTAAGATGTTGATTGGAATAGAGGATACCTCGGTCTCTACCCCCAACTCCCTTCTCAAACAGCCCTGCACTCAGGAAGAATGCGATGTCCTGCTTTGGCTTGCTTGCAATGAGTTTGGCAACATAGTTCTCATCCCCTTCCTCTGAATACCAATAGGAGCCGGACATGGAGAGGACGTTTCCAAACTGCTGCGGATAGCGAAGGGCAACAGTGCTTGAAGCAAGACCGCCATAGCTGGAGCCAGCTAAAATGGTTCTGCCCGGTGATGAAGACGTCCCTAACTGCTCTTCCACAAACGGAAGCAGAGTTTTGGCCATAAACTGAGCAAAATCCGCATTGTTCGGCAGTTCACTAGACCGGGTTTTGCCATCAATATGAGAGATAAAAACCGCAGCGAGTGGCGGGACAACGCCCTTCGTAACCATGTTATCCAGAATGACTGGGACTGAGATGCGACCATTGTAGTGCTCTGCGTCAAACATCAGCAGAAGCGGAGCAGTTTCTTTTGACACCTCATAGCCTACTGAGCGGTAGATCCAGATGTTGCGCTTGTTTTCAAGGATCCGGCTCTCTATCACATGTTTGGTCAGAGAGCCTTTGGCAGCACCATGATTCTGCAGAAAACGGCCTTTGTCGGCTTTGGGCAAAAGAACCGTAGAGTGTTGATTATATGGATCAATTGCGTCTAAAGGCCATGGATGTTTGTTGAATGGGTCAGCTGACAAAGTTGCAAAGATTGCTCTGCGGCGTTCCATCCATGAGCCAGTAATCTGAGGAACGTCTTTTGCCAACTGATAAGACAATCGGGTTGTGTTGGGCACGACAAATGACTTGAACCTGACATCGCTGATGCCAAGTCTTTCCAGCTCTTCGTGATTGCTGGTTGGGGCGCCTAGCAAACGAACGGCGTTTTTCGCACCTTTGGCCAGAAACGTCAGGATGCTGTTACCATCCCCTTGATCTTCAATGAGTGGTGTGCCAGTTGCCGCCACTTCCGACCAGAAATCATCGGAGGTTCCGCCAGTTTTCAGATGCTCTGCCAGTTTTGCAATGCGTGGGCTAAGGTGTTCTTTTTGTGAGGAAACTTGCTCGCTCACAGCTACCTTTCTCAAAACAGAAAGCGTGAACTGGCCTGTCTGAACTGCTGAGACTTTAAGATTGATCGGTTGCTCTCCGGCAACCAACAGAAATGGAGCTCGGCCGATGTTCTCGGATACGAACCGGCGTATGTGTTTGCCGGTTGCTCTTTCAATGCTGTCCAGATGAAAACTTCCGGATGGGGCGGACCAGCCGAGATGGATGTAATCCCCCGGATCTGCCTGCAACTCAAACAACAGCTCCTGGCCTTGTTGAAGAGACACAGCTTCTACTGCTGTTTCGGAGCTAAGGGAACGTGCTGCACTGCTCGGCACGACACTTTGTGAAATCATAAGAACCAACAGGCCTAGAAGAGTTTTCTTGAATGAAAACATGATGGTATGCCTTTACGCGAAAAGGTGGGCTGTACCCACCTTCCCGTTTCAGTGTCCAACTCGTTAGAAACGTGTGGTGCCGGAGATGAAATAGCGGCGGCCATCAACGTTGAACTCATCCCAGTCCGTTTTGAGGATCTGATTATTTGCAATGTTCAGAACGCCTGCCCGGAGAGTGAAGTTCTCGTTCACATCATACCGGCCTGTGAAATCTGCGGTGACATAACCATTAACTTTGCGGGCGTAAGTCATGTCTCCATTGGCAGGTACTGAGGTGTACTGTTCGCCTACATAGTTGGCAGACAAAGCAAAACTCAGCTTTTCGTTAAAGGCGTAGTCCAGCTTGATGTTGGCAGAGTGTTCTGGCTGGAACGCCAGTGGAGCATCATTGGCGCTGGTGTTTTTAGCATCCAGATAGGTGTAGTTGGCGGAGACTGTCAGCTCATCGATTGGACGGACAGTCAGGTTCGCCTCTATCCCCATTGTGCGGGCTTCTTCAATGTTCTCAAACTTGAAGATTGGCTTCCCATCAGAGGTCAGTCCAACGTAGTTGGAGTAGGTCTGAGCTACTGCCACATCAGCGGTTCTGGCGGGTGGGAACTGGATCATGTCTTTGATTGTGTTATGGAAACCTGTCAGGCCTGCACTCCACTTTGCCTGATCATATTTAAAGCCGACCTCGAAGCTGCTGCCCACTTCCGGGTTCAGATCTTCAGCGCCCTCCAGAAAACAATCCCCGCCGCAGGAGACCTGTTTCCAATTTGGAGACAGCTGCAGAAGTGTTGGGGCTTTGAAGGAAGAGGACCAGCCGCCTTTGAATGTGAGGGCGTCGGTGAAGTGGTAGACGCCGTAAATACGGGGGCTGGCGTTCCAGCCGAATTTTTCGTGCTTGTCGAGGCGACCGCCGAGGGTGAGCTCGAAACTATCTGTGATTTCAAGGCGATCTTCGATGAAGGCTGCGGCTTGCCAGATGGAGCTGTCAGAGCCGCCCTCACCTGTCAGCACATACTTGTCTTCGAGGGATTGATGTTGATAAGCAGCACCTACAGTGAGATAGTTTGGCACGAGCAGATTAGCGTCAAAACTGACTTTACCATCCCCTGTGAAGTTGTAGGCAGTGTTCGGCATGTCTTCACCAGCGGCGTTGCCGTGGCCATAGGAGTTCTCGATCCGATCCCCGAAAGCACGCAGCTCGGTCTCACCAAACTCGTAGGAGCCATGGTGCGTTATGCCCCCGGAAATCCGGTCCAGAGTCGTCTTATCATGAGTGCGTTTGCTGTAACCTGCATTAAAATCGAAAGAATTTTCTTCGTTCACATCCCAGGTCACAGTTGTGTCGATATACTTGTTATCACTCTTGGCAAACCCTGCGTTGGCTCGCCCGCTTGGGCTATCCGGGTTCAGACTGCCGGAATCTTGACGGCGGAAATCCCAGCTGCCGTAGGTGCGCATGAAGAGTTTGTCCTTCAGCAACGGGCCGGAGAGATTGAAGCCTGTGCGGCCATAGTCACCGGATTTGCGGTTTTCCTGAAGGGTATATTCGGTGGTAAGTGAGCCGTGCCATTCTTCCGTTTCCTTCTTGGTGATGATGTTGACCACACCGCCAATGGCGTCGGAACCGTAGAGCGAGGACATGGGACCGCGAACGATTTCAATGCGTTCGACGGCTTCCAGTGGGACCCAGCCGGAATCGTAGTCGTTGCCGCGGAAAGCGTTTGGGGCGGAGGTGACGCGTTTTCCGTCAATCAGGAAGAGCGTGTAATTCTCGTTGAGGCCGCGGATCTGAACTTTGCTCTGGTTGCCTGCTCTGTTGAATGTGAGGCCCTCCACACTTTCCAGCAGGGAACGAACATCCTTTGCGCCCTGATTTTCCAGCTCTTCTGCGGTGATAACCGAGATGCTGGCCGGAGCATTCTTGTAGGTCACTTCAGAAGCCGAGGCCGTGACGACCACCTCATCCAGCAAGTTATTCTCTTGCGCGACAGCCGCTGTTGAGCAGGTCAGCGCCGTTGACACCAATAAGAGATTTAGTGCGTTGGTTTGCGTTTTTTTGCAGAAAAGGCCGTTCTTAAGTGCTTTTTCAACGCCGCGGCTGGTCATCGAGACATTCTCCAATCCTGTCCGCACGGCAGCACAGCACCATGAGCGCCTGCGGGGATAACAAGCACTTTGGGCACCTCATTCAGAGATGTTGGTTAGCTGGGAGGTCGCGCTGGACTAACTTCAATCATACGAAGTTTTAAACTTGACTTCAAAACTCATAATATATTTATGAGGAGGTGTTCGTCGATTGGAAATGCATTGGCGTGTGCGCCAAAAACATCTTCATGCGCGCCAATGAAAAGTCAGGGGGCATTTTCGGTGCAGATTGCGCAGCAGATTCGAGTCAAAGTTCTGGATGAGACCATGGGGCATCATGCGCATGATAGTCTGGTGGAGCTCTCACCCATTTTTCAGATTTTCATTTATCTGGAAGGACAGCAGCAGTTTTATATTGATGATGTCTATTTTGATCTAGATGCGGGCAGTCGAGATGCGCCCAAACCTCAGGCGCTGCTCTTCAATCTGAAAAAGAGTGCCAATCTACGTTTGAGACCGTGTGAAGCTGGGCATTCTTTGCGCAAAGTTGGCATAGCGGCACAACCGGACTGGTTTGGGTCTCTCGGACTGGAATCCCCTGCTCTTTCTGAGGAACTGCGCAGCTTCATGAACGGGCATTTGAACTACTTCATCTGGCAACCGGATGAGCAGATGGTGGAGTGTGCTGCTCGGGTTCTTTCCATGAGCTCTGAGAACTGTGATGAGATTGGCGGTTTGCAGCGCTAGGCGGAAGCTTTGGGGCTTCTGGCGCAAACTTGCGCGCATTTACGCGGGGCTGTGCAAGCAGAAGCGCAGGAAGATGACACGAAACTGCGGATCAAAGGCTTGAAGGTTCGCGAGTACCTGATGGAGCATTTGGGAGAAGACCTCTCTATTGAACGGATTTCCAAAGAGACGGGCCTCAGCAAGCGCAGCATTCAGCGGCATTTCAAAGAAAAGTATAATCTGACGGTCTCCGATTTCATCCGCAAACAGCGTCTGGAAAAAGCAAGACAAGCGATCAATAAGGGCGGCATTACGGTCGCGGAAGCAGCGTATATGGCTGGCTATAACAGCCCGTCCAGCTTCAGTAATGCGTTTAAACGGGTCTATGGCTCTGCTCCGAAAAACTGGCGGGCATGAGCACGAAAATATGCGCCACAAGTGCATTTGTGAAATTGCTAATCACTTGCAATTGCTAAGATAATTCTGTTGCAATTGACTTTGGTCAAGGCGATTAGTTTGTAGCTTTTCAAATCTGTCTCCACGAATTTTGATTGGAGATTATGATGAAACTGAACACAAAAGTTGCTGACGCCCTGAACCAGCAGATCAATGCTGAGCTGAGCGCATCCTACGTTTATCTCGCTGTGGCTGCTTATTTTGACTCTTGCGAACTGCCAGGTTTTGCAAAGTGGTTCCGCCTTCATTCCAAGGAAGAAACCGAGCACGCCATGCGTATCTATGACTTCATCGTCAAGCGCGATTCTCGCGTAACGCTGGAAGGCATTTCCGCTCCAACCGTTGAATTTGACTCAGCACAGGCTGCTATTGAGTTGGCCATGAAAATGGAAGTGAAAGTGACAGAGCAGATCCACGCTCTGTTCGATCTTGCCCATGAGGAAAAAGAGTACGGCACTCAGAACATGCTGCATTGGTTCCTGGAAGAACAGATTGAAGAAGAAGATCTGTTCCGCCGCGTTCTTGACCAGGTCAAAGCAGCTGGTGATGACCGTTGGCACCTGCTGACACTCGACGATCAGATGGGTCAGCGTCAGGCTTAACCCTTTTTGTTTTTATGAGCCCCTGCCAAGCGATTGGTGGGGGCTTTTTTTGTGTCTTTGGCCTGCCTGCTACGGCTCGTATCTGTAAAAATTACCAAATACACACAGGTGCAATTCAGCGTAAAATGCCCACTAACATATTGATATAAATAAAGAAGAGAGATTGTCTCCATCTGCAGTGCCATTTTGCCTATTTAGATGCACTTGCATCTATAATTTCCTTCCCATATACCCACGCGAATAAACATGAGTGATTTTCTCATATTTGATTCGCCGTAGGTAATACGGCCAATATGTGGGTGGGGACCATAATGAAGAAACTTCGGTGGCGTTTGCTTGTTTCCGTTTGTGTTTTAAACGGTGCTTATTTTTCTACCGGGGCTGCGGCGCAAGATAGTGTGGATGCCAGCGAGGAGCTGGATCCTGTTGTTGTTTACAGTTTCAACAACGACCGCTTTGCGGTGGCTGCAGACAGAAACACCTCAATCTACGTTTCCAGACAGGCGATTGAAGCAGCGGAGATGGGCACTCTGCGGGATGTATTTGCTGAAGACGCCTCAGTGACTGTTGGTGGCGGTATTCCGATTGCCCAAAAGATCTTCGTAAATGGTGTGGACGCGCTCAACCTGAACATGACCATCGAAGGGGCGATGCAAAACAACCGTGCCTTCCACCATGTGACAGCCAATGCCATTGATCCAGCTTTGTTGCGTGCCGTGCGTGTGGACGCCGGTATCGCGGCTGCAGATTCTGGTCCAAATGCACTGGGCGGCTCTATCGCCTTTCAGCTGATCGATGCGCTGGACCTGCTGGAAGACGGTGAGACCATGGGCGGCAAAGCCACGCTGAGCTTTGACACAAACGGCAACACGTTCTCTCAAGCCCTGACGGGTTTTGCTGAACACAACGGTTTTGATATTCTCGCCTTTGCCAAGAACGCCAAAGGACAGGATTACACCTCGGGCGGAGACTGGGAGATCCCAGGTACCGGCGCAAACCTGCAAACCGGCCTTCTCAAAGGTGGTTACACTTCAGACACCGGACACCGGTTTGAGGTTTCCGGTATGATGTTGAAGGACAAGGAAGAGCGGCCACATCGCGGGAATATTGGCTTCTTAACCTCAAAACCTAATGACACAATACGGTTGTATGACACCACACGTAAAAGCTTCTCATTCCGTTATGATCATCTGGAACCAACTGATCTTTACGATCCTGAGGTGGTTTTGGGCTTCAGCGAGAATAACATTGACGTACCTGTACCTCATAAAAGTAAGGGCACTTCCAATACACTAAACGGCAAAGTCGCAAACACTTTCCATTTTAGTGAAGATATTGGTTTCACAACGGGCTTCGATTTTTACAGAAAGACGGCGAATTATGAAGATCCGTCCTCTGATTTAGAAGAGGTTGCGACTAATTTCGGTGGTTTCGGACAAGTACGTTGGACACCTTTGTCGGCATTAAAGCTCTCAGCAGGCCTGCGTCTGGATCATCAGCGGTTTGAAGGTCTTGGAGATTTTGATACTTCTGTAACAGGGCTCAGCGGTAATGGGTCTGCATCCTATGAAGTCTTGGAGGGGCTCAAACTTAAAGCCGGTTATGCCACTGTTTTTGGTGGGATCGCACTGGAAGACAATTATGTTTTCAACCCATCCTGGGATTATTCCGGCATAAAACCATCACGTTCTCACAACGTGACCACTGGTTTTGAGTTTGAACGATCCGGCTTCTTGCTTTCAGGTGAAGTTTTCAGGACTGACATTAGTGATGCTCGATCAGGAGACGATAATGTCGACGTTCTTACTGAAGGCTTTAATTTAGCTGCGGGCTACAAATGGGGCTCAGGTGCAGCAAAAATCACCTATTCCAACACACGTGTGGAAGTTGATGGTGATGCAGCTGCCTCCTACATTGCACAGGACTTTGCCGCACCACTTGGACAAGTCATCGCATTCAATGTCTCCCATAAACTGGAAAACTATGATCTGACCGTTGGCGGCGATATTCAGGCTGCATTGGATTATGACACCGGATCTAGCGACTCCAACAGAACGATAGACGGTTACGCGGTTGTTGGGTTGTTCGCAGAGTATCAACCTGAACAGATTGACGGCTTGAAGCTGCGCTTTGAAGCGAACAATATCTTCGATGAAGATTACTCAGACCGTGGCACTTATGGTGGTGATTATCAGACAGTGCACACCTTGAAAGAACCAGGCCGGTCCTTCAGCCTGACGGCAAACTACAGATTTTAAACGGAATTTGGGCCGCTCCTGAGCGGCCCTTTTTTATGAATAGATCTTTGTCAGCAGTTTGAAGAGCGTAAAGGCCTCATCCTTACTGAGATGGGCGCCGACTTCCTTTTGAATAGTGCGGAAGTAATGGGGCCAGAGCTCTTTGTTGACGTCTGCTCCCTTCTTCGTCAGGAAGATCAGATGTGCGCGGCCATCTTCTTTATCGGGGTGACGCTCCACCAAGCCCTTCTTTTCCATCCGTGAGATATGGCGCGACATGGTGAACTGGGCCATGTAGAGCTTGTCCTGCAAATCAGCGGCCTTTGCGCCCTGCTCTCCTGCCCGTTCAATCTCCAGCATGATCTCGTACCAGACCGGATTATCAATGCCGTAGTCACGCAAGCTCCGCTCAAATCTTGGGTAGAGGTAGCGATGAGCCCGCATCAGGTGAAACCAGGCACGACTGGCCAGTTCTTCCTGATTTTCCGCTTCAATCTCATTGTAAGTCTTCATAAAACAACATCCTGATCGGCAATCCCGAAGACTTATCATAAGAACCCGTGGCAATGCAGGGGCTCTTGAAGATACTGACAGAAAGATAAGTGCTTAGATGACCTACAGAACGCGGGAGTGGATTTGCTGGGCCACGGTGTCGATGCGGTTCTGGTTATCGCCGCCTATGACCAGATAGCGGTAGCCATTGCCGGTCCAGTCGGCGGCGGCCATGCCTTTCAGATTATCGGAGTGCATGGCGGTGTCTGATGCGCCGGTGTCTTTCAGAATGCAGAATGCGATGGGAGCGCCATTTGGATCCGCGAAGACGATCTGGATCAGCGGAGCCCCTTCATGGCCGAGGATCTGGGTTCTGAGCAGTTTCAGGCCTTGCAGGTCCGTCAAATCGCTCAGGTTAAGCTGCTGGCCCACTGCGGCAGAGGCTATGGCAAGCTCCTGTTTCAGTTCGTCTTCTGAGCGGTTGAGAGAGGCGATGGTGTCTTTGACGTAAAGGGCCTGATAGCTGGCGACTTCCTGACGCCAGTCAGGTGCATCATCCGCCCAGATCATCAGGCCAGCGCCGATCACAAGACCAGCTGCAAGCGTTGCCGCGCGGGCGCCCCATTGGCGATAGAACGGTGTGGCCAGGACTTCCTTACTGGTGGGATCTTCAAAGATCTTCTCTTCCAGTTCCTCCAGGTGTTCTGGAGCTGGTTGATCTGCAAAGCCGTGCTGGACGACTGGAATCAGGCCTTCCAGAGCCAGAAGGCGTTGTTCAAGGATCGGGTCGTTTTCCAGATCAGCCTCGATCTGCTGGGCCAGAGAGGCTTCTGCTGAACCAGCGAGATAGGAACGCAGTTGTGCATCAGTGTATGTCATGCCAGCTCTCCTTTCTTCATCTGGTTGGCGTGATCCTGTTGCAAAGGTGCCAGTGTTTTGCGGGCAGCAGATAATCGACTCATGACCGTCCCAATAGGAATACCCAAAATTGCGGCTGCTTCGCGATAGGTGAATTGCTCTACAAAAACAAGTTCCACCACAGAACGCTGACCTTCTGGCAGCTGCATCACTTGCTTAAACACTTCAGCGGCAAAAATATTCGTTTCTGGAGATGGCGACGGGTCAATAAGGCCAGATTCCACGGCGGCATCAAGCTGTCCGGTCTTTCTGAGGTGCTGGCTGCGCATTTCGTTGAGCCAGATGGACCGGCAGATGGTCATGGTCCAGGCGGCGAAGTTTGAGCCGGCCTTAAACTGGCTTTCTCTTTCCAGTGCACGCAGGCATGTGGCCTGCACCAAATCGTCGGCCAGATCCTTTTGCCCGGCCAGCGATAGCGCAAAGCGCCAGAGCCTTGGCATCACTGTGATCAGATCACTTTGAAAACGCTTCGGATATTTTTTTCCAAAATGCATCGAATAAAAGCCAGCTGTCGTGTGTTTCCCATTTGATAGCAACCAAAAATCGTCAATCACATCAAATCACGAAGGCGACATACCTATGGTAAAAACCTTTTTCCGCACCTCTGCGATGCTTTTACTGTTGTCCGGCAGCGCTCTTGCACAGAGCTGGACAGTTGACAGCGACAGCTCGCGCCTTTCCTACGGCACAATCAAGAAGAACTCCGTTGGCGAGGTGAACAGCTTTGAGAAGCTTACCGGCACCGTTTCTGAGGATGGCAAGCTGCAACTGACCATTGATCTGGGCTCAGTTGAAACCAACATCGATATCCGCAACGAACGTATGCGCCAGATTGTGTTTCAAAGCATTGGTGCGGCTGATCTGACAGCGCAGCTGGATATGGATGAGCTGACTAAGCTTGGAGTAGGTGAGACGACCGTTGTTGATCTTGAAGCCACGCTAAACTTGCTTGGAACCGAAGTTCCGCTGGAGACGGAAGTGTTTGTGGCCCGGATTTCTGAAGGCAAGGTTCTGGCGACCACCAATGACATGCTGTTTTTAGGGACAGAGGAAGCTGGTGTGAACGCTGGCGTTGATCAGTTGAAAGTGCTTGCCAAGCTGAACGGCATTACGCGCACAGTGCCGGTGACCCTGCGCCTTGTTTTGAATGCTGATGGCAAGCAGGCAGCTGCCGCACCTGCGCCCGTAGCGGCCCCGGTTCAGGTGGCGCTGGCTGGTGATGTGAAGGCGGGCAAGAAGGTTTTTAAGAAGTGCAAGGCCTGCCACAGCGTGAAGGAAGGCCAGAACAAAGTTGGCCCGAGCCTTTATGGCGTGATTGGCAGCCAAGCTGGTGCTGTTGAGGGCTTCAAATATTCCAAAGCCATGGCGAGCGCGGATGTAACGTGGGATGCAGAGAACCTGACTGAGTTCCTCGCCAAGCCAAAGAAGTTTATTCCGAAGAACCGTATGGCCTTTGCAGGCCTGAAGAAGCCAGCAGATATTGAGAACCTGCTGGCTTATCTGGACAGCGCATCAAAATAACTGCGGTTTGATGCGCCAGCGCCCGCTCGTTTTTCCACCGCGAGTGGGCGCCCCTTGTTACATGCCGATCAGCAAGGAACCGCTGACGAAACCGGCGCCGATGGCAGACAGTAAAAGCTTGTCACCGGGCTTATAGCTGCGCTCTTCACGGCATTTAGACAGGCTGAATGGGATCGTTGCCGCAGAGCTGTTGCCGTACTCCCCCAGAGTCATCAGAGTCTTGTCGGTGTTTATTCCAAGATTGGTTCCGACGGCCTGAATGATCCGTGCGTTGGCCTGATGGGGTGCCCAGTGGTTCACATCAGATGGTTTCAGCCCGGCCTTGTCCAGTATCTTCATGGCAGAGTCTGTGAGGGTGTTCACCGCTTTGGCGAATACGGTCTGACCGCCTTTCAAGCTCATCAGGTATTCGTTGGGGTCCATATCCGGTCGATACGGATTGCGGCTGCCGCCACCGGAGATCTTGATGAGATCGTAGTAAGCTCCATCTGAGGCGAGGTCGGAAGCAAGGATGCCTTGCCCGTCCTGCGTTGGCGGTGTCACCACAACTGCACCTGCTGCATCAGCAAACAGCACGCGGCTGGCACGCTCTTCCGGATTGATGCGTCGGCTCAGGATGTTGGCTGCGACCACCAGAACCGCAATGCCCTGCGTTTTGGCATAGGCATCGGCCATAGCGAGTGCGTATAGGAACCCGGCGCATGCGCCTGCCATATCGATGCCGCCGGAGTTCGGCAGCCCGAGCTTGTGCACCAGCAGCGGTGCGGATGGCGGCAGCAGGTGGTCTGGTGTGCTGGTGGCCAGCAGTGTCAGGCCGATCTTGGACGGATCGATGCCGGAATCTTCGATGGCCATTTGTGCAGCTGGCAGAGCAATATCTGTCAGCGCCTGATCTGGAGCTACATAGCGACGTGCGCGGATGCCTGTACGGCGCTCAATCCAGCCTTCTTCAAGGCCCAGATCCTGCTCGATTTCTGCGTTTGCTACACGTCTTTGCGGGGCATAGTGCCCAAAACCGATCAGTCCGCCGCGATCCTTACAGGAGTTCATCAGCAGCCTCGGCAATTGCATCGTAGATCTGGTTGATGTCTTCTTGCGTTACGCAGTAAGGCGGCATGGAATAGAGTGTGTTGCCCAGTGGGCGCAGCAGCAGGTTCTTAGTTTTGAAGAACTCATAGAGGCGCGGACCAACATCGGACAGATAGCCGTGATCCTTCACGTTGATATCCATTGCGGCGATGGTGCCGGTCTGACGGATGTTGGTGAAGCGGTCGTCATCCTTAAAGCGCGCCAGACCTGCTGCCTGCATTTCTATGAGCTTTTCAATGCGCTCGTAGACAGGTTCGTTCTCCCAGATCTCCAGATTGGCAACTGCTGCAGCGCACGCGATCGGGTTGGCCGTGTAGGAGCTGGAATGGAAGAAGGTTTTGCTTCTGTCTGTCGAATAATGCTCATCATAGATCTTTGAGGAGCACATGGTAATCGCAAGTGGCAGAGACCCACCGGTCAGGCCCTTGGAATAGCAGGCAATGTCTGGTGTGATTTGGGCATGCTCACAGGCGAACAGCTTGCCGGTGCGGCCCCAGCCGGTCATCACTTCATCAGCGATGAACAGGGTATTGTGCTTTTTGCAGGTCTCATAGAGCGCCCGCAGCGTTTCTGCGGAGTACATAAGCATGCCCCCCGCGCCCAGAACCAGCGGTTCGACAATAAAGGCGGCAACATCGCCTTGAGCGCAGAGCTTTTCCAGCTCATCAATTGTGGCTTGCTCGTTGCCCGCAGACGGGAACGGCACTTTAGCCACATCAAACAGCAGCGGGTTATAGGGCTGGTTGAACACTCCGCGCTCACCGACGGACATGGTGCCGATGGTGTCGCCGTGATAGCTGTTTTCCATCACGATGATGCGCTGGCGGTTCTCGCCCAGATGATGCCAATAGCCGAGGGCCATCTTCAGCGCTACTTCCACACTGGTGGAACCGCTATCGGAGAAGAACACGTAATCCAGCCCATCTGGCGTGCAGTTCAGCAGCTGCCGGGCCAGACGTTCAGCCGGTTCGTGGGTGTGGCCTGCAAAGATCACCTGATCCAGCTTATCGGCCTGCTCTTTGATGGCGCCGATGACGTGCGGATGGCAGTGACCATGGGTGACGACCCACCAGGATGCGATGGCGTCGAGCAGCTTTTCGCCGTCAGCCTTGGTCAGGTAAGCACCGGAACCGCCGGTAATCTTGGTCATTTCCTGCAGCACGGCGTGCTGGGTGAACGGATGCCAGATTGGTGAGCTCTTGGACATTAGGCGGTCTCCCCGGTTTGCGTGTGAAAATCTTCCAGACGGAAGTTCTCAGCAAACGCTGTTCTTATTGTTTCTGGGGTGATTTCTTTCAGCAGCGGTAAGCGGCCAAGCTTTTTAACGCCCGCGTACTCTGCAATGGTGCGCTCAGAATCTGCCACTTCATCGCCAATGAATACGATACCAAGCAGATTGCAACCACGGGCTCGCAGTGCTTCAATTGAAAGCAGGCTGTGATTGATGGTGCCAAGACCTGTGCGCGCACACAGCACAATGGGCGCCTGCCATTTTTTGAAAAGGTCGATGTAGAGCGTCTCGCGGGTGAGCGGGACCATAAGGCCACCTGCCCCTTCAACCACCAGAGGACCATCAACCTCAGGCAGGGTCAAGTTCTCGACATCAATCAGAACGCCTTCTTCCTCTGCAGAAAAGTGCGGAGATGCCGGGATTTGCAGGCGATATGTTTCTGGCAAAGCGGTGCAGCCTGTGAGGCGCGTGACGGCCAGCGTATCTGTTTCTTCTTCCAGGCCAGACTGGACTGGTTTCCAGTAGGTAGCAGACAGTGCCTGTGTCAGCGCAGCAGAGAAGATTGTTTTGCCGATGCCGGTGTCTGTACCGGTAACAATGATTGGTTGTGTCATGACGGAACCAGATCCATTTCTTCTGCAAGCACTTCAAACATGCTGGATACATCAGCCTTGCTGGCGTGCAAGGTCAAAGCAATACGTAGACGGGAGGTGCCACGCGGAACGGTTGGTGGGCGAATGCCGCGGATGTCGTAACCGGTTTCCTGCAGGGCCTTCGCAATGCGCATGGTGCGTTTGTCATCGCCAATCAGGAACGGCAGAATATGCGTTCCGCTGCCCTTTTGACCGCACAGACGCTCCATTTCCGCGTTTGCGTGGGCCACCAAATCTGCCAGTTGCTCCCGGCGCTGCGGCTGGTTCCGCACCAGTTGCAAAGACGCGCGGACAATGGCGGCGACCAGTGGAGATGGCGCCGTTGCGTAGATGAATGCGCGGGCACGGTTAATGAGATAATCGATCATGACCGATGGACCGCACACAAGAGCGCCGGATGCGCCCAGTGCTTTGCCACAGGTGTGCAGTGAAATGACGTTTTCACGGCCTTCAAACTCAGCCGCCAAACCTCTGCCGCCCTCGCCCAGAACGCCGGTTGCATGCGCTTCATCAACCAGCAGGAAGGCATCGTGCTGATCAGCAAGCTCTAGCAGTTCCTTGATCGACGCCTGATCGCCATCCATGCTGTAAAGGCTTTCGCAGGCCAGCCAGATGCGGCCCGTGCCACCCTGCTCGCGCCACTGCCTGATACGGTCCTGCGCGTCTTCCAACTGATTGTGGCGGAAGGCCATGGACTGCGCTGAACCCAGCTTGATGCCGTCGTGGGCACTGGCGTGGATCAGGCTGTCGTGAAGCACCAGATCGCCATTTTGAGGAAGCGTGGAGAACATGGCCAGATTGGCGTTATAGCCGCCACCGAAGAATAAGGTGCGTTCAGCGCCAAAGAGCTTGGCAGCTTCTTCCTCCAGTGCCTCATGTTCAGGATCATTGCCGCGCAGCAGACGGGAGCCGCCTGCCCCCATGCCAACGCCACGTTGCAGTGCATTTTCTGCTGCCAAACGCAATTCTGGCGCTGTTGTCAGCGCCAGATAGTCGTTGGATGAGAAATCGCAGCCATGCGCTTTGAGCAGGGAACGGGATCTGCCCCGTTCCGCCAGACGCTCCAGCGCACCCTGATGCTTATTCAGCAGGCTCATGGGCAGCCGCACAGCTCTTCAGCCCCATTGGGCGGATGCCAAGGCGTTTGAACAGAGCTGCGTCCTTGGAGTCTTCAGGGTTGTCTGTGGTGAGCAGCGTGTCGCCTTTGAAGATGGAGTTTGCACCCGCAAAGAAGCTCATCGCCTGCGTTTCATCAGACATTTCCGTACGGCCTGCGGACAGGCGCACGTGGGATTTTGGCATCATGATGCGGGTAACAGCGATCAGACGAACGAAGTCGATCGGATCAACTGGCTCAGCATCCTGAAGCGGTGTACCCTCAATCGGGATAAGCATGTTGATCGGCACGCTGTCCGGATGCTCATCCAATGTGGCCAGGGAGACCAGCATGTCGAGGCGATCCATGTCTTTCTCGCCCATGCCGACGATGCCGCCGGAACATACCTTGATGCCCGCTTCCTTCACCAGATTGAGGGTGTCGATACGGTCGGAGAACTTACGTGTTGTAATGATCTCGCTGTAGTAGCGCTCAGAGGTGTCGATATTGTGGTTGTAATAGTCTAACCCGGCATCTTTCAGGCGCAGGATTTGCTCAGGGGTCAGCATGCCAAGTGTCATGCAGCTTTCCATGCCGAGCTCTTTAACGCCTTCCACCATCATTTCGATGGCGCGCATGTCGCGGTCTTTTGGAGAACGCCAGGCAGCACCCATGCAATAACGGGTTGCACCGCTTTCCTTTGCCTTCTTGGCTTCTTCAAGCACCATCTGCACTTCAAGCATCTTTGAGGCGGAAAGCTCGGTGTTGTTGCGAGCGGACTGACTGCAATAAGCACAATCTTCCGGGCAACCGCCTGTCTTGATGCTCAAGAGCTGGCTCTGCTGGACCTCATTGGGGTCAAAATGCTCGCGATGAACGCAATGAGCTTTAAACAGCAGGTCATTAAACGGCAGGTTGTAAAGGGCTTCAGCCTCTTCACGTGTCCAGTTAGTACGGATTTCTGATGAATTTTGCACGCAGTTCAACTCGTTGATTTCCCCTAGGGCGTGTTTTGCCGTCAAATACAGCAAAAATGTGGCATGCACAATGATCTATTAGAGGAATTTATTAAAACTGCGGCGGATTGAACACCTTATATCCCTTCAGTTTTACTGGGGTTTTGAGAGGTTCAAAACTGCAGATTTCAAAGAGCTTCGCAATCGTGGAATACAAAGCTGCACCGCTCAACTGATGAGACGAATTTACTCTTTAGGTGCAAAAACGGAGAAAGCGGTTTCAACATCGCCATTGATGGCAATGTGTGCCGCTGCTGCTTGAAATTTAGGGAGAGAAAAGTGGCGATCCCTGCAGGATTCGAACCTGCGACCGTCGGCTTAGAAGGCCGGTGCTCTATCCAGCTGAGCTAAGGGACCGCTTTGGCTCGGGGCGATCAGCTCGCCCCTTGCGTGAGATGTTTCATAAGGCCGTTAGAGAATAATCTCAATGCCGAAACTTAATGTGTCCACGGAGATAATCTGTCAAAACGGAAATTATCTGAATAAGATGCGCGGCGGTGCTTGCGCTTTGCCTCTTCGTCAACACGGTACTGAATGTTGTTGCGGCTGGCATATGCGACCGCTTCTTCCTTGGAGGAGAATTTCAGCTTCACCTGCTGCTTCATGTCGCCGGAAGATGTGTAGCCCATGAGCGGATCAATGGACTTTGGAGACTGCGGATCAAACTCCAGCACCCAGTTGTTGGTCTTGGCGGTTCCGGACTGCATGGCCGTTTTGGCTGGATTGTAGATTCTAGCTACCATGTCACCTCTCTTGCTCGCATCGGAATCGGAAACACGTTTTCCAAGGCGAAATACCAGTTTTCCTGTTTCTTCTCCAATTATGCCATTGGTGTCAATGCACTTGGTAAACCTATACCGATTTCTCTTAGTAAATAACTATAGATGCACTCATTGCGGCAGTAAGTGCAATAATTGCGCTCATAGGTGCAATATTTGCGGTTTTGACTTCAGTATTATTGGACTTGACGCTGAGCCATTTTGAGTGAAGGTAGTGCGAAGTTTTCGTGAAATATCTGTGACTAGTTACTTCTCCAAAGTTTATAGGTATTTTTAACTTGAAATATACCGGCGCAAAAACTAGTTTGCGCGCGAACTGAGCGTTCACCGGAAATAAAAGCGCTTGCAGGTAGCTTTAATACACAAAGTTCCTCGAGAAATGTTTCCGGCGCAGGCTCATTTGAAGGCAAAGATGCCACACTAAATGACATGCACTCACCTGTCCTTATCGGATGATGAGGGGTTGGGTGCCAAATTGCAGTGGGTATGATGCTTGCTGCGCGGTGCATGAGAAACTACGCGAAGAAGACGCGGCGAAAAAAGTATACAGCATGTCTAACCTTAGAAAAAAGCCGACTCTAGACAAAGACTTAGAAAAGTTTTCCAGGCTAGAGCTGGCCGGCAACGCAATGGCACGGCCATTGGTTGCTCCTGCGGTCGCATTTGTTTTTCTAATGTTCGCTATGGCGATGGCTGGTTTTTATGTCTCTGACCAACCAAACGCTATTATTATTGTTGCTGCAGCTGGTATTGGCGCCTATCTGGCGATCAACATCGGCGCAAACGATGTAGCAAACAATGTGGGCCCTTCCGTGGGCTCCAAAGCTCTCACAATCGGCGGCGCCTTGCTGCTGGCTGCTATCTTTGAGAGTGCTGGCGCTTTGATTGCCGGTGGTGACGTTGTTAAAACGGTTTCCAAGGGCATTATCGACGCAAGTCAGGTTGGTGATTACACCGACTTCGTAAAGCTGATGCTGGCAGCGCTGATTTCCGCTGCAATCTGGCTGAACCTTGCGACCTGGATCGGCGCACCTGTTTCCACCACTCACTCCATTGTTGGGGGCGTGATGGGTGGCGGCATTGCTGCTGCTGGTTTCAGCTCTGTAAGCTGGGGCACCATGGCCGGCATCGCGGCTAGCTGGGTTATCTCTCCGGTTCTGGGCGGCATCATTGCTGCACTGTTCCTGGCTTTCATCAAAAGCTTCATCATCTATCAGCACGATAAAATCGCTGCGGCGCGCCGCTGGGTGCCGTTGCTGATTGCGATTATGGCAGGCGCATTTGCAACCTACCTGGCGATGAAGGGCCTTAAGAAGATCGTCAAGATCGACATCGAGATCGCTCTTCTGATTGGTGCAGCTGCATTTGTTATCGCACTGCTGGTTTGTCGCCCACTGATCCGCAAGCAGTCTGAAGGCATGGAGAACCGTAACCAGTCTCTGCGTACGCTGTTCCGCTGGCCTCTGATTTTCTCTGCTGCGCTTCTCTCATTTGCGCATGGTGCAAACGACGTTGCGAACGCGATTGGTCCACTCTCTGCAATCGTGCACACCATTCAGGAAGGTGGCATTGCGAAAGCTGTTGCGATCCCTCTGTGGGTGATGCTGATCGGTGCGTTTGGTATTTCCTTCGGCCTGATGCTGTTTGGCCCTAAGCTGATCCGCATGGTTGGCGAGAAGATCACCAAGCTGAACCCAATGCGCGCTTACTGTGTGTCCCTGTCCGCTGCGATCACCGTGATCTTTGCAAGCTGGCTCGGCCTGCCTGTGAGCTCCACCCACATTGCTGTGGGTGCGATCTTCGGTGTTGGTTTCTTCCGTGAATGGTACACCATGAAGTCCAAGCGTCGCATTGCTTTCGTGAAGCAGAGCACTGGCATGGAGACCTTCAAGCAGAATCGCGTCAAGGAAGACGAGAAGCGCCGCATGCTGGTTCGCCGCTCGCACTTCATGACCATCATTGCTGCATGGGTTATCACTGTGCCGCTGGCGGCGATCCTGTCTGCTTGCATGTTCTTCGTCGTGGACCTCTTCATCTTCTAAGAAGAGCCAAACAACACAAGATTTCAAAAGCCCGGAGGTTTACGCCTCTGGGCTTTTTTGTTGCGCCCGCGCCCTTCCCTCATGGCAAAGCTGGATGCTCTTTATGAGGCGCATAGGAATGCCTGCAGAGCCCACTAGGCGTCTTTCGTACAGCCTTTGCGTATGGACCTACAAACGCAACTAGAGGGCCTGCGAGTAGGCTACCGCTCCAGCATAAAGGTCTTGATCGTACGAGAAAGTTTCGGCTTGCCTGATGGGCCCATGTCTATTGAGAGCATGGCGCAACACAAAAAAACACGGAGATGATCCGTGCTATTTCAGTCTTAAATTTTAAGAGAGAAAGAGAAGATGGTCGGAGCAGCAGGATTCGAACCTGCGACCCTCTGGTCCCAAACCAGATGCGCTACCAGGCTGCGCTATGCTCCGAACTAATCTTCGGGTCGATAGATGGTCGGAGCAGCAGGATTCGAACCTGCGACCCTCTGGTCCCAAACCAGATGCGCTACCAGGCTGCGCTATGCTCCGATCTATCTCGGGTTGATGAATGGTCGGAGCAGCAGGATTCGAACCTGCGACCCTCTGGTCCCAAACCAGATGCGCTACCAGGCTGCGCTATGCTCCGTTACTCATCAACGTGACGCCCCGCGGCGTCTTGTTGAGGCAGGTATATAGGCAGAGTTTTAAAGCTTGGCAATAGCGTTTTGTAGTTTTTCCCAAATCATGCGTGAAAAATGAGAAATCAGCTTCCAGCTGTTGAAAAGGCTGAAATTTCAGGGGCTTAAACAATATGCGTGAAGACTGTGAAAATTTTAGCTTTTCTGCGGGGTTCAGGCAAAAAAAGAGGGTGAGCCAAAAGACTCACCCCAAGTACATTCCAGAGACCCGCATCGGGGTCTACAATCGCCAAACAGAGGTCAATAACAAAACTTGAATATTGAACTCATGATTTAAATCGCAGAAATAACCTGAGTGGTCAAGTCATATTTAGAAGAAAATACAGGAAGGACGTGGATTAGTTGCTGGAAGCAACCACGTGACCGCGTTTTGCGAGCCATTCATCAGCCCATTCAGCGGATTTGCGGCGCTCTTTTTCAGAGGCCAGAGAAAATGCTTTCTCGTGCAGCGTGACGATCCAGGTATCATTCGCACCACCGACAATCTGCCTGCGCGCCAAAGTCATCCATTTCAGACCGGTTATGCGGGCTGTGGTAAGTTCTTCTGTAAAGTAAAGAAGTTCGCCAAACTTGGCTTGAGCGCCCACATGTCCTTTTACAGCAGCCAGTTTGAGCCAGCGTGCTGCGAGGCGGCGGTCATGATCGGGAAGCTTGTCGTCCAGATACATAAGGCCGAGATTGTACTGGGCGTCTGCATCACCGAAGTAAGACGCGGCGTAGGTGAAGACCTCACGTGCCTTATAGGTGTTCTGCTTGACTGGGGTATCGCCAATGCCTGTCAGGAAGTAACGGCCCAGTTCAACGAGTGCGCTTGCCACGAAAGGAGCGGAGCGCGCGTTGGGACCATCAGAAGAGTATTCACGCACGACCTGAGAAAAATACTGGAACGCCTGAAGGTCATCTTCTGGCACACCATCTCCTTGCGCGTACATTCTGCCGAGTTTCCAGGCGGCCATGGCCTGCCCGTTTTCAGCGGCATAGCGGAGCGGAGAAAGTGCCTTGTCTTTTTCACCGGAGTAGTAAGCGCGGGCCCCTTCTTTCAGAGCCTGCTGAGGTGTGACATTTGCCATCTGGTTGACGGCGGCCATTGCGTCGGCACTCTTATTTGAATCGAATGCGTAAACATTTCCAACTGCAGCGAACGTGAGAACCGAGACACAGCTCAAGCTTGTTATAAGACGCGTAAACGCAGCGCGGTGCGTCACCATTCCATCTTTAAACAATGCTTTTTTCAAAGTGCCTCACTTGACCGCTATCGAATGATCAACGGTTCTGACTTCTCATGTTTTCATGCCGTCGTTGTAGGTTCAGGCTATGAAAGGAAAAAATGTCAATTTTGTTTCCAAAGGCGACATATCTTCAAATTGTCACAAATGATCTTACAAATGCCTAGCTTTCAATCTGATTGACAAAAAACCTACACAGTTCGACCACCTCTCAAACATGGACAAGGCAAACTATCCAATTTGCCTTTACCGAACCAGTGTCAGTTTCGACCATTCGGGTCAGCGTAATTTCATGTTGCAAGCTCGCAACAATCTACAGCACATGACGCTACTGCATTGTGTATGCGCGGTGTAAAGTTTTGACCACAGGCCATAGGGTAATCAGAAATGCCATTTGTATTTTCGCCGCGAATGGCGCATATGGCTGTCAGATGCCCACTAAAGGTGGGGCTCGGCACATTCAGGTAAGCGAAAAAGCGTATATCTGGCGCTTACCCACAAGGAACAAGAGTAGAACTCCGGCAGATCTTTGCCCTTTTCTCTCAGTCCTGCAAAACTGCCGTTTGATTCGAGACTACTGAGCGCAAGACCAAAGAGGTACGATGAGCACGCCTGATGATCTGTTTGCAGATGTTACCAAAAGCATGGATGAGCTAACATCCTCTTCTGGCAGCACTGAGAAGAAACAAGCACCAGCAGCAAGCGCACCGTCCTCCCCTGCCAAATCATCCAGCGCAGGCCGGACTCCTCCTCCTGCGGCTGCGGGTGATGCGGAATATACTGCTGCCGACATTGAGGTGCTTGAAGGGCTGGAGCCAGTCCGTCGCCGTCCGGGTATGTATATTGGCGGTACGGATGAAAAAGCGCTGCACCATCTATTTGCTGAAGTGATTGACAACTCCATGGATGAGGCCGTCGCCGGCCACGCCAGCTGGATTGATGTCTCCTTGAGTGACGATGGCTATCTGACCATCACAGATAACGGTCGCGGGATCCCGATTGATCCGCACCCAAAATATAAAGACAAGTCTGCGCTGGAAGTCATTATGACGACCCTGCACGCTGGCGGTAAGTTTGACAGTAAAGTCTACGAGACCTCCGGTGGTTTGCACGGCGTGGGTATTTCCGTTGTGAACGCGCTCTCTGAAGAGCTGGTGGTTGAGGTTGCCCGTAACCGGAAACTTTATCGCCAGACGTTCCGCCGCGGCCTTGCTGACGGTGGGCTGGAACTGGTTGGCGATGTTCACAACCGCCGCGGCACCATGGTGCGCTTCAAGCCGGATGCGGAAATCTTTGGCAAAACACTGAAGTTCAAGCCTGCCCGGCTAATGAAGATGGCCCGTTCCAAGGCTTATCTGTTTGGCGGTGTTGAGATTCGCTGGCGCTGCGCCAAGTCTCTGGCAGATGAAGCCAATGGTGTTCCTGAAAGTGCAACCTTCCATTTCCCGGGTGGTCTGAAGGATTATCTGGAAGAGGCGTTGGGCAAAGAACGCCGCGTGACTGATGAGGTCTTTGCAGGTCGCACACAAGCAACCGGCAAGCACGGTGCTGTTGAGTGGGCTGTTGCCTGGTTTGCAGGCGATGGGTTCGTCAATTCTTATTGTAACACCGTTCCAACCCCGGAAGGCGGTACGCACGAGACCGGGCTGCGTTATGCCCTGCTCCGTGGCCTGAAGGCTTATGGTGAGCTGATCGGCAACAAGAAAGCTTCTATTATTACTGGCGACGATGTTCTGACGTCCGCTGCTGGTATGCTTTCCGTATTTGTGCGTGAGCCGGAGTTTGTTGGTCAGACTAAAGACAAGCTCGCAACCAACGAAGCGACACGTATTGCAGAAAATGCTGTTCGTGACGCCTTTGACCACTGGCTGACTGCTTCCCCGAACCAAGCCAACAAGTTGCTGGAATGGGTTATTGATCGTGCGGAAGAGCGCCTGAAGCGTCGTCAGGAAAAAGACGTTGCTCGTAAGACCGCTGTTCGCCGTCTGCGTTTGCCGGGTAAACTGGCAGATTGTTCTACCAGTAAGTCTGATGGTACTGAACTGTTCATCGTGGAAGGTGACTCAGCGGGTGGATCTGCAAAGCAGGCCCGTAATCGCTCAACACAAGCTGTTCTACCGCTGCGTGGTAAGATCCTGAACGTTGCAAACGCTGGTCGTGACAAGCTTGTAGCCAACCAGCTTCTCTCTGATCTTATTCAGGCATTGGGTTGTGGCACTCGTTCCAACTACGACGATAAAGATCTGCGTTATGAGCGCATCGTGATCATGACCGATGCGGACGTTGATGGTGCGCACATTGCGGCGCTGCTGATTACCTTCTTCTATAAAGAGATGCCTGATCTGATCAACAACGGGCACCTTTATCTGGCTGTTCCTCCGCTTTATCGCATCAGTCAGGGCGGCAAGACGCTGTATGCCCGTGATGATGAGCACCGTGAGCAGCTGCTGAAGACCTCCTTCAAAAAGAACGGCAAGATTGAAATTGGTCGCTTTAAAGGTCTGGGTGAGATGCTGCCAGCGCAGCTGAAAGAAACCACCATGGACCCGAAACGCCGCACTCTTTTGAAAGTGGTTGTTGGCGAAGATGAAGTGATTGAGACCCGCAGCGCTGTTGAGCAGCTGATGGGCAACAAACCTGAGGCTCGCTTCAACTTCATTCAGGAGCGCGCGGAGTTCGCGACTGATCTGGATATTTAAAAGAGCCTTAATTCTGAATAGTTGCTGAGTTTTACGTAGGTTAGAACTCAGCAACCTTGGCATAACTTGAAGGAATATATCGGTTATGCCGCAGAATTTATTGACAACGCTGCTTAGAAATGTAGTGTTCCGCCAAACTGGTTGGAGAAACCTGTAAATCATACGGATTCCAGCTTCTCTCCTTAATTATCGTAAAGAACATGCCATATGTCGTTTTCCACTCTCGGACTTAGTGAGAAAGTTCTCGCCGCTGTTGAAGCCTCTGGTTACACAGAGCCGACTGCCATTCAGGCAGGCGCCATCCCTTACGTTTTAGAACGCAGAGATGTCCTCGGCATTGCTCAAACCGGAACCGGGAAAACGGCAAGCTTTACTTTGCCGATGATTACTCTTCTGGAAAAAGGCCGTGCGCGCGCCCGGATGCCAAGAACTCTTATTCTTGAGCCAACCCGTGAGCTTGCTGCGCAGGTGGAAGACAATTTCAACCGTTATGGTGTCAATCACAAGCTGAACGTGGCTCTGCTGATCGGCGGTGTTTCCTTCGCTGAGCAGGATCGCAAGCTGGAGCGTGGCGCGGATGTTCTGATCGCGACACCTGGCCGCCTGCTGGATCACTTCGAGCGCGGCAAACTGCTTTTGCAGGGCGTTGATATCCTCGTGATTGATGAAGCCGACCGCATGCTGGACATGGGCTTCATTCCGGACATTGAGCGCATCTGTAAGCTTATCCCGTTTACACGTCAGACCCTGTTCTTCTCCGCAACAATGCCGAGCGAAATTCAACGTCTGACCGATACATTCTTGCAGAATCCTGCCAAGGTTGAAGTGGCTAAAGCTTCCACTACGGCTGAAACGGTGACACAGCGTATTGCTGCAGCAGAGCCGGAAGATTACGAGAAGCGCGCTAAGCTGCGTGAGCTGATCGAAAGTGCTGAAGATCTTCAGAACGCGATCGTGTTCTGTAACCGTAAGCGCGATGTAGCCACCCTCTTCCGCTCGCTTGTTCGTCACGAGTTTTCCGTTGGCGCCTTGCACGGCGATATGGACCAGCGCTCCCGCATGACCATGCTGGACAACTTCAAAAAAGGTAACATCAAGATCCTTGTTGCCAGTGATGTTGCAGCACGCGGTCTGGATATTCCGAGCGTAAGTCACGTATTCAACTTCGATCTGCCGATTCAGGCCGAAGATTACGTCCACCGGATTGGCCGGACAGGACGTGCAGGCCGTGACGGCACCGCAATCTCCATTGTGACGGGTAAGGACGAGAAAGCATTGCAAGCGATCAACGAGACCATTGGCAAGGAACTGGAATGGGTTGGCGAACCTGTCGACTTCTCAGCGCCTGTCGAAGAAAAGAAATCTCGCCGCCGCTCTACCCGTGGTCAGAAAGATAAAAATCGCTCACGTAAGTCCAAAACAGAAGCACAGGAGGCTCCAGTTCAGGAAGCTGATTCTGTTCCAGCTGGTTTGGAAGAGCAACCTATGGTTCCAATGCACACCGAACGCCGTGCTCCAGCACGTGCACGAGGTGGTCGCCGCGCTAACCAACCTAAGGATGAAGCGATTTTCCGTAATGCAAGCCACATTCCGGCGTTCCTGCTGCGGGAAACTCGTTCCAAAGTTCAAAGCCGATAGCCCATTTTCCTGAGGTTAACCACTGGTTAGGTATATCCCATTAAATAAGCTAATGTTAAATTAGCTTATTAACTATGGGGTAGCCCTATCCGTGACGCGGTGATGCAATCATGAGTCAAGAAGACGAGTTCAAGCGTACTATTGTTTATGCAGACAGTGCGCTCGATTACATCAAAACGAATAAGCTTCCAGCGTTTCCACGCAACTATGAGCTGTGGTATTCTTACGCATCCGGATTTAACCGGGCTCTCAACCGGACCATCAATAAGATTCTTGCCCGTGACGGCAAAATCTCTCCTGAAGAAACTCAGAAGATCTACAACCGTTTTTTGTCGCCAAACCGTTTGGGCGAACGCATTGACGAAGTTGGCGACAAGATCTCCGAGGAAGTCCGGGAGCTGATTTCTGCTCTTGATAAAGGCACGTTGAAGACCACCGAATACGGTGAAGAGCTTGCGCGTACTTTGAGTGCTCTGGAGAACGTGAGTGATCGTTCTCAACTTTCCAAACTTGTGATCCATCTTGCCAAGCTGACCACTGAGACTGCTGAAAGCAATCAGGAGCTTCGCGAACAGCTGGTTGATTCCCGTCGCCAGATTGGCGTTCTGCAGGAAGGTTTGGAAGCGATCCGTTATGAGTCGCTCACCGATGAGCTGACCACGCTGAACAACCGCAAGCACTTCGATCAGAGCCTGGTGCGCGCGGTGAAGGAAGCAGAAGAGAGCCATGCGCCCCTCTCCTTGCTGATTTCAGATATCGACCACTTCAAGCAGTTCAACGACAACTACGGCCACCAGACCGGTGACCAGGTTCTTCGTCTTGTTGCACTGGCTGTGAAGCAGAATGTGAAAAACAACGACATCGCGTGTCGTTATGGCGGTGAAGAGTTTGGCATTATTCTGCCGCGTACCACCATTGAAGATGCGAAAGTGATTGCGGAGAAGATCCGTAAGAACGTTGTCGCAAAGGAACTGGTGAAACGCTCCACGGGTGAGAACCTTGGCCGTATCACAATTTCCATTGGCATCTCCACCTTCCGTCCGGGCGACAGTGCGGAGAGCATGGTTTCTCGTGCTGACCTTGCGCTTTATGCAGCGAAGAAGGCTGGCCGCAACCTAGTGAAAGCTGAGGAAGAGAAAAAAATCCCCAGCGTGACACAGGTTGCCTGATTTAAACGACTAACTTTAAAAGAAGAACGGGTTCGGGACGGCAGATCGTATGGTTGCCGTCTTTTTTTGTCGGCTGTCCAATGTGACAGATACCTTAGCTGTTTTCTCGGCTTGTTCCAGCTGCCGGATTGCCTTTGCAATCCACTTGGTCAGCTGGTCCTCGTCCTCAACAACATCCAGCGGAACTGAATAGAAGTTTGTCGGGAAGTACTCGCCAAAACACTGATGGATGTAGGGCAACTGACCGGTCAGAAGGAAGTCAGCAACGTTGCCGGAACCTGCCTTAAGGTACAAAGACTTTTCACGCACAAGCGCGAACATTTTGCCGTTTGCATAGTATCCGTGACCGCCAAACATGGGGCGGCAGCGGATATTCTTTAGAAATAACGGGCGTTTATCAGATAGAAAAAATGCGGACAAAGACATAAGCTATCACCAAAAGAAATAAATATACCGAAAGCTTGCAATATTCAGTCAAACACCGACAAGAATATTGCCTACTTCATCCACTCACAGAAATGTGATGTGATCTTTTGAATGATTATAGCTCGAGGCCCATTTGCCAGAAATTGGCCTCAAGTCTAGTGGCCTCTCTAAATATTCTAGACAATTTGGCGTAGCGGGCGTCTGTGGCGTAGAGTTCGCCGAGATCATCGATCTCTTTCACAGCATCAGCTGCGAGTTCCTGATACTCATCGCTGGAGTACTCTTTAATCCACTCCGCATACGGATTGCTTGGATCCAGTGCACCATCCTGCTTTGCAAGTTCCGCTCCGATTTCGCCATATCCAATTGCACATGGTGCAAGTGCGACTTTAAGGTCAAGCATGTCGCCTTTCATCGCAGTGTCGAGAACATATCGGGTGTAGGCCAGATTGGCTGGCTCTTCCGGCGTTGCCACGATTTCAGCTTCTGAAAGCCCCCAGCTTTCGCAAAGGCGGATGTGAAGACCCATCTCTACTTCCAGAATGCCTTTAGCGGAGGAAAGGCACTTTCTCATCTGGGTCAGATCAGTGGACTTGTACATGCCAAGCGCATAGGCACGGGCAAACTCGATGAGGAAAAGATAGTCCTGAACCAGATACTTTTTGAAGGCCTCAATCGGCAGCGTTCCGTCGCCAAGGCCCTGGACAAACTCATGTTTTGTGTAGGAATGCCACGTCTCGAGATTATCGTTTTTCAATGAATTAAAAAGAGACATGGCACCCCACCTATTGCCATAGCTGCTCTTAAAGGAGCACTATTAGTTTTTCTGAGCGAACTTTGAAAGGTCAGCCGCCTGCAACTCTACGGATTCACCGCAGCCGCAAGCAGATACTTCATTTGGATTTTTGAAGGTAAAGCCAGAGCGGAACTTGGTGGATTCAAAACCCATTTCCGTTCCAAGCAGATAAAGCGTTGCAGCCGGATCAACAAAGACCTTCACGCCTTTGTCTTCCACCACATCGTCACCAGACTTTGTTTCTGTTACCAGATCCAGTTCGTATTCCATACCAGCACAGCCACCGGACTTGATGGAAACGCGCAATCCAAGTGGATCAGCGTCACTTGCATCAAGCAGTGTGCGGATGTGCTCAGCTGCTTCCTCTGTCAGCTGTAATACCTGAAAACCTGAGGCCATTTTGCACCCTCCATGGGCACCTCAACACAGTCGAGGTGCCATACATTGTAAGCGCTGTTCGAACCTTAGAAGAAGTTCAATGCGACGCGAGCTTCGTCAGACATGCGGCTTGGATCCCATGGAGGATCAAAGGTCATGTCTACCTGCACAGCACCAACGCCAGGTACTGAACTTACTGCGTTTTCTACCCAGATCGGCATTTCGCCAGCAACCGGGCAGCCTGGAGCGGTCAAGGTCATGTCGATTTTAACCGTGCGATCGTCCTCGATATCAACCTTGTAGATCAAACCGAGTTCGTAGATATCGACCGGGATTTCCGGATCGAAAACGGTCTTCATCGCAGCAATGATATCACCGGTCAAACGTTCCAGTTCTTCTGCAGGAATCGCAGAACTCTGGTTGATTTCCGGAGTTGTCAAAGGTCCGTCAGAGAACTCGCTTGTTTGTGTGTTGTCTGTCATAGGTCCTAACCAAACATCATCTGCGCTTTACGCAAGGCTTCTACCAGAAGGTCGACTTCTTCGTGGGTGTTGTACAGGCCAAAACTTGCACGGCATGTACTGGTCACACCATAGCGAGCCAATAGCGGCTGCGCACAATGCGTCCCTGCCCGAACTGCAACGCCTGCTCTATCAATCACCATTGAGATATCGTGGGCATGCACCCCTTCAATCTCGAAGGAGAAGATAGATCCCTTATCCTTGGCATTGCCAAAGATTTTGAGGGAATTGACTTCCTTTAAGCGCTGCTCTGCATAATCACGTAGGGACGCTTCATGCAATGCGATATTTTCGCGCCCCAGACTATCCATATAGTCAAGTGCGGCCCCTAATCCAATAGCCTGGACGATTGGCGGGGTACCAGCTTCGAAGCGATGCGGTGCTTCGGCATAAGTGACGAGACACTCGGTCACGTCCTTGATCATCTCACCACCGCCCTGGAACGGGCGCATCTGGTTGAGAAGTTCTTTCTTGCCGTAGAGCACGCCGATGCCGCTTGGACCATACAGCTTATGCCCGGTGACCGCATAGAAGTCACAGCCGATATCCTGAACGTCTACAGGCATATGAACTGCAGCCTGTGAGCCGTCGATCAGGACTTTTGCACCATGTTCGTGCGCAAGACGTGTCACTTCCTTCACAGGAACAACTGTTCCGGTGACGTTGGACATGTGGGTGATTGCAACGATTTTGGTGCGATCCGTCAGGAGCTTTTCAAATTCCTCAATTAGGAACGTACCGTCTTCTGCAATCGGTGCCCATTTGATGACCGCGCCTTTGCGTTCCCGCAGGAAGTTCCAAGGGACGATGTTGGAATGGTGCTCCAGAATGGAGATGATGATTTCATCGCCTTCCTGAATGTCTTCTTCCAGACCGTAGGACACAAGGTTGATTGCTTCCGTGGTTGACTTGGTGAAGATCACCTCATCCACGCTTGGAGCATTCAGGAAGCGGCGCACAACCTCGCGTGCCGCCTCAAAGTTTTCAGTGGCTGTATTCGACAGATAGTGTAAGCCACGGTGCACATTGGCGTATTCCTGGCTGTAGGCTTTGGTGATTGCATCAATCACTGCCTGCGGTTTCTGGGCCGAAGCGCCATTATCCAGGTACACCAACGGCTTGCCATAGACCTGCGTGGAGAGGATCGGAAAATCTTTCCGAACCTTCTCTACGTCATATGGAGCTGTGAAAGCCGTGTTGTCGACCTTGGTCATTCGCTCACCATCTCGTCGGCGTGGAGCCACTTGCGTGTCATTGCTTCCAGCAATTCTACAGAGCGCTCCTCTTCAAATTCCTCAATAGCTTCAGAGAGGAATGCGAGAACGAGGATTTTACGCGCCTGTGCTTCCGGAATACCACGTGCCATGAGGTAGAACAGCAGGTCTTCGTCAATGTCGCCGGTGGTAGAACCGTGGGCACACTGAACGTCGTCTGCGAAGATTTCCAGCTCAGGTTTGGCATTGATTTCAGCAGTATCGCTCAAAAGAAGTGACTTGATCATCATCTGACCGTCTGTCTTCTGGGCGCCTGGCTCCACAATGATCTTGCCTTGGAAGACTGCGCGGGCTTTGTCGTCTACGACGGCGCGGTAGTATTCGCGGCTTTCACATTCTGGCACTGCATGGTTCACAAACAGTGTAATATCAGCATGTTGGCTGTCTTTGAGCAGGCATGTACCGCGCAGACCTGCGTGGGTGCCCTCGCCTTTGAACTCCAGGAAGAGCTGTGCACGGGACAGAGCTGAGCCTTCATTGTAGATGAAGTGCTGGAAATTGGTTTCCGCACCCAGCTCAATGCTAAGCGTCTCAATGTGCTGCGCTTTTTCGCTTTCCACCTGCAATTTCAGCCAGTGAATGTTGGCTTTATCGCCCACTTTCACTTCTGTCAGAGCGTTGGACTGGTAAGCGGCTTCCGCGTCACCTTCGAAGCTTTCGATGATGAGCGCTTTTGCGCCGGAGCCAATCTCAACAGAGGTGCCTGCGTAGGAGCTGACTTCTGTGCCGTCGGTGTAACGCACGATCTCAATTGGCGTTTCAATGGTTGCATCTGCATCAATCTTGATGGTTATGCCGCCCTGAACCAGAGCCTGATTGAGGTGCGCCATGGCATCGTCTGTGCCAAGCTGAGCGGCCAGGAAGCCATCAGCCTCGGATACAGTAAGACCTACAAGTGTCTGATTTGAAGACAGTTCCGGTACATAACGACCGTTGACGATCGCAATGCGGTAGGTCTCCAGATCGCCACCAGCGCCCTTCAGAGCGTCAGCCTTTGGTGACGTCTTGGATGCCAATGCAAACGCATCGGTCATCTTGGTGCGCAGGTCAGTGTAGTGCCACTCTTCAACGCGGCGGTGCGGGATGCCTTTTGCTTTGAAAGCGTCCCACGCCTGTTTGCGTTGGTTTGCGTTATCTTGCGTTGTTTGCGCGAGAGTTGCGTCGAACTGAGCGTTCAGGCTCTGCTCTGCTTTTGTCTCTTGAATTTTTGCCGGAGCATTCATCGGTTACCCTCCAGCTCAAGCAGCTTCTTCGTCGACGTAGTCAGCGTAGCCGTTTTTCTCCAGCTCAAGAGCAAGCTCTTTGCCGCCGGTCTTTACGATCTTACCTTTGGACAGAACGTGCACGACGTCCGGTACAATGTGATCGAGCAGACGCTGATAGTGAGTGATCACGATCATGGAGCGCTCTGGGGAGCGAAGCTGGTTGACGCCTTCGGAAACGATGCGCAGTGCATCGATGTCCAGACCTGAATCTGTTTCATCCAAAACGCACAGTGTTGGCTCAAGCAGAGACATCTGCAGGATTTCAGCGCGCTTCTTTTCACCGCCGGAGAAACCAACGTTGAGCGGACGCTTCAGCATGTCAGGTGTGACTTTGAGCTCTTTGGATTTCTCGCGTACGAGCTTCATGAAGTCCGGGGTGGAGATTTCGTCTTCACCACGTGCTTTGCGCTGTGCGTTCAAAGCCGTCTTCAGGAAGGTCATGGTTGCAACACCCGGAATTTCGATCGGGTACTGGAATGCCAGGAACATGCCAGCTGCTGCGCGCTCATCAGCGCCAAGCTCAGACCAGTCCACACCGTTGTAGGTGATGGAACCCTCGGTGATCTCGTAGTCTTCTTTGCCTGCCAGAACATAAGACAGGGTGGACTTACCAGAACCGTTTGGACCCATGATTGCGTGGACTTCGCCCGGGCGAACAGTCAGGTCAATGCCGCGAAGGATTTTGTTGCCATCAACTTCGGCGTGCAGGTTTTTAATCTCAAGCATCTATCGTTCTCGTCTTTTCAATTCTTCAATAGGTACGAGGCAAACGCGGGATCTGTCCGCGTTTTAGCCCACACTTCCTTCAAGGCTGATGGAAATCAGTTTTTGAGCTTCAACTGCAAATTCCATTGGCAGTTGCTGGATTACGTCCCGTACGAAACCATTCACGATCAGCGCGACAGCTTCTTCCTCATCAAGGCCACGGGCCTGACAGTAGAACATCTGATCATCAGAGATCTTGGAGGTTGTCGCCTCGTGCTCGAACACCGCTGAGGAGTTCTTGCTTTCGATGTATGGGACGGTGTGGGCACCGCACTTATCGCCAATGAGAAGCGAGTCACACTGGGTGAAGTTACGTGCGTTAGATGCCTTGCGATGCGCGGAAACCTGCCCGCGATAGGTGTTTTGAGAAACACCTGCTGAGATTCCCTTGGAGATAATCCGGCTGGCCGTGTTCTTGCCCAGGTGGATCATCTTGGTACCGCTGTCGATCTGCTGGTGACCATTGGAGATCGCAATGGAGTAGAACTCACCTTGGGAGTTATCACCGCGCAGAATGCAGCTTGGGTATTTCCAAGTGATAGCAGAACCAGTTTCAACCTGTGTCCAAGAGATCTTGGAGTTCTTTTCGCGGCAATCGCCACGCTTGGTCACGAAGTTGTAAATACCACCCTTGCCTTCAGAATCGCCTGGATACCAGTTCTGAACGGTGGAGTATTTGATTTCTGCATCTTCGAGCGCAACGAGCTCAACAACAGCTGCGTGAAGCTGGTTTTCATCGCGCTGAGGAGCTGTACAGCCTTCCAGATAAGAGACGTAAGAGCCTTTATCTGCAATAATGAGTGTACGCTCGAACTGACCGGTGTTCTTCTCGTTGATACGGAAGTACGTGGACAGTTCCATTGGGCAGCGAACGCCTGGTGGTACGTACACGAACGAGCCGTCAGAGAAGACTGCGGAGTTCAGAGTTGCGTAGAAGTTGTCGGAGACCGGCACGACTGAGCCAAGATACTTCTGCACCAGTTCCGGATGCTCACGAACCGCTTCGGAGATCGGGCAGAAAATCACGCCAGCTTTGGCAAGCTCTTCCTTAAAGGTGGTTGCAACGGACACACTGTCGAACACGGCGTCAACTGCGACGCGGTTTTCAGGTGCGACACCGGCGAGGATTTCCTGTTCGGACAGCGGAATACCTAGCTTCTTGTAGGTTTCCAGCAGTTCAGGATCCACTTCATCAAGGGACTTGGGCCCTTCAGTGTTCTTTGGTGCTGCGTAATAGTGAAGGTCTTCGAAGTCGATCTTCGGATATTCAACACGCGCCCATGTTGGCTCTTCCATCGTTTTCCAACGACGAAACGCCTCCAGACGCCAGTTTAGCATCCATTCCGGTTCTTCTTTTTTGGCTGAGATGAACGCAATGATATCTTCGTTGAGCCCTTTGGGAGCAAGCTCACTTTCGATATCCGTTACAAAGCCATATTTATACTGATCAACGTCAATTGCTTTGACCTGATCAATTGTTTCCTGGACTGCCGCCATGCTTTGTCTCCATACGCGGTTCAAAGCCGCATTGGGTACACCTTATTGGACCCTTTTGCCCTATCTAACAGATGCGCTGTCGCAACACAGTGCATCCTTATTTATACGAGGGTTTTGTCCTCGTTTATTTTTATATTTGGCGCTCACCCCTTCTGTGTGGGCTTCATTCGTTTATAAATTTTCGTCCAAGCGCCTAAAAAGCGCTCGACGTCGTCTTCGGTCGTTGCCCAACCCAGGCTTACCCGGATTGCGCCCCGCGCCAGTGATTCCGGCACCCCCATCGCAAGAAGCACATGGGATGCGCCTACTTTGCCGGAAGAACAAGCTGATCCAGATGAAACTGCCACACCAAACAAATCAAAGTTGATGAGCGCGGTTTCAGCTGAAATCCCTTCAACTGCGAAACACGTCGTGTTGCCAAGACGCGCGACATCTTTACCAAAGATGATCGCATCAGGAGAGATTTGTTTCACTCTCTCCTCCATATGGTTTCGCAGGCGCAAAATTCTAGCATGTTCATCAGGATCAGTTGATTGCGCTGCCGCAACTGCAAATCCTGCAATCCCTGCTGTGTTCTCTGTGCCTGCTCTTCTCCACGACTCTTGTCCGCCACCGGTGAGCAGCGGGATTGGCCTGAAGTCCCCCTTATCTAAGATAAGAGCGCCTACCCCTTGCGGACCTCCGATTTTATGGGAGGAGATCGACATGGAGTTACAGCCAATCATGGCCATGGAAATTGGTTCCTTACCCGCCATCTGGACTGCATCCACATGGAAGATGTGACCTTTATCTTCTACCAGTACGCCTATTTCCTGCAGCGGCTGCAAAACACCAGTTTCGCTGTTTGCGGCCATCACGGAAATAAGAACTGTTTCATCTTCACCCAGAGCATCCAACATATTGGAAAGTTCGCCGACAATGACACGGCCTTCTTCGTCAACCGGAATGCTCTGTACGTTCTGAGCTGCAAATCGGCCACCTGCGATAACGGAGGGATGCTCGATTGCGCTCACAAAAACCTGGGTCAGAATATAGGGCTCGCCATTTTTCAACCAAGTGGGCGATAATGCCGTTACATTCGCCTCAGAAGCACCACTTGTAAAAATAATGTTCGCCGGATTGCCATCTACCAGATCTGCAATTTTGTGCCTTGCATCTTCGATGATCGCCCGGGCGCGCCGACCGCTGCTGTGAATAGAGGACGCATTGCCAGCGGCTTTATATGCTTCCTGAAGAGCTAAAAGAGATTCTTCCCTCAACGGAGCGCTGGCGTTATAGTCTAAATATGTCAGTTCGCGGTTCGTTGTCATAGTTTAACACAGAAAATGGGGTTCTTTAGTGCCCTAATTGGGTCTCTATGGAAATGGAAACCTTGATATTTTCCACGGTGCTTACGATAAGGGTTAGTGAGTTCCCTTTGAATTCGTTGAGGTCTATAACGTGAGTGCGCCGAGTTGGATATACCTTTCTCCAATAGAGGTCGATTTTCAGTGTAGTCCTTGAGATTCACCGTAGAATAATTCTAAACTGGTTCTAGTAAACTTGCCCTTCGCAGTCAAGTTTAATCGACATTGATCCAGTGTACCAAAAAATCGGCGGTCATTTGCTGCCGACCAAAACAAAAGGATTTTGCAGTATATGCCTGAGGTGATCTTCAATGGCCCTGCAGGGCGGCTAGAAGGCCGTTTCCATCCAGCTAAAAAACGCAATGCTCCAATCGCATTGGTGCTTCATCTGCATCCGCAGTTCGGCGGGACGATGAACAACCAGATCATCTATCAGATGTATTACATGTTTGCGAAACGTGGCTTTGCGGTTCTGCGCTTCAACTTCCGCGGTGTCGGTCGTTCACAAGGCCAGTTCGATCATGGACAGGGCGAGTTGTCTGATGCAGCAGCAGCGCTGGACTGGGTGCAGACTGTTCATCCGGATGCACGCGCGTGCTGGATTGCAGGCTTCTCGTTTGGTGCGTGGATTGGTATGCAGCTTCTGATGCGTCGTCCAGAAGTGGAAGGCTTCATTTCCGTTGCTCCACCAGCAAACCTGCATGACTTCTCCTTCCTTGCGCCTTGCCCGTCTTCCGGTCTCATTATTCATGGTGAGCAGGATAAGGTTGTTCCGCAGAAAGACGTTCAGGCTCTGGTCGACAAGCTGAAGACCCAGAAGGGTATCATCATCGATCACCAGGAAATGCCTGGCGCGAACCACTTCTTCGAGAACCACGTTGATGGCCTGATTGATAACTGTGCCGGTTATCTCGATCGCCGTCTCGGTTTGATCGGTGAAGACGCGATGTAATCAGCGCAGATTTTCCGAATAAAAAAAGCCCGGTCATCTGACCGGGCTTTTTTGTAACTGATGTTCTGACTTATTCGCCAGGTGTCCAGGCGTGGTAATCTCCGGTCACTTCCGGACGTTTTTCCGGGGTCAGGATGGAGCCTTTTGGACGGTAGGCGTTTGGTGTGCCTGTCAGGTTTGGCTGGTGATCTGCTTCCCAGTCGCGCTTGACGTATTCCATCTCTGTTGGAGGCGTGTCAGTGCGGTAGTGCATCCAACCGTGCCAACCGGCAGGGATCAGGGAGGCTTCTGCGAGGTTCTTATAGATCACCCAGCGACGCTTGCCGCCACGCTCTCTATAGTACTTGTTGCCAAACTCATCGGTACCGACGAACTCACCCTTTCTCCAAGTGAAGAAGCGAGTGCCCCACGTGTCACTGTTCCACCATGTGAAGAACGTAAGCAGAAGGTGTTTCATGTGTCTGGCCTTTCCAGATCGCTGGCTTGTAAATTTTGCTGGAATATGACGAGTGTTGGCCTGCCTGTCCAGTCTTTGAGTACCGTAGTTTCAACTATTCACCGGAAGTCGCTTAAAATATCCTAGGGTCAGTTATCAATTTCCCAATTCTGCCCCTCATTTTGCGTCTTCACTTCTTGGCTCTGCGCGGCAAGTACGGGTTTTGACTGAATTTGTCTGCCGGTGAAATGTTGCCGACTTCCAGATCCTTGAGGGAAAGCGGTTCATTGTCGTCCCTGCCCCGCTGTATGCGCGGCGGCGGTGCCGGTTCAGATTCGGGCGCGGGAACGTTTTCGTCCTTCTGGTATTCGCGCGCTTTGTTGAGCGCCGCAAACTTGGCCTGATTCTGTTCCAGACGTCTTGCCGTGCCATCAATAATGAAACCACCATCCTCATTGCGCACGAACTGACGGCGATCCTTACAGATTGATTCCAGCGACTTCTTCAGCACAGCAGAGGAAATAGGTGTCACCAACAGATGGTGGGCCCCTGCTTCCATGGCGCGGGTTACGAGCGCGCGGGTGCCGTAAGCGGTGATGAAGACGAGCGGAACGTTGATGAGTTCAGGGATTCGGCCTGAGCGCATCAGCTTTAAAAGCTGGAAGCCACTGACCGGTTTCATCTCCCATCCGGACAACACTATATCTGGTGGGTCCGAGATAAGCATCGGCAATGCATCCTTGGGACTGTCATAGACACGTACGCGCCCCAGCTTCAGGGTACCTAATATGCCCCTTAGGATTGCTTGGGTGGGTTTTGACTGTTCCACAAGAACCACATCTAACTGAGAAATGTCCTTGCCGAAGGAGGTGTGATGCATATCTGCTCGCTAATTTAACCTAACCAGATACTGAAGGTAATTGAGAAACTATATATGATCTCTCCATACAACTACTGCGTAAAATTGCGTGGGGTGCACAGACTTTTTTACCTGCGATTTTTTGTGATCCACTGAATAATTTTTCCGAAAAATATCCCCCAGAAAAAATGAGGTTGAGTTTGCTTTTTCGCTTGGCTTTGCGGAAATGGCAGGGTTCTGCTGCCTGTGCCCCATTTCGGACATACTTGAAGCTCCACACAATCCACACAGATTACAATATTTGGTGTTCCGATCCCTCTTATGCACACAAGCAGTGGACAGATCGACCTTGACGATGGTTTCCGATTCAATCTAGTTTGAGGTCGAAATCAAGACGTGTTCAGGATAGTGCGGCCTCGGCCGGGAGTTCACCAAATTTAAGTAGCTTCGAGTGCTAGGAGTTGGATTTATTTTCAGTTCCGGCGGTCGCTTTTTTTTGCCAATTGCAAGCTAAATATTGTGTTAATATATTATCGACACACTAGATATTGTGATAGCATCAGATTGCGTACCACTTTGCCTGCGTTAACTAGTATAAATACCAGATGGCGGATTAGTCGAAACCGGCGGCGGATTTTTGATTAAAATCTTAGCTATCTGATCTCTCAAAACCGAGATGCGCCGCGGTGATCTTCACCGGGTGCGATAAGGGGCTAAATATGAGAATTGAGCGCCGATATACTGCGGAAGGACAATCCCCCTACGCAGATATTGAATTCTGCAATGCCACAAGTGAGATCCGTAACCCAGACGGGTCCGTTGTGTTTCGCCTTGAGAACATTCAGGTTCCAAAGCAATTCTCTCAGGTTGCCTCAGACATTCTTGCTCAGAAGTATTTCCGTAAGGCAGGTGTGCCTGCAAAGCTGAAGGCCGTTGAAGAAAACACGATCCCTTCCTGGCTGTGGCGCAAAACTGCAGACGACAAGGCGCTGAACAAGCTGCCTAAAGACAAGCGCTTCGGTTCTGAAACCGACAGCCGTCAGGTCTTTGATCGTCTGGCAGGCACTTGGACATACTGGGGCTGGAAAGGCGGATACTTTGACAGCGAAGCTGATGCGCAGGCGTTCTATGACGAACTGCGGTACATGCTCGCCACTCAGAAAGTCGCGCCAAACTCCCCGCAGTGGTTCAACACCGGTCTACATTGGGCTTACGGCATTGATGGCCCAAGCCAAGGTCACCATTACGTTGACTTTGAAACCGGCAAGCTGACACGCTCTGCGACCGCCTATGAGCATCCGCAGCCGCATGCTTGCTTCATTCAGTCCGTTGATGATGATCTTGTGAATGAGAACGGCATCATGGACCTGTGGGTTCGTGAAGCGCGTCTGTTCAAATACGGTTCCGGCACCGGCACCAACTTCTCTTCTCTGCGTGCAAGCGGTGAGCGTCTGGCAGGCGGTGGTAAGTCCTCCGGCCTGATGAGCTTCCTGAAGATCGGCGACCGTGCAGCGGGCGCGATCAAGTCCGGCGGCACCACCCGCCGTGCGGCGAAGATGGTTGTGGTCGACATCGACCATCCGGATATCGAAGAATTCGTGACCTGGAAGGTGCATGAGGAACAGAAGGTTGCGGCGATCGTAACTGGTTCCAAAGTGTGTCAGAAGCACCTTCAGGCTGTGATGAAAGCTTGCGTCAACTGCGAAGGCAGCGGCGACGATTGCTTTGATCCGAAAAAGAACCCTGCCCTGAAGCGCGAAATGCGCGCTGCCAAGAAGGCAATGGTTCCTGAAAACTACATCCAGCGTGTGGTTCAGTTCGCACGTCAGGGCTACAAGACCATTGAATTCCCAACCTACAACACAGACTGGGATTCTGAGGCATATCTGACCGTTTCCGGCCAGAACTCCAACAACTCCGTTCGCGTAACTGATGGCTTCTTGAAAGCTGTTACTGCTGATGGCGAGTGGGATCTGATTGGCCGTATCGACGGTGAAACCAAGAAGACCATCAAAGCTGCAGAGCTTTGGGAGCAGATTGGTTACGCGGCATGGGCTTCTGCTGACCCAGGCCTGCAGTACCACACCACCATCAATGAGTGGCACACCTGCCCGCAGGGCGGCGAGATCCGCGCATCCAACCCATGTTCTGAGTACATGTTCCTGGATGACACGGCTTGTAACCTTGCCTCCCTGAACCTGCTGCAGTTCCGTCAGGATGACGGTCAGTTCGACTTTGACAAGTTTGAGCATGCGACCCGCCTCTGGCAGATCGTGCTTGAGATCTCCGTCATGATGGCGCAGTTCCCTTCCAAGCAGATTGCAGAGCTGTCCTACGAATACCGCACCACGGGTCTGGGCTACGCCAACATCGGCGGCCTGCTGATGACCTCCGGTATTGCATATGATAGTGACGAAGGCCGTGCGCTGTGTGGTGCGATCACCGCAATCATGACCGGTGTGTGTTACGCCACTTCCGCTGAGATGGCTGGTGAGCTGGGTGCGTTCCCTCGTTATGAGGAAAACGCGAAGGACATGCTGCGCGTGATCCGTAACCACCGCCGCGCTGCCCACAGCGATACGCAGGGTTATGAGAAACTCAGCACCCTGCCTGTTCCTCTAGACGCTGCCAACTGCCCGCAGTCTGACCTTGTTGAACGTGCCCGTCTGGCATGGGACAAGGCACTGGAACTGGGTGAAAAGCACGGTTACCGCAACGCGCAGACCACTGTTATCGCGCCAACCGGTACTATCGGTCTGGTGATGGACTGTGACACCACTGGTATTGAGCCTGACTTTGCGCTGGTGAAGTTCAAGAAGCTTGCTGGTGGCGGTTACTTCAAGATCATCAACCGCGCTGTGCCTGAAGCTCTTCGCGCTCTGGGTTACTCTGAAGCTGAAATTGGCGAGATCGAAGCCTACGCTGTTGGTCACGGTTCCATTGCTCAGGCTCCAGCCATTAATGAGGCCAGCCTAAAAGCAAAAGGCTTTGATGATGAAGCGCTTGAGAAACTGGCTGGCGCCCTTGGCTCTGCCTTCGACATCAAGTTCGTGTTCAACCGTTGGACCCTTGGTGACGAACTGCTGACCGGCAAGCTGGGCGTTTCTGCTGAGCAACTGGAAGACATGGAGTTTGATCTCCTGTCCCACATGGGCTTCAGCAAAGCAGACATTGAAGCAGCAAACACCCACGTTTGTGGTGCTATGACCCTGGAAGGTGCACCGCACCTGAAGGAAGAGCATTACCCAGTGTTTGACTGTGCGAACCCATGCGGCCGCATTGGTAAGCGCTTCCTGTCCGTGGACAGCCACATCAAGATGATGGCAGCGGCTCAGCCGTTCATCTCCGGTGCGATCTCCAAGACCATCAACATGGCAAACACTGCCAGCGTTGAGGATTGTAAAGACGCTTACATGCTCTCCTGGAAGCTTGGCCTTAAAGCTAACGCGCTTTACCGCGATGGTTCCAAGCTGTCTCAGCCGCTGAACGCTCAGCTGCTGGAAGACGATGAGGATGATGCAGAAGATACCGTTGATGACATCCTCGCACAGCCACAGGCTGCTCGGGCGGAAGCTGTTGCAGAGCGTGTTGTTGAGCGCATCGTTGAGCGTGCTGTTCGCAACCGTGAAAAGCTGCCGAACCGCCGCAAAGGCTACACTCAGAAGGCTTCCGTTGGTGGCCACAAAGTGTACCTGACAACCGGCGAATACGAAGATGGCCGCATCGGCGAGATCTTCATCGACATGCACAAGGAAGGCGCTGCGTTCCGCTCGTTGATGAACAACTTCGCAATCGCGATCTCTCTTGGTCTGCAGTACGGCGTGCCGCTTGAAGAATACGTAGACGCATTCACCTTCACCCGTTTTGAGCCTGCTGGCATGGTGATGGGTAACGATGCGATCAAGAATGCAACATCCATTCTTGACTACATCTTCCGTGAGCTCGCTGTATCCTATCTGGGTCGTAACGATCTGGCACACGTTCCGCCGGAAGCGCTGGACAGCGCAACCTCCACCTCCCGCTCTTCTGCTGAAGGTCAAGGTGATGAAGGTGGACCGGCGATCGTGTCTCACGGCCTTGTTCGTGGTCAGACCGAAAAGTTCCGTCTGGTTCCAGGTGGTGATCCAGCTGTTCAGCTGGCCGGTGCGATCACAGCTCAGTCTGATGCCATTGCAACCGCGTTCCAGCGTGGCGGCGAAGCAACCGCAACAGCAACTGTTGGCACAGCAACTCCAGCTGCTGCACAGCCATCCGTTGCCAGCCAGGTCGCTCAGGCGCGCATGAAGGGCTATGAAGGCGAAAGCTGCGCAGAATGCGGCAACTTCACCATGGTCCGCAACGGTACCTGCCTGAAATGCGACACCTGCGGCTCCACAAGCGGCTGTAGCTAATTGGAACTTGAGATCAGCGCGAGATAACTCCGCTGATCTTTGACACCTGATTACAAAAAAGGCCCTGAGCTTCGGTTCAGGGCCTTTTTTATTGATCTCATGCTGAAACGTCAGATGCTGGCGTTTGCTCTAATTTTGCTCACGCTGAATAACGGTTTCATAATGATCAATGACCCATTGATCCAGCTGCGCGACGATACCGACCAAAGACTTTCCATGCTCAGTCAGGCGATAGTCTACTCGCGGTGGTACTTCGCCATAATCATGCCGATGAACAAGCTTGGCATCTTCTAAAGATCTCAAAGTTTGCGAGAGCATTTTCTGAGAAATGCCTTCTATCTTCCTCATAAGCTCGCTGTTTCTCTTTGGACCATCCAACAGCGCTGGCAGGATCAGCAAAGACCACTTACCGCCAATAATTTCAAGAAGTTGCCGAGAGGGACACTCCGCGCCATATGGGTTAGCAGGCAGCTTAATGCTCATCATATCCCTCACAAATTTATAGTTACCAAAAGGTGCGTACTTAACTACTGGCACCAGTAGGCCTACGTTAGCCCCCGTCTTGGCCAAGTCAATCTTAGTCTCGTGAAATGATTGAGAGAGATGATGACAAATAAAGCAAAATTCCTGGTGACAGGTGCAACGGGAAACATAGGCGGTGCTGTTGTGAGTGCGCTTCTCGCCAAAGGAATGAATGTACAAGCAGGCTCGACGCGTCCAGAGACCGCCCAATACGATGACCGCGTTGAAAAAGTGAAACTTGTTTATAGTGAAACAGAAACCGTTAAGGCAGCCCTTGAAGGGATAAATGGCGTTTACCTGATAGCACCACCTATGGATCCGTTTGTTCAAAGGGTTCTTATTCCCTTCATTGATGCTGCTAAAAAGGCCGGAGTGAACCACATCATCCTTAACTCGTCTTTCGGAGTTGAGTTTGAGGAGGATGACGCTTTGCGCATAACAGAAAAGTATTTGATGGCCTGCGGAGTAAACTACACCATCTTCCGGCCCAACTTCATCATGGAGAACTTTACGAGCGGCTTTATTGCGCCAATGATCGCAGAGGGTGGCATTTTTCTGGCCGCAGATGAAGCAAAGACCAGTTTTGTAGCCTGCAAAGACATTGGTGCTTGTGCAGCGGTCGCTTTTGACGAAATGCTGTACGATGGAGAGTTTAATTTGAGCGGTCCTGAAGCTATCAGTCACTCAGATGTTGCTCGGATCATCTCCAAGAAAACTGGTAGGTCCATCCAGTACCACGCTTTGAGCGAGGAAGAGATGCTGGCCGCAGCACGTGCGCAAGGCATGCCAGAGGCTTCCGTTGAAATGTTTGGCGGGCTCTATCATTTGACCCGGGAAGGCATCATGGCTCGTGTGTTTAATGATGTAAACACGATAACAGGAACGCCACCACAATCGTTTGCGCAATTTGCCGCCAGTGCGAACTGGTAGGTTCCTTAGATGTGTCGATTCTGAAGCATATCTAGCTTTGTAGGTGCTGAGCCTTTTATGTAGGGGTAGAGCGCGATCTGGGTGCCTTGAAAGACAGGAAAGTGCCTATCTCTTTAATCAAACAAGTGAGTTGAGAAATGGCAGATGATTTACTATCTGCTACTTCCCTCTATTTCCCAAGATTGTGGGCGCGAACTGTTCACTTTAGGCTGGCTGTGAGTGTCAGGTTTTCCACCTGCCCCGCCAAAACCAAGCCTTGACTGAATGGAGGCCTTCTTATGCCTGAGACTGCACCCAAAGCGCCGATGAAAGCTTCTGATCTTCTTGTGGCGGCACTGGAGGCGGAAGGGGTAGAGTACGTTTTTGCCGTTCCCGGCGAAGAAAACCTCGATATCGTTGAATCGCTGCGCACATCATCGATTGAGTTGGTACTCAACCGGCATGAGCAAGGCGCAGGCTTTATGGCAGCAACCTATGGGCGCCTGACAGGCAAGGCCGGTGTGTGCATGGCAACGCTTGGGCCTGGCGCCACCAATCTGGCGACACCGGCAGCCTACGCCTATCTTGGCGGGATGCCGCTGATCATGATCACAGGTCAAAAACCGATCAAGCAATCCAAACAAGGACAGTTTCAGATCGTTGATATCGTGAGCCTTTATGAGCCGATCACCAAGATGTCGAAGGCTATTATCAACGGGAACACCATCCCTGCCCTCGTTCGTGAAGCCTTTCGGGTCGCGGAAGAAGAACGCCCCGGCACCGTGCTTCTGGAGTTACCGGAAGACATTGCAATCGAAGAGACTGATGAGCCACTGCTGCTGCCTCACCCACGGTACTATGCCATTGCTGGCGATACGGTGCTTGATGAAGCGGCTGAGATGATCCGCGACGCTAAGATGCCACTGCTTCTTCTGGGGGCTGGCGCAAACCGGAAGGATGCGCACGCTGCGCTGAGTGCATTTGCTGAAAAAACGCAGATCCCGTTCTTCAATACCCAGATGGGCAAAGGGGTGATCGATGAGCGCTCCGATCTGTTTTTGGGAACGGCAGCACTGTCTGATGGCGATTACATCCACTGCGCAATCGCACGGGCGGATCTGATTATCAATGTAGGCCATGATGTGGTTGAGAAACCGCCTTTCCTGATGGAGCCCGGCGGCACCAAGGTCATTCACCTGAACTATAAGGCCGCGCAGGTGGATCAGGTATATTTCCCTCAGGTTGAAGTGGTTGGTGATCTTGCAAAGTCCATCACACGTCTGGGAGATATCCTTGGCGGACCGCTGGAGTTTGATCGCAGTTACTTTGAGCGCATCAAAAAGGAAACAGATTTGCACACCTCTGAAGGGTCCGATGTCTCCCGCTTCCCAGTAATCCCGCAGCGATTGGTGGCAGATACCCGAAAGGTGATGGGAGATGATGACATTATCGCGCTGGATAATGGCATCTACAAAATCTGGTATGCCCGCAACTACAAGGCTCACAAGCCCAACACCATTCTTCTGGACAACGCACTGGCGACGATGGGTGCAGGTCTGGCGTCTGCCATGATGGCTGCCAAGCTCAATCCGGAAAAGCGGGTCATGGCGATTTGTGGAGATGGCGGCTTCATGATGAACAGTCAGGAGATGGAGACTGCTGTTCGGGAAAAGCTCAATCTGGTGGTCGTTGTGCTTGATGACAGTTCATACGGCATGATCCGCTGGAAGCAGGCCCATGCCGGTTTCCCTGACTGGGGCCTGCAATTCGGCAATCCGGATTTTGTTGCCTATGCCAACAGTTATGGCGCCACCGGTCATCGTATTACGCGTACGGAGGATCTTGTTCCGACATTCGAGAAGGCCTTTGAAGCTGGCGGCGTACATCTGGTGGACGTCCCCGTTGATTACAGCGAAAATCAACGGGTTCTGATTGATGAACTGGCCGCAAAGACCTGCTTGATTTAACCCTTAGTGGGCCAATCCAAGGCGTTTTTGGAAGAAGGTTTCCAGCTGGGTGAGTGCATCGTAGATCAGGACGGCGAACAGGCCGACAATGAGGCCACCTTGCAGGACGTAGGCGGTGTTGTTGGTGAGCAGGCCTGCAATGATGACCTCCCCCAGTGTACGCGCAGCAACGGTTGAGCCGATTGTGGCGGTGCCTATGGCAATGACGACCGATAGTCGAATGCCGGTGAGGATCAACGGGAGTGCCAGCGGGAGTTCGACCTGAAACAGGCGCTGCCGGCGGCTGAGGCCTATTCCTCGGGCCGCTTCCATTGTGGCTGGTGGCAGGGTTGAAAGGCCGGTCATGGTGTTTTCAAAGATGGGCAGGATGCCATAGAGGAACAAGGCGACCAACGTTGGCCCTGAGCCAAATCCCAGCATGGGGACAGCCAGAGCAAGCACGGCAATAGGTGGGAACGTCTGGCCCATATTCGCGATTGTGCGGGAGAGTGGCAGAAAGGCTTTGCCCGATGGTCGTGTCACAAGGATGGCCAGCAATACTGCAACAATGATCGCAGCCACTGAGGCAGCAGCGACGATACCGAGGTGGCTCAACGAGAGCGACAGAAGTGATGCGCGATTATAGATGATTGCGGTGCCCTGTGGTGCAAATGGTGCGAACATGGGTTCAAACCATTCAGGACGCAGAACCAGCGCGAGCATCAAGGCACAAACAATGGCTCTCAGGAGGTTAGCCCAGCTCATGGGTGCCCTCCGCTCTTGACCGGATTGCTTCCAAGGTCACGTGGCCGACTAGTTCGCCATTCCGTTCCACCGGGACAGCATCTCTTCCGCTCCACAGACACGCAGACAAAGCCTCTCGCAGGTTCGCCTTCTCATCTATTGGCTCACCCTCAACAGCACCATCCTCCAGAATGTCAGAGATGGATAGCAAGGACAGCAAGCGGAGTGGGCGATCAACACCGCCAACCATCTCCGCAACAAAGTCCGTTGCTGGGTTGCTGATGATCTCTGCCGGGGTTCCGTGCTGGACCAGACGCCCCTGATCCATAACCGCGACCTGATCCCCCAACTGGATGGCCTCTTCCATGTCATGGGTGACAAGAAGGATTGTCGAGCCAAGCGTGCGCTGGATACGGTGCAGGTCTGCCTGGGCTCTTGTGCGAATGATGGGATCGAGCGCCCCGAAAGGTTCGTCCATGAGCAGAAGGTCTGGGCGGGATGCTAGAGCGCGAGCCACACCGACGCGTTGCTGCTGTCCACCTGAGAGTTCTGCCGGATAGCGGCTGCGAAACTCTTCAGGTGGCATAGAGAACAGATCGAGGAGTTCGTCGACCCGATCCTGTATCTTTGCCTTGTCCCATCCCAGCAGCCTTGGAACAGCGCCAATGTTGCGGGCAACGGTGTGGTGCGGAAAGAGGCCGTGTCCCTGAATGGCGTAGCCGATCCGTCTGCGCAGCGCGTTCTTCGCCATGCCTGTTGTTGGCTCTCCATTGATCCGCACTTCGCCTGAAGTTGGTTCAACAAGGCGGTTGATCATACGCAGCAGCGTGCTTTTGCCGGAGCCGGAGGTGCCGACAATAGCGGTGATCGTTGCGCTCTCAATGGTCATAGAAACGGCATCAACAGCAGAGCGCCCCTCGTAGATCTTCGTGATGTTGTCGATCTCAATCATTGATGCCTCATTGTGTTTGGCTGGGCGAGTTCGACCAGAATGTCCATTGTGATCGCAGAGACCAGAGCCAGTGCCACCGTTGGCAAGGCTCCGAGCAGGATCAAATCTGTTGCGGTTTGATTGAGACCCTGGAAAACAAAGGTTCCAAAGCCACCGCCGCCAATCAGCCCAGCAATGACTGCAAGACCGATGTTCTGCACCAGAACAATGCGGATGCCTGCGAGCATGACAGGCAGACCAAGCGGCAGCTGGACTTGAAACAATCGTTGATTGCGTGTCATCCCCATACCGCGCGCTGCATCCATTGCCGCTGGTGGTGCGGCCTCCAGCCCTGCAACGGTGTTGGCAACAACTGGCAGCAAAGAGTAGATGACAAGCGCCAGAAAAGCCGGAAGAAATCCAATCCCGGCAACGCCCAGTTCCCGCGCGCCGGGCACTGTTGTGCCAACCCATGCCAAGATCGGGATCATGATGCCGAACATGGCAAGTGACGGAATTGTCTGGAGGAAACTGAGTATCGGCAGCACCGCACTTCGCAGAGTCTCATTTCGGTGGCTTAAAACACCAAGCGGGAAGCCAATGGCTGCTGCAATAGCTAAAGAACCAAAGGCTAATCCTAAATGCCGTCCTGCAGCATCAAAGAAGGCATCCTGTCTGCTGGCGTATTCTTTGAAGATGGAAAGGTCAGTCAAAGCCCCTGACCACAGGATCAGGACAAAAGCCACTATCGTTCCAATCAAGAGCGCACCGCGCGTGAGCGGACCGGGAGCGAGATACGATAGCGCATCAGCTGCGAGCAAGAGCAGGATCGCAAAGAGGAACCAGAACCCGCTTCCTAAAGACACCCTTGCATACGTCCCTGCCCCTTGCAGGAGCGTTTCACTGCCATGCATGAGCAGCCAGACCAAAGCAGCAATGCCCAAGGCTGCACCTACCAGCCTCAGTTTAGGGAGAGCGGCTGGCAGGCCCAGAACAAGGCTCAGGGCTATGAAAAAAAGCCCTGGACCAGTCACTTCCGGTGCAGCAACTGCCCAGACAGGGATACCCTCACCCGCCACGATCCGGTTGGCTGCGAGCGTCAGAAAAGGCGCGAACAAGGCAAAAAGCCCCAGAACCGCGAACAAAAGTCCGGGCCCTGAGACCGACGATTTGATCCTGCTAGGCATAACGTGGGTAATTAGTCCAGAACACCAGTCTTGGTCAGGTAGTCCTTCGCAACAGCAGCTGCTGGCTCACCGCCAACCTGAATGCGGCCATTGAGTTCCTGAAGCGTTGCCAGATCCAGACCAGCAAAGATTGGGTTCAGAACTTCAGCAACCTGCGGATACTCTTTCAGGGTTTCGCTGCGAATAACCGGCGCTGGCTCATAAACCGGCTGAACGCCCTTGTCGTCGGTCATCACAACAAGACCTGTCGCTGCAACGCCGCCATCGGTGCCATAGGCCATGGCTGCATTTACGCCGGAAGTTCCACGAGCTGCTGCCTGAATGGTTGCTGCTGTATCACCGCCAGAAAGAACAACTGTCTGGTCTGGAGAAAGTTTGAAGCCGTAAGCTTCCTGCATTGCCGGCAGAACAGCTGGTGAGGACACGAACTCTGTTGAAGCCGCCAGTTTGACGTCACCACCTTTTGCAACCCATGCGCCAAAATCTGACATGGTTGCAAGGTTGTTCTGGCTTGCCAGAGCGCCAGTTACAGCAATTGCCCAGGTGTTGTTCGCCGGGGCTGGCTGCAGCCATACCAAGCTGTTCTTTTCGCCATCCAGCTCAGCTGCGCGGGCATAGCCAGCCTTTGCATCTTTCCAGACATTGCTGTCCGCTTCATTGTGGAAGTAAGCGGCGTTGCCGGTGTATTCTGGATAGATATCAATCTGATCCGCCAGCAGCGCTTCACGCACCACTTGCGTGCCGCCGAGCTGCAGACGACGCTCAACAGGCAGACCAGCATCTTCAAGTGCTAGAGCGATGATGTTTCCGAGGAGGCCACCTTCTGTATCAATTTTGGAAGAAACAACGATTTCAGCGTGAGCCGCAACTGTGAGGGCTCCGGTCATGCCGATTGCAGCAAGAATTCGATTAAGTGTCATAGCGAAGTAAGCTCCTCAAAGCTCTCTGTTTTTGGCAATGCAATTTGAATTTTCGATTATGGGAAGAATGTGACGTTCGTGAAAGGACGATTGTCCTAAATTTGCGGATGCCCGATGGAATCGATTTCGCAAATTCCTTTGAATGTCACCTGAGAATTCTCCTAGCTCCGCGGCTATGTTTGCCTTCCAGCACGCTCTTGTGAGCCAAACTTGGTTCCGAGCTGTGCTAAGGAATTATCCATATAGGTAACCGCTTGCCACCAGACAACCGGAGTCCACCGCAAATTTCCGATTAATCCATTGTTCTTGCTGTCTGTCAGTTTCTCAGCATAAACGCAGCTCAGCCCTCACCGCAAGGTTTTGCATCAATTACCAAGACAATCTGTGTTTGCAATAAAAACGGCCCTCCAAATGAAGGGCCGTTTTTCAAAATGTTTCGCTTTTACTGCTTAGGTTCAGTTGGACTGAATGAGGCTTTGGGCGACCATGTCGTGGTCGAGCCAGAGGACTGGAGCTGCTGGTTCGCTGGCTTCGCCGAAGATGAGCGCGCCGGTTGCTGCGACCACGTGCTGGCTCAGCTCATCGCTGATCAGCTCTTTGCGGTTTTTGTGCAGGTCTACGATTTCCTGAGAGGTGCCAACGGTCTTGTCGACCTGCGCTGCAGAGTTCTGCATTGGCCATGCTTCGAAATTGTAGAACGGCTGCATGGCATCATCCTGCTGATAGTCAGAGACTTTCTGCAGCATGTCTTCCACGGTGGCGTCGTCTTTCAGCAGGTCCTGACACTTCTGCCAGATACCATCCACCCATGCGCCGCCACCTTCTTTTTTTAAGGCTGCAAGCAGAGGCAAAAGAGACAGCTCAATACCTGCGAAAACATCAGAAGAGTTGGTGCGGATTTCAGGACAGTTGAAGACGGTTGCCTTCACGCCATTATCCCAAGCCGCTTTCGCAAAGTTTTCCAGGTTCATTTTGGCAAAGCCCTGCGTGTAGCTGGTGTAGGTCTGCCATTTGTACTCGCCATCAATCAGAACGCGAGTGCCGTGGTAACCGTAAGCGGTGTAACGCACCTGACCACCGTCTGCTTCAATGCGCTCGCGGATGGATTTACTTGCTTCCAGCAGATGACCGAAGCTGTTTGCGGTCACTTCGTCGAAGTTCTGCAGGATCAGCTTGCCCAGATCGCTGTCGATCAGGTTCTGAGATGGCATATGACGTGCGCCGCGGCCTTTATAGATGCGGTTTGCGATTGCCATGAAGACTTTTGCACGTGGAATGCCGCCAGCCATGGTGTGGGCGAAGAACACGTTCTTGCCTGCCGGGATCATGCCATTCAGCTGTTCCATGATCTTTGCCAGGGACGCTTTAAAACGCTGTGTGCCCAGCTCACGGCATTTTGCCAGATGATCCCAGTCGAGCTTGTGCTCCTGCCAGGTGTCCATGGTCATTTCGTTGACCAGTTCGGTTGGCGTTGGTGTGCCTTCTGGCGCATCCTGATCAAAGCCAGCCATCAGAGGCACGTTGATGATTTTGCCGCCAAGGTTCGCTTCAGCTTCTGCCAGCTCTTCGTCTGTCAGCGCACGCAGTGTGTTGTCAGCGTCGCGGCGACCAACGGTGATGCCGATGACGTCCATGCCTGCAGCTTTGGCTTGCTCCAGCAGGCCAGTGGCATAGCCGCGTCCAAAAAGCTCGCCGAACAGAACGAAGATATCACCTTCCCGGAACAGGGTGTTGTGACTGATTTTTTCGAGCGGTCTGGATGTGTTCATCAAGATCTTCCAAGGAGTTTAACAATGGTAAACCACTTCGCGCGCATGTTGGTGCTGCACGAACATGGTGTTTTTCTTTGTCTGGTGGTTCGTGCCCCTATGGCACAGCCCACGCGAGAAACAGTTGTAATGCCGCAGCTAACCTTTTTGGATTTGAACGGTCAACACCATACAGGCGCTAAATCAGGCTTTTTCAGGATTGGTTGCACCAAAACACTCTGAGAAGAGTTTTTGAGTGCCATTTTTAGATGATTAACGTGTTAAGCAGGCCATTTCTTAGCCCTTTGCGTCGTGAATACCATTTCATCCAAGCGCATTACTTTAAAGTAAGCTCAAACTGCGAAAAATAACCGAGTAATAGGTAATGCGGACTGCGACACAAAAGCATTTGCCTGGCAGATGGAGTGGGCGTATCTCCAGCGCCCCGCTTTTGCTGTTCTGCTTTGAGTTCAATCAGAACAAGCCAGAGTTGGACTGGTTGTTTTAAGGGACCGTCTACACAACCAAGTTAGTTTGACCATAAAAAATGCAGGTCTCGTCACTCGTGCGTCTTTTTGCATTTTTCGGCGCTTGTTGAAGCACGCCATGACAATAAAACATAAGTTCAATCCCCCCGTCTTTATCAGTTCGATCTCGCTGATCTTCCTGCTGCTGCTCACTGCGGTGATCTGGCCGAAGGGGTCTCAGGAGTTTTACACCAGCATTCAGGACTGGATCGAAACCAATACCGGGTGGCTTTACATTCTTGCCGTTGCGATCTTTCTGCTGTTCATCCTGTTCATTATGGTGAGCCGGTTTGGGGACATCAAACTGGGGCCCGACCATGCAGAACCGGACTATAGCTACAAAAGCTGGTTTGCCATGCTGTTTTCGGCAGGCATGGGGATCGGACTTGTGTTCTTTGGTGTGGCTGAGCCAATCATGCACTTCATGTCTCCTCCGGGGATGGAAGGCTACACGATTGAAGCTGCCCGCGAAGCCATGAAGATCACCATGTTCCATTGGGGTCTGCATGCCTGGGCGATCTACGGCGTGGTTGCCCTATCGCTGGCCTACTTCACCTATCGCCATCAGCTGCCGTTGCTGCCTCGCTCGGCGCTCTATCCGCTTATCGGAGAGCGCATCTACGGGCCGATTGGTCATGCGGTGGATACATTCGCGGTGCTTGGGACGTTGTTTGGTGTTTCTACGTCGCTTGGGTACGGCGCATTTCAGGTAAACTCAGGGCTCAACTATCTGTTTGATGTTCCGGTTTCGACGACCTCTCAGATTGTCCTGATCGTGTTGATCTCCAGCATGGCGACAGCATCAGTCTTTTCTGGCCTCGACAGAGGTGTGAAGCGGCTTTCAGAGACGAACCTCATTCTTGCAGTTTGCATCATGTTGCTGGTGTTGATCGTGGGGCCAACGGTTACGTTGTTGCAGACAGCGGTTCAAAATGCCGGTGCGTATCTGGGAGACCTGATCCATAAGACATTCAATCTTTATGCCTATGACAGAAAAGACGAATGGCTGGGTGGTTGGACCCTGCTTTACTGGGGCTGGTGGATTTCATGGTCTCCGTTTGTGGGCACATTCATCGCCCGTGTGTCGCGTGGGCGTTCCATTCGCGAGTTCCTCGTGGGCTTGCTGTTTGTACCAACCGGTTTCAGTCTGATCTGGTTCACGATTTTCGGGAACACCGGTATCGATCTGATCCTTCATGGCGGCGCGCACAATCTGGCTGAGGCTGTCTCATCGGATGTTTCACTGGCTCTCTTCAAATTCTTTGAGTACATGCCGTTTTCATCCGTACTGTCCATGCTTGGCATTGTTTTGGTGGTTGTGTTCTTTGTAACCTCTTCTGACTCTGGTTCATTGGTGATCGATAGCCTCACATCCGGCGGCGACATCAACTCGCCAGTATGGCAGCGTGTGTTCTGGGCAGTCTTGCAGGGTCTTGTGGCTATCATCCTATTGTACGCCGGTGGTCTGGGAGCTCTTCAGACGGCGACAATTGCCAGTGCCTTGCCCTTCCTCATTGTGATGCTGTTGATGTGTTTTGGGCTTTACAAAGCTTTGCAGGACGATGCCTTGCGCACCAAAAACCTTCAGATGCACCACACCACGGTTCAATACACCAAAAGCACGGTGGATTGGCGCCAGCGCATTGGAACTTTAACCGAGAATGCGACACTGCAGGATGCCCGGCAGTTTATGCAGACCGTGGGCAAGCCTGCGCTGGAGAAGGTTCAGGAAGAGTTCGAGAAACGCGGTTTCACCACCACGCTGACCGGGTCTAGGAACTACCGCCTGACCATAGAGCAATCGGAGGAAACCATCTTCGTTTACGGCCTGCGAAAACGCTACTTCACCACGGCTTTGGCGATTGGTCCCGGTCATCTGATTGATGATGAAGACGGTGAAGAGGAAAGCGATGATGAAGGCACAAACTACTACCGCGTCGAGGTGTTTTTGGCTCAAGGTGGTCAGGAGTATGATGTTCTTGGCTATACAGAAGAACAGCTGATCGCGGATGTGGTGACTCAATACGAACGCTTCATGCAGTATCTGCATCTCTCTCAGGCAGAGCTGATCTGAGCCACCAAACAGCATGCTGGAGCCTTCACAGTTTCAGCATGCGTCTCGTTCCCCTAGAGCGGTGGGATTAGGCCGCTGACTTCTTCTCATTTAAAATCCAAACGTGAATATTCTGCACTGAGAACTGACAATTTTGGAAGCTTTCGCAGCGTGTTACAGCTTGCATTCATATAAGTTTAACGACGCGGCAGCAGCGCTTTCAGGGAAGTCAGAAAATGATTAATTTCGATGCTCTCAGGGCCTCCAACACTCGCACAAGTCCTTTCCAATACATGGTTGGAGAGAATGTTCTTACCAAAGAACAAGCTGCTGACATTCGTCGTGATTATCCTGAGATCAAACAGACTGGCTACTTGCCTCTGTCCAAGTTGGAGGCGACTGGTGCCTTTCAGAGCTTGATTGAGGATTTACAGAAGCCTGAACTTGCAGAGATCCTTTCTGACAAGCTGGATCTGGACCTCATAGACAAACCACGGATGATCACCGTGCGCCGCCTCTCCAAACATGGAGATGGCCGGATACACAACGATTCCAAGTCCAAAATCTGCACCATGCTCATCTACCTCAATGATGATTGGGACAACGCAGAAGGCGGAGCTATTCGCGCACTGAACGGTGACAAGGACATGGATGACTATGCCGAAGAGGTATCTCCTCTTGCTGGCAATGTTTTCGCCTTCAAACGCTCAGAAACAAGCTGGCATGGACACCCATCCTTCAAGGGTGAGCGATACGTGGTGCAAACAACCTTTCTGATTTCAGAGGAAGAGCTGGCACGGAAGGAAAAGCGTGGTGGTTTCCAAACAAAGCTGAAGCGGCTGCTGCGGATAAACTGATCCGACTTGTTCGTTATGGCTGAGTGTGGCGGTTGAGCTTCATAGAAGTCTCAAAGCTGCCAGCGATGTTGCCTGTCGATTGGATGACGCGTGCTGCAGTTGGGATTAAGGTTAGTTTGGAATATCGTCGTGTAATGATGTCGGATAATGCCTTCTAATCGAGTTAGTCCGCCACGATGACTCTGGCATTCCAACTCTCTGCTGACTGATAGAACGTATCGGTTGGTTTCTGCTCTGTGACAAGGGTGTCAATCAAAGTTGGATCGCAAACATTGATTGGGGCTGTTCGGGTGAACTTTCTGGAATCTGCGGCCACGATTTTACAGTTGGCATGTTGCATGACTGTTCTGGAGATTTGAGCTTCTTCAAGGTCAAACAGCATGATGCCTTTGCTTGAGCTTATGGCAGCAGCAGATAAGATCGCGTAGTCTGTTTGAAAATTCTCGAAGAAGCTTGCTGCTGTGGCGCCAAATGCACCACCATCATGGGCACGTAGTTCTCCACCTGCCATGAAGACGCGGTTTTCATTTCGTGTGGCGAGTTTGTAGGCAACGGCGACCGAGTTGGTGACGACCATCAGGCGCTTATGGTCTTTAAGCGCATCGGCGATAAAAGCGGTGGTGCTGCCCACATCCAAAAAGAGAGAGCTTTCGTCTTCAATCATGTTTGCGACAGTTGCAGCAATCTTTCTTTTTGCTGCCGGGCGCTCAAGCATTCGTGCGTGAAAGTCGCTTTCCTCATTGTCTTCATGAAGCAGTCGCACACCCCCATGGACTTTCTCAAGAAACCCTTCTTTTGCGAGTGACTTCACGTTGCGGCGGATGGTTTCTTCTGAGACTGCAAGGTGCCTGGCAAGGCTTACGATTCGGCTCGTTCCTCCTGCCTTTCTGACCGCTTCCAGGATTTCACTTTGGGTTTGATTATTGATGTTTTCCATGAAATCCGCTCCACAACAGCTTTGCATATGCCAGTGTTAAGTCCCGTTATTCAAAACACAAAATGCCTCAAATAGCCACATTAACCCACACATCGGTACATTATTTTAGAATTATATCTGTGGGATTATGTTGATTTCCTCAAATACCTCAACGTAAGCTAAGTGCACGCTGATAGAGTTGTTCGGGGGCTGGGTTTCAATTCTTGCAGCGTTGAGATGAGGAAAATCATCTGCAGGAGGGGACAGGATGAAATACTCTGGAATTCCATCAGTTGCTTTGATCATGGCTTTGAGCATCAGTGCAGCCAAGGCCGACGTTGAATCTCTCGATCCAATCAAAATCACAACGCATGACTGGTCTGGTCAGATCATCACCACCACCATCATGGGGGAAGTTCTGAAACGGGCTGGCTATAACATCGAGTATGTACAAGCCGATTATATTGCTCAGTTTGCTGGCCTCAAGACCGGCGACCTTCACGTCGCCATGGAGATTTGGGAAACCACAGGCCGGGAAGCGATGGATGAAGCCATTGAAACCGGGAATGTGGTGAGCCTGGGTGAAAGCGGCATGATCGCCATCGAGGAATGGTGGTATCCATCGTACATGGAGGACGTTTGTCCCGGCTTGCCGAACTGGGAAGCCCTCAAAGACTGCGCCGAAGCATTTTCAACTGCTGAGACTGCACCATTAGGGCGTTATTTAGGTGGTCCGGTCACCTGGGGCGGGTTTGATGAAGAGCGCGTCGTGGCTCTGGAGCTGGATTTTGAAGTTGTCCATGCCGGTACCGATGCTGCGTTGTTTGCAGAGTTGGAGTCTGCCTATCAACGCAAGGCGCCCATCATTCTCTGGCTTTATGAGCCGCATTGGGCGCCTGCAAAGTATGACGGTAAGTTCATTGAGTTTCCGCCCTACTCTGCCGCCTGCTATCAGGATGCGACAACGGGAGTTAACCCCGGTGCAGCCTATGATTGTGGCAAACCCACTGGCCCCATCTGGAAGGTTGCCTGGGCGGGTCTAGGTCAAAAATGGCCAGGCGCTGCGCAGGCAATCTCCAACTTCCACGTCAGCAATGCTGAAATGAGCGCCATGATCTCCAAAGTGGATCTGGAGGGGCAAGCCGTTGATGCGGTTGTCAGTGAATGGCTCTCTGCAAATGAAGAAAGATGGCAGGGCTGGTTAAAATAACTCTGCCCCGGATCTAGCCTTGATACGAGGCCAGATCTTCCTTTGCTTCCAGTTGACGATCAGCGCTTGTGGGGATGTTTCATGAACCAGTCTGTCCTTTTGGATTGCCAGGATCTTTGGAAGATCTATGGGTCTAACGCAGAGGCTATTCTGCATGACAGACCATCCAGGCCTGACCTCGCAGCACTGGATGCTGCTGGGCTGACGGGTGCTGTTCGTGCTGCCAATCTGCAGATTATGAAGGGCGAAATCTTCGTAATCATGGGCCTTTCCGGTTCCGGTAAATCAACTTTGGTGCGCTGCCTTTCCCGTTTGGTGGAACCTACCGCAGGTTCGATACGTTTTGAAGGGCAAGACCTGCTCAGCATGTCTGAGCGTGAGCTTATTGAGGTCCGGCGCAAGAAGATGGGTATGGTGTTTCAGCAGTTTGCCTTGCTGCCGCATCTGACCGTCCTTCAAAACGTCGCCTTTCCATTGGATGTGCAGGGTGTGCGCCGCGCAGAACGCGAGGCGCGCGCACAGGAGATGATTAACACCGTTGGCCTGACGGGGCGTGAAAACGCCTATCCTCGGGAGCTTTCTGGTGGGCAACAGCAGCGGGTTGGAATTGCGCGATCGCTCGTTGGTGATCCCCATCTCTGGTTTCTTGATGAGCCCTTCTCTGCGCTGGACCCCTTGATCCGGCGAGAAATGCAGAATGAGTTTTTGCGACTTCAAAGCAAGCTTCACAAGACGATCATCTTCATCACCCATGACTTTGAGGAGGCTATTCGGTTAGCAGACAGAATTGCCGTGATGAAGGATGGTGAAATCGTCCAGATTGCAACGCCGGAACAGCTGGTCACTCATCCTGCAACAGATTACGTGGAAGAATTTACGCAGCATATTCCCAAGACCAAAGTCATTCAGCTTGCAACAATCATGGAGCAAGGATGCTCAGCAGGATCGTATACCGGAGATCTGAGTGCGCATCTGAAGGTCGCGGATGTGGCGGTTCAAGTTGGAAAGTCAAACCGTCCATTTCGTGTGATGAATGATGATGATGAACCGATTGGAACCATAGATCGCGATAAGATTGTTAGCCTGCTGCTGGAACAGGAGTTGGTGGAATGATCAACCAACTCTCGGAACGCTTTCGCAGCCCTGCTCTGTTTTGGGGCGTTCTTTTTGCTGCAACCTGGTTGCTCTCCAGCTATTCGTTTCAGCTGTACAAAGCCTTTGGGGCGCGATGGATCATTAAGTTTCCCGGTGCGTGGGAATGGAAGTTGGACAACCGGATCAGCAGTTTCATGTCGTGGTTGGTTGAAGATGCCAGTTTTGGGCTTTTCACGTTTCGTGAGCTTACACGTTTCTTTTCTGCGTTGATTGAACTTCCCTATGATGCAGTGAGAGCCTTATTAGCGGATGGCTTTAACTCCGGTGTGGGTCAGCAGGCTGTTGAAGTTCTGCCGTCCTTAAGCTGGATTGCAGTTACGCTGCTGCTGACACTAGTGGCACTTCGTGTTGGTGGCAGGCGTTTGGCGCTGTTGGTCGCTGGCTGCTTCTTTTATCTCGCAGCCTTTGGACAATGGCAAAGCGCGATGGTGACGTTGGCTTCAATTGCTATTGCGGTGCCATTTGGTGTGATTGGTGGGCTTGTGCTTGGCATTCTGGCTTACAAGTCTGCGGGTTTTGAACGCCTTTTGCGTCCGGTTCTGGATCTTATGCAGACCGTTCCCATCTTCGCTTATCTGGTGCCGATCCTCTTCCTGTTTGGTTTTGGGCCGGTTTCCGCGCTGGTCGCAACTATCATCTATGCCATGCCACCGATGGTACGTGTTGTGTTGGTTGCTCTTCAATCTGTGCCAACACAGTTACATGAAGCCGGGCAAATGGCCGGGTGTACGTCTCAACAGATGATGTGGAAGGTTCTGCTGCCTTCGGCTCTGCCAACACTCATGGTTGGAGTCAATCAGGTCATCATGCTCTCCCTGAACATGGTCATCATTGCATCAATCATTGGCGCCGGTGGGTTGGGTTATGACGTGTTGGCAGCCCTGCGGCGATTGGATATTGGCGGAGGCATCGAAGCTGGATTGGCAATCGTTGTCATCGCAATTGCATTGGACCGGTTGAGCCAGGCGTTTTCTCAGCCAGACCACGGACAAAGTGACGGGCTCGGTATTGATCGTATCAAGCCGGCGCCTCTGGTTGGGATTGCCCTCCTCAGCATTGTTGTGCTGGCATTGCTGGGCAAGTTGTTTCCATTTCTGCAAAGCTATCCGGAGACATTGACGCTCACGACCGGTTCCTTTTGGGATGAGGCTATCAAGTGGATCAACATCAACTTCTTTGAGGTGTTTGAAGCGCTCAAGACCACGCTGCTGACCTATCTTCTGTTACCGATTAAGCGCTTTTTTGTTGGCATCCCGTGGGCATGGGGCATTGTGGCTCTGGGGCTTGTAGGGTGGCGTGTTGGTGGCCTTAAGCTTGGCTTGCTCTGCGCCTCTCTTGCTGGGTTCATCGCGGTAAACGGCCTCTGGCGGGACGCGATGATCACCGTTTATCTTTGCGGCGTATCGGTCTTACTGGCTGCTGCAATAGGAATGCCACTTGGGGTTTGGGCGGGGCAGTCTGAAAGGGCGAACCGCGTTCTTGGCACACTGGTTGATACGCTGCAGACGCTCCCAAGCTTCGTTTATCTCATTCCGGTTGTCATGCTGTTCAGGGTTGGTGAATTTTCCGCCATGGTGGCGATCGTGCTTTACGCCATGGCACCCGCTTTACGGTATGCCGCACATGGCATACGCGAGATCAATCCGCAGGTTATCGAGGCTGGCAAAGTTTCAGGATGCACGCGCTGGCAGTTGCTCTGGCGTATCAAACTGCCCTTGGCGGTCCCTTCCCTTCTTCTGGGATTGAACCAGACCATCATGCTGGCCCTTTCCATGCTTGTGATTACCGCATTGGTTGGAACGCGCGACCTGGGCCAGGAAGTTTACATTGCTCTTACCAAAGCAAACACCGGGCAAGGCATCGTGGCGGGTCTTGCTGTTGCTTTGATTGCTATCATTGCAGACCGTATTTTATCCGCGCTCGCTAAATCCTCTCAAGCAAGATTGGGGCTGGTGACATGACTGAGACGTTGACGAAGGAATTAGCCGTAACCAAAGCACTTGAACTGCCATTCTGGAAAGCACCCAGCAATGCCGAGATATTGGGCGGTGGCATTACGAACTTCAACGTGAAGATCACCGATGAAGGCCGCACATATGTTGTTCGGCTGGGGGAAGATATCGTTGAACATGGGGTGATGCGATTTAACGAGCTTTCGGCCTGCCGGGCCGCTCACGCGGCTGGAGTTGCCCCTGCCGTTCGATACTTTCAAAAAGGCGCGCTTGTTCAGGATTACATTCCAGCTGATCCGCTCAGTGAGGAAGAAATACAGCAGCCAGAGATGCTTGAGTTGATCGTTGCTCTGCTTGGAAAAGTACACAGAGACGCAACCCAGTTGATCCGGGGCCCAGTTTTGGCTTTCTGGGTGTTTCATATCCTGAGGGATTACACAGAAACCCTGCGCTTGCTCGATTCCGATCACATACCCAAGCTGGATGACCTGATGCAAAAAGCACAAAAGCTTGAGGCTATTGTTGGCAAGGTGCAACTGGTGCTGTGCCATAACGACTTGCTTCCTGCCAATATTTTGAATGAGAATGGTCGGCTTTGGCTGGTGGATTGGGAATATGCCGGCATGAACTCTCCCTTGTTTGACCTTGGAGGGCTTGCCACCAACGCCAACCTTTCAGAAAGCATGCAGACAATGCTTCTGGAAACGTATTTCGACACGCCCGTTTCAGATGAGTTGTGGGAGAGATACAACGCGATGAAATGTGCATCTTTGCTGCGTGAAAGCATGTGGAGCATGGTTTCCGAACAGACATCCAAGATCCAGTTTGATTACGCAGAATACACCAGAGAAAACCTGCTCCGGTTTGAACGTGCTTATGCTGAGCTCCAGTTAAAATGAGGTTGCAATGAAGGAATTACCGAAAACGGCCAAAGCTGTGATCGTTGGTGGCGGCATTGTTGGATGCTCAACAGCGTATCACCTTGCCAAACTGGGCTGGGACGTTGTGTTGCTGGAGCGGAAGAAGCTGACCTCTGGTACGACCTTTCACGCTGCCGGTTTGGTGGGGCAGCTGCGGTCCAATGCAAACATCACTCAGTTGCTCGGCTACTCCGTAGATCTTTACAAGCGCCTCGAAGAGGAAACCGGGCAAGCGACGGGCTGGAAGATGAATGGCGGGCTGCGGCTAGCCTGCAATCATGAGCGCTGGACAGAGGTTCAACGACAAGCAACGACTGCTCATTCTTTCGGGCTTGATATGCAGTTGCTGACGCCGAAGGAAGCGCAGGAGTTGTGGCCACTGATGCAGGTGGACGATGTGGTTGGAGCGACCTTTTTGCCGAGTGACGGTCAGGCAAATCCATCCGATATTACTCTCTCTCTTGCCAAAGGTGCGCGAATGGCTGGCGCGCAGATCTTTGAAGATACCAAGGTGCTGAGCGTCGACGTTGAAAAGGGTGTGATCAAGGGTGTTGAGACTTCCCGTGGTCGGATCGACTGTTCTGTTGTGGTGGCGTGCTGCGGGCAATGGACACGAGACTTTGCAAAAAGCGTTGGTGTGAATGTACCGTTGGTTCCGATGCAGCATCAGTATCTCGTGACTGAACCCATTCCCGGTGTTCCCAGAGACCTGCCAACATTGAGGGATCCGGACAGACTGACCTATTACAAAGAAGAGGTCGGCGGCCTTGTGATGGGTGGATATGAAGCCAATCCGCTGAGCTGGGCAGAGGACGGTATTCCAAAAGGCTTCCACTACACCTTGCTCGACAGCGACTTTGGCCACTTTGAGCCTTTAATGGAACTTTCCCTTGGCCGTGTGCCAGCGCTGGAGACTGCCGGGATCAAAGAGTTGATCAATGGACCAGAAAGTTTCACTCCCGACGGGAACTTCATCATGGGGGAAGCACCGGAGCTGAAAAACTTTTACGTCAATGCAGGCTTTAACGCCTTTGGTATTGCTGCTGGTGGTGGAGCTGGCATGGCTCTGGCTGAATGGATCGCCAAAGGTGAACCGCCGTTTGATTTATGGCCCGTTGATATCCGCCGCTTTGGCCGCCCGCATTTTGACAGTGACTGGATCAGAACACGCACCAAAGAAGCCTACGCCAAACACTACACAATGGCATGGCCCAATGAAGAGCATGAAAGTGGTCGCCCTTGCCGCAAGTCACCTCTTTACGAACATCTGAAAGCAGACGGTGCTGTATTTGGTGAGAAGCTGGGCTGGGAGCGGCCCAACTGGTATGCAGATATCAAGAACGGTGAGCAGCAGAAAGACATCTACACGTTCTCACGGCCAAACTGGCACGAACCTGTGGGCCGGGAACACGAGGCAGCGCGGTCTGCTGCCGTTCTTTTTGACCAGACGTCCTTTGCCAAGTTTACTCTGAAAGGCCCTGATGCGGTTGATGCGCTCAGCTGGATCGCTGCCAACGATGTCGACAAGCCAATTGGCACATTGATCTATACCCAAATGCTGAATGATCACGGCGGTATCGAGTGCGATCTGACCTGTGTTCGCGTTGCGGAGGACGAGTACTACATCGTCACTGGAACTGGGTTTGCGACCCATGACTTTGACTGGATTTCGCGCAACATTCCCGTGGGGATGAATGTTCAGCTGATCGATGTCACCTCTGCTTATTCGGTGCTCTCCCTCATGGGGCCAAAGTCACGCGACATCCTGGAGCGGGTGACGCGAGATGATGTGAGCAATGAGAGTTTCTGTTTCGGTCAAGCGCGCAAGATCGGCATTTCAGGTTGCCCGGTCCACGCTCTGAGAGTGACCTATGTAGGGGAACTCGGCTGGGAACTTCATTTGCCAGTGGAGTATGCCACCAGTGTATATGCGGCTCTCCATGAAGCTGGCAAAGAGTTTGGCCTCCGAAATGCGGGTTACCGAGCCATTGAAACGCTGCGCCTGGAAAAAGGGTATCGTGCATGGGGCAGCGACATCGGGCCTGACCATACGCCGGAAGAAGCAGGTCTTGGGTGGGCTGTGAAGCTGAAAAAGAACATTGCCTTTAAAGGGCGCGACGCGATCGAACAGCAAAGGACCCACGGCGTAAAAAAGATGCTCGCGACCTTTGTGACAGATAGCGACATCATCCTCTCAGGCCGCGAGACAATCTATCGCGATGGGGTTCGTGTCGGCTGGCTGTCCTCAGGTGGTTTTGGACACACACTCCAAAAATCCATTGGTCTTGGATATGTCCGAAACAGCGACGGTGTCGATACAGATTTCGTTCTGGGCGGCCACTACGAACTTGAAGTCGCCACAGAACGAGTCCCCTGCGAAGTATACCTTGCGCCGCTATATGATCCAAAGATGTTACGTGTGAAAGCATAATCTACGAAGTCTGTTTGACCTCATAACCACCCTGCTCTTCGAGAAACGCAAGAACCTCGGAGAACCCTTTTCTGTTCTTCAGGTCGATAAACTGAAACGGTTTCCCTGCGCGCATGTTGGTTGCGTCGATTCAGAGCTTATTTTCTTGTTTACAGAGAAGCCGTAAGTTGGAAGACAGCTTGAGAATTGCCTTAGTTTTGCGCTTCTGGTTGGATTATGACAAACATCTTTATCATCGCCGGAGCTCTCTTCGGGATTATCGCTGTCCCTCTGGGCTTTTTTGTTGGTCTGCAGGTTTCGCCTGTGTTGGCGAATATACTTCTGCTGCCCTTCATCATTGTCAGTTGGTCCTCAGGTATCCCATTAGGAGACATGTCGGCACTGCTGCTTGTGTGGTCAACAGTGCTCTCAGTCGCATTCTGGGCGACTGTGTTTGGGCTGGTTGGTTTTGGGATTAAGAAACTGCGCAGCTAAGTAGTCAAGGATTTGCGATAGGTGCTGGCGGTTTGGCCGGTGTGTTTTTGGAAGACCTTGTTGAAGTGGGATGCATCGAAGAAGCCGGAGCGAATTGCTACGTCTGTTATGGTGGCGTCTGTTTCATCCAGCAAGCGTTTGGCTTCTTCTACACGAATGTGACTGAGGGCTTCGGCGGGTGACTTCCCCAGATCCGCTTTGAACTTCATTTCCAGACTGCGGCGCCCTACTCCCAGCATTTTGCAGAGTTGCTCAATGCTGCGCAGGTTTTCGGTCTCCTGCTGCATCATGAGGACTGCGCGCTGGACTAAATTATTCTTAGTTTTCAGTGATGTGGGCAGGAACGGCTGAGCTTTACTGTCATCCTGCGCTTCATCAACCATGAGGATGTTCAGGCTTTTGCGCGCCTGGCGCAGACCGACATGTCGTTCCACCAGATAGGCCGCCACATGAACAGCGCTTGTTCCGCCAGAACCGGAGATTCTGTCCCGATCCACTACGAAGATCCGGTCCGAGACTGGCTCCAAGCCATCAAACTGTTCCAGAAAATCAGTGCGGTGGAACCAGCTAACGCAGCATTTGTATCCGTTCATAAGACCTGCCCGGTGCAGGATGAAGCTGCCGGTACACAGGCCAATCAGCGGAACATTCTTAGCCACAGCGCTTTGCAGGTAGTCTACATAACGGCGATCCAGTCGCTCTATGTGTTCAATCAGACCGCCAACAACAACCAGATAATCAAAGCTGGATGGGTCAGCCAAACCGGTATCAGGATGAATGCGCACGCCACAACTGGCCCGGATGGGCTTCATGTCGGGTGCAATAACACTCCAGTTACAAAGGATTGGACGACTGCTGTCCCCTTCGTCTGCAGAAAGGCGCAGGACGTCGATGAAACTGGCGAAGGCAGAAAGCGTGAAACGGTTGGCAAGAATGAAGCCAACATTGAGTGCGGGTCGAGATTTCCGTGAAGGACTAACGGTATTTGCCATCTGCACCCCTTGCGCAAAAATACTCCAAATTCTTCGCAAGAGTACCATACACGATTTTACTTAGTGGGCAAACTTGCTTGAATTCCAAGGAGGTAGCCTTGTCAAAATTTTCCGCAGTATCGCTCCTGAAGGGCGCACTTACGGGTTATAAGAATGTTGAGTCGCAATGGCCTGATGCTGAGCTTAAGAGCGAGTATGACGTCATCATCGTAGGTGCCGGTGGGCATGGTCTTGGTGCTGCCTATTATCTGGCCAAGGAACATGGCATCACCAATGTAGCGGTGATTGACAAGGGATGGCTTGGCGGCGGTAATACGGGTCGCAACACCACCATCATCCGCTCCAACTACCTTTATGACGAAAGCGCACGTCTATACGACCATGCGGTGGACCTGTGGGATGGGCTTAGCCAGGACCTCAATTACAACGTCATGTTTTCGCAGCGCGGCGTGATGATGCTGGCGCATAATGTTCATGATGTGCAGAGCTTTAAGCGCCATATCCATGCTAACCGGCTAAACGGCGTCGACAATGTGTGGCTCACACCTGAGCAGGCAAAAGAGAAGTGCCCACCACTCAACATCTCGCCAAACGCACGTTATCCAGTGATGGGTGCCGCCTTCCAGCAGCGTGGTGGTACAGCGCGGCATGATGCAGTGGCCTGGGGCTATGCGCGCGCTGCTGCAGCGCGTGGTGTTGATATCATTCAGAACTGTCCCGTTCTTTCCATTGAGCGCGGACCTGATGGGGCCGTGAGTGGTTTGCAAACGACGCGTGGTTTTGTGAAAGCGAAGAAGATCGCGGTGTCAGCAGCGGGTGGCACATCTGTTGTTATGGATACGGCTGGGGTTCGTCTTCCGCTGGAAAGCTATCCCTTGCAGGCGCTTGTCTCAGAACCCGTGAAGCCGATCTTCCCGCAGGTGGTGATGTCGAACACCGTGCACGCTTATATCAGCCAGTCTGACAAGGGTGAGCTGGTGATTGGATCCGGGACTGACCAGTATGTGTCTTACTCCCAACGCGGCGGGCTTCCACTGATTGAGCATACGCTTGCTGCGATTTGTGAAGTGTTCCCGATCTTCCGACGCATGCGGATGCTGCGCAAGTGGGGCGGTGTCGTTGATGTGACGCCGGATCGTTCTCCAATCCTTGGCAAAACGCCGGTGCAAGGGCTTTACCTCAACTGTGGTTGGGGCACGGGTGGCTTCAAGGCTACGCCGGGATCTGCGCATGTGTTTGCACATACAATCGCACAAGATGAACCTCACCCGATCAACGCACCATTCACGCTTGAGCGTTTTGAAACCGGACGTCTGATCGACGAAGCAGCCGCTGCTGCTGTTGCGCATTAAGGAGGCAGCCGATGCTTTTAATTCACTGTCCTTATTGCAAGGAAAAACTACCCGAACTTGAGTTTGAGTATGCAGGACAAGCGCATATTGCTCGCCCACTGAACCCTGCTGAGCAGAGTGATGCTGAGTGGCGGGACTACTTGTTCATTCGTTCCAATGTGCGTGGTGATCACGCTGAGCAATGGCGCCATGCGCATGGATGTGGGCGTTATTTCAATGCTTTGCGCAACACCGTGAGCGACAAGTTTATCGCGACCTATGAGATTGGGCAGCCTCGTCCGACTGGTTCTGAAGAAGGTGAAGAGAGCAATGAGCAACTTGAGAGTTGAGGGCAAAGGTCGCATCAATCGCGACAAGCGCATTCGCTTCACCTTTGATGGCGTTTCCTATGAAGGGTTTGAGGGCGATACGGTCGCTTCTGCCCTGCTGGCGAATGGCGTGCATCTTATGGGGCGTTCGTTCAAGTATCATCGCCCTCGTGGACCGGTGACTGCGGGATCAGAAGAGCCCAATGCTCTAATCGGGACGTCTCGCGGAGGTGCTGGGCGGTTTGAGCCGAATACGCGCGCCACGGTTCAGGAGATCTATGAAGGACTGACAACTGTCAGCCAGAATAAGTGGCCGAGCCTGAACTTCGACGTTGGTGCGATCAACGACAAGCTGCATAAGCTTTTTGCGGCAGGCTTTTACTACAAAACCTTCATGTGGCCGAAGAGCTTTTGGGACAAGGTTTACGAGCCGGTCATTCGTGCTTCTGCTGGTTTGGGTGTTTCACCAAGCGAGCCGGATGCAGACACCTATGCTTCGCGCTATTTGTACGCTGAACTGCTGATTGTTGGCGCTGGCCCTGCAGGGCTTGCTGCAGCGCTCACTGCGGCACACAATGGTACGGACGTGGTGCTGGTGGATGAGAACCGGGAATTGGGTGGCTCCCTACTTTCTGAAGCACCTGCGAACATTGATGGTAAGCCTGTTGAAGCGTGGCTTTCTGAAACTATTGAAGAGCTTAGTGCGCTTTCGAATGTACGCATCATGACACGGTCTGTTGCGATTGGGTACTACCATGAGAACATGGTGGGCGTAGCTGAGAAGCTGACGGACCACCTGGCATATCCGCCAGCAGGTGCACCGCGAGAGCGGATGTGGCGTATTCGGGCTAAGGAAGTCATTCTGACGCAAGGGGCGCTAGAGCGGCCTTTGGTGTTTGATGGCAATGATCGCCCGGGCGTGATGATGGCGAGTGCTGCGCAGACTTACCTCAACCGCTATGGGGTGAAGGTTGGCAACGCTGCTGTTGTTATGACTTCGCACGACTCCGCCTGGTATGCGGCGTTTGATTTGGCTGATGCGGGTGTGAGGATCTCTGCTCTGGTTGATGTGCGTTCTTCCGTTGGCGATCATCTGCTTTCTGAGGCGCAAGCGCGGGGCATAACTGTCAAGACAGGTCACACCGTTACGAGTGTTGCGGGAAAAAAACGCGTTTCTGGCGTTCAGGTTGGCAGGGTAACGGGTGACGGGAAAGTCTCTGATATTACGTCTGTTTCCTGCGATACAGTGTTGATGAGTGGTGGCTGGACCCCGTCGCTGCATTTGTTCTCTCACACCAAAGGCAGCTTGCATTGGGATGAGGAGAATGAGGTTTTCCTTCCCGGTGAGAAGACAGAGCGCTGCCATATTGCGGGTGGTGGTCGCGGTTTGTGGAGCCAGCAGGCAGCGTTTGATGATGGTGTGCATGCAGCGGAGCAAGCACTGACCTCTTTGGGACAGACTGCGAAAACCATTTCGGTTGATGTGGATGGAGACCGGGCCGGGTCTGGCATCGTGATGGAAGAGCTGCCGAGCAACGATGATAAGTTAGCTCGCCGGGCATTTGTGGACTTCCAGAATGACGTGACAGCAAAGGACATTCGTCTTGCCGTGCGTGAAGGTATGCTCTCCATTGAGCACGTAAAGCGCTTTACAACCAATGGCATGGCGACCGATCAAGGCAAGATGTCCAACATGAACGGGCTGAAGATCGCAGCTGACGAGCTGGGACGCCCTGCCCCAAAGGTTGGTTTAACAACCTTCCGTCCGCCTTACACGCCGACCACCTTTGGCACCTTTGCGGGTTACCACAAGGATGAGCTGTTTGAGGTAACGCGCAAGACCAACATTGACAGTTGGGCAGAAGAAAACGGTGCCGTTTTTGAGCCTGTCTCCCTCTGGCGCCGTGCATGGTACTACCCAAAGGCTGGCGAAGATATACACGCGGCTGTTGCGCGAGAATGCAGAGAAACCCGTGCTTCCGTGGGCATGTTCGATGCTTCTACTCTCGGCAAAATCGAGGTGGTGGGACCAGATGCAGCCGAGTTCATGAACCGGATGTACACCAATCCTTGGACCAAGCTAGTGCCGGGTCGGTGCCGTTATGGACTTCTGCTGGGTGAAGATGGGTTCATTCGTGATGATGGTGTGATTGGGAGGATAAGTCAGGATCGGTTCCATGTGACGACGACAACTGGCGGTGCTGCACGAGTTTTGACCATGATGGAGCACTTTTTGCAGACCGAATGGCCGGATCTGGATGTATGGTTGACGTCAACAACTGAGCAGTGGTCCACCATAGCGCTCAATGGCCCGAACGCCCGTAAGGTATTGGAACCATTCGTAGAAGGCACCGATTTGTCTGCCGAAGCGTTTCCGCATATGGCGCTGCGGGAGTGTACAGTTGGTGGATTTGAGGCGCGGTTGTTCCGGGTTAGCTTTACTGGGGAGCTGGGTTTTGAAGTGAACGTTCCATCTGAGCATGGTCGGGCGCTTTGGGAGATGCTTTATCAGGAAGGCAAGAAGTATGACATGTGTGTCTACGGTACTGAAACCATGCATGTTTTACGCGCAGAAAAGGGTTACATCATCGTCGGCCAAGACACGGATGGGACAGTAACACCTGCTGATGCGGGGCTGACCTGGGCGATTGGTAAGAAGAAGCCAGACTTTGTCGGCAAGCGGTCTTTGACGCGGCCTGACATGTTGCTCGCAAATCGGAAACAGCTGGTCGGGCTATTGACGGAAGACCCGAGTGTTGTGCTGGAAGAAGGCGCGCAGATTGTGGAGTCTGGGGATACCTCCATTCCGGCTAAGATGCTGGGACATGTGACATCTTCCTACTGGAGTGAAGCTTTGGGTCGTTCCATTGCTATGGCCTTGATTGAAGGTGGTTTTGAGCGGGGTGGGAAGTCGATTGACATTCCGATGCCGGGACAAACCCATCGTGCAACCGTTACCGGGACCGTGTTTTACGATCCTGATGGCGAGCGGATAAATCTTTAAAGGAGCGGCGCAAATGGCTTTCAACACCACAGTCGAAACTTTGCCAGCGATGGGCCGTTTTAGTTTGCGTTGTAAACGCGAAAACACCGTTGCTATGTCAAAAGCCCTCGGATTTGAGCTGCCTTCGTCCATCAGCGAGATGGTTCAGTCGGGCAACGTGACGGCTCTCAAGTTGGGGCCGGATGAATGGATGCTGACCTGCCCGATGGATGAGCGAGCGAAGATCAAAGAACCTCTGGCGGCAGTTTATGCAGATGCTATTCATAGTCTGACGGAGGTTTCCAGCCGTGAAGTGAGTATCCGGATTTCCGGACCAGAAGCTGAGGAGCTGTTATCCACGTCGTGTCCGCGTAACCTAAAGGAGCTGACTGTTGGGCGTGGGGTGCGGACTGTTTTTGATAGTGTGCAGGTGATCCTGACGCGGGAAGAACAGAACCAATTTCGGCTGGATGTCTGGCGATCGTTTGTGCCCCATGTGATGGGGCTGCTGACGGTAGCGACAAAAGAGTTTGAATGCGGCCTTTAGGGCCGCATTTTTTATGGCGTTCCCCTTGAGTGACCCACGACTTCCAACAGATTCCACCAGAAGTATTGCGACATGGGCTGCATCAGCATCCGCTGATTTGGCAAGGCGTTGCTGCGTGCAGTTGAGCGCTTGTCATGATTACACCAATCACAGTGTTCAGGCGTCGCATTTTTACTGGCAAAATGCCTCAAACTTCCTGCCAGTGTGAGATTAATTCGAACTAGATTTCCTGATTACTCTCGATTTTCGGATGCGTGACGCAAAGATACGGCACCTGAAAATTAGGAGAGCTGCCGCACTATAAGAGGGAGGCTTAAAGTGTATCAGTCAGCATTTTTCAGGGCTTGTGCTCCGCTCAAGTCTTCCGGATTGCAAGCAGACCAAAGGCTCTTCTGTGCTGAGCCAATGATGGTCGCTGATCATTGTCCCCCTCAGGTTCGGCAGAGCTACAATAAAGTCTCCCGACGCCTTTCACTTGTCACTTTAAGCAGATGCCCCAAGCATCTAAATCCCAAGAGGAATCTGTGCTCGTTTTCCCTGGAGTCAGATTCGCCCCTCAACTCACTCGTTTGTCGCGATCAGGCATCAAACCTGGTCATCTCAGCAACCTGCACCGGTCAACTCCCCAGGCACCATTTTAGCCGAGGTATCTGAACATGAGCGTTCCGTCTTATATCAAAGATCTTATAGCTCACCGCGAAAAGGGCAAAAGCCTCAGAGCCCCCTTCTACAGTGCTCCCGACATTCTTGATCTGGACATGGAAGTGTTTTTTCGCAAGCACTGGATTTTCGTGGCTGTTGAACCTCAACTTCCCGAACCAGGTGATTGCATCACCGTAGAGATTGGCAAGACATCTGTTCTGCTTTTGCGCGGTGATGACATGGAGATCCGTGGTTTTCACAATATCTGCCGACATCGCGGTGCGAAGCTCATTGATGAGCCTGAAGCGACCATCGGCAACATTGTCTGCCGTTATCATGGATGGACGTACAATGAGGATGGTGAGCTCATTCTGGCCGAGCATATGGGCAAGGACTTTGACAAGACCTGCCATGGTCTGAAGACCGTACATGTGCGCTCCATTGCTGGCCTGCTCTTCATTTGCCTTGCCAAGAACCCGCCGGAAGACATCGAGGAGATGGCGCAGACCATGGAGCGGTATATTGCGCCTCATGATATTGCCAACTGCAAGGTGGCCTATACCGCTGATCTGGTGGAGGAAGGCAACTGGAAGCTGACACTTGAGAACAACCGCGAATGCTATCACTGCGAAGGGACGCATCCGCAGCTGACCGTGCCGCTTTCCGAGTTCGGCTTTGGCTTCTCCCCTGATGAGATGGATGAACGGCGCACTGCGGACGTTAACAAGTACCTGTCTCTGCTCGAGAGCGAGCATAAGCGCTGGGAGGCTGCGGGCTTGCCGTCTGCTGAGGTGGACAAGCTTTCCAATACCACCAGTTTCCGCTGCATTCGTCTGCCTTTGATGGGTGAAGGTGAGTCTCACACGCTGGACACCAAGATTGCCTGTAAGAAGCTTCTTGGTGATTTCAAAGACGCCAAGCTGGGTGGCCTGAGCTTCTGGCACAACCCCAACTCGTGGCACCACTTCATGAGCGATCATATCGTGACGTTTGCGTCCTTCCCGTTGTCGCCGGATCGCACACTGGTGCGGACCACGTGGCTGGTGCACAAAGATGCGATTGAGGGAGAGGATTACAATCTCGACAATCTTAAGCAGGTCTGGATGATGACCAACCAGCAGGATGCGGATCTTGTGCGGTTGGCGCAGCTGGGCAGTGAAGACCCGGCTTATGAGCAAGGGCCTTATTCTGAATACACGGAGCCGCATGTTGAGGCACTGTGTGAATGGTACATTGAGCGCCATAAAGCGCACATGCCTGCCGATACTATTGAAATGGCGGATGCATGACCCAGAATGTAACTTTTGATGATCTGAAAACCGTCACGGACTACGATGAAGAGCACTTCACCGAAGCAACCCGGATCCCCATGTGGGATCCGGAGGTGGATGATGTTCTGGTCTGCCGGCAGGTTCGGCAGGAAACGCATGATGTGAAAACATTCCTGTTTTCTGCGCGTGAGCCCCGTGTTTTCAGATTTTATCCCGGCCAGCACATGACCTTTGAGCTTCCTGTCGAAGGCATGATCATGCGCAGCTATACGATTTCAGCCAGTGCTGCGCGGCCTTACCGCATTGAAATTACAGTCAAACGGGTGCCGGGTGGTCCGGGTTCAAATTGGCTGCTGGACAATATGGTGCCAGGCAAGGAAGTGAACGTTTCCGGCCCAGCTGGTGACTTCACCACGGATGCCACGCAGGAAGAGAAGTTGCTTTTCATTTCTGCTGGCAGTGGCATTACGCCGATGATGTCCATGACACGCACGGCCTGTGATCTTTGTGCGCCCACTGATCTGCATTTTATTCATGCAGCACGCACTCCGGCGGATATCATTTTTAAGAATGAACTGGAGTTGCTGGCAGCACAGAACCCTAGCTTCAAGCTGTCCTTCACGTGCAGTACTACATCCGGTCATAACAGCTGGAGTGGGTTTGAGGGACGGCTGAGCCTGCAAATGCTTTCGCTGATGTCACCGGACTTCAAAGACAGGAAGATCCTGTGCTGTGGCCCTGCCCGCTTTATGGAAGGCGTGCAGAACATGCTGCAGGAAGCAGGCTTCGACATGGCCAACTACCATGAAGAGAGCTTTGATTTTGGCGCTGAAACAGCCGGCACGTTTGAAGAACAGGTTGCTGCACCGGAAATCAGCGATCAGACCTACCGTGTCAGCTTTACCAAGACCGGCCATGTGGTGGAGTGTGGTCCGGGTATGACGATCCTTTCCGCAGCCCGCGAGGCTGGCATTTTGCCGATGGCATCCTGTCAGCGCGGTATTTGCGGGACATGTAAATCTCAACTCGTTTCGGGTGAAACCGACATGCAGCATGGCGGCGGCATTCGCAAACGGGAGATCGATCAGGGTAAGATTCTGATCTGCTGCACGACACCACTTTCTGACATTGAAGTAGACCTTTAGTGTCAGACGCTCCCCCAACCATTGAAAACAAACACAAAAAACGGGTATCCGATCAACAAGAACGATAAGAAAGGTCCAGCCGAAGGATCTCTCCTGACCACAAAATAGAAGGTCCAACACAGGAGAAGCTGCATGACTGATTTACGCAATACCGACCGCCCCCCGGCGGGGGTTTTAGATAGTCCATCGGACGAACTGGCAGACTCGGATTACAGTCTTGGCCAAGACAATATTGAAGGAAAACTTGGGCCAATCGGCTTTGACATTCACAATCCGGTATTTGCGATCTCAGCGCTGACTGTTGTTGCTTTTGTTGCTTACACCCTCTTTTTGCCAGAACAGGCAAACTCCGTTTTCAGCCTGCTGTTTTCGACAGTGACCAAAGGCTTTGACTGGTTCTTCATCGGCTCTGCCGATATCTTCGTTATTTTGTGTCTGGTTCTCGTGGTCAGCCCTTATGGCAAGATCCGCCTTGGCGGTAAGGAAGCGACACCTGATTTCAGCTACATGAGCTGGTTTTCGATGCTGTTTGCCGCTGGTATGGGCATCGGCCTGATGTTCTACGGCGTTTCTGAGCCAATCAGCCACTTTTCCTCCGCTCTTGGCGGCACCACCGTTGGAGCTGATGGCGTGCGCACTGACTGGGCTCCCCTTGGTGCAGCAGCGACGCAGGAAGAAGCGATCCGTCTGGGTATGGCGGCCTCCATCTTCCACTGGGGGCTGCATCCATGGGCGATCTACGCTGTGGTTGGTTTGAGCCTTGCGTTCTTCAGCTATAACCGAGGTCTGCCACTCACCATCCGTTCTGCTTTTTATCCGATCTTCGGTGAACGCGTGTGGGGTTGGCCGGGTCATATCATTGATATTCTGGCGGTATTCGCGACCCTGTTCGGTCTGGCAACCTCTCTTGGCCTTGGTGCCGTGCAGGCAAACTCTGGCTTTAACAAGCTGTTTGGCATGCCGATTGACAGCACGTGGCAGGTTATTCTGATTACTGGCATCACCGCAGTTGCTCTGGTTTCTGTTGTGCGCGGTCTGGAAGCAGGTGTGAAGCTGCTTTCTGAGATCAACATGGGCCTTGCCGTTCTGTTGGTTATGTTCGTTGTTATCGCTGGCCCAAGCATGATCCTGCTGCCGGATGTTCTGAACTACCTCGGCGCTTACCTGCAGTATCTGCCTGCCCTTTCCAGTCCGGTTGGCCGTGAAGATGTAAACTTCATGCAAGGCTGGACCTCGTTCTACTGGGCCTGGTGGATCTCCTGGTCACCATTTGTGGGCATGTTCATTGCACGTGTGAGCCGTGGACGTACGGTTCGTGAGTTCCTTGTCAGTGTGCTGCTGATCCCATCTCTGGTGTGCGTGCTTTGGATGTCCATCTTTGGCGGTGCTGCAATCAGCCAGATCGTCAATGACGGTTACACCGCCGTTCAGCAAGCTGCTCTGCCGGTTCAGCTGTTCACCATGCTGGACGCCATGCCATGGGCCTCCATCACAAGCTTTGTGGGCATCGTTCTGGTGATCGTGTTCTTCGTCACCTCCTCCGACTCCGGCTCTCTGGTGATCGATACTATTGCTGCTGGCGGTAAAGTGGATGCGCCTGCGCCACAGCGCGTGTTCTGGTGTCTGTTTGAGGGTCTGATTGCGATTGTGCTGCTGCTTTCTGCAGGCGGCCTGAAGTCGCTGCAATCCATGGTGATTTCAACCGGTCTGCCGTTCACAATCGTGCTGCTTATCATGTGCGTTGCGATTTGGCGCGGTCTGGCGAGCGAACCTCGATAGAACTGACTGATTTTGCGAATGAAGATGCCGCTGAGGTTTAGGCCTCGGCGGCATTTTTGTGTCAGGCGACCTGTTCCTGAGGCGCAGGCAGACCGCGCAAAACCTGCGGCGTGCAGCCATACCGGCGGCGGAACATGCGGCTGAGGTGGGATGAATCGCAGAACCCGCAGTCGACCGCAATTTGGGCGACGGACTTCTGGCTGGTGAGAACGAGATGGCGGGCAAGGTCCAGCCGGATGTTGAGGAACGCAACTTGCGGTGAGGTTTCCAAGGACAGGCGGAAGTAGCGCTCAATCTGGCGTTTGCTCTTGCCCATGCGCTGCGCAATTTCCTGAATGGAGATCGGGGCGTCAATGTTCTGCTGCATGATGTGCAGCGCACGTTGCACGATGGGATTTTGTGTTTTCAGGTCCAGCGGGATTCCCGGTTGGGGCTTTTCTGCCTGATGAGCATCATCGATGATCATGATGTGCAGGCTTTTGTTGGCATGTGCCGTGCCTACATGTTTGTCCACCAGATAGGCAGCCAGATGCGCAGAGCTGACGCCGCCAGCACAGGTGAGACGATCTCTGTCGACCACGAAGATCTGATCAGTCACCGGATCAAGCCCGTCGAACTGTTCCTTGAAATCGGAGTGGCTGAACCAGCTGACGCAGCTGCGGTATCCATCCAGTAATCCGGCGCGGTGCAGGAGGAATGCGCCGGTGCAAACGCCCACGAGAGGCACTCCGGCAGCAGCGGCTTCCTGCAAGAAGTTCTGATAGCCCGCGCTCAGATCTGTGCCGTCTTCAATCAGGCCACCAACGACAACGATATAGTTGAACCTTCGTGGATCTCCCAGTCGTTCCTTTGGATGTACGGAGATGCCGCTGCTTGACGGGATCGGGTCCATGGTGTCGGAGAGAACCGTCCAGTTGCACAGGATCGGACGGCTGCGGTCGCCTTCATCAGCAGCAAGGCGCAGCACATCCACGAAGTTGGCAAAGGCGCAGAGGGTGAAGCGTTTGGCGAGGATGAAGCCCACGGACAAGCGGGTTTTCTCCTGCCTGGCAACAGGTTTGCGAGGCGCGGTGGTCGGTTGCGAGGTCGCTTGTATCATACAAGATGCTCTCCCAAAATGCGGAGCGGTCTCAGCCTATGTCTCCATGGGCATTCTTGCTCCGGGTCCATGCGATCCCGGTCAGTTTCAACCTGTCTTCAGTGGCACAAATATCCTGTTGCTCTGACCATTCCGACTTGATCTGCGATTGCCGTTTCCCTTTCTGTTGACTGCCTGTTTGATCGTGGCACTGCCAATCAGAAGAGATGCAGCAAACGCGTCTAAGTCATGCAGTATTTATACTTAATTTGAGTCTGGTTGGCTATGCATTGAATTTGCTTTGCCGTGAAAATTGATCAGGTGTGAGATGGGGAGTGTTTGAGGCGGCAAATGTCGTCTGGGTAATCCCATTGTGACGCAAATCTCCTATTTCCAGGCAGTAAATCTCGCCAAATTGATGGTTTGATGATGCCAAGGTCGCTGCAAAACGCCTTGTTTCATTTGGGAATTTGATTGGGAGAGACAATTCCAGTGAGTGAGACCACCTTCATCCTCCGCTTCACCTGTGTTGATCAGCCGGGCATTGTTTCGACAGTGACCTCTGCTTTGGCGTCCCGCGGCGCGAATATTGTTGAAGCGAACCAGTTCTGCGATCGCAAGACCAACCAGTTCTTCCTGCGCGTTGCCGTGCGTGTGCCTGAAAACATAGACAAGGCCGCGCTGGAGTTGGCCATGTCGCCTGCCGTTGATCGGTTCAAGATGCGGCTGAAGGTGGAGGATTTCTCGCGGCGGCCCAAGATCATCATCATGGTCTCCAGATTTGATCATGCCCTGCTGCATCTGCTCTATCAGATCAAAGTGGGTTGGCTGGATGCGGAGGTTGTGGCGATTGTCTCCAACCATGCGGACAGTCAGGGCGTTGCAGATCATGAAGGTATTCCGTTCCACCATTGGCCGATCACCAAGCAGAACAAGCTTGAGCAGGAAGCCAAGCTGTCGGAACTGATTGAAAGCACCAATGCTGAGCTTGTGGTTCTGGCGCGTTACATGCAGGTGCTGACGGATGAGATGTCGAGCAAGTTCTTCGGCATGATCATCAACATTCACCACTCGTTCCTGCCAAGCTTCAAAGGCGCGAAGCCCTACCATCAGGCCCATGACCGCGGTGTGAAGCTGATCGGCGCGACGGCGCATTACGTTACGCCTGATCTGGATGAAGGGCCGATTATTGAACAGGAAACCGAGCGTGTGAACCACGGTATGACAGCCGAGGATTTCGTGGCAACAGGCCGCGATATTGAATCGCGCGTGCTGGCCCGGGCGGTCAAATACCATCTGGAAGGCCGTGTCATGCTCAACGAAAACAGCACCGTCGTCTTCACCTCATAAATGCTCCCCCACACCAGCGAGTGCTCTACTGAAGTAAAGGATCGAGATCATGTCCGCATTTCCAAGCAAAGCGAAAGTTGTGATTGTTGGCGCTGGCGGCATTGTTGGAGCCTCGGTCATTCATCACCTCATTGAGAACGGCTGGGACGACATTGTCGGCATCGACAAGTCTGGCATTCCGACAGATATCGGGTCCACGGCGCACGCCTCTGACTTTTGCTATGCCACCAGCCACGATCTGCTGACCTGTTGGACCACCATGTATTCCATGGATTTTTATGAGAAAATGGGCCACTACGCGCGCATCGGTGGTTTGGAAGTGGCCCGTGTGGGTGATGACGAACGCATGGCGGAGTTGAAGCGACGCGTGGATTCCGGCAAGGCGTTTGGCACCAATGTGAAGATCATCAGTGCAGCAGAAGCAAAAGAGAAGTTCCCGCTTCTGGAAGAAGATCAGATCCAGGGCGCCATGTGGGATCCGGACGCTGGCCTTGTGGTGCCGCGCTCGCAGACCGTCGCGGGCAAGCTGATTGATCAGGGTGTTGATAGCGGCAACTTAAAGATTTTCGCAAACACCTCCGCGCTGGAACTGGTGACAGAAGATGGCCGCATCACCGGCGTGGTGACAGAGCGTGGCACGATCCATGCGGATCACGTGGTGGTGTGTGCAGGGCTGTGGGGCCGCCTGATTGCAGAGATGGCGGGAGAAGACCTACCCGTTATGCCGGTGGATCACCCCCTCACCTTTTTTGGTCCTTACAACGAGTTTGAAGGCACCGGCGCCGAGATCGGCATGCCGCTTTTGAGAGATCAGGGCAACTCAGCCTATATGCGAGATACAGGCGATCCGAAGAGCACTGAGGGTGGTCAAATCGAATGGGGTTACTATTACGAGGAAAACCCTCGCCTTGTTCACCCACGTGAGATCCTGGAGAAGGATCAGGCCCGTCTGTCGCCATCTCAGCGGGATCTGGTGCTTGAAGATGTGATTGAGCCGCTTGAGAAGGCTATGGAGCTAACGCCGGTTCTGGCAGAGCTTGGGTTCAACGAAAGCCATTCCTTCAACGGCCTGTTGCAAACGTCCATCGATGGCGGCCCGTCCATGGGTGAAAGCCGCAAGCTGCGCGGGCTTTGGTATGCGGTTGGCATCTGGATCAAAGATGGTCCGGGTATGGGCAAGTTGATTGCTGACTGGATGACCCATGGCAAGACCCATATCGACCACAACTCCGTTGATTTTTCCCGGTTCAACGAGTTCCAGCTGAACGAGCAGTACATTCATGATCGCTGCTGGGAAACAGCGAAGAAGATCTATAACCCACCGGTTCATCCGCGTGAGCCCTTTGCCAATGCGCGCGGCATTCGGCGCTCGCCGTTTTATGAGCGTGAGGTTGAGCTGGGCGGATATTTCATGGAATTGGGTGGTTGGGAACGTGCCCATGGGTATGCGGCCAACGAGCATTTGCTGGTCAAGCACGGCAACCGGGTGCCTGAGCGCGAGAACGAGTGGGACAACCGACATTTCTGGCGGGTTTCCAATGCCGAGCATCTGGAGATGAGTGAGGATTGCGGCATCATCAACCTCTCACACTTCCACATCACGGATATTTCCGGCCCGGACCATGTCACGCTTATGGAGTGGTTGTGTGCTGCCAAGATTGGCGGTGACAACAACATCGGCAAAGGCATTTACACCCACATGCTGGATGATGATGGCAATGTGCGTGCAGACTTTACCGTGTTCCGCATGGAAGACCGCTGCCGGCTGGTGAATGGCGCTGATGCAGGGCCGCGTGATCTTGTTTATATGCAGCGCGTTGCAGATGATAACGGCTGGGACGTGACCATCACTGATGTGACTGAGGATTACACCACTATTGGCATCTGGGGCCCGAATGCCCGTGAGAACCTGCAGAAGGTGGTTGATGATCCTGACGCTTTGAGCGTGGAGAACTTCCCGTTTGCAGCTATCCGAGAGATTACTATTGCAGGCAAAACGGTTTCCGCTTTCCGCATCTCCTATGTGGGGGAGCAAGGCTGGGAGCTGCATATGCGCTATGAGGATGGTCTTGCCGTTTGGGATGCCCTTCGTGAGATTGGAGTGATCGCGGTTGGTGTTGAGACCTACGCAAACTCGCGCCGTCTTGAAAAATCCCTGCGCCTGCAAAATGCTGATCTGCATACGCAGTACAATCTGTTTGAGGCTGACCTGGCTCGCCCGAAGGTGAAGGCTGCTGACTTCCGGGGCAAGGAGAAGCATGTTGCATATCGTGCCCGTGAGGCTCAGCCAGCAATGCTCTGCACTTTGGTGATGACAGACAACATCGACAAGGACGGTGTGGCCCGCTTCCCGGTTGGCAACCTGCCTGTGATGCATCCAGAGACGGGTGAAACTTTGATGGATGAACTGGGCCGGCGTTCCTACACAACGTCCATTGCCTACGGCCCGAGCATCGGCAAAAACATCGCTCTGGCCTACCTGCCCAAAGAGTATTGCGAGGAAGGCCGCAAGCTTGAAGTTTCTTACTTCGACGAGGTGTACCCGGTTGAAGTTGTTGGCATCGGCTACGCTCCGCTTTATGACCCGGAGAACCTGAAACCACGAAGCTGATTTGCGGTTCTCAACTCCAACTCCTCAAGATGAAAATCCCGGGCTGTGACCCGGGATTTCTTTTGGTTTTAAGCGCTTTAAGCTCAATCAGCTTTTCTTGTTATGGAAGATGAAGCCGATGAAGTTGAGGAGGAGTTGGGCGGCTAGGATTTGGGTTGAATCTGATGGGTCGTATGCTGGGGCAACTTCCACCAGGTCCATGCCAACCACATCGCCGCGTTTACTGAGGCCCTGCAGGATTTCCAGAACGTCATAGTACTGGAAACCGCCATGGCTTGGGGTGCCTGTGCCGGATGCGATGGATGGGCAGAAGGCGTCGATATCGATGGTCACGTAATAACGTGCACCTTCCGGAATGCGGCTGAGCACTGCTTCCGGCCCCAGTTCACGCACCTGACGGACGGACAGGATGTCAGAGCCCCTTGCTCGGGCATCGTCGTAGCCTTCTTTGGCGGTTGAGGACACGTTGCGGATGCCGAGCTGGGTCATTCCGGAGACGTAGTCTTTCTCAATCGCGCGGCGCATCGGGTTGCCGTGGCCTTCCGTGACGCCGTGGCGCTCATCTACGAAATCGAGGTGTGCATCGATCTGAATGACGTGGATTGGACCGTTCTTGGCGCAGTCTTCCTCAAACGCACGAATGCATGGGATGTTGATGGAGTGGTCTCCGCCAATCACCACAGGCAGAGCGCCTGCGTCCAGAATCTTTTTGACGCCCACCTGAATGTTTGCGTGGCTTTCTTCGGTTTTCGTATGAATGATGTCTGCATCTCCAATGTCAACGATGCGAACATCGCCGCCCAGATAGGTTGCATCATCCTCATGGTCGTAAGCCCCTGCGTGACCGAAGGAAAACAGCGTGGATGCTTCGCGGACAGCACGTGGGCCAAAGCGTGCACCTGAGCGCCACTGTGCGCCGAAATCAAATGGTGCACCGAGGACTGCTACGTCTGCATCAATGGCATCCCAATCCCACACATACTCTTTTTTGCCAAAGGTTGAGATGCCGACAAATGGCAGGTTCAAACGCCCGGACGCATATCCATGTTCAGACATATTTTTCTCCGTTACTTGATTATCTGTAGGCGAGTTCCGGGAGGAACAACGCAATTTGTGGGAACGCCATCACCAGCGCTGTGGTCAGCAGCAGGATCAGCAGGAATGGCGGTACGCCGCGTACAACATCCACGAACGGTCTGCGGAACACAGCGATGGCCGTGAACAGGTTGCAGCCGAATGGTGGTGTGGCTGCCCCAATGGCGACCTGCAATGTAATGAGAACACCGACCAGAACCGGATCCAGCCCTGTGGATTTGATGAGCGGTGCGAAGATTGGCACCAGGATCAAAATCACTACGATTGAATCGACAAACATACAGCCGATGAAGAAGGCCAGAATGATCGCGGTCAGCGTGAGCATTGGACCGGCTTCGTTGAGGCCCAGTGAGCTGATGATGGTTTGTGGCACCTGCGCAAAAGACAGGGTCCACGAGAACGCCGCGCCTGCTGCAATCAGGATGAACACCACGGAGGTGATTGCGCCCGTTGAGAGAGCGATGTCCGGTAGGTCTCGCAGGCGGATGGACCTGAAGATCAAGGCTTCCAGAACAACCGCATAGAGCACGCAGATGGCCGCTGCTTCTGTTGGCGAGAAGACACCGCCATAGATGCCACCGACGATGATAACCGGGAAGCCCATAGGCCAGACGGCACGTCTGACGGCCGTCAGTCGCTCGCCCCAGTCTGAGCGTTCCAGCACCGGAATGTCGTGCTTATAGGCATGCCACATGCAGTAGGCAGAAAAGAATGCCACGATGATCAGCCCAGGTACGATCCCGGCAATGAAGAGCTGAGAGATCGAGGTGCCTGAGACGACCCCGTAGATGATCATGCCGATGGATGGCGGGATCAGGTAGGCGAGATCAGCGGCATTGACGATGAGGCCGATGGTGAAGCTGTCTGAATAGCCGGACTTGAGCATGCGTGGACGCATGGCGCCACCAACCGCCACCACGGTGGCCTGCGTTGAGCCGCAGACCGCTCCGAACAACGCACAAGCGCTGGTGACCGATATGGCCAGACCGCCTTTGATGTGCCCCATGAACCGCATCACCACATCAATCAGACGATCGGCTGAATGGCCTCGTGTGATAACATCCGCCGCCAAGATGAACATGGGCACCGCCACCAAGGCGGATGGCTTGACGCCGCCGATCATCTGCTGGATCAGGATTTGCGGGCTGAAGTTTGGAAAGTAGATCAGAAAGCCGATGAAAGCTGCCGAGATCAGCGGCATCTTCATGGGAAAGCCGAAGAGCAGCAGGGCGATCATGACCGTGAGCATGAGTTCTGTCATTTCGCAGCCCCCTCTTCTTTTTCTACGAAGCGCGCCACAGCAGCGGCTGTTTCCGGGTCTTCGTAGCTGTCCACCTCCAGATAGGAGACGTAGATCTCCTCCTCAGCCAGATTGAGGTTTCGTAGAGCTGTCAGGAGATATTGCAGGGTTGCCAGAGCGAGGCCGATCACCACCCAGATGTAGGTGAGATAAAGCGGCACTTGCAGCGCAGGTGTGACCCGGCCACGGCTGGCAACTTTGGCAACATATTCAACGGCGTACCAAGTGAGGATGGCCATCATTGTTGCGGTCATGATCGTGATCAGGATCATCAGGATCTTGCGCACCTTTTTCGGTAATGCGTCGTAGATTGCGGACATGCGAATGTGGATGCCCTTTCGCGTGGCATAGCCCAGTCCCATGAACGTGATGATGACGATCAAGAACTCGTTGAGTTCCTCTGAGAAGTAGATCGACTGATGAAAGACATAGCGCCCGAACACATTCGCGATGGTGTTTACGGCCATGGCGATGATGCCCCAACTGAGGATAAAGACCTCAATCTTGCAGATTATGCCGTCAACTTTCCCGAGGAGCTTAAAGGGGACAGAACGGGGTTCCATCGGTTCCCTCCTCCAGTGAGCCCACACCCCATGCTATTCGCTGGAGTGTGGGTATTCCTTTATTGATGAGTTGACGCGATCTCAGTTCTCAGAGCGTCGAGCAGAACTTTGCCGCGATCACCTGCCGCTTCCACATACGCGCTTTCAGTTGCTTCGCTGCGGGCGCGGAAGACATCACGCTCTTCTTCCGACAGAACAACGAGATTGATATCCGGCTTGCTGGACTTGATGATATCGAGACGTTTCTGGTTGAAATCCGTGACAACGCCATCGATGAAGCCAGACATGCTGGCCATGGTTTCCCGGACCAGTTTCTGACGATCTGGTGAAAGTGTGTCGAACCAGTCTGTGCCGGCAACAACTGTGGTCACCAGCTCTTGCTCCCCTGCCCAGATGAGGTAATCGGTCACTTCATAGAACTTCATTTCCTCGATGGTCGGGACTGGATTGACCTGTCCATCAACGGCACCGAGCTGCAATGCGCCGAACACTTCACCAAATGGCAGCGGTGTCGGGCTAGCGCCCATGTTCTTGTAGGTCTCCAGCAGGATTGGAGAGACCATCACGCGCATCTTGAAGTTGGAGAAATCATCCGGGTTTCTGATTTCCTTGTTCGTCGTCCAGACCTGCGGTCCTTCGGAGTACATGGTCAGTACTTCCAGACCACGCTTTCGGAAATCATCATTCAGATCACCGTAGATGGTCTTGGAGTTGTTCAGAATGTCAGAGACTGCCTTGGCATCAGAGGGGAACAGATAAGGCAGCAGGAATATCTGACTTTCCGGGACAATGGTACCCAGATTGCCGATGGAAACATTGGTGAACTGGATCAGCCCGTCCGTTGCCTGTTCAACCGTGTCTGTTGGTGTGCCAAGTGTGCCCATCGGGAAGATTGTGATGGTCACATCCCCGTTGGTTTTGGCTTCAATACGTTTTTTAAACTCCTGCGCATACGCATCCATGATGGAGCCTGGAATTTCCTCAATAGCGAACTTCCAGTCTTCCGCATGGGCGCTGAGCGGTGCAGCACTCAGAACCATTGCAGCAGTCATTGCTTTTAGCGACTTAAGAATTGAGCTCATTTGATCCTCCCACAGAACTCGCTCTTCCTTCCTCGCCACCAGCACACTCGATGTTGAACTGAGAAAAAATATCAAATAAGTTATGTTTACATGAAATATATCAATGTAATTAAATTATCTGAGAACAGAAAGAACATTAGATGAAACTTCTCAGAAACAATCTCCTGGAAGCATTTTGTGCTGTGGTGGAATGTGGTGGTTTTTCAGAGGCTCAGTTCCGGTTGGGGATCTCTCAATCCGCTATCAGTTGCCGGATCAGAGATCTGGAAATAGCGCTGGGATATCGCGTGTGTGAGCGCGGGCGCAGTGGCTTTCAGCTGACCGAGCGCGGCAAGATCGCCTATGAGAAAGCCTGCGAGATCATCCGGATGGTTGAGGACTTTGATGCGGAGCTTCTGGAGCTACGTGGCACCATCACCGGACAGTTGCGCATTGGTATCGTGGATACGGTGATCAGCCTGCCGGGCTTTCCGCTTGTGCCTGCGCTGCAGCGGTTCTTTTCAAAGGAAAACGATGTCAATCTGGAGATCGTTGTTGCCTCACCCAATGACCTGAAAGAGGGTCTGATCACCGGCAGTCTGCATATTGCGTTGGCGCCCTTTAAGCGTAAGCGGGATGAGCTGGAATACATCAAGGTCTGCAGCGAAAACCACTTTCTCTACTGTGGCCGCGAGCATGAGCTGTTTGATGCGGACAAGGATGAGATCTCGCCGGAGATCCTGAGTAATCACGCTGTGTGCCAGCGTTCCTACGATATGATTGTTGCACGCGATGCCAAAACACCTGAGCCCAAAGCAATAGTGACCAACATGGAAGCTGCCGCTGCGCTTATTCTGAGCGGTAAGTTTCTGGGCGTTTTGCCAGATCATTATGCTACGCAGTGGGTTGAAACCGGCAATATGCGTTTGCTGGAGCACCCTAACCTGACGTGGACCTCAGAATTTTATGTCGCCTCTCGCAAATCCCAGTCTCACAGACAGGCGGTGGAATGGTTCATCAAGGCCTTGCTGCAGGAAGGGGTGATTTAGACGCTTGAGAGGAGGATGCTGGTTTCGCTGTTCATGACGCCTTCAATCAGGCGTACTTCACGCAGCACGCGGTCGAACTCCGAGAGGTTTTCGACGCGGATATCTGTGACCAGATCCCACTTTCCACTTGTGGTGTGCAGCACCTGAAGCTCTGGCAAACCGCGAAGCTTTTGAATGACTTGCGAGGTGTTGCGCCCCATCACCTCGATCATCATGACTGCTCTAATTTCGCCGCTGTCATAATCTTCGCGCACTCGGGCAGTAAACCCAAGAAGTGCCCCCGTCTCCAGAAGGCGATCCATCCGCGCCTGCACGGTCGCCCTTGAGACACCCATAATCTGAGAAAGTTTTGAAACCGGAGCACGCCCGTCCTGACGCAACAGGCCGATCAGTTGCCTGTCAAGGTCGTCATATATGTGTTTCGCAATCTGGTTTTGCTTCATACCCCGCCTCAACCCATGAGTTTAACAATAATATAAAAATCACATAGCAATCTGTCAAAAACTATCTTGCATACTTAGCAAGATTGATATGTTTTTTGCAATTTGTACAGTTGATACTAGGGAAACTGTAATTACTTGAGGAAAGCTCATGTCAGCCCCAGCCCCGTCAGAACGTGCATTCGTTCCATTCGTCAGCGTCGACAACATGATGAAACTGGTTCACCGCATTGGCGTTGAAACCATGCTCTCCGGCATTGCCGAGTATGTGGAAGAGGACTTCCGTCGCTGGGAGTTGTTTGACAAGACCCCTCGTGTGGCCTCCCACTCCAAGGAAGGCGTTATCGAGCTGATGCCAACCTCTGACGGTGTGACCTACGGCTTCAAGTATGTGAACGGTCACCCAAAGAACACCAAGGAAGGTCTGCAGACTGTAACTGCCTTTGGTCTTCTGGCTGATGTTTACACCGGCTACCCGGTGCTGCTGACCGAGATGACCGTTCTCACCGCGCTGCGCACTGCCGCGACTTCCGCTGTTGTAGCCAAGCATCTGGCTCCAAAGGATGCCCACACCATGGCCATGATCGGCAACGGAGCTCAGTCCGAGTTTCAGGCGCTGGCCATGAAGGAAATCTGCGGTATCAAAACCTTGCGCCTTTATGACATTGATCCGAAGGCGACAGAAAAACTGATGCGCAATCTGGAAGGTCGTGGTTTGACCTTGCAGCCATGCAAGAGCCCAGAAGAAGCTGCTCTTGGCGCACAGATCATTACCACCTGTACGGCTGACAAGCAGAATGCGACCGTTCTTTCCGACAATATGGTCGGCACCGGTGTGCACATCAACGCGATTGGTGGCGACTGCCCGGGCAAAACCGAGCTTGCCAGCGGCATCCTCTCCCGCTCTGACGTGTTTGTTGAATATCCACCACAGACCCGCGTTGAAGGTGAAATTCAGCAGATGCCAGAAGACTTCCCGGTTACTGAAATGTGGAAGGTCATCACCGGACAGGCAGAGGGCCGCACCAGCGACCGGCAGATTACACTGTTCGATGGCGTTGGCTTTGCGACAGAAGACTTCTCCGCTCTGCGTTACGTTCGCGATCAGCTGGAAGGCACTGGCCTCTACCACGATCTGGACATGCTGGCAGATCCGGATGATCCGCGCGACCTTTTTGGAATGGTGATGCGCGCCAATCCTGAAGGTGGAGAGACTGTATGAACCGCACCTCAGTTCAGGCCCCGGGTGCCGTTGTGATGGTTCGGCCCCATCACTTCTCAGTCAACGCTGAAACTGCTGTAGACAACGCCTTTCAGGCTGAGATCACAACAGATGCGGACCATGCCAAGCAGGCTTACGAAGAGCACTCTGCCATGATTGCGCGGCTGGAAGCTCATGGAGTTCGGGTGCATGTGTTTGAGGGCGACAATCCGGGGCTCCCGGATTGCGTTTTCCCGAACAACTGGTTTTCTACCCATGCGGGCGGGCATGTGGCCATCTTTCCGATGAAGGCAGAAAACCGCCGTCTGGAGCGTCGTCAGGACATTCTTGAGATGCTCAAGAGCAACTACCGTGTGCAGGATGTGATTGATTACTCCGGCCTTGAGCAGGATGGTCTTTTCCTTGAAGGCACCGGTGCCATGGTGCTCGATCATATCGACCGTGTGGCCTATGCGGTTGAAAGTGACCGGACCAACCCGATTGCACTGGAGCGTTTTTGCACGCACTTCAACTTCGAACCAATGGTGTTCGCGGCGGAAGACGACAAAGGCACCTCCATCTACCACACCAATGTTTTGATGTGTGTTGGAACCAACTTTGCGCTTATCGGCACCGAGATGATCACGGACACTGCACGGCGAGCTGAAGTAGTTTCTCGTCTGCAATCGACTGGACGTGACGTGATTGAGCTGAGCAATGCGCAGGTGTCCTCTTTTGCAGGCAATGCAATCGAGCTGATGGGCAAGGACGGCCCACTGCTTGCACTTTCGCAGACCGCATATGATGTTCTCACCGAAGAGCAACGAGAGCGGATCTCAGCTTCTGCAACATTGCTGCCGCTCGCTATTCCGACACTGGAACTGGCCGGAGGTTCCGTGCGCTGCACGATTGCGGGACTGCATTTGTCACCACGCCACTGATATGAATTTTCATGCCCGCCGCGCTAAACCTCGGCGGGCATGAGCTTTAAAGATCAATCATTTAACCCAAGCAGCTGGTCGATCAATGTGGTGAACATTGCAGTACCTATTGGGGTCAGCTCATCCGGGAAGTCATAGTCCGGATTATGCAGCTGAGGTTGGTTTTCGCCTGAGCCTAAAAAGAACATGGCTGATTTGGCTCCATCCAATCCGAACCGACCAAAATCTTCCGACCATCGCATTGGAAAATCCAGCTCCTTCAGCACCGCACCATTGTGCATTGCAGCTTTAATGATGTGATCGCGGCTTTCAGGATGGTTGACGCAAGCCAGAAAGATGTCGTGCCAGGAGATGGAGACTTCCAGATCTTTCGTTACACTCGCAACAGCTTGCTCTGCCCTCGCGACCATATCATCCATCAAAGCATCACTAATGGAGCGCAGCGTGACGCGCAGCTCGCCAAAGCCCGGCGCAATGCCAAAGGTCGGTTCTCCCAAACGAGCATGGGTTAAGGTGCTGAGCGCAAACTGATCATTCATTTCCCTGCCAGCACCCAGTGCAGCCAGCTCACCCATGAGTGTCGCCATTGCAGCAGCTGGAGACAGGCCATCTTCCGGCGCTGCCGCGTGAGAACTCTTGCCACGCAGGTTGATCTGCATGCCGCGAGAGGCACAGTTGGCATATTCACGGCATATGCTCACCTCTCCCATCGGGCGGCCCGGCAGGTTATGTAATGAGAATGCAAAATCTGGGCGGAACTCTGCGAACTTTGGATCCGCAATGACGGCTGGCGCACCTGCCCCGGTTTCTTCCGCTGGCTGGAACATGAGCAGCACACGTCCCTTTTGCGGTGGATATTTTGCCAGCATATACGCGACGCCCAGTACCATCACCATATGCCCATCATGACCGCATAGATGCCCCCTACCCGGAACTTGCGACCGATAAGGAACCTCAGAGATCTCCTCGATCGGCAGGCCATCCAGCTCACACCGGATCATCACCGTTGGCCCGTCTGCAGCCCCTTGATATTCGGCAATGACACCAAAGCCGCCAATCCCGCTGACAACACGGTCAGCACCAATCTGCTCCAGCTGCTCCACCACAAACCGCGCCGTCTGCTCTTCTTCCCCAGAGGCTTCCGGCGACATATGCAACGTCTGGCGAACCTTCGTAAGTTCCTCCAGCTGATCCTCCGTCAGAGCCTTAACAGCTGCATCCAACATAAAAACATCCTTCCCAAACCCGAGCATCTGCTCAAAGTGTTTTGAGGAAACCTATATCACCTCACCCGCGGCGCAACAGATTTTGCCGGTTTGGGCCGGGTTATTTGTTGGATTCGGAGCCGTCCTCAAAACTGTGTCATTTTATAAGGCACCCAGTAGTCCGCCAGTTCACTTGTATAGAGCCAATAAAACTGCGTGAGGAACAAATAGGCACATATTAGCGACGTTGTCACAAAGCGAAGGGCGTACCCTCTAAACACCGATACAATCAGAGGAAAGAACAGGATTTGAACCGGGAGGAAGTATTTTCCGATGCGATCAATGATGACAGCAGACGGAAGCAGTGGCAGAAGGATCAAAGAAAATACCGCGGCCCATGCCATCATCCTCATAACTTTATAGAGCCGCTCAGGAAGATTTGCGTGCTTCCCGTAAATCAGGAAACCAATGGCAGGTAAAGCGTTGAATGTTAGTCTGACCAGTGCTCCTCTTGATCCTGCGGAGGTCTCCACATAGCGCAACACGTAAACACCAATGCGATCTGCAAGCAGAAACTCCACCAAAAGCGCACAAATCCCAAGGATTGCCGGGTATAGTAGGAGACGGTTTTTTTGGGTGAGTACAAGCCAAAATATCAGGCATAAAATTGCAGTTCGGTGAAACAGTGCCCCAAGTAAAATGCAAACCAGGAACATTCTGACCCGGTTATGCGCCAGAAGTGCGAGACCGATCAGGATAAAACCCAAAGCGGTCGTTTGCCTGACATGGTCCATGGCCATGATTGTCACAATGTGCGGCATTGCAACTGCCATAGCCAGCCAAGGATAAGGTGTTAAGGCGGCAAACATCACCAGCCCAACTACTAGGATCACAGCACAAAAGAAGAAGACAGCTGATATCCCGAACCCAAGCTGAAACGAAAGCCAATTCAGAAAGCCATAGCCCGCATCAGTAAAAGCCATTGCGTTGATGAAAGGCATCTCAGTGATCAACTTGAAGATGTAGTTATACTGTAACCAGTCTTTCCCAACTTCAAAACGAAAACCGATGAACACACTCAAGGCAATGGCGAAGGATGCCAGAACTGTCCAACTCATAAAAGAAGTGCGCCTGTCAAATACAGACAACATGCTTCCCGAGTAGACAACACCACTGATGATAACATATGGCAACATTGGTTCTACGTCCCTTGAGCAAGCCGTCCTGCCTGCATGGTGCCGCCACCGCGAATATTCCTAATTCGCCTACCCATCTCAGCGTCTCCCTCCAGTGGGGAGAATTTTTCGGCACCATTACCCGGAAAGAACGTCATCTCCCCAAGCTTTAAGCCCGATGGCATGAAGTAGAAATCAACCCTCACGAAACCAAAACCTTTTGAAAGCTGTCGTGCTGCTTCTAACGCTTCGTCCATCAGAGCAGGTTTTGTCATCGGCGACGGGTTACGCTCGTAGCACATTGAGTATGGCAGAAGTTGCCAATCGGTATCGTAAAGCTGACGTGTGTGACGTGTGTACCGACCATGATCTACCTGAATGGCGAATGGCTCACCATCCGCACAAAAAAATTTGAAATCTTTCGGAGGATTACCCGTTTCATCCCGTAGTAATGGCTCTACAATTATGCGCTTACGCAGTCCTTTGTAATTGGGCTCCCGGCTACGCTTGTAATAGTCTTCAGAGAACCAGCTACGAAAGATCTCCAAATCTTCCAAAGAGAATGCCCGGCCATCCTTCGCAGTTCGGATCAGCGCTTCACCACTACCATGTGTCGATTTGGCGATGAGTTCACCAGAAAAATGAAATGCCTCTATTTCCCAAGTGTTTTCAAAAACACCGAGAGATGGAACTATGAGGTGATCCATCCCGATTTCAGAAAGCCACGCCTTAACCTCAGCCTTGTCGGTAACTCGTGTAGCCAACGACAAATCACCTCTAAACGCCCATTTCTGCGCGAGGATGTGCTCGTTAAAGCTGCGCGGGTTACGTGGATTCGGGAAGTAACCCAGTCGCTTGCGTGCGTTCAAAACTGATAAGGCGTTGTCCCAGAAATGTCCGGTTGGAAGGAAGTTTTGTAACTTCATGAATTTCACTCCTGGCCGCGAGGTAAAAGTGTTAGAAACGAAAGCTGCCATACTCGGCAAGCTAACCAACGCAAGCCCAAGGACCACGTCAGAATTGCGGTGAATGACGCGATTGCCGCTCCAGTTATGCCCAGATATGGGATCAATGCTGAGTTTGCTGCAACTGAGAAAATACCGGCACAAAAAAAGATCCAGGCGGTTTGCTTTTGGTGACCCTGCATGTAAAGCGCCTGCATAGTCGCTCCATTTGCTGCGACCACCAGATTTGCAGAGCATAAAATCAGCATTACCGGATAGGCTGGCAGGTACTCCAGGCCCGCCAGTAACCTGATAATTTGCTCCCCCCCGATAGCCAGCAGGACTAAAGACAACACTCCAAATCCTAATGAAAAGATCACGCTTTTGCGCAGGTATCCCGAGATCTGCGGGGTAGCTGTCGTTTTGTCAGCTGTAGCTAAGTACGGAGCATAGAGGTGACCAATCGCTTGTACCCCAAATGTGACGAGCACTGAGGCTTGAGCTGCTATGCGGTAGATACCGGCTTCCGTTTCGCCAGCAAGCGTTCCCAGAAGGATGGTGTCGATTTGCCGGTTGAAGATCAGAAGTCCGCTTACAACGGCAAATGGTGCAACAAGGCTGAGCCATTCGGTGCCATTCATTGATGAACCGTCGTGCTGAGAGAACAGAGAGCGAAGGTAAGGCCATGCGAGTGTGATGCTCAAAACAGTGATTGCTGCACCGGCTCCGATGTAAAGATATACAGCGTAGGCCCATCCCTCAGCGCGCATTTGCTCTGTTAATAGAAACGCGACACCGAGTACCAAGAGCGGCACGAGAACAGTGCCGACAAGGATAGCTGCATTTGGGCGAAAACTACCGCGTAAAACACCTTCCATCAGGCCTGTCACGCACAGGAATGGCAGTACCAAAGAGAATACTGCAACGCTCGCAATAAACACGTTCTCGCTATCGCTCATCATCACGGCACCCCAAAGAGCCATGATGATTGCAGATGCGTAGATCAATGATAGGCGTATGCCTGTCTTCAAGAGTGGTGAGGCTTTTTCTGCCCCATTACCTTCCCGAGCGATTGCCACGTGTTTGGTGATCAATGTTGAAGCGCCATTCTTAATCGGAATCGCCAATAACATGATTGTTGCCAAACCAAAGGCGAACACGCCAAACTCTGCGGGCCCAAGAATACGCGCTAGATAGATCGTCATGGCCGCGCCTGCCAGTGCCTCAGTTCCTTTAAGAACGAGTACTTTAATGCCAGCAGCATGTCTGAGCAGACGCGAAATCATAGATACATCCCTTTACGGCTTTTCTGATAGTTCATTGAAGCTTGCACGAAACTAGAAGTATCTCTCTGGAATGCGGATGCTATCACCTGGACGCAGGTAAAGGCGGGCACCCGTTAGCTTTACGGGAACCTCGTAATTGCTTCCCACCGGACGGATGAAAATGCTCGATGTATTTGCGCGGTAGGAGTAGCCGCCAGCAACAGCAATTGCATCTTGTAGTGTTAGTCCGTTTTTGTAGGAGTATTCACCCGGGCGAGCCACCTCACCCTGGATAAAGAACGGACGGGAACTCAGCACCTCCAGGCTCACACGCGGCTCTTTGAGATATCCATCCTTAAGGGCGGCTACGATGCGGCTTTCCAGCTCTTTCACACTGCTGTTATTGGCCGAAATGTCGCCGATGAGTGGCAGATCGAGTTTGCCCTGATCATCAACCACAAACTCACCTGACAGGTCTGGCTCCCCAAACACCATGACGCGTAACTTGTCACTTGGGCCAAGGCGATAAGCTTCGGGCTGAGAAAAGATGCGGTCGGAAGTTATCTGGTTTTGCGCCTCCTGCCCTGCAAACTCACCTGAAGCGCATCCCTGCAAGAGACCGAGGATAAAGAGACTTGTTAAGCCATTGAGCCATTTTTGCTTCACGCCATTTCCCTTTTCTTTTGTCCCATCCTTCTTCACTGAAGTGATCATCGAACGTGCGATCAACGCATTTTGTGAAGAGTAACTCTATGAATTTTCTATGTGATCTGACCCTGTACAGTTCAGCCTGCTTTATGAGGCTTGCTGCAGAACCGAGGTGTAGTGATTGATAACGATCCGCTCATCAAACGTTTGCTCAGCTTTTCTTCGTGAGGCCGTGCCCATTTCATTCACAGCGGCTTCACTCATCAGAAGAAATTGCCGCATGGCGGTTTCAATTGACTGGCCGCTTCTTGGCTTGCAAAGAAAACCGTTTTCTCCCTCATCGACCACATCCTTACATCCCGGCATGGTTGTGGTTATGATCGGGCGTCCCATTGCAGCAGCTTCAAGCAATGACCTGGGAGTGCCTTCCCGATAATAGGAGGGTAGCACCACACAATCAGCGTCGGCCACAACAGGCCGCACATCTTTAACTGGCCCGCGATACTCAACTACGCCATCGGCTGTTAGCCTCTTTATGTCAGCTTCATCTAATCCACCTGCCTTACCGGAACCTGACGGACCTAGCAGGACGAAACGGGCGTCTGGGAAGTTGGGCGCTAACGCACGTGCAGCTTCAACAAACTCCAAGACCCCCTTCTCTTTCAACATTCTAGCGACAAGGGTGAACGTTCTTTGACTGCCGGTGCCAGGCAATGCTGTGATCTGGAAGTTTGTGAGATCCACACCGGAACCGGGTAACAGGCAGGCTTGTTGCTCTGTAATGAGACCGCTTCTCACGAAGTAAGCCAAGTCCTCAGGGTTTTGAAGGAAAACACGAGGGCAGCGCCGGAAGGCGGTTTTGTAAAGTGTCTTGATCAGACGCGCGAACAAGTCATCACGATCGAAAACACTACCCATTCCCGTAATATTGGGAATGAAGGGCACACCAAGCAAACGAGAAGACATTGCGCCATAGATGTTCGGCTTAATCGTGAAGCCAAGCGCAGCATCAGGCTTATGCTTTCTTGTAATTTCAAAAATCCGCAGCAACAACTTTAGCTCTGCAACAACAGAAGTCCCTGTGGCATCCATAGGAAGCTCAACATAGGTCACTCCCATTTTTTGAAATTCAGGCGTGTACTCATCGCGCGGAGTGGCAGCGACAAGCTCATGCCCTTCTCGCTGTAGTTGTTGAAGTAATGAACGCCGGAAGTTGATTAGTTTAAAGCTACTATTAGCAACAAGAAGTATTCGCATTTGTCTTGGTCGATCAAGTAAACTAGATATGGTGATCGAACTCAATTGCCATAATACCGCACTCTCTCGAGTCAGCGGCCTCTCTCACAGCAATGAGACGTGATCCAATTGAGACTGGTGAACAGCCTCCGCTATTGTTGCCTTTAGTTTAAACTTTTACTCACTTACCCCAGTGACCATCTAACATTCAAAGCAACCCGAAGCGTAATATTTCGACACACACAAGCAAGTCAAATCAATAAAGCAAAAATAATAAGTATTATGAGGATTATTGGAATTTATATCTAACTTAATAAATTGCCATTACTATTTCATTATAATTATATTCAATTTCATATCTATAAATACCATCAGCAATGCAAATTCAAGTTAACTACATGCAACTACACATCAACTAAAACTTCAGCTGCACAGCCATCTCTCCCCAAAGTCAAGTTGAGAAATCAAATTTCTCAAAGCCATTATTGGCAGAAATCAGCCAATAATAGACAGTTATAGATATAAATAATTTTAGTGAATTTTAATGAAACACTACGCGCTTTCATTAAAGTATATATTAGTTAAAATATTCATATAATCCCGAATTAAGATAGCTAAACTATTATATGTAGTTTTATAAATTAAGTTATGTGACTATCTATATTTATTTCATTGACTTTATTACTTGGAATCAAATACCTAGCCCAACTGAAATCAGATTGGCATTGGTGAGATTTCTATGAAAAATCTAATCAATACACTGCCACATAGGATTTCTGTTGCGTTAGTTCGCAACCTGTTCGTGAGGTGGCTCTTCTGAGGGTGTTGAGGGCTTGCTCAAATTGAGACCATGACGGAGCGAAGTAACTCGCGCCGTGAGTGACAGTAGTTGAAATGCACCATGATTAGAATATTCGATATAGTCTTTAGTTTTGCTGTCTTGCTGCTTGTATCACCTCTGATGATTATCGCAGCTATTTTGGTGCGCACGAGACTAGGAAGCCCTATTATCTTCAAGCAAGACCGTGCAGGGCTGAACGGCGACGTGTTCCAGATCTACAAGTTTCGCAGCATGTCCGATGCGCGCGATGCACATGGAAACCTTCTGCCAGACGATCAACGCCTCACAACATTTGGACGCATTTTGCGGGCGACAAGTGTCGATGAGTTGCCAGGTTTCTTGAATGTTCTCAAAGGTGAGATGTCTGTTGTTGGTCCTCGCCCACAGCATGCTGGTTTTCTGAAGCATTATTCCAAGCGTCAGATGATGCGTCATTTTGTGAAGCCAGGCATCACCGGCTGGGCTCAAGTGAATGGACGTAACAGCATCGACTGGGATTCTCGCTTTGAACTGGATGTCTGGTACGTGGAGAACAAGAGCTTCTGGCTCGATATGAAAATCATCTTCATGACTATGGTCATCGTTCTAAAGCGCGAAGGCATCAGCGCTGCGGGGCATGCGACCATGCCAGAGTTTCGAGGAAGCCAACTCTCAGTGCAGCAAAAGGACTAGGCTTCGACGCATGAGCTGAAGCAGAGCTGTTCGAAAACCGAGAGATGCTGCCACTGCACATTGTGTAGATGGCAGCAAACCATTTTCGAAGTTCTCAAGACATTCAGCAATCTCTCAAGCATCAAACTTCCTGAGCACGACAGTCAAGACTGCGTTCCTCCCTTTTGACACAGAGTTTGAAACAGTCACGGAAAATGAGTTTCTCCCAATGCGCAGCTTAAAGTTCATTTTGGCAACTTGCATGGTCGGTTCTGCTTTCGAGCCGGCAACCGCTTCGGACCTTTCGGAGGCTTTGCTGCAAAACGCCGGAGGATATGGCCTTAAGTCTCATCCAGAATACAACGCCAAAGGCATTCGGCACGCCAACTGGATTTTTTTGCCCTCCCTCACCTCCGGCCTCTACTTTGACAGCAATCTCTATAAGACCAGAAGTTCTGCGGATAGCAGCATGGTTGGTCTATTTGCTCCTTCGCTGTCCATCAGTTCAGAGATCTCCCGTCATCGGTTTCGTGTAAACCTATCCGGCCAGAAAAAGCATGCTTTTTCAAAACCGAACGCCTCCACCTTGTCTGGCCGCGTCTCTACAGGTGCAAGATTGGAAGTTCTCAGAGACTTTACGTTGGATCTGGGCGCAGGCATGGAAGCCAGGCAGTATGAACTGGGCGAAGCCGATACGTCTTCGGATGCCAAACACGGCATTCGACGGGAAGCTTACTCTGCGACGGCTCGTATATCCAAAGTTTTCAATCGGCTGAGGTTCATCGGCGGAGGTACTGTCAGTCACTTTAATTATCATGACGTTGAAGCAAGAGACGGCAGCAGCATTGATCAGGATACGCGCGATGGCACGCGATATAGTCTGATTGGCAAAGTGAACTACGCTTTCTCGCCCGGACTGAGCACTTTTGTGAGTGCGGAATACAACGCACGCAACTGGAAAGCTTCTGGGGAAGATAATCGAGATTCAAGCGGTTTTGAGGTTCTGGCAGGGCTAGAAGTTGATAAGCGCGGCAATTTCCATGGCGCTGCAGGTATTGGGTATCTCAATCAAAATTATCAGTTGGGTAGCCGCGGAGATATCTCCACCTACTCCTTCAATGTGGACATGCAGTGGATGCCCTCTCCGCTTTTGGTTGTAAAAGTCAAAGGGAGACAAGCCGTCGAAGAAAGCTCACTTGATGGACAGGTTAGCAAGCTCACTTCGAATGCCAGGCTGTCATTGGATTACGAACTCCGTCGCAACCTCATCCTTTCACCGTTTCTTTCCTTCAAACGCGAAGATTACGCCGGCTCGGATCGCCGCGACAACACCTTCCGTGCACGACTGGAAGCAAAACATCTTATCAATCGCAACCTGAAATTCGGTGCCTACTATGACTTTGAAACACGCAAGTCATCTGAAGCTGACAACAGCTACGACCGGCATCTGATAGGGATAACCGCAAAAGTAGAGTATTGAGAGTCATGCAAAACTCCCTGGCATCGAATGCCCCGACAGAAGATATTATCAATCTTCGCCTGGCCTTTCAGTATGTACGCAAGTATTGGTCACTGATCCTTGGTGTTACCGGGTTTGTGACAGTGCTCGGCCTCACCTTTGCGTTTCTTGCAGCGCCTAAGTATACAGCTGTGACCTCCGTTTACATCGAAACGCGCGCGTCTAATGTGGTTGACGTGAAAGCTGTTCTTAGCGGCTTTGGCTCTGACAACAAGTTGCTGCAAAGCCAGATTGAGATTATCGGATCGAATGCGGTTGCCAAGCGTGTGATTGCAGAAAACGATCTTGAAAACTCCCCTGCCTTCCAATCAAAGCCTTCTTTGTTGTCGGAAGTCTTTACGAAAGTGACAGGCGAGCCGCCAGCTACGGTCAGTCTTGAACAGCGTGTACTTGATGGTCTTCACGTGACTTTGAACCGTAATACAACCGTGGTTGATCTTTCCTACCGGGCACATTCTCCAGAGATGGCCGCTCAGCTTGCCAACGCGTTTGCTGAAGCTTACCTGGCGGATCGTCTTGCTACCAAATACGATGCCATTCGTCAGGCCAGTGAATGGCTTAGCATTCGTTTGTCCGAGCTGGGTGTTAAGGTTCGCAGCTCTGAACAGGCCGTTGAGCAGTTCAGAAATGAATTTAACCTTCAGGTTGCAGGCGGCGGCACTATCAACGAAAAACAGATTGCTGCATTGAACCAGCAACTCGTCTTTGCCCGAACAAAAACTGCCGAAGCACAGGCACGAGTTGATCAAATTGACAAAGTGCTGGTGCGTGGCGGTTCCACCTCTTCCTTTGCCGATGCAGCTCAGTCAGCCGTTATTACACAACTGCGCGCAAAAGCTTCTGAAGTTGAACGGAAGGAAGCAGCGCTGACAGTGAAATACAGCCATAAGCATCCATCTGTGGTCAGCGTCCGCTCGCAGCTGAAGGACCTTCGAGATCAAATCGAAAAAGAGCTCCAGCGTATTGTTGATACGGCGCAGAATGAGCTGGCTGTTGCTAAACGACGTGAAGCCTCTATTTCTGACAGTCTTGAGCAGCTGCGTGATGTTACCAACTCAGAGAACCATGCTCAGGTTTACCTGCGCGAGTTGATCCGTGAAGCCCATGCGAACAGAACTCTTTATGAATCCTTCCTAGCACGTCTGAAGGAAACCCAAGAGTTTGAGAAAATGAACTCTGTCAGCAGCCGCGTGCTCAGCCCGGCTGAGGTTCCAAGCATTGCAAGCTTCCCGAACAAGAAACTTTTCCTGCTGGTCTCTGCTGTTGTGGGCCTCATTCTGGGGACCGCTCTTGCCCTTCTGATCGAGCAGTTTGACAACACACTGAAATCTAAAAGAGATGTCGAACGCCGTCTCGGCCTTCCTCTCTACTCTCAGGTGCCGCTGATTGAAGGTTATGCGTCGACTTCATCGCTCCGATCATTTTTCGGATTGCTGTTTGGAAAAGGTTTGGTGAGATCAAAAACTACCGGTAATGATGACGCCACGCGGTCTGAAGTTGCGCAATTCGCTTCTGCAAACCCTTTGAGCCACTACGCTGAGTCAATTCGCGCTCTGCGATCCTCTGTTAAGTTTGCGAGGATGGATGATCCTATCAAGACACTGCTGATCACCTCAGCGATCCCGGGTGAAGGAAAGTCTACGATCTCCCGCAATCTGGCTCACTACGCGGCAAAAGCTGGAGAACGGGTGCTGTTTATTGATGCAGATATGCGCAGACAGCTGGCCTCCGAAACTCAGGGAGATTCCAACGAGAAGAATCTGGCTGATGTACTGACAGGCAAAGTGACTATTGCGGATGCCGTAAAACACGAGGAAGGGTCAAACTTCTACGCCCTTCCAGCTCCAAATCACCGCGAGCTTTGGGAAACAGCTGAGCTTCTATCCTCTCAAGCGATGAAAACACTTTTGGAAGGTGCTCGTAAGAGCTTTGACCTCATTGTGATTGATAGCCCGCCCGTCATCCCGCTCATCGACAGCCGCGTATTGTCTCATGTTGTCGACGGCACTGTTCTGGTTGCTTCGTGGAACCACACGGATGGTGGGCTTGTTGAGCAGGCGAAGGAGTTGCTTGATCAGACACCGGGTAAGACGCTCGGCGTGGTGTTAAACAACTTTGACGTCAGCAAAGCACGGCTCAACAAGCATCAGGCTTCCTATGGGTATGGCTATTACAAGTGATAGTTCGGTAAGCCTTGATTTTTGAGAGATGCCTCCATGATCTTCCTGAGAATGATCATGGAGGCTTTTTCATTTTGGGGTGTCGATTTATCAGTGCGTTACTCAGCGATCCTGAGCACCTGTGCGATGTTGCGCATTGCGTCAGCGGTTGATCGTAGGGTAGGAAGCGGCATGCTCGGCTCTTATGATCAGGAAACGCACCTTGTCTGAACAAATCGAAATCGCTGCCAGGACGCTGGCTGATCTTTTTGATACTTCCAGCCCGCTTTTGCCAGTGGCGAGTGGGTCTCCTAAAGCATTTGCGAATGGGTTGGATGAAGCGCGGAAGCTTATTGAAGAGCGCTTTAATGCGCTGAGTGAGCTGACTGTTTTGCTGAACGGTGAGAGCGAGAAAACCGATGCGGTGCAAGGCGCTGCAATTGATTTGTTCCAGTGCTCAGGTTTCTTTTACCTTGCATTGATGCAGTACTCTGAGAACCTGCCAAACTCACTGCTGATGGCGGGATATGATATCTCTGTCGGGCGCATGCCTCCGGTGGTTTCCAAAGCTTTGAAGCGTGTTTCATTTGCGATGAAGAGCGCTATTACTGAGGACATCACCTTCATGTGCCCTCACCTTTCGAACATGACTGAGCAGAAAGAATTTGAAGGTCGGGCACAGGTGATCCTGGATAAGGTTCTGGCGCAAGCAATCGCCCGCACAGAACATGCTGTTTCTGCTTTGCAGGAAAATGAGAAGCTAGATGGCTACGAGCCCACTGTAGAAGACAAAGCACTGCGCACGCGTTGTGAGACGGTCGTGGAGCTGCTTGCTAAGTTGAGCCAACACTCTGCAAATCCACGTGATCTTGCCGTACGCATCAATGCGTTCAAGGATTACCTCAGCTAAGTCAATTAGCTAATGATGGGTGTCGTGGTGTGCTGCAAGGCGGCCTCGACTGCCCACAGGCGATCTTGCCCCCATATTGCGGTGGTGCCGAAACGATAGCTCGGCACGCCCCAGAGGCCGAGAGCGGTCAGATCTTCCCGGTTCTTTTCTATCTGCACACGCCAGTCACCGTTGTCGACAATTGTGCGGGCTTTGCTCCAATCCAGTCCAGCAGCTTCAACAATCTTCGCTAGTCCGTTGTCTGTGCTCGCATCCACTCCTTTGGACCAAACACTTGTCATGAAGGCACCACAATATTCTCTGAGGCGTCCCTCTTCTTCAGCATACTGCAACAGAGAGTATCCGCGTTCGATCGGGCGTCCTAACGGATCGCATATTCGACCGAACGGGATGCTGTGGTAACGGGCTTCGCGTGCAGCATCCATAAGGATGTACTTTCGTTTGGCCGGTGGTACTGGCAGGCCACGCATGACCATGGGCAGTACGGGGCGGATGTTGAGTTTGACGCCCAACCGATCGCTGAGTTCGCATGTTCTGTTGAAGGCGAGATAAGAGTATGGGCTTCGGAAGGACAGAAAGAGGTCGGTTTCACCGCAGGAAACCCTGGTATCACTCACGCCTTGATCCGGACCGTTTCTTCGGTCACTGGAAGGCGCTGGCCCTAAGCCGAGCTGTTGCAGGCGCTCTTCCAGATAATGGAGTCGATCAACGCCCCAGTACCATTCTCCTCCATAATAGAATGTGGCGCCGAGGTAATGGCCGAGTTTTTCAAGCAAGGCATCTCCCTGCGCCTTTACAGCTTCTACATTCACTTCAGAGACCGGTGCAATTTCTTTGTTTGACCACAACGCGTTACTGATGTCCTGCAGCTTCCCGATATCCATGCCCGCATTGAGGTAAGCTGCCATTGCAGCTTCAGCTTGGGCGATACGTTCCGTACTGGGCGTTTTTTGAGAGACTCCAGATAATCCCAAATGCACCGCGAGCTGGTTGGCATCCTTAAGCGCATATGCATCCAAGCCGGTCCGATCTGGCGTTGCCCATGCAGGAGGACCTGAGATAAGGTGGAACGTCAGTTTGACCGCATAATTCTGTTGGAACCCTGACAGTTTTTGAAGTGTCAGATGTGAGTATGGGTCAGACACATGATGGAAGTAATGAACTTCATGAGAACGCCCCAGACGCTTTCGCTGCTTCTCAAAGGCCTCACGTTTTCGGCGTAATCTGGTTTCACTTGTAATGTATTCCGCAATTCTGGATTTAATCGCTGAGCGAAATGACATGCAGATTACTCCCCACGCTTACAGACTAGCTCCTCAGATTTTTCCAGCTTATCTGCCAGTTGAAGCTGCGCGCAATTGAAACATCGTTTCACGTGACCTCCAGCTTCCCTCGCCTAGTGCGAGCGAACTGGACCCATTATTTCTTATGGATTGCTGCAAAAAGTTTTCTCAGATTACGCTCAAAGCGTCCGAATTGTGAGATTTCTATGCAGGAACGATTGATACAGCTTCTGGAATCTGTCGCGGGGTCTGCCAAGCCTGTCAGTGCGAATGACCTTGCGCAGATGACGAAGCTGCCACGAGCAACGATTTATCGGAATCTCTCGTCCCTGCTGGACTGTGGTTTTCTGGATGAAGTGGAGGATGGCAAGCGGTATGTTCTTGGCATCCGCTTTGTCAAAATCGCCCTGACCGGCAAATCGGATTCTCATGTTATCAAAGCTGTGATGGCTATGATCCATCGGCTGGTCATTGATATTGGCGAGACAGCCTTTCTGGCCCGTTATCGCGGAGGCCGGGTTGATCTCATTCACATTGAAACGCCGAGCGATCCAGCAATCCCCTACATCTATCCGGGCCTTGGCATCAGGCCAGCCCATGCGTGCTCCTCAGCCAAAGCCATTGCAGCTTTCATATTGCCAGAGCTGCGCGAGGAGTTGTTGGCTGGCGAGCCACACGGTTTTACCGCAAACACGTTGATAGACGCCTCTCAAATCGCAGCTGAACTGGAGCGCGTCCGGCGCTCAGGGTATGCGCTGTGCGATGGTGAGATCGAGGAAGGTGTTACCAGCGTTGCCGTTCCCATCAATGTGGACCGGCTTGGGTCCATCTTCAGCATGGGTGTTGTGGGCCCGACAAACCGGATCAAAACGCACCTTCACAGCCGTACTCTGCCGATTTTGATGGAAGAGAACATCCGGGCGGCGGCAGCAATACAACATTGTTCAATTGTAGATGCAGAAAGAGTGCATTCAGAAGCTATTGCAAACTAACCGGAGGCACAACGGAATACTCATTTATTGATTTTGGGGAGGATATTATGAATAGACGAGAATTTGTTGCGTTGGTTGCAGCTTCTGCGGCCATGACGGCTCCATTCAGAGCCTTTGCGGATGAGACCTGCCAGTCTCCGTACATGCCAAAGATTACGGGTCAGGAAGAGTTCGTTTATGTCTGGACACTGGGCGTGGAAGGTATGGGCGATGAACAAGATAAACTGGTCACAGTTGACTTGCGCCCGGACTCGCCAACGCGTGGTCAGGTGATCAACAGCCTGTCTGTTGGCGGTCGCAATGAAGCACATCATGGAGGGTTTTCAGCGGACCGTCGTTACTTCTGGACAGGTGGGCTGGACACCAACCGCATCTTTATCTTCGATGTGCATACAGATCCTTCAAAACCGACCCTGCACAAGACCATTGAGACGTTCGTTAAGGATTCTGGCGGTGTTGTTGGCCCACATACCTTCTTCGCCCTGCCCGGCAGTATGATGATCACCGGACTTTCCAATGATGATGATCATGGAGGGCGTACGGCGCTGGTAGAGTACAATGATGCTGGCGACTATGTGGCGACCTACTGGATGCCGACGACAGCCAACATGCAGGGAGCGGTTGCCGTTGGGGATGCTGTTGCTGATGGGTATGGGTATGACATCCGCGCGCTGATCCGCAAGAACGTCATGCTGACCTCCTCTTTCACTGGCTGGTCCAACTACATGATGGACTTTGGCCAAATGCTGCAGGATGCAGATGCCATGAAGCGGTTTGGGAACACCATCGTGCAGTGGGACTTACATACACGCCAGCCACGCAAAGTATTCAATGTGCCGGGAGCTCCATTGGAGATCCGTTTCCCGTGGGGACCGAACGCGAACTATGCCTTCTCAACCACAGCGCTGACCTCCAAACTCTGGCTGATCTACGAGGACGAGGATGGCGAGTGGCAGGCCAAGGATGTGGCGGATATTGGCAATCCCGCAGACATTCCACTGCCGGTCGACATTTCCATCGCAGCGGATGACCAGACGCTTTGGGTCAACAGTTTCATGGATGGCAAGACCCGCCTCTTTGATATCTCAGATCCGCATAAGCCTTTTCAGATTTACGAGAAAACCATCGATCGGCAGGTCAACATGGTCAGCCAGAGCTGGGACGGCAAACGCGTTTACTTCTCATCCTCTCTGCTCGCCAACTGGGACAAGAAAGGTGATGATGACGTCCAGTATCTGCGGGCCTTTAGCTGGGATGGCAAAGAGCTTGTCGAAGACTTCAACATCGACTTTTACAAGCTTGGCCTTGGGCGCGCGCACATCATGCGTTTTGGCAGCTCAGAGCTTTACTCAAGCTAAATCCGGTTCAGCACGGGGCGGCTTGATTGCTGTCCCGTGTTTGTTTCATGAAGCTGGTCGGTGATATGCGTTTACTCAAGAAAATCCTTGCAGTGAGTTGTCTTGCTGCGGTTGTGCCTGTGCTTTGGTATGCGATGGTGACTAGTCAGGCAGCTGCCTCACGCCCCTTCGCAGCGGCCTTCAGTGCCAGTGAAGAATTCCAGTTTGAACCACCTGCACCGGGCTCTTATCGCCTGAACACATTCAAAGCTGCTCCTGATGGACAAGTGCTCGATGTTCATGGAGCATCCAAGAACCTGAGTGAGCTCACGGGTGGCAAGATCAGTCTGGTGAGTTTCGTTTATCTCATGTGCGGTGATGTCAACGGTTGCCCGATTGCCATGTCGACGCTCTTTGAGATTTACGAGACCAGCGAGAAGCTTCCAAGCCTTCGCGAGGATGTTCAACTGCTGACAATTAGCTTTGATCCCTCACGCGATACGGTGGAGGCGATCAACTCCTTCGCCTACCCCATGCAGATTGATGAACACGCAAAGAAAAAGCTCCCCTGGCATGTGTTGACGACATCTGGCATGGAAGCCTTGCAGCCTATTCTGGATGGATATGGTCAGGTGGTTGACCGTTCTAACGATCAGGATGTGATCAATCATTTGCTGCGGATGTATCTGGTTGATCGCCAAGGGAACATCCGCAACGTTTATGGATTGGGGACGATTGATCCACGCCTGCTGATCACGGACGTTGAGACTCTCATGATGGAAGAAAGCAGGTCCTGATGCGGCGCTTCTCATTTTCATGCATCATGCTTGGTTTTCTGATTTCCTCGAGTGAGGTAATCGCGCAACCGAGCTGTGAGACTGACCCGGAAAGCTGGTCTGAGGCCGCTTTACAACGGTCTCTCTCCACTCCGCTCGGACTTCCGCCCATTCCTCATCCGGCAGACAATCCACCCACGCGCACGAAGATTGAGCTGGGCCGGAAGTTGTTTTTTGACCGGCGTTTATCCATCAACCGTACCATGTCCTGCGCCATGTGCCATGTGCCCGAGCAAGGGTTCACCAACTGGGAACTGAGCACGGCGATCGGCGTTGAAGGGCGCAGCATCAAGCGAAATTCACCCAGTATTCTCAATGTTGGGTATCTCAGCACCCTCTTCCATGACGGACGAGATCCTTCGCTGGAAACTCAGTTCATCGGCCCTCTTACGGCACGAAATGAAATGGCCAACCCATCGGCAGGTCATGTGGTCTCGCTGCTAAACAGCTTGCCTGAGTATCAGTCGTTGTTTGATGACGCCTTTGGCGCACATGCTTCTCTCGACCGCATTGGAATGGCTCTTGGGGCCTACCAGCGGTCTGTAATGGCCGGAAACAGTCCCTTTGACCAATGGCACTTTGGAGGAAACGAGGCAGCTGTATCTGACGCAGCTAAACGCGGCTACGAAATTTTTAAAGGCAAAGGCGGCTGCAGCGGTTGTCATTTGATTGAGGAGGAGCACGCGCTTTTCACAGATGATCAGTTTCACGACACCGGCTATGGCCAAATGCGCGAAAATGAGCGGCAAAACCCACCATCAAGCATCCCTGTACAGGTTGCACCGGGCGTTGTGCATCAGATGGACTTTTCTAAGGTGCTTTCCGTTAGTGCAAAGCGGGAGGCGGATCTGGGACGTTATGAAGTCACTGAAGTCCCATCAGACCGTTGGAAGTTCCGCACCCCTACTCTGCGCAACCTCACCATCACCCCACCTTACATGCATGATGGGCACTTCAGTACACTGACTGAGGTCATCAGGTTTTACGACCAAGGCGGATCAGGCCTGCCCGGACAGGATCCACGGATACGTCCTCTCAAGCTGACGGGTGTTGAGAGAACAGATCTTGAGGCGTTTTTGCGAAGTTTGACGTCGCCAGATCTGGATTGCCTGACCGCTGAAGCCAGAATTGAGCAGCCTGATAATTACTAGAGACAAGCTGCGTTTCTAACTCAATCCAGCTTACTTCTTCTTCCGCTTCAGCATGTCCTTCAGTTTCTGGCGTCTGGAGACGTGGCGGCCTAGGATTTTTTCCAGGTTGCCTACGTGAGACCGCAGAGTGTCCATTTCGTATTTGACTTTACGGATATTCTTTTCGTTCAGCATGCGGACAATCTGGTACACTGAAGCGCTTGCTGCATTGCGGACGGTATCGAACTCGTTCTGCTCACTTGCATCGCCAATTGTGTTGCGTTTGAGATTGAGCAGGATGAGTGTCTGTCCGATTTCATCAATCTCTTTCTGATAGTCCGGCGCTTTTTTCGACGTCGCCACACCTACCTTGTGAGCGTCCTGTAGTGTGTCCAAGGCCATCTTAAGCAACTCAATGCTTTCTTCGCCTTCGTCAAGCTTATTGTTTTCGAGATGGTCCTTCGCAGCGGCTGCATGCTCCTCTGCTTTTTGGAGGATCAGGCCGTAATACTCAACCTCAGAGACATCAAGTATGTCCTTCACATTGGCTTTGGCTGTCTCCAGAAGACCATCAGTAATCGCAATGGCTTCCTCAAGCTTGTCTTTACGCTCTTCATCATCGGTCGGATCAAAGCTGTTCTCACGTTCCAGCTCCAGCTCTTCTGATGGCTTGACGGTCACTTCACCTGCGTTGCCCGCTTCGTTTTCAGGGCCAGACTTTTTCTTTCCGGACTTACGCTTCGGTCCTTTTGCGCCTTGTTTGTCGAGAATTTCCTCCATCTTATCAAGGAAGTATTGCAGCGCGTTCAGTGAGGCCTGAGCGCGTCTGATTTCACCTTTGAGAAGGAAGTCTTTCGCTTCCAAAGCGGTCCGAATACCAATGGAATGATACTTGCCGTAGTTTGCGGCATCCTCTTCATTTTTGATGGTATCGCGCAGTTTTTCCATATCGGCGAGGTCAGTCGTGACATCCTCAACTTCCTGTTCAAGCTCAGGAACTTGATCTGCGATCGCTACACCGGAATCATGCCTTGTCTGCAGAGCATCGTTGATAACCCGAAGAGCAAACAACTCAAACTCGGCTTTTTCGTAGTCACCCTCGTCCATCAACCGCTGTGCTGCTTCGGCGTGTTCTTCGCCCCGCACTTGCATGGCAGCAAAGACTTCCTTGTCCATGCCGTCCTTGATGTCTTCTTTCATGGCCTCAAACTCGGCCAGTTTTTCCTTGTTCTGCTTGACTGCAGTGCCAAGTTTTTCAGGATCCTTAGATAGAGGGACAGCCTCCTGAAGGAGTTCAAGCAAACGATCCTGCTGTCGCAGAATGTATGCACTTTCCTTATCAGGTCCGAAACGATCACCTAGATTTATAAGATCAAGTGCTCGTTCGATCGCCTGAATTGCTGAACGCTCACAGTCATCAAAATCTGCGGCAAGATGTTTGATGTTCTCCAGTTCCGGGCGCCGCTTCACAGTCTCTGCAATCTGCTGTCGATAGAGTTCAAATCCCTCTGCAAAGCTAGCTTTCGCATCTTCAAACAAGCCAGCGTAACGTTCCTGCTCGTCTTCAACCGCTTTCACTGCGGTGCCTACCAAAACGTTGAGGTCCCGAGCTTCGAGGTGATCTTTTCTTTGAAGAGCTCCTCTCATTTGCTCAATCAAACCCTTAGCTTCATTGTAGCTTGTGTCGAAATCGGCAAAATCCAGGCCCCAATCTGCATATTTGTCAAGGCTGAGACTCAAGTTATCGATGCGCTTCTCATGCAAATCGGCCCTTTGGTTCAGGCCCTTCAGCTGAGAATTGATGAGCTGCTCACTGACAGTACGGATCCCCTCCATTGACTTATAGTAATTCTGCGCCTCCGTTAGCAGCGCCCTCATCTTTTCAGTGACCGCTTCGATATCCGCGCGGTCCACGCCTTTGGGGATCTTGTGTAACTCTTCTACGCTTTGCTTTAAGCCTTCAAAATACTGGTTGAATATGTCCTCATATTCCCCCCTACAGAAAGGAAGCCATTTTTCGTAGGATGCGGGAGCAACTTTGGCTAGTTTGTCGGCGTCCTCTAAAATCTTATCCCTTCGCATCTGGAAAACAGTCATCTCGGCAAGACCTTGTGCTTGATCTTCCAGTTCTGCGTTGGCCAGAGCGATGCCTGCATCGGCAAGAACATCTAACAGCTTGTTGTTGACCTCCCTGATTATTAAGAGTTCAGCTGTCGCAGCTTTGCCGGCTTCTGATTTGACAAGTTCATCGACTGTCTTGAATCTGTTGAGGATATCAGCCTCTAAGCCATCATAGAGTTTCTTCAGATCCGGGAAGTTTGCTACATTTTCCCTTTTATTGGACGCGCTCATATAATCGGATTGAACATCTGCATATAGAAGTACGAGTGCGTTGTGCTCGATTTCCCTTTGGGTCAACGCCAGATCTCCACTCTTGAGGAAGTCCTGACGATAGGTTTCGGCTTTATCCAGACACTCTCGACCGGTCGCAACATCTTGACTTTCAATGGCAACCTTAAGTTCAGCGATGTTATCCATTGCTGCAAGGTAAGCGGCATCAAAGGTGGTGAGATCAACATCCCATCCGCGGACGTACTCGTGGATTTTGTAAATGCCTTCAACTGCAGCAAGATAGTATTTGGCACCTGCTGAAAGACCGGAGAGCTCGGATGTCATGATTTGCTTGCTGACATCAAAAGCGTTTTGCATTTCCCGGTAGGCTTTTTTGGCTTCTGAGAGAGGTTCTCTTGCGCTGGCGAGGAAGAGTTCCTGGTTTTCTCTCATTTTCGGACCAGGTGTTGTCATCTTGCCTGCGTTGAGTGTCCAGTCGGTTGCGTTGCTGAGGCTGGAATTGGCTTGTTCAAAAGCGGTCTGGAAGCGTTGCAGGTAGTCGCCGGTGCAGAAGCGTTCCCAAACTTTATGCCCCTCCTTAACCGCGGTTTTCATCTGCTTGATTTCATCGAGCAGCAACTTCAACTCACTGGCAAACAACACAAGATCTTCGTGATCCTGCTTTTTCGCCAGTTGCTCTTCGGTGGGGTTGTCCTCGATGATTACCCATTCAGATTCATCTAGCTCTGTGCCTTCTGCCTGCATTGGTTGTGGTGGGTTGGTGAGGAAGCCGTTGAGGTTGGTCATGGCTTGCTTCAGGTCGGCAAGCGCACTTAAGGCATTGGTGATGCGGCCTTGATTGATGTAATCCAGCGCTTCGTTTACGTAGTCTGTGGCCACCATTTTGTAGCTGAGGAACTCCCCGCGGAGCTCTTCATTTACGATAGCTTTGGCAACGTTTTCAAAGGATTGGACCTTATCAGCTGCCTCTTTTACCTCCAGCTTAAGCTGCTCAACTTTTGCTGCGGTTTGAACGCCTCTTTCGTAGGCTATTTCGAGACCGCTCAGGGCGATGTTGGAGTTGTCGATCGCATCATCAGCTTCCTCAAATTTCTTACGTTTGAAGAGGATTTCGGCCTGATTGGCGTAGTTGGCTGCTTTTTCGTATAGATTATCGAAAATTGCTTCTTCTTCTTTGTCCTTAAAGACGTCATCGCGATTATTAAAGTAGGCGATATCTTCGCGCAGCTTGTCCAGTGTCTGGGCGAACAGCTCTGCGTTTTCTTCCTTGGTGGCAGCGGTTTTGACCGTATTAAGGTATTGAAGTTTCTTCACTTCTCTCTGCAGCTCGGGCACAGCTGCCTGCCCATAGGCGATTTCCTGATTGGCTTCGCTCAGGTTTTCCTTTCCGATGGCCGTTTCCGCCTGACTGATGTGATTTTCCACCTCACCGACGACCAGATCAAACTTCTCCAAATACCGAATGTTTCTGTCATCTGTCTCAGCGAGTTTCACATACTCCTGACGGCGGGCAATCATGGGTGCCACTTGTCTTTGCAGGAGGGAAAGCTGTTCTGCTGCGATATCAATGGCAGACTGGGCCTCTATGGTAAGACCACGCATGGCAGAGAGGTTATGTTGGGCGCGTATGAGCTTGGTTTCAGCCGCCGTGACATCTCCTGTAAGGAGATCATTTTGCGCTTCTGCAATGGCGGCACGAGTAGACTTATCCGCGTCTTTAAACTGCGGCAGCAGGCCATTGCTTCCCTTGATGAGGTCTTCCTGAGTGAGCAGTTCATCTGCTTTTCTGGTCAGCTCAATGGCATCCCCCAAAAGCACCTTCACTTCACTTTGGTTGCCGCCTTCATCCTGAGAGGTTTCAGGTGAGGATGCCAAGCTTTGTAGCATAACCTGTTGGAGCGCACTGAAGTGCGCCTCAGCGCTTTCAATGGCTTTTACAGCCTCAATACCCTTGCCAGCAGAGGCCGCGGCAGAAGCCTGCTTACAGTCCGCCACTACAGCGTCATACTCTTTTTCAAAGTCGGCCAACACTTTGGGATCATGTTCGATTTCAACTTTGCGCGCACTGAGTTCGGCAGTTGCAGTTTCTGTCGCCTGAACCCTGTCTTCGACGTCCTTTTTCGCTGTTTCGGCCTGCGTTTGCGCTTTGGCGAGCACCTCTCTGAGGATTGCAAGATTGTTGGAGGCAGCAAGCATATTTTGCTTCGCGGTCGCGACGCTGCCGCCATTCAGTGCCTTGTTCAGCTCTGTTAAGCGGTCACAGGTTTGCTCATGGACAGTGTCCAACCTTGCTAGATCGACACCCCAGGCTTCTACCGGTGTACGCTGCTTGTGCAGGTCATCTGCTTTCTTCTGCAGTTCAGCAGATAGTCCCTTCATGCCTTCAACGCTGATCTCCTGACCTTCTTTGAAGTTGGTCTGCATGATCCGGAGGTACTCTTCTCCGCGATCCATGAAGGCCTGCATTTTATCGAGATCGACGAAGCCTTTTTTGCTCGGCTTGTTCATGATCTCATTGGCTTGCCTGATGTTGGCTTGCGCCAGCTGTTTGGCGTCATCAAGGACTTTTTTGGTGATGTCTTCAATGAACACGTCACTGCGCTTGCCAGCTATATGCACTGCTTTAGCAAGTGACTTCAAGTTCCTGCTTGCTTTAGACAATTCCTTCTGGTGAAGCGCTTTTTGTACTGCAAGATCTTTTAGATCCGGCTGCTCTGCAGCAGCCTTTGGAGGGGTTTCCTGAGATTCGGGGGCAGCGGTTTTGTCGTGCCCGTTTTCGCTGTCTGATACCTGCTCGTCTTCGGGCACATCAAACTCGACATTGTATCCAACTTTGATTGCTTTCAGGACTTCATGTGCCCAGTTTTCGTGCTCTTGAGGGAGATCATTCTCAGGCATTTGGAAACTCCGAAGTTCGGGGAAACTGCTGTTTCACACTCTAGTCGCGCTGCGCATAATTATGCGTTGCTGCACTTCGGATATGGGAAAATTCAAGTCTTTCGCTGAAAAATGCGTTGCTGATACTTGATTAAGTTAAGGTAAGTTTAGATCCAGTGTGAATCTGTATTTGAGGCAAGATTTAAATACGCAGATCGTGTCATGATTTACATCAGAAACTGATAGAAAAATGAGTTTGCGTTGGTTTGCGTTGAAATGTGAATGCTTCGCTCCAGAGAAGAGCTGACATTCCTGATAAATTGAATCAGGAATGTCATATAACTCATTGATATAGCGCCTTATATATTCAATCTGCACCTAAGAATTTTTGCCCAACTTGAGCAAAAAGGTTCAGGTCGTTTGATGCGTCGGTTAGCGTTGTTTTGTAAGACGCTCCATCCGTGACTGCTTTGTAGAAGGCATCCAGCTCAATGCGGAATGGATCCTCATAGGATGGGCCTATCACCTCTGTGGTGGTCTGCTCATCGGATGAGCGGGTGATACTGAGCTGTGTCGGCAGGTTACGGATGTACGGCGTGTCATAGGTGGCGTGGTACCGCTCACTCTGTGTGAGTACTTCGATCCCTGCATCAAATTCAGCTATGTCGGAAATGACAGCTTCGTACATTGCTGTGAAGTGACCGTAGTCAAACAGGACCATAACCGTCTCGCCGCCGTGCTGCTTGGCGTAGCTGACGGACTTTGGCAGGCCGAGCAACTCGCGCATGGCGGAGAAGCTGTGGGAGGACAGGCCGGTGAGCACCTGATAGGCGCGGAGCTGATCCTTTGTGGCGTCCTCTCCCATTATCTCGCGGAGCATGGCTGTGGTGCGGTGCTGGCCGTCCGCAATCACCTCTTGCGGCACGTCCTTGCCTCGGACCACAGGTCGTGTCTGGCGGGTGAAGTATGGCGCTTCGCGGATGATGTCGCGGATGCGGACGTGGCGAATGTTCTCCAGGTCTGGCATGCGCTCTTTCAGAGCCAGGAAGCTGCGGGAGTAACGGCGCATGTAGCCAACGAACACGACGCTGCTGCACTGCTTCTGCTCTTCCAGCAGTGCCGGGATCTGATGCTTGTTGAGGCAGACCGGCTTTTCAATGAAGACGTGCTTGCCAGCTTTCATCGCTTCGGTCAGCAGGTCTGCGTGCAGGTGATCGGGCGTCAGGATGAAAACCACATCCAGTGACGGATCGGCGATCAGATCAGAGGCGGTAACGTAGCGTTTCTCGACGTTGTAGCGCTGGCCCACATACTCCATCAGCTCCTCAGAAACATCGCTGATGGCTGCAATGGTGAAGCGTTGATCGTCAGCCAGCAATGGCAGGTGCATCAGCTGAGCGACTTCGCCCAGCCCAATAATTCCAACGGACAGTGACATTGTTGTTTTCCTTAGGCTTGGCTCATTGCAGCGATATAGGAGTAATTGCGGCGGGCCAGTTCCAGCGGTGTTTCCGTTGCATCCTCTGCAACGTCTTGCTCCACAACAACTGGCCCCTGAAAATCCCTTGCCCGTAGGAAATCCATAACTGCCGCTATTTCAACGACCCCTTCTGCAAGCGGGCACATGACGCCAGCGGCCAGAGACTCCTGAACGCTGATTTCGCCGGAAAGAACGCGGGCACATACATTTGGGTCTACGTTCTTCAGATGCATGTAGTCGATGCGATCCCAGACACGTTGCATGTAGGCCAGAGGATCCTGATCCCAGAACGCATGATGGCCGGTGTCGAGGCACAGGTTCAGCGGCGTGTTTTTGAGCAGGTCGTCGATCTGTGCTTCCAGCTCAACGCATGTGCCGATGTGTGGGTGGAAGCTCAGTGCGATGCCGAAGTCTTCAGCCAACATGGCGTGGGATTTAGTGAGGTCTGCATACATCTGCTGACGCGCGTCAGATGTGATCATGCCCAGTTGGCCAGATGAGTAGACGTTGCTTTCGTCCATCACCACAAGATGCTTGGCACCCAGTGATGCCAGAAGCTCGCCCTGCGCTTGCATATCCGCATGGAACTTGTCACTGGTCTCAATTAGAGAGAACGTGTGCACGTGGGTGGCACCGATCAGGGTCAGGTTGCGCTTTGCCAGCATGGTCTTCAGCTGGTCTGCTTCCTTTGGCAGGTATCCCAATGGCCCGAGTTCGGTCCCTCGGTAACCCGCGCTTGCGACCTGATCTAAATATTCATCCGGCGTGTATGCGTTGCCAGTCGGGTAGCAAATTCCCCATGAACACGGTGCATTCCCAATCAACATGCCGTGCTGTCCTATTCCGTTTTTATGTATATTGGATTGGAAAGAGCCCGGATGATGGGCTGTTCCCGTATCTCTTCCTCAGACAATCCCAGAGGAAGTTTCTTGCCTTTGAAGGCGCCCAGAAACTCTTCAAGTAAACCCTGATGGCTCGCTCTGGCGATGATCTCGGCGCGCAGGAACCCTGTTACCGGTTCATTGAAAGAGAGCTGCGCTGTATCGCCGGAAATGAGTACTTCCTGACGGCATCCGCTCGCATCCACCCAACGCAGCAGATCGCCATTGGCGCCTTCCACATGAACGGAGAAGTTTGCCGTGTCTACCGGGACCTCCTCGCCCATGCGGGCCATGCCGGAGGTGAGAGACAGGTGCGGGCCATCCGGGCCTTCTGTCACGTAGCCGAGGCCAGTTTTCATGGCATTCAGCACAGCTTTCTCGCTGAGTTCTTCCAGCCAGAGCACTGTTGTCGGGCGAGCCAGCACCAGCGGGCCTTCTGGCAGCAGTCTGTCTGGCTGGTGGAAGTCGCTGCCACCAATCAGCGAGATGCGGTGGCCGTCGCTCAGGCGTTTTTGGTAGCGAGCCAGAGACACCCAGTTGTACATGAGCCATGCAGATTGCCAGACTTCCATGCAATCGGTTTCCGGCAGCTCATAGGTCCAGTCGATGGGCGGCTTGTCATGATTGATGGAGAACAGACCACCGCGATCGTGGGCCGCTTTGGCGACGATATGGGCGTGGTCTGGCTGCGTCATGCGGAAGTCGAGCCAGTCATCTATGCCGAACACATTGGCATGGCCAACGGCTGTGGTGACTTCCATGCCGCGTACGAACACCAGATCCTCAGAGGAGTGCGGATGGAAGTATCTGCGCTGGGTCGTGGTGTTGTGATCTGCAACTGCCAGAAAATCCAATCCCGCCTGTTTAGCAGCTGCATGGAGCAGCTCAGGTCCGCCGCGTGCATCGGAATGGAAGGTATGACAGTGCAGATCTCCCTTGTACCACCCTGCCCCTTGCCGCACCGGATTTGGCGTGACGGGTTGTGGCGCAATCTTTCTGGGTGTCTGATCAAAGGAAATGGTGAGGTCTACATCCGCGCCGGTTTCCGGCAGTTTGTAGAGGCCTAGGATGATTTGCCAGGTGCCCGGCTCTATCTTGCCATGCACATAGCCCGGCGTGGCATCATCCAGCGCAATAAAGAAGCTGTCGCGGGCGCCCCCGCTCCAGCCACGAAACCCCAAGCTTGCCGGAAACGGCGTGATGTCAGGGTCAAGGCATCCAAGATCAATGATGCAATCTTCAGCCTTGGGATATTCCAGTGACACGTCAAAGCGTGTCGCGCCTTCGGGCACCTCAAAATCCAGATAGAAGTACGGATCAGCTGCCTGATCCGCCTTCGTGATGTGCTTGTGGAGCTTGAGGTGGTCCAGCGTTTCACTCATCATCAAGCGCCAGTCTGTTTCCGTCTGCATCAAACAGGGTGATGTGCTTGCTTGAGAAGCCAAGCGCGACGTCTTCGGTCAGAATGATGTCGTCATCTGTGAAGATGCGTGCGGTGAAGCGAGCTGCATCAGGACGCTCGATGGTGACGAGCTTTTCAGCGCCCATGTTCTCGTTGGCAAACAGCTTGCCGCGCACCACGTTTTCCGCTTCTGCCGTTGCACGCAGGTGCTCCGGACGCACGCCCATGGTGATTTTCGGATTGACTGCGACGGCTTCTGCGAAGGAGCGCTGCATTGGAATGTCAGCAACTTCCAGACCGTCTGCGCGGACTTTGAGCACATTGTCAGCAACCATTGCTTCTACTGGCAGCAGGTTCATGGGCGGGTTGCCGACGAAGTTTGCCACGAAGGTGGTTGCTGGTTTGCGGTAAATCTCCATCGGGGTGGCAAACTGCACGATACGACCCTGATCCATCACGGCCACACGGGTTGCCAGCGCCATGGCTTCGGCCTGATCGTGGGTCACGTAGACGGAGGTCATGCCCATGCTGTGCTGCAGGTGATGCAGGAAGCCACGAGCTTCCAGACGCAGTTTGGCGTCCAGGTTGGAGAGCGGCTCGTCAAACAGGTAGACCTGGCTAGGGTTGACCAGTGCGCGTGCCAGAGAGGTACGCTGCTGCTGACCACCGGAGATCTGGGCTGGCAGGCGATCCAGCAGGTGGCCGATTTTCAGCACATCTGCCACTTCCTGTGCGCGTTCGCCACGCGTTGCCTCGTTTTCACCGCGCACTTTGAGTGGGTACGAGATGTTGTCGGAGATGTTCATGTGCGGATAGAGGGCATAGTCCTGAAACACCATGGAGATCTTACGATCACGGGGATGCAGGGCTGTGACGTCTCTGTCGCCGATATAAATGCGGCCTGAGGTTGGGGTTTCCAGACCGGCGATCATGCGCAGGCTGGTGGTTTTACCGCAACCGGATGGGCCGAGCAGGCAGATGAACTCGCCGTCGTTGATCTCAAATGACGCGTTGGAGACAGCATTGAAGTCGCCGAAAGATTTGGTGACGTTTTGGAATGAAATAGAAGCCATTTTTGTTCTTTCGATTATGCCTTGATGCCGCCAAAGAACCGGAAACCGAACTTCCAGTTTACGAACAGATAGAGAGAGATGACCGGGAACGAGTAGATCAGCGCATAAGCTGCAAGCAGCGTCACGATTGGGGTGCCTGCTTCTGAGTAGAAGGAGTAGATCGCGACAGAGGCTGGCATCAGCTCATCAGAGCGCAGCAGGATGAACGGGATCAGGAAGCTGCCCCAGATGTTCACGAAGGCCCAGACCACCACAACCACGATGCCCGGACGGATGACTGGCAATGCCACATCGCGGAAGGCCTGCATGGAGGAGGCTCCGGCGACCATGGCGCTTTCCTCGTAGGATTTCGGGATACCATCGATGAAATCGCGCAGGATGAACATGGCGGTTGGCAGAAGGCCACCTGCAAACACCAGAATAACGGCGATGTGGGTGTCAATCAGGCCGAGGCTGGAGATGATCAGGAAGATCGGCACCATGGCCGCACTGCCGGACACCACGGAGGAGAACAACAGGAGGATGTAGGTGATGCTCTTCTTACCCGGCACGTCAGAACGTGACAGCGCATATGCAGCCAGCGTTGCGGAGATGCCGACAAGAACCACGCCGCCCACACTCTGAATGAAGGAGTTGAGCAGTCCGCGCATGGCGAATTTGTTTTCAAACACCGTATAGAAGTTCTGCAGCGTGAAGGCCGCCGGGATCTCAAGACCAAGCTCTGCACGCGCATTGAATGGTGCAAACAGGAACCACAGCAGAGGCAAAGCGAAGGCGATGCCGATGATGGCGGTGAGAACAGAGAAGCTGATGCGGGACAGCATTTGATGGAATGAGAGTGTCATTATGCTGTTCCTTTGTTCTTCTGCTTAGCAATGCGCAGATAAACAAGCGCAAAGGCCAGATTGATCAGCATGATCACCACGCCCACGGCTGCACCTTTACCGAACTCGAAGTCTTTAAAGGCCACGCGGTAAGTGTAGATGGACAGCAACTCTGTACGGTAGGACGGGCCACCGTTGGTGAGCAGGAACGGTGTGAACACGTTGAAGGTCCACATGGTGATCAGGATCAGATCGGTAACCACATGGCCTTTGATCAGCGGCAGCGCGATGTCCTTGAACTTCTGGAAGGAGGTTGCGCCTGCAACATCTGCGGCCTGGAAATAGCTTGGCGGAATGGAGGAGAACGCGGAGTTGAACAGCATCATGGAGAACGCTGCACCGCGCCAGGTGTTGAAGAAGACGATCACCCAGAACGGATTTTCCAGCAGCCAGTCTCCGGGTTCCAACCCTAGCGACGTGACCAGCATATTGAGCGTGCCGTTGTCGTAATCAAGGAAGGCGAACCACGCAAAGCCGATGACCACTTCCGGCAGGATCCAGGCAACGATTACGGCGGATTCTGAGAAGACCTTCACATATTTAGGCGTGGACTGGAGCAGCCATGCGAGCACCATGCCGAGCAGCGCCTGACCGACAAGAGCGGAGAGCAGCACGAACTGGATGGTCAGGATGAGGGAGAAGCCAAACTGACCACGAGTGAAGAACGTGCTCATGTTGAACAGGGCTATGTAGTTATCAAACCCGACAAATTCAGGATTGAGAGCCGTTTTTCCGAGCAGAGTTCTGTTGGTGAAGGAGACAAAGATGACCCAGAAAAACGGGACAATCACAAACGCTCCGACAAGGGCTGCTGCAGGGGAGAAAAACAGCGCTCCCGCGCGCGCAGACAACAATGAGAAGTTCTTCAAATTACACCTTCCCGGGAGGGAAACATTCTTCTTATTGGAAGATCAGAGGGCGCAGGAGCGCGCCCTCCCGGATACAACAGAGCGATGGATGCTCTGTTGTCCTTTTTTCGGCTGATTACAGCTTGCTGACTGTGTTTTCTTCGCCAACGATGGCGGTCACGTCAGACTTGTACTGTGCCATTGCTTCTTCAGGTGTCTGTTCACCGGAAACAACCGCTTCGGTCATACGCTGAACTGCAACAGAGACTTTGTTGTAGTGAGCGTTGTTTGGACGCGCTGTGGTCAGAGGCAGAAGTGTCTGTGAGGTCTCTGTCAGGAAGTCAGAGTTTGGAATCCAGACATCGTCACGAATACGAACGCGTGGGTTGATCGCCTGGAAGGCATCCAACTGCTCTTTGGAGTTCATGTAGGACAGAAGTGCCCAAGACTCTTTTGGAGCTTTGGTGTTTGGATTGATCACAAAACCAGTACCGCCAGACATGGTCACGAAGTCCTGACCGCGGAAGCCCTTGCCCGGTTCCTGAGCTGGCATCTTCTTCCATGTCATGTTGACGTCACGGTCTTTGACTTCAAACTCTGCGCCCGGCTTGGTAACTGAGCGATAGAACCAGTCGCCTTCCACCAACATGGCTGTTTTGCCATCACGGAAGTTCGCAAAGGTGCGGTTGCGGCCATCACCGAGCAGCTGAGCGCGTTTGTCGCCAAGCTTTTCGTCAATGTAGATGGTCTTGTACAGGTTCAGCGTATCCAGAATGCCTTGTGAGGACACGATCCACTTGCCATTGTCGTCCAGCATGCCTTCGCCGGTGCCGAGGATCGCCATCCAGTAGCCCTGCATGGTGGTTGCTTCGCCCATGGACACACCAGCGTTCAGCTGAAGTGGTGCGGACTTTGGCATCGCTTTTTTGATGGTACGCGCAGCATCCAGAACGTCTTCCCATGACGTTGGCTGCCATGTGTCTGCATCAAGACCGGCCTGTGCGAAGATGTCTTTGCGCACGAAGATCATGCGGCTGTCGGTGCCCAGTGCAATGCCGTAGGCTTTGCCGCCGTAAGACATCAGCTCCTTGGAGCCCTCAGAAATGTGGGACCACCCTTCCCAGTTGTTCACTTCTGCGCCTGCAACATCTTCCAATGGCTTCAGAAGACCTGCGTCCACAAAGTTTGGAATGAGGAAGCCGTCAAACGAGGAAACGTCTGCACCTGCCCCGGTTGAGAAGTCCAATGCGAGCTGCTGGGTCAGCTGCTCATCTTTGCCTGCGAACTCCTTGAAGTTCACTGTTACGTCCTTGCCGGTGGCTTTCATCATCTTTTCGAAGCCAGGAATGACGCTTGTTTTCAGCCAGACAGCGGCTGCACTGTTCACGCCGCCTTCCACACAACGGCAAGTGATGGTTACGTCGGTTGCCATCGCTGGCCCAGCAAGCGCTGTGGCAGCTGCAAGACCCAATGCATAACTACGCAATTTACTCATCTAAAAAATCCCCCCAGGGCATCCTGTGTTGGTGTGCCTTGTCACTAATCATGAGAAATCGATCAGTGAAATTAGAATGAACACGTTTTCACTATCCGTCAATACTATTGAAAAAATCAAGAGGATTCTGAAAATGGCTGAGAGCAGATATATTATATAAACGGCACAAAACTGTCATATTTTCGTCGTGCATAAAGATTGTTCGATTGACATCCTAGGGTTAGATACGGCATTAATAGTGAACACGTTTTCACTTATCGAGTAATTTTGAGTGTCTGATCAATCAAGCATCCAAGAGGTAAAACGCCCGGAACGCGCTACGGCAGATACAGTTGCCAAGCTTGCCGGTGTTTCGCGAGTCGCTGTTTCACGCGCCTTCAACCCGCATGCCTCTTTGAAAAAGGAAAAGCGCGAACTGATTCTCAAAATCGCGAAGGATGTGGGCTACACGCCGGACATGGCGGCCCGCGCATTGGTGACACGGCGCTCGCATCTGGTGGGCGTGATTGTGCCGGATGTGTGCAGCCCCTGGGAATCGCAGGAGATTGATGCGCTGACCACCGCCCTGCAGGCGGAAGGATTTGCGACACTGCTCTTCAAAACCCGTACTGATCAGAGCATGGATGAGCGGTTGCTGACCTATATGAAGGGCTTCAATCTGGACAGCATCATCGCCTTTGCGGAGAACGTGACACCGGACACCCTCGCCCATTCCCTTGGCCGTGCGGTGCCGATTTATGTGAGCTATTCTGAAGATGGCAGCCTGCCGAACCAGCCGAAGTCCACGTCTGTGTTTGACCGATTGATCGTGGATCAGAAAAACGGGATCGATCAGGCGGTTGCTTTGATGCAGGCTTATGGCTGCAAACGATTTGCCTATCTGGGCGGCACAACAACTTCCCTTGCAAACACAGAGCGTGAGCGCGCCTTCAAATGCGTGATGAACGAGCGCGGCTTGCCGGAACCGCTGGTGCTGCAAGGCGATTATACCTATGAGAGCGCCCTCGCCTCCACGCTTGATCTGTTTCAGGTTGGTGAAGGTGTTGACGGCATCTTTTCAGCCAACGACGTTGGCGCCTTCGGGGTGATTGATGCACTTCGCTTCAAGCTGGGCCTGCGGGTACCGGAAGATGTGAAAGTGGTCGGCTTCGATGACATCGCTCAGTCCGGTTGGCTGAGCTACAACCTCACCACCGTGAAGATTGATCTGGAAGACCGTGTGCGTGCGCTTGTGCGCCTGATTTTGCGGCGCCTGAAAGACCCCAATGCCCCTGCCATGATCGAGACACTGCAGACCCGCCTGATTGTGCGCGGTACTGTGGGCTCATAAATAAGCAAAGAAATATGTCCCCAAATACTATTCACCTGATTTTCAAAACCCATCTGGATATCGGTTTCACTGATCATGCAGAAAAGGTTCGCCAACGCTATCACAAGTACTTCCTGCCGCAGGCGCTTGATACGGCAGAGCATTTCTACTTTGAAAATCCGCAGGATCCCAAGTTTCGCTGGACCACGGGTGCATGGTTGATCTGGGACTATCTGAATGAGGCTGGCGCAGACGACGTCAAACGTCTGGAAGCTGCCATTGAAAAGGGCCTGATCCGCTGGCATGGCCTGCCATTCACCACGCATTCTGAACTGATGTCTCCGGCTCTGTTTGAGGCGGGTCTATCTTATTCCAAAGAGCTGGATGAGCGGTTTGGGGTGCAGACTATTGCAGCCAAGATGACGGATGTTCCAGGTCACACTTTGGGTATCGTGCCGTTGATGGCGAAAGCGGGCATCAAGTTCCTGCATCTTGGTGTGAACACCGCCTCTCCAACGCCGAAGCTGCCGGAGGTGTTCCGCTGGCAGGCGCCAACAGGTGAAGAGATTCTGGTGCTCTATCAGAACTCCTATGGTGCGACGCAGTTCATTCCGGGTGTGGCGGATGGCCTGAGCTTTGCGCATACGGAAGACAATATTGGCCCGCAGAACACCGGCCAGACCGTAAACGTCTACCGCGCCATGGAGCGGCAGTATCCGGATTATCGGATCAAGGCAGCAACACTGGATGAGTTTGCTGAGGTGCTGTGGCCACATCGCGAGAGCTTCCCGATTGTGACGCAGGAGATTGGCGACAGCTGGATCCATGGCTCTGCTACGGATCCAGTAAAGTCCGCGCGATATCGTGCTTTGCAGCGGGTTTATGATCGTTTCGCTGAAGATAAAATCACGCCGTCCCGCCTTTCCTTTGGCCGCAAGCTTTCCATGGTGGCTGAGCATACGTGCGGAGTGGATATCAAAACATACTTGCGCGATGAGCAGGCGTGGAACCGGGATGACTTTGAAGCGGCGCGTGAGAACGATCCTCGCTTCCAGTACGCAGAAGCCTCCTGGCAGGAGCAGCGCGCTTATTGTGATGATGCGGTTGCCGCCCTTGACGGGGATGATCAGGCTGTTGCCAAGGCAGCGCTTTCTGAAATCTGCTGTCCGCTTCCCCATGTGGGGCCGTTTGAGATCGACAGCGAAGCTGAGTTTGGCGGTTGGTCCATCAAGATTGACCGGGACAGCGGCGCGATCAAACACCTCAAATCGCCAGATGGCAAAGAGCTGTTTGGGTTGGATGACAATCTGATCTCGTTTGCTCATGAGACCTATGATGCGGCGGATGTGAAAGCGCATATGGATGCTTACCTCACCCATGAGGAAGAGTGGGCTATTCTGGATCACATCAAGCCGGGGCTGAATAAGGCAGCGACAGCTGTTTCCAAGAGCCATCGCCCGATGTTTGAAGGGCTGGCGATTGCGGATGATCGGGCCATTCTGTCCTATGTGATGGCCTCTGACATTCCCGGTGCGATCCATAACATTCAGCTGGTTCTGAACGGGGAAAGCGACAAGCTTGAGATAACGCTTCGGCTTTACGGCAAGATTGCAAACCGGATGCCGGAGGCGGGTTTCCTGCGGTTTGCACCAGATGGTGCCAAGACCTGGCAGTTCAACAAAACCGGCTTCTGGGTGGATGCTCATGACGTGCCGGACATGAGTGGTGGTCAGTTGCAGGCGATCTTTGGTGCGAGGGCTATCGCTGATCAGGAGATCCGCATTGCACCGCTGGATACACCGCTTGTGGCGCCTGCTGAGTTGCCGTTTATGCCATTCCAGCATCAGGCATCGGCTTATGGTGAGGGCCTGCGGTTTAACATCTACAACAACAAGTGGGGCACCAACTTCCCGATGTGGTGGGAAGGTGATTTCTGCGCTCGCTTTGTACTGGAGCTGGGCGACTAGCCCACTCCTAGCCTGTTTATCCAACAAAAAAGCCAGCTCACGGCATTGGTCGCGAGCTGGCCTCTCGGGAGAGCGGGAATTTCAGCTTATTCAGCTGTGACTGACTCGCTGTCAGAGCCACGGGCATCCCACAGGCCCTGATAGATTTCGACCATTTCCGCGATGGTTGGGGTGATCGGGTTGTTGCCCGGAGACCCAGAGGCCAGCGCCTGTTCAGCCATAGTCTCGCAGCGATCCATGAAGACCTGACGTTCAATGCCAAACTCTTCCGGTGTCGGTACGGAGAGCTCATCATTGAGTGCGCGCAGCTCGATCAGGAGCTTGCGGTTTGCCATGGCATCATCATCTTGCTCAGAAGCGAAACCAAGCGCGCGAGCCGCTTGGGCGTAACGCTCAGGTGCCGCTGGAATTGAGAAGGCTGTGACATCCGGCAGCAGCATGGCGTTGGACAGGCCATGCGGCACATGGAAGAACGCGCCAATCGGGCGGCTCATGCCATGAACGAGCGCAACAGAAGCGGCGGAGAATGCGACACCGGCTAGCGTTGAGCCGAGCATCATTTCTTCACGGGCCTTTTCGTTTGTGCCGTTGTGGTAGACCTCACGCAGGTTCGGGCCGATCAGCTTGAGCGCTGCCAGAGCCTGACTGTCGCTGTACGGATTTGCCTTCTTGCTGACGTAGGCTTCCAGTGCGTGGGTCATGGCATCGATGCCGGTGTCTGCGGTGATGCGTGGTGGCAGGCTCATGGTGAGTTTGTAGTCCACCAGCGCCGCGACAGGCATGAAGCCGATGCCAACGCACAGCATCTTCTCGCCGCGCTCTTCATCAGTGATGATGGTGAAGCGGGTGACTTCGGTGCCGGTGCCGGCTGTGGTTGGCACTGCGATGACTGGCAGGCCCTGCTCTGTGACGTCTCTTGGGAAACGATAGTCCCGCATTTCGCCGCCGAACTTTGCCAGAATCGAAATTGCCTTTGCGCTGTCGATCGGGCTGCCACCGCCGAGAGCCACGATGCAGTCATAGCTGTCAGCAGTTGCCTTTTCCACACCCGGAAGGATGGAGGCAACTGTTGGTTCAGGCAGGGTATCAGCAAAAACATCACTTTCGATGCCCTCAGCCTTGAGGCTGTCCTGAATAGATTCGGAGTATCCCAGCTGAACCATCATTGGGTCTGTGACGATGAGAGGCTTTTTGCAGCCGATTTTTGCCAGAACTGCAGGCAATTGGAGGCTGGCTCCCGCACCAACTTGCATGATGCGCGGCAGAATGATCTGAGATGTCATTAGAATGAACCTTTAGTTGTGGTTGTCATCTGGGATGCCGGGAACATCCCAGATGACTTAGGGGGCGAGCTTCTTACTCAGCCGGAGTTGCAGCGGAGGCTGCGCCGTCTGCGGAGTAGGAATGCTCTTCATCATCGACGGTGGAGATGATTTCAGAGACCTCAAGGTGCAGAGACTTCAGCAGGCCCCACGTGGTGAGGATCAACACGAAGGAATACGGAAGTGCTGCAACGATTGAGGCTGTCTGCAAGGCTCGCAGGCCACCTGCGAACAACAGCACCGCGGAAACTGCGCCAATGGAAAGGCCCCAGAAGATGCGGTAGCGGTTTGCAGGGTTCTCATCACCCATGGACAGAAGGGTACAGATGACGAGTGTTGCGGAGTCTGCAGAGGTGACGAAGTAGGTCACCAGCAGGACGGTACACATGGCTGCACCAAGGATGGTGAGCGTGGTGCCCAGGTTCATCAGCTCGATGGTGGTGTAGAGAGCTGACGTGATGTCCTTGTTCACTGCTTCCGTTACACCGCCAGCGCCGAACAGTTCCAGGAACATTGCGGTGTTGCCGAAGGTGGTGATCCAGAATGCGGAGAGCAGTGTTGGTGCCAGAAGAACGCCAAGCAGGAACTCTTTTACGGTGCGGCCTCTGGAGATGCGAGCAATGAAGATGCCTACGAATGGTGCCCACGCAATCCACCAGCCCCAGTAGAAGATGGTCCAGCCACCCTGCCAGCTGTTGTTTGGATCAGTTTCCACCCAGAAGCCAAGTGGGATGGCATTGGTCAGGTAGTCACCCAGGTTGGTTGCGAAAGAGCCAAGAATGTAAACGGTTGGGCCAAAGATGAGGAAGAACACAAGCATGACCATGGTCAGGTGCATGTTGAACTCACTCAGCAGCTTAATGCCCTTGTTTACGCCACTCAGAACGGACATGGTTGCCAGAACGGAGATGATTGCGATGATGACGATTTTGCTGGTGGTGCTGACTTCAATACCGAACAGGTAGTTCAGGCCGGTATTCATCTGCTGGGCTCCCAAACCAAGAGATGTAGCAATACCGAAGACGGTGCCGAAAACTGCAAGCAAGTCAGCAGCATGACCGATTGGGCCATAAATCTTATCACCAAAAATCGGGTAGAGCCCTGAACGAACGGACAGCGGCAGGCCCTTGCGATAGTGGAAATAAGCGAGACCCAGACCAGAGAGTGCAAACAGTGCCCAACCATGCAGTCCCCAGTGGAAAATACTAATACGCATTGCGATCTGGGCTGCCTCTACGGAACTTTCCTGCCCTTCTGCAATGAACGGATTACTTTGGAAGTGGTAAATTGGTTCTGCGATACTCCAGAACAGGATACCGATGCCGATGCCTGCTCCAAAAAGCATCGAAAACCAAGAAAAGAAGCTGTATTCCGGCTTCTCGTCATCCTTCCCCAAGCGGATGTTGCCATAGCGGCTCATGGTCATTGCAAAGGCTAGGAACAGGAAAAAGCTGACCAGGCCGATGTAGTACCAAGATAGATTATCCGCGATGAAACCTTTAGCTGAATTGTAAATCGAGCTAGCGGTCTCAGGAACCATTACAGTAAACAAAACAAACGCAACAACGAGTACAGTAGACCCGACGGCCATAACAGGATTAACACCTGTAAACAGGCCCTCCCCCGTCCTTCTTCCAGTATTGCTGTTATTATACATTTGTCCCCCTCAAGCTTTATTTTTGCTGTCCTGATTGAAGCTTGAATTTTTGCCGGAGGGTTAAATTGTTATCAATCAACAAAAAAAGACCCAATGATATAAAAATATTTATGAATAGTTTTACGTATAATATGGAATTCTACCCATACGAATGGGAGAACCAAATGAAGAAGAATTTACCCCCGCTCAATTGGCTCAGGGCATTTGAAGCGTCCGCGCGACATTTGAGCTTCACGCATGCCTCAACCGAGCTCAACCTTACGCAGGCTGCGATCAGTCACCAGATCAAGGGACTGGAGTGTCAGCTGGGGTGTGTATTGTTTAAGCGTCTGCCACGTGGGTTGGAGTTGACAGACGCCGGGGCTGCCTATCTTCCTGCGGTTCATGAGTCCGTTGAGCGCTTGAAGGCGGCGACCGAAGAAATCTTCGGTCAGGGGCAAAACAATCTGCTGACAGTGAAGATCAATATGGTGTTCTTCATGCGCTGGCTTGCGCCGCGTATGAAGGAGTTCCGCCGTTTGCATCCGAAGATCAACCTGCGCATCACCTCCAACATCTGGCTGGACAACAAGGAAAGCTCCGGCGATTGCGATATGGAGGTGCGGTATGGCCGGGGCAAGTGGCCGTCCCTGCAGTGTGATCGGTTGACACGAGATGAACTGTTTCCTGTCTGCAGCCCGTGTTACCTGGAAGAGAACGGGCCACTCACCTCACCTAAGGATCTGCCAGACCACACGATTTTGCATGTGATCGGTTATCAGGAAGGTTGGGGCTACTGGCTGAAGCAGACCAAGCATAGCGATCTGGAGTTGGGCCAGAGCTATCAGTTTGATACCCTTGTAACTGCATTGGAAATGGCCGCTCTGGGAGAAGGCGTTGCGCTGGGGAGAACCAGCCTTGTGGAAAATGCACTCAAGTCCGGGCAGCTGGTTGCGCCATTGGAACAAAGGGTTCCGACAGAAGAAGCGTTTTACCTTGTTTACTCCAACAACAGTCTTGAGCACCCCCATGCGGTGGCCTTCAGAAACTGGATTTTGAACGAGATACATGAAGACTAAACAGCCTTTTTGCCGGTAGCGGCCTATTTCAATCCAAAGATCAATTTTCGGGAATGGTGGAAGGAAATTCATCTTCCACCAGCCCTTCCAAGACCCGTGCAGTCAGTTCAGAATTAGTCGAGCTACAAATAATTTTATGTCTGCACCGAAATTTAAATTGCTGGTTTCTACGTATGTGCCTGCCTATTGTTTTTTCAATGAAATGACCCGCAGCTGCGAACCATTTCACTCATAACAATCTGAAATAAAAGACGAATTATGTCTGGAATAAACTGAGATCCGTTGATGGACGGTTTCTGAGGATGATGTTGCATGGAAAAAAGACTTCCCCTTGAAGGTGTCAGAGTTGTCGACTTCGGTCAGCAAATTGCAGGTCCGGCTGTTGCCATGATCCTTGCGGATATGGGCGCAACCGTTATTCACGTTGATCCGCCTCAGGGGCCACAATGGGATCATCCAGCTAATGCGATTTTGAACCGCAATAAGAAATGCATCCGGCTGGACCTGAAGTCTGAGGATGGTTTGCAGCAGGCTTTTGAGCTGATCGCCAACGCTGATGTGGTGGTGGAAAGCTTCCGCCCAGGCAAAATGAAAGCACTCGGCGTTGATTTCGCTGCGCTGCGTGCTGAGCGCCCTGAACTGGTGACCCTTTCTGTGCCGGGTTTTGCCAGCAATGACGAGCTGCGCCGTGAATGGAAAGCAACTGAAGCGATTGTTGCGGCCACATCCGGTGCATTTACCGATATGGGCTTCAACCGTGTACTGATGGGGCTGAACCCTAGCTTCTCCCCGCTCCCGCTCGGTTCTTCCTACGCCACCACTATGGCCGCGAGCTCTGTGGTTATGGCACTGCTTGCCCGCGAAAAGACTGGCCGTGGTGACACCATTGAGGTGCCGATTGCAGCTGCTCTGATGGAAGGCCTTTCTTACAACTCTGTTGTGATTGAAGGCATGCCAGAGCGCTATATGACCATGCGCGAGCACGAAATTTCCCATCGCCGCGACAATGACATCGAGATGGACCTGTCCTACGAGGATCTGCAGGAATATCTTGATCCGTTCTACCGCACCTATGAGTGTGCGGATGGCCGTTACTTCTATGCGGTTTGCCCGTCTCACAGAAACCATGCCCGCCGCTGTCTGCAGGCGCTTGGCATCTATGAGGAGCTGCTGGCAGAAGGTCTGCCTGAGGTGAACGATCTGCACCTGCCAATCAAAGAGTGGGACGGTGAAACCTCCATTGGCGTTTATCCGCTGCCGAAGAAGTGGGCGGATATCATTTCAGCCAAAATGAAGAAGGTGTTCCTGACCAAAACTTCTGAAGAATGGGGCGTGATCTTTGGTGAAGGCCAGATTCCGGGTGCACCACACCGCACCACACAGGAATGGGTGAACAGCGAGCACACCAACACCTCCGGTCTGATCGTGGAAGTGAACGATCCGGAATACGGTGTGATGAAGCAGCCGGGTCCAATCGTTTGGTTTGAAGAGATTGCTGATTATCTCCTCACCCCAAAAGCCCGTGAGAACGTGAGCTATGATGAGGCACTTGCTGCGCTGAAAGCTGTTGGCAACAATGATAATCTGCCAGCCCCTTCCGCTCAGTCTGCCGATAAAGCTGGCTGGTTGAAAGACCTGCGCATTCTGGACCTGACCAACGTGATTGCAGGCCCGCATTCCACCGCATTCCTTGGCCGTTTTGGTGCTGAGGTGGTGAAGCTGGATCCAGTGACACCGCTTTATGATCCGCTGATCGGTACGCTCTTCACCTTCCAGACTAACATCGGCAAGAAGAGCGCTCTGGTGGACATCACCACCGGCGAAGGCCGTGAAGCGTTTGAGCGTCTCGTGAAATCCGTAGACCTTGTGGTGATCAACGCGCCGGACCGTCAGATGAAGCCGCTTGGGCTGGATCATGACAGCCTGCAGGCGATCAATCCGGGCGTTCTGTTCTGCCGCCTTGACTGTCTGGGTGGCCCTAAGCCGGGTCCAAAGACCAATTACATTGGTTATGATGACATCATTCAGGCGAACAGCGGTATCATGAGCCGTTTCGGTGGTCCGGATACACCAGAAGAGCACGCACACCTTGGTACGCTGGACGTGAACTGTGGCTTTGCAGCTGGTCTGGGTATGGCGCTGGCGCTTTACCACAAGCACAAGACTGGCGAGACCTCTCGTGCCCGTACGTCTCTGTCTGCCGTAACCAATTTGGCGCAGGTGAAGTTTGCGTTTGATTATGAAGGTCGCGCTGCATTTGACGAAGCCTCTGGCCGTGATGCACTTGGCAACCACGCGCTTTCTCACTTCTACAAAGCCTCTGATGGCTGGCTGTTCATGGATGCTGAAGAGCATGAGCTTGCCAAGTTGGCAGGTGTGGAAGGTCTTGCTGGTGTTGATGAAGCCAATGACACCGCTGAGTTCCTTCGCGTTGCCTTTGCGCAGGACACCGCAGAGAGCTGGTGTGAGAAATTGAGAGCTGCGGATATTGCTGCGGCCCAACCACTTGGCATCGAACACTTGCGTGGTTCTTACACACGCACTGCCGATGGCACTGTTGGTATTGATCGCGGCAGCTATGCGTTCTCCACTTATGAGGACCATCCAAGCGGACACCGTGTGACGCTGATTGATCACTACTCCATCCGTCCGGAAGAAGCAGCGATCAAGGCATTGCCAAGCACAGAGGCTTACGGCAACTCCACCCGCGAAGTGCTGACCAGCGTTGGTTACAGTGATGAGCAGGTGAGCGACATGATCGAGCGCCGCATTGCGGGCACCGGCTGGGGCAAGGAGTTCCTGCCGAGCTAACGATTACCCCCGAGGCCTCTCTCTTTCCTAGAACCAGAACCCACGGTTTGGAGAGAGGCTTTGAAAGAAACCCTCGCTGCCCGCTCAGGCCGTGAGGGTTTTCTTTTTTATATGCCTATGAGCTCCTATTTATGCGTATCTCCGAAAACCGGTTCCCACTTTTCGGAGATACGCTCTATTGCATCAGGCCAGCTGAAACAAAGGTGAGCAATCCGGCACAGATGACTGTTATGGCGACGATCATGCTGGAGAGCATGGAAAGCCATGCGGGGCATCTGGTCAGGCCCAGATATTGGGTGAGGATGATGCGGGCCTTGAACAGGATCAGCGTGGCGATGATGAGCGGGCCGACATAAACCAGCAGCTCGTTGTTGATCAGGCTCAGGACATATCCCAGCACTGTGAGAGCGACCAGCACGACCCATGCTTTGAAGAGATCGTTCATGGGAACACTGCGGGATGTGGTTTTCTCATTCTGCATGATTACACTCCCTGCCCCATGAGATAGAAGATTGGGAAGATGATCACCCAGATCAGATCCACCATGTGCCAGAAGGCCGTGCCCGATTCCAGATTGTCTTCCGTGGGCCACAAGGCAATTATGCCAAGGATGATCAGGCCGAAGATGACATGGGCCAAGTGGAACCCTGTGACCAGATAGTAGAGCGTGTAGAAAGTGTTGGTCTCAACATTGAGGCCGAGGGCGAGCTTTTCTTTATACTCATAGATCTTGAGCGCCATGAACACGACGCCTAAAGCCCCTGCAGCCAGCAGAGACAGGCGTGCCTTTGCCACCTCTTTGACCTTGCCAAAGCGAACCGCAATGGCTGCAAACAGGCCGGAGGTGAGCAGGATGATGGTGTTGAGGGTTGCCAGTGGCACATTCAGGTGGGTGCGAGCCTCGCGGTAGATCTCGACATTGAGCAGTTCATTGCCCGCAAATGCCCAGAGCGCGCCGCCGAACACGAGGATTTCGCTGACAATCAGGATCCACATCATGGGATCGCCCGGCAGGTTTTCTAGTGCCCATGGAGAGACTGGCTGGCGGTAGACCCGCTCCGTGCTCTCTTCTTCGTTCTGGCAGATCTCGTCCATTACACCCTTCCAGCGGAAATTCCAGTTTTCTGCAGCTTAGAATGATTTGCAGCTGTCTTCCTTGTCCGAGCGCTAACAGTGTGATGTCTCGGCTATTTGATGGGCTGGGCAATGGTCTCTTCTACCCAGCTTTGCCAGGAACTGACAAAGGAGCTGGCAAGGCGTGAGAGCGGGCGCTGGTGCGGCACCACGATGGAATATCCGAACGGGACTGCGGGCTCAAACGGCAGGAAGACGATTTTTGAGGCATCTCCCCGGCTGCGCTGGTAACTGACGGCGCTAAGCACATCGACGATGGAGCAGATCTGTCCTGCCTCGACGAAATGAAAGAGGGGTAGGAAGTATTGGGTGTCGATGCGGATGTTGAGGCGTGCGCCCTGCGCCTGAAACGCTACCTTTGTGGCTTCATAAGTGGAATGGCTTGGCTGCAGCACACCCATAGGCATGCCGTCCAGATCCTTGGCCTGAATGACTTTTTTCTCTGCCAGAGGAGATGATTTGGGAACAGCGCAGACACAGGTACACGGGATTGTGGTGTTGTGGAACAGCTTTTCCTGCTCTGAGCCGACAGCGGCATCGCAGAAGCCGACTTGAAAGCTTTGGGCGGCGATGAGGTTGAGAATCTGCGGTGAGCTGCGGGTCGCGAGTGTGACTTTTACCTGCGGCTTGTCTGCAGTGAACTGGCTGATGAACTCTGGCAGCAGATAAGAGGATGGGCCCGGCATGGCGACGATGCCCAGAGAACCCTGCATCTGATCTCGCATGTTGCCGAGGTTCTGTTCGACGGTTTTAAGGCGGTCGAGAATGCCGGAGGCTTCTGAGAGAAGATAGTGAGCTTCGGGCACAGGAATCAGTCGCCGGCCTTCGCGGATGAACAGCGGCATATCCAGATCATCTTCCAGTGCTTTGAGCGAGGCACTCACCGCGGGCTGGGTGCGGTGTAGGTTGCGCGCGGCATGGCTGACGGAACCCGTTTTCATAATCTCGCGGAAAACCGCCAATTGCTGCAGATTCATGCGCCCCTCAATATATAAACAAAATCTATCATAACCATAATATTTCGAATTTGCTTTTATGCATAAGGCTATCCCACCATGACACAAATAATCAGAAATACGGATCATCTTTATTTGGGAACATCTACATTTGTTAGAGGGGGGATATCATGGGATTTTTCAGTAAGTTCGCGGGCGTAGCACTGGCCTGCACAATGATGAGTGGGGCTGCGGTTGCGCAGGACATCAAGTTTTTCCGCATCGGCACGGGCGGTGCTGGCGGCACCTACTTCCCGATTGGCGGCATCATTGCCAACGCCATTTCCAACCCACCGGGTTCTCGTCCGTGTGATCAAGGCGGTAACTGCGGTGTGCCAAATCTGGTGGCGATTGCTCAGTCCACCAACGCATCAGCGCACAATGTGAATGCAATTCAAGCGGGTCAGATGGAAGCTGGTCTGACGGGTGCTGCGACCCTGCACTTTGCTTATCACGGCAGCGGCAAATATGAGGGCAATGCCAAGCCAGACCTGCGCGTGATTGCAAACCTTTATCCTGAGGATCTGCATCTTGTGCTGCCTAAAGGCGGTGAACTGGCGAGCCTTGCGGACCTGAAGGGCAAACGCGTTGGTATTGCGCAGGCTGGGTCCGGCACTCAGATTGCTGTTGAGCTGATCCTTGCAGACCACGGCGTCAACCGTGACAATATTGATGAAGCCGAGCTGAACAATGCACAAAGTGCAGAACGAACGGCTGATGGTCAGCTGGATGCATATTTTTATGCAGCGGGTACTCCGGTTGCAGCGATGATCCAATTGGACAACACCAAGGGCATGGACCTTTATTCCTTTACCGATGAAGAGGTCGCGCAGGCCAACAAGACTGTTCCCTACTACATTCCGTCCACTATTCCGGCTGGCACCTATCCGGGCGTGACGCATGACACCAACACGGTGGCGGTGAGCGGCATGTTTGTGACCAATGCCAATATTGATGAAGAGCTGGTCTACGAGATCACCAAGGCGCTGTGGTCCAAAACAGCTCGCAAGCTGCTGGATAACGGCCATCCAAAGGGCAAAGTGATCACCATGAAGACCGCTCTGGACGGCATTGATGGCATTGGTGTGCCGCTGCATCCGGGCGCTGAGCGCTTCTACAAGGAAGTTGGTCTGCTCGACTAACAGCAGCAATACTCTGAGCAGCAGCGGGAGCTTTCTTCCGCTGTTGTTTGTTGCCACCGGTGGGTCTTCCTATGGCTTTGATGCGCGCCTTTTGCTTTTGAGCAGTTGAGCGCTGCCTGCCATGTGCCACCGCATGACACATCCCCATATCCCGGAGGGTTTCATGCCCCTGCAATCGCACCTTGATAACAAGGCTCTGGAAGAGCTGGAGAAAAAGTACGACTCGGCTCTGCACACCCGTGACAACGGACCTTTCCTGACCAAAGTGGTTTATTGGGCGACCATTGCGTATGCGCTCTATCACTTCTGGACTGCTGGGTTCGGCACGCCGGTTGACTACGTTCACATGGGCATTCACCTTGCCGGGCTCTATTTCTTTATCTTCCTCGCCTTTCCGTTTCTCAAATCAGATAGGGCCTATGCCAATATGCCTGGCAAGTTTCTGAGCTTTGGCAATGTGCCGCTGTTTGATTGGGTGATCATGGTTTTCGCCATGATGGGATCGCTCTATCTGTGGTTCAGCTGGCGCGGGTTTGACTTGTTTGGCTTCAATGTGTCCGAGCAGGCTTTGCGACAGGGCAATCCTGCCGGGCCAGACATCTTCTTCGGGACGATCATAATCCTGTCGGTTCTGGAGATCGCGCGGCGGACTATCGGCATCGTGTTGCCGCTGATCATTCTGGTGTTTATTGGCTACGCACTGCTCGGGCCTTACATTCCGATCCAGATCCTGAAACACCCGGGTGTGGATTGGCGCCAGTTCGTCAACAACATGTACTTCCCATTTGAAGGCATCTTTGGGGTGACGCTCTGGGTCGTCTCCACTGTTGTCTTCCACTTCGTTCTGTTTGGTGTTGTGGCGCAGCGCATGGGGCTTGGGCAGTTCTTTGTCGACAATGCCATGATCCTTGCCGGCCGTTACACCGGCGGTCCGGCGAAGGTTTCCGTTGTTTCCTCTGCCTTCTTTGGCACGATTTCCGGCTCTTCCATCGCCAATACGGTTTCAACTGGCTCTCTCACCATCCCGAACATGAAGAAGCTGGGTTATCCGGGCCATTTTGCGGGTGGTGTGGAAGCAGCGGCCAGTGCGGGTGGGCAGATTACGCCTCCGATCATGGGCGCTGCGAGCTTCCTGATGGCGGAGTATCTGGAGGTTCCTTACACAACAATCGTGATTGCTGCGATTGTCCCTGCCCTGATGCACTATATCGGCGTCATTTCCATCGTGCACTTCACTGCAAAACGCCTTGGGCTGGAAGCCTATCCTAAGGATCAGATTCCGCAGTTTATTCAGGTCTGGCGTGAGGGTTGGTTCACGGTTCTGCCGCTGATCGGGCTTCTGGTGGTGCTGTTCTCAGGCTACTCGCCCAACATGGCAGCATTCATCGGCATCTCGCTGTGTATCGTGGTGGGCTTTTGCGCAATCGATAAACCGCTGTCCTTGGCTGTGCCGTTGATGCTGCTTGGGTTTATCTTCTGGAAGGCTTCGCCTTACTCCGGCGAAGGGTTCTCCCCGACCATGGCTGGCGTTTTGGGTGCTCTGACCCTGCTGGGATGTCTGCATCGCAATGAGCGTCAGAGCTTCAAGGACCTGTTCGACAGCTGTCACGTGGGTGTTCAGTACGCTCTGGCCGTTGGCGCGGCCTCTGCCGCGGTTGGGATTGTGGTTGGTGTGATCAACACCACCGGCGTTGGGTTCCGTCTGGGCTTCATGGTCACCAACGGGGCTGCTGACATGGCCGCTTCTCTGGCGCCGCTGCTGGACTGGACCTCTCTTGAGGTGTTCGAGCAGTCTTCCATTCAGCAGTTCCTGTCGCTGGTGCTGATTGCCATTGCCTGCATCCTGATGGGTGCCGGACTGCCAACGACAGCGCTTTACATCATGCTGGTGGCGGTGGCGCAACCTGCGCTAGCGCAGCTCGGCGTACCTGCCCTCGCCACGCATATGTTCGTGCTCTATTACGGCGTTATCTCGGAGATCACACCACCAGTGTGCGCCTCGGCCTACGCGGCGGCTGGGATTGCGGGCGCTAATCCGTTCCGGACCGGTGTGAATGCGTTCACGCTGGGATTGGGCAAGCTGATGGTGCCGATGGTGTTTGTTTATGCACCGACCATGCTCATCGTACTGCCGGAGTACTTCACGTTGATGTCATTCCTGCAAGTGACACTGACCTGCGCGCTGGGTGTGTTTGCCATTGCCACTGCGGTTTCGGGTTACTTCATTGCTCCGCTCAATGGCATCTGGCGTGTCCTGATGGCAATTGGTGGTCTGATGCTGGTAGCGCCGAGCCTGGGCTCCGACATGGCCTCCCTTCTGGTGATCGCGCCGGTGTTGATCCAACAGTTTGCCAGCCAACGCACTTTGCAGGAAGCCACGCAATGACAGCACCTAATGTAACTGTTCTGGGTGCCGGCCTTGTCGGCATCTGCTCTGCACTGTCGCTGGCTGAAAAAGGCTTTCGCGTGCATATGGTTGACCGGGATGCTCCCGGTCAGGCCACCTCTGCGGGAAATGCGGGCATAATCTCACCGTGGTCCGTGGTGCCTCAATCCATGCCGGGTATCTGGAAGAAGGTGCCTGGCTGGTTGCTGGACCCACAAGGGCCGGTGAGCATCAAGCCCAGCTATCTGCCCCGTGTGGCGGCCTGGGGTCTGAGGTTTCTTTATGAGGGTCGACAGGATCGCATTCAGCCCATCAGCGATGCCATGTATGCGCTCAATCATGACTGCGTTGAGCTTTACCGGCATCATCTGGCGGGCACTGGCCATGAGCATCTGCTACAGGACAGTTGGTATGTGCATGCGTTCCGCGATGCTTCTCAGGTCAACCTGTCGTCGCCTGATTTTGCCATGCGCAAGGCGGTTGGGGCGGAGATTGAGCAGATTGGCGCTTCTGATCTGCGTGAGCTGGAGCCAGCCCTCACTCACGACTTCGAAGCTGCGGTTTTGATCAAGGGGCAAGCACGGGCTATTTCTCCCGGCAAGATTGGCGAAGTGCTAGCAGAAAAGCTTCTATCGATGGGTGGAACCATTGAGCAGGCCAAGGTGCTTAAAATCAGTCCGCAAGAGGACGGCAGCTGGACCTATGTGACTGAGCAAGGCGAGCAATCCACGCCCAAGCTTGTGCTTTCCATGGGGGTTTGGTCTGCGGAGCTTTTGAAGCCCCTCGGGATTAAGATTCCCATGGAAGCAGAACGCGGGTATCACGTTTCATTCGATAATCCCGGCGTTTTTCTGAGCCATTCCGTGATGGACATGGACATGAAATTCGTCGCCTCATCCATGGAAGAGGCCATCCGAGTTGCGGGAACGGCTGAGTTTGCCGGACTGGATGCGCCGATCAACCAAAAGCGATTGGATGCCTTGGTTACCCTGGCGAGCAAGCTGCTGCCTGATCTGAACACAACACAGATCAGCACATGGTCCGGTCAGCGGCCCAGCCTGCCAGACAGTTTGCCGTGCATCGGACAGATTGATGGTTTTCAGAACCTCATTGGCGCCTTCGGGCACAGCCATTACGGCCTGATGATGGCCCCTAAAACCGGAGGTCTGGTTGCGGACCTGATTGCCGGACTTACTCCAAACATCGACATGTCACCTTATCGCGTGACGCGCTACTGAAGGAAAATCTATGACCATTCATAGTGGCGGCCAAAACATCTGCGGCGTTTCAATTGGCGTTCTTTCCTTAGAGAGCTATTTTCCGAAACCTCCGGGACATATCAAGAATCCCTCCAGCCTGCCGTTTACGACGACCTATGAGATCCTTCATGGTTTGACCGTGCAGAAGCTGCTGGCTGATCCCTCTCCTGAGCTGCTGGAACCGATTATCAGCGCGGCGAAGCGGTTGGAGGATCAGGGTGTCCATGCGATCACCGGCTCCTGCGGGTTTCTGGCGATCTTTCAAAAAGAGATAGCTGAAGCGGTTTCCATCCCCGTGTTTGTGTCATCTCTCATTCAGGTGCCTCTGGCCTATCACATGACCAAGGCCCCTGTTGGCGTTATCACGGCCTCGGCTTCTTCTTTGACAGACAAGCATCTGGAAGGTGTTGGTGCCTCTGATGTGCCGATTGTGGTGCAAGGTCTGGATGAGGCGCCGGAGTTCTCCTCTGTAATCCTACGCGGTGAACGCACGCAGATGGATCTAGGCAAAGTGACGGGCGAGTTGTTGGCTGCTGCCGAAAGCATGGTGGAACGCTCACCGGAGATTGGTGCGATCGTGCTGGAATGTACAGACCTGCCACCCTATGCGCATCAGCTGCAGGCGAAGGTCAAGCGGCCCGTGTTTGACATCATCACCCTTGCGAGCATGGTGCACGCCACATCCCATCGCATGGCCTTTCCCGGCTTCATCTAGCCTCTTCCAACTGATCTTCATAGGACGGGAGTGGCGGTTCGATGTCATCGGTGCAGAGGTAAAGATCCTGCAGGTTGAGCAAGGGCATCGGGTTTTCCGTCAGGTTGGACATGATGTTGAGCACGAAGGTTAGTCTGGCATTGTTGCAGGACGGTTTGTGTATCTCTGCCCAGGTTGTAATGGATTTGGCAAGGTTCTTGATGATGTTCCCTTTCGGCTTGCCTTTCGTGGTTATGGTGATCGGGGTTGGTGGCAGGAGTGCGATTGGCAGATCAATCGGCTCTTCAGTCAGTCCCTCAGCCAGGTGATAGGCATAGCCGATGTTGAGCTGTAGGGTGACATCCCCGACGAACTCACCTTTGAACAGCTTGCAGAACAGATTGTTCAGATGCTCTGTCAGGCTGCATTTGCTCGGCTCTCCCTTCGGCTCATCCAGCCACGCGATGTTAAGCGGCTGATAGCTGGAGAGAGTTGGGTGGAACGGGTTTTTGAAAGTAGCTGTCGGCGTTCTGAAGACAAAGCTCTCGTTGATCTTGCCATAAATGTTGTTGTTTCGGGTCATGTACATGGAGGCGATGGCATCCTGTCGCGCCAGCACCTGCATCCCCGGTAGGATCACCTGCCGGTCATTGATGGACTGGGCGATGTCCTGCGTCAGGTAGGTGGTCTTCTTCTTTTTCTCCTGCGTGTAATAGTAGGTGTAGGTTTTCTTGCCCTTTTCGCAGGCTTTCGAGGCCAGATGGCTGGTCCATTCGGGGATTTCAACGGAAAGCTCTCCGGTGAGGCCTTTGAGGCTGTTGCAGTCTTCCAGAATGAGTTTGACCACCCATCGCTCTGCTGTGTCTTCGTTGTTTGAGGTGTAGGCCTGATTTTCCTCCAGAATGCTGAACTTGTAGCTCTCAGCCCCTTCCTTTGTTACCGGGGCTGCCAGCATGCTCAAGTTTCCAGCGGCTGAGGCTGCATCTATGATGTCCTCGTTGAGCTTGATGATCGCGGATAGGACGCTTGCTGCGTCCTCAATGGCCGCGTCGTCCTGCTTTGCCGCGCTGATGACGGGCACGTACTGGTCCAGTATGGCGTAGAGATTGTTTGCAACGGAAATGAACTGGGCCAGCTGCGCAAATGCATCGAGGAAACCGGCGAGTTCGTTTGCGGGTTTATCTTTGATGTTGAACTGGATCTGACCGTGGGCTTTGTCCTGCAAATAGTGGAAGTTCAGACCGTAGGTGTACTCATAATCCCATCTGGTGATTTTGCTCAGCTGCGTGGCCTTTTTATCGAAGGCCGGACCAGCTTGGGAGACCATGCGCGGGGTTTCGGGGAAGCTGCGCAGCAGGATTGGCAGTTTGAAGGTGCCCAGAGACTTTTCCAGCACCGGCGTGTCTTCGGCTGTGATTGGCGACAACCAACTGGACGCCTTATAACCCTCGATGTTTTTGACCGGGCTGATCTGGTGTTCCAGAGCCGTGACCTTGTAGCAAAGATCCAGACAGAGGCACTCTGTGGTCTCCCCCAGTTTCTCAGAGGCTTCCAGCAGGAATGTGAGGGGCTGTTCCTCGCCATGCTGAAGCTTCAGTTTTGGCGAGGTCATGGAGATCAGGCTGGAGAGTGTCTTGCTGGTTGCAGGGCTTGCTTTTTCCTCATCTTGCGGCGGGCAGTTTTTGATGCTGTTGAGGTTTATGTTGCCGTAAAGCTGCGGTGTTTCCTCATTTCCTTGCAATGGGATGCTCGCGTTCACATCCGCACCAAAAGAGATGGCTGCCTGTGTTGTGTAGAGATTGGAAAGCTCATTTAACAAGGACTGGCGGAAGGTTTCTTGCGCTGAGATCAGGCGAGTACTCGCTCCGTCCTGATAGATCGGCGCGAGCATGTTGGCCGTGATCCCGGCAAGGCTTTCCTTCTGTTCTGCCAGTTGCTCCATAAAGCCAGCGGGCTTCGACGTTCCATCTTTTACGGCCTGAGACTGCAGATGATGGTCGATGAACAGGATGGAGGATGAATACTTTGGCGAGAGCAGACCGTCGAAGAAGTCGAAGTATTGCTTGAGCCATACATCCATTTCCACGTTGGAGAATGTGCTTTTGACTGGCGTGCCTGTAAACTTGCCGGTTTCGTGATCAAAGTCATCAAGGCCGGTGTACGGATAGACGGTGGCACTGCGGGAGATCAGTGTGTTGCTGACTGGCAGTGGCGCGTAGAGTTCAGGCTGGCACTCATCAGTGATCCGGAATGAGATTGGATCACCCTCCTGACGCCCTACTCTGACCGCCCATGTGACGTTGGAAGACAGGCCCGCAGACGGGGCGTAGCGGTTGATGCCGGACGCGACCATCATCTGGAAGCCTGACCCCTGAATAGCTTTTGCAACACATTCTGCGAACTCTGCAAGGATATCCGGTTTGGGTTTCTTCGGCTCTGTATCAGACCGTTTGGGCGCGGAGACATTGGTTTTAATGGCGATTGTGTTAGCCACTGAACGCGCCAGCGGGTCCGCTGCATAGTCTCCAACCGCGATGCCATGGGTGCGTTTGAATATGAGCTTTGTCACCAGCTCGAAAACCTGATCAGTACGGACATCCGCAAGCGCCATTGTGACCGGAAGTTTCAAAGATGGAATGATTGGTTTGGGGTCTGCTTCGCTCCCTTCCGCAGCACTGTGTTCCTGAAGGAACTTTTGAATATGCTGCCACCAGCCTATGAGTTGCTTCAGTTCGCTGGCTGTCAGCGCATAAGTTTCGCTTACCAGTGACGTGTCGACCTCCACTTCAAACCCGTTGGGGTCTTCAAACTGAGCCAGCAAATCTTCCACGATGATCAGAGCTGAGCGTGCACGTTGCTGGGCAATGGAAGGGTTCTGACCCTTGTGTGGAATGAAGGGGCTGGTATCGAAGCTGAAAGAGACCATGAGCGTGAAGGTCTTTTCAGGATCTTTGCTCACGGCAACAGTCCAACTGGCAGATGTGGAAGGCCATTGGGAGAGCGGGATGATCTGATCTGTGTAGCCTTGCAGAGCGGGCTTGTTGCTGAGCTTTCCGGCTGGATCGGCGTAATCATCTAGGGTGGAAAGGATGGTGTTGCCGTAATAATCGTTCCAGCCAAGTTTGGTTTGCAGCAGTCTGCCGTTTGCAATGTAGGGATTGAGCGGCTTGTCCTTTCCTTTATCTTTCACAAGCCCTAGATAAGAAATTGCGCCATGATACTGTTCTGCATCGCCAGTTGATGCTTCCAGTACACACCTGACTTTGTTTTCATCCGGTGATGTGGACTTGCCAGAGGCACCGATGGGAAGTCCCATATTGCTCGATTTAAAGTCCTGATTTTCTGTCACCCGATAAGCCAGCAGGCTGTAGTTGTTGAGGAGCAGAGCCTTGGCGTAGTCCGAGCCGGTGTCACCTGATGGGATTGGCTGCGGTTTGGCTCGCTTTGCGTTGAGGGACTGAACACCGGGATGCTCGCCCGGCTGCACCGACAGTGGGCCCGCACGGGTGGTGAGGGTTTGGCCTGTTACCAGAAGATCTTTCTGCTCTGCATTGCTGACGGCAATCACAATTGGCTCTGTGCCAAAGTATTTTGCGATTTTCTTTAGGTCTGTCAGTTTGATCAGATCGTTGCTGAGGGTTTTCGCGGCAATGGTCAGTTCAATGGCGGGCAGTCGCAAAGGTGTGCCTGCGAGTAGATTTTCGTCTTTCAGGCTCAGGTTGATTTGCTTGAGTTGATCGACGGTTGTGCCAAAGCGCAGGGCAATGCTGGCAAAGGAGACTCCGGGCGCACTGGTGCTTTGCGGGACCATGTAAGTGCCCTGCTCTATGAGGATTGTTTTGCCTTGGACTAGCTTAATCTCAGCGCTTTCTGACGATAGAGAATTGGCGATGAGTGAATTGAGGTTGGAGTGGTAGAGCCGAACGATGCTTGCCAGTGTATCGCCCTGTTGCACGGTATGTTCAACCAGTTCCCCTTTGGCCGAAGCTGTCAGTGAAGCCTCAGAACTAGCCAGCGGCTGTGCTGTTGCCAGGCCGTTGATGTACGGATGCAGGTGTTGCTGGTCCTCGTGAATGATCACGAGCGTTAGCGTGGCCTCGCCCTTTTCGTTGAAGATGCTTGACGGGAGGCCCGACTCTCCATCATCAGCGGTGTAGTAGAGGTAGAACCCGCCTGAGTTGGTGATGCCTGCTTCCCACAGCAGTTTTACAAGGTTCATGGGTGTGTTGAGCAGCGTTGGGCCTGTGGTTTGCCTGCTCTCTTGGAGGAAAAGCTCGCCGCCCGGGTTTGTGACAGTTGAAAGGTTCGTCTTCGAGACGCCAAAGGTGACGTTGCTGCCGCCCTCGCCGACAAAATGTGTTCCGCTGCTTTGAGAGCCTGTGGTGTAGCCGAGGGTGATGGAGGTGAAGCTGTGGTCATCAGGCAGCGATTGCAGCATGCGCTCCAGCACTACAGTGCCAGATGAGCTGACACCGTTCAGTTCATAGGTTGTTTTCAGCGCATTGTCTGATGCCCCGTTAGCTTCATTGCCCGACTTCTTGTGCTGTTGAGGCAGTTTTTTGATGGAGAACTCGATGGTTGATGTCCAGCCGAAGTTCACCAGTGGTGTTTTGATTGTCTTACCAGTGGCCGCATCCTGAGCGGCCTGCTCGACGATCATGCGCGGTGGTAGCGCATCACCATCCTGCGCTCCCAGTGCTGTCAATGCTCCTGAGAGTGTCCAGAGGCGTAGGTACTGGGAGTTGGATTTCTGTGTGCTGGAGCTGGAAGGAACCGGGATTGGCTCTGCGCTCTGCCAGTTGATGTAATGCGGGATTGGGAATGCGCTTGGCTGCTGATCAACACTTGCAAGCAGAGAAAGCTGACAGGGTCCTGCTGGCAGATACCCTTTTGCACCGCATTTGATTATCGCTTCAATGCGCTCATAGTCTTTGCTGGGTTTTTCTTCATCCTTCGGCACTACCACCGGATACTTCAGCGGGTTTGTATCGTTGCCGAGTGTGATCCAATCGGCATCCTCAGGCTTGCCGAGCAGCATGGAGAATGAGGTGGTGAGCGGTGTTGGGATGGGGATCTGCTGCCCTGAAAGGGCAAACAAACCAGCTTCTGCAGGCAGGGTGAGTTTTCCGGCCTTATCCATTTGAACCCACATGCCTTCTGTCAGTGGTGTGATGCCTTCTTTTAGCGATGCGATGTTTTTTGTGGGCAGACGCATGCCGTGGAAGTAATAGCGCGAAGCCATTCCCGATAGATGGGTTATGCCGCCTGTGCGCTGCACTTCCTTGATGAGTTCGCCCACACAGAACTGCGGCAGATGCGCGATGCTGAGGCTGCTTGAAGAGCCACTAGAAGGTACGACGAACAGGTCTGTGATGGTTCCATTTGCTGGCAGAGCGAGTGCTTCGGCCTTTGTCTCAAACTTCTGAGCGACTGAAGAGAGCGTATCGGCGTCGCCTGTCTTATGCGTGAACTCAGGCAGTTGCAATGTTGTGCCAGCCACAAGCAGGTTCTGCTGGGTGGGGATTGAGCTGTTGGTGCTCAGCTCTTCCAGTGAAATTCCCAGAGCCTTGGCAACTGAACAGAAGGTTTCAGCGCCTGAGGTTGTGTGGGTGGTTTTGGTGCCATCAGATGCAGTGTAGGTGATCTTCTCACCATTGATCAGCAGACCAGCGACTTTTTTGTTTTTACAGATGAGGTCAGCGATTTTGACCACCGCGTTCAGCTGGTTCTTTTCAGCAAGCTCTTTGAGGGTTTTGCCTGCAGGCACCACCAATGATGCGGTTGGGATTGTAAGCTCAACATTGCTTGTCAGCGGGTGGGTTCCGTTGGTCTTGAAAAGATCCGCAAGCGTGTAACCGCTTCCACTTTTGCCTTTCACCCAAGCCACGATGCCGTCTGGTGTTTCGCCTGAAGCAAGCGGATAGTTGAAGTCGCGCAAACCATCCAGAAGACTTTGCATCATCTGCTTCATGAGCAGCATGAAGTAGTTCTGATAAATGTATGATGCAATTGATATTTGCACGTTTTCTGATTTGGTTTCAGAAGGATCTTTCCGGCTCTCTTTCTCCACCTGAACGGCTAATTGGTTAAAGTAATTTGTTAAGTCCTGCAGATAGTTGGGGCTGATTTTGTTGAACTCGGCAAAGCTGTAAGAGAGCGTGGTTTTGTCGCCCACTTTCAGAGCAAGACTGAGGTCCGGCACCATCGGGAAATAAGTGGCCTGTGCCTCACCAGTCCTTGCTGGCACCGCAATATCCAACTGGAACTGTTGCTGAAGGAACTTCGAGATATCGCTTTCGGTGAGCGCATCAGATGAGGTTTCCAGAGTGCTCAGGCCATCCAGAATAAAGTTGATCTCAACCGCGCTGATGGGGTGACTATCGACCTCTTTTGCCGTCACCTCTTCATCACCCATCGTGGCTGCGATCAGCCACCGCGTGGTCATCTTTGCCAGAGCTTCAAAGGCCGTATCGGGCTGCGCACCAGAGGCTTTCTCAAAGAGCTCGGTGTCCTGTGGTTTTGCTGGTGCTGGCGCTTCAATGAACAGATTGGCCACGTAGCATGGCAGTTGTGGTGGGCGACCTTGCTCTGCTGACGACCAGTTTTCATCTTTGGCCAGCGTCAAACCGTAGCCCAGATGGATCTCCAGAGGGTTCTTTGAAGGATCTGAGGCTGCTCTCAGATTGGACCAATTGAACTCTATGGGTACGGCTTCATAGCCAGCTGGTAGCATCGGGAAGCGACTGTAAAGAGCCAGACGCTCTGCCAGCGGTGATGCTAACAGACCTTCGTGGCTTTCTGAATGATCCAGCCACGGTGCGTCTTTTGGGTTCTGAAGTGCGCCTAATGTGAAGGTGGTGTGCACATGGGCGGAGAAGCTGAAGCTTACTTTGATGGTGAACAGGCCGAGATCGATGCTTGCAGAGGCACTAACGTCCACTTTAGCTGCGACGGTGATCGGGATTGGCTCGTAGGACGCAAGCTTGATCTGCGCGCTGACCTCAATCCTGATGTTCACAGAGGCTTTGATGACGGCGAAGTCAATGGAACCGTAGAGTTTGCCGATAATGCCAAAGGTACCGGTGAGCGAGAAGAAGTACTCCCCCTGCAAGGACAATGCGTTGCTGCTGTCGGTGTGTTTGTCATCATACGCATTCCATTTGGCCAGAATGCCTTGCAGAATGCCGAAAGCAGTGAGACTGAAACCTGCTTTCAAAATGCCCATCTCGAAGGACTTCCCGAGCCCCAGCTGTGCTCCGAAACCGAAGACCAGATTGGGATTGAAAAATCCATTTTTCGATACAGGCAAGCCTTTCACGGAGGCGGCTGGCAGCTTACCGAAATAGAACCCACCACCGCCTTTGACCGGGATGCCCGGAGGCACGATGGCCTCAACGGAAAAAGACTGCGAGAAATTGTTGTTCCACGGAAAGCCCACATCGATCTGGAAGTCTCCGTTGGTGTAGACTTCAATGCCAAACGTGGGCAGCGTGATGGTGACGGCCCCCACATCAATGCGGCGCATAATCTCCGGCAGTTCGATGGAGGCAGAGAACTTGCCAAGCCCTTCTGAGACCTTCTTGTAGATCACCTGAAAGTCGAGGCCAGAGAACACTTTGGCTGCTTTGCCGCTGCACGCGATACGCAAGGCGTAGAGACTAGGGTCAGTCAGGACAACTTGCAGCGTGAACGCATACTGAGCACCGCCCTTCTCCAACTCTCCCCAATGCTCCTGCCCAAGCTCTTTGCTGGAGTCGATACGTAAAACACCAAAGTCCGTGGCGAACAGCCAGTTGATATTGCCGTCAAAGCCAATATCCGGGACCTTGTCTGCAGATGGTTCAGGAAGGCAGCCAAGAATATCAACAGCTTGCTGCACCGTATTGACCTGCTGCAGCCCTTTGACATTCATATGCTGACCACCTGCCAGAAGCCTCAGATCCAGATACTTGTTTCCTGCTCCGCCGGGGCTTGGGGTTGTTGAGGGTTGGTCGGCGCGCCACTTAGGTTTCGCACTTTTTTCCAAACTGTGAACCGACCAAAGGAAATCACCATCCAACTCGACCCAGACACCAGAATTCCTATTATAACTCAGAGAGATACCTTTAACTGAGGCAAATACCAGATCGATAGGTCCGATATCAATCTTGAAGCACACTTTCTCGTTCTTGAGATCCCAGGTGAGTTCAAGGTCAGAGAGTTTTACGTCATTGAGCAGGTCAAACGGTGCGGCAAGGCCAAATCTGGCGCCTGTCATCCATTCGACAAAGGTTTCAATAATGCCACCAAGAGTGGTTGCCTGCGTGAACTTAATCTTGGCAATCTGCTGCTCGTTGACCTCAGCCCTCAAGGCGCCCCATTGAATGCCAAAGGAGGACTTCTTTTTTCCGTACTGGTAGAAGGCTGTCAGGTCGATTTTGTTCCAGACAATATCAGCTGTCAGCAAGGCATACTGATTGTCGTTGGAGGTTTTTTCGAAGCAGGCTAGTGAACGAGCAGATTCCAGAAAAACGATCTCATCCTGTTCGTTCAACACAGGAATGCGAGCTTTGTTGACGGCTAGCGATAGTTCATTACCACCAGAGTTGCCGATCTTTGCGGTGAAAGTGACGTTTTCAGGCAGCCAACTGACTTTTTTCTTGCCTTTATTTAAAAAGTTGACTGTGCCGCCAAACTCGTAGCTGGAAGCAGTTTTTCCGCTACCCGTTGAGAACGTAACATTCAGGCCAGTAACATCCAGATCGAACTTATCGGTTGCCCAGCCACTACCGAGATAGGCTGCAATGATCTGGCTGACCTTTATGGATGTGTCGCCCTGCTCTCCTGTAAAGGTCCAGAGATGGTTTTGCGTATCGAAGGTTGCTGAGACACTCACCGGCACTGGCTTTACGCCTGACAGCCCCTCAAACAGCATTGTGGAGGCTTTTATGGTGCCTGTGGAGTTGTTTCCGATGCCTTTGACATCAATATAGATGTCCTTCAGCTGAAAGTTTGCCGGGGCCAGAGAGATCTTCCAGCTTTCCAGATCCACCCCAACCTGTACCGCGTATGTGCTGCTGCTTTTGCTTTGTCCCGGGGTGTACTCCAGAGACAGGTTCGCGATATCCGCCCCCACGTTGAGGTGATAGCCTTTCGGCAGCAGTGCATCGACAAGATCTTCGACCGGTAAGCTTGGCCCCTCCGGATTCAATGTTGCAGTGACTGTGGTTTGCGGATAGGTGGCGGAAACATTGAGCGTTGGCGGGTTCTTGCTTGTTCCAATCACGGCTTGTGTAGAGGCGCCCCAACTGACCTTGCGACTTCCTGTCGGTTGCTGTGCGGTCACATCAAAGCTCAGATCCTTGATGCTCAGCCCACCAAACAAGTCCCATTCCTTGTTATCTTTCAGAGAAATCTGGAAACTCTCGATGGTCTTCTTGGTTGAATCGTAGTTGAACCGCAGTCCGTCGATGTTTAGCTGGTTCAGATCGGCGAGTTCTGACGGGATTGAGTTAGCAAAGTTCATGCCCCCAATGAGAGTGAACACAGCATTCAAAGATGGTGCGGCTTCGTTGGCGAACGCCCCCTGCACCACCATCTTGTTGCTGGCTGAGCTTGGGAAGTTCATCTGGAACGGAACCAGCGTTTCACCAAGTTCTACAGATGTTTGCACGCCGCCAGTCAGTCTTGCACCATTGCTTGAGAACTCCGCGAACAAGCCTGTATTTTCCAGCGCGAACCATTCCACACCGGGCAGCGAGAGTTTTTGCAGGTCGACTTCCAGGCGGACCTTGTAGTTTTGGCCAGCTTTCTTCGTGGCACGGCCTACGCTGGAGACGGTGAGCCTGACTGTGAGTTCTGTGCCGAGAAAATCGGAGGTCTTTCCTGTGACGATGATTTGGCTGAGCTTTTTTGCCCGATAGACCGGTTTTATGGAGACCGGATCTTTTGCAGAGCCTATATTGAGAGCGCCTCCCCCTAAGATGCTCATGAGGAACTGGTGAAATGGGCCCTCTTTCACAACGTCAGGGATGAGCGATAGCTTGCCGTCCTTCGTAGCCTCATGAAGAGTTTCTTTCAGCTGGCTCAGATCGGAGAAGATGCTCTCTTTCATTTTTATGAGCGCAATTCTGGCAGTAAGAAAGCCAAGTGCTTGCAGCAGCTTATCATTTTGCGGCGCGATATAGTACTGTTTGAGGCCGCCAAAGTATTCGAAATACGCGCCTTTTCCGGATCTGAACTGTGTGGTGATCTCAGCAATCGATTGGGCGAGCTCGTTTGGCGGCATGGAGGCTTTGAAGCCCTCCTGAAACGCAGAAAGTCCCAGGGCGATCTGGTTCTTAGAGATATCGAGTAGCGCTGCAGTGGTTGGTGTGGTGCTGCTGGCTGCTTTTCCGCTGCCGTTTCCGAAGGTGCTAGGGTACGGGTTTACAGCGAAACCAGTCAGCTTGAAGAAAGGCTTGCCCAGATTTACTGCAAGGTTGGCAGTCTTGGTACCCTGCAAAACGCCGGGCAAAGTGGCTACGGCATACAGATGATTGAGCGCTTCCGGCGGCAAGCCTTGCAGCGTGGTGACGACAGTAGAACCGGGCTTCAACTTGCTCAGGAACGCTTTACCAGCTGCGCCGGATAGATCCTTGTTCAAATAGATCCCGGTGCCTGAGCCTGAGGTATTTTTGAAGAGTTGTTGCGCTTTGCAGTAAGCACTCACATTCTTTGTCAGCTCATCGGTTTTGCTCGTTGTGCTTTGATTGGACGTGCTTTTTTCCGGAAAGTATCGCACCAGTGTTTGCCATGTGGAGCTGGAGAGATCATCCAGAATGGCGATGACAACTGGCTTTTTAGAAAATGCCTTTTGCTTTTGCAGTAAAGTCGCGGCAGCGATGAGCTCAAACGCGATCCCTTCTGCGCTGCCAACTAGAGAGGTTTTATCTCTTGAGGAGCTGGGCAAACTTGCGACTGGGAAAAACTCAATGCCGCTTTGTGCAGACTTCCCAATGGCATTTGCGATGTTCTGAGCAGCACTTAAGGCCTTTTTGTTGGCATTCGGGATTTTCTGAAGTACTGTCCAGTTGGGTTTGGCAGACAGATCCTGTTTGAAACTGCGATAAGCGAACTGATCGCCTTGTAGGACGAGCTGGTCATCCAGATTTATGGAGCGTTTCAGGCCCGGAAGGATGATTTTTGAGTTGCTTGCGCTGTTTTCGGCTGTCCAGAGATAGGGTTGCAGCAGGACGAAGTAGTCGCATTTTACGGCTGTTGCGATGCTGGTGTTGTCTATGTTGGGAATGTCACCTCCGCCGCACAGGCAGAGAGGCATTTTGCCGGTCAGGCCGCGCACCTGGCGATGGGTGATCTCACCGACGGTTGTTTCTTCATAGGCGAAGAATGTGATTGTGATGCCGTTTAATGTGTAGGGGGCGCGGGTTGCAGGGTCAAAACCAGGGAGCAGTTCGGCAAGTTCTTGCAGCAGTGTTTTCTGGGCGCTGTTGTAGATCAGCTCGACATCCATTTGAAATCCAAGGGAAATCATTGAGCGTAGCATGTTGATTGTGTTTGCGACGCTGCCGGATCTCTCATCCTGCCATACGAAATATCGTAGCTTCTTGCCCTTCAGAACTCCTATGAGTTTGCTGATGATATTGCTGGAAAGTGAGGTGTTCAGGTCATCGGCGGCCGACATGAACTGCTGGATCAGGCTGGTGAGATCGGAAGACAGGGCTTCGTCCTGCGGCAGGACGGCGGGCTCGAAGGGTTCGATTGGGCTGTGCTCATTCATCTTCCTGCACCACTGATGATTGACGTTTCAGGCTATTTCTCTGCGGGTGTTTTGCAGTTTTCGGGCGGCTCGTTGTTGTAGACCGCGTACCAGGCCAGACCTGTGGTCTCATCGGAGCTCTTGCTGTTCTCATCAGAGCTCTTGCTGTTCTCATCAGATTCAGAGAACAGATAGAAGGACGTGGCACCGCTAGGTGGGATTTTGGCGAGGCCGAGGAACTTCAGGGCGATCTCGTTGAGAACAAACATATATTGCTTGTCGCGATCGCTCTCATGTTCCTTGGGTTTGTTCGTATAAAGCAGCTGGATTGGGCCGTAGGACATGGACAGAACGTTCTGCAGGCTGATGAGCGACGCGCCGTTGGAAGAGCCCGGCATATGGATGGCGCTCTGGGATTTGTAGGTGTCGCCTGTGGAGTCGGGTGACCAAGCGAGCAGGAAATCTGCAGAAAGGCCCAGTTTTCCGGCAAGGTCGCCTGCGGTGCCGAGGCTGACTTCGAACTGCAAAGCGTTCCATTCTTTTGAAAGGCCTTGCTGGTTTGCGTTGGTGATCACATCCAGATAACCAAGAGACGCAGGCGTTTTGTCTGCATTGGTTGAGCTGACAAAACCTTTCAATTGCAATGGCATAGTCTCAACCAGACTGCGGCTGCGCGGGGTGCTGTTTTTGGTGTCGAACGTCAGTTGGTCGCTGACCCAGATGATTTTTTGGCTTTCATAGGGATTGGTTTGTGCAAAGCTCATTTGCAGGGCCAGATTGCCAAAGCCGAGGCCTGTCTGCGTTGATTGCTGGCCGCCCTCCACTCCATAGGAAAATAGATCAACTTGCTGATTTTTATCGATTTTCAAGATCGCAAAGTCTAGAAATCCAGTAAATGCGAAGCGGATAAGCGGTTCGGTTTGGGTTTCCTGCTCCTTATCGTGGCCAGTGATGGTGTTCATTCTGGCGGAAGTGAACTCGGTTTGCTGGAGGATATTGTTGTCGACTTTGAAGCGGTAAGGCTGTGGGGCGGCCATGGTGTAGGATGGGTGGCCGTTGTTGTCCTGATAGCTGGCTTTCATGATCAGGGATTTGTACTGACTGCCCTTGGGCTTGGCTTTGCCTGCGGGGATAACCGGCTGCGAGCTGATGACCTCACTGCCGAACACCTTGTTCAGTGAGAGCTGAGCGAAGGAGGAGAACTTTTTGATGGCAGAGTTCTCAAAAAGCACTTTCAGCGAGAGCAGGATGAAGTCATAGGTACGCGTTGCAGAGGGAACAACTGGCTCCGGGCTTGCTGCCCCCTTTGGCACGACGAGGTCGGGGTCCTCGTAGTAAATCAAACCAAACACTGAGCTTTGCTTCTTTATTGCGATCTTCTCACCGTCCGTCCCAGCCTTGATCTGGTTGATGCGAATGGCGAGGTGGTGGGCATAAAACTTTGCCGGATCCCGCACACCAGCGACGATACCAGCAAGCTGTTCAGGTGGCGATTTGATACGCGCGCGTAGCATAAGCACACCGGTCCAGTTGGGATCGGCAGCAAGTTGGTTGAAGTCCTCAAAGTACTCTGTGGCGGGGTTATCCTGAGCGGCTTTGAAGTAGTCCTGCAGCCAGGAGGAGACGTTGACCAGCTGGGCTGGGTTTAGTGTTGCGTCTCGTTTTGTCGTTGGGGCGGCGAAGGTTTCCTTTTGGGTCCATTTTTGTGGGTTGGAGATCAGGTTGTCTTTGGGATCACCCTTTGGATCGTAGAGCGGGCCGCGAATGCCTTTAATGATCAATATGTTGGCGTAGTCTCCGAAGTCAGGAGAGTTGCCGACGTCGGCTTCGATCTGCCAGTCTTCAATGTTGAGGGTATTGAGGAACGTTGTCCCCGCCTCTCCCAACTCTGACGGATTTGCGGCAACCAGAAAAAGCTGATTGGTTTGAAGGGCTTCAATCAACTTTGGGCTGAGCTCTTTGAATGCAAACTCAGAACTTACAGGCGTTTTGATCTGAGCGAGTTTGACCTCTTTCCAGTGGTTTGCATCTGTTGGTGATTGCAGCGTTGCAATGACGCCGAGCGGGGTCGTTAAGGTGGCTTCAGTCTCTGTGCCTTGTGCCTCCGATGCGCTGGTGTTGGATTGGCCGTTGGTAAGTGCAGCGATCACCTTTCGCCTTGTAGGGGCAATGATGCTCTTTTCAAAGAGCGCTACATCGCATTGGGAGTAAGTTGGATCACCCTCATCCGTGCCGCTGTAAGGGAACATGGGAAATGCTTGCGTATCATCTGGAGGCAAGGTGTAGGCAGGGCTGACAGTGCCCAGCAAGCTTTTGTTTTCCTGCCAGATTTCGTCATCATACCCATGCAGTGCACTGCCGTGGGGCTGGGCGACGTATGTGATAGGTTCCCCTGAACTCTCTACAGCAGAACCTGCTGGGAAGACCTCCACGTAGGATGTTTTGTAGCTTCCCTTCAGAGGAGCCCCTCTGGGGGCTGGGCGGCCAGTTGGGGAGGATTTGGGCAGTGGGAAAACAGGAGCATAAGCGGGCTGGTTTGGGATGAAACGCAGGCGTGCGGCAGATGCAAGGTCTTCATCATTCCCCGGCACTTCCAGAAACTCGGTTCCGCCGAGGCCGCACATGATGCGGGCTTTGGTTGTCCCCTCACCGGCTGGAGCACAGATGAGGAAATCTCCCAGTGGGCTGGCGATAAAACTATGAAGTGTCGAAGGATCTTCATAGCTGGGTGTGAGGATAATACCTGCCGGATGGCCTGTGCTTTCAAGGCTATCCCCGGTGATCGCCATCAGGGCGACGGTGGCGCCATAGGTGCTTCTATAGAAGCTGTTTAGGGTTGGGCCATGGCCCGTTTCTGCTTCCGGGCGGAAGTAGAAGGCGCAGCGGTTGGGATCGCTGCGGTTATGGGTAGGACAGTTGTTCAACGCATCGGTGACATCCACCACCAGCCGCATGGGGAGTGGTTCGCGTGTGCCGTTGTCGCCTGTTCCCAGAGCAAAACGCTGGCCATTGAGGCCGGTTTTGGTGTTGGGATCGCTTGCAACCCATTGAAATCCAAAGTTCCATTGGTCGTGTAGCGCATCGCGATCAAAATCAGCATCAAAGACGATGGCCCCGCGATCTGGGCCGGAGCAGCGTATGTCGGCCTTGCTTACGGAGCCTGTGTCGGGGCTTAGATATCCCCCTAACTGAATGGCGGCTTCTGAGAGCTGCAAGTTCTCTTCATCCTCGGAGACCTTGATATAGGCGGCGGAGTAGAACTCGATGGTGAGGTTTGGGGCGAGTGGGTAAGAGAGGCTGCTTGTTGTCTCGGTACCAGTGGTGTTGATGGAGAAAAACGCTGGGCGTTGGTGCTGATAGTCTTCAGGAATGGGGAGCGGTGTTGTGGCTTTGGGCAGCCACATGAAACCGCGTGGGACGCGCATAGCTTCAAGGTATTCATGCAAACTGGAAACCAGTGTTTGCTGCTGATCTTTTTTATGATCGCAGTCCAATGAGTCAGGGCAGTAGATGAATGAACCTGAGTAAGCTTTATTGGTGAGTGCGTCTTTTAGTGAGATACGTTTGGGAAGTTTCGCTTTACGGGGAGCTATCTTACTGACGACAAATGCGAAACCACCGGCATTATCGCCCGTATTTGGCGCCAGATAGAGGCTCTTGCAGGCCTGTTGTTCGAAGTCCATTGCGCAGCTCCCAAAAGCCTTGTCCATTACAGTGTTAAGGACAGAAATCGGGAGCATTGCCCCACGCGTTTAAGGGGAACATAGAGCGCGGTCAGCTTTCAAACTGGGACAATTGATGGTTCACAGTGTGAGCTGAAGAGGTTTCATGGGTTGGGCAAAATCATTTCTCACAAAATGAATGGGCGCTGATTTATTTGAAGAAACGGGATCAACAGATGCACAGCTCACATTTTTGATTTTGTGAGGTGAAAAATGATCAGGCTGGCGTTTGCGTTGCTATGTGCGCAACTTGCGTTGATCTGCGTTTTTTTCGTTTTTTCTGCGCTGAAATGCAAAAGGCGGGCCCAAACACTTTGAGCCCGCCTTTCCTGATTGTTTTGGCTTTTAAGCGAAGGTGACGCCAGCCTTGTTCATTGGTAACTCGGTCACACGTGGGCCCTTTGCAGCGATGGCGTTTGCCAGTGCCGGAGCGGATGGTGGTGTGCCCGGTTCACCGACGCCGGTTGGGGCCTCAGTAGAGAGAACAATGTGCGTTTCGATCTCACCGATATCCCCGATGCGGAGCGGCTCGTAGTCCGGGAAGTTTTGTTGGATAACTTCTCCGTCCTCCAGCGTGATCTCATCGCGCATGGCGTGGCCGAGGCCGTAGCCGATGCCGCCTTCCATCTGTGCCTTGATCACGTCAGGGTTGACCGGGATGCCGCAATCGACAGCGCAGGTGACTTTTTCGATCTTCACACCGTTTTCAGTATCGCCGGAAATCTCGACCACTTCTGCTACATAGCTACCAAAGGATTTGTGTACCGCGACGCCTTGAGCACGTCCATCAGCTGCCTTGCCCCAGCCCGCTTTTTCAGCAGCCAGTTTCAGAACGCCAGTCAGGCGTTTTTGATCTGCTGTGTCGCCCGCCAGATGAGCGAGGCGGAACTCGACTGGATCACGGCCAGCGGCAACGGCTGCAGCATCCATCATGCTTTCCATCACATAGGCGGTGTGGGTGTGACCCACGGAGCGCCACCAGAGCACGGTTGTTGCTGGTTTGTTGTCTGTCAGACCGGCGAACATGCCCGGGATAGAGTACGGCGTTGGTGTGACACCCTCTACGGAGAGATGATCGACGCCATCATGAACGGAGAACGCCTCAAACGGTGTACCCTTGGAGATGGACTGGCCTGCAACGCGGTGATCCCAGCCGACGATGTTGCCGTCAGCATCCAGACCCACACGGACCTTGTGTGCGAAGGCTGGGCGGTAGTAGCCGCCGGTGATGTCATCTTCGCGAGACCAGACCAGTTTCACCGGACGGGTGCGATCGGTCATGACGAAGGCCAGCGCGGCTTCCACCTGATAGTCAACCGTTGGTGTTGCGCGGCGACCGAAGGAGCCACCTGCGAACATGGTTTTGATCTGCACTTTTTCCATCGGCAGCTGGAAGATCTGAGCCAGTGCTGCGTGCGGTGATGTTGGCATCTGCGCGCCATCGTGCAGGATCACACCACCATCTTCCGTTGCTTCAATGGTACAGGTCAGCGGTTCCATTGGAGCATGAGCCAAAAGTGGGAAGTAGAAGGTCTCTTCCACCACCTTGTCGGCTTTGTCGATGGCACCGGCAACTTCTGCCTGATCGTTTTTGGTCAGGTTGTATTCCGGCACCGTGTTTACTGCGGCCATCAGCTCTTTGTAGACGTCTTCAGAACTGCGGCGCTCAGCGGCGGCGTTGTCGAAGGTGACGTCCAGCGCTTCACGGGCCTGCAGAGCTGCCCATGTATTTTCGGCATAAACCGCTACACCTGCTTTGTTTGGCAGAGTGGCTGCGCGGATGAAGCCTTTGACGTCCTTGGCTGCGCTGTCATCAAAGGAGGCAACCGTACCACCGCGGCGGGTTGGGCGCTTGATGACCACGACCATCTGATTGTCGAGCTGCATGTCCATGGCGTACATGGCCGTGCCGTTGATCTTTGGCGGCGTATCCTTGCGACGGACATTGGCGTTGCCAATCAGCTTGAATTCGGATGGATCTTTCAGGCGTGGTTCTTCAGGCGCTGTCAGCGTGCTTGCTGCCGCAACGAACTCACCAATCGGCGCTTTGTTGCCTGCCCCAGAGACCACACCATCTTCCAGCTTCAGCTGAGCAACCGGCACATCCCATGCGTGGGAGGCTGCCTGAAGCAGAACTTCACGGGCGGCTGCGCCTGCTTTGCGGTACTGCTGGAAGCTGTTGAACATGGCGGTGGAACCGCCAGTGCCCTGAATAGGTCCAAACGCGGTGTTGTTGTAAAGCTTTGGGTTGGACGGCGCGAACTCATAGTGAATCGCATCCATGCTGACGCCTAGCTCTTCGGCAATCAGGGTGGTGAGGCCGGTTGCCGGTCCCTGCCCTTTTTCGAAGTGCTTGACGATGGCGGTGACGGTGCCGTCAGCTGCAATCTTCACGAACGGGTTGAGCATGGTGGTGTCAGCTGCACTGCCAGCGGCCATGGCGCCGGATGGTGCAACACCGATGACGAGAACGGCGGCAGTAGACGCTGCTGCGCCTTTGAGGAAGCCACGACGAGAGGTCAAAACGCTCATATCAAGCCTCCATGATTTCTGATGCACGAACGATGGCAGCACGGATGCGCTGGTAAGTAGCGCAGCGGCAGGCGTTGCCATCCATGTAATCGTCAATTTCTTCCAAGGTCGGCTTGGCGTTTTCGCTGAGAAGACCAACGGCGGACATGATCTGGCCGGATTGGCAGTAACCGCACTGAACCACATCAAGTTCCGTCCAGGCCTGCTGCACTGCCTGCGCCGGGGTGGACTTCAGGCCCTCGATTGTGGTGATCTCTGCGTCTTCAACATCTTCAATAAAGGTTTGGCAGGAGCGAACCGGTTCGCCATCCATGTGAACGGTGCACGCCCCACAGGAGGCAACACCACACCCGAATTTTGTGCCGGTGAGCTTGAGTTCGTCGCGGATCACCCAAAGAAGCGGGGTGCCCGGTTCGGCTTCAACACTATGAGTCTGGCCATTGAGTTTTAAAGAAATTGCCATCAAAAAATTTCCTTTTTTGATCCGTAGCGGTTGGCTGGGTTCAGCAATAATCTCAGGCACTTTTTGAATGGGGCAGTGTTATGTGCGCGTGCGCTTTTTCTGCTTTTTACGCCTGAAACGAATGATCGGTATTAATCCCTAGCATCGGCTCTGTTGGCTTTCATTAGCGGATCACGCCAAAATAGTGCCAAATCACGCCAAAGTACTGCCATTTCGCGCCACTATTGAATTTAGCACTGGCCTAGCTAGCAAAATTTCGAGATGAAAGAGTGGCAACAATCAATAAGACCGAGCCGAACATGACGAAATACGCACACCTCTACCCTGGCGCTGCCATGATGGCGCAAGTGATCCAATATCTTGATCTGCCTGTGGACCGGGTGATGCGTCGTGCCGGCGTTTCCATTGAGCAGCTTGGCCCGACGGCCAAGGGCATCACGCAGGCGCAGTATTTCGCGCTTTGGGAGGCCCTTTATCAGGAATATGGTGGCAATGATCTTGCAGTAAAGCTGGGCAGCACGGTCAAGCAAGGCTCGTTTGTGCCGCACCTGTTTGCGTTTTCCTGCAGCCCCAACATTGAGGAAGGCGTCAAGCGTCTGGCGCTGTTCAAACCGCTGATTGCGCCTATCCGATTGGAGGTTGAGCGGACGGACAGTACGGTCTCCATTCTGTTCACCTCCAGCGATCCGAGCGAGCCGTTTCCTGAAATTCTGGCGCAGTTTGAGATTATCTACTTCACCAATTGCAGCCGTACCTTTACCGGCGAGCCTATTGTGCCGCTGAGTGTGGGTGGTCCGGTGGGTAAGTTGGACTGGTCTGCGGTTGAGGCGGAGTGCGGCGTGAAAGCCACCCCTGCTCCCGTGGCTCACATCACCCTTTCGCTGGAGGACGCGACCCGCCCGCTGATCACACAGATGGAAGGTATGTGGGATACGTTTGAGGACGGCTTGCGTCAGAAGCTGAAAAGCTCCGGTTCTTCTGATGAGATGTCCCGCCGTGTGAAGAATGCGCTGCTGGAAAGTTTGCCTGCGGGGCAAAACACCATTGAGGTGATCAGTCAGCGCCTGAATGCCAGCAAGCGGACGTTGCAGCGTAAGCTGAAGGAAGAAGGCAAGAGCTTTCAGGATATCCTGAGCGAGACTCGTTCCGAGCTTTCCCAGCACTATCTGGTGCGCAGTGATCTGAGTATTCCGGAGATCTCCTATCTGCTGGGGTACAAGGATACAGGCTCATTTTTCCGGGCGTTTCAGAGCTGGACGGGCAAGACGCCGATGGAGGTGCGCGGGATCGCCTGAGGCCAATCCGCACAGGGGTTATGAGGAAAGCCTCGTGAAACCTTAGGCTGTTAAGAGCCTGCCATGGCTATCTTATTCGTATTTTCAGGGCTGCCGGGCGTTGGAAAGACAACACTGGCAAAGGCTCTGGCACCCCGCCTGCAGGCTGTTCATCTTCGTATCGATTCCATTGAGGCTGCGCTCAAGACCTCGGTTCTCGCCATTTCGCCTGCGGAAGACGCTGGGTACGTGGTGGCAGCGGCCATTGCCAAAGACAATCTGCTCCTTGGCAACAACGTGATTGCGGATGCGGTGAACCCGATTGAGATCACCCGCAACATCTGGATGGAAGCTGCGCTGGGCGCCAGAGTGAAAGCCATGAACATCGAGGTGATCTGCTCTGATGACGCGGAACACAAGAAGCGCGTAGAGAACCGGCCCAACGATATTTCTGCGATGACCTTGCCCACCTGGGATGCGGTGAAGCGGCGGCGCTATGAGCCTTGGAAGAAACATCGGCTTGTGATTGATACCTTTGAAAAACCCGTCGATGACAGCGTTGATGAGATTGTCGAAGCCTTCAGCCAGCTGGTGCGCTACGGCTCATACTAGGGTCTATTCCTAAGAGAACTGCCGCAGTTTAGGCCGGATCCTGTTGATGCAGGCTTCCAGAAACAGGCGGGCGATGCGAGACTGGTTTTCTTTGCCGGTATGCATGGCGTGCAGGTCGATTTCCGGGAATGTCCAATCTGGCAGTACTTCAACCAGCGCACGTTTTGCCAAGGCGTCCTGACAGAGGATGGATGGCAGCTCCCCTATACCCAAACCTGCCTTGATGGCGGATTGCATGGCTGCGTAATCGTTGATGCCGATTTCCGGGGTGAACCTGATCACCCGTTCCTCATTTTTGCGGCTCAGACTCCAGGAAACTTCAGGCTTTTGCCAGAAGCCAAACCCGATCAGCGCGTGTTCCGGCAGCTTATCGGGATGATCTGGCACGCCATGCTCTGCGATGTAGGTGGGTGATGCTACCAGCACATGGCGGTAGGTGGCCAGTTTGGTAAGGGTGAGACCAGAATCCGGTTTGGGTCCAACGCGGAACGACAGATCCACATCATCCTCAATGAAATCGAGATTGCGCTCTGAGACAATCATCTGCACGCGGACATCAGGATATTGCAGGCGGAACTGGCCGATGACGGGGATGAAGAGCGCTTCAGCCAGATTGGGTGGGATCGTCACCTTAAGATCACCGGACAAAGCGGTCTGGCGTTGCTCGACCACTCTGTCAGCAGCCTTGAAAGCCTCCAGACCCGGCAGGCAGGTTTTATAGAACTGCTCGCCAATTTCGGTCAGGCGCATGCGGCGCGTGGTGCGTTCCAGCAGCTTGGTGCCAAGCTGCGCCTCCAGCTCTGAGACTTTGCGACTGACCGTAGAAAGGGGCACGTGCAAGTTCTTTGCAGCGGCAGAAAAGCTGCCTGCTTTGGCGACTTCTGCAAAGATGGCGATGGCGTTCAGATCCTGCATTATATTCCCACATTTGAAAATATGCTTTCCAATTGGGGCGATACTACCAAATGGCCAAGAATAATAGAATAGGTCCACTCACAGGATGAAAGGACTTATGAGATGGAACATCAGGACAAATCCATCAATTACATCGAGTTTCCTCTGCTCAAGAGTGAGGAGACCAAGAGCTTCTATGGCTCAGTGTTTGGCTGGTTCTTTGAGGATTGGGGACCGAACTACATCAGCTTTTCAGGTGCTGGTGTTGAAGGCGGGTTTAATGGCGAAAGCGGCACTCCAGTTCAAGCGCCCGGTGTGCTTGTGGTGCTGTATGCAAAGGATCTTGCTGGCACTTTGGCAACGGTACGCGAGGCTGGCGGAAAGATCTTACAAGAGATCTATTCCTTCCCCGGTGGGCAGCGCTTTCACTTTGCTGACCCCAATGGCAATGAACTGGCCGTTTGGACGGAGGCGTCGTCATGAGCAACAGCGTTTTAGTCACAGGCGCCAATGGTACCATTGGCACACATCTGCTCAGAGTGTTGCGGTCCGCCCCATGGGACGTGCGGGCGCTCATTCGCAGTGCTGAGAATGAACGTCTGGTCACCTCGCTGGGGGCGCAGGCCTTTTACGGTGACTTTATGGATCAGGCTTCTCTTGGTGAGGCCATGACGGGCGTGGATACGCTGGTGCTGATCACCTCAGCCAATCCTGATGCAGCGGTACAGGCATCCAATGCCTTGCGGGTGGCCAAGGATTGCGGTGTGCGCAAGGTGGTGCGTGTTTCGGCAATCAAAGCGGCTCCTGATGGACCGACGGCCAACACGGTGCTTCACGGGGAAACTGAACAGGAGATCATCAGTTCTGGTCTGGACTATGTGATCCTGCGGCCTAACCTTTTCATGCAGAACATGTTTCTGGCCGCTCAAACCATATCCGAGCAAGATAGCTTCTTCTTTGGAACGGGCGGTGCTCAGATGGGGATGGTTGATACCCGTGATGTGGCTGAATGTGCGGCGCAGTGTGTTCTCAGTGATCAGTTTGATGGGGCTATCTATGAAGTGACGGGGCCTCAAAGCCTCTCCTACTTTGATGTGGCACAGGCGTTAAGTGCGGAGCTGAACCGCACCATTTCTTATGTTCCGGTTTCACCGCAGGATGTTTACGAGGGTATTGTTAGTGCCGGGTGGGATGAGTGGATCGCCGGGATCTCACGGGATTATGCGCAGGCCTATCGCAGTGGCTGGGGTGATTTCACCACGGACACGGTAGAGCAGATGTGCGGGCACCCGCCGCGGGGCATAGACCGGTTCATCCGGGAAGTGTTGTGCGCACAGTCAGCTTTGAGTGTTTAGCGTCTGACTCACGTCAGCTCAGCGGCACTTCTCCATTACCTTGGCATTGTAACAGCCTATGCGGTTTCTTCAGGCACAATTCAGTTTCATGTTTTTTGTAGATGTGAAAGAGTTGAGGCAATTACAGGGTGCACATTACCGTGCTGGAAGGAACACATGCGCGTATTGCTGGTTGAGGACGAGCGGCTGATCGCCGACGCAATCAAAGCGTTTCTGGAACGTCATGAATTTATAGTGGACTGGGTCGATGATGGTCTTTTGGCAGAAGACGCTCTGAGAACCGGAGAGTTCGACCTGGTTATTCTGGATCTGGGATTGCCCGGTCAGGATGGACTGGAGTTTTTGCGCGCTGTGCGCGATGACAAGGCTGACGTGCCGATCTTGATCCTGTCCGCTCGTGAGACCACTAAAAACCGTATTGATGGCCTCAATCTGGGTGCCGATGATTATCTGACCAAGCCTTTTGATATGGAAGAGCTTCTGGCCCGCTGCCGTGCGCTGGTGCGCCGTTCTGTGGGTCGTACGCGCATGTTGTTGCAGCATGGTGCGTTGACGTTGGATCTGGACCAGAAGAAAGCCTGTTACAACGGGACTGAGGTGGTGCTGCAGCCCCTCGCCTTTCGCCTGCTGACCATCCTTTTGGAACGGCGGGGCCGCGTTGTTTCCAAGTCTGATCTCATGGAAAAGCTTTATGGCTGGGAAGAGAATGCGGAGAGCAATGTGCTTGAGGTTTATGTCTCGCAGATCCGCCGCAAAACCACGTCCAAGTTGATCCGGACGATCCGCGGTGTGGGCTATATCGTTGATGAGGACATACCGGCATGAAACTTTCCTCCATCCGCAGTCGCATCCTCGTCTTTCTGATCCCGCTTTTGTTTGTGGTCTGGGGCGTCTTTTCCGCCATTGTCTATAATTTGACAGAGGAAGAGCTTTACGAGACCCATGATGCACAGGCCTTTCAGCTTGTCAGCGCGATTGCGCAGCTGGAGGGAGACGCCATATCTCCTAATCTTCTGGATGATCATCATGAACTGAATGATTACTTCGTGATCATCCGCGATGGAGACGGCAACGACATTTACAGATCATCCGACAAAGTAGAGTTGCCCAAGTACCTGAGGCCCGGTGGGCAGGAAATCGAGTACGATGGTGACAGCTGGGTGGTCTGGAGTTTTCCCGGACTCAAGAGCGACAAGCAGTACATTATCGGCGTCGTGTTTGATGAGGCCCTTGAGCTGGCAGACCAGACGGTGGCCACGGTTTCCATTCCGCTGGCACTGGTGCTGGTTTTTTCCATTATTGCGACGGTGTTTATCGTCAAACGCGGTCTACGCCCCCTCACCGCACTCTCCGAAACTCTCTCGGAACGCGAGCCGGAGAACCTCGGCAAAATCACCACGAAGAAGCAGGCGGATGAGCTTGTGCCGATTGTGGATTCCCTGAACATGCTGTTTGACCGGATTGAAGAGTATCTGGCCCGGGAACAGCGGTTCATTGATGATGCGGCCCATGAGATCCGAACACCGCTGACGGTGGTGAAAGCGCAGTGTCAGGTGATTGAGCGGGACAAGCTGGATGAACCGACCAAGCTGCGTTTTGACAACATCATTGAGGGTGTTGACCGTGCCACCCATCTGGCGGCCAAGCTGTTGGAGCATGCACGGGCGGGTCAGGACGCGAAGGAGCTGAAAGAACAAGATCTGCTGCCGGTGCTGCAGGAAAGCCTTGCCCAGCAGGCCCATGCTGCCCATGACAAGAACGTGGAGCTTCAGCTGCTTCAGTCTGAACATGTGGAGGCTGTGGTTGACCCTGAGGATCTGGCGGCTGTGCTGAACAACCTGATCGGCAATGCCATCCGCCATACGCCAAGTGACGGGCAAGTGATTGTGGTGTTGGACCGCACGGAAGACCATATTCAACTGAGTGTGGAAGACAGTGGGCCGGGCGTTCCTGAAGACTATCGTGAGAAGGTGTTTGAGCGGTTCTTCCGCATGCCGGGGCAATCCAGCTCTGGGGCCGGTCTTGGCTTGTCTATTACGCAAACTCTGTGTCGCCGCAATGGGATCGAGATCTCCCTCGGCAAGAGTGAACGCCTTGGCGGAGCACGTTTTGTGCTCAAGCTGAAAAAGTAGTGTCGCAAACTTCAGGTAGGTTTCAGCTTCCTAGTGATTTTAGGGGGTGCACTCAGAAAGAAACCTACTCCGAGGCTGCGTTTACAAACAACGGCGGAGTTTTTGGGCTATGAAAGGTGCGTGATGTCCCCCAACGATATCAGTCATCTTTCATAGCTCGTTTCTTCTGAGTGCGCATCGTCAATACAGATCGAGCGTACCCGAATGAAACCCTTTGGCCTCTTCTTCATCTTTGCCAGTATCCTGCCTCCCCTGATGATCTTCTCTCAGTTTGGCGGACAGGTTGAGTATGGTGTTTTGCTGAGCCAATACCTTGGCATGGTCTCCCTGATTTTCATGGGGCTTTTGCAGGTGATGGCCACACGCATGAAAGGTGTTGAGGCTGTGTTTGGGCCGCTCGACCGGGTTTATGTGCTGCACAAATGGCTGGCTATCTTAGCAATTGCAGCTGCTTTTCTTCATGACAGCATTGATGCAGATGCGATTTCCAAAGGTGGTGAAACGGATGGATTGGCCAAGGAGCTGGGTGAGATTGGCTTTTACGGCATTCTGATCCTGGGCCTTGGTTCTCTGGCGACGTTTATTCCCTATAACATCTGGCGCTGGACACACCGTCTGATCGGCATCTTCTTTGCCCTTGCTGCTGCACACTACCTGATGATCCCGAATGTGTTTTCGTGGAGTGACCCGGTTGGGCTTTATGTGGCTGGCTTCTGTTTTGCCGGCATCGCGTCCTTCGCTTACCTGACCTACAAAGGCATGGTCGGTCGCACCAAGACCTATGAGGTGGAAGATGTTCAGATTTACGGACGCATCACCAGTGTGACCCTGAAGCCGGAAGGCAAACCAATCTCTCACGATGCAGGACAGTTTGCCTACGTTTCCTTTGATCAGGCTAGCATGGGCGAAGTGCACCCATACACGATTGCCTCTGCACCGCGCGAAGATGGCAAGATCCGGTTCTGCATCTCCGCGCTGGGCGATTACACCTCCCGTGTTCACCAGCTTCAGGTTGGCACCAAAGCGCAGCTCAGCAAAGGGTATGGCGGGTTCCGTAAGATGGCATCAAACCGAGATCAGATCTGGATTGCTGGTGGCGTAGGCATCACCCCATTCCTTGCCTGGGCACAGACGCTGACAGGCGAAGAGACCGGCCAGATCTACCTTTACTACGGTGTTCGCAACCGGCTTGAGAGCCCGTTTGAGGAAGAACTGGAAGAGCTGCAAAACCGTCTGCCGAACCTGCACATCCAGTGGTTTGAGTCGGATATGGGTGAGTACATCGACGGGCGGTTGCTGAAAATTCTGCAGGGTAGTTATTTCGATGTGATGCCGATTGCGTTCTGTGGGCCGGAAGTGATGCGCAAGACCCTGATGCGCGATCTGAAAGCGCTGAAGTACCCGTTGCGCCAATTCCATTACGAGGAGTTTCAGATGCGCTCCGGCCTTGGTTTTCGAAAGCTTTTCAGATTTCTGTTTGAGCGCCTCACTCAGTATTCTGGAAAGTTCGCCCCGGCCAAGTAAACTTGGCCATCCTAGAGGATAGCTGCACTGTCTGCCGGTGCAGCTATCTTTTTTTGTGGTGCCGCCCCCCCTTCGAAAGGTTTAGGACTGAAGGGATCAATGAAATTAAATCAATATATTAATTGAGCTCCGGAGGGTTCAATCAGACCAATAATTCCTACTCGTTTTTAGGACATTGGCTTATGACAAAACTTGCCTCCCGCTCGATCTCTACAGATGTTCCTGCCCCATCTGATGACCGCCGGTCAAAAAATCCGATTGTCTGTTACGAAGTGGACCACCTGCCCGCTTTTGATGCCGAGCTTTATCAGCAGGCTAAGGAGAGCCTAGAGAAGGTGGATGAGGTTGTTGTGCCACCGCGTGATGGGGGCCATTTTCATGTGCCAGCTGGGCATTTCTTCCGCATTGTGAGTGTTGAAGGCCCGCAGGTGGGAGATCTGAACCTCTGGAATGCCAACGACCTGAACGAGCGCTTCTTCAGCGGCAAAACACGCCAACTGCATGCCTCTCACCTTTCCACTGGTGACCGTCTGTGGAGCAACATGCCTTATCTGCGCCCGATGGCGACGATCACGCAGGATACGCTGGACTGGTATGGCTGGGATGAGGATGGTGCTGGCGTTCATGATGTGATTGGTACGCGCTGTGATCCTTATACCAACCACATGCTCAAGAACGTGGATTACAACCACTGCTGTCATTCCAATCTGACCCGTGCATTGGCCGATGCCCGCGGATTGTCACTGGATGGCGCTGAGCCGCATGTGCATGATGTGATGAATGTGTTCATGTGCACCGGCTTCACCCGTGACACGCACCAGTATTTCATGAAGGCGAGCCCGGTGCGTCCGGGTGACTTTATCGAGTTCTTTGCTGAGATCGATCTGTTGGGTGCGCTTTCCACCTGTCCGGGTGGGGACTGTGGCAGCAGCCATTCCGATGACAAGACGCCGTGCTACCCACTTCTGGTGGAGATCTTCAAGCCAGCAGAGGGATCACTAAAAGGTTGGTCACCTGCCAAACGCAGTGGATATGCGGGTGGGCACAAGGCCTAACCGAACCTGACGAGACTGGTGCAGTTAGGGCTCATGGGATGAGGACGGCTGCACCGGATAATCTGCCGTGGCGCAGATCTTCCAGCGCCGTGTTGGCGTCCTCCAATTTGTAAGGAATGCAGTGGGTTTTCACGCCTGCTTGTTTGGCGATGGGGAAGAACTCCAGTGCATCTTCTCTGGTGAGGTTGGCAACGGAGACAACTTCGCGTTCTTCCCATAGCAATGAGTAAGGCATTTGCGGGATGTCGCTCATGTGAATGCCACCACAGACGATCCGCCCACCTTTACGCAGCGCTTTGAGCGCCGCTGGAACGAGCGCTCCGACCGGGGCGAAGATGATCGCGGCATCCAGCTTTGTGGGTGGGTCTTCTTCAGAGCTTCCAGCCCATGTGGCGCCTAGTTCCCGGGCAAAGGCCTGAGCATGTGTATCGCCGCTTCTGGTGAAGGCGTAGACCTCCCGGCCCTGCCAGATGCAGATTTGCGCGATGATATGGGCGGCGGCGCCAAAGCCGTAGATGCCGATTGTCCTGCCCTCGCCTGCTTTCTTCAGTGACCTCCAGCCGATCAATCCGGCACATAGCAAAGGTGCGAGCGCAACCGGGTCAGCGTCCTCATCCAGTTCAAATGCATAATGTCGATCGGCGATGGTGTGCGTGGCAAAGCCACCGTCTCTTGTGTAACCAGTGAAGATGGGATGATCGCAGAGGTTCTCCTGATGGTTTTGGCAATATGAGCAGCAGCCGCAGGTGTGCCCGAGCCACGGAATACCTACTCTCACTCCCGGTTTCAGATCACTGACATCTGCCCCACAGGCTTTCACTCTGCCAACGATTTCGTGGCCGGGGATCAGCGGAAGCTTGGGGTGTTTGAGATCCCCATCAACCACATGCAGGTCTGTCCGGCATACGGCGCAGGCTTCTATCTCAACAAGGATTTCGCCAGCTTGCGGTGCGGGTGAGGCATCGCGCTGTTGCAGAGTGAGCGGTTTTCCAATCTCGGTCAGGACCATGGCTTTCACGCGGCATTCTCCTTTTCGCTCATGGCAATGATTGAGAGCAGATTACACGGTCTTGGCTCATGAGAATCCTGCGATCTGAGTGGGGTTACTTTTGGCGTGCCGAGACGCTCGAAAATAGATCAATAATAAGAGAAAACCGAACCATTTATTACAACGCATATTTCATGAAGGTCCGTCATAACGGTCTGGTGCGCGTGTGCGCGATGTTTGTTGGAGTGGAGCCCCGCGGAGATGCCGGATGCGTCTGAACGTGGGTTTTCCTGTTTGATGTCTCACATACGATAGCTGAGTGAAACCTCCGATGCCTGAACCAGAAACCACCAGTACACCGACTGAAACCATTGTTACAACGACTGAAACCCAAACGACCCCGACGGAGGAAACCTGGCTTCAGCAGATGTATAAGCTGCTTGGTCAAACGGTTCCTAGTATGGAACAGGCTTTCACCGTACTTTATGAAGCGGAACGGGAACGAGAACAGAGAGAACTTGCAGAAGCCACTGCCCGTATGAGTGAACATGACCGTGTTCAGGCCGAAAAAGATGCCCGCCGTGATGCTGCCTCAACGATGTTCTTTTACGACAGCCAGCGGCTGTATGAACTCCAAGACGAGCTAAGGCTCACGGAAGATAGTTCAACTGATGCGATTGATATGCCTGATGCACCAGATCCAAGTTACGGCAAAGTACTTGCCGAGCAAATCGCCGCTTTGAAACTGAGAAAAGAACAGCTTTTTCTGGATGTACGTCTCTTAACTGGCCTAGAAGAAGAAAGTCAGGCATTCACAAATGCTAACGACTTGGTGGGGCTGCTTTTAGATAAAGCACACAAGCAAAGCAGCGTTTACAACTTCGCAGCTTGCGAGGTGACACTTGATGAAGTGGACAACAAGCTCAAAGACATGAAAAAACTGCTGATGGATGCGCAAATCCATCCAGCAACCTATGTCATTGGCGAAGAACAGGTTCTGATCGCTCAGGATATCAAGAGGATCAAGGAAATTATCCTTGAACTTCAAGATGCCAATTTTTCTGGTTTGGGGAATGGTCTGCTTTTTGAAATGAACCAATATCAGGCGGTTATCTCACGTGCAGAGGACCCTCGCTGGACGGAAGTTTTGTCCGATGCAGACGCCTGCAAAAAAGCCATTCCTGAACTGAGTAAGACAGCCAAATATATTGAAACACTGTGCGAGAGCATGACAACGGCAGGACCAACGACTGCTGCTTCAGACACGCTTGACGAACTTCGTGAGTATCAAAGTGACAGCTCACGCGATCTGACCGCAACCAAACGCGTCATCGCCAGTTTAAGTGCGAAGGCTGAACGCCGTGAACGGTGGATCAAGCAAGACGAATGGGCGAGCAAAAATCTGGACTCGCGTACTCAGGACTATCGAAAGCAGCTTGAAAAGTTTGTTGTGTTCGACGCAGACCATCAGGTGGTGACCAAAGAGAGTAAGTCTGAAGCGCGTGCCCGTGCCGTTGATACTGCAGGGCTGGACAAAGATGTGATGGCTCAGATTCCGAAGCGCCCCGGTGGTAAGGATGTGAAAGCCGTTCCTCGTGCAACGATCAACAAGCTTTTGGAGTCTTTGGAATTTTTGGATGAGTTGCGCTCTTCTGGCGTCACCGGCATGGAATCCATTGCCCTTGAGGAGTTCATCAAGACGGAAGACATTCTGGAAGGCATCAACTCAAATCCAACGGGTTATGACGATCTCCAGACAAACACCCAAAAGATCCTCGATAAAGTCGCTGACACGAAGACGGGTAAGAAGGCAATCTATTACGTTGAAGCCAAGATGAACCTTGAGGAAGATGTTCGACTTTTGCGCGAGCAAGCGCCGGAGATGAACATCAACAAGGCTTTAGGTCGGTGCAGCAAGTTGAACGGTGCGCGTTTGCAGCCTCTTTTGAGGCAACTTGATGAGGCCGTCGGTTTCAGAACAGTCTTTGATATGAAGCTTGAACCGATCGAAAAGATTTTCAAGCAGATTCCCCCATTACTCGCCAAACTGGGTGCAGCCCGTCCCGAGCTTGCCAAAAAGTTCAAGCGTCTTTTGCAGCCCAAGCAGGAGAAGGTCTATCACGGTCAGCTGGAAATGGAGCTGAAACAAGCCAAAGTGACTGCCCATAACGCTGCGACCATTGAAGACCTGAAAGAAGCAATTTCTCAGGTGAATGAAGTCAAAGTAAAGGCTGACAAATACCTGGAGGAGCTCAAAGCCCGCGCTTATATATTCGCGGAAGAAACAGATGGACCTCACACCACACCTGACCAGGATGAGTTTTTCGCCAAGATCGAGGCGGACTACAAAGAGGGTGTTCAGCTGGAGATTGACCGGAAGCTCGCCAAAGGCAAGTTTAATGAAACGTCTGGTCCGATGAAGGATGAGTTGGAAATGCTCACGGCGAAAGCCAAGAGCTGGAAAGGTGCCAAGGCAGCTCTAAAAGGCTTCCCCCGCATTGATACGGCCAACTATGATCCGACCCGTTTCAAGGATCTGCTGGCGGAAGTGAAGCTGCTGGAACAGGAATGTGCGGTGAACTCTTCCTATGAAGAGAACATGGGCCGACTGAACGAGCTGAAAGGCATGTACGACGCCATGCGCGGTGAGCTGACTGGCTTCCGGGAAGACATCGCCAAGGATGTTGTGAAAGCCACAGAAAAGGCCATTGCCCGCATGGAGACAGCAAAGACCTTTGCTGAAGGTGGTTTTATCACCGGTGTGGCTGGCAAGCAGGACGCTGGTGAAAACATCGTGGATACCAGCACTTTGAAGCGGTTCGCTGCGTGCGTTACCAAGCCGATCATACCTGGCGACTTGCGGGCTCAAGCGCAGATCATTGGCGATAAAAAGAAGTCGCTTGAGGAACGTAAGAAAGCACGAGAAGAGGCTTTGCGCATTGTACGGCCTTTGCTGGCGCGTCTGGATGGGGACAAGGCGATCAAGCTGTACCGCCGCCATCCATTCGGTTTGGATAATGACGTCAATGTCTTGCGACCTGTTCTGGTGCAGCTGGAAGTTAAACTGCTGACGCTGGCAGCATAGACACGCACTGCTTTTGCGGCCTCTGGATGAGGTCGCAGAAGCACGCACCCACAACCCTGAAGTGTTATTTGCATTTATACTCAGCAGGTTATCCATGAGATATATGCTGAGTGCGAAATAGTCCTTTTCCTTGCCCATTTAGTCTGCTAGGTACCGGCTTGCTCAGCAATGAGTGCCGGTCGCAGCCTACCCGGCAACAGCGAAAACAAGGACTAAACCTTATGAAGACTATCGTAATCTGCTCCGGCGGATTGGATTCGGTCACGCTTGCCTACAAGGTTGCGCGTGAACACGAATTGCTCGGCCTCGTCTCTTTTGACTACGGTCAGCGGCACAAGAAAGAGCTGGATTATGCGGCGCATGCTGCAAAACAGCTGGGCGTGCCGCATCATATTCTGGACATGAGCCAGATTGGAGCGCATTTGAGCGGCTCCGCTCTTACAGATGATGTTGATGTTCCTGACGGGCACTATGCCGAAGAGAACATGAAGGTCACTGTGGTTCCCAACCGAAACGCAATCATGCTGTCCATCGGCTTTGGCATTGCGGCTGCGCAGCAGGCCGATGCTGTGGCTGCGGCGGTGCACGGGGGTGATCACTTCATCTACCCGGACTGTCGCCCTGGCTTTATCAAAAGCTTTGAAGCCATGCAGAAGCTGGCTTTGGACGGCTATGCCAACGTGAGCCTTTACACACCATTTGTAGAAATTTCCAAAGGTGCCATCGTTGCAGAAGGTGCCCGGATCAACGTGCCGTTTGAGGACACATGGTCTTGCTACAAAGGCGGAGAGAAACACTGCGGGCGGTGCGGCACCTGTGTTGAACGGCGTGAAGCCTTTGATATTGCGGGTGTTGAGGACCCAACGGAATACGCGGATCCGGACTACTGGAAATCCGCGGTGGAACGAGCGGAACCATAATGTACAAAATCACAAAGGAATTTCACTTCTCGGCTTCGCACCAACTCTGCGAAATGCCGGAGGGACATCCTTGCGCGCGTCTGCATGGGCACAACTACATCGTGGTGGTTGAGCTCGCCAGCGAGTTTCTCAATGAATACGGCTTCGTGGTGGACTTCACCGAGCTGAAACCGCTCAAGCGTTTCATTGATGATGAGCTGGACCACCGGCACCTGAACGAGGTGTTTGGGCATGATCAGGTCACTTCCGAATTTCTGGCCAAGACCATTTACGAGTTCTGTAAAGGCCACTGGGTGGAGACCTGCGCGGTACGTGTGAGTGAAACTCCAAAAACATGGGCGGAATACCGACCATGAGCAAACTCAGTATCAGCGAGATCTTTGGGCCAACCATCCAGGGCGAAGGTGCTTTGATTGGCGAGCCGACCGTTTTTGTGCGGGCTGGTGGCTGTGACTACCGATGCAGCTGGTGTGACACCTTGCATGCGGTGGACAGTGCCTATCGTCATACCTGGGACCAGATGGACAGTGAGGACGTTTGGAAGAAGGTTGAGGAGCTTTCCTGCGGACAGCCGATCACCGTTTCTCTATCCGGCGGCAATCCTGCCATTCAGGACTTCTCAAAGCTGATCGCGCTTGGCAAAGCCAAAGGCTACAAGTTCGCGATCGAGACGCAAGGCTCTGTTGCACGGGACTGGTTTGCGGATCTGGATACGCTGGTGCTGAGCCCTAAGCCACCTTCTTCTGGTGAGGTCGTGAACTGGGACAAGTTTGACGCTTGTCTGGATGCTGCGCTCAACACCGCCACCTGTGTGATCAAAGTGGTGGTGTTTGATGATGTGGACTACGACTGGGCCAAAGACGTTAGCGAGCGCTACCCTTATCTGCCGATGTACCTGCAGCCGGGCAACCACACCCCTCCTCCGCCTGAGGATGATGATGCGGCCATCGACATGGACGGCATCATGGACCGTATGCACTGGCTGGTGGACAAAACTGTTTCCGATCAATGGTTCAAGCCACGCATTCTGCCGCAGCTGCATGTGCTGCTGTGGGGCAACAAGCGCGGCGTTTAACGCATAATCCTTTGAACCGACAAATGAGTTCGAGAGAGCAATGAGCAAAGACGATATCTATAAAAATCTGACCATGCTGGGCGGTGACACTGTTCAGCCGCAGTCCCCTGAAGAAGCTGTTCTGGAGAAGGTTCCAAACCCTCAGCAGGGTACGCCTTATGCGATCCGCTTTACTGCGCCGGAGTTCACCTCACTGTGCCCGATCACCAACCAGCCTGACTTTGCGCATCTGGTGATTGATTATGTCCCAGACCAGTGGCTGGTTGAGAGCAAGTCTCTGAAACTGTTCCTGACATCCTTCCGCAACCACGGTGCGTTCCACGAAGACTGCACCGTTTCCATTGGCAAGCGTCTGGTGGACACGCTGAACCCGATCTGGCTGCGCATTGGCGGTTACTGGTATCCGCGTGGTGGTATTCCGATTGATGTGTTCTACCAGACCGGTGAAGAGCCAAAAGGCGTCTGGATTCCAGAACAGGGCGTGCCGACCTATCGTGGCCGCGGCTAAGCATTATTTTGCGGCGTCTTCTTATCTAACGAGGCGCCGCATGCAGTATCAGTTGGGGTTGCGAAAAGGCTGCCAACCCCAACTTTGCTTGTTCTGATCAGCCTTAGGCGCCCATCAGGGCTTCGACTTCAGCTAGTGTTGGTGCAGATGTGGCTGCGCCGTGTTTGGTGGTGGAGAGCGCGCCGCAAGCAGCAGCGAAGCGGACAGCTTCTGCCAGAGTTTTACCGCCAGCCAACGCATAGGCCAGACCGCCGTTGAAGCAATCTCCGGCTGCCACAGTGTCAATCGCATTCACTTTGAACGGCTCTACGAACCCTTCGCTTGTCTCATCTTTAAAGTAGACGCCGCGTGCACCCAGTTTCACGACAGCCGCAGCAACGCCCTGCTCTCTCAGCAGGTTCGCAGCATGGGCTGCTTCTTCTGCGTTGGTTGGGCGGAAGCCTGTGAGGATTTCGGTTTCAGTCTCGTTTGGTGTGACAACATCCACGTTTTGCAGGAAGCCTTCCGGCAGACCATGGACTGGTGCTGGGGCTGGATCGAAGATCACCTTACCGCCAGAGGCACGGACTTTCTTCGCTGCGCTCAGGCAGGTTTCAACCGGGATCTCCAGCTGCATGAGCATGATCTTGGCGGTTTCCAGCACTTCTGCAGAGCGTTCCAGATCGCTTTCATCAACGGCCAGGTTTGCACCGCCGATGACAATGATGCTGTTTTCAGAGTTTGCGTCTACGCCGATGACGGCGATGCCGGTGCCGTGGGTTTCATCCAGATGAACATGCTCGGTTGAAACGCCCATATCTGCCAGATGCTGGGCTGCGATGTCACCAAAGCCATCCTTGCCGATGCGGCCGACCAGCTTTGCGTCACCACCCAGTTTAGAAGCGGCAACGGCCTGATTGCAGCCCTTTCCGCCCAGGTTGATGGCATAGCTTTGTCCATGCAGCGTTTCGCCCGGCTGAGGCAAGCGGTCAGAACGGGTTGTGATATCAACATTGATGGAACCGACAATGGCGATGGACATGAGTTATTCCTAGTTAATAACGGAGCTGCGGACGACGAGTTCTGGCACCAGTTTGATCACGGGTGGCATCTCTGTCTTCTCTTCCAGATGATTGATCAGCGCTTCTGCAGCGCTTAGCCCAAGCTCAAAGCTGGGCTGTTTGATGGTTGTCAGCGTAGGCGCCATGTAGGAGGCATACTCCACGTCATCGTATCCGATAACGGAGATGTCTTCGGGAATGCGCAGGCCGCGCTCCTGAATGGCCCGGTAGGCGCCCATGGCCATGAGGTCGTTGAAGGCGAAGATCGCTTCTGGCTGGCTGTCCGCTTCCAGAATTTGCTTCATGCCTTCATAACCGCCGGATGCGGTGAGAAGACCGGCAGATTGCCACTTTTCTTCCACGGGCAAGCCCGCAGCTTCCATAGCCGTTTTGTAGCCTTTGTAACGTTCAATAGAACGCGGATGATCCTGCGGGCCCATGAGGCAGCCGATTTTGGTCAGGCCACGATTGATCAGGTGTTCTGTTGCCAGCCTGCCGCCCAGAACGGAGTCATCCTGCAGGGTGCAGGCGTTTGGATGCGGGGCGGAATCCAGAATGGCTTTTGGCAGTTTGCCCAGCTTGCTGAGCTGCTCGTAAAGCGCCGGGTCTGTTTTGGTGGTCATCACCATGAGGGCATCAATGCGGCGCTGAAGCAAGGTGTTGAGATTTGCCAGCTGCCTGTCGGACTGATGCCCTGAGTTACACAGGATGAGACTGAAATTGTGTTGGTAGCAGCCCTCTTCCACGCCGCGAACAACGTCTGCGAAGAATGGGTTGGAGCTGCTGGAGACCAACATGCCGATGATGTTGGTGCGTTTAACCTTGAGCGCGCGGGCCATCATACTTGGCTGGAAACCAAGGGACTGGATGGCTTCCTCCACTTTTTGCTTGGTCAGGGGAGCAACATGGCGTGTCTCGTTGATCACGTGAGACACTGTAGATGCGGAGACCCCCGCAGCTTGTGCAACATCCTTGATACTGACCATTTCCGCTCCGGTTCAAAGAGTCGGGTCTGGCGCTTGCGCCAAACCCGATTTTATTCAGATTACTTGCACTTACTTGGTTACAAGTTTCAGCGCAACTGGAGTGTACGCGTCGACTTTTTCACCTTTAAGGACTTTATCCGCAGTGTCTACGCCGATGGAACCGATCATGCCAGCCTGCTGAGCAACAGTTGCCAGCATTGCGCCTTCTTCAACAGCTTTTACGCCGTCGTCGGTGCCGTCGAAGCCAACGACGATGATGTCGCGGTTTGCAGCTTCAATTGCCTTGATTGCACCCAGAGCCATTTCATCGTTGTGTGCGAACACTGCATCGATTTCTGGCTGTGCCTGCAGGATATTTTCCATCACGTTCAGGCCTTTGGTGCGGTCAAAGTCAGCTGGCTGAACTGCAACCAGTTCGATGCCGGATGCGCCGTGCATTGCTTTTTTGAAGCCTGTGCCACGGTCACGCGCTGCGGAAGTGCCTGGAACACCTTCCAGCTCAACGATTTTGCCGCTGCCGCGCAGGGTTTCAACGATCAGCTCACCAGCCATTTCACCGCCGAGGATGTTGTCAGACGCAACGTGGGAAACCACTTTGCCGCGTGCTGCACCACGGTCGAGGGTAACAACCGGAACGTCCTTGCGGTTTGCAGCGCGGATGGAGCTGGAAACTGCGTCGGAGTCAGTTGGGTTGATCATCAGCAGAGCAACGTTTTTGCTGAGAACATCTTCCACGTTTGCCAGCTCTTTAGCCGGATCGTTCTGGCTGTCGAGAACAACGATTTTGTAGCCAAGCTCATTTGCGCGAGCTTCTGCACCTTCTTTCAGGGTCACAAAGAACGGATTGTTCAGTGTGGACACGACCAGAGCCAATGTGTCCTGTGCCATGGAAACTGCTGTGGAGCCGAGAAGAAGAGCAGCACCTGCTGCCAAACTCACTAGTTTTTTCATAGAAACCTCCCGAGGTTCAGTTTGTTTGCTCACGCGTTTGATTTGCCACGGCTGTCGACGACAACCGCCAGAAGGATAACCGCACCTTTTGCGATCATCTGGTAGTAGGATGAAACATCCATAATATTCAGTGCGTTATTCAACACACCGATGATAAGGGCACCAATAATGGTGCCGAAAATCCGGCCTTTGCCGCCAGCGAGGCTGGTGCCACCAAGAACCACCGCTGCAATCGCGTCGAGCTCGTAACCAAGACCAGCTGTTGGCTGTGCAGATTCAAGACGTGCTGTCAGGATGATGCCTGCCAGTGCTGCGAGCGCACCGCTGAGGGCGTAGACAAGAATTTTGACTTTTTTGACGTTGATGCCGGACAGGCGCGCCACGTTCTCGTTGCCGCCAATGGCGTAAACGTAACGACCGAAACGGGTCTGGCTGAGGATGAACCAGCAGATCGCGAAGATAACGACCATCAGGATCACCGGGTTCGGAATGCCGAAGATGTAACCGCCGCCAAACTGGTAGAAGCTTTCAGCCACATCAAAGTAACCGGTGGAGATCGGGCGGCCTTGTGTGTAGACCAGCGTCGCGCCGCGGATCATGGTCATGCCGACCAGAGTTGCTATGAATGGCTGGACGTTGAAATAACTGATAATCACGCCGCTGGTGGCACCGAGACCTGCACCCACCATGATGGTGATGAACAGCGCGATGACAAGTGGTGTATCCATACCGATAAGGCTTGCGCAGATCGCGCCTGCAAAGGCCAGAATGGAGCCGACCGCCAGATCGATACCCGCTGTCAGGATCACGAAGGTCATGCCCATGGCGATGACGGCGTTGATCGAGGTTTGACGCAGGATGTTGAGCATGTTGTCAACGCCGAGGAAGTTGGCGTTGGCGAAGGACACTGCGGCCATCAGGATAATCAGGCCAATCAGAGACTTATTTTCACTGATAAAGTCGTTGAGCTTCATCTGTTTTACCCGTTTGTTTGGCCTGCAACGGCGCAGCGCATAATGTTTTCTTGTGTGGCTTCGTCTCTGTCGAACGATCCGGTCAGCTTGCCACTGGACAAGACGAGGATGCGATCAGAGATGCCCAGAAGCTCTGGCATGTCGGAGGAGATCAGCAGGATGCAAAGGCCCTCTGCCTTCAGCTTGTTGATCAGCGTGTAGATTTCGCGCTTTGCGCCAACATCCACCCCGCGAGTTGGTTCATCGAGGATGAGAACCTTTGGCTCCGGCACCAGGGACTTGGCGATGGAGACCTTCTGCTGGTTGCCACCGGACAGGTTGGAGATGATGGTGTTTGCATCTCTGGTCTTGATGGCGAAGGCTTCGATGTATTCGCTGATGGTGACCGCTTCAGAGGCTTTGTTGACGAAACCGAATGCGTTGCAAAAACGGTCCAGTCCTGTGAGGGACATGTTGGTGCCCAGCTCCTGAGATTGAACAAGGCCTTCCTGCTTGCGGTCTTCGGTGACGTAGCCGATCTGTGCTTTCACGCCGTCCTGCGGAGATCTGAGGCGGATCTCCTTACCGTCGATTTTGACTGCACCGCTTTTAATCGGGTTGGCGCCAAAAATGGCCTTTGCCAGCTCTGTTCGCCCTGCCCCGACGAGGCCAGCAAAACCAACCACTTCACCGGCATGGGCTGTGAACGAGATTTCCTTGGCGCCGTGTGCGGTGAGCTTTTCAACTTCAATGCGCACATCGCCTGGAACAGCGGGTACGAATGGATACTGATCAGAAAGCTCGCGGCCCACCATGTGGCGGATCAGGTCGTCCTCGGTGATTTCAGAGACCGGGCCCTGATGGACCATTTCACCGTCGCGCAGAATTGCGATGTCGTCACACATCTGGAAGATTTCGCCCAGACGGTGTGAGATGAAGACGAGGCCTTTTCCCTGGGCGCGCAGCTCATCGACGACTTCGAACAGGATTGCTGTCTCAACATCGGTGAGAGCATCGGTCGGCTCATCCATGATGATCACTTCAGCATTCAGCGAGAGCGCTTTTGCGATCTCAACCATCTGCTGCTGCGCGATAGAAAGTCTACCCAACGGGGTTTTGGGATCAATATCCTGCTTCAGCTGTGCGAGGTATTTTTTGCTTTCCCGTTCAATCACATCCCACTGGATCTTGCCCAGTTTGGTCGGTTCGCGGCCCAGATAGATATTCTCAGCGACGGAGAGTTCAGGAAGCAGATTAAGTTCTTGGTGGATAATGCCAATTCCGGCATCCATGGACTGACGCGCGGTGGTGAACTCTACTTCCTTGCCCTTGTAGACCACTTTACCCGCATCGCGCTGATAGATGCCCGATATGATTTTCATCAGGGTTGATTTGCCCGCACCGTTTTCACCTGCCAGAGCCACAACACGCCCGGCACGGATGGTCAGATCAACGGATTTGAGCACGTTGATCCCGGAGAAGGATTTTTCAATTCCCTGAAGTTGAAGAAGGGTTGTCACTGGGTGTCCTCTCCCAAAGCCCGAATGGTTTTGTAGACTTTCCTCAGAACGTCACGCCTGAATAGAAAATCACATTGGCGTAGGGTGTGCATTCTCCCGTGCGCACCACTGCCCGGCATTTGCCCGTTAATGCCTTAAATTCCTCATGAGAGACAGTTGTGGTCTCTACGTTGGTGCCCTGACATTTAGCGATTTCGGCAATCAGTGAGCGCAAACGCAAATGATAGGCTGGTTGCTGTTCGATCAGCTCTTCAGCAATTACTACCCGCTCCACCTGCATTTCAGCTGTGATCGCGCTTGCTGTTTCCAGCATGCCCGGCAGGCCCTTTGTAATTGCAAGGTCGATGCGCTCGACATCCTTGGAAATTGGGAGCCCGGCATCTCCAACACAAAGACCATCCCCATGGCCCATATGAGAGATAATGCTAGAGACCGGAGCGTTTAAAAGTACGCCCTTCTTCATTGCAGCAAGTCCTCCGCGTTGTCTCGATTGAAGAGACGTTAACAGGCGCGCATGAGTTACGCAACCGTTTGCGCAAACGTTTGCGTGAGTCATTTTCTGGAATTATTCCAGCTCATTTCAGGCATACTGAATGCATGGGCGCCCTGCCCGTTCAGCTCGAGTAGTAAAAATATCAGAGGTTATATGGATTTATTGCGGATCAGATTTCGGTCTGCAGATGACTGTGACGGCAGCTCTCAGATGTACCACTGAGACAATTTGCGCCTGTTTTATCACTCTGAGTTTTTGGGGATATGTGGTCCCTCACCTGCCCACACAGCAAAAAGCCCCGCTTCTTTTGAAGCGAGGCTCACTGGTTTTCATCGGATCTGGCGATGATTACTTCAGGTCAGGCACCGCGATGTGATCCATGTCGGTGAACTCCTGATTTTCGCCGGTCATGCCCCAGATGAAGGTGTAGGACTGGGTACCAACACCGCTATGAATGGACCAGCTTGGAGAAATCACGGCCTGCTCGTTGTGAACGAACAGATGGCGGGTTTCCTGCGGTTCCCCCATCAGGTGCACAACGGCTGCATCGTCGTTCATGTTGAAGTAGAAATACACCTCCATACGACGATCATGAGTGTGGGCCGGCATGGTGTTCCAGATGGACCCCTGATGCAATTTGGTCATGCCCATAAGCAGCTGGCAGGTTGGTAGCACATCCGGCACGAAGTACTTGTTGATGGTGCGCTCATTGCAGTTTTCAGCATCACCCAGAGTGACCGGAGAAGCTTCTGCCAGTGTCACCTTCTTGTTTGGGTAGGTTTTGTGAGCTGGAGCGCAGTTGTAGTAAAGCTTGGCCGGGTTCTGCTTATCGACGCTCTTAAAGGAGACGTCTTTAGCGCCCATGCCGACGTAAAGTGCCTCTTCCTGAGCGACTTCATAGCTTTCACCATCAACGGTGATGACAGCGGGGCCACCTACGTTGATGAAGCCAATTTCACGGCGTTCCAGGAAGTAGGAAACACCCAGTTTCTTGCCGTAGTCTGCTTCCAGTACCACTTCCGTGTTCACCGGCATGACACCGCCTACAATGATGCGGTCTACGTGGCTGTAGGTCATGGTGATTTCATCGGCAGCAAAAATGCTTTCGATGAGGAACTCGCGGCGCAGGCCTTCTGTGTCCAGTGTCTTGGCATGCTCGCTGTGAATTGCCTGTCTGACTTCCATGATAATCTCCTAAAATTCGGCGATTGGGCGCAGATCTCCGTGCGCCCAGTTGTTCAACTGCGCGTTCTTCGTTTTTGGTTTTGTAGTTCAGTTAGCGGGCGAGCCAGCCACCATCGACAGCCAGTGTGAAGCCGTTGACGTAGGACGCCGCTTCAGAGGCCAGAAAGACGCACGGGCCAGCCACGTCACCAGGTTCACCCCAACGTTCTGCTGGAATACGTTCCAGAATGGCCTGATTGCGGTCGGCATCGGCACGCAGCGCTGCGGTGTTGTTGGTTGCCATGTAGCCCGGTGCAATCGCATTGACGTTGATGCCGTGCTTTGCCCACTCGTTTGCCAGCGCACGGGTCAGGCCCAGAACAGCGCTTTTGGAGGCGGTGTAAGATGGAACGCGAATGCCGCCCTGATATGAGAGCATGGAAGCCACGTTGATGATTTTGCCGCCGTTGCCCTGCTTAACGAACTGCTTTGCCACCAGCTGGGAGAGGAAGAAGAGCGAACGGATATTGAGGTTCATCACCGCATCCCAGTCGTCCTCAGAGAAGTCCAGTGCATCTTCACGGCGGATAATGCCAGCGTTGTTGACCAGAATATCGACCTTACCTGTGGCTGCAACAGCGTCAGCGACAACACCCGGAAGAGCCTCTTTATTGCTCAGGTCTGCGCGCAGATCAAAGAACTTGCGGCCTGTATCAGCCATGACGGCGATGGTGTCTACGGGCTCTACCACATTAACGCCAACGATATCGCAGCCAGCTTTGGCGAGCCCAACGGCCATCGCCTGACCCAAGCCAGTGTCACAGCCCGTTACGATTGCAGTTTTTCCATTCAAATCAAACTGATTCAGCATATGTCTTATTCCTAAACAGCACTAAGAGAACTTGCAGGTTTGCTGAAGCAAACGTTGGTTACGTGGCCGAGCTCGGTCTCCTGTTCAGACCAGCCTTTCGGCAGCGTTGCAGGCCGATGGATCACAACATCGTTGCACGTGATGTTGTTGGCCTGATCCAGCCAGAGACCCGGCAATCCATTCGGGTACGGCTCCAGGCCGAGGATCTGACCAGCTTCGTTTTTGACCCACGCGTTACGGCGCCCCTGCTCCGGGTTATCAAGCAGGTTTACGTCATGAGGGCTTGGGCGCAGATCCAGATAGTAAGCATCCGGGAACTTGCCTGCTTCTAATGAAAGCTGGATGTTGCTGAGTGTGACGTTCTCAATCTGCTGGGTTTCGTGTCCAACAATGTTGATCGCCCCTTGCGCGCGGCCTGTGATGCCGTCTGCTGCTACATCGCGCACATAGCCCGGCACATCACCCGCCACGCGTGGCAGAGCGTTGATGGTGATTGCTTCACCACTGCCCCAGAACCCATCCGGCGTTTGCTCACACTGGACTGTGCAGTTGGAGAAGCGGATGCGTTCGATATCACCACCATCGCGGGAGAAGATACCGAATGCACGGTTGGATTCTGTGATTGTGCAGGTGGTGAACAGAACGTCGCGCACATCCTGATAGGTTTCTGTGCCGATTTTCAGGGCGCAGGACTTGGAGGACAGGATGGAGTTGCTGACAATGATCCGCTCTGCCGGACCGTTGAGGCTCTCATCTTCCTTGCGGCAGGTTTTCACGCAGACCGCATCATCTGCGGCGCGGATCACACAATTGAAGATGGAGGCATCGGTGCAGCTGTCAAAGTTGACGCCGTCGGTGTTTGGCATGCGCATATCATTGAGAATGCGCAGGCTTTCCACCTTCACCTGATGGCAGGCGATCAGGTGGATGGTCCACATGGGCGCTTCTACAATGGAAATGCCGGAAAGGCTGATGTCTTTGCAGTTTTCGAAGACGACGATACGCGGGCGTAGCATCTTCGGCCAGAACGTGCCTTCAAAGAGGCCGTCACGACCACACCATTTATCGCTGTGACCGTGGATGGTTCCGCTGCCGGAAATGGAGATGCCTTGCTGGTCACGCGCTGTGATGAAAGCACGGTCAGAATCTTCCGCAATGACGGAGACCTTACCAGCTTCATAGTCTGCGTAGTCGGTTGAACAGGAAAGTTCGCAGCCGGTTGGCAGGTGCAGATCGACAAAGGACTTGAGTTTTAAGGCCTTTGAGACCCACTGCCCTCTTGGCAGCACAACTTGACCACCACCAGCAGCATGAACTGCGTCAATCGCTTGCTGGACGGCCTGCGTTATGTCTTTTTCGCCGTCTGTGACAGTGACATGGTGTGTATTAAGCGACATCTTGCAAAATTTCCTTAGCAGCAAGAAGTTCAATCAAAAGAAGGCTTGCCAGAGCCTGTCCGTATGGTGTGGGGGTGTTCGGAATGTTCCGGTAGAACTCAAAATCATGCCCCATGGCCGTCCCGTCAGAGACTTCCTGAACAATCCCAGTCCCATCAATCCGCTCCAGCACGGCAGAAGCTGCTTTGAGCGCAGGTTGCAGATAGCTTTCTGGCAGAATTCCCGTTCTCATGCCGCGCAGCAGACCATAGGCAAAGCCTGCAGTTGCGGATGTTTCCGGTGGAGAGTCTGGCTGATCCAGCAGAGTTGGCCACATGCCATCTTCCAGCTGAAGCGGCAGCAGAGCTTCCACCTGACGGCGATAGAGCGCTTTAATCTGTCGAGCTGCCGGGCCGTAGCGTTCGCCGACGAGCTCAAACAGTTCCGGCACAGCGATGGTGATCCACGCATTGCCGCGCGCCCAAAAGGCTTCGGCATAGTTGTGGTTTCCGAGGAACGTCCAACCATGATACCAGAGGCCACTCACCGGATCTGACAGATACCGGCCATGGACCAGAAACTGGTAGTAGGCTTCTTCCACCCAGTCCGGGCGATCCAACCAATCCCCAGCCACGCCCATAAACAGACCTGCCATGAAGAGCGTGTCATCCCAGAGCTGACCGTCGTTTTCACGTTCCTTGACCAGATGCTGGAAGCCCTCATCAACGGTCTTCGGCATATCGTTGACCAGCCATTCGGCCCAGTCGGTCACGATCTGCTTCCAGCGTTCGTTGTTGGTTTCCCGTGCCAGCAAGGCCAGGCACAACATGGGCGCTGTGGAGTTGATCTGGCGCGGTGGCAGGCCGCGTGCGATCTGCATGTCGTACCAGTTGGCCAAATTGCGCTTCATGCGCTCATCACCTGTTTTGCAGGCGTGCTTATAAAAGCCGTAGAGGCCAACGCCGACTTCCCAGTCCCACTCATCGAAATGAATGGATCCATCGCCATCAAGCTCTGAAGGCGCATCATTGATGCCCTTCAGGCTGCGGAACCCATCTGCTGTCAGGGCCAGCGCTTCTTCAAGTCTGGATGCTTCAAACATGAGCTGCCTCCTGAGTTGAGCAAGATTGATCCAATCGTTTGAGGCCGATACGAGGAACGGGGCTGAGGTTTTCGAAGCTAATGCACTCACCGTTGGCTTTCAGATCCCCTTCCCAGTTAAGCGAAAGAGAGCCTTGTCCTTCGATCTCAGCGCTCAGGGTCAAAGCCTCTGCATTCCAGCTGATTTTACTGGCAATCAGACGAGCCTTGAACTCTGTGAAGGTCTCTGTTTGTGCTGAGCCGGTTACGGTCAGCCACGCGTTGCGGCGGCCATCACTGCGGAACTCGACACCTGCGAAACAGCCGGTTTGCAGTGGTTCAATACCGTTTGCGACGAAGAAGGCGATGAAGCCGTCTTTGACGCGGGCAAAGAGCCAGTTGCCAGTGAGTTCATGCTCATCACATACATGCAATGGTGCATAGAGGTGGGTGAAGTCCGCCTCTTCTTCAGCTCCGTTGAAAATCATTAGACCAGCCGGGCCTGATTGATCGGCGCGCGGAAGCGTTCCGTTGCCAGACCAGTAAGACGGACGCCCGCTGCCCCAAACTTGCGTTTCTCCGGGGTGATTAACCCAGAACCGCGCATACGGATTGCCTGCGAGCATCACATCTTGAACATGTTGCTGATGGCCGTGCTGACCGGTTTTGTGATCCACCACGGTTGAAAGCTGCGCCTCTGACGTTTTGTAGAGCTTCAGCTTGCCTGCATGTTCATGGCCCTGCGTGTAGCTGGTTTCCAGCGCGCGGCCTTGCGGAACAGATGCGTAGGCGCTTGTTTCTTCCGGCGGCGTATAATCGCTCAACGCAATCATGGTTGAGGCGAAGTTGCCGGAGGAGACAAAACCGTTGCCCCACGCAAAGTGGCAGAGCGTGGCCAGTTCACTGGCTGGACCGGCAAAGATATCCTTGTCGTAACACCGCCCCATGGTGCCGGCTGGCAGACCGGACTGGGTGTGCAGTGCCATCATCTGGAAGATGGAATCCATCAGTGCTTTGGAGCGATCACGAATGTCGGCATCTGGTGCCAGATGATACAGGGCTGTCAGACCGATGAAGTCGATTGGGTAGTATGGAATGGAGTTCCATTCCGCCAAACCATCCCGCTCAACGGTTTCAAACCACTTCAACAGACGCTCATAGCCAACTTGCTTTTGTTGCTGGCCTTTGCGACCGGAGCAGAGGAACAGATCTTCCGGGAATATTGATCCCGCCAGATACTGAGATGCGTGGAAGCAGAGTGTATGGTTTTCACTCCAGAACCACATGGCATCATTGCCCGGCTCATCGAACCAATAGCGGAAGCCAAGGATGGTGGAGCGGACACGGCGCCAGGTTTGCTCTGAAAGCTTTGTCCAAGCATGGTCTTTCCAGATCCATAGCAGTGGCAGGAAGGCAAAATCAGCACAATCTTCACGGCGGGAGATCTTGCTCAGAGCTTCTAAAAGCAGTCTCTCAGAGGTTGCCAGATCAGTACCCATATGCAGCTTTGACAGAGCGTGGGAGAGATGGCTTTCCCCTGTCTGGGCGCTGGAGGCCAAGAGCCCTGCACGGCGTTCTTCCAGCGTTGCACCAGAGCCTTGCTGTAGATCTTTCAGACAGACAACGCCGACCTCACGGGCAACGCCAAGCCCTTGCGTGACAAGAGTCACCCGCACCAGGTTGGTGGCTGGAGCCAGCTCATCAACGCTTGGACCAATCAGGCGATTGGAGCCTTTTAGCAGGGTATAGGCGTTCTTGCTTCCGGCCAGCGTTGGCTTGAGCAGTGGCAACGTTTCAACGTGGATCTGTGCGTCTTCCGGCAAGGCGCCGTCAAACTGAAGCTCCACGTGGCCTTGAGAGTAGTAGAGCTTATCCGGCTGGACGCTGGAGATGAACGCTTCTGCTGCTTTGAGCGCCTTTGCATCATAGGAGGCGCTGAGACCGACCTGAAGGTCAGCTTCTGTTGCCTCAGAGCCTTCATAGATAAGCTCCAGGGAGTAGACGGTATCGCGCTCAGCGATGTCTTCCAGATGCACGAGGATCTCGTTAGCACCTTCAGACAGGGTCAGCGCTTCGATACTCTCCCGCGGCTTGTTGCGCACCAAAGGCTCAAACGCGAAGCCGAGCTTCCCATTGGCCCAGACACGCGCACCACCAGCGGTGCGGACGCGGAACTGATAGTTGCCCGCAACCGGGGCATTGATCACACAGCGCAAAACACGTTGCAGGTGGGTTGGGCAGAACCAGAAGCCGCTGAAATCCAGTACGGATTGGGAAGGCTGAATGCGGGTTTCAGTGAGTTCAACACCCACCGGGCATGGCACTTCCCTGCCCTTCATGTCATTCCAGAAGGCAATACGGCATGGCAGATCGCCCACATCCGTAAAGCCATTGATGTAGGTGTAGTTCACCTTATCCGGCAGGGTATCTGCCTCACCAGCAAAGGGTGTCTCCGTCAGTCCAGAGACCTCCCAATAGCTTAAGGGCTCACCCTTTTTGATTTGCCAGGGGAATTGTGTCTTTGGCACAAAACCACTCCTTGTAAATGGGGTATTTCTCAGGATTTCAGGAGAGCGACAGTTCGATCTGCTCGATACAGCTCACCAACTCATGAAGGGAGGCGATGGTGCGTGTTGGCTCTTCACTGGCATCCGCCGGCACAACGTTGCGGCGCTGCGTCCACTTGTGGAAGATGCTCTTGTGGCCTGCTCCGTTCGCACCTTTGATGTCGCGCTCAAGGTTGTTGCCCACCATGACGATGTTCGGCGCATCAGCTTCACTCAGTCCGAGTGATGTCATTGCTGTTCCAAACATTTTAAAATCAGGCTTCAGCACACCTACATCACCTGAAATGGTGTGGCTTTCGAAGTGATCCCAAAGGTCGTGCTGTCCCAGAATGTTCTCGAAGGTTGCTCGTGGGCCATCTGCCACGAGGGCTAGGCGATAGCCGCGTGAGACTAACGTATTCAGCGCTTCGCGAGCATGTGGCAACAGCTCAGCACCATAAGCGACATCGCTGCCTTCCTTTTTGATTTCAGTGCCTTCATCGATGAGGGTATCACCGCAATCCAGGAAGATCGCTTTGAAGTGCGGAAGGGTTTCACGCAGATCGCTGATGAGGTGCTTTACACGCTCGGGAATCCAGCTTTCAACACGAGCCCACGGCAGCAGATCGCCTTCAGCACAATCCCAGCGCAGTGTTTCACCGTAGGATGGTTCCAGCACCAAGCGCTGCATTTGCAGGCGTGCGAGGCGGTGTTCATATGGAGTGACCTCACCAAACTCCTGCGAGAACGGATTCCCCATATGAACACCATGTAACCCCGCCCCCAACGAGCACTCGTAACGGGTGTGTGCTTCACGTTCCTTCATGGTATCACGGGATGCAAAATGGGCGTGTTTGCCAGGTTCTGCCCATAGCGTGACGCGGCCATTTTCAAGCGGCAAAGCATCACCGTTTTTCATTTCAACACGCTTGCCGTGCTGAGATGCTTCAACAGAGATAACCTGATCTTCTGCGTTCAGATGAACCCAGACGTGCTCTAGATCATACAAATGCTGGATGTCGTAGTCCCAGAAGATCGCATACTCGATGACGCGGTCAGCTTTGGGTGCAATTTCGAACTTGCTACTTGGGGATTTGCCCGCTTCAGCGAAAACAGTGAAGCCTATCGCGGTTGGACGCCATGGTTCGGATCTGTCCAGTCGCAGGACAGGTGCAAACTTACGCGCAAGTTTGAGTTCGTCAGTTTCCTGAAGACCCTGCCTCAAGGCAATGAGGCTTCCGTTTTTATTGGTCATAGTTGGCCCCTTGTAGCTTCAGGTCAGCAGAGTGATGGCAGCGGACGAACCGGCCTTCTGCTGTTTCAGTCAATTCCGGATTGGACATGTGGCAGAGCTCAGATTCGTGCGGACACCGGCTTGCAAATGCGCAGCCCACTGGCAGGTTTGCCGGATCGGCCACCTCCCCTTTGACGAGACCACGCTTCTTGGCGCGGGCGCGTTTTGGGTCAGGGATCGGGATCGCAGACAATAGCGCTTCAGAGTATGGATGCAATGGCTGCTCAAAGAAGCTGGCGGTATCTGCCACTTCCACCAATCGTCCTGCATACATCACGCCGATGCGATCACTGATGTGCTCCACCATACTCAAATCGTGGGTGATAAAGAGATAGGTCAGTCCCATCTGCTCTTGCAGATCCTGCAGCAGGTTTATGGTTTGCGCGGCGATGGATACATCCAGCGCGGATACAGACTCATCTGCCGCGATGAAGGTTGGGTTCAGAGCCAAAGCACGGGCAATACCGATACGCTGACGCTGACCGCCACTGAACGCGTGCGGATAACGGGTCATATTTTCCGGACGCAGGCCCACTTTGATGAGCAAGTCGGCAACGCGATCTTCCAGCTCACTCTTATTGGTGATGCCGTTGTTGACCAGCGGTTCACTGACCAGCTGCAACAGCGTCATGCGCGGATTGAGTGAGGCGTACGGATCCTGAAAGATCATCTGCATGTACTGACGGAGCTGGCGCATTTCTGCTTCACTCTTGTGGGTCAGGTCATGCCAATTTCCTTCAGGGTCCTTGAAGCGGATTGTGCCGCCGGTTGGCTCGTAGGCTCGTAGCAAGGCGCGTGCCGTGGTGGATTTGCCGGAGCCACTTTCGCCCACGATGCCCAGGGTCTCGCCTTTTCTGATGTAAAACGACACATCATCAACGGCTTTGACAGCGCCCAGCTCACGGCCCAGAAAGCCCTTTTTGATAGGAAAGTGCATCTGCAGCTTTTCAACGCTGATCAGAGCATCATCAGGTATATGAAAATTAGTCATGGGAGTATCGCTCTTATGCCTGATGGAGATGACAGCGGGCCATCTGATCGTTTTCGAAATGCGTCAACTCAGGGATCTGGCTTGTGCATTTGCCTGCCATTTTCTCAGCGCAGCGGGTATGGAACACGCAGCCTGTTGGCAGGTTGAACGGATCGGGCACCATGCCTTCGATGGTTTGCAGACGGCGGCGTTTTTGCCCATCCAGACGCGGAATGGATTGCAGTAGCGCACGGGTGTATGGGTGCTTCGGATGATAGAAGATGTCATCCACGGCTGCCGTTTCCACCGCATTGCCCAGATACATAACCGAGACGCGATCTGCGATTTCTGCCACCACACCGAAGTTATGGGTGATGAAGATCACCGCCATATTCAGCTCATCCTGCAAGGACATGATGAGATCGAGGATCTGCGCTTCTGTGGTTACATCCAGCGCTGTCGTAGGCTCATCCGCCAGCAGCAGGCTAGGATTACAGGAGAGCGCCATGGCAATCATGGCACGCTGACGCATGCCGCCAGAGAGCTGGTGTGGGTACTTCTTCAGCATCTCCATTGGCTTTGGCATCTGCACCATAGCCAGCAGTTCTGCTGCCCGTTCCACTTGCGCTTTCTTAGAAAGGTCAGTGTGCAGGTTCAGCGTTGTCATGATCTGCTTGCCGATGGAATGCACCGGGCTGAGGGCTGTCATAGGCTCCTGAAAAATCATACCTATGTGACCGCCACGCAGCTCACGCATTTTGCGGCTTTCGCGCTTCTCCGCAAGAATATCAACGACTTCGCCATCATTTTTGCGGAACTTCACGGAACCGTTGGTGACCGTTGCGTTGCGGGGCAGCAGGTTCATGATGGAGCGTGCACTCAAAGACTTGCCACTGCCACTTTCACCAACGATGCCAAGCACTTCACCCGGTTTTACCGAGAAGGTGACGCCATTAACGGCATTGACGGTTCCCTCACGCATCTCAAAGCAGATATTGAGATCATTGATTTCGAGAATGGTTTCATCCTGCATGATCCGTTCTCCTTATTTTTGGTAGGGATCGGCAGCATCACGCAAGCCATCGCCAAGGAAGTTGAAAGCAAGGATTGTCACAACAATCGCCACGCCCGGAATGAGGAGCCACGGAGCCAGTGCGATTGAGCGCAGGTTTTGAGCATCCTGAAGCAACACACCCCAACTGATGACTGGAGGACGCAGACCCAGACCAAGGAAGCTTAGGGCTGTCTCACCCAGGATCATCTCAGGGATCGCCAGAGAGATCGCTGCGATCACATAGGATGTCATGGATGGCAGCATGTGACGGGTCACGATGCGAGTTTTGGTTGCGCCAGATAGGCGGGCCGCCAGCACGAAGTCCTGATTGCGGATAGTCATGAAGTGACCGCGGACAACACGCGCCAGGTTGGTCCAACCGATCAGCGCCAGAATGACCGTAATGAGCAGGTAGACGAGGATCGGATCCCAGTTCACAGGCAGCGCAGCAGCCAGACCAAGCCAGAGCGGGATGGTTGGGATAGAGCGGACAAGCTCTGCCATGCGCTGGATGATGGTGTCGACAGTTCCGCCAATGAGACCTGCAAGACTGCCAAGCGTAATGCCGATCACGAAGGAGAAGAATACACCGATCAGACCAACAGAAAGCGTGACACGTGCACCGTAGACCAGACGGGAGAACAGATCACGTCCAAGCTTGTCCGTGCCAAGGATGTAGATGCGATTGCGCTTCCCTTCTACGCCAAACAAGTGCCGCTTGGTTGGGATGAAGCCCCAGAAGTTATACTTATCACCTTCCACGAAGAAGCGGATGCGGTTGATCTTGCTGGTGTCCTCCTCAAAGGACAGACGAGCGGTGTTCGGATCGCGCTGACGCTTGAGGCCATAAACAAACGGGCCCTGAAACGTGCCATCTTCACTGAAGAAGTGGATGGACTGCGGTGGAACGAACGGATGCAGTCGGTTGTGCTTGAATGGATCATACGGTGCCAGGAAGCCTGCAAATGCGGCGACCAGATACAGCACGATGATGACACCCAGAGACCACAGGGCCAGTTTGTGCTTTTTGAAGCGCCACCACATCAACGTCAGCGGCTTGGCGGTGTAAGAGGAATTTTCCTTCACCTCTACAGTAGGTTCAAAAGCGGTATCGCTAAGAGTTTGCTCTGACATAGTGCCTCACGAATGACGAATGCGTGGATCGGTCAGCACCAGCAGGATGTCTGAAAGCAACGTGCCAATGATGGTGAAGACGCTAAGTATGAGAATGAAGCCACCGGCCAGATACATGTCCTGGTTCTGCAAAGAACGCAGAAGAAGTGGACCAGTTGTCGGCAGGTTCAGCACCACAGCGGTGATCACATCGCCGGAAATGAGTGCTGGCAATGCCCAGCCAACGGTTGAGATGAACGGGTTGAGCGCAACACGAACCGGATAGCGCCAGACAACCTGTCGCTCGCTGAGGCCCTGCGCATAGGCGGTTTCAACGTAAGGTTTGCCGAGCTCTTCGAGCATGTTGGCGCGCATGATACGCAGCAGGCCAGCAGCACCACCGGTGGAGAGCACCAGAACCGGCACCCAGAGGTGGGAGAGCAGATCAACAAACTTGGCGATAGACCACGGGGCGTTTTCAAACTCCGGAGAGAACAAGCCACCGACATGGAAGTTGAAGTAGAGGAAGCCCATCCACATCAGCACCAAGGCCAGCAGGAAGTCCGGAATACCGCGACCAAGGAAGCCGAGAACCGTGAAGAGGTGATCAAAGAAAGAGTACTGACGGGTTGCAGAATAGACGCCGATCGGAATAGCGATCGCCCATGTCATCAGCAATGAAAGCACGGAGATCATCAGTGTGAGGCCGATACGGTCCCAGATCAGTTCGGAAACCGGGAGTTTCCAGTCAAGAGACAGTCCGAAGTCACCATGGAGCAGAATACCGCCAATCCAGGTCAGGAACTGCTCGTACATTGGGCGATCCAGACCAAACTCATGACGAATGTGAGCAGCTGTTTCCGCATCAATAACTTCGCCAGTTTCCACCAGTTCAGCAATGTATGCCGTTACATAATCTCCAGGTGGAAGCTGAATGATAACGAATGTGGCAATCGTAATAACGATCAATGTCGGGATCGACCACAAAAGGCGATGCGCAATATAACCTGCCATTTCCCTTTTCCGTTTTGTTGTACTTGCAAGGAAGCTTTGAAGTATTGAGCCGGTGGCGGCATCGGGAGCGCCGCCACCAACTCAACCGCAAGGCAGTTTAATCTTGGGAGAAATAGAGCTGCTGCGGATATGCGAGGCCAACGCCGCGTAACGCGTCGTCGTGGACGAACCCCGCAGGGAAGTTTTTCAAGCTGTTCTTGCGCACGTAGACCGCTGGGGTTTCACCCACGAGTCCCACATGCCAGCCGTACTGTTTATGCAAGGTCACCATCTCCTGAGCGTAGGCATTTGCCTCTTCCAGGCTGTGCGCGGTCTGTGCATTCTCCCATGCTTTCCAGACATCACGGATCGGGTGATCTTTTGGTGGCTCCTCACCTGATTTGCCGTTGGTGCTCCACCAGTTGAAGTAGCTTGGTGCGAAGCCATAACGACCAAGGAAGCGAAGCGGATCAGCGGTGATGACAGAAGAGCGATCGAACGTGTCGAGCACCATGTCGAAGTCAGCGGTATCAACGTGCTGCTGGTAGAGCGTGCGGTCAATGATGCGCACCAGCACTTCGATACCAACGTCCTGCCAGTAAGTGCGAACCACTTCCAAAAGCTCGCCCTGAATGTCCCAGCGCGTTTCCAGTACGAGGCTGAGACGGCGACCATCAGACATTAAGCGGAACCCATCATCGTCACGTTCTGTGAGACCGATTGCGTCAAGAAGTTCAGCGGCTTTATCCGGATCGTACTCAGTCCAGCGTGTCTCCGCTTCTTCATCGTAGAACGGTGAGCCAGAAATTGGGGAAGCCTGCCGAGATTCACCAAGACCTGAGAACGCCAGTTCGTTGATGGTTTCACGATCTACGGAGATGTTCAGAGCTTCACGGAAACGGATATCCTCGAACAGTGCTTGCTTCACCTTATCGGCGGAGTTGAGGTTCGGGATGATCGACCATGTGAGCGCTTTAGTCCATTTCTCAATGGTGTAATCGCCCTTGGCTTCGTTCTCTTTCAGGAGTGTGAAGTCGGCCACGTTGATGTGACGGTTCTGCAGGTCGATTTCGCCTTGGATCGCCATGAAGTTGATGGCTTCCGGGTCCTGGAACAAGCGGTGCTCGATCTGGTCGATATAAGGAAGCTGGTTTCCTTCCGCGTCCACGCCGTAATAGTAAGGGTTACGCTCCATGACCACGGTGTCGGATGGTGGCGGTGTTTTCACGCGCCATGCAGTTAGCACTGGCATATCAGGGTTGAACCACCATGCCTGGATCTGGCCTTTGGAATCCCAGAGATCAGTCCATTTCTTGGCGCCATGTTTGGCAATAGCCGCCTCCAGCTTAGCTGGATCAGCATAAGTTAGGTGATAGTCTTTGAGGTAATGGAATGGCTCGATGAAGCCTGGACGATCGAGGCCCGGACGACCGGTGCTTTCTTTGGCCAGAACGGTCAGGAACAGCGGATATGGTTTTTCAAAGGAAACGGTGAAGGTGTAATCGTCGGCGAAAGACAACTTCATTGGCACACCGTTGGAGGTGTACAGCGCCTTGATTGATGGCATCAGGTCTTCGTTGAGGAACACATCCTCATACCAGAAACGCACGTCACGGGTAGTGACAGGAGCCCCATCAGACCAGCGCAGGCCTTCGCGGATTGTGAAGGTGAACTCGCGGGCGTCTTCACTCACGGAATACTCACCGATCCAACCCGGAACCAGAGACAGGTTCTTCTCGCCGTCCATGTAGGTTTCAACCACACGCTCTTCCATGAGCTTGGTTGGTCCCCAACGGTCGCTTGGGCCTTTGAAGGCGCGCTTCAGGACACCACCATAGGTGCCGATGCTGTCGTAGACCGGGATGACGCGTGGATTTTTCGGCAGGCGCTCTTCAACCGGTGGTAATTGACCGGCTTCGACCAGCTGCTTAAGCATTGGCGCCTCATTATAGGCCCAACCATTGGCGGCCAGAAACGGCAGCGTCAAAGCAGCAATCGACGTGAGTGTAACGCTCTTCATCAAATTCTCCCCCAACTCGCCTTCCCAGATCCTCCCTGGCAAAACGAGTTACTTCCATATATGCAACAAGCCCGCACCACTGCGCTTGGCAGCCCGAATACAGCCTTTGTTGACAATCAGTTACCCGGCGAAGATGACAGGAGCGCCGTTTGACAACAAGACGACTTTATGAAAATTTTTTCATGATTAGCTCTCGTGACTGCATTTAGGTGATAGCCCAATCTGCCTCAACCTCAGCACAAAGTAGATTAATCGTATTTATATTTTTTATTTTCAATTAGTTATGACTTAACAGGTCGTGATATCACTTCAGTTCTGAGCCAAAATTGATTTATTGGATAAGGCAGATTCATCAATTGCTTGGTGTCAGTGATACACAACAGCGCGCACGTAGGCGTTGCACATGAAAAGTTTTTCATTCAATAATTGCCCGTCCTATTGATGTATGGTGGAAGTCTCGTGACAACGGGTATCAAGCAGATTGCGAAACTCGCAAACGTCTCAATCAGCACTGTGTCTCATGTTTTAAACGCCTCTGCTCCCATTGGCAGTGAGGTGCAGGAACGTGTGCTGAGCATTGCTCGTGAGACAGGATATCTGGCGAAGAGACGACGCAAAGCTTCCATCTCCCTGCTCTCAACCGTTCTGCTTGTGGGGACCAAAAAGGCTTTCCCAAAATCTGACCGCAACTTCGTGGCCTGGACCATGCTGAACGCGTTCAGGAAGGAGTGCCAAAGCCGCGGCATTCGGCTTATTCCTCAGATTGAAGAAGAGGATGAGATCAATCCGGACAACATTGTTCAGGCTGTCGCCAAGCACAGACCTCAAGGCATCGCAGTGATGCAGGATGACCGGCAGTGCCTGATCGATATGCTGTACAAACTGCCATCAGCTGCCGTGATCCTTAGTGGTCAGGACCAGTCTATGCGCGTGGACACTGTGGCACCAAGCAACCGCTTTGGCGCTAAGCTTGCTACAGATCATCTGCTTCAGCTGGGTCACAAACGGATTGCTTTGCTGACCTGGGGCAACCGGCGTGTAGCCAAGCAGCGTATGGAAGGATTTCTGGACGCTTACCGTCAGGCCGGGCTTGAAGCCCCCCTTTCAGACATCATTGATGTGGGCGATTATCAGCAGGATGTGGTGGAAGAAAACTTCAGCCGTTGGCTGAGTGAACACAAAGGCCCAGCCCCCTACTCTGCCTTCTTTTGTTCAGCTGATAACGTTGCGCTTGGGGCGATGAAGGCCTTACAGAACCTTGGGTATTCCATTCCCAATGATGTGTCTGTTATGGGCTTTGACAACGCGTTGTTCGGAGAGCTTTCAAGCCCATCTCTTTCAACCATCCATGTACCTATGGAAGAGATCGGACACGTCGCGCTAAACCTTCTGGAAGAAGCTCTGACCCTACCAGATGGGGAGCGAAGTGCGCGGCGCGTCGAGCTCGGCTGCCGTCTGATTTTACGGAATAGCACCGCAGCTCCAAACCCTGCATATTCCGAGTAACCCAGTGCTTTTGCTGCCTGCTTTTAGATTCAGGTAAGGCTACAAGACATTTCCTAGCGTCACCTACGAGCGGTTTTCACTGTTCATTCGTGCTCTTTCCAACAGTGCTAAAGCCCTATGGTGCTTGCTTTTACGGGTGCAGCTCAGAGGGCCAAACCCATTGGTTACTCAGAGTATTTTCTCTTGATTAGTAATCAAACAAAATTTGCAGAGTCCCGAAAGCAAATCTCTAAGGGGGCTGTTCTATATTCCCGCAAAGCACTATTGCGCATGGGTTCTCACCTACTTCTCCTGTCGGCTCGCGCTGATGATGTTGGGAAATGTGCGGAAGTATTCCAATTTCCGCCGCAACATGAATGTAGATAATGGAAAACAAGATTTCATTATATCGACCACCAGCACCCTATCCGGGAGAAGCCGCAGAAGGCTGGAGAAACTTCAGCAATTATTTGAGCTCAGACCCTCTTGGCGTCATTCCTAAGGAGCTCTACGAGTGCGCGATTTTTCAGTTCGATGATGATGATCCACGCAAGTTCCTTGTGAACGAGCCTAAGCTGCTGTCCAGAGTTTTAGAAGAACAACAAGCTATTTTCCCAAAAGGCGGCGGAATTGCTGAGCTTTTGAAGCCTATCCTGCATAACGGTCTTGTTTCAGCTGAAGGTGTTGACTGGCAGGATCAGCATGAGATGGTTGCGCCGATTTTCTCCAACTCCAGCGTTCGGATTTCATTTGGCTATTTGCAGGAAGCCCTGAGTTCCTTTGTGGAACGGCTCCTGACTTATTCTGAAACCGGCCAAACCATCAAACTGGCTGAAGAAATCAATTTCCTCGTGGCTGACGTCAATTTTCGCTGCGTGTTCTCCAAGCCCATTGAGATTCAGCTGGAGCATCAGTGCTTCAATTCCATAATGAAGTATGAGGAGGAAGTTGCAGGGACTGCGTTGGATCTGAAACGCTTTTCTGGCGGTGGTCAGCCGGCCTTTACTGAGGCTGCTTTGAAGACTGCTGAGAACGTTCGTGCGGTGATTTCTCAGATCATCGACGAGCACATGTACAACAAGCCGCCCAACACTCAAAACTTCTTTCAGATCTTCCAAGAAGCACGTGTTCCTTCCACTGGTAAGCGTTTTACGAAGTCACAACTTGTTGATCAGGTCGCGAGCATTTTCCTCTCCAGCCACGAAACAACGTCCGCTGCGCTGTGTTGGTCAGTTTATATTCTTGCGCAATGTCCGGAGATTGTGGAGCGCATCCGAACCGAAGTGCAGCTGGTAACCGCTTGTGGTCGCATCTCCTACGAGCATTTGCCGCGCCTTCGTTTCACACGTGATGTGTTTAAAGAGGTTCTGCGTCTTTATCCGCCTGTTCTGTATCTCTCACGTATCGCTCGCGAAGACACCACGCTAGGGGACACACTCATCCCTAAGGAATCCATGGTGATTATCAGTCCATGGGTTGTCCATCGCCACCGCTCCTTCTGGGAAAACCCGGATATGTTTGATCCCGATCGCTTTTCTCGCGGAGAAGCGAAGGCGACACTGGGAAGTTATTTTCCGTTCGGATTAGGTCCAAGGATGTGTACGGGTGCCAGCTACGTCACCTTCCTGGGCATCAAAGTAATCGCGAGATTGTGTAGTATGTTTGATTTTGAAACGGTCAATACAGATGAAGTACGTCCGGACAGTACTCTTTATTTAAAACCGTCGAGACCAGTTTTATGTAAAGTACACAAAAGGAAGTTTAGTAAGTAGGTCGGAAGGTCAAACACCGAGGTCACCCAATGGACGCTAAAGAACTACAACAGCTCAAAGCAGGCATTCAGAAGGCTCGCAAGCAAGAAGTCAACTTTGCGTATTCTCCAAACAAGAATCCAAAGGAAGACGATGCATTGATTATTCATCCGCGCAAAAAGCCAAAGATGCTTTTGGTCGCGGTGAAGAAGCAAACTCAGAACCCCAAGAGTATGTGTGGGGTTGTGACCATTAAAAGTAAGGAAATGACCATCGAATGTATTGGTAAGCCGCCAACCCAAGGCCTTATCAAGATGATGCGTAAGTTCCTTATCAGCCAGAAGCTGAACTTCAAAATCCACGTGAAGGATGAAGACGGCAATACGGTTCATAATGATTATGCTGAGGAAGAAGGTGCGGAGACCCCAGATCATCTGCTGGATACTTTCTCTCATGAAACAGATGAGGTTCAAGATACAGGCAGTGATGAAGCCTTCACCGATGAAGAGCTGGCTGCCAGTGGCGAAAATCTGGAAGATACCGAAGACGATGAGGATACTTCTGCAGAAGATGCAGCGGCAGCCGCGGCTGAAGATGCAGCTCAGGAAGAAATTCTTCGCGACAAGCTCACGGCCATTCTGGCAGCACTCACCCACAAGGTTGAGCGCGCTCTTGGTGTGGACGAAGAGTACGACAACAACCTGAAACAGCAACTTGCTGCCGTTCAGGCATCAGTCAAAGCACTAGATGATCCAGGTACACAGGCTGGAGTGAAGGCCGTTCTGACACTGCTGGCACAGGCGCCCAAAGCACCTAAGGTTGACCAGCAAGAAGTGTTTGCTGCGATCAAAGCCTTTACAGTTCAACGTGCGAATGTTGAAGCGGAAATCGGTAGTCTTCTTGCAAAACTGGGAGCTCATGACGATCCGCGCATGCGTCTCATCAAAGCAAAAGGCCCATCTCAGGCCCTCACCGGTGCTGCCAGTGTCCTGCAAGGGAACCTGGACTCAGTAATTGGGAACCTGAAGGAATGGGGTGCAGCTGATGCAAAGCAGAAAGATGCTATCGCCAAGAAGCTCTCTGCAAGTATCGCAACGCTCAACAATCACATGAACTCAGACAAGCTGATCGATTTGCTTGAGAAGAACCCTCTTGGGGTCTCAGTTTCAATCAAGAAACCTATTGAAGCTGCTCTCAAAGATATCGAACAGAAAATGTCTGTCTAATAAACAGCCCCATGTTGCAAGTCATGTGACATGGGGCGACCTTTGTTTTCGGGAACAAGCTGAAGGAGCACACCCCATTGCCTTGCTTCTGTTTTTGCCCAGACATTATTCCAGACATAAATCTAAACCTGTTGCTGCCGCTGGTCTTGAAAGCAGGTGAGGCAACAGCGCTCCCTCGTATCAAAGGGCCCTCCCTTCGCGTTACTCCCGCTCATCTCTTCATGCGGTTTCGCCCCTTCAACTTCCTCAGCCTTGCGCAGTTACTGGCCCTGAACGCTAGCATTAATCATCGCCTGACTGCTGCAGCTGATCTGGCGCTTCGTGTTACTGAATCTGCTACTCTGCCCGCGGCCAAGATAAAGCTAAAAAAGCTAGCACAGACGACTGCGAAATTTGCACTCCCGCTTGCTTTGCAGCTTGGAAAGCTGCCTGGGCACATCCTTGCAAGACTAGGGCTTGCTGCTCAGCTTATTTTGCAGATCAAAGGACTGGGACTGAACCCGTTCAATCTGAACCTTGGGCGGCTGAACCTCATTCTTCCGAAAGCTCGGATAAACTTGCCACTGCTTGGGCTCGTTGATCTTGGGCTGAAGCAGAACCTGAACATGCACGCTCAGGCTGATGTGAAAGCTCTTGCCAAGATGCTCGCAGATTTTGGTCGTTGGAATCTTGGTTTCAAGTTCGATCTGAAAGCCGCTTTCAAAATTCTGGCAGCACTAAACATTATCGGCCTTCTTCAGCTGGCATTTGGTGAAAGTCTTTTCTCAGGAAACGTCAAGGCTTGGGCACGCATCACCGCAAAACTGGCCCTCTTCTCCAGATTGCTTCCTCAGCTCAACCTGAAACTTCCAACCGCGAAAGTTGACTTGAGTGATCTGGATCTGAACATCGGTCAGGCAGACTGGTTGCGAAATGCTAACCGCATTTCTGTCAGAGCATCCGCACGCGCATCACTGCGGGCGTCCGCTCGGTTGAATGCCGGACTGTTTGCCAAAACAGAGGCCGCAATCGGACTTGCCTATGCCCTTTCAGCTGCCCTTAACATTAAGCCGACGACCCGGTGCTGTAGTCGCTGTGCGTTAATATTCTGACGCGTTCACCTGGTGCAAATTTCAGTAGCTGAGTAACCATTTGCCGCCAGTCAGGCGGCAATTTGCTGAGATCAGGGCGGCTCCGGCGAAACTCGATTGCATCATCGTAATTGTCTTTTACGTGGTTCTGATATCCGAAGATTTCTCGAATGATCAGACCCAAAGCATACAGATCAGCCTTATCAGAAATCATGTTGGACCCTAATCCCAGCTGCTCCGGTGCGGCATAGTTCAAATGACCGGCAAAGCTGCTGCATGGGCGCATGAAAGGCAGCTCCTCAGCGAAAGCGCAGTAGGCAAAATCCAAGAGAACGATACCATACGCGCTCTGGTTGCTGAGTAAGATGTTGTTCGGAGCCAGATCCAGATGCGCAACTCCATTCTTGTGAAGCTGATTGATTGTCTTGATCAGGCAGCGACAAAGTCTGGCCATCTCGCCAGAAGAAAGTGATGCTTCCTTCAGCACATGGGACAAGGTTTCACCTTCTATCTTCTCCATGATCAGACTGATTTCACCCCCCTCTTCTTTTAGCTCAACAAACGTTGGTGCAATCGAGCCGGCGAGGTGCTGTAACGCCTTTGCTTCACGCATTAAAAGTTGCTGTGGCGCCGTTTTTGAGATGAGTTTCTTTTCCGCCAACATGCGATTTGACGTGGGACACTTGTAAAACCTGACAGTGCTGGTTGATGTGCGCTTTGCAGGCTCGTTCACGATATCCTCTTATGCCTCAAGACCTTCTGGTTGCAGGATTATTTTTCTCCATCAAGTCAACCAGTTAATAACGATATTACCAGTTCCTCCGATGCCGTACACACAATGAAATGACCTTGCGGAATATTATGATTTCATCTGGAGTGGGCTAACCACTCTTTTGGCAACCTCTACCAATATTATGCGCAAATACTTGGTAGTTTTAGGACTTCCAGTCCCATTAAGCAGTAGCAGAGCGGGATAGATTTCGAATGGATCCAACGGCTTCCCTTCAACCTATTGAGGAGAACGCACCTTGCGGGCCGGATCTTGAGTACGATCCTGACTTCCTGACGATGGAAACTGCTGCCAGTGGCACCCAAGATCACCAGATCGGGGAAGCCATTATCAAGGGTGAAGAACCCGACTGGAAGGAAGCTCTCCGCCTTTCAACACAGCTTCTCACAAGAACCTATGATCTTCGGGTTGCCATAATCCATGCACAAGCACTGATTGCAATTGAAGGCTTTCCAGGTTTCACCAAAGGCCTGGAATTCATTGCACAAATGCTGGACACCTTCTGGGATACTCTGCACCCGGAACTGGATCCGGCAGAGGGGCATGACCCCATCATGCGTGCCAATGTCTTGTCCGCTCTCAATGACAGACGCACTACCCTCACCTTGCTCCGAAACACTGCCCTGGTGCAGTCGCGCATCTTCGGAGCATGGTCTCTCAACGAGATTGCTATCGCCCGCGGTGAGGCAGAACTGCCTGAAGGTCGCGACCGACCAGACATCGCTTCCTACGATGCAGCCCTCAGGGAGACAGATCGCGAAAACATTGCAGAGGTCGTTAATGCAATCGAAACCGCGATCAAAACATCCGAGCACGTTCGCGACTTCTTTGCCCAACATGGTGGCCTGATCCTTGATGATCTGCTTCGCGAACTGCGGCAGGCCCAGTTTTTATTGGCTCCAGCCTTGGAGTTGGAAGAGGAGGAAGACGAAGAAGAGGAAGAGGATTCCTCTGAGGAAGAAGGTGCAGTTAAAGCCCGTTCCGGCAAGAAAAGCGCAAGTTTTACCGGAACAGTTATAAACCGAACTGACGTGTTAAGGGCTCTTGATGAAGTTTGTGCGTATTACAAGCGTAGTGAACCTTCAAGTCCGGTTCCTCTTCTACTGGGTCGGGCCCGACGTCTCGTTGATCTCGACTTCTATTCCATCATCAAGGACCTCGCTCCTGATGGGGAGGCACAAGTTTTGAATATCCGAGGGTCACGCCCCGAGGACGATGACGAACACGGTTCAATCGACTAACCCAGGTCCGAATAAGAACAAAAGTACCGGGAACACGATCACATGGCAAAACAAAGTAGTCAGAAATTTATAGCGAGGAACAGAGCCCCTCGAGTTCAGATTGAATACGATGTTGAACTGTATGGCGCGGAAAAAACAATCCAGCTTCCATTTGTGGCTGGTGTTATGGCTGACCTTTCAGGCAAGCCAGAGGATCCGCTTCCTCCTGTAGGAGATCGAAAAGCTCTCGAAATTGACGTCGACAATTTTGATGAACGCATGAAGTCTATGAAGCCGCGTGTTGCGTTCCGTGTTCCCAACACACTTACAGGTGAAGGCAACCTCAGCGTTGATCTGACATTCGAGAGCATGGACGATTTCTCGCCTGCAGCGGTTGCCCGCAAGGTTGATGCCCTACGCACCTTGCTAGAAGCCCGCACCCAGCTCGCAAACCTGATGACCTACATGGACGGCAAGTCCGGCGCCGAGGAATTGATCGGCAAGGTTTTGAATGATCCTGCCCTTTTGCAAACACTAGCTGCCGCACCGAAGGAAGGTGATGCTGCTGCTGAAGAGAAGGACGAGAATAATGGCTGAAGCTGAAAAACAACCGGAAGTCGAAGCCGAAGAGGCGCAGGTTGAAGCTATTGATCCCAATAACTTTGAATCTCTTCTCAAACAAGAATTCAAGCCAAAATCAGACAGTGCAAAAGAAGCAGTAGAAGGTGCAGTGGCAACACTCGCCGAACAGGCTTTGGCAAACACGACCCTGATTTCGGATGATACGCTTAAGTCGATTGAGGCAATCGTTGCTGAGATTGACAAGAAACTCTCCGAGCAGATGCAGCAGATCCTCCACCACGAAGATTTCCAGAGTCTGGAAGGTACATGGCGTGGTCTGCATTATCTCGTCAACAACACTGAAACCGACGAGATGCTGAAGATCCGGGTGATGAACATCTCTAAGAAAGACCTCAGCAAAACCCTGAAGAAGTATAAGGGTACTGCTTGGGATCAGAGCCCGGTCTTCAAGAAGATCTACGAAGAAGAATATGGCCAGTTTGGTGGCGAACCCTATGGTGTGCTGATCGGTGATTACTACTTCGATCATACCCCACCGGATGTAGCTCTTCTCAACGAGATGGCAGAGATTGCTGCGGCGGCACATGCTCCCTTCATTGCGGGTGCTAGCCCTACTCTCTTCCAGATGGAATCTTGGCAAGAACTTTCCAACCCTCGCGATCTCACCAAAATCTTCCAGACACCAGAATATGCAGCATGGCGGTCCCTGCGTGAAGCAGAAGACTCCCGCTATATTGGTCTCGCAATGCCGCGCTTCCTAGCTCGTTTGCCTTATGGTCCTAACACGGAGCCAGTGGAAGAGTTCGACTTTGAAGAAGACACCTCAGGTGCCGATTCAAAGAAATACGTCTGGTCCAACTCAGCGTTTGCGATGGCGACTAACATCACCCGTTCCTTCAAGATGTATGGCTGGTGTTCCCGTATCCGCGGTGTTGAATCTGGTGGTGCTGTTGAAGGACTGCCTGCTCACACCTTCCCAACGGATGATGGCGGCGTGGACATGAAGTGTCCGACCGAGATTGCGATCACCGACCGGCGCGAAGCAGAGCTTGCAAAGAATGGCATGATGCCATTGTTACACCGCAAGAATTCGGATCTGGCTGCCTTTATTGGAGCACAGTCTTTGCAGAAACCTGCTGAGTATACAGACCCGGATGCGACAGCAAACGCCAACCTTGCAGCTAGGTTACCTTACTTATTTGCAAGTTGTCGGTTCGCTCACTATCTAAAATGTATTGTTCGAGACAAGATTGGCTCGTTCAAAGAACGTCAGGATTTGCAGAACTGGCTTCAGGATTGGATCATGCGTTACGTAGATGGCGATCCTGCTGGTTCCAGTGAACAGACCAAGGCAGAAAAACCCTTGGCCTCGGCTGAAGTAGTCGTTGAAGCAGACGATTCAAACCCAGGCTACTACAGCGCGAAGTTCTTCCTGCGTCCGCATTACCAGCTGGAGGGACTGACTGTGTCCTTGCGACTGGTTTCAAAACTTCCGTCAGCCAAGGGAGGCTAAGTCCTAGGCTGACGCGAAGGACGACAGCGTTTTTCAAAGTACCCATCCAAAACGCTGTTCATCGGCACTACGCCTCATGCGGCAAGCCGTTTAGTGCCACAACAAAAAAGAAACCTAAAGTGGAGCAAGCGTCATGGCAATTGATGCATATGTAATCTTCGAGGGGCCCGGTGCCGGTGCTATCGCCATTGAAGGCGAAACACAAGATGATGAAATGGCAGCGAAAAAAGCCTTCGAAATCGCGACTTTCAGCATGGGTGCTGAAAACACCATGGACATCGGTTCCATGCGTGGCGGTTCTGGTGCCGGCCGCGTGAAGTTTAAAGAGTTCCAGATTGAAAAGAAGAGTGACCGTGGTTCACCAGGCCTCTTCCTTGCTTGTTGTAACGGCGGTATTTACGAAACAGTGACGCTCTTACTACGCCGCTCAGGTGGTGCATCTGGCAAAGCGGGTGTGATCTTCCTCACCTTCACCATGAAGCTGGTTGCTATCAAAGAAATCAGCTGGGAAGGCAACGACGAAGAATGTAAAGAATCCATCCAGATGGAATATGGTGCAGTTCAGATTGATTACACCATGATGGATACCACTGGTGCGATGGGCAAAACACTTACCGAAAAGTGGAGCCGCATCAAGAATACTCGCGATTTGGTCGTCAAATAAACCGAGTATTTTTCTTCCCCCCCTGTGTGTGTTTGCCGGGGCTCCCCCGGCAAACTTTCAATGCGCCCTAGTCCGGAGTGATCCCGTATGCCTGCGAAGGAACATCTAGCCACAGGTAACCTGAAAGAAGCACTCGAAATCACTCAGGAGCAAGTGCGAAAAAATCCTGAGGACGTTAAAGAGCGTATCCTCCTCTTCCAGCTCTATTGTGTGAATGGAGACTGGTTGAAAGCCAAGAAGCAACTTCCAATCATTCGACAGTTTGATGATGGCGCCATTCCCATGGTGGAGACATATTCTCGCTTGCTTGATATGGAGCAACTGCGTGAGGAAGTCTTTGCAGGTGTAAAGACCCCTCTTCTGTTTGGCGAACCCAAAGAGTGGCTTTCCTTTCTTATCCAGGCGCTGAAATTCGACGTTGAAAAGAACGAACAAGCCGCCGTAGAGCTTCGTGATCAGGCTTTTGAGGAAGCAGAAGCGATCTCAGGGACCATCAATGGCGAGAAGTTTGAATGGCTCGCTGACGCCGATCCCCGTTTAGGTCCAGTTTTAGAGCTCATGATGAGCAATGCCTATTATTGGGTTCCCTACTCAGCCATCAAATCCATCCGAATTCCAGAGCCACGTGACTTAAGAGATATGTGCTGGACACCAGTCAATCTCCTTTGGGTCAACGGCGGACCTGCAAATGGTTTCATTCCAACACGTTACGTGGAAACCGTGCATTCCGATGATGCCAATCTGAAACTTTCTCGCCTTACCTCATGGGACGGAGACAGACCAATTGGGCAGCGCATGTTTGCGCATGAAACATCCGAAATCCCCCTTCTTGAGGTCCGTTCAATCAACTTTGACACTCAAGTAGACGTTCACAAGGACATTGGTCCTGTCGTGGGTAGCGGCGATACTACTACTTCAACGGAGGGCGGCCATGGCTGAACGGCCACTTGCTGATCGGTTGGTCCCGTCTTTGCTGGACCGTCTAACAGATGACAACCCGTTTCAGCAGGTAGAGCCCCGTGAAGCCCGCGTCACCAGCTCGGTTAATCTTCGGTATTCCATTCAGCGTGATTTGGAGTGGCTTTTTAACACAACACGGCTTGGCTCTGACATCGATCTTACACCTTACCCTGAAGTCCAATCCTCCGTCTTAAACTTTGGAATTCCAGACCTTGGTGCGATGACAACTAAAAGCGCCGAGGAAATTGAAGACATCCTGCACGAAGCCATCGTCAACTTCGAGCCCCGCGTTATCGAAGAAAGTCTGCTGGTTTCGATCGTTGAACCAAATAAACCACGTCGTTCCAACCGTCTGGATTTTCAGATTGAAGGGCAGCTGTGGTCTCAACCTTTGCCACAAGCTTTGTATCTGCGCACTGAGTTCGATCTTGATGTGCATGCAGTGCAGATAGCTAAACCGCGCCAGCGAGGTTCCTGACATGAAGCCTTGGCTGCTTCCTTATTACAACAGAGAATTACAGCACATACGCGAAAGTGCCTCAGAATTTGCAGAGGCATATCCCAAGGTTGCAGGCCGCCTCGGGTTGAGTGGCTTTGACTGCGCAGACCCTTACGTGGAGCGGTTACTAGAGGGCTTCGCGTTTTTGACAGCGCGTGTTCAGTACAAACTGGATGCCCAGTTTCCTCAATTCACGCAGCATCTTTTGGAGATGGTGTACCCGCATTTTCTTGCGCCCGTGCCGTCCATGTTGATTGCCAACCTTGAACCGGACATGACACAGGGCTCACTGAAGGAAGGCTATCTGGTTCCTCGTGGAACTCAATTGCGGAGCCGGAAAAGTGCACGCGGGGCAACGCCTTGTACCTACAAGACTGCTCACGACACGACCTTATGGCCCGTTAGCGTAGAAGCTGTCGACTATCTTGCAAGCCCGAGTGAGCTGGCCGCACAAAAGGTTGAAGTTCGCAATGGCGCGAAGGCTGGACTTCGCATACGGCTGAAGACCGTTGGCAATATTCCCTTCAATGAGTTGGCGCTGGATGAGCTCCCTCTCTATTTGCGAGGCGGCGGTTCTCAGCCGGTGAAGCTCTACGAGCAGATCATTGGTAACTGTGCGGGCGTCGCTATTCGTCCGACAAGCCTGCCGACGCCATGGGAAATCAATCTCCCCTCTGAGATCGTGAACACACGCGGTTATGGAGATGAGGATGCTCTGCTCCCCTACGGCCCGCAATCCTTCAGCGGGTATCGTTTGCTGCAGGAGTACTTTGCTTTCCCCCATAGATTCCTGTTTGCCGAACTGACGAACCTACAACCAGCTGTTCGCCAATGTGAAACCGATGAGATGGATGTTTTCCTGCTCTTCAATCGGGTTGACAGGGATCTGGAGCGCGCCGTTGATCGCGCTAATATTGCGTTGTTTTGTACGCCAGCCATCAATCTGTTCTCGACGCGGCTGGATCGCTTACACATCAACGACAGACGCAGCGATCACCATGTGGTACCGGATCGTTCCAAACCGCTGGACTATGAGATCTATCAGCTAGAGGAAGTGGAAGGGTTCAGTTCTCAAGGTGATGCACCGCAGATCTTCAAACCGTTTTACAGCCTCTCAAGTTCTCAGGATATTCGCAGTGAGAGCGCCTATTACACAGTTCATCGCAAGCAACGCTTAGCGACGGCAAAGCGGAAAATTACGGGTGGTCGCAGTAACTACCTGGGCACCGAGATCTTCATCAGTCTCGTAGATGCGAAAGATGCGCCGTATAATCTGTCACTCAATCAGCTGGGCATTCGTGCACTTTGCACGAACCGCGATCTGCCATTGATGATGCCGATTGGTGCGGGCAAGTCTGACTTTTCACTTCCAGAAGGTGGTCCAGTCAACGCGGTGAAGTGCATTGACGGACCAAGCCGCCCTCGCCCCTCCAACATCTTTGGTGAAACGGCGTGGCGGTTCATCAACCATTTGTCACTGAACTACCTCAGCATTGCGGATAACAACGATACCGATGGTGCGCAGGCCCTGCGATCCATTCTGCACCTTTATGCGCCGCTGGGAGATACCTCTACGACGCAACAGATTGATGGTGTTCGATCAATCAAATCGACCCGAGCAGTGCGGCGTCTTCCTGGGCGTGGCCTCTCTTCAGTTGCCCGTGGTCTGGAGCTGAATATAACGCTCGATGAAGCCGCATTTGAAGGCACGGGTGTGTTCCTGCTGGGCGCCGTGCTCAACGAGTTCTTTGCGCGCTACGTATCGATCAACAGCTTCACCGAGACTGTTGTGAGATCGAACGTTCGCGGTGAAGTGATGCGCTGGCCATGTCAGATTGGGAGGCGTCATAGGCTATGACCGGTTCCCAGACACCTCCTCCCTCTATTGGTCCGCCGCCAAAACCGACACCTTCCAATGGTGCAAACAAGGCCCCTGCGGTTACACAGCAGCCTCCAACACAGGAAGCGCGCTGGAGGGGGCGTTTGCGTTCGGCTGAGAAAGACTTTCTCGACTACGAGTTTTTGCCTCTGGTCCGGCTTATTGAATGTGCCAATCCCAATATGCCTCGCATCGGGACATCCCGCCGATGTCAGGATGATCCTGTCCGGTTCTCTCATGAGCCGCATTTGCAGTTTGAAGCTTCGACGATCACTGCTTTTAAGCAGGGCGTCGGCACAAATCCAAGTCGAATGACCAGCCGTTTTCTCGGTCTCTTTGGCCCGAATGGACCAATGCCCCTCCATCTGACCGAGTACGCGTTCAAGCGAGAGCATCAGCACCGCGATACGACCATGCGGGCGTTTGCGGATGTGTTCCATCATCGCATTCTCAGTTTGTTTTATCGGGCCGCGATCACTGGTGAACCTGCCTTTAGCTTTGATCGACCTGAGCAAGATCGATACTCAATCTATACGGGAGCATTGGCTGGCTTTGGGCCGACAGAGTTCCGGCATCGAGATGATTTGCCAGACGTGGTGAAGTACCATTTTGCGGGACGGCTCGCCCTTCAAACACGTGGTGCAGATGGCCTATTGGCGATCCTCAGCTGTTACTTCAACCTCCCCGTTGAGCTTGAAGAGTTTATTGGTGAGTGGCTCTACTTGCCTAAGAAGCAGGTGACTGCGCTCAATGGTTTCCGCAACGCTGGCCTTCTTGGAGTTGGTGCAGCTTTGGGTGGTCGTGTCTGGTCCAGCGACACCAAGTTCCGCGTTGCATTTGGACCGCTTTCTCTGCGCGATTATGAGGGTTTGTTGCCTGATGGCATTTCCATGCCGCGGCTGCTTTCTGCTGTTCGTGCCTATTGTGGTGATGAGCTGGAATGGGATGTGGCTTTGGTGCTGAAGCGTAACCAGGTGCCCACAACTCGTCTGGGACAATACGGAAAACTTGGTTGGACCACGTGGCTCTCGCCCAAGAAACAGGGCGGCCCGGTTCGAGATCTTAATTTGCGCCCCCGTCAAGTCACTGAAAAATCAAAAAAAGCGTCTGTTCATAGCAACGGTAGTGCGAAGGCTGCCTAGGAGTTCCCATGAGTGATATCAAACGAGCGTCCCTCTTCGGTAAATTAAATCCGACCTGTTATCAGGCAATCGACAGCGCTACGACTTTTTGTAAGATGCGCGGCAATCCCTATGTGGAGTTGGAACATTGGTTCCAGCAGCTGCTGAGTGCGCAGGATTCAGATTTACACCGTATCATTCGTGATGCGGGTATCGACGAGGCCCGACTTGCGTCGGATCTCACCAAGGCTCTGGACAAACTCCCTCGCGGCGCAAGTTCCGTTAGCGACCTTTCCCAACATGTGGAGGAAGCGGTTGAACGTGGCTGGGTTTATGCCACGCTGATGTTTGGTGATAACGCCATACGCAGTGGCTATCTCTTGATTGGTATTCTCAAGACCCCTGGCCTGCGCAACACGCTCTTTGGCATCTCCCGATTGTTCGAGAACATTTCCGCAGACGATACTGCGGCCCGTTACAAGAAGATTACGGAAGGCTCTCCTGAAGAAGGTAAAGCCAAGGATGGCACGCAGCTGGATGCAGGTGAACAGCATGCTGCAGCCCCTGGATTAAAGACTGCAGATGAAGCTCTTGATGCTTACTGCACGGATGTGACAGCCAAAGCAAAAGAAGGTCAGTTAGATCCTGTGATCGGCCGCGAAGAAGAAATCCGTCAGATCATTGATACCTTGATGCGCCGCCGCCAGAACAACCCTATCCTGACGGGTGAAGCCGGAGTTGGTAAGACCGCTGTTGTTGAAGGTCTGGCGATCCGCATTGCTGAAGGTGATGTGCCACCGTCCATCAAAGACGTACGGGTTCTGCTGCTGGATGTAGGTCTGCTGCAGGCCGGTGCTGGAGTTAAAGGCGAGTTTGAAGATCGTCTGCGCAAGATTTTGGATGCGGTTCGCTCCTCTGTACAGCCGATTATTCTGTTCATCGACGAAGCCCATACACTGATTGGTGCTGGTGGCGCCGCTGGTACCGGTGATGCCGCGAACCTGCTTAAACCAGCTCTGGCACGTGGTGAGTTGCGGACGATCGCGGCCACCACATGGTCAGAGTACAAGAAGCATATTGAGAAAGACCCTGCTCTTGCCCGGCGGTTCCAGAACATTCTGGTTGAAGAGCCAGATCCGGATAAAGCTGTTGCCATTATGCGCGGTGTGGCAGCCATGCTTGAAAAGCACCATCAGGTGCAGATCCTTGATGAAGCATTGGAAGCTGCAGTTCATCTCTCCATGCGCTTTATTCCGGCTCGGCAACTGCCCGACAAAGCGATCAGTTTGATTGATACGGCCTGTGCCCGCGTTGCCCTTTCCCAACACGCCACACCTGCAGCAGTGGATGACTGCCGGAAGAGGCAAGTGATGGTGGAGACAGAGCGAGACATTCTGGAACGCGAGTCTCAATCTGGTTTTGATGTAGGTGAGAAGCTCACCGACGTTAAAAAGAAACTGACCGAACTTGAGAAAGAACGCGAAGGTCTAGAAGCTGAGTGGATCAAAGAGCAAACGCTCGTTGGGGACATTCTGAAACTGCGTGAGGTATTCCGCCAAACCAATGGCGATGAGAATGCCGATACTGCGCCAGTTAAGAAAGAGCTCGACGAGAAACTGGAAGAGCTGACGGAGCTTCAAGGCGAGCATCCGCTCATTTTGCCAGAGGTAGACGCTCAGGCGGTCGCCACCATTGTTTCTGACTGGACTGGCATTCCAACAGGTCGGATGGTTTCCAATGAAATCAACACAGTCCTTCATCTGAGCGATATTCTGCGCAAGCGAATTATTGGTCAGGACCATGCGATGGAAGTGATTGCCCGCCGTGTGAAGACTTCACGCGCCAATCTGGATAACCCAAGCCGCCCAATTGGTGTTTTCCTGCTTGTGGGCCCAAGTGGTGTCGGTAAGACAGAAACCGCTCTGGCGCTGGCCGAAACGCTCTATGGCGGAGAACAGAACCTCATTACAATCAACATGAGTGAGTTTCAGGAGAGCCACACGGTCTCGACCCTAAAGGGCTCACCTCCGGGTTATGTGGGGTATGGTGAAGGCGGCGTTCTGACTGAAGCTGTGCGCCGCAGACCTTATAGCATCGTGCTGCTTGATGAGGTTGAGAAGGCTCACCCAGACGTGCATGAGCTGTTCTTCCAGGTCTTTGACAAAGGCATGATGGAAGATGGTGAAGGGCGGAAGATCAACTTCAAGAACACTCTGATCCTTCTCACCGCGAACGTGGGCAGTGACCTCATACTGGATATGTGTGCTGACGAAGATCTGGTACCGGATCCGGATGGCATTGCTAAGGCTTTGAGACCACCGCTTCTGAAGGCCTTTCCAGCCGCACTGCTCGGTCGTCTTGTGACTGTGCCTTACTACCCACTCAGCTCACCAGTTATTCATAAGATCATCAACCTGCAGCTTGGCCGCATTGGTGATCGTATTCTTGAGAACCACAATGTGAAGTTCACTTGGGATGACTCTGTTGTGAAACTGATTGAGAGCAGATGTGCTGAGATTGAGAGTGGTGGCCGCATGATTGATGCGATCCTGACCAACACGCTGCTGCCTGATATCAGCACCGAGTTCCTCAAGAACATGAGCGAAGACAAGAAGATCACAGAACTCAAAGTGCATACAGATGGCGATGCCTTTGACTACAAGTTCAAGAAATCACCTGTGGCGAAAAAGGATAAGCATAAGAAGAAGTAAGAGCCTGACCTGACAAACCTAATAAACCTAAAAGAAAAATAGGAACATAGGCTTATCAGTTTTTTTACCACAGAAACTAACTGAAACAAAACACGTCGGAACTACTTTTCCAAGTGACGAGGAGTCCAACGATGCAGAAAGTCAAGCAATCGGCGAGGAGACGGTCGACGCGCATTCCTGCGTGGCGCCTCACTCTGCGCCGTATTGTTCGTTCTGATGCATTTCAGTACACTTTTCTCTTCCTGATTATTGTCAATGCGATCAGTCTTGGCTTGGCAACCTCCCCTTCTGTGCGCCGGATCACTGGTGATGGTCAGGTGATCTTTGATGACGTGATCATCGGGCTCTTCATTCTGGAGTTTGTCCTGAAGATCATGGCTTTTGGCGTTCGCTTCTTCAAAAGCTGGTGGAACATTTTCGACATTTCGGTTGTCAGTTTCTCGCTCCTCCCACAATCCGGCTACCTGAGCGTATTGCGTGCCCTTCGTGTCATGCGGGCCATGCGCGTGCTTTCCTTCCTGCCGCAGTACCGGCAGGTGATGCAGGCGCTGCTTGATGCTCTGCCCGGCATGTTCTCCGTAATGATCGTACTGGCGCTGATTTATTACGTGTTTGCCGTGATGGCGACAGGCTTATTTGGGGCAAGCTTCCCGGATTGGTTTGGCGATATTGGCCGGTCGCTCTACTCGCTCTTCCAGATCATGACACTGGAGAGCTGGTCCATGGGGATCGTGCGACCGGTGATGAAGATCTACCCATATGCTTGGGCCCTGTTCATACCCTTCATCTTCCTGACAGCCTTCGCGGTGCTCAACCTTTTCATCGGTCTGATCGTCAGCTCCATGCAGGGCATCTATCAGGAAGAACACAGCGAAGATGTTGAACGTCTTCGCCTCCTCGTTTCCGCAGAAAACCGCGCGATTGCCCACCAGCTGGAGGCTGCTCAGCTGCAAGTGATCAAAACCCTCGAACGTCTTGAAGAACAAATAGAAAATAACAAGAGAGATCGTGATGAGTGACGCTGAAAAAGACGATGACCTTGACTCGCTGCTTAACGACATCATCGAGGAAAGTGACGCCCCTGCCGAAGGTGGAAGTGCCGAGAGTGCTTCTGCCAGCGTGTTTGAACCAGATTTTGGCGAGATCGACTGTGAAGCGCCGAAGCTGGACATTACTCTAGAGAGCCCCTTCCATCTGGCGGTCATCGGCGATTTCTCAGGCCGTGCCAATCGGATGGCACTTTACACGGCAGATGAGCTTGCTGTGCTTAAGGGCCATAATGTTGATGTTGACACGGCTGAAGATCTCCCTGCCCGTTTCAAGATAAACATTGAATTGGACCTAGCTGGTGACGACAAGGTCATCCGGTTTGAGCCACGCTGCATTGAAGACTTCCATCCCGATGAGATCGTCGAGGAGTTTGAAATCTTTGATGAACTGAAAGCGCTGCGGTCTTCCCTGAAGAACCCTGGCACTTTCAGCGGTGCAGCTGCCACCATTGATGAATGGTTGGAAAACAAAGGTGAGAAACCTGTTTCTCAGCGGAATTCGCGCGGTTCTGTGATTGCCGTTGATAAGAAACTGAGTGATTTCTCTGCTCTGATCGATCGACCGGTCGAAGAACATGAAGAAGCAGACGATCTTTCTGAGCTTATTGGCAAGATGGTCTCGCCTTACATCAAGCCTGCCGACAATCCGCAGCTCGACGACTATCTTGAGATCGTCGAGGAAGTGATGACGACGACGCTTCGCAAGATCCTGCAAAATGCGGATTTTCAGGCACTTGAGAGTGTCTGGCGGGTCATTGATATGTTGTCACGCCGGATTGAGACTTCCACATCCTTAAAGATCACGCTCTACGACATTTCTGCGGAAGATTTTGCTCGTGACCTGAGCGCGACCAACAAGCTGGAAGAAACAGGCCTGTATCGCCTATTCGTGGAAAATGCGTTGCAGGATGAAGGGGTTGGCACGCCAAGTGCTATCGTGGGCCTTTACACATTCGACATGACACCACCGCATGCAGAGCTGCTTGGTCGCATGTCCAAAATCTGTGCGCATGCTCATGCTCCGTTCCTAACGTCTCTGGATCGCAACAACGCAAATAGAAAATTTGATGAGCTTCCTAAGATTACCGAAAAGACGTGGCAGAGTCTTAAAGCTATGCCAGAGAGCAATTACATTGGTCTGAGTTTGCCACGCTTCATGCTTCGGATGCCCTATGGAGCGAAAACCGATCCGATTGATGCATTCGACTTTGAAGAGTTTGACGAGAAAATTGGCCTGAAAGCCATGTTGTGGGGTAACCCGGCAGCACTAGTTGGCCTTGTGCTCGCAAAAGACTACGAGACCAATGGCGGCGGCATGCGGCCAGGTTCGATCCTGACGATCAACGATATGCCGTTCCACTACGTGCATGACCAGTACGGTGATCAAGTCGCCCTGCCCTGTACTGACCGTATGATCAGTCACCGTAGCGTTGAACCTTTGATGCGACAGAGGTTCATGCCGATTGTTTCCATGAAGGGACAGCCGGAAGTCCGGATCGCCTCTCTGAGCGGCCTTGCCGGAGATATTGTTTCCGGTCGCTGGTGTGATCAGATTGCTGTTTCCAAAGCAGCAGAAACCCCGAGCGCAAGTGCTGGTGCGCGCGTCAGCATTGCTGGCGGTGACGGCTATAACCCTGCCATTCAGGCAACGAAGGGTGCTGTGGTTGTTGAAACCATCGTAGATCCTAAAAAGACCCCGGAAACCGTCTTCAGGATCGAAACAGAAACACCTGAACCTCAAGTTACAGAACCCGCGGCTGCAGAAGACGAGGACGAAGACGTCGAAGAAGCAGCTTCGGCTCCTGCACCAAAACCTGCAGCAGCGGCTGCTCCACCTGAACCTGCCCATGACACATCTGAGCTGGACAACCTTCTAGCTGATCTTTCTGCAGATGATGAGGAAGAGGCGGACGAAGAAGGTATGGACCCAGAGCTCGAAGCGCTGCTTGCCGACCTATAACAATAAATATTGGAGTTCGAGATGGCTGAAGTCGTTGAAATAGATAATCTTCCTGAAATTTACGTCATGGAATTCGGCGGCAACTACTACCTTGTACGTGGTGCCCAGTATCTGGATCAGATCCTGTTTGGCAAAGAGCCATTGGGTTTCCCCGTGCTGATCAAATCCGTCAAAACCTGGGACGAAGTTCTCCTGAACTGGGAGAACTCCGGCGGCTCCATGCCCTGGATTCTTAATCCGGGCATCGTTGAACGGATGGAACGTGACAATCGCAAACTGACCTCAGACAGCTTCAACGCCTGAGACCCGACTGTAACCCGATTTTGAGATAGGCAGGTCCTGGAATGTGTGCAAGCAAAGTAACTGAGAACCGGCTGTTCACGATCAATTTCGATGGCGGAGATGACAGCTTCCATCTTTGGAAGATGAAAATGACCAGCGAAATGAGTGAGCTTTATGAAATGGTCGTCGATTGCCGATCATTTGAGCACGACCTGCCCCTCGACAAAATGCTCGGGCAGTCCCTCACTTTGGAGATGAAAAAGGTCTCTGGCACCAGTTTGTCTTCTGATCAGTATCTGAACGGATTTGTGACCAAAGCGATCTATACGGGTCAGGATCACGGATACTCGACGTATCGTCTCATCGTGCGTCCCTGGCTGTGGTTTTTGACGCTGACCAGCAACTGCCGAATTTTTCAGGAAAAATCGACACCCGATATCTTGAAGGAAGTGTTCCAGGAGGCTGGGTTTACTGACTTCAAGAACAAACTGAGCGACAGTTACGATCCTCGCCCTTACTGCGTGCAGTTTCAGGAGAGTGATTTCAATTTTGTCTGCCGCCTCATGGAGCAGGAAGGGATTTACTACTACTTCGAACATGAGGACGGCCAGCACACCATGGTTCTTGCGGATGCTTATAGTGCTCACGAGAACATCAAGGGAGAATCCAGTCTTCCGTTCTACTCAGAGGAAGATCACTTCCGCCGTGCAGCAGACCACCTTTGGGATTGGCGGCATAATGAAGAGATTCAGACGGATGAAGTCGAGATCAACGATTATGACTTCACCAAGCCAACCAGTGACCTGAAAGCCAATGCAAGTGATAAGAAATCACATCAGCTTTCTGGTCGCACACGCTACATGTATCCCGGCATTTATGAAGAAGTCAGCGTTGGTGAAAAGCGGGCGAAAATCCGCGTGGAAGAAGCATCAGCCGCCTACGCCAAGGTTTATGCGCGCGGCAACGTGCGAGGCATGCGCCCCGGCTATCTCTTCAAGCTGGACCAGTTCCCGGATGATCCAAGTCAGGAAAAAGAATACCTGATCACCAAAGCGGTCTGCGAGATCTCCATTGAGGTCGCGCGCGATGAGGAACAAGAGTTCTACGACGCGATCACCTACGAGATTGAAGCGATTGACTCCAGTGTTCAGTACCGCAGAGCCTCAACGACACCCTGGCCGAACATGAGCGGCCTGCAGTCTGCTGTTGTTACAGGCGCCGATGGTGAAGAGATCTGGACCGATGAGTATGGCCGGATCAAGGTGCAATTCCACTGGGACCGCGACGGACAGAAAGACGACAAGTCATCCTGCTGGGTACGCGTCGCTCAAATGTGGGCCGGTAAGAGCTGGGGCGGATTGCATATTCCACGCGTTGGACAGGAAGTGCTTATCGACTTCCTCGATGGCAATCCCGATCGGCCTATTGTTGTCGGTAGCGTCTACAATGGCGAGCAGACTGTTCCCTATGATCTGCCTAGTGAAGCAACCAAATCCACCATCAAAAGTGAAACCTCCAAAGAAGGTGGCGGTAACAACGAGTTCCTGTTTGAAGACAAGAAGGACGAGGAACTCGTGCAGCTTACTGCCGAGAAGGACTACGAGCGAACCGTCAAGAACAACGAGACGGTCAAGATAGGGTTCGACAAGCAGGAAGATGGTGATCAGACCATTGAGGTCTACAACAACCGTAGTCTGACCGTTGATCAAGGTGACGAGACCTACACCATCAAGACCGGTGGCCGTACGACCACGGTTGAAAAAGATGACGCCCTGTCCGTCAAATCCGGCAATCACACCATCACGGTTGAGAGCGGCGATCAGTCGATCTCCATGAAGCAAGGCGCGCAGACCGTTGAAGCAATGAAAGACATCGGTGTCACCTCGCAAACAGGCGATGTGAAGGTCGATGCTTCAGCTGGTTCGGTCAAAGTGTCTGGCACACAGGCCATCGAACTGACGTGCGGCGGCAGCTCAATCAAAATGGATCCCATGTCGATCACTCTGACAGCTGGCCCAAGCTCTCTCAAACTGGAAGCAGCTCAGGCAGAGCTGAAAGGTTTGATGGTGACCGTTAAGGGTGATGTTCAGGCGACCGTCGACGGGACTCTGACCACCTTGAAAGGTGCTGGCATCACGACGGTACAAGGTGCCCTCGTCAAGATTAATTGAGGCGCATTATGGAAAATAGCGTGACAAATACTACATTGCTCCTCAATTCCTACAAGGAACTACTCGAAAAGAGACCTTTAGAACTTGGAGATGAGGCAACACCACTTGTAGAAGATAACAAATCTTCTATCGAAGTTGTGGATACCCTGGCGGATGCAGAACTCCTGTCAGATGCCGTAAAGGTACTTGCTCACGCTCTGAGTAAACCACGTGCAGTGTGGTGGGCCAGTCAAGTCAGCAGAGCGTCCTTTCCGGAAGGCACTGTGCCTACGGATGATGAGGAAATAGCGCTGAAAGCTGCGGAAGACTGGGTCCGTAAGCCTGAAGAAGACCTGCGTCGTGCAGCAATGAAAATTGCTGATGATGGAGGATATAAAACTGCCGCTTGTCTGGCTGCTGCTGCAGCGGGATGGAGCGGTGGAAGTATGGGTTCCCCCGAGTTTGATCCTGCGCCTCCCCCAGAAAACCTAACTAGTATTGCCGTAGGGTCATCTATAGTTTTGTCTGTATATGACAGCAACGTGGAGGACCCCAAAGAGTTCTTAGTCAAAGCTTTCAAGTTGGGACGAGCACTCGCAGATAATGAAATAGAGGCCCTATGAGTTTCCCGGCAGCACGTATGACAGACATGCATGTCTGTCCAATGGTGAACGGTATCGTTCCTCACGTTGGAGGCCCGATATCCCTAGGAGCGCCAACCGTCTTAATCGGGAATCTTCCGGCAGCACGCATGTCGGATATGTGCGTCTGCGTTGGGCCTCCAGACACGATAATGAAAGGCAGTGTCACCACTTTGATCGTCGGATTGCCGGCGGCGCGTATGCTGGATGTCACTGCCCATGGCGGCACCATCATCCTTGGCTGGCCCACAGTACTTATCGGGGGCTGAGGATATGGCTGATAACACGAGCATCGTTTTAGTACTCATTTTGACCAAGGGGCATGAGTTGGTCGATACAGGGAAATGCACGCGCATATTGCGACAGGAACGCTGCGTTATAGGACGTGGCAGTACTGCGGATTGGATACTTCCCGATCCTGCAAACCAATTATCACGCCGTCATTGCATTGTTGAATGGCATGAAGGCGGGTATCGCGTTGTTGACACCAGCTCCAACGGAACCTTCGTCAATGACTGGGATGAGCCTATTCCGAACGGCGAGGCTTGTGGTTTGGAAGAAGGCGATATCATCCGCATAGGCGGCTATTACATCAGCACCCAGTTTCTGCCCGAAGGTGCCGATGCACGGCTGAAGACCGATGACTTCCTGGATGCTCCAGAAAATCCTGATCCGCTTGCAGACCTGCTTCCCAAAGAACTTGAGAGTGAAGATGATGACTGGGTTGATGACCAGATCGTTTCTTCTGAAGACGAACTCTCTGAAGTTCTAAATGACCCGCTTGAGTCTCCTGAGTCCATCCTTCGCAAAGCCACTGAAACGCTGGATTCCTATCCTGCCAGCGAAGGAAAAGAACCAATTCCACCAGTGAGTTATGGCTTTGAAGGTTACAAGTACTCAAGCTCTGTACCTTTTGAAAGCGACAGCGGCATTTCCAGTGAAGAAGGTGCAAGTGCCTGGGACCACAATCGTACTGAATCTGACGCGTTTAAATTACCTCGAACGCATCACCAGACCATTCCGGAGGACTGGGATGTAGAACCGAAAAAAGACATTGAGAACAAAGCTCGTAAACCACATGACGATTAGCCACATCAAACGCATTGCGTACATTTTGCTTTTGAGTATCGGCCTGGCTTCCTGCTCCGCCGAGATGCCGATGCCTGTCATGATCACGACAACCGTCATCGCGGACAAGGAACTGAACCAGAACGCAGAAGGCATGTCGACACCTGTTCAGGTCAAGATCTTTTATCTTACTTCTGATGCCGAGTTTAAAACTCATGACTTTTTCACTCTGTTTGAAAAAGGAGACCAGGTTCTCGGCAAAAACCTGCTGGATATGAAGGAAGTTTTCATAGCTCCCGGAAAGATCATGAAGGTAGCAGTCAAGGTTGATCCAAGTGTGGCTTTCGTTGCTGTGCTTGGTGCCTTTCGGAAAGTGGATACAGGGACCTGGAGCTCGGTGATTACGGTTCCAAACAACAAACCATCGAGCCTCATCGCCTATTTAAGCAAGCTTGAAATTACTCTGCTGCCCGACAAGACAGTAAAAGAAGGATGGTTCTATTAATGACCACTCATAACAAAGTTGTCTGGTCAGAAGGCCTGTTTCTACAGCCGCAGCATTTCCAGCAGCATGATCGCTATCTGGAACAGCTGGTCAGTGACAGTATCTCGAGCATTCGCCCTCACCCATGGGGGCATACAGAGCTGAAAATCAATCAGGAAGCTCTAAAACTAGGACAATTTGCTCTCAATTTCGCCAGCGGTGTCATGCCGGATGGAACTCCCTTTAAGATGCCACAGGAATGTGACGCTCCTGCGTCCATTCCAGTACCTGAGAGCGTTAAAAACTCTGTCATCTACTTGGCTCTGCCCATTCGGCAACCCGGCGCTTATGAGTACGAGTATCCGGGCGTTCAAGAAACTGCAGCGCGTTATGTGGTGCATGAATCTGAAGCGCGGGATGCCATTACTGGCAGTGATGCCAGCGTGCAGATGGAAACCGGACGTCTGCGCTTCACGTTCAAGTTTGACTTTGAGGATCTGGATGGCTGGATCTGCCTGCCAATTGCACGTGTGATTGAGGTGCGGGCTGATAAGCAAGTGATTTTGGATGACGAGTACATCTCCACTTGCCTCGCCTCGCATTCCTCTTCAGTGCTTTATGGCTATATTCGCGAAATCTGGGGCATGTTGAGCCACCGTGCAGATGCTTTGGCGGGCCGTGTTTCAAACTCTGGCAGCAAGGGCGTCGCAGAGATTTCAGACTTCCTGCTTTTGCAGACGGTCAACCGGTATGAGCCTCTCTACGCACACTTTGCACAGACGCCCTCTCTTCATCCGGAAGCGCTCTATCGCATCTCCATTCAGCTGGTGGGTGAACTAGCAACATTCACGGCAGCGGCACGGCGACCTTCAACGCTTCAACCCTATCGCCATGAGGCTCTGACAGAGTCGTTTGCGCCGGTTATTGCCCATTTGAGGCAACATCTTTCAGCGGTTCTGGAGCAGACAGCTGTTCCTATCCCACTGGAGGAGCGCAAGTACGGTGTGCGGGTTGGTATGTTACTCGATCGCAGCCTGATCAAGTCAGCGCGCTTTGTGCTTGCTGTTAGTGCTGATCTGCCATCTGAGGTGATCAATCGTCACTTCCCGGGTCAGATCACGATCGGCTCAGTGGAGCAAATCCGCGACTTTGTGAACTCGGCGCTGGCAGGCATTGCGGTGAAGCAGTTGCCAGTCGCACCACGACAGATCCCGTATCACACGGGCACAGCATATTTCGAACTGGATCCGGCCTCATCACATTGGGACGAAATCCGCGTCTCAGGCGGCCTTGCGCTGCATGTTGCGGGCGACTTCCCGAAACTTGTGATGGAACTCTGGGCGATCAGAGAGCAGTAGGCGATGAACGGACAGAGGAGCTGAGATTATGGCAAAGAAGGATTTCACTGCCCTTTCGGTGGATTCGATCGACACTGTCATCTCTACTGATGCCCCTAATCCGGATCATATGGAGCCGGGTGCCACCAACCTTCCGGCTCAAACGCCTGCGGGCTACTGGTTCCTTGGCGCGGATGACATTCAGTTCGTGCCCCTTGGCAACAATGCTCTCGTGAAAGCGGCAAGCAGTTTGCTTGCGCTTGCTGCACGTCTGCGGAACCACGCACAGCACCGGGATGTGAATGCTCTTCGGTCTCACGTTATCTCTGAAATTCGTGCTTTTGAACATAACTCGATGCTGGGTGGCCTCTCGTCCAAGACCATTCGCATTGCACGCTACGTTCTCTGTGCCACGCTTGATGACATCATTCTCAACACTCCCTGGGGGAGCCGCAGTATCTGGGCAACGCAGAGCCTTGTGAGCAACTTCCATAAGGACGTGTCCGGTGGTGACAGATTTTATGATCTATTGAGGAAGACGCAGGCCAATCCAAGTCGTGACAAAGATCTTCTGGAATTGTTGTATCTTTGTATTTCACTCGGGTTTGAAGGTCGCTTGCGGATCATGCCGCAAGGCACCAACACCATGTCGCGGTTGCGCTATGGTATCTCTCGTCTTATTCGCTCCTTACGTGGTGATCAGGAAACAGATCTTTCCCCGCATTGGCGCGGTGTAGAGGACGCCTACAGGCCGCTGAAGTGGTCTATTCCAGTCTGGGGTATCTTCTTCGGTGCTGCTGTTCTCGGACTGCTGATTTACGGCATATTGTTGTTCTGGCTTGGTGAGAAGAGTGAGCGTATTGCATTTCAATATGAATCTCTCATCAACACCAGCCCGATCGATCTGACGCATCAACCGGCACCACCACGCGCAGCATTGCCTAATCTGCCTCAACAGCAGGTCACTCCCGGCGCGCCGGGTAGTCCTTCATCACCACAGGTTGTTCGCAGTTCAACGGCGTATCAGCAAATCAGTGCCTTCCTTGCCACAGAGATCCAGCAGGGCCTGGTGGTCGTGATGAATGCCAACGGGAATGTTGTTATCCGCCTGACAGGTTCAGGCATGTTTGCGACAGCACGCGATACGTTGACAGCTCGGTTTATTCCAGTTGTAAACCGTGTGGCAGAGGCGCTGAATACACGCCCAGGCAGGATCAATGTGGTTGGATACTCTGACAACATCCCGATCCGGAACGCCCAGTTCAGAAATAATGTGGCGCTTTCCAAAGCGCGCGCGCAGACCGTGGCTGATCTGATCAAGGTTCGTCTGACTGACAAGAACCGTGTGAGAGCCATAGGTAGAGGTTCTGCTGATCCAATTGCTTCCAATGCAACGGCTGAAGGGCGTGCGCAGAACAGGCGCATTGATATTACGCTGATCCCTAGCACTGGCCAGGGAGGTCAGCAATGAGTAGACTCAAACGCTTTTTCCCCTTCTGGTTCGTTACGCTCCTCATCACACTGATCCTGTGTGCAGTTGTTTGGATCTATGGTCCAAGCCTTTCCATTTTCGGCGCCAAGCCATTTGCAATGGCTGTAGTGCGTATGCTGGTCGTGATGGGTCTGCTCATGATTTGGGCGGCCATCAATATTGCGCGCTTATCTCGCCGCGCGCGGGAAGCTGAGGCGAAAAACGAAGAGGAAGAAGAGGAAGAAGAGCCTGAGGTCGACCCAGACGAGCTGGCAAAGAACGAGGCTGCTCTTGTCACCACCAAGGTAGAAAAGAGCCTAAACATTCTTAAAACAGCCAGTGTTGATGGGAAGCTCGGGCGCCGCGTTATCTACCAGCTTCCTTGGTATCTGATGATTGGTCCGGAAGAATCCGGCAAGACCACTGCCCTGCTCCGCTCTGGCATGAAGTTTCCATTGGCTCACAAGCTGGGTCAGAAAGTGGATGCTGCGACCGTGGAGCCGACGGCAGAATGTGAGTACTGGTTCAGCAACAACGCGATCATCGTAGACAGTGCTGGTCGTTACACGATGCAGGATCAGGACGAGATCATTGATGCTTCTGGCTGGAATACTCTTCTCACTTTAATCAAGAAAAATCGTCGTCGCCAGCCACTCAACGGCATGATCATTGCGATCAATCTTGCCAAACTGGTGACGTTGAGGTCCGACCAGCGTCTTGATATGGCCCGGACAGTCAAACAACGCGTCAAAGAAGCTGAGAAACAGCTGGGGCTTAGATTTCCGATCTATGTGATGTTCACCAAGCTGGACTTGATCGCTGGCTTTACGGATTACTTCCAGATCCTTGGGCGTGATGAACGGCATCAGGTTTGGGGTATGACCTTCCCTGTTGATGACGGCAAGTCCTCAGAGAATGCGATCAGTCACTTTGACGAGGAATACGAGCTGCTTATGGAGCAGCTTAACTCGCGTGTGTACGACTATCTCAATAAAGAAACCGACATTCAGCACAGAAGCCTCATCTTCAGCTTCCCGCAGCAGATGGCATCTTTGCAGACGGTGCTGAACGATTTCCTTACTGAGATGTTCCGGCCTAATCGCTATGAGGACCGTAGTTTCCTGCGTGGTGTATACTTCACCTCAGCAACTCAAGAAGGGCAGCCTGTCGATCTGTTGGCGGGTTCTATTGCGCAGGCTTATGGGGTTGGCCGGCAAGCCCTTCCCTCCGCCCCATATGAGCGGCATGCTTACTTTCTTGAGCGTTTATTCTTTGACCTGATCTTTGGTGAGGGCAACCTTGCAGGCGAAAGCAAGCAGGTGATGCGCAAGCAAAAGATCAGGAAACGTCTTTCACTGGCCGCTTGTTTTATAGCTCTGGCATTCCTGACGACCGTCTGGGTTATCAGCTATGAGCTTAATCAGGAAAACATCATCAATCGCGCGAATGCGGACCTGAAAGAGTTTCCAAAATTTGCAGATCGTATTGATGCGGTGCGTGTGAATGATGCGAACTATCTGGCTGTGTTGCCATTGCTGAACTATCTTCGTGATCTGCCCGGGGGATACTCTGATCAGCAGGAGAAACCACCTCAGAATGAGCGTTGGGGTCTTAACCAGATTCCGATTGTTGCTGAGGATGCTGATGCGCTCTATCACAATGGGCTGGAACGCTATCTCCGTCCTCGCATGATGTTGCGTCTTGAGCAGCAGATGGTTGCGAACATCGATAACCCTGAGTTCCTGTTCGAGGCTTTGCGCATCTATCTTGAGCTTGCTGATAAAGGACCGATTGAACCTGAGATCATTCAACGTTGGGAAGAAACAGACTGGCAAACGCTCTACAGTGATCCACGCCAGGTCACAGAACGTGAGCAACTCTCCAACCACCTTGCCGCATTACTTCAACAACCTTTCAAGGTTCGGATTGATGTGAACACACAATTGGTTAGCCAAGTTCGGGAAATCCTGAACGCGCAGCCAATTGCAGAACTTGCCTATTCTTTTATCAAGGCCGGTCAAGCTGCTCAGAACTTGCCTGAATGGCGGCCTGATGAAGCTGGCGGTTCCGCCACGACGCGCGTCTTTACCCGCTCCTCCGGGAAACCGTTAACCGAAGGAATACCTGGGCTTTACACCTACGATGGCTTCCACGGTGTCTTCCTGCCTCAACTGGTGGACAGCATTCAGAGCTTCGTTCGAGAAAGCTGGGTGCTGGGTCCCAATGGCCAGCTTGAGAACAAAGAAGAGACGGTTACTCGGATCGAACGCGGTGTCCTTGGGCTTTATCTGGATGACTACGCCCGTATGTGGGATGCGATGCTGGCAGACCTGCGGATCGTAAAATTCGGTAGTTTGGCACAAGCCACTGACGTCATTAACACCGCCTCAGGTCCCAATTCCCCAATCCGAAACATGCTTGTTTCTGTTGCAGAGCAAACTCAGCTGACTCGTACTGAAGCCCCCTCCAGTGCGACTGGCATTGCTCAAAACGTGGCTGGTGGTGCTGCGCGTATTGCACAGGAAGAAGCCCGTGCAACAACCAACCTGAGGCAGCAGCAGCTGGTTGAAGTACTTGGTGAAGCTGTTCCGACTAGTGAAGGTGGTCCGAGAACGGCACCTCCCGGATCATCCGTTCAGGCCCGTTTTGAGGCGCTTGATAACTACACATTGGGCAGTGGCAGTGGCACGACACCTCTGGATGCCTTGTTGATGCAGGTCACTGATCTTTATCGTGAATTGAACCGAATTCTGCTTGCCAACAACAGTCAGCAGGATGCGCTTAGCTACATTCTTGGTGGCGGTAGTGATGCGGTTAAGACGCTTAAGGACGAGGCTCCAAACCTGCCGATGCCGTTGCAGAGCTGGATACAGGAGATGCTTCAGTTTTCATCTCAGGTGACTTCCAACGATGCGCAAAAAGCAATCAACGCAGCCTGGGATTCTGAGGTTTTGCCACTTTGCAGCACTGCATTGACCAATCGGTATCCGGTGGCTGATGGGCAAAAAGCATCTGTCATGCTTGATGACTTTTCGACCCTGTTTAAACCCGGCGGTAAGATTGAAGCGTTTTTCAATACCAACATCAAATCCTTCGTCGATACATCCAGCACACCATGGAAATGGAGAGATGGCGAGAACGCACGGATTGGGGTCTCCAAAGACAGCCTTCAAGTCTTCGAAAAAGCTAACGATATTCGCAACGCATATTTCGCAAATGGGGGGGATAAACCATCTGTTGCATTCACGATGACCCCACTGGATCTGGATATCGGATCTACCCGTGTCGCGCTCACCGTGGATGGGACGACAGTAAGCTATGCACATGGCCCGTCTCGCCCCGTTGAACTGAGTTGGCCCGGCGATGGCGTCCCCTCTGCTAGCCTGGCATTTTTTCCTGAGGTTGCCGGAGAAGCTAACTCCATCAATCTCAGCGGACCCTGGTCCCTCTTTAGATTATTGGAAAAGGCACGCGTAACGAAGACTGAGATACCAGATCAATACAAGGTGAGATTTTCGCTTGGAAATCGTTTTGCCACCTTCAATCTCATCGCGAACAGCGTGAACAATCCATTCTCCGCAAGGCTACTTCAGAATTTCACCTGCCCCAAGGAGCTCGACGCATAGAACACCGGGTTAAGTGGTTCTCTAAAATAACAATACTAAGTGGAGCCTCGAATGTCTGACGATCAACTAACACCCGAACAACTCCAATGGGTGCAAGCGGTTTATAAAGCTCTTGGCTGGACCTTTAAGGAAAAGGAAGAGGCTGAACGTGAGACAGCTGCCGCAATCAAAGAAAAAGAAGAAAAAGAGATTGCACAGGCCACTGCCAAAACCAAAGCTGAAGACGACAAGAAGATTGGCGCAGCAGTTACTGAAGCAACTGCTGAACGCATTAAGCAAGAGAGTGACGAAAAACTCAAAGACGTTACGGCTCAGCTCACCGACCTGAAAGCAGACGTCAAAGATCACTTTGTCCATGAGAATGAAGACACAGATTCAGACGCAATGGCGGCGCTTGCAACTCAAAGCAAGCAGCTTCTAGAACGACTGAACTCTGTTTATGGACATAAGAAGGATTTTGAGAAGTATCCAAGTGAAGCGATTGCATTTGATAAGAGCTATGAGAACGCTAAAGCACTTATCCAGACTGCTGCTTTGGAAATCAAAACCAAAGATACAGATGGTGCGCACAACAGCCTGCTGGATGCAGAATCTACCATTGATGACATGCAGACGCTCTGGCAAGGCGTCGTCGCAGCTGCCAAGAGCCAGCCTACAGAGCCGCCAGTTCCAGCAGAGCTGAAGCAAAATGTGATGGAAGTTGGCCATGGCATCAAGGCCATGACCGCTATCGGCTTTTCCGGTCCGGCAGAACGACTGGGCAAGACCCTGAAGGATGTGAGAGCTGCCCAACTCGGAAAAGATGACCCTGCATGGGAAATCTTGCTTTATGAGACAGAGATGGCGGTTGCAGCTGTTGTTGAGTTCAATCAGCTTAAAACTCATATTCAGAAGCTTTCGACCAGCTTGAGAAACTCAGGTTTGACGGATGCCGCGGGGAATGTTGAGTCTGACCTCGACAAGTACATGGCTGACTCTGCGCATACAGTTCCAACTATTCGTAGTCTGTTGACGTCCCTCAAAGCTTCTGCAGCACACAAAAACAGCATGCGGAAGGAAGAAAAGTGGGATGCGGCCCAACTGAGCGAACGGACTGAACGGTTCCGTGATGACCTGAAGAAGTTGGTTCTTTACGACAAGGACGGCAATCTCGTCACGAAACCGGATGAGCGCCGCGCAGTTAAGCGGGCGGGTGATGTGCCCGGTCTGGATAAGGATGTGATGATCCAGATCCCGCGCCGGCCCAAAGATGCCAAGGAAATTCCTCGCAAGACCATTGATAGTCTGCTTGAAACCTTTGACTTCCTGGATGAGCTGAAAGCCTCTGGCGTTACCGGTGTGGAAGACATCGCCGTTGAGGAGTTTTTGAGAGCTGAGGCCATACTTTCTGGCATTCAGAAAGATCCTGGCGGCTACAAGAAGCTCACGAAAAACCTCGATAAGCTTCGCGAAAAGATCGACAAAATCTCGAAAGGCAAAGAAGGCGCCTACTACATTGAGGAACGCCTGCGCCTGAAAGATGACATCGACGAGCTGGAGGATGAAGCCCTTTCCATGAACATTGAAAAGGCTTTGACGGCTTGTACCGAAATGGAAACCAAGCAGCTTCATCCACTTGAGGAAGGTGTTCGGAAAGCCGTGAAGAACCGCGAGCTGTTCGATACAAAGGTCAAGATTATCGAGAACCAGTTTACGGAGATCCCTAAGCTTCTGGCTCAGATGGGCAAGGCTGATCCTAAGCTGGCCAAGATGATTGGTTCCCTCTTCGCCCCTGATGAGGTCAAGCAGTATCACGGTGAACTGGATCTTTTCTTCGATCAGGCGAAAGACCTTGCTTATAACGCAACCACGAACGATGAACTCGCTCACTCACTGGATCTTGCAAACCGCCTAATCTTCCGTGTTGACCGTTTCGTGCTTGAGTTGGAAGGCCAGTTGAGCCACCTGCATAAGCTTGCCGAAATGGAAGCCAAAGGTGAAAAGATCACCGATGCAGATCGTTTCAGCGCTGAAGAGTTGAAACACTTCAAGAAACTGGAAGACGATTACAAGAAGGGTGTTGCCCGCAAGAAAGAGCAGAAGGAAGCGAAGGAAGCCTTCCTCGCCAAGTCTGGCCCGCTCAAAGACGAGCTGGACATGATGACGTCGAAAGACATCTCCATCAAGCGTATCCTTGCTTACTACAAGGGTGTTGAACGTGTTGATCCCAGCAAGTTCGATACCTCACGGCTGAAGGAACTTCGGCTCGAAATTGCGGATCTTGAAGAGAACTCAGATGCATCTCATTCGCATAAAGAGAACCTTGCCAAGCTGAAAGAGCTGGAAAGTGCTCTGGATGCAATGCGCGGTGAAATCACCGGTTTCCGTGAAGACATTGCCAAGGACATTTCCAAGTTCTCAGACAACTGTCTCGCGCGTCTTGATAAGGCCAAGAAATACATCGACGGCACATTTGTGAATGCGGTGAAGGACAAGCAGGATGCAGGTGAAGAAGCCGTGGATGTGGCGGCTTTGCGTAAGTTCGCCTCAAGCATCTCTCAGCCTCTGGCCCTTGCTGAACTACCTAAGAATGTTGCAGTGATCGCAGACAAGTCAAAAGATCTGAAAGAACGCAAAAAGGCGCGTGAGAACGCCCTTAGGCAGGTTCGTCCACTGATTGCGCAGCTCGATAACAGTAAGGCTATACAGCTCTATATGCGGCATCCGTTCAGTGACCTCCCGAATGATCTGAACATTCTGCGTCCTGAGCTGGTTCAGCTTGAAGTAAAACTTCTGTCGCTTGGCGGCTAAAATATAACCAAGAAGGGTCGAAAACGACCCCATCGTGGAGTTTGTTATGTCTTTAACTCCCTCCCAGATCGAATGGCTTTCTCAAGCCCAGGGCGGTGTTGAAAGCTTCGAAGCAGATAGTGAAAACGACGAGAAGAAATCTGCGGAACTGACCAATATTTTAGCCAAATTGGATGCAGACAAAGCAGTCATCCAAAAGGCTCAGGATTTCCAGATTGAACTGGCTCGTGATCCTGGTTTCTTCAAGCGGAAGCTGCAGAAAACCAAAATGGATTTTATGACGGGTGACATGCAGACAGAGGTCGACTCCTATGCCGATGTGACCTCCGAAACACCCCTGATCCCTGCCGAAAATGTTGATGCACTAAACATAGCATTCGACAAAATCCTTCAGAGGCAGGCAGAAATGCTTGCTGCCAAAAAGAAGGATGGAAAAACACGACTTTTCACGGATGAGGACATCACCCGTGAACTTTGGACTCCTTTGGTTCGTCAAGGGATCATTCCTTCCAACCTGGTTCCGGATAAGTACAGCCAGTTTGTGCAGATGTTTCAGGGCGCTTCGGAGATTTACGAGAACAAGCTTGAACAGCACAGTGAAACAGCTTCCAGATATGAAAATACCCTCGAGGCCATTGGCTTTGCGCGGGATGTGGTCTCACTGGCCGGTACCGTTGGCAGCACTGCGATTACAATTGCAAACTTTGAGGACCAATCTCAGTCATTGGCAGAAAAGCGCGAGATTGCCGCCAAGCGTCAGGTTCTCAAAAGCAAGCAGGATCAGATCGCAGGTGATCTTCGCACTAAACTGAAACTTGGACCGAATACGACAGACGGAGAAGTCCTGGATGCTGCTGCAGCGGCCCCAGATGGCAAGTACGCCTGTGAAATCCAAAGCTATAAGAATGTTGAACTCGCTCAAACACAGCTGGTTGAACAGCTGATGGGGCAAACCAAGCTCTTCGAAGAAGAGAAGGCTTTGCTGACCATGTCCACCTCATTATTGGATGGTGGTCTGGCGATGGCTGAGAAAGGAATCAAGTTCGCAGATAGGGAAAAGAATGCAAGGAACACTCTTGCATTTGCACAAGATGCGGCAGACGTCGTTGCCAGTCAGGTGAAACTTGCGTTGGAAGCAACCAGCAAGACCTATGAGCACGAGGAACATCAAACAACAGACAAAATTGAGTTTGCAGGCACAGCTGATAAGGAAACGCTCCAGAACCTGTCTTACGCATCTGGTGCTATCACTGCAGCTATTGAGGCCAATCAGGTTGCGCGGAAAATTGTATTAGCAACACAAGCAAAAACCACTAAGGAAATAGAAAATGCTGTTTTGCAGATTGCTGGTTCAGTTGCCGATACAATCGCTGAAGCGCTTTTTGCAGCAGGTGATGTTCAGGGATACGTCGACACCGGCAAAGAAGATTCCAAAAACACTCTCAAAGATGAGAGTAAGACTTTCGCCTATGGTGATCCCGATGCCGGTCCAGGTCCTGGAAATGCAGCTGACCAGACCGAGCTTATCGGTGTTTCAATCAAGGCATTTTTTGTAGCAGGCGTTAATGTCGGCACAGCCGTCAAGGCGATAAAAGATAAAGATTACAAAGCCTTCGGAGAATCTCTTGTTCTGGGGCTCATGCAAGCAGCCTCATCTGCGACTACAGGCCCCCTCGCCGCTATGGCTAAGCCTGACCTTGCGCTTAACACTGAAGAAGAAAAAGAAGAGCTCGGCAATCTCACTCCCCGTGAACTGATGGCACGGAAACTGGATCGGTCTGGCTGTGCCTTTGTGCGAACGGAGCGAGAAAAGTTTCTCGATGGATTTCAGGATCCAAGCTACCTGCACACAATCACCAACAATATGCGTGAGATGCAGGACGCTTTTCGCGAGGCGAATGAAAAGAAGAAGATGGATGCGGAAACGCTGAAGCGCACCAATGCCGCAATCCAGAAACTTGAAGCCAAGAAATCATGGGATGCTCTTGCTGACTTCAAAAAGAAACAATCAAAAAAGAAAGACCGTGAAGAGTTTATGGCGCAACTCGAAGCGGACGTAGAAGCCGAAACCAAGGCTCTCAAGAACCTGATCGAACAAGCCTCTCCTCCACCCGATCCGAAGGATGGCGAGGCGCTTGCCAAATCGATGGAAGCCGTTGAGAAGCTGATTGCAGACATCAAAGCTTCTGAGATGCAGTACAAGCTGATTGAGAAGATCGCCAAGGGCGGCGTTCAAGTGCTTGTGCGCGTTGTGCCAGCTACAGGGATGGTCGAGGCTTGTAGAAAGCTTGCTTTTGATGCAATCGCCCTTGGTAAGAAGGCGGCTGAGGTTGAGAAATGGCGCCGCAATGTGAAGATGGCACAAACCTCAAACTCACCCTACTACCACGCTTGTAAAGAACGCCATACGCAAGCAGCTGTTCAGGTGAGCCAGAAGACGATCAATACGTTCTTGTCCATGATTGGTGTTGCAACTGAAGCTGCTCGTCTTGCTGACTCAACACAGGCCGCCACCGGTATGTCCATGGTCAAGAACATGGGTCAGGCTCTTTCTGACTTCGGTTACAAGACCTATGGTCGTGCAAAGATTGTCTTTGGTTGGCGGAAGTATCTTGATGCGCGCAAAAACCCTGAGAACCGCAAGAAGGCTCGTGAAGCTATTGCGTGGAACTCCACGCTTGCCAAGTGCGTGCTGGCCTATGGCATTGTTGAGGAGCGCGATCCGATTGCACAACAGGTTGGTCGGAACTGCGGCCTGACGCCTGAAGTATTGGTTTCCAACTCGGATGTTTGTGCGGCGGTGGTCCGCTACTTCGAGACACTTTATAGCGAAGACCCTGTTGTTCTTCGCCGTGTTCCGAAGGTCACCAATTGGCATCCAGGTACGCCTGATCTTACCCTCAAGAGCTGGTTCAGCTTCAAGCGTGCGGCCTCCACAAAGGCTTACCCGCTGATGGCGAAGGCTTCTTGTAAGACACCGGCCATTGATCAGGCCCTGAAGGGACTTCACACGCTGTGTGGTGGTGACCCTTTCAATTATCCATCCGTACGTGATGATCTGATGTCCGATGAAGCGTGGCAGGCAAAGATCGTCACTTTGGCCACCAACGTGAAAAAGCATCTGGAAACCCTTGAGAAAGAGTTCAAAGGATTCCGGCCGGTCAACGCTGAGCCGAAAGATCCTAAAACTCAGGCGTGGCAAGGTGGAAAATTGCATGTCGAAATGTCGGAAGTTGCTGATGCTTTGAAAGCGCAGGCAACGTTAATCCTTCGAGATGTGAATTCAGATCTGAAAACCTACACAGCTTAACCCGTTCTCCTCTGTGATTTGGAGTTTGTCATGACTTTTACCTCAAAGCAGCTTGATTGGCTCAAAACAGCGCAACAAGGCGCCGGCGAGTTTGAACAAAACTCTGAGCGTGTTGCCGCCAAAGCAGGCCGATTGAATGACATTATGACCAAGCTGGATGGGGATAAGGAAACCATTCGCGAGGCCCAGAATTTTGAAGTCACGCTGGCGCGAAATGAGAAGTGGTTCAAGCTTCCCGGCTCTGGCACCAAAATGCCTTGGATGACCGGGGATATGCAGACGGAAATCGATACCCGTGCTGACATTCGCGCTGACAGCGGTGAAATCAATGCTGAAACACTGAAGAAGCTGAATGCCGCTTTCGAGCGCATTCTGGCTCGTCAGGCTGAGATGATCGCCGCAAAAGACAAAGACGGTAACGATATGTTCTCTGAAGAGGACATTACACGAGAGCTTTGGACCCCCCTCGTACGTGAAGGGATTATTCCGTCCAATCTGGTTCCTTCCAGATACAGCCAGTTTGAGAAGATGTTCAAAGGCGGCTCCAAGATCTACGAGCAAAAGCTTGAAGAGCATAGTGAGACAGCCTCCAAACATGAGAATGCGCTCGAGGCAATCGGATTTGCGCGTGATGTGGTTACCCTTGCGACAGCCATCGGCTCCAATGCCATCACTCTGGCCAACCTGAACACAGTGGCAGAAGGTGCACCAGATAAAGACCAGATTTCTGCCAAGCAGGAAGTTCTGAACAATCAGAAAGGTCAGGTGACCGGAGACCTGCGCAAGTCGCTCAATATGGATGCGAATGCGAGTTCGGAAGATGTGTTAAAGGCTGCGAAGGAAGCCGGATCTTACGGAGATCAGCTTCAGAAGGTTTCCAATATCGACAATGCCTTGAATTCGCTAAGTGATAACCTTTCCAAAGACGCCAACTGGGTCGCCGAGCAACGTGCCCTGTTCACTGCAACAACCACTCTGCTTGATACAGGTCTGGCAGCAGCTGAGAAAGGCATCGTGTTTTCCGAACAGAAAGGTAAGACCGCGGCGGATAAGCTGAGCTTTGCCAATGAAGCGGGAGAGCTGATTGGTGAGCAGATCAAGAATGTTCTTTCTGCAGGTGCTGCCTTTGACAAATCTGCCTCAGACAGAAAAGGCGAAGACGATCACGGCAACATTTTTGAAGGCGTTTCCGGCCTGATTGACGTTGCAATGGCTGGTGGCCGTGTATCTGAAAAGATCCTGCAAGCCACTCAGGCACCGGATAAGGAAGGTGCGCAGGAAGCTGTTATGTCCATTATTGGAACACTAGCAGATTCCTTGAGCACGACAATTTCATCCGGTGCCCAATTGAGTGGAACAGAATCCTCAACACCTGAGATTGTTGGTGAGGCTCTTAAAGCCGCGATGATTGCCACGACGGATGCCGGAGCAGCGACGAAAGCATTGATTGATGGTGACTATCAGGCCTTTGCCGAGGCGCTGACGGGTGGTCTTGCGAACCTTGCCAGTGCAACTGGGTCTGATGCGATCGGTGATGCGATCTCAGGGAAAATCCAGCCCGATCAAGGTGAGCTGACAGAAGAAGGTGAAGCGGAGACTGAAGGTCTGACCCCACAGCAAATTCTTGAGAAAAAGCTGAAGTTGGCAGGTCCAAGTGCCGGTGTTCAGAGCGTTGAAAAGAGCATGGCGCTGCTTTCTGACGATGACATCATGGCAAACGTCAATGCCCTGCTGACTGGCGGTATCGGCAAGTTGCAGAAGCCGGGCCGCGATGAGAAAGACGCAGAGATCGTCAAAAAGAATACGGCTGCTGCGCTGAAAAAGATCGAAGAACAAAAGACAGGCAACGCTCTTGCTGACCTGAAGACGAAACTCGCTGATCCAAAAGAACGCAAAGAGTATATGGATAAGATCGAGAAGGAAGCGGAAGAAGAGCATAAAGCGCTTCAACAGCTAATCGAAGAAGCTTCGTCTCCTGAAGATCCCAATGATGCGAAGGCCGTCGAGAAATCTCTGAAAGCTATCGATATTCTGCTTGCAGATATCAAGGCTTCTCAGATGAAGATGAAAATGATCGAGACCATTGCCAATGGCGGTGTGAAAGCGGTCACGACCATCTTCCCGGTCACAGGTCTTGCAGAGGCCATTCGCAAGCTGACCATGGATGCGATTGCACTGGCTAAAAAGTCAGCAGAAGTTGAGAAATGGCGGAAGAACGTCAATCTCGCGGAAGCCAGTAACTCGGTTTACTACCATGCGATCAAAGAACGCCACACGCAGGCGGCCATTCAGGTGAGCCAAAAGACGCTCAATACGTTCTTCTCTGTTGTTGGTGTGGCTGCCGAGATCGCGCGTCTGGCTGACGCGACACAAGCTTCAGCCGGTATTTCTGCCGGTATGAACATGGGCCGTGCACTTTCTGACTTCGGCTACAAGACTTATGGCCGCGCGAAGATCATTTATGGTTGGAAGAAGTATCAGGAAGCCCGCAAAGACCCTGCCAACCGTAAGGCAGCCCGTGCCGCGATTGCTGGTAACTCTACCCTCGCCAAGTGTGTGCTCGCCTATGGCATCGTGGAGGAAAAAGACCCAATCGCCCGGCAGGTTGGCCGTAACTGCGGTCTGACACCAGAGGTTCTGGTCTCCAGCACTGATGTTTGCTCCGCTGTTGTCCGGTATTTTGAGACACTTTACAGCGATGACCCTGTGGTCCTACGCCGTGTTCCAAAGGTCGAAAACTGGCATCCTTGCACGCCGGACCTGACACTGAAGTCCTGGTTCCTGTTCAAGAAAGCAGCGACAGTGCGGGCTTATCCGCGGATGTCACGGGACAGCTGTCTGACACCAAACATCGACCGGTCCATCAAAGAGCTTCACAAGCTTTGTAATGGCGATCCATTCAAGTACCCAGAAGTGCGTGATGAGCAGCTCAGTAAGCCTGATGGCATGAAGGCTGTTGTTGAGTATGCCACTCAGGTGGACACCGAACTGGAAAATCTGAAGAAGGCCCTGGATGCTTACTCACCTGTGGCTGATAAACCTACTGATCCGAAGGTCGAGAAATGGACTGCTGGTGAGCGCCATTCAGAGATGGAAGCTGTTGTGGATGCGATGTCAGCACAGATTGAGCTGGTGCACCGTGAGATCACTGCTGATCTGAAGCTCTATAGCACCGCATAGAACTCAAAAACTTGGCATGTAAAAACCGGCCTGAACTTTCAGGCCGGTTCTTTTTTGTCTGTATCGATTGAGAGACACTTTCAGAAGCGCCTCAGGAACCGCATGAGGACTGGCCAGTGGTCGCTGGCACCTTGATTGTTGTCGGCATCGAAACGCTTAGGACGCACCTTATTGCGGGCATCCTGCGCATATTGGCTTGGGTGGGTAACGACTGTGTGGAAGCTACCCAGATCTGCAAACCATGTGCTGTTGCTGTCCTGATCAGGACGCAAAGCGCTGGAGACGAGGATCATGTCCAGGAATGACCAGCTCTGGTCCCTGTAGTAGAACGCACTGCCGGGTGCTGCACAGCCTACGATCTCAGGCGGGTAACTCCAGTGCCCTTCCCGCGCCAAGGCTTGAAACTCACCATTTTGCACATCAGTACAGTTGAAGTTGAAATCACCTGCTGCCACCACATTGGCATCTTCAGGAAGCTTTGCACGCTCTTTGTTGAGCACTTCCATCGCATCTTTGCGGCATTGATAAGCAGCACCAGATGGGAAGTGGACACCGAAGACATACATGCTTTCACCGTCCGGCATTTCAAACTCTGCCTTCACGATGTCTCGGGTTGGCTTACAATCATGAGTGTTCTCATCCCCCTCCCCAAACACGGTGATGGTTTCCGGTTCTCCCTTCAGCGGAAGACGAGAGATGATGCCGACATCGATTCCGCGGTTATGCTCGTTGTTGGAGGTGTCGAGCTGAATGACGGACTTGTAGTCCAATCCCGAAAGAGCCTTATTGACCAGATCATTCAGCACTTGTTTGTTTTCTGTTTCAGGTAAAACGAGAATATCAGGCGTTTCCGGGAACGAGCGGATAACTTCACCAAGTGTCATCAGTTTTTTTGAGTAGCTCTCTTCACCCCAGTTTAGCTCGATGCATTGTTTGTAATAGTGGGAGCCCTTTTCATTATAGCTTTCACAAGCTTCCTCATGTTCCTTGCCACGAGCTTCTTTCTCTTCCTTGGAGAGATAAGTGTCATCTTGTGGGTTGTTCTCGTCATCGATCGTGTCGAAGAGATTTTGGACATTGTAGCTGACGACCGTGACGGGTTTGTCTTGGGCATAAGCTGCCGGCATCGCCAGCCCCAGGATCGTTGCGCCCAGTAACAAGGATTTCATGGGTTTCTCCCTTTTTTCTTTTGGGAGTACCAAACAGGAGTTAGTGGCCGGTTCCGAGTGCCCGTGCAGTTTTAAATGTTTCAGGAATTTGAAGGCTCAGACACAAAAAAGCTGACCCGAGGGCCAGCTTTCTTCATAGGTTTGACTGCCGTGTTTACTCGGCTGCAATCGGCACCACTTTCAGTGCCAGACCGCCCTGCGAGGTTTCGCGGTACTTGGCCAGCATGTCCTTGCCGGTTTCGTACATGGTCGCGATGACCTTATCGAGGGAGACGCATGGGTCAGAGTTTCTGCGCATTGCCATGCGGGTCGCGTTGATCGCTTTGACCGAGGCGATTGCATTGCGCTCAATACATGGCACCTGCACCTGCCCCAGAACCGGGTCACATGTGAGGCCCAGATTGTGTTCCATGCCGATTTCAGCTGCGATGCAGACCTGCGCCGGGCTTGCACCCAGAAGCTCTGCAAGGCCTGCTGCTGCCATGGAACAGGCAACGCCAACTTCACCCTGACAGCCGACTTCAGCACCAGAGATGGAGGCATTGGTCTTGTACAGCGCTCCAATAGCGCCAGCAGCGAGGAAGAACTTTGTATAGTGCTCTGGCTCAAGGCGTTCGATAAACTTGTCATAGTACGCGAGAACCGCAGGAATGATACCTGCTGCGCCGTTGGTTGGGGCTGTTACAACACGGCCACCGGCAGCGTTTTCTTCAGACACAGCCAATGCGAACATGTTGACCCAGTCGACAGTCGCCATTGGGTCGTTGCTGCTGCGCTCTGTCGCTGTGAGCTGACGGCGCAATGCAGCGGCGCGGCGTGGTACCTTGAGAGGGCCTGCCAGAAGACCTTCCGTGTTGCTGCCGCGCTCGATGCCATCGCGCATGACGTTCCAGACACGACCGAAGCTTTCACGCAGTTCTGTTTCGCTGCGAAATGCCTTTTCGTTTTCCAGAACCAGAGCAGAGATGCTCATGCCGTTCTGGCGGCAGTGGTCAAGCAATTCAGCCGCGTACTTGTAAGGGTAAGGGACAGCAACTTCGTTGGTTGCTTCCTTGCCGAAATTCTCTTCATCAACAATGAAGCCACCGCCGATGGAATAGTAAGTTTTGGAGAAGATCTTTTCTCCACCTGCAAAGGCATGAATGCGCATGCCGTTTTCGTGCAGTTCCAGCGCTGGACGGTGGAATGTGATTGCATCATTTGGGAAGTCAACCACGTGGCAATGCATGCCAACCGGAAGGCGTCCTGTCTGTTCTACGCGCTGGATGAACTCTGGAATACTGTCAATATCAACGGTTTCGGGAGAGTTTCCACCAAGTCCCATAATGATTGCTGTGTCTGTATGGTGACCTTTACCTGTCAAAGACAGCGAGCCATAAATGTCGACTGCAATACGCGTCACATCACGTAGTTTATCCTGAGCACGCAGACTATCAATGAACTGCTTTGCCGCTTTCATAGGCCCGACTGTGTGGGAGCTGGATGGACCTACACCGATTTTGAAGATGTCAAAAACGCTGAACATAACGTGAACCTCAGTGGGAGAGAAAAACCGGTGTCCGAAGACACCGGTTCAATTTTGTTGGTCGACCTTCTTAGAAGAGGCCTTTTACGATCGCGGAGATTGCGATGACGCCCATTACGGTGATGAAGATGTTGGACAGCGCACCATCGTACTTCTTCATGCTTGGGACTTTTTTGATTGCGTACATTGGCATCAGGAACAGGATTGCTGCGATGAACGGAGCACCCAGAGATTCAATCATGCCAAGAACGGATGGGTTGATGATTGCAACACCCCAGACGGAGAAGAAGAAGAATGCAACGAGGAGAGTGTTGAACTTCTTTTCGCCGAGGCCTTCAACAGCCTTTGGAGCAGCTTTTTTCGCAATACCTGCAAGACCTTCTTTTGCACCGAGGTAGTGGCCGAAGAAGGAAGAGAAGATTGCCAGGAACGCAACCAGTGGACCCATGAAGGAGATCAGTGGGCTGTCAAACACGTTTGCAAGGTAAGACAGGACTGGGAGGTTCTGCTGTTTTGCTTCCATTAGCTGTTCAGGAGACAGTGCGAGAACGCAGCTGAATACGAAGAACATAACGAAGCCAAGGAGCATCACAGAAGCGCGCTTCAGGATGATGTCGGACTTTGCAACTGCATTATCACCATGTGCTTCACGCTGAGCCAGAGCCATGGAGGAAACGGCTGGGCTGTGGTTGAAGGAGAAGATAAGCATTGGAATGGTGAGGTACACCACAGTCAGCAGAGTTCCAACTTCTGGAATGTTGTCGAAGCTCATTGCTTCAAAAGACCAGGATGGGATCAGGTAAACGGACATACCGAACAGGATGAGAACCAGTGGGTATACCAGAAGCTCAGTTGCTACGAGCATCAGACGACGGCCCAGGATCATCACGCCCATCATCATTGCAACAAGAATACCAGACAGGAGCCAGCGTGGGATTGCAGGCATTGCGAGCTGGTTGACGATGAAGCTGTCGATGGTGTTGGTAATCGCGTTACCGTAGATCAACACGATTGGGTAAATCGCGAAGAAATAGAAGAAGGTAATCAGCAGACCTGCTGTTTTACCGAAGTGCTCTTCAACCACATCAGTGATGTCTGCGTCTTTGTTCTTGGAGGAGAGAACAAAGCGAGCCAGTGCGCGGTGAGAGAAGTAGGTCATTGGACCTACGAGAGCTGCGATCAGGATCAGTGGCCAGAAGCCTTCAAGACCTGCACGGATTGGAAGAAACAGTACGCCGGCACCTACTGCAGTACCGAACATGGACAAAGACCAGGTAAGATCTTCTTTTGTAAATTTTACCGTTTCTTTAGGGGCGACTTCGACTTCGGTCGCATTAATGCTTGACATTTCTTTTATATCCCCATGTGCCACTCATGTGCCCTAGGAGAATTTCCCAGTCTCTCTAGGACGGGGACCTGATATACTTATGTTAAAATTTTAAGACCATACGTTTAAATACACATCATGCGCGCCATAATAACGCAGCGATACAAGATACGACTTCCGTTTAATAGCGCGTAGCACCACGAAGTGTGCAACAATCTGCCGCGGACGCGTAAATCACGCGATTAAATAGTATTTTTCAGGGAAACCCTATTAATTGCCGTTTGCGTCACCGAAGACTTCACATTACTTAAACATGACGCTCCGCTAATATATGCAGTCAACATACTGTTTCACAACGGTATATCACTGACCTAGAGGTACTTTAAGGCATCTGTAGTATTGAAACTACGTAGTATTGCATGCTGCTGTATGCTTTAAACGAGCGCGCTTACTTTCCTTCAAATGACGACAATATGCCTCTTGCATGCGCATTTTGTGCGCTCGGCAAAATCGTCAAAATTCGCTAAGGCACACAAATGCATACATTAATTATAATCGGAGGAAAAATTTCAAATGCGTCATTCTTTCCCCCTGATTTCAATCAGAGGGTTTGAACTGTCTTCAATGCACCTTCCAAAGCATCCCCTTTTTCATCCAGCAAAGCAGCTTCCCGAAGGCGTCTGAGCCAGTCTGAAGCGTCTTTTCGCCCTTTGAGCAGGGCAAGAGAGGATAAAACCCGGTCAAATTTGGAGTGACCGCGGATATGTGTATCTGAATACCCCTTGATGAGACGGCGGCATTTGAGGATTTCTACGGCAAGCTGGTAGTCTGAATGGACTGTTTTGAGCGCAAGATCGCGCCAGCTTTGCAGGTGGGCTGTCTCAATCTGATGTCGCAGAAAGCTACGTCGCCACGGCTTTAAGCTGCTGATGAGCCAAAGACTTAGGAACCCGCGAATGGATCGGGTCCTGATACGCCGGCCTTTGTTGACGCGCCTGTCCAGCCAATTGAAGACTGCGGGCCGCGCTTCGATCCATCTGCCAAGCCGTGTTGGCAGTGTGCCGCAGATTTCCTCCATGCGGGGGTGAAGATACTCAGTCAGCTCCAGTTGACTACCCGCCGCTGGGCCCACTTCCCGATGAACGCGTTGAAAGCGTGTTTTTTGCGTTTTTATGTCGGCGACCCGGATTGTGTCGTCATAACACATAGCATTTGCGATATACTTGGCTGCTGTTCGGGTCAGTTCCCAACTCTCATTTTCAGTATCACTGGCGAGCATGATTTCGAGGTGGTTGAGATACTCTTCGCCGTACTCCAGATCCTGAAACTCAACCGTCTTGCGCAGACCGGCCAGAGCCATGTCGCGGGTCTGTTCCGGAAGCGCTTCGATGCGGGATAAAAGCAGTTGCCAGGCTGCCAGTTTTCGAGCTGGTCCGCGTGCCGTGAGCGAAGTTGCTGGCTTTGATTGTTCTGGTTTCTTGGTAACAGGCGATCCGGCAGCTCCAGCAGATTGAGCATGATCGAAACTGGCGTTGAAAGAGGTTAGGCTGGCGTTGACGCCTTTGCCACCTTTGCGGATTGTTTCTTCATAAGTGCTTTTTGGGAACGGCAGTGCGCCTGAACCAGCGAGTGCGCCGAAGAGGCTGGAGGAAATGACGCTGCCGTTTTCTGCGGCGACGTCTTCCATGTTGAAGGCGACCAGCTTTTGTGAGGCGCTGCTAAGACGGGAGAGAACGGCGTTGCTGTCCTGCTCGCCTTTGCCCGGCACGATCTTTTCTGACACCGCGAGGATACGATGGGAAGACGCGATGAGTGTTGTCTTGTCAGCGGTCACGAAACCACGGATGACAGCGCGGCCTGCTTCCATGAGTTCTGCGCAGATGACGATGTCGACATCGCCTTGTGACGGGCTGAGAGAGAAGACCGGTGCTTTGCTGTTATCAGGTGTCATTTCCACGTAGTAGATGGTGGCCCCGGTGCGCTGGGCGACCCCTGCGACGGAGGTGGACTGGGCTTTGTAGCCGTTGGCTTCGGCCAGATTGACTATCCAGTCTGTGAGCACACCGCCGCCCTGTCCACCGACGGCGAAGATGGCGACCTTGGTGATGGTGCGGGTTGCGTCTTCGCCTGTGCCCAAGGCCTGCCATTGAGTGTCGATTTCCATCAGTTTACCTCCTCAATGATCAGGGTACGGCGTTCGCGCCAGTTTTGCAGCGAGCTGATGATACGGTCGCGTATCTTGCGGAAGAACCGCTCAGAACTGCTCGGGTTATGGATGGTGTCGGCCTGATAGAACGAAGGGCAAAGGATGGCGGCGTCTGCCACCTCCCCGCAGTTGCCGCAGCCGACACAGTTCTGGTCGATGTGGGCGACCGGATCATCGCGTAGCGGGTCATCCAGCTCTTTGACGGTCAGAGATGGGCAACCGGACAGGCGCATACAGGCATGGTCGCCGGTACAGACGTCTTCATCGACGCCGAAGCGGGTTTTCACCACGCGTTTTTGCTCTTTGACGGCCTGATTGATGATCGGCTTCTCGCGGCGCTGACGGTTGAGCATACATTCAGAGGAAGCAACGATCACCTTCGGGCCTTTGACGTCCGTGGTCAGTGCCTCTTTCAGAACAGACTGCATCTGAGTGACATCGTAGGTACGATCTATCTGGCGGACCCATTTGACGCCAATGCCTTTCACCGCTTCTGTGATTGGATGCTTGGTGGATTTGCTCTTGTTGTTAGCCCGTGAAGACAGGATGTCCTGCCCGCCGGTGGCTGCGGAGTAGTAGTTATCGACGACAACAATCACGCCATCATTCTGGTTGAAGACCGCATTGCCGATGGAGGTGGTCAGGCCGTTGTGCCAGAAACCGCCGTCACCGATGAAGGAAATGGAGCGGCGATCTGTTTCATCGATATTGAAGGCTGAGGCAGACGCTGGCCCCAATCCGTACCCCATGGTCGTTGAGCCGATGCCAAACGGCGGCATGATAGAGAACAGGTGGCAGCCAATATCAGAGGCGATGTGATGCGGGCCAAGTTCCTCTTCCACCAGTTTCGTGGCGGCGAAGATTGGGCGTTCCGGGCATCCGACGCAGAACCCCGGCGGACGCATGGGGACGACTTCTTTCAGCTGTTCCACATCTGGCAGCGGTCCCGGCGTGTTTGGGGCGCGACCTTTGCCGGGCAGTGAATCTGAATGAGTGGCAAGGAAGCTCTGGATGCTGTCCAGCATCACCTGCCCTGTATACTCTCCAGCTTCCGGGAATGGGCCTTTGCCTTCCAGTTTGGTGCTGAGACCCTCTTTTTGCAGCATGGCACCGACAGCTTGTTCCAGATAATCCGGATAACCCTCTTCCACCACAAGCACCGCATCTTTGCCCTTGCAGAAATCCATGAGTTCTGCGGGAACCAGCGGATAGGTCACGTTCATGACGTAAAGCGGGATCTGGGTTTCGCCGTTGATGTCTGCCAGCCCAAGGCGTTGCAGGGCGCGGATCACGCCATTGTACATGCCGCCTTGCAGCACAATGCCAACCTTACGGTCTTGAGGCCCGAAGAGTTCATTCAGCTTGTGCTTTTGAATGTAGTTCAGCGCTGCTGGCAGGCGTTTGGTCACCTTCTCCTGCTCATGAAGGAAGGAAGCTGGTGGCAAGACGATACGATTGAGGTCACGTCGCGGATTTTCCAGTGCGTCAGCCACTGTCATGGATGGGCGCACATTGTCTTTGGTGGTGAACTCCCCATGCACATGGCAGCTGCGGATGCGGACCTGAAGCATGACGGGGGTGTTTGAGGCTTCGGAGAGTTCAAACCCATCGCCCACGGCTTTCACGATGGATGGCAGGTTGGGGCGCGGATCGAGCAGCCAGATCTGGCTTTTCATGGCAAAAGCGTGGCTGCGCTCCTGCATGATGGAGGAGCCTTCGCCGTAGTCCTCACCCACAATCACAAGCGAACCGCCGGTGACGCCGCCTGATGAAAGGTTGGCCAAAGCATCGGAAGCCACATTGGTGCCAACTGTTGATTTGAAAGTGACGGCGCCGCGGATGGGATAATGAACCGAGGCGGCCAGCATGGCAGCCGCAGCCGCTTCACTGGCGCTGGCTTCATAATGCACGCCGAGCTCGCCCAGAATATCCTGCGCGTCGGCCAGAACATCCATAAGGTGACTGATGGGAGAGCCCTGATAGCCGCCCACATAGCCTACGCCATTTTCCAGCAGTGCTTTGGTGATGGCCAGAATGCCCTCACCGCGGAATACTTCGCCCTCGCCTGCGCGAAGTTTCTCGACCTCTTTTACAAAGGATCTTTCTGCCATACTCCCTCCCGTGAAAGCATGACAAATCCCGTGAACGCGAACTTTGTTAGGAGTTCAGCGCCCTAGAAGTCGTGCTTTCGAATGTTTGTCAGTACCTTGCGCAGTGTCATCAGAAAGGCATCATGCTCGGCTTGCGAGACGCCCTCGAACATTGCGGTGTACTCGTCGCGCATATGCGGCCACATCTGCGCAAACGCAGCGCGTCCAGCTTCCGTCAGGAAGATATGGCGCACGCGGTTGTCCTGCTCACTGGCTTTGCGATGGATCAGGCCTTCCTTTTCCATGGCATCCAGTGTCCGGCTCAGGGTTGATTGCTCAATCACCGAATAGACAGAGAGCTCGTTGATCATCAGTCCGTCCACTACTGACAACACAGCCAAGGCTCTCATTTTGGCGACCGACAACCCTGATCGTGTCAGTTTTTCACGCAAACTCTCATTGTACCTGCCCATGATCCGGTTCATCAGATAAGGCGCAAAATGATTGAGCCCGACCTCGCCCAGAGTTCTTGGCGCAGTTACCGGTTTTGCGTGCTGTCCGTCCTGTTCAGTTTCGGGAGCTTGATCACCGAGAATCTCGTTCATGAGGTGCACTCTTTCTTTTTTGAACAAGCTCCATCTGTTTCATGAAGCCTGAAAGTGATTATATGCATTTACATATTTATAGCAACTGCAATCCTGTAGATTATAGCTTAAATATGTGATCATTCATTGTTTTCGAGAGTCTCAACCATATGAGAGAGAAAACTTTTGATCTGAGCAATGTCGCTGGCACCCAGTTGCCGGACCAACCGGTCCTCATGGGCCTTGGCCTGTGACACCAGCCCGTTGGCCAGCTCCCTGCCCTTATCACTGAGGAAGATGCGCACGCGGCGGCGGTCCACCTCATCAGAGCGTCTTGTGACCAGTCCGCGCTCCGTCATCTGATCAATGGTTTTGGTCAGGTGAGATTGCTCCATCAGAGCAAAGCGTGCGAGCTGGGTGACCATCTGCCCGTCTTCGTCCCGCAGACAGGCCAGTACACGCCATTCCGGGACGCGTATGCCTGCGCCCCGGAGTTCTTCATGAAATTGCCCGGAAGCCAGATGGCTTGCAGATGCCAACAGATACAAAAGGTATCCATCAACAAAGCCGGGCTCCTTTTCGTGAGCTTCGATCTCTTTCAGGTCTGCGTCCACCGGCCTACCTCTTCTTTTGTTTTTGCGCCGCGCTACATTGAGTACGGAATAATAAGTGCGAGTCCCGGAACTGCAATTAGCAGGATCAAGCGCACAACATCCATAGCTACAAATGGAACTACACCGACAAATATCTTTTCGACCGGCACTTCAGGGGCAACTGAGCGCATAACGAAGACATTCATGCCAATTGGCGGGGTGATGAAGCTCATTTCCGTAACGATGATGACAAAGATGCCGAACCAGATCGGGTCAAACCCCAGCCCTGTCACGATTGGAAAGAGAATCGGCACGGTGAGTGTCACCATAGACAGGCTTTCCAGCAGGCACCCCAGCACCAGATAGATCAGCACGATCATGGTGATAATGGCATATGGCCCCACACCCAACGCATTAACCCAGCCCCGCAGATCGGTGGTGAGGCCGGAAATGTTGACGTAGTTGAGGAAGTACAGCGCTCCAAACAGAATGAAGAACATCACTGCGGTGGTTTTTGCTGTCTCAAACAGGGTGTTGAGCGTGTCACGATATGTCAGCTTGCCTCGCGCAGCGGTAAGCACCAGTGCGCCCCCTGCTCCGATGCCAGCAGCTTCGGTTGCGGTAAAGACACCCAGATAGATACCACCAAGCACACAGATGAACAGCAGCAGAGCCCAGGAGACGCCACGCAGTGCGATGATGCGTTCTATCAATGGCAGTTTGCTCTGAACCTCCAGCTCTTCCTTGTACATGACAAGGGACAGGCGCACGGCAAGCATGTAGCCGATGACACCGACAAGGCCCGGCAGGATGCCTGCCAGGAACAACGCGCCGATGTTTTGCTGTGTGAGAATGCCGTAGATGACGAGAATGACGGAAGGCGGGATCAGAATACCCAGTGTTCCACCTGCTGCGATTGACGAAGCAGCCAGACGGTCAGAGTAGCCGAAGCGGCGCATGGCGGGCAGCGAGACGCGGGCCATGGTCGCGGTGGTTGCCAAAGATGATCCGCAAACGGATGAAAAGCCACCACAGGCCACGATTGTTGCCATGGCCAGACCGCCTTTGCGGTGACGCAGCCACGCGTTCGCTGCCGTATACATGTCGCTGGCAATGCCGGACTGTACGATGAGATTGCCCATGAGCAGGAACAGCGGCACCACAGACAAGGTGTAGCTACGGCCACTGTCAAAATAGACCTGCCCGACAAGGTGAAATGCCGGAGGAAGGCCAATAATGGAGGCCACTCCGAAGAAACCAACGGCTGCCATTGCAAAGGCAATGGGCACACCCACAAAAATCAATGCCATCAGGATGGCAAGACCCAAATACCATTCCATCAGGAACCGCCCCCAACACCTCTTGGAATTCTTAGAACTGCCAGCACAAATGTGATGAATGCGCAAAAGGCACTGATGACACCGGCTGCTTTGGAAAACGGTGCCAGCGGCACGCGCAGATAGACTGTGACTTCCTGATAGCTCGACAGCTGGTTTCCATGCTTCCACAGCTCCCACGCCACCACCGCTAGCACGATGGCAACGAAGATGCGGGAGAAGAACAGCTGCAGAGAGGCCAGGCCGCCTCTGAACTTGGAGGTGAACAGGTCCACTGTGATGTGACCGTCATCCAGACAAACCGCAGGCAGTCCGGTGAAGATCACCGCCATGAGCAGCAGCTCGGTGTATTCCGGCGCTCCGGGCAATGGGCTTGCAAACAGGTACCGACCGATTACGTCGACCACTGTTACAGCAACCAGCGCCAGAAGCAGTAGTCCGCAGAGAACAGAGGCGCCCGAGCGAAGTTTTCGCCGGGCGCGCGCTGCTATATCAACCAGATTCCCACTCATTTTTCAGAGGCAACCGCTGCAACTTCTTTCTGGAGCATGTCCATGGCAACTTCGAAGTCGATGCCTTTTTCGCCGTAGGATTTGGCAACACCGTCAAACATTGGACGGGTGGCTTCTTCCAACTGAGCACGCTCTTCTGCGGTGGCGTCGTGAATGGTCACTTTGCCCTGCATCTGCTCAAGACCCCATGCATCTGCTGCATCCCAGGCCGCGCCAGCTAGGCGGGAGAATGCTTCACCAGAGATGGCCTCGATGGCCTTCTGGTCTGCCTCAGATAGGCTGGAGAACTTGGCGTTGTTGGCGATGAAGAAGAAGGAGACGTTGTACAGGCCACCGTCAACGCGCAGGCCGTTGCTGAGCAGGCCATCCAGCTTGAAGAACGGGATGGATTCTGTCGGGAACACGATACCGTCCGCAATGCCGCCTGAGAGGATCTCATAGGACTGCGGCGCTGGTGCCTGAATGGCGACCATGTTCATGGCTTGCACAAGTTGGTTGGTGATGCTGCCCGCCACGCGGATTTTTGCGCCTTTCAGCTCACTCAGAGGTGAGACGGCACGATCAGTGGTGTACAGCAGGCCCGGGCCATGGGTGAAGACGCCCAGCACTTTCGCACCACGGTGCTCATTGGCTTTTGCCAGCGTACTCTCATAGAGACGCCAGTATGCCACGGACAGGCTGGTGGCATCTTTTGCGAGGAATGGCAGCTCGGCAATCTGTGTGAGCTTGAAGCGGCCCGGTGTGTAGCCGTGCACGCCGTAAGTGAGATCTGCAATGCCATTGGCGGCAAGATCAAAGTGAGCTGGTGGCGGGCCAAGCGGTGCGTCGAGGATCTGAACAGAGACGCGCCCCTCTGTCACTTCCTTTACTTTGGCAGCCCAAGGCACCATCATGCCTTTTACGATTGGGTGTGCCGGCGGCAGCCAGCTGGACATACGCAATACGGTTTCCTGCGCCATGGCAGATGCGCTGACGGAGAGCGCGGCAATAGTTGCAGCTGCAAATATCTTGAACTTCTTATTCATGTTCTCCCTCCCCAGAGAATACAGGATGAATGAGAAAAATGTGCACACATACCGTACGTTAATCAAGCACAAATATGAAATGGAAACTAATTCCGATTCATGCATTGACATCGTTTTATATGATATCGCATATTATATTTATCATTTATGCGAGAGGAGACTCTCCTTGTTTTGGCTCTGAGGGAGGATGCCAAAAAGCATGAAAACACTTATTATTGAGGGGGTTCGGACGGTCGCCCCGAAAATCAAAAGATTTGATTTAAAAGCCGAAGATAATGGGCCGCTCATACAATTTGAAGCTGGTGCACATATCGCAGTTCAACTTAAGGATGGCTCCTCACGCCAATATTCGCTGATCGATTTTGGTGAAAACTTACCCTACGAGAATCAACGATACACTCTTGGTATACTTTTGGAGCAAGACGGAAGTGGCGGTTCGGCTTTCATGCACTCTTTGCAGGTGGGCGATGCGATTCAGGTGGAGGCCCCAAAGAACGATTTTCCGTTGATTAAGGACGACAGACCGGTTGTTCTGATGGCAGGCGGTATTGGTGTAACGCCGATCGTCAGCATGGCAGCAGCGCTGAAGCGCGCGGGCAAACCTTACGCCCTGCACTACTCTGGCCGCTCGCTTGAAACCATGGCGTTTAAGGAGGAACTCTCCGAGCTGTGCGGTAAGGCTTTGACGCTCCACCACGATGATGATCCTGCACGTTGCCTTGACCTTGGCGCTCTCATTCCAACGCTCGATACTTCCAGCCGTATATATGTGTGTGGCCCTAAAGGCATGATTGAAGCAGTACGCGAGCAAGCCCTGAGCGCCGGGTTTGGCAAAGAACAGATCCACTTTGAGCTGTTTGCAAGCCCTGCCCCTTCCGGTGATGATGGTGGAGATGGGTTTGAGGTGGAGGTGAAGTCCTCTGGTGAGGTTTTCTGGGTGCCGCAGGATAAATCCATTGTGGACGTGCTGGAGGATGGCGGGGTTGACCTTGTCTACGATTGTCAGCGCGGGGACTGCGGGATTTGTCAGGTGGATGTGCTGGAAGGTGAGCCGGACCACCGGGATGTAGTGCTGACAGATGATGAAAAAGCGGCTGGTGACGTGATGCATATTTGCGTGTCGCGGGCCAAGTCCAAACGATTGGTGCTGGATTTATAGAAGGCCTTTATTCTCGCAGGCTCTGGTGGGACGCGATTTTAGCTCTGGGGTCTGTGATTTAAGCTTTTTGGGAGGGAAGCTTATGACCATGAAATACAAAGATAACCCGCAGGCGGTGGCCGATCTTGTGCGCCCTGCTGAGGTTCATCGTGACCTTTATATTGACGATGAAGTTTTTGACCTTGAAATGAAGCACCTGTTTGCCTCCACGTGGGTTTATGTGGGGCATGAAAGTCAGGTGCCGAATACGGGTGATTACTTTGCGACTGAAGTGGCTGCTCAGCCTATTTTGTTGGCGCGTCACACGGATGGCGAGGTGTATGTTCTGCACAATCGCTGCCCGCACAAAGGTACCAAGATCGTCATTGATCGTGCTGGCAACACGGGCAAGTTTTTCCGCTGCCCGTATCATGCGTGGTCGTTCCGTACCAATGGCAAGCTGCTCGCGATCCCTTTGAAGAAGGGCTACAAAGACACCGGTTTTGAGCAGAGTGAGGCTGGACAAAGCGGTCTGCCGCCTGTCGGTGCGGTGAAGAACTATCGCGGCTTTATCTTTGTACGCATGAAGCAGGACGGCATCAGCTTCGAAGACTTCTTCGGCGGCTCCCTCTCCTCACTCGATAACATGATTGACCGCTCTCCGGTTGGAAAGCTTGAGGTGGCAGGCCCGCCACTGCGCTACATGCACAACTGTAACTGGAAGATGCTGGTCGACAACCAGACGGACACTTGCCACCCAATGGTTGCTCATGAAAGCTCAGCGGGTACTGCCGTTGAAATCTGGGAATCCCTAGAGAAGGACGAGAACACCAAAACGCCCATGGCGATGGAGGTGATTGCGCCATTCATGTCTCCCTATGAGTTTTTTGAAGATATGGGTATTCGCACCTGGCCGAATGGACACGGTCATACGGGTGTGCATCACTCCATTCACTCAGATTACTCCGCTATTCCGGGTTATCTGGAGATGATGGAAGAAGCTTATGGCAAAAAACGGGCCAAGGCCATTTTGGGTGAGAACCGGCACAACACGGTTTATTTCCCAAACATCATGATCAAAGGCCCTATCCAGCAGCTACGTGTGTTCATTCCGCTGGCTGCCAACAAGACGCTGGTTGAGAGCTATATCTTCCGTCTTGTTGGCGCTCCGGACATGCTGCTGGAGCGCACGGCCATGTACAACCGCCTGATCAACGCGCCGACCTCCATTGTGGGGCACGATGATCTGGAGATGTATGAGCGCGCGCAGGAAGGCCTGCATTGTCAGGAGCTTGAATGGGTGAATGTGCAGCGCCTTTATGAGGAAGGCGAAGACCTCGACCTTGAGGCCGTAGAGAACGGCACCACGGAACGGCAGATGCGCAATCAGTTCCACGCCTGGAAGAAGTTTACCGTTGAAAGCATGGAGGCCGAAGCTCGTGACCTTGCCGACGCGTGATGATTTGATCGACCTTGTCTACCATGAAGCCCGAGTGATTGATGAAGGCCGCTTTGACGAGTGGCTGGAGCTGTGGGCTGCGGACAGCTACTACTGGATGCCGCTGGATTATCAGCAGGAAGACCCGAAAAACATGACCTCTCTTATGTATGAGGATGCGTTTTTGCGGAAGCTTCGTGTTGAGCGCCTCAAGGGCCTGCGCACCTTCTCTCAAAAACCAAAGAGCCGCTGTTCTCATGTTCTCAACCGCCCGAGTGTTGAGGCATTTGATCCAAAGGCGGGGGAGTTCGTGACCCGTACAGCCGTTCATTATGTGGAGACGCGGCTGGATGACCAGTTTTTGCTGGCAGCGACCGTTCACCATCATTTTGAGATGGTTGAGGATGAGCTGAAGATCAAACTGAAGCGGGTTGATCTGCTCAACTGCGATGCTGCCTTTGGCAACATTCAGCTGTTCATTTAAGAAAACAGGTTTTTTGAATGATTGAGCATAAATCTGTTTTCGGCGCGTTTCGTGCCGCTGCTGAAAAGTGGCAGGAGCGACCTTTTTTGAATGTTTTGCCGGAAACCGCAAAGGTCTACGGCATTGCATCGGGTGAAACGTCTTACGCTGAGGCGTTGGCGCAGGCGCGGGAATCTCAGGAGCGTTATCGGCAAGCTGGTTTGCAGGCTGGTGACAGGGTACTGGTGTTGCTTGAGAACCGCCCTGCCTTCTTCCTGCATTGGCTGGCGCTTAATGCGCTCGGCGTGGTGATCGTGCCGATCAATCCGGATCTGCAAAGCTCTGAGCTTGAGTATATCGGCAGACATGCTGAGCCCGTTCTGGCGGTCTCTACGCCTGAACGTAAAGCTGATATGGAACAGGCTGCGCGCGACAGTGGGCAAGGCTTTGCCTGCGTGACACTGGCAGATGCCCTGCCCGTTCTGCGCGCTCCTGACACTGCAAGCTATTCGGCTGCGCAGGATGATCCAGCGGCAATGCTTTACACTTCGGGCACAACGGGCAGCCCAAAGGGGTGCGTGTTGGCTAATCGGTATTTTCTGGAGGCGGGTCACTGGTACGCCAAAGCAGGCGGCACGTGCATGCTGAAAGAAGATGGTGAGCGGATGATAACGCCGCTGCCGATCTTTCATATGAATGCGATGGCGTACTCAGCTATGGCTATGGTGGCGGTTGGTGGTTGCCTGACAGTTCTGGACCGTTTCCATCCACGATCCTGGTGGCAGAATGTGCGCGATAGCCATGCAACTTGCCTGCATTATCTGGGTGTGATGCCGTCTATTCTGATGAGCTTGCCGGAAGCGCCGGAAGATAAGATTCATTCCGCTCGTTTTGGCTTTGGCGCTGGCATTGATGCCAAGCTGCACATTCCGTTTGAAGAGCGCTTCGGCATTCCTCTGGTGGAAGCCTGGGCCATGACAGAAACGGGTGCTGGCTCTGTGATTGCCGCCAATCAGGAGCCGCGCAAGCGTGGCATGAACTGCCTTGGCAAGCCCGGCCCAAAGATGGATGTGTGCATCATGGGTGATGATGGTGTGCCGATTGAAGGCACCGAGCCCGGAGAGTTGCTGGTGCGCCGCAAGGGAGATGATCCACAGGTTGGGTTCTTCTCCCATTACTTTAAGGATGATGCTGCCACGAATGAGGCATGGGACGGCGGCTGGTTCCATACGGGTGATATTGTTCGCCGGGATGAAGATGGTGACTTCTTTTTTGTGGACCGCAAAAAGAACGTGATCCGGCGCAGTGGTGAGAACATTGCTGCGGTGGATGTGGAGTCCGTTCTTATGCAGCATCCGGACATTGAAGCGGTGGCTGTTTGTCCGGTGCCGGATGCCATTCGCGGTGATGAGGTGTTCGCCTCCATCGTCTGGCGTGGTGATCAAACCAAGGACGCTGCAGAAGCGATTGTGCGCTGGGGGCTGGAGCGCATGGCTTATTACAAAGTGCCCGGCTACATCGCGTTTTGCAGCTCACTGAAGCTGACGGGGACGCAGAAAATCCAGCGGGCTGCACAAAAGCAGATGGCATTGGAGTTGCTGGAGAAATCTGAGGCATTCGACACCATCCACCTGAAGCGGAGGCAGTTGGTTTCATGATCAAGCCACGCAAACGCATGGGGTATGACGGGGTTGTGGTGGCGGCACCAGCCAGCACGCCTTATGAGCGCTATTCTACTGAAACGGCTCATTGGTGGATTGCCAAGGCGCTGCGGCAATCCATTAAAACTGCCGGATTAACACCGCGCGATATTGATGGATTTTCTGTCGCCAGCTTTTCACTGTTTCCGGATACCGCTGTGGGGCTAACCCAGCATCTGGGGCTGGTTCCGCGGTGGTTGGATCACATTCCGCAGGGCGGTGCCAGTGGGCCGAGTGCGCTGCGCCGGGCTGCCCGAGCAGTACAATGTGGGGATGCCTCTGTGGTGGCGTGCGTTGCGGGCGATACCAATCACGTGGACAGTTTCCGCCGTATGCTTTCCAGCTTTTCGCGGTTCGCGCAGGATGCCTCCTACCCTTATGGCTCTGGCGGGCCGAATGCCTGCTTTGCGCTGCTGACCGACTATTACATGCGCGAGTTTGGGGTAAGCCGCGAGGACTTTGGGCGGATCTGCGTTTCTCAGCGGGACAATGCTTTGCGCAATGAGAATGCGGTGATGAAGAAGCCACTGACTATGGACGCCTATTTGGCGGGCCGTGAGATCAGTGATCCGATCACCCTGTTTGATTGCGTGATGCCGGTGGCTGGGGCCGAGGCGTTTTTGGTGATGCGGGAGGAAGATGCAGTAGCTGCTGGCATTCCTTACGCCCACATCAGCGCAACCATTGAACGGCACAATGCGTTTCCTGAAGACCCGATCCAGATGCGCGGTGGCTGGGCGATGGATGTTGATGAGTTTTATGGCATGGCGGGGCATGGTCCTGAAAGCGTCGATCTATTGCAGACCTATGATGATTATCCGGTCATCGTGATGATGCAGATGGAAGACCTTGGCTTTTGCGCAAAAGGCGAAGCGGCGCGGTTCATCGCAGACAAAGACCTGACGGTTTCCGGCGACTTTCCGCACAACACCTCCGGCGGGCAGCTTTCAGCTGGTCAGGCCGGGGCTGCTGGTGGGTTTATCGGTTTAGTGGAAGCGATAAGGCAGGTGACGGGCACGGCTGGGGCGACACAAGTTGCGGATGCCAAGCGCGCGCTGGTCTCTGGCTTTGGGGTGATCAACTACGACCGCGGCGTTTGCACCAGTGCGGCACTTCTGGAGGGTGCGAGCTGATGGTGATACCGCTTCAAAAACCGCCGAAAAAGAACCCGCAGGTGCGCACCCGCGTGCCGACGTTGCCTTCCCATTATCGCAGCAGATCTGCTCTGTTTATGGCCGCAGCCGCTGCTGAGGGCCGGTTTATGCTGCAGGTCTGTGCGGAGCCAGATTGTGAATCCGTTCAATACCCTGCACGAGATGCTTGTGCCTGTTGTTTATCGGAGAAGCTGGTCTGGCAGGATGTTTCGCCGCGCGGGAAGCTGATTGCGACATCCACGGTGCGCACGAGCACGAACACCTATTTCCGCGAACGTACGCCGTGGCGGCTGGGGACAGTGCATCTGGATATTGGGCCTTCCGTTATGTGCCATCTGCACAGCGAAGTGGCGGTTGGTGATGAGGTTCAGCTAATCAATCGGCTGGATAAATCCGGGCAAAGCGTTTTGCTTGCTTTGTCAATGGAGAAAGCCCCTTTGCAGGAGGATGATATGCAGCTTCGTGAGCTTACCTGTGATCCGAAGTTCCGACGCATTCTGATTACGGACGCACGCAATCCAAATGCCTATGCATTGGCAAAGAGCCTGCTGGAGGCTGGAGCTTCTGCGGTATTTGTTGGAGAGGCTGAGAGTTGGCGTCCCTACCCTGACCGCTCCAAACTGGAGTCTCTTCAAGGTGTTGAGCTGGTTTCTTTAGATGTGACTGACACGTCCTCCGTTCAGGAACTTGCAGGCGAGTTTGGCGGCAAGGTCGATATCCTGATCAACAACGCCCGCTTTGTGCGCCCCGGTGGCATTCAGGGTCGCGGGGATGTGGGCTTTGCTATGGACGAGATGCAGGTCAACTATTTCGGCATGATGCGTCTGGCGCAGGCCTTTGCTCCAGCGATGGCAGGACGCAGTGCAGATGGGGTGAACAGTGCGGTGGCGTGGGTGAATGTGCTCTCAGTTTACTCGTTTGTGAGCAATCCTGGCTTCGGCAGTTTCTCCGCCTCCAATGCCGCCGCGCATTCCCTCTCGCAGTGCCTGCGGGCAGAGATGGCGGCGTCTGGTGTGCGGGTGGTGAATGTGTATTGCGGGCCGACTGAGGATGAGTGGCATCAGCCTTTGCCGCCGCCCAAGGTGCCAGAAGCCACGCTGGCACGGGAGTTAGTGAAGGCGCTGCAAGCGGGGCTGGAGGATGTGTATGTGGGCGACATTGCCAAGGACATCCGTCGCAAATTCATGGAAAGCCCGAAGGTGCTTGAAAAAGAAATGACAAGTCTGGAGGCGCTGTGACCATGGAAGCCTTGAAAGAAAAACTGGCAAATCCGGTCGAGTTGCTTAGCTCTGCTTTGCTCTCCGGTGACGTCGAGGTGGTGGACCTAACGCACACGCTTGATCCGGACTTTCCGGTGATCATCCTGCCGCCCGAGTTTGGACAGTGCGCGCGCTTTCGGATGGAAGAGATTTCTGCCTATGATCATCGCGGTCCGGCGTGGAAATGGAACACCTTCACCTGCTCGGAGCATACAGGCACGCACTTTGATGCACCGATCCATTGGATTTCCGGCAAGGATCTGCCCAACAACACGGTGGATTCCATTCCGCCTGAGCACTTTGTTGGGCCGGTTGTGGTGATCGATTGCTCGCAAGGATCTGCGCAGGATGATGACTTTGAGCTGACGCCAGAGATCATTGCGGCATGGGAGGCTGAGCACGGGCGTATTCCAGCGGACAGCTGGGTGTTCATGCGCACGGACTGGAGTAAGCGCAGTGGGGCGGCTTACCTGAATATGCGTGATGACGGGCCGCATTCACCGGGACCAACGCCAGAGGCGATCCGGTTTCTGATTGATGAGCGCGGTATCCGCGGCTTTGGCACAGAGACTGTGGGGACGGATGCTGGCCAAGGTGCGCATTATACGCCGCCCTATCCGGCTCACTTTTATCTGCATGGCGCTGGCAAATATGGACTGCAGTGCATGTGCAATCTGGATCAACTGCCAGCAACAGGTGCCATGATCCTATGTGCACCTCTGAAGATTAAGGGCGGGACTGGCAGCCCCTTGCGCGTGCTGGCGCTTGTGCCAAAGGAGAGACGTTGATGTCTGAACAGTTCACTGCGGTCATCACTGGCGGCAACAAGGGCATTGGTGCGGCTTTGGCGAAGGAGATGCTGGAGGCTGGCTATACGGTGATTTGCCTGTCGCGCCGGGCGCCTGAGTTTGAGCACCCAAAGCTCCACTTCCATCAGACAGACCTGCTGGATCAGGGCCAAGTGAGCACAGCAGCTGAGGCAATTGCGGTTGAGCATGAGGTGACACATCTCATTCACAATGCAGGGCTGATCTTTCCCAACCTGATTGAAGAGGCTGAAGCGGATGACATTTCGGGTCTGGCCCAGCTTCATCTGGGCTCAGCTCTGACGCTGCTCAAGGCTTTCTTGCCGAGCATGAAAGAGCGGCAGTTTGGGCGGGTTTTGTTTAATGGTTCTCGTGCGGCTTTGGGGGCCAAGACGCGGACGGCCTACAGTGCTTCCAAAGCGGGTATGATTGGTATGGCGCGGACATGGGCACTGGAGCTGGCGCAGCATCAGATTACGGTGAATGTGGTTGCGCCCGGTCCGGTGAAGACCGACAACTTCTGGGGCATTATTCCTAAAGGTAGCGAGCAAGAGCAGAAGCTGGCTGATGGTATTCCGGTTGGCCGCATTGGTACGGTGGAAGACATCACCAATGCCTTTATGTTCTTTGCAGATCCCAAGTCCAGCTTCATCACCGGGCAGACGCTGTTTGTCTGTGGCGGGATGAGCGTGGGGACAGCTCTGCTCTAAGCGTCTCACTTAAAGTTCTGAATCAGATTCAGGTCATGCGTGTAGCTGTTTGATTCCGCTGAGTCAGGCGTTCTCAGTGTATGGCTTTCTGCGCCATCCCAGCAGGTGTGCGCCTGCCCCCTGGCTTTTCATTTTATCTTCCGGGTTGAGGAGATGGCAGTCTGTCATGGAGAGGCAGCCGCAGCCAATGCACTCGTTGAGGCCTTCGCGCAGGTCTTGCAGTTCAGCAATGCGCTTATCTAGATCATCCTGCCACCACGTGGAAAGTTTGGCCCAGTCACCCGCTGAGATCTTCTTCTCGTTGGGCAGCTGATCCATGGCCGCTTTGATCTCCTTAAGCGGTACGCCCAGCTTCTGCGCGGCCTTGATCACTGCGATCTTGCGCAGGACGGCAGCGGAGTATCTTCTGTGGTTCGCATTGTTGCGCCAGGAGCTGATGAGCCCTTTTTCTTCGTAAAAATGTACCGCTGAGACGGCGATGCCGCTGCGCTCAGCGACCTGCCCGACGGTTAGCCCTTGCAAGGAGACCATTGTCATTCCTTCATTTTTATGCCTTGACCTCAACATTACTTGAGGAATTAGAAGAGATCATGGCAGTAATCAAGAGCCAATAAGGAATAACTGATGAAGAAGATTTACGATGATCTGTGGCAGGTCCCTCTGGAGAAGCGATTTACGACATTGCTCTCCCATGCATATTTTCTGAAAACACCGGATCGGAACATCCTGATTTCACATTTTGAAAATCAGGATGTCGCACATCAGTTACGTGAGATGGGCGGCGTTGATGAGCAGTATCTGACTCACAATCACGAAATCTCAGAGAGTCTGGGAGAATTGCGTTTCGTGCTTGGCTCAAAGCTCATCGGGCATGAAAACATTGCCAAGTTCTTTTCTGGTGATGTCGCTCCAGATCGACTTCTTAAAGGCAACGGGCCATTTGCCGGAGACGACGGATTTCAGGCGCTTTATACGCCGGGGCATACGGACAACAATCTGTGCTTCTATTATGCCTCTCCCACTGGAAGGAACTACCTGTTTACCGGCGATACGATCTATCTGGATAATGGCCGTTTCAAAACGCTGGTGATGACCAGTGATGGGGGAAACAGGCAAGAACTGGTGGCAACATTGCGCAGACTGAGAGAGCTGCCCGTGGATGTGATCCTTTGCAGCGTTGCCATGGGCCACTATGAGATCGTTGAGGTCACACAGTCTGAATGGCACGACCTGATAGATGAGAAAATCTGGGAGATCTTGGATTAATAAAAAAAGCCGGAGTGAACCACTCCGGCTTTTGAAAGTGCTCTTATCTTTGAAATTACGCGATGCGCATTTCAGAGGATGGATCAAACGGGATTGCTTTATCCATGTTGATCGCAAACGGGACGTCCTGACCAGCAGTTACCTGCGCATCAGCCCGCATACGTGCGTTGCAGTCTTTGCCCCCCAGAGAAGACATCACGTAGGTGTCTGAGCCTGCTGGCTCAGTGACGATGACACGGTTGGTGATCTGCTCAATGTGCTTAGCCTTGCGGTCCGCCCCTTCAGGATCGGTGATCGCTTCCGGACGGATGCCCAGTACGATTTCCTTCTGATCAAAGCCTTTCAAAGCTTCTGTCGGGTTGGAGAACTTGAGGTTCACCTGATCGCTCAATCCGGTTGGCAGCTGCGCGAAGATACCATCGCCGTTGGCAACAACCTTTGCAGGCACCAGGTTCATGCTTGGAGAACCCATGAAGCTTGCCACAAACAGGTTCGCAGGCGTGTCATAGATCTCTTTTGGCGTGCCCAACTGCTGCACGTAACCGCCGTTCATCACAGCAATGCGCGTGGACAGCGTCATTGCTTCGATCTGGTCGTGTGTCACGTAAACGATTGTGGTGCCAAGCTTCTGGTGCAGCTTCTTGATCTCAGTGCGCATGTCCACACGCAGCTTTGCATCAAGGTTGGAGAGCGGCTCATCGAACAGGAACACATCCGGGTCACGCACAAGCGCACGGCCCATGGCCACACGCTGACGCTGACCACCTGAGAGCTGTCCCGGCTTGCGGTTCAGCAACTGCTTGATCTGCAGCATCTCAGCGACTTCGTTCATGGACTTGTCGCGCTCAGCCTTGGCAACGCCGTGCATTTCCAGACCGAACGTGATGTTCTGGCCTACGGTCATGTTTGGATACAGCGCGTAGGACTGGAACACCATGGCGATGTTACGCTTGGACGGGTGGACCCCGTTCATGGTCTGCCCTTTGATGTCGATGGTGCCGGAGGTGATGTCCTCTAGACCCGCGATCATGTTGAGCAGAGTAGACTTACCGCAACCAGACGGCCCGACGAGAACGAGGAACTCCCCTTCTTCTACGTCGATATCGATGTTGTGAAGCACCTTTGTAGAGCCGTAAGACTTGGTCGCATTGTTGATTTTCAGAAAGCTCATAGTACTTATCCCTTCACCGATCCGGCCATCAGGCCTCTTACGAAGTAGCGGCCAGCCACGATGTACACGAGCAGTGTCGGTAATGCGGCGAGGATCGCTCCGGCAAAATGAACGTTATATTCTTTGACGCCCGTTGAAGAGCTGACGAGGTTGTTCAGAGCCACGGTCATTGGCTGACTATCAAGATCCGCAAAGGACGCACCAAACAGGAAGTCATTCCAGATGTTGGTGAACTGCCAGATGACGGAAACCACGATGATTGGACCTGAACTTGGCAGCATGATGCGCCAGAAGATACGGAAGAACCCTGCCCCATCAATCTGCGCTGCGCGGATCAGCTCTGTTGGGAACACCTGATAGTAGTTTCTGAAGTACAGCGTGGTGAAGCCAAGGCCGTAAACCACATGCACCAGAACAAGACCCGGTGTAGAGCCCGCAATGCCGAGAAAACCAAGTACACGCGCCATTGGGATCAGCACGATCTGGAACGGAATGAAGCAGGCAAACAGCATCAGACCGAACAGGATGGTATCACCCTTAAAGCGCCACTTGGTCAGCACGTAACCATTCAAAGCACCCAGAACGGTTGAGATCGCAACAGCCGGGAACACCATTTTCAGGGAATTCCAGAAGTACGGCTTCAGACCTGTTGGCTCAACGCCGATCTGCGCGCTGTTCCAGGCTTTCAGCCATGGTTCCAGCGTGAAGACCTGAGGCAGCGCCATCATGTTGCCGCCTGTGATTTCAGAGAGCGGCTTCACGGAGTTGATGACCATAATGCCAAATGGCAGCAGGTAGAACGTGGCGAACAGGATCAACATCAGGTAGATGAACGCGCGCGTGATGCGCCCTGTGTTGATGGCATTATCTGTCGAGGCTACGGACATTACTTCTTCTCCCGCAGTTCGGCATAAAGATACGGCACCATGATCGCGGCAATGGTCATGAGCATGATAACAGCGGAACTGGCACCAATACCCATCTGGTTGCGCGTGAAGGTGTACGAGTACATGAAGGTCGCTGGCACCTCAGTAGCGCGGCCCGGTCCACCACCAGTCAATGCCACGACAAGGTCGTAGGACTTGATGGCGAGGTGCGACAGGATCACGAAGGCTGACAGGAATGCCGGACGCAGCTGCGGAATGATGATGCGGCGGTACATGTTCCAGTTGGACGCACCGTCGATCTGAGCTGCTTTGAGAATCTCATTATCGATGCCGCGCAGACCAGCAAGGAACATGGCCATTACGAAGCCAGATGTTTGCCAGACCGCAGCAATCACAACGGTGTAGATTGCAAAGTCGCGGTTTTTGATCCAGTCAAACTCAAAGCTTTCCCAGCCCCACAGGTGCATGGTGTGCTCAAGGCCGATGCCCGGATCGAGGAACCATTTCCATGCTGTACCTGTCACGATGAAGCTGAGCGCCATCGGATACAGGAAGATTGGACGCAAGAAGCCTTCGCCGCGGATCTTCTGGTCCAGAAAAATCGCAAGGCTCAAGCCGATAGCTGTACAGATTGCGATGTACAGACCGGCGAAGATGCCGAGGTTTTTGATGGCAATGGACCAATGCCGCAGCCGGAATAGCTTTTCATAGTTCTCCAGCCCTACCCAGTCATAAACCGGCAGGATGCGGCTTCCTGTAAAGGAGAGATATACGGAGAAAATGATAAATCCATAGACAAAGACCAAGATCAGAGCCAAGGAGGGTGATAGCACCAGTTTTGGAATGAGATTTTGGAGTCTTGTCCGCAGGTCCGGTTTTACTGCCGTTGGCGCTTGATAGTCAGCGGCCATGGCAACGGATGAAGTGGTCTGGTCGACCATGATCCCTGCCCCCAGATTTTATGTTGTTTTGGGAAAAATGGGGCCGACGCATCGGCCCCACTTAAAATTACTTCGCGATGGAGACAGCGTCTACCAGCTCTTCAACAGCGGTAGCGGAGTCGTACTCACCGTTAAAGTGTGCAGTTACAACGTCATAAATGGCGTTTTTCACGGATGCTGGTGCAGAGTGGCCATGCGCCATGGAACCGAAGAGGTTGCCGCTTGCTGCAGCTGCTGCCAGATCTTTCATGCCCTGCTTTGCACATGCATCAAACGCTTCGTCGGAAACGTCGGTACGTGCAGGAACAGAACCCTTCACTACGTTGAACGCAGACTGGAAGGTTGGAGAAAGGATCGCGCTTGCCAGAGCAGCTTGCTCTTTGGACACTTCACCGCCCTGATCGAACATTGCGAACTGGTCAGCGTTGAAGGTGACCTGGTTCTGCGTGCCTGGGAAGCGGAAGCAGAGGAAGTCTTCGCCTGGCTTTTTGCCAGCGCCGAGGAACTCACCTTTTGCCCAGTCACCCATCATCTGGAAACCAGCTTCGCCGTTGATGACCATTGCAGTTGCAAGGTTCCAGTCACGACCGGAGAAGTTTTCGTCAACGTTTGCGCGCAGGACTGCCATGCGGTCAAACGCTTCTTTCATGGTGTCAGAACCAAGAGCAGCTTCGTCCAGATCGATGAATGCAGCTTTATAGAAGTCTGCGCCACCGGTGCTCATGACGATTGCGTCGAACAGGGTTGCGTCCTGCCAAGCCTGACCGCCGTGTGCGAGTGGTGTTACGCCAGCTGCTTTCAGCTTATCAAGCGCTGCGGTGAACTCTTCCCAAGTGGTTGGAGCTGCAATGCCGTGCTTGTCCAGCACTGCTTTGTTTGCCCATACCCAGTTGGTGGAGTGTACGTTTACTGGCGCGGAGATCCACTTGCCATCGTACTTCGCAAAACGCTGAAGAGCAGCAGGAACAACTTTGTCCCAGCCTTCTTTTGCAGCAACTGCGTTCAGGTCAGCCAGAGCGCCTTCTTTCGCCCAGTCCTGGATGTCGAAACCGAGCATCTGAACTGCAGTTGGCGCGTTGCCAGCTGTTACGCGTGCACGCAGAACGGTCATTGCGGATTCACCGCCGCCGCCTGCTACAGGCATATCAGCCCAACCGATGCCCTGAGATTCCAAGTCTTTCTTCAGTACGTTCAGCGCAGCCGCTTCACCGCCTGAAGTCCACCAGTGCAGAACTTCCACGTCTGCCGCTACGGATGTGGTTGCTGTTGCAGCCAGCAGTGCCAGAGCGGATGTGGTTTTCACTAGTAGTTTGTGCATGTGTTGCCTCCCGATCACAACTTAAAATTTCTACACAAAAATACGACTAACATAGTACTTATAACGTTACAAATATCGGATCTGTCAATGCCAAAAGTGAAGCCATTGACTTGAATGATCTTTTTTGTATCAAATGCTACTCACTGAATTTGTTGCATCGTTATAATGAAGATCTGACTGACTTACGGGAGGTAAACTGGTTTCATATGCCGACGAAAAAACCAACAATTTCCTCCTCTCACTCCGCTTCAAAACCGACGCAGAAGACAATTGCGGAAATCACCGGTCTTGCGGTGACAACTGTCTCGCGGGCGCTTCAGGGGGATGAAAAGATTGCACAGGCAACCCGCCTGCGCGTAAGTAAAGTTGCTGAAGAAATCGGCTATGTTCCTGACCGTGCCGCTCAAAGGTTGCGTACGGGCAAGACCAAAGTTGTTTCGTTGATTCTCGATCCACACAACGAAATCCTTGGGTTTGGAAACTCCCTGATCACCGGTGTGGCCCATGCTTTGGCGGGGACGGATTATCATTTGAACGTGACACCGCAGTTTCTTGGTGGTGATCCGATTGAGCCGGTTCAGTACATCGTGCGCAATAAACTGGCGGACGGAATCATCTTCTCGCGGACAAGGCCTTTTGATGAGCGGGTACGTTTCCTGAGGGAGCGCAGCTTTCCGTTCACCACCCATGGGCGGACGGAGTTCGGCTATCAGCACTCCTACGTTGACTATGACAACGAGAAGTTTGCCTACGAGTCTGTGCTGCGATTGATGCAGAAAGGGCGGCGACGGATTTGCATTATCCTGCCTCCTAACCAGTTCACATTCCACCAGCATCTGAACTACGGCTATATGCGCGCCATTCGTCAGGAAGGGCTGCAGAGCTATATTCCGGGTGGTATCAGTCTGGATTCGGATATGCCGGAGGTGTTTGAATGGGCGAAAAACATCGCCAGCTCACCAGAAGCACCGGATGGGTTCATCTGTCCGGGTGAAACATCTTTCCTTGCGATTGCAAACGGCTACCGTCAGGCTGGAAAAGCGCGTGGGCTGGATTTTGATGCAGTGGTGAAATCAAGTTCGCAGACGCTGCATCAGATTGATCCGCATATCGACAATATCAGTGAAGACATTCAAGAGGCTGGCGTTCTGCTGGGTACTAATCTGCTGAAAACCATGGAACATCCGGATGGCCCATTTGAGCAGACCATCCAGGATCCGGATATCACTTTCCCGTCTCTCAAGTCCTTTCAGGACTGAGGTTCAGGAGGCGACTTTCGGCGCTTCTTCTTCGATCCAGAGATCGTGATGTTCTGGATAGGTGAAGCCTGTTTCAGCGGCCAGTTGCTTCAGGAAGCCTATCATGTAGTCGGTGCGTTCGCGGGCGACTTCACGGCCTTCCTTGGTCTGCATAGTTTTGTGCAGTTTCAATAGCTTCAGAGCGAAGTGATCGACACCGAAGGCTTTGTCATCAAGCTCACGCTCGCTGGCGAACAAGTCACCACCATGGAACAGGTTAGAGTTCATGGTTTTGGCGATGTAGAACGTGCGGGCAATACCAATAGCACCGAGGGATTCCAGACGATCTGCATCCTGCAGGATCTTGGCTTCGATGGTTTGTGGCTCGATTTCAGCTGAGAAGCTGTGCGCTTCAATGGCGTGTTTGATGCGCTCGATTTTATCCGCAGAAACACCAAGTTCCTGTAGGATCGGTTCAGCTGCATCTGCAGAGAGCTTGGAGGCTTTTGCGCGGTCCGGGGAGTTCTTGGGAACGTTGACCAGATCATGCAAATAGGCAGCAGCGACAAGTACTTCCTCATCCCCTTCACCGCGACGGGTGGCAATATCCAGCGCAGCCAATTTTACGCGGCGGGCGTGGTAGAGGTCATGACTGGCATCATCGCTCTGATCATGCGCTTTCAGCGCGGCTTCCAACTTCTTTTCGAAATCAATCATCGGAACTCACTTTTGCAAAATGAGCCCGAAACCTACGTCAGGTCAGTGTGCATTTCGAGGCTAAACTGGCCTGATCCCCCGACAAATTTTCACGAGGTCCGAGAAACGCCAAAGTCGTTTTTGCGTATGATACAACAAGGTACCAAGCGCCATTACTCCTCTTCTTTGGCGTTGGCGGCGTAGTTCATGACGTTGAAGATGTAGTTCTGCTCAATCGTGCCATCAAACAGGTGCGCCCATGGGCCTTTGGCATAGACAGCAACATCCGTTCCCGCATGCGTTTCCTTGTCCAGCGGAAGCAGCGATTGCTGTTTGTAGTCCGGATCCAGCGCTTCTTCCTGAGAGACAACAGGACGTGTGCCAAACCAGTTGTTTTCTTCTGTCAGAATGGAGCCTGTGCCGTTCAAGTAACCTGCAACAGTGAAGGGCTTGCCATCCAGCCCCAGAAGCATTTCATCAGTGTGTTTGACGCCGTTGTTGTCGATGCCCATGCACAGGCCGTTGATGGGTGACCCGCGACCACAATAGCCATTAAAAGAGAGCGTGTGGGCGTGGTCTGCTGTCACGATGATCAGCGTATCCTGATCACTGGTCATCTGCTCTGCCATGGCGACAGCTTCAGCAAATGCAACGCCATCCGTCAGGGCACGGAACAAGTTTCCGGCATGGTTGGCGTGGTCAACACGACCTCCTTCCACCAGCATATAGAAGCCGTTTTCATTAGTCTGAAGCGATTCAATGGTCAGTTTCACCATTTCTGCGAGGGATGGCTGGTCTTTTCGGTCATAGTCGTAATCCATGTGACCTGAACTGAACACACCAAGCACTGGCTTGCCTGCGGACGGATCAAGTTCGCTGAAGGATTTCTCATCCCACACATAGGTGGCGCCAAACTCTTTGGCTTCGTCAATGAGATTACGGCCATCCCTTCGGTTTCGGTCTTTGCTGTCTTTGTCTGTCGCCGTTTCAGGGAGCATGTGGCGACGCCCTCCTCCCATAGCAATGTCGATGGTGCTGTTTTTGATCTGATCCAGCAGCTGTACAGCGATATCCGGAACATCACAGCCGTCCGGCACGCTGGCATCATCCTCATAGCGCCTTGAGGCCACGTGAGCGTAAGCGGAGGCTGGTGTTGCGTCTGTCAGGCTGGCTGTTGTGATGATGCCGACAGCTTTGCCTTGGGCAGCCAGAACCTCTGCAATTGTCGCGACACTGCCCGCTTTCACTGCCGAGCAATCGGCAAAGTTCACTGTTTCATCGACACCCAGCACACCGGATTTGGTTTTGACCCCTGAGTGAAAAGCCGTGCCGGTTCCTGCAGAATCTGGTGTTTGCGCATTGACGTTGTAGGTCTTGACCAAGGCGCTGTGAGGAAAGGCCTCCTGAGGCAGAACGTTTTCCTCCCCCAGCAATCCGTTTTGCTGGCCCTGAAAGATGCGCGTGGCGTAGTTGGTTGCGATGCCATTGCCATCCGCGATCATCAGGATGATGTTTTTGGCAGGCTTTGTGATGGGTTGTTGAGCCAGCTTATTCTGGATTTCAGCTTCCGCAGCTTCAAACCATCGATTGTTTTTTTGAGGAAAATCAGGCTCTGCCCAAGCCAGAGCGGTGGAACAGGTCAACAGGACCGCAGCAAGTGGCACTCTCATATTCAGCCCTCAACAGGTGATGTTTTGGGCGCTGTGTTTAGTTTACAAGTCTTAGAGTTCACTGTGATGAACCCTGAGAATTCGACTTAGATTTCGCATTGATTGCAACGACCACCCTGCGACAATCGCGCGCAATACGTAGTTTTATGTAGATCACAAATGCAGTCTGCTTCACACTCAACCTTTCGGGCATGAAGATCATGAGGGGCGCATTGAGTGAACTAGACGATCTGTTGGAAGCGACACCTGAAGCTCAGCCATTTGCTGAACACCCGCTTCGGCAAGCTATTCTTGCGGAAGTCCATGCACGCCCCTTTGTGCCGATCCAAGGTGAATGGCAGATTTTGCAGTATGCCTTCATGGTGGATCAGGACCGGAAACACGCAGAGCGACAAGCGCTTTCCACCTTTACTGGTGAGCATTCTGATGAGGCTTCAGAGCATTATTTGCATCATGCCTTTGAGGGCTACTCACTGCGTTGGGAGCAACACAGCGAGTTCTCCACCTATGCCATTGAAAAGCCTCTGAAAGCAGCTCTCAGTTATGATCAGTCTATCAGCTCCTCTTTGTTCGCCAGTGGCAAACTCTCTCCTCCCGGCGAGCTGATTGCTGCCGTTCAGCTCACCGTAAAAACCGCAGTCTCTCCACTCTCAGAAGAACTGCTTGAAGAGTTTGACGCAGCAAGTCTCACTGTCTCTGAGGTGATTGAAGGGCGCGCGACGTTGGTGACTGACTTTCAGGCCAACGATGAGGGCATTGTTTCTTTTCTGCTGCTGGATCATGGGCTCTCTCCATTGGAGCTCGGAGCAACGGTGCGACGAGTGTTGGAGTTGGAGACCTACAAGACACTCTCTCTGCTAGGGCTTTATGAAGCGCGCAAGCAGCAGGTCATCGTCAGCCGGATTGAGAGTGATTTGGTGCAGATCACTTCACAGCTTCGCAACTCTGGTAGCGGCAAACCACAGTCATTGGCTCAAAACGAAGAGCTTTTGTCAGATCTTTCCTCGCTGGCCGCTGATCTGGAGGCCTCTGCCATGGAAAGCCTTTTCCGGTTTGGTGCGACGCGGGCTTATTCTGACATTGTCAGGCGCCGACTTGAGACACTGGGAGAGGCCAGCGTTTCCGGTTACGACATGATCGGGCGTTTCTTGAACCGGCGGCTCGCCCCTGCCATGCAGACGTGCCGGGCCATTGAAGAACGACAAGCCAATCTGTCTCGCAAGTTAACACGCGCAGTGGGTTTGCTACGGGCCCGGGTGGATGTGGAACTGGAACGGCAGAACCGGGATCTGTTGAGCTCGATGGATCAGCGTGCCAAGTATCAGTTGCGCTTGCAGCAGACCGTGGAAGGTCTCTCCATCGCGGCGATCTCGTATTATGTGATCAGTCTGATTGGGTATGCGCTGAAAGGTGCCAAGACGTTTGGGTCGCCGATTGATCCCGCTGTGGGCATGGCTGCATCTGTGCCATTGGTGGTTGGAGTGCTTTGGTACTTCCTGAGAAAACTCAAAGCAGCGCACTGAAGGGACAGTGATGGCGACGATGACCGCCGCCATCGGAACTGTTAGAGATAAGCCGCAGAAACCAGCCGCTGCGTGTACTCTGTTTGCGGTCTGTGAAGTACATCCAGTGTTTTGCCAGCTTCCACCACATTGCCGTGCTGCATAACCATCACGTTATGGCACAAGGCTTTAACGACCTTGAGATCATGACTGATGAAGAGATAGCTCAGCTTCAGCTTGTCGCGCAGGTCTTTCAGCAGGTCGATGATTTGCGCCTGAATGGACAAATCCAGAGCAGACGTTGGCTCATCCAGCAAGATGAACTTGGGCTTTAAAACGATGGAGCGCGCAATGGCGATCCTCTGGCGCTGTCCGCCGGAGAACTCATGGGGAAAACGATCCATGGTGCTGCGCGGCATCTGCACGGCATCCAGAGCTTCTGCGACCATGGACTGCCGCTCTTTATGACTGCCGCCGATGCCATTGACCTTCAGCCCCTCGCCCACGATCTCACCGACAACCATACGCGGGTTGAGCGAAGAGAACGGGTCCTGAAACACCACTTGCAGGTCTGTTCTGAGCGGCTTCAGTTCCTTCTTAGTCAGGTTATCGATCCGATCCCCATCAAAGGTGATGGCCCCTGCATCAGCTTTAAGAAGCTGTAGGATCGACATGCCCAAAGTGGATTTGCCTGATCCAGACTCCCCTACGATCCCAAGCGTTTCACCTGATTTGATTTTAAGGGAGATGTCATTGACCGCCACCAGTTCCTTGGTCTTGCGGCTGAAGAAGCTGCCGTGCTTGGACTTGAACGTGACCCGCACTTTATCTGCCTGCAGCAGGTCATACAGCCCCTCTTCCAACTCATCCGGCGAGCCTGTTGGCTCACTGGCGATCAGGTGCCGGGTGTACGGGTGGGATGGCGTTTCAAAGACCTCTTTGGTCGTTCCGGTCTCCACCAGTTTCCCTGCCCGCATAACGCAGACACGATCACTCACCTGACGCACCACATTGAGGTCGTGGGTAATGAGGATGATTGCCATGTTGTGGCGTTGCTGCAGCTCTTTCAAGAGCTTCAGGATTTCGGCCTGTACAGTAACATCCAGCGCCGTGGTTGGCTCATCTGCAATCAGAAGGTCCGGCTCATTAGCCAATGCCATGGCAATCATGACACGCTGGCGTTGGCCACCTGAAAGCTGGTGCGGATACTGGCTGAAGCGGATTTCGGGGTCCGGGATCTTCACCTCATCCAGCATGCGAATAGCTTCGACTTTGGCGTCTGCCTTGGAAATTTTGCGGTGAGAGCGGATCATCTCAATGATCTGATCACCTATGCGATAGACCGGATTGAGACTGGTGAGTGGCTCCTGAAAGATCATGGAGATGCGATTACCGCGGATCTTTTGTAGCTCCAGCTCACTCATACTTGCCAGATCACGGTCATCAAACTCGATGTGCGAGCCTTCTGCCAGAGTGGCGTTTTCAGCGAGCATACCCATGATCGCGCGGGCAGTTACGGACTTGCCAGAACCGGACTCACCCACCACGGCCAGCGTTTCGCCCTTTGCTACGGAGTAGCTCACGCCTTTCACTGCCTCCACAGTTCCCGTCACGGTCTTGAAGCTGACGGCCACATCGCTGATGGTGAGAAGGTCTTTGTGTTGTGTTTGGTCGATACTAGGCATTGCTGTAGGGATCCATTGCATCACGAAGGCCATCGCCAGCGGCGTTGAAGGCGAGTACGGAAATAATGATCATCGCAACTGGTGCCATCATCCATGGTGCGGCACTGAAGGACTGGAAGTCGAGGATCTGGTTGAGCATGCTGCCCCAGGAGACCATCGGCTGTTGAATGCCCACTCCGAGGAATGACAGGAAGCTCTCCAGCAAGATGATTTCCGGCAACTGGTAGGTCGCCCAGACGATGATGTGCGAAGACGTATTCGGCACGATATGGGCGCCGATGATACGGCTGTTGGATGCGCCCACCGCTTCCGCGGCCCGGACATACTCCAGATTGCGCATGGAGAAGACTTTGCCGCGCAGCTCGCGACAGAGGTCTGCCCATCTCAGCAGCACAAGGATGCATGCGAACATGATGAAGATGGTGATTGGTTCAGCGCGGCGCGGCAGCAAGGCAACCAGAGCCAGATAGAGCGGCAGATCCGGGAATGCTTTGATGAACTCAACCAGTCGCTGGACGACCAGATCATAAAGCCCGCCGAAATATCCTGAGCTGACGCCCATAATGATGCCAATCACGCAAGCGGAGCCCATCACCAGCAGCGCCATGAGCAGTGTGATGCGTGTGCCGTAGATCATACGGGAGTACACATCACGGCCCAGATTGTCCGTGCCCAGAATGTGGAACTTGCTGCCGTCTGTTGTACCGAACAGATGGGTGTTGAAGGTCATGCCCAGAAACTGCCAGGGCTCCCCTTCCACAAACAGAGCGACATAGGAGATCTTATCGAGATCAGGCACGAATGTGATCTCGAAGGTCTGCATGTTCATTTCTTCTTTGAAGCCGGTGACGTATGGTGTCGTCAAGCTGCCGTCTGGCGTGAAGAAATGCAGTGTTTGCGGCGGTGAGTACAACGCCGCACGGTTGGCTGTTTGCGGTCCATATGGCGCGATGAAGCCCGCGAAAATGGCTGTCAGGAAGATCAGCATGCAGGCTATGAAGCCAACCATGCCGTATTTGTTGCGGACGAAGCGGCGAACGACAAGGCCCCAGTAGGAAATGGAAGGCCGGTCTTCTGCCAGTTGCTGCGCGTCTACACTGCCGTGTTCAATTGCATCGCTGTCAATCTGGGTCATCACGTACTTCCTTCCATGGCAGCCTGACGGACACGTGGGTCAACAACGGCCAGAAGCAGGTCAGCGACCAGATTTCCGACCACCATGATGGTGGCAACGAGCATGAAGATGGCAGCGACCACATACATGTCACGCTCAGCAACTGAAGACAGGATCAGTGGGCCAATTGTTGGAACGCCAAGAACGATGGCGATCTCGATTTCACCCTTAATCATGTACTCAAAGCGGCTGCCGATGTTCATGATAACGGGGTGTAGCGCATTCGGGATGGCGTGCACCATGATGATGCGACGGCGAGACAGCCCCTTGGCGCGCGCAGTTTCAATGTACTGGGATTTCATCACATCCAGCAGGTTCCCGCGCATCATGCGCAGCGTGTATGCCTGCCCTGCCCAGATGGAGATGAGCAAGATTGGCCAGACGTGTTTGAGGAAGTCCCAAAGCTTATCAAGGGACCAATGATCCTGCAGAAGATACTCAGGCGACTGGAGTGCGCCGATATAAGGTGAGTGCCAGACGAAGGCCAGATAATACAGAATAATCAGCGAGATTACGAATTTCGGGATGACGATGCCGAGAAAAGCAACGATGGTCGAAATGGTGTCGCCAAGCTTGTACTGGTTCATGGCTGCGTAAACACCGAGCGCACCGCCGATGAACTGGGCAAGCACCATTGCGGTGAATGCCAGAGCCAGTGTACGTGGCAGACGCAGGCCGATAACTTCCGTGACTGGTTTGGAGAAGAAGAACGAGTCCCCAAAGTTACCAGCGGTGACGATGCCGACGATCCAGCGCCAGTACTGCACAACAACCGGCTGATCCAGCCCTAGCTGCGCACGTAGAATTTCTGCTTGAGGTTCCAAAGCTGCACGGGATTGTCCGGTTTGTGCGGCGGTGGTTGACATCCACATGTCAACGTAGTCGCCCGGTACGGCTTGTATGATTGCGAAGGATACAATGGAGATCCCAATCAACAAGACCAGTGTTGCAGCTGCACGTTGCGCCAAAAAGCGTAACAGGCCCATCTATCTAGCCCTCCCAGCTATGAGCATTTTTTGCTTATTATTACGAGGGCGGGCCAGAAGCGGCCCGCCCTTTCTGCCTTAATATTCAGCGATTGTTCCTGGGAGGAGTTCTTTCAACTGCTGATCCTTTGGTGTCCAGAGGCGCTCACGCACCACACCGTCTTCTGCCCATTCGAACATGTTGACTGGTGTGCCTGGGTGAGCGTTCTTGATGCGCTTGTTGACGAGAAGCGCAGCAGGAGCCTGAACGGTGCCAATGGTATAGGCATTTTCAGTCCACAGACGCTGGATTGTCTTGGCAGCTTCAGCTGCTTCGACTGCATCCCAGCTGGACAGGATGGTGTTGTAGGCGTCGACCATCTCAACTTCGAAATCCATCAGATTGCGTGAGCCATCTGAACCCGGCAGGTGCCGTGATGGGCAGCTGTTGGCGATTGGAAGCTGATAGCAGGTCTCGCGGGTCGGCAGGTTCCATTCCTTACGGCGGATCAACATGTTGAAGTCGCCGCTCTTGGAAGCTGTGTCGATCACGTCCACATTGCGGATAAGGACACGGATACCTGCTTCTGCCAGCATCAGGATGACAGCGTCGGCCTGTTTTTTGTCCGTTACCTGCTGGCGATCGGTCATCATATCGATTTCCAGATCAGCTCCTGTGCCCGGCATGTTGCGGATGCCGTTGCCATCTGTGTCTTTCAGGCCCAGAGCATCCAGCATGGCGTTGGCTTTCGCCAGATCATATGGATAGTAGACGGTGCTGTCGTAGTCGTAATACGGAGACCCACTGGAGAAGCCGCCGGAGTATGGGTACATGAACGGACCACGTGCAACAGACTGACCGATTGCCTGACGATCCAACGCATGGCTGACAGCAACACGGAAGTCTTTGTTTCTGAAGAACTTGCGCAGTTCTGCGTCGACTTCATCCTGAACGCCGTTGGTTTCAGAGAAGTTGAACTCCAGACGCCAGGACAGAACACGCGGGCCAAAGTTGGCTTTAACTGGCGCATCTGCAGAAAGGGTCTGCTTGAGCGCTTCCACGTAGTTGCCCGGATTTTCCATATTGGAGAAGTCGCCGGTGCCCGCCACTGCCTGTGTGGTGCGGTCTGACCATGTGGTCAGCTTAAAGTGCATCTCGTTCAGGTATGGCAGCTGATTGCCGGCTTCATCCGTTTTCCAGTAGAATGGATTGCGGCGCAGAATGACCAGTTCATCGGCTTTGTGGCGCACTGGCACCCAAGCACCCAGCACAGCTGGTGGCACCGCATCAGCTGGCATTGCGTTGCGATATTCTTCGTAGGAAGCATCCTTGTTGTACTTCGGATGCTTTGCTTTCAAAGCGTGCGCAGGTCCAGGACAGCCCTGAATGTAAGCCAGAGACTTCAGGATTTCCGGGCCTTGCGGCTTGGTGAAGGTGAACTTGAATGTGTAAGCATCAATCACTTCAAGAGTAGTGCCATCACCGAGACCACCTTTCGGCAAACGGGATGCAACGTTTTCATCGAGAACGTTGTCTTCCCACCAGAAGCGGATGTCTTCTGTATCAAACGGATCACCATCTGACCATTTGACGCCTTCAACCAGATGCATGGTCAGCTCAGTCCTGTCTTCGCTCCACTCCCAGCTTTTAGCAAGATTTGGCAGCGGACCAGACTGTTCTTCTGCTTTAACCTGCCAGAGCGGGCCATTGCGGACCAGACATTCCTGAACGGCCATGTTGATGCCGCCCCAGCCCTGATGCTGGCCAGCGAGCCAGTTCCAGCCTTCCGGACGACCGCCGATCACATGGCGGAATACGCCACCATAAACGCCGATGCCGTCGGACATTGCCATGGTTTTCATGACGAGTGGTTCTGCTGGCAAGCGCTCTTCGACTGGTGGCAGCTTGCCTGCTTTGACCAGATCATTCAGGAATGGTGCTTCGCTGTAGCCATCCAGCTTTTTGTAGGTCCACAGATCACCGCGTGACAGCAGCTCATACTCCAGTGTGGACATGGACTGCTCAACCGGCATCTTATCGGCCAGTGCCGAACTTGCCATGACAGCGCAAAGGCTTACGCCTGCAGCTAAGCAAATTTTAGACACAAGGTTTGTTGAAGACATCAATTCCTCCCCCTTTTACGTTACTCCCAACACCATCATGGCCACCGGTGCAGTTCAATTTCCTCCGGCTTTCTACTCAAAAATTCCGATTTTCTTCGCAGATGCTTTTAAACTGCGTATTTCTCTATACTATACACATGGGAGAATACAGAGAGCCGAACTCTCGTATAAATATCGATTCATTCGGCTCTTTGAATATTGACGTAAGAGGAGGATGTATAATTGAGTATTAGCGACGATCTATATCGCCAATATCTGGACCAGAGCGTTATCCCCTCGACAGATAATTTCCTAATTATGCGTCATAAACCTCATGTATTCTCCAAAAGACCGTACCATCACCATGCTTCTATTGAAGTCAATTTCCTGATCAACTGTGAAATGGACTATTCCTTCTCGGGAAGTCATGTGACGGTACATCCCGGTTACATGATTTGTTTCTGGGGGGCTGCGCCGCACGGTGTTGTGGATGTGCGCGGTGATGGTGATATGGTCAACCTTTACATCTCCTTTGCACAAATCTTGCAGTGGGGGCTGCCAACACGCATCACAGATGCGCTCATTTCCGGAGATGTGATTTGCAACAAGGCGCCCTGCCCGATTGATGCTGTTCGCTTTGGGCATTGGGCAACTGAGTTCAAAAGAGATGACATCAACTGGCGCAAGCTGGTGCTGAGTGAGATCTCATCGCGCTTTACCAGATTGGCACTGGATGGCTGGAACACGCTGCATCATGACTATCGTCAGTCGAGCACGGTGGTGGGTCGTGGAAAGTCCATGTTGCATGTGGAAGAGATGTTACGGTTCATATCCGAGAACCACACCTCCGATATTTCCGTCACCGATGTTGCTGAATTTGTTGGCTTATCGCCAAGTCATGCGATGACGCTGTTCAAGCGCATTGTGGGCTTGCCTATCAAGGAGCATCTGACCCGCGTGCGACTTTCACATGCGCGCATGTTGCTTGCAGAGTCTGAAATGAAGATCTTGTCCATCGCCATGGACTCCGGTTTCCGTTCGCTTTCAAGCTTTTATGAGGCGTTTCAGAACCACTTCAGCACGTCCCCAGCGGCTTTTCGCAAGCAGGCACGGAACATCGGGAAAATATAGCGGGCAGTTTCCCACCCGCTTTTTGCTTTTAGCCGGTGACGACGACACCGCCATCAATCACAAGCGCCTGACTGGTCATCATGCGGCTGGCTTTGGACGCCAAAAACAGTGTTGCATCAATGATATCATCTGGTTCCAGATGCTCCTTCAGACACTGACGGCCCAGATGTGCCTTCAGGTCTTCTGGCGTGGCCCAGAGGTCTTTCTGGCGCTGCGTGAGCACCCAACCCGGCATCAGAGCGTTGACGCGAATGTTGTCTGGCCCCAGCTCTCGGGCTAGTGCGCGGGTCAGGCCGGTGATTGCTGCTTTGGAGGTCTCGTAGGCTGGATAACCTGCGTTGCCCATCATGTACGAGATGGAGGAGAAGTTGATGATTGAACCACCACCTGCTGCTTTCATACCGGCTGCAGCTGCCTGAGCGGTGAAGAAGTGCGGGCGCAAGTTCACGTTCATGGATGCATCCCATTGATCTTGCGTGAACTCTTCCAGGCTGTGGCGGGTATCGTTTGCAGCATTGTTGACCAGCACAGTAACGGGGCCATGAGCTTCTTCAGCCTGTTTGATGGCAGCTTGCAGTGCATCGACATCGGTGACATCACACTTGATGAACAAAGGTGCGACGCCGTGCTTTTCTTTCATCTGCTCAGCAAAGTCGGAAGCATCTGAGCGCTGCACGAAAGCGACTTTGGCGCCTTGTTGCATGAAGCCGTCAGTGAGGCTTGCGCCGATCCCTGCTCCACCGCCCGTGATGAATACACTTGCGTCCTTCAGATCATGAAAGGTGACATTCCCAGACATTTGTTCCCCCAGGGAGTGCTTGGCACTCTTCTTTGATATATCAGAATATACATAAGCGGCTGCCTCGTTCCAGACAACCGCTTATGTCATCGCATTACTCTAACAAGCACAGGTTCTTTTTACGCAGTTTCAAGCACTTGTTTCTGCGTCCATGCTGGCAACCAGTCCTTGTGCGCTTCTAAAAGCTCGTCCACCATTGCCCAGATCTGCTCCAGATCCAGCTCCGCTGCAGTGTGCGGATCCAGCATGGCAGCGTGGTAGATATGCTCGCGGTTCTCGGTCATGAGGGCTTCAACTGTCAGCTCCTGCGGACCGATGTTGGTGCGCATAAGTGCAGCCAGCTGTGCAGGCAGTTTGCCGATATGCGTTGGCTGAATGCCGTTTCGATCAACGAGGCAAGGCACTTCCACCGCGCAGTCCTGAGGCAGAGAGGTGATGTAGCCTTTGTTCTGAACGTTCCCATAGATTACGGATGGTTCGCCCGTCCAGATGGAATTCATGATGGTGGAGGCGTACTCTTGACTGCGCTCCACTTCGATGCTCTCGGCGTTCTTGTAGTCTTCTACCTGAGACTTCCAGCGTTCGATCTGCTCAACGCAGCGGACTGGATATTCATCGAGCGGAATGGAGTATTTCTCCAGAAGATCAGGACGGTCACGCTTGATAAACCACGGAACATACTCGGAAAAATGCTCTGAGCTTTCAGTCACGAAGTGACCGAGACGAGTGAGCATTTCGTAGCGCACAACGTTCTGACAGCGCGGATTCCAAGTTGATGGTTTCGGATAGCGACCTTCACGATAGCCTTCCATCAGACGTGGGTAGAGGTCTTCAAAAGTGCCGTCTTCCTTGATCTCTTCCAGATACAGGTAGAACGCCATGTGATTGATACCTGCACATCTGTAGCGGATGTTTGCAGGATCCAGATCGAGGTCGTGGGCCAGTTCTTTCACCGTACCCTGAACAGAGTGGCAGAGGCCTACCTGTTTGATTTGTGGGTACTTTTGCGCGATAGCCCAAGTGTTGATCGCCATTGGGTTCACGTATTGCAGCATGACCGCTTCCGGGCAAACCTTGAGCATATCTTCGCAGATGCTCCAGAGGTGCGGAACGGTGCGCAGGCCGCGCATGATGCCGCCGATGCCGAGGGTGTCGGCGATAGTTTGGCGCAGGCCGTACTTCTTTGGAATTTCGAAGTCGGTGACGGTGCACGGCTCGTAGCCGCCAATCTGGAATGCAACCACAACAAAGTCAGCGGAATCAAGAGCTTCCATCTGGTTGGTGTGGGTTGAAACTGTTGCGCTCACTCCCAGTGTCGCAATCAGTTTGCGGGCAACGATTTCAGATTCACCAAGGCGCTCTTCGTTGATATCCATAAGAGCAACATGTGCTCCGGACAGCGCCGGACGCTGCAGAATATCGCCGATAATGTTCTTCATGAAGGTGGTCGAACCGGCACCAACAAAGGTAATTTTGGGGTTTCGGGCCATGCTTTTCTCCCATTTCCCGAAGAGCTCGCCAGCGCTTCAGGTTGCATAGTTCTTGAGGGGATAACCGGAAAGCCTTGAGACGAACGTCCTGCAGCTCACCTTTGAGCAAAACCTATGGGGCGGCGGCGTCTATTTCTTCCCGTTTTCTATTCTAAATTTCCGGAAACCACGGCAAATGAGGGAAGTTACGCAGTATCGGCCATGCTTGACGCAGCGTCTTCACCTGCCAGTTGTGAAGAGATAAAGCCGTTTTGCTCCAGTACTTTAGCAGTTTTGAATAAATGCTCTTCGCCGTAACGCGGGCCAATGAGCTGGATGCCGATTGGAACACCCTCATGTTTCTCTTTGCTTGGGATACTCATGGACGGCAGGTCGAGGAAATTCATCGACCCGAGGTAAGTGGTTGTTTTTATGACCTCTTCAAGGCTCCCGACCGATTTAACATCGGCGCCTGCCTCAAATGCGTTTTTTGTGCAAACGGGTGCAATGATTACGGGATATTTGCGTTGAAATTGGTCAATCAGGCGGTGGTAGTGGGATCTGGAGGCCAAAGCGCGTGCATAGCCGTGATAGTCCATGGGCGGTGCCAATTGTGTGTAGTACTCAAATACGGTGCGCAGCTGTTCTGATGCAAACTTGTCGATGATTGTCTCTTTTTGCAGCGCCACTTCGGTGATCAACAAAGATGAGTAGCGATCGAAGGCTTCCTGAATGAAGTCGATGGAGGTGTTCTCCACCTTGTATCCCCGCTGCGCCAGCACTTCTGCGGCCTGTTTCAGCACCTCGTTGATTTTCGGATCGGCGTCAGAGGGTGTAATGAGTGCGACGGTGTTGGGATAGGACTTATCCTCGTCCATGTCTGGCAGAGACCACGTATCCAGATCGGAATAACCGCGCATGACATCATAGACGAGTTTGAGATCATCGACGGACCGTGCGAGTGGGCCCTGGGCGGACGACAACTGGATGGTCATGGGGCGCTCTGCTGGGCTGGTGGCGTTGTAAAACGGTATGCGGCCATGGGATGGGCGTAGGCCGAGGACGCCGCAGCAAAAGGCTGGCAGGCGGATGGAGCCGGAAAGGTCTGAGCCGTGGGCGATGTAGCCGATGCCCGCGGCCAGAGAGCTGCCTGCTCCACCGCTTGAGCCGCCCGGCGTGAGGGCCGGGTTCCACGGGTTCAGTGTCTGGCCGAACAGGACGTTGTCTGTATGGAAGCGCCACGACATTTCCGGCGTGTTGGTGCGGCCAATGGGGATGGCCCCTGCCCGTTTCAGGCGCTCGACCAGAGGTGCATCCTGTTTGGCAATCAGGCCTGCGAAGGCTTTGACACCGTTGTTGGTTGAGGCGCCTTCTTGATCAACATTTTCCTTGATAGTCACGGGCACCCCATGGAGCGGGCCGAGTTCATCGCCGCGTTCAACAGCCTGATCTGCCAGTTCAGCTGCTTTGCGGGCCTTATCGTCATAACGAGTGGTGACGGCATTCAGATGGGCTTTTTCATCTATGCGGGCCAGATGCTGATCGATCACCTCAGCGCAGGAAATCTGGCGGTTGCTGATCGCGGCTGCGACTTCGATAGCTGTCAGTTTGAAGATGTTGTCGGTCATTTTACAGGTTCCTCAACTAACGAAGATCAGGGAAAGTTCTGGCAGGAAAGTGACGAGCAGCAAGACGATGAGCATAAGCAGGACAAAGGGCACGATAGATTTGGTGACTGTCCAGAAGCTTTCCTTGAAGGCTTGCGAGGCCACCACAAGGTTGATACCGACGGGCGGCGTGAGCAGACCAATCTCCAGATTGATGATCATGATGATGCCCAGATGCACCGGATCAATGCCGTAAGCGACGGCAACGGGCAGCAGGATCGGCGCCATGATCAGCAGTGCTGAGATGATTTCCATAAAGAAACCAACCAGCAGAAGCAGAATGTTGAGGCCAATCAGGAAGAGCCACTTCTCCTCAACATGGGCAGACAACCAATCTGCCAGCTGGCCCGGCACCTGCTCGGTGGTCAGCACCATGTTCAGAGTTGCGGCGATGGCAACGATGGGCAGCAAGCCGCCGAGCAACTGGGTGGTGTGAATGACAGCATCCCAAAGCTGCGTCAGCGTCAATTCCTTGTAGATGAACAACTCAACAGCGAGCGCATATGCCAGTGCAATGGCCGCGCTTTCAGTTGCGGTGAAATAACCGGAATAGATACCACCAAGCAGGATGACGGGCATGAGCAATGACCAGATGCCATTAGAAATGGCGGTGCTTGCGTCTGCCAAGTCAAAGCCGATGCGCGGTATGGTTCTGTTCACCCATGCGGAATAAGAGGCCAGAATGAGTGTGAGCAGCAAACCTGGAACAATCCCGGCCAAGAACATGTCGGTGATCGACGTTTCCGTGACCAGTCCGTAGATGATCATCGGGATGCTTGGCGGAATGACGACACCCAATGTGCCTGCGCTGGAGAGAGCTCCAAGGGCGTATGGGGTTGAATAGCCCTGCTCTTTCAAAGCCGGATAAAGGACGGTGCCCACGGCCAGCAGTGTGACCATTGAAGAGCCGGAAATCGCTGCAAAGAAGGCGCAGGACAAAATAGTTGCCACCCCAAGGCCGCCGGACAGCGAGCCGGTGAGCTGCTTTAGCACATTTACAAGACGCTCTGCGATGGCACCGCGGCTCATGATGGACCCGCAAAGCAGGAAGACCGGGATTGAGAGCAGCGCCTCACGGTCCAGTGCCGCCCAGAAGTCCTCTGCCATGAACATCAGCTCGCCGTCGCTGTAAAACAGCTGCACAGCACCGCCCAGAACCATCAGGATCACGATCAGGTTCTGGCGCAAGACCAGCATGAGGATGACAGCGAGTGTTAGAAGGACAGCGGTGCTCATTCCAGATCAGCCTCCGCTGGTTTCAACGAGGGCATCACGGCAAAGCCAAAATGGCGGAGCGCATTGGAACAGAAGGCGTAGGGCATGATGGTTTGGAACCACCACAGTGGCCAATCCACAACGGGCACGAGAAAGCCAATCTCATAGGACGAGCGTACAAGCTCAAAAGAGATGTAGCCAGCGAGCAGGAAGAGACATCCGCTCAACACATCACCCAGCCTTTGCAGCAGGGCCTGCCATGCTTGTGGCAGCACATTGTCAGTGAATTTGGGGCGGATATGGGTGCCGGAGGACGTGGCCAGCCCCAAGCCGAGCATGCCTGCGAAAATAGCCGAGAACAACGCGATTTTGCTGCTGTGCATCAACGAGGTCTCAAAGAACTCGCGCGCAACCACATCTGCCAGCATGGCCACCACAACTATGATGTAGGCCAGAGCCGCGAAGGTCGCTTCAAAGCGGTAGAGCAGATGGAAAAATCGCTTCATGCAAAATGAAAAGAGCCCTTAAAACGGATGGGCTCTTCCTTTCTGGTTCAGGTCAGAGTGTGCAGGCTTGTCTTGCCTCCAGAATTTTCGGCCAGATTTCTTCTGCCTGACCACCAATTGAGCTGACCAACTGCTCTCGTAGTGGCACAACGGCTGTCTTCCACGCTTCGCGCTGGTCCGATGATAGTTTATGGACGTGACCACCGTTTTCCTGAAAACCTGCGACCATGCCATCCGCCATATTGCGCACTTCGTCCCTCAGGCCCTGAACAGGCACCAATGCGTTGGTGATGCTCTCCTGCTCCGTTGCGCTCAGCTTCCTCCAGGTGCGCATGCTCATGACGAGCGCGCCAGACTGATGCAGGTGGGCGGAAAGAGTGAGATGGGGCGCCAGTTTGCCCATGCCCATAGCCACATAGGTCATGGCTGGTAGAGTTCCGCCTTCTACCATTCCGGTCTGGATGGCAGATGGGGTTTCTGCCAATGGCAACACGACCCCGTTCGCGCCCATGCCCTGCCAGAAGTTGGTGGAGTATTTTGCAGGAGCAGCACGCACTTTGACGCCTTTGACATCGTCCAGCGTGACCAGTGGTTTGGTCCCGAATGCGTGGATCCAACCGAGTTCATTCCATTGGAGGAACTTCAGGCCTTTCTTTTCAAAAAGCGGCTCAAAAACAGATGTGAGGTGCTTGTCCATGGCACAATCGATCTGGGCGTAACTGTCCCACAGGAACGGGACACCCATGAGCGCCATTTCAGGCACTACGGTTGAAAACGCAGTCATGGAAGAGCCGAGAATATCAATGCGTCCGCGGATTGTTTTCTGGACCATCACAGGCTCAGTACCAAGCTGGCCTGCATGAAATAATTTCGCGCTTATTTCGCCTTCAGAATTTGTGCTGATCTTTTCGGCGATGGCATCAACATGTTTTACCCAAGGGGTACCCAGAGGTGCACTTGTTGCAAACTTCAGTTCTTTCGCGGCTTCAGCACCCCCAACTGACGCGACGATAGATGCAGCAGCACCCAGCAATAATCCATGTATTTTCATCGTCCCCCCTATATGTTCCCAAATCACACATGCATTCTGCTATTATCGGTGGCCCCAACCTGAGAGATGCTATAGTTTGGCAACTCTATTCTCATTATCAAAAACAGAACTTATCGTCTAGTTTGAGTGTAAAATGAAATCTTATAAGCCAAAACAAAAACGAGGCTATGAGGCGGAGCAGAATTTCCTGCAAGCTGCAAAAACGATTTTTGCCAAGGAAGGTGTGGCACGGGCGCGGGTTTCAGATATCGTTCAACTCGCGGGCTCTTCAACGGGCAATTTTTACTTTCGATTCAAGAACAAAGAGATGTTGTTCGAGCGCCTTTTTGAAATATACGAGGAGCATGCGCAAGGCCTTATTCAGGACTTGCAGGATCCATTGGGGACTTTGGAGAGCACCATTTACTTTGTCACAGCCCTGAACCAGCAACTGCTTCAGGAAAATGTCGGGCTTTACCGTGCTGCCCATGAAGTTTCCGCCAAAGAGCCTGAAACCTGGAAGCGATTCCAGCAGCTGACTCTAGCTACTGCAGAGCGCATTCTGACCCTCTGCGAGCCTTATAAAGACGAGATCCCCTTTGAGGATTGGGAGCTTCAGGTGCGTCAGGCGATTCAGCTGATCACCGGCTTTACGGCCAATCAGGCGATCCGCAATGCTGGCCCTGCTCATTTTGGGTCTCAAGCGATGGTCGACATGCTCTTCCTGGCCGCTATGGGCGTGCTGGGGCGTACTCCATCAAAAGAGTTTGAGAGTCAAAAAGAGAAAATCCATCAGATATTGAAGGGTGACCGATATTCCTAAAGCGTAAGCTGAAAGAATATTCTAATATACGCGTATAAGTTTTAATTTTGGGAGGAATTATGACTGATACACTTAGTGCTCCAGCGTGGACACCTACTGTATTTACCAAGCCAATCAACGTGAATGGCTACAGATCTGTCGTGGAAATATTTGAGGAGGCAAATGGCCGCTTCGCAGATAATGTAGCCTTCACCAACTTTGGTCAGTCACTTACATTTAAAGATGTTGATGAGAAATCACGCGCAGTCGCTGCCTATTTGCAGAATGAGCTGGGCCTGAAAAAAGGCGACCGCGTCGCCATTATGCTGCCGAATATACTGGCGTTTCCGGTTATCATGTTCGGCATATTGCGCGCCGGACTGGTGCAGGTGAACGTCAACCCTCTCTACACACCGCGCGAGTTGAAGCATCAGCTGAATGATGCGGATACGGATACCATCTTCATTTTCTCCGGTTCCAGCCCAACTCTGGCAGAAGTGGTTGCTGATACACCGATCAAGAATGTGATCATCGCGAACGTGGGAGATGCCACTGGGGTGGATATGCCCTCGCCGCCTGCGAATGAAATATTTGCGGATCGTTTGACGGTCAAAGACGTTCTTGCGAAGGGCGAGCAGCTGGAGTTTGCGCCCCCGCAAATCAATCCAAGCGATCTGATTTACCTGCAGTATACAGGCGGCACAACTGGTCTTTCCAAGGGTGCTGCGCTGAGCCATGGCAATCTGGTGGCCAACATTGCGCAGTTTGATGCGGCTACAGATGGCTTTATGCGGGCGGGCGAAGAGATCGTGATCACGGCGCTACCGCTCTATCATATCTTCGCGTTGATGGTGAACTGCCTGTCGTTCTACTGGCTTGGCTCGCAAAACGTTCTGATCACCAATCCGCGAGATATGCCGGGGTTTGTGGGTGAGCTGAAGAACTGGAAGTTCAGCGTGATTACCGGTGTGAACACGCTCTTCAATGGCCTTTTGCATACGCCGGGCTTTGATGAGCTGGACTTCAGCAACTACAAATTCGCCATGGGTGGCGGCTCTGCCATTCAGCGGGCGATTTCAGATAAGTGGAAACAGGTGACCGGTCACCACATCATTGAAGGCTATGGCCTGAGTGAGACGTCACCGATCCTTTCTGTGAACCCGTTTGACAGCACCGAGTTTACCGAGACGGTCGGCCAGTCCATGCCGATGACGGAGATCAAGCTGCTGGACGCGGAGGACAATGAAGTTCCGCCTGGCCAGCCGGGTGAGCTTTGTGCGCGCGGTCCGCAGATCATGCAGGGATACTGGCGCAAGCCGGATGCAACAGCTGCTGTGATGACCCCGGACGGGTTCTTCCGCACCGGTGATATTGCGATCATGGACAAGCGCAACAACTTCAAGATCGTGGATCGGAAGAAGGACATGGTGCTTGTGTCCGGCTTCAACGTTTATCCGGCTGAGGTTGAGGCAGTGATTGCCGAGATCACAGGTGTGGTCGAAGTGGCTGTTGCGGGTACGTCTGACGAGCGGACTGGTGAGGCAGTGAAGGCCTTTGTGGTGCGCAGCAGTGAGGATGTGACGCCGGAAGCGGTTCAGGAATACTGCCATAAAGCGATGGCGGCCTATAAAGTACCGAAACACGTGGAGTTTCTGAAAGAACTGCCGAAATCCACTGTGGGCAAGATCCTGCGCCGGGAGCTGCGGGACAAGTAAGTTTCCTGTCAGATGATATAAAAAGAGCCGCAGTTTGATCGCTGCGGCTTTTTTCGTTTCATCTCGTATGGTGTGCGTTATGCGCCTTCCACGATGATGATGTTGGCAATGCCAGCGTTTTCGCGATGTTTTTTGGCCGCCTGATACTCTTCGCTGTTGTAGCAAGCCATCGCGGTTTCCATATCGGCAAACTCGATCACCACATTGCGGGGATGGTTGGTGCCTTCCAGATCCTCAAATTTGCCGCCGCGTGCCAGCACGTTGGCGTTGTACTTTTTGAAAGCGGCAGAGGCTCCGTCTGCGTAGAGCTTGTATGGCTCAGGATCTGTGACTGTAACGTGAGCGACCCAATAGGCTTTTGGCATTTTCTCTTCCTTTAAAACAGGAGGAAGCGGCGCTTGATACGCCGCCCCCTCTTCTCGTTACTTAGCTTAGTTCGCTGTTACTTGTTCAGGATTTTTGCCAGAGCAAGGTAAGCGATGCCTGCCACGAACAGGCCGACGAACCATGCGTATGTGTAGATGGTTGCGAACAGTGGAGATGCCGGACCTGTGAGGCCTACGCCTGCCATGAAGCCTGGAAGGTTTGGCAGGATACCGATGACTAGTGCCAGCACGCCTGCCCAGTTCCAGCCGTTGGAACCAGCATAGATGCCGTTGTGCTTGAACAGATCTTCCACGTTGAGCTTGGTTTTGCGCAGCAGGTAGTAGTCTGCCAGCATCACGCCTGCGATTGGACCCAGCAGCGCTGAGTATGCAATCAGCCAGCCGATGATGTGGTTCACGAGGATCCATGGGAACATCACCAGACCGATCGCTGCGGTGATGTAACCACCCATGCGCAGGTTGATGGCTTTTGGTGCCAGGTTGGAGAATCCGTGCGCCGGAGCCACAACGTTTGCAGCCAGGTTGGTTGTCAGCGTTGCAACGATGAGTGCGAACAGAGCGATGATGATGCTCATACCGCCCATTTTCTCAGCCAGTGCGATAGGATCCCAGATGGCTTCCCCGAAGATCACCACGGTTGCTGACGTCACAGCAGACGCGATGAACGCGAACAGTGCCATTGGGATTGGAAGGCCAATCGCCTGCCCCATGAACTGGTCTTTCTGGCTCTTCGCATAACGCGTAAAGTCAGGAATATTCAGAGCGAGCGTTGCCCAGAAGCCGACCATGCCTGTCAGGCTTGGCCAGAAGACGGACCAGAACTGGCCTTCCTTCGGCTGTCCTTCAGCGAACTGGCTTGGAGTGGAGAGCATTGCGCCGAAACCACCAGCGTTGACGTAGGCCCATGCCAGCAGAGCCAGCCCCATTGCAAGCAGGAATGGTGCTGCATAGGTTTCCAGCCAGCGGATGGATTCTGTACCGTTTTTGATGAAGTACAGGTGCAATGCCCAGAACGCCATGAAGCAGGCAAACTGGCCTGCGTTGATGCCGAGTATTGGCAGCGGATCACCTGCAAGGCCCCCACCCATGAGCGTGTTCAGGATCACGTAGATCGCGGAACCGCCGACCCATGTCTGAATACCGAACCAACCACATGCCACGATACCACGGGCAACAGCTGGAAACTTCGCGCCAGCTGGACCGAAGGACGAGCGCAGCAGAACCGGGAACGGAATACCGTACTTGGTGCCTGCATGGCCGATCAGAACCATTGGAATGAGAACGATCGCGTTGGCGAGCAGGATTGTCATGACCGCCTGATCCCAGCTCATGCCTGCGCCAATCAGATAGGACGCGAGCAAGTAGGTTGGGATACAGACCACCATACCGACCCAGAGCGCAGCAATGGAAACCCAGTTCCATGTGCGTGCAACAGGTGCGGTTGGCAACTGATCTTCGTTGTAAAGATCGCCATCAATTCCGACAAGTTCCTGATGGATAATACCAAACTCGTCCGGTACTACATTCCCGGTTGAGCCTAGAGTTGAATCCGACATTGAGTTTTACCCCCTCAGCTTAAAAGCAGCAGATCCCCTCTAAAAATACCGCTGCGATTAATGACCAGCCCGCGTACCCCACGTGGGCCTGATGGCATATCGCAGTGCTTTCAAGCCCGCGACATGCTCTAATTTTTTGCTTCCCGGCGCATCTGGTTCCGAAAGCCAGTGCCCTCTTTTCGGAGATGCGCCGTTCGCTCTGTGGTCAGGCTTATACGCCTGCTGGCATCAATTCTGGCCGACGCTCAACTTTGCGCGGCGCTGTGATTTCTTTCCACTTTGACAGAGCTGCGCCGACCGGAGCATTTGGCTCGCGACCAACGAACTCACCGTGACCAGGTTCAGTCTTGACCGTGCTTTCCTCAATCGCGACTTTGCCGCGGGTGAGTGTGAAGCGTGGCAGACCGACCACTTCCCTGCCTTCAAACACGTTGTATTCAACGCAGGACTGCTGGTTGGCTGCAGTGATTGTTTTTGACCGGTTTGGATCCCAGACAACGATGTCTGCGTCCGCCCCTTCCAAAATTGCACCCTTTTTAGGATACATATTCAGGATCTTGGCGATATTGGTGGAAGTGACAGCTACGAACTCGTTCATGGTCAGGCGGCCTGTGCGCACACCGGTTGACCAGAGCATTGGCATGCGGTCTTCCAAACCGCCGGTGCCGTTCGGGATTTTAGTGAAGTCGCCGACACCGAACCGCTTCTGCTCCATTGTGAAGGCACAATGGTCTGTTGCCACCACTTGCAAAGAACCAGACTGCAAGCCAGCCCAGAGGCTGTCCTGATGCTGTTTGTTGCGGAATGGAGGAGACATGACGCGCTGTGCGGCATGATCCCAGCTTGGGTTGGAGTATTCACTGTCATCCAGTGTCAGGTGCTGGATGAGCGGCTCACCATAAACGCGCATGCCTTTCTGGCGAGCGCGGCGAATGGCTTCATGGGCCTGCTCACAGCTGGTATGCACGATGTAGAGCGGCACACCGGCCATATCCGCGATCATGATAGCGCGGTTGGCTGCTTCGCCTTCCACCTCTGGTGGACGGGAGTATGAGTGCGCTTCTGGCCCGTTGTTGCCTTCTGCTAGCAGTTTTTGCTGCATGGTGGCGACCACATCACCGTTTTCCGCATGCACAAGCGGCATTGCGCCCAGAGCAGCACAGCGCTGGAAGGATGCGAACATTTCGTCATCATCCACCATCAGTGCGCCTTTGTAGGCCATGAAGTGCTTGAAGGTGTTGATGCCGCGATCGACCACTTCCTGCATTTCATTGAAGACCTGCTCACCCCACCAGGTCACGGCCATGTGGTAGGAGTAGTCAGAGCATGCTGCACCGGATTTTTGCTGCCAGATGGCAAGTGCTTCCATCATGGACTGGCCGGGCGATGGCAGACAGAAGTCCACGACCATGGTGGTACCGCCTGCAAGGCCTGCTCTTGTGCCGATCTCGAAGTTGTCAGCCGAATGCGTTCCCATGAACGGCATTTCTAGATGCACGTGCGGGTCAATGCCGCCCGGCATAACGTAACAGCCGGAGGCATCCAGCGTTTCGTCACCGGAGAGGTTCTCGCCGATTTCGATGATCTTGCCACCATCCACGAGAACATCAGACTTGTAGGTTCTATCGGCAGTTACAATCGTGCCGCCTTTAATCACTGTAGACATTTTGGTCTCTCAACTCTTTCAGATCTAAGGGTTATTCGGCTGGCTCTGTGGTATCCTGCTCGATCTCGGCATACTCAAGCACTGCATGGAACAGCACATCGGCACCTGCAGTTGCCCACTCTCTTGAAATCTCTTCGTCTTCGTTGTGGCTCAAACCATCCACGCATGGGCACATAATCATGGCCGTTGGCGCAACGCGGTTGATCCAGCAGGCATCGTGGCCTGCGCCGGAGATGATGTTGCGATGGGAATAGTTCAGACGCTCAGCTGCGTTGCGCACAGCGGTGACACAGCCTTCATCGAAGGTGACCGGATCAAAGTGCCCAACAGCTTCAATCTCAATGCCAAGGCCGAGTTCTTCTGCGATTTTTGGCGCTTCCGCTTCCAGCTTGGCTTTCATGCCATCCAGAACGTTCTGATGTGGGGAGCGGAAATCGATTGTGAAGACAGTTTTACCCGGGATCACGTTGCGGCTGTTTGGATAGACATCGCAGTGACCAATAGCGCCCACAGCTTCAGGCTGGTTCTCCATGGCAATCTGATGCACCAGCTCAGTGATGCGTGCCATGCCCAGACCTGCGTTTTTGCGCATTGGCATTGGGGTTGAACCAGTGTGGCTGTCCTTACCAGTCAACGTGACCTGCAGCCACCAGAGACCCTGACCGTGGGTGACAACACCGATGTCCTTTTCCTCAATTTCGAGGATTGGCCCCTGCTCGATGTGAAGCTCAAACATGGCATGCAGTTTGCGCTGGCCGACAGGCTCTTCACCGACGTAACCGATGCGCTTGAGTTCGTCACCGAACTTCTTGCCTTCCGCATCTTCGCGATCATAGGCCCAATCCTGGGTATGCATGCCTGCAAATACGCCAGAGGCCAGCATAGCCGGGGCAAAGCGGGTGCCCTCTTCGTTGGTCCAGTTGACCACTTCGATTGGACGTTTGGTTTTAATTCCACGCTCACGGATGGAGCGGATCACTTCCAGACCTGCGAGTACGCCAAGCACACCATCATACTTACCGCCAGTTGGCTGCGTATCCAGGTGAGAACCAATCATAATCGGATCGAGACTTGGATCTTCCCCTTCAAGGCGGGCGAACATGTTGCCCATTGTGTCGACGTGCATTGTCATGCCTTCGGCTTCACACCAACTGGTGAAAAGCTTGCGGCCCTCGGCATCTTCATCTGTCAGCGTTTGCCTGTTGTTGCCACCACGGACACCGGGTCCGATCTGGGCCATATCCATCAGGCTACGCCACAGTCTGTCACCATTAATACGATGATTTGAGCCAAGTTTACTCATAGGTCTCTCCGATAACGTCTTTTCAACGCCGTTTTATTTAACTTACCCGAGAAATATTCTTCTGAAATACAACGGGTTAGCTGTCGTTATTTAATCTCCCGAGGGAGCATAAAACTGATAAAACCGATGAGGATATTCGCAGGATTCAAGCTCTATCGCTTTCTTGACATGCCTGACGGTCTACAACCGCGTAAAGACAGGTTGCAGGCAAATTATGTCAAAAATTCAATCTTCTAGATTTCCCGCAGGGTTATTTTTCCCATTTGGAACAGATAGATGTAGTTTGCAGAGATCTTTCGCTCTTGCAACAGCTTAACTCAGCTTAAATCTTGGATATTCCCCTCCCAAAACTTGGGGTAAATTGGACCAAACAGTCAATTATCTGTCAACCCACCTTCAAAAATGGATCAATTTCACCAGCCAACTTCAAAAATTCTCCTGATATTCCAATAGGTAAAACACTTAGAAGCCCTGCTGAATCCAGAGAATAAGCGTGTTGCAGACAAGAAAACTCCACAGGTTCCTAAGGTTTTTTGATGAAAATATCCGATCTATCGGAATCAAAACCACCTCATTTGCTTACAAAAGAAAATAGCAATCTGGAAAGGCGCATATTTTTGCATGTACTGCTAAACTTTTGCGCAAATGAGCTTAAACTTCATAAATATTGCAGAGCACCTTTACAGAATGCGTTGCAAAATAAAGCTTTTCTTTGCTCAAATACGCCTTTTATTGTGCTTGTTTTATTTGCATTGCAGCATAATTATTCTACCCAAGAGATATTTCACGCTTGACTAACTGATAGTTGCAGATATTTTTTTGACCGAGAGGTAAAAAATTATGCTGACTGCTGACCAAGCGCGACACCTGGGGGAAGTGCGAGGCTCAGATCTTCGGGATCTGATGCAACAGGCCGCTACAGTAAAGCGCCAGTATTGGGGCGATACTGTCACCTACTCCCGTAAAGTTTTTGTACCGCTGACAAACATGTGCCGAGATACATGTACGTATTGCACATTTGTCAAACACCCCAGCTCGCCCGAAGCCAACATCATGACACCTGAACAGGTGATGCGGACGGCGCGGCAGGGAGAAGAGACCGGCTGCAAAGAGCTTCTCTTCAGCCTGGGTGAGAAGCCCGAGCTGCGTTACGAGCAAGCGAAAGCTGCGCTGGCAACGCTGGGTTACGGGTCCATGGTCAGCTATCTGGCAGATGCCTGCGAGATGGTTTTACGAGAGACAACCCTCCTGCCCCACGTGAATGCAGGTACGCTGAGCGACGAGGAAATTGATCAGCTTCGCCCCTATGCAGCTTCCATGGGCATGATGCTGGAGACCACCAGCCGCCGCCTGATGAAGAAAGGCCAGCCGCACTATGGGTGCCCGGATAAAGCACCGGTTCAGCGATTGCGTACGTTGGAGCGGGCTGGTCAAAAGAAGATCCCGTTCACCACTGGCTTGCTGATTGGCATTGGCGAGACGTGGGAAGAGCGCATTGAGGCTCTGGAGGCAATCAACGAAAGCCACGCACGTCACGGGCATATTCAGGAAGTGATTATCCAGAACTTCCAGCGTAAACCGGGGATCGGGATGGAGAACCATCCGGAGCCTTCGTTGGATGACATGCTGCGCACGCTGGCCGTTGCGCGCCTGATCCTGTCACCTGAGATCAGTCTACAAGCACCGCCGAACCTGAGCGAACGGCACATGGAGTACCTGAGTGCTGGCATCAATGACTGGGGCGGCATTTCTCCGGTGACCATTGATTTCATCAACCCGCAGCATCGCTGGCCTGTGATTGATGAGCTGGCCCAATCAACGCAGCAAGCCGGGCAGACGCTGGAGGAGCGGTTGACCGTCTACCCGAGCTATCTGCGTGAGAAGAGTGAGTTTGTGGATCCTGTTGTGCTTTCAAAATCCAAGGGGCTTTGGGAGCAAATGGGTTCCTCCGCCGCAGTTCAGTCAGGAGGTTCCCTATGACGCTTCACAGTTTCCCTCACTCTGCCAGTGATGCCTTGCGCTCACATGAGCTTAGCGCGCCAACACACGATATTCTGAGTAAGGCGCTGGCTGGCATCGAGATTTCACAGGCAGATGGTGAGCACTTGTTCCGCACTCCGGCACAAGAGTTTCCCGCCATTGCCTATGTTGCGGACACGCTGCGTCAACGGGTGAATGGCGACAAGGTTGGCTTTGTGGTCAACCGGAACATCAACTTCACCAACATCTGCTACATGGGCTGCAAGTTCTGCGGTTTTGCTAAGCGGACTGAGGATCCCGACGCGGAATGGCTGGTGCCGGAGCAGATCGTTGCCCGTGCTCAGGAAGCGTGGGATCGCGGCGCGACAGAGGTTTGCATTCAGGGTGGTTTGCACCCGAAGATGGAAGGCACCTATTATCGTGAGATTGTTCTGGCAATCAAAAAAGCACTGCCGGACATGCATATCCATGCGTTTTCACCGTTTGAGGTGTGGTATGGCGCCGCCAAGACCAAACAGTCATATCATGCATTTTTACAGGATCTGAAAGATTGCGGACTTGGCTCCCTGCCCGGCACGGCAGCGGAGATCTTGGACACCGACATCCGCCAACAGCTGACACGCAACAAGCTGAGTACCGAGAAGTGGGTGGAGATCATCAAGGCCGCGCATGAGGTGGGCATTCCGACCACGGCAACCATTATGTATGGCCATATTGATGGGCCTGAGCATTGGGCGGCCCATATCGCCTTGCTGCGCGATATTCAGAAGGAAACTGGCGGTTTCACTGAGTTGGTGCCATTGAGTTTCGTCCATTCTGAGAGCCCGCTTTACACGCTTGATCCAAAGAACGTACGCCCCGGCCCGACAGATCTGGAAGTGCGTAAGATGCATGCGGTTTCGCGGATCATGTTGCATGGCTGGATTGACAACATTCAGGTCTCATGGACCAAGCTGGGACCAGAGTTTGCCTCTGATCTGCTGCAATGCGGGGTTAATGATTTGGGTGGCACGTTGATGAACGAGAGCATCTCCCGTTCTGCCGGTGCGGCGCATGGTCAGGAGATCACCGCCCACGAGATGTGTCAGATCATACAGGATGCGGGCCGTCAGCCGATCCAGCGCAATACCGTTTATGATGTGATCAATGATTTTGCCGATGGCCTGCCAGAGCAACAAGCACCGCTGATTGCGCGCGCCAACTCTACTCTTCTAAGCTTCCTGACAGAAGAAGATGGCGTTCTAGCAAAGGCGGTTGGAGGTGCCGGATGACGCAAAACGCACCTGTTAAAGTTACCCTGATTGCCGGTGGTGTTGGCGGCGCCAAGATGGCGGAAGGCCTTTATCATCTGGAGAATGTGGAGCTCTCCATCATCGGCAACATTGCTGATGATGATGCCTTCCACGGCCTTTGGGTTTCGCCGGACATCGACACCCTCACCTACACACTGGCCGACGTGATTGACCGCCAGCAAGGCTGGGGTGTAGCAGATGAGAGCCACCGTGCGTTGGAGACACTTTCCAAACTTGGTGACGATACATGGATGTCTCTGGGTGACCGCGATTTCGGCCTGCACATCTACCGTACGCATCGCCGCCGTCAGGGCGATCGACCAACGTTGATTGCACAAGATATCGCCAGGAGTTTTGGGCTGAGCTGTAACCTTATTCTGCCGACGGATGATGTGGTGCAGACACGTGTGAAAACGGATGCGGGTTGGCTGAGTTTTCAGGAGTATTTTGTCAAAGAGCGCTGCGCCCCTGACGTTCGTGAGCTGCATTACGACCACATTGAAGAGGCCCATGCGACTGAGGAAGCGCTGAAGGCATTGGCAGAGGCTGATCTGATTGTGATTGCACCGAGCAACCCTCTGGTGAGCATTCTGCCGATTCTCAAGGTTCCCGGCATTCTGGAGGCGGTGAAAGCTGCGAAAGCGCCGAAGATTGGTGTTTCGCCCATCATCAATGGCGGCGTTGTGAAAGGTCCGGCAGACCGAATGTTGGCGTCCCTTGGCTTCGAGGCCACGGCGTTTGGTGTTGCGCAGATTTACGCTGAGTTTCTGGACTGCTTTGTCATTGATCATGCGGATGAGCAGCACATCTCAGCTATCAACGGATTGGGTCTGAGCACGTCGCAGGATGCAATCCTGATGAAGACGCGGGAAGACAAGGTGCGGCTGGCAGCTAAGCTTCTCGCAGTTTCGGGTGTAGTTAATCGCTCTGGTGAGGAACTGAGCGCATGACCGGATCAGCTCCTAAAACACTTGTTGTTGTGCCGGTGAAGGATTTTGCCAAAGCGAAATCTCGTCTTGGACCACATCTTGATGCCACTGAACGCGCAACTGTGGCAGCAAACTTGTTTGCGCAGACCCTTCGCTTTTTGCAGGACGCACAGAAACAGTGCCGCACCACCTTTGATATTGCTGTGGTGACCAGTTCGCTTGAGATCGCAGGCAGTGTGAACGAATGCTCTGTTCATCTTATCCTTGAAGGTCAGGAAGATGGGCTGAACTCTGCGCTGACGACTGCGGCTCTTTGGGCCAAGGCCCATGGCTATGAGACGCTGTGCGTTTTGCCAGCTGATATTGCCGCGCCTGACTTCGATGAGTTTGAGCGGCTTTTGAGCCTTGCAGGTTCTCCGCGTTCTCTCGTGCTGTGCCCTGCCCATGACTACGGCACCAACGTGCTGATTGCGACGCCACCGGATGCGATCACCTTCACTTACGGCAATGCTTCTTTCCAGAAGCATCAGGCGCAGGCTGCAGAGCGCGGTCTGGACTGTGTGATTGCCCCCTCCTCCTCTTTTTCAAAAGATATCGATTATATGGAAGACCTCGCAGACCTTCAGCCCCGGTTTCTTGCAAAACATGGCGACCGGAGAGCTGTTTGATGCATACCTTATCTTTACACGCGATTCCGAATATTCCGGAGATCAAACCGGGCGATGATCTGGCAATCATTCTTGGTGATGCGATTGAAGCAGCTGGCCTTTCTTTACAGGACGGAGATGTTCTGACCTCTGCTCATAAGATTTTCTCCAAAGCTGAGGGGCGCATTGTCAATCTGGCAGAGGTTATCCCTTCTGAGGAAGCGCAAGGCTATGCGGATGAGCTGAACAAGGATCCCCGCAAAGTTGAGGTGATCCTGCAGGAAAGCACACGTGTGGTTCGCCATTTCAAGCGGCCAACACAGAATGAAGGAACAATGATCTGTGAGCATCGTCTGGGCTTCATTTCCGCCAATGCTGCGGTAGATGAATCCAACAGCGGCGCGGATGAGACGCTGATTTTGCTGCCGGAAGATCCCGATGCCAGCGCTGCCCGCATGCAAGAAGCCCTTTCCAAGCGTTTCAATGCGCAGATCGGTTTTGCCATTACCGACACATTTGGACGTCCCTGGCGGCTTGGTCAGGTGAATGTGGCGGTGGGCCTTGCCGGAGTTCCGGCAACCATCAAAGAACAAGGCAACTCGGATGCGCATGGGCGTTTGCTCAGCGTGACGGAGCCAGCCTTTGCCGATGAGCTGGCAGCGGCTTCAGGATTGGTGATCAGCAAAGCCGGACAGACACCCGTGGTTCTGTTTCGAGGGCTCAACTGGTCGTTTGAAGCAAGTTCAGCACAGGATTTAATAAGATCGAAGAAGGAGGACATGTTCCGATGACATTAGCGATTATCGGAGGAACCGGGCCACAGGGTCAGGGGCTTGCGCTCAGATTTGCCCGGGCTGGTGTGCCCGTTGCGCTCGGCTCCCGTGATGCTGCCCGCGGCAAGGACATTGCCGATGAGCTTATGACAAAGCTTCCGGAAGGCTCTGCAAAGATTGAAGGCATGGGCAATGAAGATGCTGTGGCTGCATCCACCGAATGTGTGATGCTGGCGGTGCCTTATGCGGCGCATGATGCGACGCTGGAAGCTCTGAAGCCGCATCTTTCTGGCAAGATCCTCATCGACATTGTTGTGCCACTGGCGCCGGGTGATCCAAAGACAGTTGAAATGCCGCCAGAAGGTTCTGCGACTGAGGCTGCTCAGGCGTTGCTTGGCCCGGATATTCCTGTTGTGGGTGCCTTGCATAATGTTTCTGCCACAACACTGAACAATCTGGATTGGGCGATCAACTGCGACATCCTCGTGTGTGGTGACAGCCTTGCTGCCCGCAAGGTGGTGATGGAACTGGTCAATAAACTGGATGTAACAACCTACAACAGCGGCAACGCAAAAGCGGCACGCTGCATTGAGGCGATCACCCCAATTCTCATTCGTCAGAATATTTCAAAAGCCGTGCCATTTACGCATGCGGGCATCCGCATCTGGGCACCGGATCATTAATTCCAGAACTTAACTTTCGTGGAGGAGAGACACATGGATTTTGGTATTTGTTTTAAAGGGTTTGTGGAACCTGATCGCGCCAAAGCGCTGGTTCGTCAGGCCGAAAATGCAGGCTTCAAATACTGCTGGTTCTATGACAGCCATATTCTGTGGCGTGAGAGCTTCGTGGCCATGGCAATGTGTATGGAACACACCAAAAACATGCGCTTTGGACCTTGTGTAACCAACCCAAACACACGTGACTGGTCTCATGCAGCCAGCTTGTTTGGTTCTCTTGCCAAGCAGTCCGGTGGTCGTTTTGACATCGGTCTTGGCCGTGGTGACAGTGCTGTGCGCGTGATGGGCAAAAAACCTGCGCCGCTGAAGCGTCTGGAAGAGTTCACCCACGTGGTTAAAGCGTTGGTGCGCGGTGATGAAGCACAATACGGCGAGTGTCCAGAGCCAGTGAAGTTCCCATGGGCAGATGGTTATGAGCTGCCTGTTTGGGTTGCCGCTTATGGCCCGAAAGCACTGAGCTCTGCTGGCCGCGTTGGTGATGGTCTTATTCTGCAAATCGCAGAACCAGGCATCTGTAAATGGCTGGGTGATCAGGCTGTTGCAGCTGGTGAGGAAGCTGGCCGTGACATGAGCAACTTCGGCATCATGGCAGCTGCACCGGCTCACACAGGCACTCTGGAAGAAGGTATTGAGAAGACCAAGTGGTTCCCAGCTATGGTGGGCAACCACGTGGCGGATATTGTTGAGAAATACGGTTCCAACACCGATCAGGTGCCAGCTTCTCTGACCTCTTACATCGAGAACCGTCGCGGTTACGATTATTCCAAGCACGGTCAGAGCGACAACCCATTCCTGGACTTCATTACCGATGATATCGTCGAGAGCTTTGCGGTGCTTGGCCCACCTGAGAACCACATCGAGAAGCTGAATAAGCTGAAGGATGCAGGCATCACGCAGTTCAACATCTATCTGGACAGCGGCGATGAAGAAAAGATCATCGCGGACTATGGCGAGAAGATCATTCCGGCTTTTAACGCGGATAACGCGAAAACACCGGAAGCTGTCAGCTGATGAAAACAGGCCGGGCTCCACGTGAGCTCGGCCTTTTCTCTATCTATTGCAGAAAAACAACAATCATTAGAGTGAGCTGTCGCATCACAACTTTTCTACCAGAGTTTAGCTTGATAAGAGCACGTTGTTTTCGTAGGTGCTAACTTACTTATTAGCTGAGCGTGTATTTAAGGCTCGGCGCCTATGTAATTTTGGAAAAGAGTATGGCTAAAGCTTCTGAGGCAAAAGGTAAAACACGAATTCAGATGGAAAAGACCGAGAAGATCCTCGCTGCGGCGTTGGATGTGTTCTCAACCTATGGATTTCGTGGCTCTACGATTGATCAGGTGGCTCAGCAAGCGGGTTTATCCAAGCCCAACCTTTTCTATTACTACGACAGCAAAGATGCCATTCATGCAGAGCTGATCGAGCGTCTGCTTTATGTGTGGCTGGATCCGCTGCATCAGCTCAACCCTGAAGGCGAGCCGATTGAAGAGATCTGCGCGTATGTGCGACGCAAGCTGGAGATGGCGCGCGATTATCCGCGTGAGAGCCGCCTGTTTGCCAACGAGATCCTGCAGGGTGCTCCACGCATCAAATCTCTGATTGCTGGACCATTGAAGTCACTGGTAGACGAGAAGACCGTTGTTATTCAGGGCTGGATGGACGCTGGCAAGATTGCGGAAACAGATCCTTACCATCTGCTGTTTTCCATCTGGTCCACCACACAGCATTACGCTGACTTTGACAGTCAGGTGCAAACGCTGCTACCTGCGGACAAGTCCAAGGACCGGTTCAAAGAAGCAGCGTCTTACTTGGACCGGATGTTCCGCAAAAGCCTCGCGGCTGAATAAGTTAGAGGCCTAAAGACGTGTTGTGGGGGTGATGACTGGCCCCTGCTCCGTTTCCAGAATATGCGCTTTGACACGGTAGACAGCCTGAACGCGTTCCTGTGTCAGCACCTCTTCCGGTGAGCCGTAAGCGACCAGTTTGCCTTCTTTCAGCATTGCCAGACGCGTGCACAGACGGGCGGCGTATGTCCAATCGTGCAGGCTGACCAGCATGGAGGTGCCTTGTTGCTGTAGCTTCTGGAAGATTTCCCGAAGCTCCAACTGGTGTTCCGGGTCCAGTCCTGCAGTTGGTTCATCTGCAATGATGAGTGGTGTCTTCTGCATCAGAGCACGCCCCAGAAGTGCGCGGGCTTTTTCACCTCCAGAGACCTGAAGAATGGATTCTTTGCGGATTGACTCCAGGCCAAGACTTGAGACGATTTCTTCTAGTTCTGCTTTATGTTTAGGAGTACGAACGGAACCGCCAATGGCTTCGCAACCTAGCGCCAAGATGCGTTCTACAGACAAATCCCATGCTACATCCCGCTCCTGCGCCATGTAAGCAACATGCTTTGATAGTTGGCGGGCGGAGATGTTTTTTAGAAGCCGATTGTTGTAGCTAATCTCTCCATTTGACGGGATGAGCCCGACCATAGCCTTCATCAAGGTGGACTTGCCTGATCCGTTTGGACCGATCAGACCAATAATCTCACCTTTCCCAATCTCCAGATTGATTGAAGAGAGGATGTTTTTTGGCCCGTAACTGACGGAAAGGTCTTTGAGTTGTAGCAGCATCAGATCAACGCCCTCCGCTGTTTGATGATCAGCCAGAGGAAGAACGGCGCCCCAACAATGGCCGTCAGGACACCCAGCTTCAGGTTGGATTGAGGGCCGAAGAGCTTTACCGTGATATCAGCAAGGGTCAGCAGGCAAGCTCCTGCAATCGCACTTGGAATGAGGAGACGTTGCGGTTCTCCCCCGACCATCTTGCGCAGCAAATGCGGAACAATCAGGCCGATGAAGCCGATTGTGCCGGTTACCGCTGTCACAGCACCGACACTGGCTGCAGTTCCGGCAATAGCACAAAAGCGCAGGCGAGGCAGTGAGACGCCCATGGTGTGAGCGGTTTCTTCACCTAGCGACAGAGCATTGAGTCCCTTACCGGTGATGAGCAACAGTGCCCACCCAACCACGATAAACGGAGCAATGATGTAAAGGTGCTGCATGGATCGATCATTCAGCGAACCGAGCATCCAGAACACGATTTCCATGGCTGCGAAGGGGTTCGGAGACAGGTTAAGCGCCAAAGACGTGAGCGCGGTGGCGATGCTGGAAATGGCGACACCTGCAAGGATCAGTGTCAGCGTCTGCCCTCTTCCCCCAGCCAGCATGGGCAGCAGAACAGCAGCGATTGCAGCCCCAAGCAGAGCGAATGCTGGGAGTGCGTATGGCATGGTGATGGTCAGGCCGGTGTAGATTGCAATGACGGCGCCAAGGCTGGCGGAGGAGCTGACGCCGATCAAGCCTGGCTCTGCAAGTGGGTTGCGCAGAAGGCCCTGGAGAACGGCTCCAGACAGGCCAAGCGTAGCGCCGGTGATCACCCCCAACAGCGCGCGCGGTACGCGGATCTCCCAGAAGACGATGGAAACCGGTGTCTTTTCTGCAGAAAAGGCAGCCTCAAAAAGCTGCGTGACTGTCAGGTCAGCAGCACCGATCATGAGAGATGTCAGGAACAGCGCGACTGCGATCAGGCTGAGGATTACGATCAGCGGGGCATCTGGATGCTTTGTCATTCAGCTTGTGCCCCCAAGCGTTTGGATTGATCAGCCAGTTTCTCTATGGCTTCGGCGACGAACGGCAGGCCGCAGATGGTATACTTGTCTTCCACCAAAACGCGTCCCCTGTTGCCGAGTGTTCGTTTCAGAGCCGGATGAGCCAGCAGTTCGAATGCCAATGCAGGTTTGTCGGAGAACTGAGTTCCCTCAACAAGCAACTGAGGGTCTTCCAGGATCAGCAGTTCAAGCGGCAGTTTGCTGGTGCCTTTCAGGCCAAGGTAATTAGCGATGTTCTGCAGGCCTGCTGTCGTGATCAGCTCATTGACAAGGCTGCCGTCCCCAGCGGTGTAGCCGTTGGCGTAGTAGACCCCTGCCCGTGCTTTCTCATCGGGCTGCGCTTCCACAAAACGCTGAACGGTAGCCTCAAACCGGCTGGCCAGTGCCTCAGCTTTTTGCTCTTGCCCCAGTACCTTACCGAGACGACGGAGTTCCTTGGCAATATCCGGGATGGTGCGCACCGGCGGAACCTGCACCACGGTGATACCAAGACCACGCAGCATCTGCACGGTGGTTTGATTGGTATAGGTGCCTGCGATCACAAGATCTGGGTTCATCAGGTAGATCTCTTCCGCCCCGCCAAAGTTGATCGGGTAGGCTTTCGCCTCTTCATTCATAACGGAGAGCGTTGGGTCCGATGCCAATCTGGAAACCGAGACAAGCTGCCCCTCACCTGCGAGCAACATGGAGAATTGGTCGGTGCACAGGTTCATGGAAACAACCCGCTTGGGTGCACTCACTCCACTCTCATCTGCACGGGCTGCTGCCGGGCTGATAACCAACGTCATCAGCAGTGCGGTCTGCATGATCTTTTTGATCTTATTTCGCATTTAGACCTTTTGAGCAGCGTGAGAGTTTAGAACGCAGCATCGGGCAATACTGAAGATAACAGAGAATGCCGCCCAACTTTTGCTGAGCGGCATACTTAATCAGAAACTGGCGCTAACACCAGCGTAAACGGAAAGGCCCGGTGTCTGATAGCCGTTGATTAGTTCATACTCCTGATCCAGCAGGTTCTCACCACGAACATATAACTCCACCTCCTCGGTCACATCATATGAGGCTTTTGCACCTAACAAGAAGACATCTTCCATATCCACAATGTTGGGCCAATCAGAGCCAAGATTTTCACCAAGGTAGGTACCATTAACGTTCAACGAAATATCATCAGTCAGATCATAATTCATACCTACGGACAGATCGTGAAGAGGAACATGAGCTAAACGTTTCTTATCAGGACCAATAGAGTAGGTGTAGGTATAGCCAGCAGTCAAAACCAAGCGATCGATTGGCTTATAACTAATTTCCAACTCAACCCCTTGACTGCGGGATGTCCCTTTTATCTGATTATACTTACTGGTCGAGCGGTCATAATCAATCAAGTCATCAGTCATAATATTGAAGTAAGTTGCAGACGTTGAAAGCTGTCCATCCAACCATTTCTTATCTATGCCAAAATCGAAGCTAAGGCTTTCTTCTGGTTCAAGATTCTGATTGCCATAGCTGGGGTGATTAAGTTCGTAAAGCGAAGGAGCTCTGAACCCATTTCCGACACTGGTTCGAACTCTCAGATCTTCATTAACTTCATAAGAAGCAGTCAAACGTTTCGAAACAAAACTGCCAAATTCACTATGCTGATCAAAGCGCGCAGAGCCAGCCAAACTCAGCCCATTAAGTGGTTCGATCATTAGTTGAAGGAAAGCGCCACCAATGGAACTGCTGTCATCGATCGGATCATTGGTTTTTGAGAACTCTTTAGACCAATCTCCCCCGAAGTTGAGCTTTGTCTTTTCGCTAACATCGTACTCACCAAGGTAGTCAAGCTTAACTTTCCGTCCTTCAAAAACAGAGTTCTGTTTGGACGCATCCTCAAAATCCTGTTCTCGCTTGATATCTGTAACCTGTACCGAAAAGTCAGAAAAGAACCGATCGTCAAATGCAAGGTAGTTCGCACCTACCTTTCCTGAAACTTGCCGATAATGCATGTCATCTTTAAGGTTCGGTTGACCGGGGCTATCAAGTTCGGTGATACCTTTGGTGCCTCTTGCCGCGAAGTAAAGATTGAGATTTTCAGTTAGATCGTAGGACCCTTTAGCTGTCAGCGTCGTATTCTCGTAACCATCATCATCCGCTGATTTACCTTTTGGGGAAACCGCACTAATCCCACTCGTACGAAAGTGCTCTACGCCCAAAGCGATATCAGCGCGATCAGTTGCCCCTCGAACACCATATGAAACACTTTTGGTATCGTAAGAACCTACTTCAACTCTTCCGGATTGTTTAACCGTTCCCGCCACCGCACGCTTAGTTACAATATTGATTACACCAGCAATCGCCTGCCCACCATAAAGAGCACTTTGAGAGCCCTTGAGTATCTCAATACGTTCTACATCTGCGAGTAATATATGTTGAAACGCTGCCGAAGGCCGCGCGCGCGTTGGATCGGTTAGATCCAGGCCATCAACCGAAACTTTAATGTATCTACCATTTTGACCTCTCATGCGAAGAGTAGATAGTGTACCTGCTCCTCCATTTTGCGTGAGAGAAATGCCCGGGAGCTGCGCCAGATAATCCTGAACAAACGTAGCGCCGTCGTTTTTCAGGTCTTCTTCGGTGACGACGTGGGTTGTGGAGCCGACTTTGCCGGCTTCGGTTTCCGTTCTGTTGGCGATGACGATGATTTCGTCGAGATCAGCTTCCTGCGCAGTTGATGCGAGGGTTGAGCTGAGGAGTGCTGAGAGAGCTACGCCGGACTTGAGGGTAGCTGCGATCCAAGATGTGTTACGCACGAGTTTGGTCCACCATTCACAGCAGCTTTCAGAACTGCCATGCTGTTGATTGCATTGTGCGTCTTTGGAGAAATCTACTCTAACCTCTTGAAAAGAGGTGTGTTTGATTGCCGGTCAGACGCACTGTGAATGTCACCTGAACGGAATACCGCCCCTTAACACGCCCCGTGCTTTGGGTGAGTGACTGCATCTGGCAGGTCTCCTGGCTTGCGCGTCCTTACTGCTGCTCCGCCTTCCCAACACCGCTTTAAACAGCTGTATCAGTGGCATGTGTGAGCAACAACTCTACGCTTACAGTTGCGGGGGCAGCCACGGCTTATCCGATAGGACCGTGTTCCCTTTTCATTTTCATCTGATCGATAAAAATACCAAATACACGGCTATTGATCAGATTTCAGGGGCTTCCGTCAACTGCCTCAGCAAGGAACTTGATAAAATTCGACCAATTGCTGGGTAAACTCACAGAAATTGCAAGTGATTGTTCCACTACCAGATCTTGCGATGCGGTCTTACTTGGCCGCACCTGCTTGTGGTGGTTAGATGGAGTATGATCTTTCCTGCTGATTAGCTCATGAAGATCAGTGCACAGCCAACAATAACGAGGAGTGCTCCGATCCATGCGCCGATGGCTGGGAACTCTTTGGTCTGCCACCAGAGAACCGGAAGCATCATTGCTGGCGTTGTTGCGGAAAGCGTTGAGACGATGCCTACTTCGCCGCCACTGAGTGCATAGAGGATCAAGGTCATACCGATGCCCATGCCAAGCATGCCGGACAAAGATGCGAGTGCGACGATCTCTTTGTTGATCGGGTTTGCAAGGCGGAATGGACGGCCTGGCAGGTAGAACAGCGCCAGCAAGCCAAAGGCAGCGATGGTGCAGCGCATGAGGGAGATCGCGACAGGGTCAGCACCACTTTCCATGACAGGGCGGATGATGATTGAGCCCACGGACTGAGACAAAGCCGCCAAAGTGCCGAAGAGGACGCCGATCACGACCGGACCTCTGATTGCTTCCCATTTATGCAGTTGGTCTTTGCGCTTTCCGAATGCGATGGCGAGGATAACGCCGACAAGAACGCAGGCGATGCCAATTACGGCCTGCAGAGACAGCTCTTCGGAAAGGAACAACCAGCCCAGTAGCGCAGACATAGGTGCGTTCATGGAAAACAGAATGGCTGTACGGCGCGGCCCCATGCGGTTGAGGGTGAGGAACAACAGTGTGTCACCCATGAAGATGCCGATAAAGCCAGACAAGAAGATGAGTGATGCATGGCTAGAATCAACGGTGTTCCAGGTGCCAGTTGCCAACACATAGGCGCCCAGAAACAGCACAACAAACCACATGCGCACACAGTTGAAGCCGATGGCTCCTAAATGCGCAGCAGGTTTTGCAGAAATGAGACCACCGATGGCCCAGGTGGCAGCAGCACCGAGCGCGGCAACTTCGAATAAAAACATGGGGTGACCTAACCGACGAAACTACGGCCTTGGCGTAGATAATTTTGAAAACCTAAACAGCTCTAAAGCCCTTGGATTTGTCGTGCAAGCTAAGTTTGGTGATATTTAGAACAGACCAACAGCTATTCAGGCAATAATGTTTCCAGTCTCAGCAGAAATACAAATGACAGCCGTTAACAAAGTTGCTTTCAAGTGATCGGGCACAATCTTGAACTTTCTACGTGCATTCGTTAGAGCTTCTACGTAGGGATTACATTGCTGTTCCTGCCTGATTTGCGTTTTGACGCTCTCTCCGGCTCCTTTGGTGACCTGTTCTAATCTGGAGATTTTCCATGAAAGATATTGAAATTGCCCGCGCAGCAGACATGAAACCAATTGCGCGTATCGCTCAAAATCTGGAGATCCCTGAGGATGCTCTTGAGCCCTATGGCCGCTTCAAGGCTAAAGTGAACCTGGATGAGATGCCAGAAGTGAACAGTCGGCCACATGGAAAACTCATACTTGTGACTGCTGTCTCCCCTACTCCTGCTGGTGAAGGCAAGACGACAACGACGGTTGGCCTTGGTGATGCACTGAACCGCATTGGCCTGAAAACAACCATCTGCCTGCGTGAACCTTCTCTAGGGCCCTGTTTTGGGATGAAGGGCGGCGCTGCTGGTGGTGGTTATGCCCAGGTGGTGCCGATGGAAGATATCAATCTTCATTTCACCGGCGATCTGCATGCAATCACCGCAGCTCATAACCTGCTTTCTGCCATGATCGACAACCACATCTACTGGGGCAATGCGGAAAACATTGATCAGCGCCGTATCGTGTGGCGCCGTGTGGTGGACATTAATGATCGTTCACTACGTTCCATCACCACTGGCCTTGGCGGTGTGAGCAATGGATACCCAAGCGAGTCTGGCTATGACATCACCGTTGCCTCTGAAGTGATGGCGGTGCTGTGCCTGGCAGAAAACCTGCAGGATCTTCAGGATCGGCTTGGCCGATTGTTGATTGCGTATCGTAAAGACAAGACACCAGTTTACTGCCGTGATCTGAAAGCAGATGGTGCGATGACGGCTCTGCTGAAAGATGCTTTCCGTCCAAATCTGGTGCAGACGCTGGAGAACAATCCGGCCTTTATTCATGGTGGCCCGTTTGCGAACATCGCACATGGCTGCAACTCTGTGATCGCGACCAAGACAGCCTTGCGCCTTTCCGATTATGTGGTGACGGAGGCAGGATTTGGTGCAGACCTTGGTGCGGAAAAATTCTTTAACATCAAATGTCGCCAAGCTGGTTTGACACCAAATGCGGTGGTAGTTGTGGCAACTGTGCGTGCCTTGAATATGCATGGCGGCGTTGCCAAGAACGCGTTGACGGAAGAGAACATCGACGCACTTGAAAAAGGCATGAGCAATCTGGAACGTCACGTTAAAAACTGCCAGAGCTACGGCGTTCCTGTGATTGTTGCCATCAATCGCTATGGCCCTGATACGGATCAGGAAATCGCCACCATAATGAAGCGTATGGAGAAACTTGGTGTAAAGGCCGTTCCGTGCACACACTGGGCCAATGGTTCCAAGGGCACCGAGCAGCTCGCAACTTCAGTTTCAGAAATTTTGCAGACAACTGAATCTGACTTCAAGCATCTTTATGAGGATGATCTGGGGCTTTGGAAAAAGATCCGCCGCATCTGCAAGAAGATTTATGGTGCCTCCAAGGTCACTTGCGATCAGTCTGTGAAGGATCAGCTGAAGGCCTATGAAGAGCAAGGCTACGGGCATCTTTCCGTTTGTATGGCAAAGACCCCCTACTCCTTCTCGACCGATCCATCCTTGCTCGGGGCTCCTACCGACTACAGCATTCATGTGCGGGCGGTGAGGCTTTCAGCGGGTGCCGGGTTCATCGTGGCCCTGACGGGTGACATCATGGTGATGCCGGGTCTGCCACGCCATCCGGCTGCGGAAACCATTGGACTTGATGAGAACGGTCAGGTTGAAGGGTTGTTCTAATCCACGTCAGACCGGTGTGGACCTCTGCGAAAACGGTCCAGATAGACAGTTGATTGCAGATCATCGCGGTCATAGTCCCGGTAATGCCCAAACTTGAAGTATTGGGTATTACCGGAGAACTCATCGTTACCGATGTAACCGGTGACACGGGCGATGAACCTATCGTTGGCCCAGATCTCGATGATCCCCTGCCCGACACGGCTTCCCTTCACCCGATAGCGCATATCGACCCAGCCGTCAGTGGGATCTGGCAGCACGGGATCGTCGGAGAGTTCGATCTTGATGCCGGGGTAATCTGAATAGGTTTGTGGATCTGCCAGAAACGGGAACTTGGAAGTATCCTGCGTTTCAATTGCCTTCTTCAGCTCTTCCAAAGTGAGCCCACTGCCAAGGAACTCGTCCGAGGTGCGGGTCGCATCATTTCTGTTACGAAAGCCCTGACGATCCAAACTCAGCATTTGCTGGAGTTCACGCGAGAAGCCTTTGAAATCCTGCTGATAGCTGCCTTCAGCCTGTGCGACCAACTTGCGTGTATCGTTGTGCTGCACGGTTATGTGAAAGACACCGTTGTCAAAGCGTTGCGCGAGAAATGGGCTTCCGCCGGAATCTTCTTTCCATTGACCGATCACCCATCGGGTTGAGCCTGCAGGCCAAACTGTTCCATCGATTTTGAAGCTGAACGAATACCAAACCTCATCTCCAAAATCGCAGCGCTTCTGGCGGGCTTCCCAAAGTTCGTTTTTGAGATTGCCTTCCGAATCCAACTCATCATCACCGAAGACCGTGATTGCCAGCGCATGGCCGCCATCGCGCACCACATCACTTTCAATCTGGAAGTTTTCCGGCTTGTTCATCCGGTGGATGTCCCAGTTTTCCGGGCTGGGATACTCGTCGAAGTCATCGATGATGACAGCACACTTGGTTTGACGCATCTGGTCAACGTGTAGACCTCCACCTTGCTCGGGCGTAACGATGACATCCTTTTTTTCGGGGGGCTCATTTGCGGGTGTTCGATCATTTGCCAAGGAAGCAGCTGGCAATATCAGCAGGCTCACTCCGGCAAGCGCAGAAATCAGCAGATTGTGTTTTCTGAAGGTGGTGCGTCGATCTGAACCCGGCATCTTTTCTCCCAAAGGTGCGGTGCTGGATTAAGTACAGATCAGATCAATCTAGAGAAGAATTCTTGCTGCCTTTACAAAAGGCCCTTGGGATTTTTCAAAGGATTTGACGAAAATCCTCAGAGCACTGCCGCGTAGATGATGTCTTCGGCCTCTTCCAAAGTCATATCAACAATCTTTTGGGAGAGTGAATATGGGAAGCCAGCCCGCACAAGACTGGCCAGTTCCTTGTCGCGGCGCTCTTCTTTTGGCTTTGTGCGCCATGGGCCTAGTCTGCGACGTTTGGCATAGGAGATGGCGGCGCGCTGGTCGTCGTGCTCTTCATCATCAAAGGCAGTCTGGATGTTTTCGCCAGACACACCTTTAGCGCTGAGTTCCAGCTTGATACGGGACTTGGACTTGCCTTTGACCGTGCCAGACCTGATTTTGCTTTGGGCAAAGCGCAGGTCATCAATGAAGCTGTGCTCACGGCAAAACGCGACCACAGGCTCGATCAGCTCATTATACTCGTGGGGATCTTCTTCTGCTTCTCTGGCGCGGCGCTCAATCTTGCGCTTCAAAACACGGCGCAAGCTGTCTTCGGACGCGCTGTATCTGTTGAGATAATGCAGCGCGGCCCGACGCAGATATTCAGAGGATATTTTCTTGCCCACGTGAGCCCATCTCCAATCCAGAGCAGCCTGCGCTCATAACTATTTGCGCATCAGGCTCTAAATCATTGGTTTAGAGCGTATTCTCACCCAACAATCGAAACAGATTTGCGGGAATACGCTGCAACAGAAATGAGCTATCACATATTTCGTGGCAGGTTAGCCCACGAACGCACGTTCAACAACAAAATCACCAGGATGGTTGTTGGCGCCTTCGGCAAAGCCACGCTGTTCCAGCAGCGTTTTGGTATCTGCAATCATATGCATGGAACCGCAGATCATGGCCCGGTCTTCAGCAACATCCAGGGCTGGCACTGAGAGATCATCAAAGAGTTTACCGCTTTCAATCAGGTGCGTGATACGCCCTTCCCGTTTGAAACGCTCTCGGGTCACAGAGTTGTAAAGGTGCAACTTGCCCGCTGCGACTTCGCCGATCAGTGGATCATTGGTGATGTTAGCGACCAGCTCTTCTCCATAGCGCAGTTCAGCAATTTCGCGAGTGGTGTGGGTCAGGATCACTTCCTCAAACTTCTCGTAGGTTTCCGGATCGCGGATCAGGCTGGCAAACGGCGCGATGCCGGTGCCGGAAGAGAACATGTAAAGGCGTTTTGCCGGAGACAGGGCATCGAGGACAAGGGTACCAGTGGACTTCTTCTTCAGAAGAATGTGATCCCCTTCTTTGATCTTCTGCAGATGCTGGGTCAGCGGGCCATCCGGCACCTTGATGGAGAAGAACTCCAGTTCCTCATCCCAGGATGGGCTGGCGATAGAGTAGGCACGGAACAGAGGCTTGCCATCGATCATCAAACCGATCATCACAAATTCACCAGAGCGGAATCTGAAGCTTGTTGGGCGCGTAATTTTGAACCGGAAAAGACGGTCCGTGAAATGGGTCACTTCCGTTACTGTTTCTACAAAGACATTTGCAGGAACTGCGCTCTCCAATTCCGCACCCTTTATGATCTGGTTCATCGTTAGCCTTGCTCCGATTGATGAGTTTGGCAAAGGCTAACCCAAGCTGAAGGCTGTGCTGAGGCACATGCAGCTAATTAAACCCGTGCGAGTGAATATTTCTTTTCCAGTTGCTTTGTTCCGTAGAATGCTGTCTTCCACCTCCCCTTCAGGAGCAAGAAATCAACCTATCCTCCTTGGAAGCCCTTGCGGTATAGTAACCTATCTAACATACACCCTATTTAATTATGGAATATTTGTTGATTATTCAACGATATATGCAAAGTTGTGCACGCGGCGGCGTGATTAATGCCCTTCAACAGGCAATAAACGAAGGCTCTGTACGAACGGGATTGGGTGGATTAGTTGGAGCTGTCCTGAGACGCGACTTGCTCTAATGCAGCGTCTGAGGCTTCTTTCTTCTCTTCCAGCACCTTCACCGGATTGCGGCGATCTGTGAAGATATCTTCCGCAAACTCAAGGTACTTGCGAGCAGGCAGTGGCTTGGAGAAGATGTAACCCTGTGCGGAAGATACGCCGAGCTCGCGTAGCAACACGATTTGTTCGTACTTCTCTACGCCCTCAGCAATGATGCCCATGTTCATGGTGTCAGCCAGTTCAGCTATGGCATCAACCAGACGGAATGCATTTTCTTCGCTGCCCAGTGGGTCGATGAACATCTTATCGATCTTGACGATATCCATGCCAAGCTTTTGTAGGTATGCCAGACCGCCGTGACCTGTTCCCACATCATCCAATGCGACGCGAATACCGTGTGCCTGCAATTCTGCGATGATTTTTCTGGCCAGATCGATATCTTCCAGAGGCTGGCGTTCGGTCACCTCCATTACGACCTGATTAAGAGCGATTGGAGAGTCCTCGTAGATATCGAGCAGATCATCCACGATGGAGCGATCGTTGAAGTGGCCTGCAAACAGGTTCACAGAGAGCTTGAGTTCGGGGTGTTTGGAATAGAGTTCTCCGAGATCGTCAATTGACTGACGCATGATGCTTCGGGTCATCTCAAAGATATGACCCGAGGTTTCCGCGTAGGTCATAAACTGACCTGGAGGCACCATTTTCCCGTTGGGGAGCTGCCACCTCATCAGCATTTCGCAGCCCTGTAGCTCACCTGTCACGATATCAACGACAGGCTGGTAGTACGGAATAAACTCGTTGTTGCGGATGGAGGCGACGAAGTCGTCTTCTGCGTCCTTTTCCGGCTTCCAAGAGAGCCAGACGCCAAGAGCGATGAGGAAGATGGCAATACCAGAACAGGCGATCACAGCGACAATCTTGAGCTCTCCAACGAGGCTCATGACGGCATTCCGGTCACTTCTGATCCGCACATTGATCGGGTAGATGGTGGAGGCTGCAAACTCTTCGATGAAGTTGCTGCCCATGATCACCGGCAGATTGCTGTTGGCCGGGTTCACCCAGACATGATCGCGGCCAAGGCGTACTTCGATCTCGGAAGCGTGGCGCAGATAGTCAGGGCCTGGTTCGATAGCCAGAACGGTTGGAGAGATGTTGGCAACCAAACGCCAGCCATTGCGCAGTTTCCAGGAAACCAGCGCAGTGCGGATGCCCTGATACTCCATCCAAGACATGCCAATCCCAACGCGGGGCGCATCAGGCTTCAGTGCCGGTAGAATGCTGCTTCCGCGGCGCACCTGAGCAGGCACATAACACATGGGCACACCGCGATGATCCACGATACCAATGGCGTTGATGATGACATTTTCTGAAAGCGTTTTTTCAAACTCGCCCTGATTTTGGCGGGTACAGGAAGTCAGGCCTTTCACCTGCATCTGGCGCAGAACTTCCACCACGTCAGAGATTGCCGCTTCACTACGGGAGATGTACCGATCTGCAATGGCGTTCATCTCGTTGCGCGCCTGATGCATCGCGAAGTTCTCAAGGATCATATTTCCGATGAGCAGTGGCAGAAGCGCCAATCCCAAAGCAACCAAAATTGCGCGGACAAATACGAAATAATGGCGAGACACAACAACGACCTTAAATTGCAGACTACGGCTACCTATTTCTATGATTAAGGCTTACTTAAAACTGTAAAAATCATCCAAACACCCCAAACGATCCCCAGATGCTTTCAAAATTTGCATCCAAACGCACAAAAGCTGGTCGTTTTCTCTTAGAGTGATTTGACTTTTTGCAGTGATATACACGCGCCCCTAACCCTCGCCATGTCATTTTACGCTCCAACTGCCTTCAAGCGGCAAACCTGGAGCCGAAACATGCACAGTTCTGAGTTACAACGTCATCGTTCTGCTTTTGCGTTCTTCCTTGCTCTCTTTTTGAGCTGCTTTTTCGCAGTCGCGGCTTCAGCTCAGATCAATACTGACAATCCTGTTGCCAAGGCATTTTTGCAAAACCTGCAGGATCGCGGCCTGACGCTCACACATGTGGGGCCGGTAACGGTTGATAACGACGTGCTCTCAATTGGCGGTATTGAAGGTTACCCGACTGCAGACAAATCAACGCGTTTTAAGATCGGTGATCTTGGTCTTGCGCAAGCATCGCTGGAAAGTGATGGCCGGATTTTTGTCGGTGCGTTTGCAGCGTCGAATTTTGAGATTGATGAAACTGATTTCAAGTTCTCTGCAGACAGGATTGCGATTACGGATCTTTATCTGCCTAACGAAGATGATCTGAAAAATCCGGCATCAGACCTCCCCACTTCGCTTTACTCCACTGCCGAAGTCATGGGCCTGTTGTTTGAGGACCGCTCCAGCGGTCAATCCATGCCCATTGAGCGGGTGACAATTGACTTTGACATCAATAATGGCGGTTTTCCGATTATCGCGAGCGTTCAGGTTGCCAATATCGAGCTGAACCGAACAATGTTTGCCCCTCCTCAACAGCAACTTCTTGATGAATTGGGGCTGCCGCAAGTGAATGCAGACATTGATTTTGAAGGCGAATGGAATGGCGATACTGGCGAAGTGAACATTCCCAGCGCAGCCATTGTTTTACGTGATCTCTTTTCCGTGCAGCTCTCTGTCCAGCTAGAAGGCCTGACAGATACCGTTGTTGAACAGATCGCTGAGCTGGCGACCAAAGACAACGTTATTGCATTGGATCTGTTGCAAAGCGCGGCAGTGGCAAACTTCGACCTGTCCCTGATCAATGAAGGTGGCCTGGATGAGGTTCTAGAACAGCAGGCCCATCGACAGGGCCAGTCCAAATCAGCGTATGTCCGCCAGCTGACTGATCGTGCTGAAAAGCAGTTTAAGAGGATACCGGATCAAGCCAAGCAGCTGGAGTTTACGGAAGCCGTTTATAGCTTTTTGCAAAATCCGCAGAGTATCACACTGAGTGCTACCCCTAAGGCACCAATCAGTGTAACACAAATTCTTGGGGTATCTGCAATTTCTCCCGTCTCAATCATTTCTTTGCTTGGCATCGCGCTTGAAGCAAATGTAAACTAGCGAGGAACCCTCCTACTGACCATTGAAGGTTTATTTAATGCCTTTCCAAAATTTTAAGCGGCAGGGATTTTTTGCCGTTTCAATCACTGTATTAGGTTTATCCGCCCAACCTGCCCTTTCCAGCCCAGCATCCGATCTTCTCGACAAGTACAATGCTTGGTATCTGGAAAGCGGTTTTGAAAAAGCTTCTTATGCGGAAGCTATTGAGAGCGGCGATACGACTGAAATCCGCGACTACAATGTTGCAGGCGTGTTCTCCATCAAAAACGATGAAGGTGAGCCAACTGCTACATTTTCCGCCGATGTTACCATTCCCAAAATGGTCTTTACGGGCTCTGCGGTTGATGGAGATGTCTTTAGCTACGATTCATTGACGGTCGGCAAGGCGACCTTTGATATCCGTGTACTCGAAGAAGACAGCGCGGTAAAAGACATTGCAAGCGCGAAGGATTTGAAGCCAGTTGCACAGTTCTCTGGCTCAATGACCGACTACACCATCTCTGACTTTTCTGAGAAGTGGGTTGATCACCCTGTTCTGAAAGAAGGTATCAGTCAGGAAGCATTCCTTCAGCTGCTCGGCATGTCGCTGAACACCAGCTACGGTAGCTCGGCCATCAGTGAGATGTCGTTGACCTTCAACATCGCCGATGAGTTTGTTTCTGACACTGTCCTGACAGGCTTCAAAACCGGCTCAATCAAAGACGGCGTTACAGAAACCATCTCGCTTGAGCGTTACACCTCTACTGGTAAAAGCAAAATCAGCGGAGAGCATATCTCTTCAAACGTTGCCACCAACACGGTAACTTCATATAAGAATCTGAAGATTGATCGTTTGGATGCTCGCCCAGTGCTTGCTTACTTCAAGTTGGCTGATGCTCCTTCGGCAAACTACATCGGCAGCTACACTACTGAAGATATTAGCCTGGAAATGTCGATTGATAGCGCTAAAGCGCATGAGCCAATTGGCTTTTTGTCTATGACAGCGGCATCAACATCAGCAAAAGACCTGTCAATTAAAGACGGCGATGGCCTCAAGCTTCTCTCTATCTTCGAAAATCTGGACGCAAAGTCTGATGAAGATCAAGAGATGCAGTTGCTTGAACTGTTTGATGCTCTCGGTTCATACAACATTGGCTACTCGGACATTAAAAATCTTGAGGTCAAGTCTTGGGACCCAATTCGCGCCAAGCGTATGAACGAAGTTGCCCCAAGCTTTGAAATGAAGCTGGCATCTGCGTCTATGACCGACTTCAGCCTGAGCGGCATCGGCAACATCACATTGGAAGGCTTCCATGGTGCCGTTGAAGGTGATGATGCTGTCTTTGACGTTGGCACTTTCGAAATTGCCAATGTCGCATGGCCAAGCATGCGGGAAATCCTAGAAAAAGCTAAGACCGCAGATCAGCACCCTGAAGCTGCAATGGAACTTATTCCAACCATTGGCAAGTTTTCCATCAAGAACGCGGAAGGTATTGCTGACGATTTAGATTCCCCGATTTCTCTTAAGGAACTGACCATTGAGATGGATGGTCACATCGGTCCAATCCCAACCAGCGTCTCTGACGTGGTGAGTGGCCTGAGCTTTGACGCAGCACTTCTGCAAGAACCTATGGTTCTTGGTGTATTCGAGCGTCTTGGTATTGAGCGTGTAACGCTCAACCAAGACTTCAAAATCGCCTGGGATGAGAGCACAGAAGATCTCACTCTTGAGAAGTTTGAGTTTGAGCTGGAAAATGGCTTGAAGCTGCGTGCAGATATTCAACTGGGCGGCATTCCGCGCTCCCTCTTTGAAAAACCACATGAAGCAGAAGCTGTAATTGCGCTGGCAACCTTCAAAGGTGCTCAGATTGAAGTGATGGATTCACCACTGATCAGTGAGTTGCTGGCGGCACAAGCTGAACAGGCAGGCGTTCCTGCTGAGATGCTGGCATCCATGATGATTGATGGTTCTCTGCAGCAGGCTGGCCCGCTGGCTGAGACTGAGTTTGCGCTGGAACTGGCAAATGCTGCAAAGAAGTTTGCTGGCCAGCCAACCAACATCCGCGTAACTTTGGCGCCACAGTCTGCGGTCCCACTCATGCAGCTGGGTGGTCTTGCAGCTCTGGCACCTCAACAGTTGCCTGAGCTACTGGGGGCGACAGTGACTTACACAGAGTAAGTTCATCTGATCCAGAACAAGAAAAGCCGCTGTGATTGGATGATCACAGCGGCTTTTTTGTTACCGTTCCAGAGTTTTCTGCTCTGAGCCCAAACTTAAGAGGAACATCAGTCTTCTGAAGAATCTTCCTGAGTTTCTTCTTTTGTGTTGGTGAACTGAAGCTCACACAAATGGCGATAATAGCCATCCATCTCGTAGAGCTGATTATGCGTACCACTTTCCAGAAGTTTGCCATGTGACAGAACGTGGATTGTATCTGCATCGCGCACTGTTGCGAGGCGATGTGCAATCACCAATGTGGTGCGCCCCTTCATCAAGCGTGCGAGAGCTGTCTGCACCTTATTCTCAGATTCAGCGTCCAGAGCAGACGTAGCCTCATCAAGCAGCAGGATTGGAGCATTGGAGAGCATTGCGCGTGCAATGGCCAAACGTTGGCGCTGACCACCTGAGAGGCGTGTACCACCCTCACCTGCTTTGCTGTCATAGCCCTTCTCCATCTTCTCAATGAACTCATGGGCATTTGCGTTCTTGGCAGCCTCGATGACTTCTTCATCTGTCGCATCCGGACGACCGATGAGGATGTTCTCTTTGATTGTCCGATCGAACAGGAACGTATCCTGTGTGACGATCGCGATGTTGCTGCGCAGGCTCTCCATGTTGAAGTCACGGATATCCTGATCATCTATAAGGATCGCGCCTTTATCAATCTCGTAGAAGCGTTCAATAAGCGAGAAGACAGTCGATTTACCAGCACCAGACGCACCAACAAGCGCAGTCACGTCGCCCGCTTTTGCGACCATGTCCAAACCGTTAAGTGCTTTGGTCTCACCATAATCGAACTCAACGTTTTTAAACTCAATGCGGCCTTTCGAAACGACGAGGTCAGGCTTATCAGAGGTGACCTGATTTTCCTCTGGCATATCCAAAAGTTCGTACATCAGACGCACACCAACAAGCTTCGTATTCAAATTGACCTGGAACCGTGCAAGGCGTTTGATTGGCTCATATGCAAGCAGCAGCGCGGTAATGAAGGCAAAGAACGCACCTGGGTCCTGACCCAATGCAATCACACTATAACCGCCATAGAGGATGATGATACCAATTGCGATGCCACCCAAAGTTTCCATCAATGGAGAAGTTCTGGCTGTGAGTCTTGCAATTTTATTGGACTGTTGCTCCACGCTTGATACAGCATCATCCATGGCGCCATGCATTCTCACTTCATAATTGAAGGATTTAACGACACGAATTCCAAGAGCCATTTCTTTGACTAAAGAAAGGATCATTGTTTGCGAAACAAACTGGCTTTTTGCTATCTTTTTCACGCGGCGCACAAGCCTAGATACTGCATAGACAGCTGGCGGCATAATAGCCAATGAGATCAGCGATAGTAGCGGATTTTGCCAGACCATGACCGTGACCAGACCAATCACGGACATAACATCCCGTCCTGCAGACAAGATAATCAAATCCATAACTCCACGAGCAGCACCTGTGTTGTGACTGAAACGTGTTGCCAGGTCGCCAAAGGTGGTGTGGTCGAAGTAGTTTACGCCCAGACGGGTCACCTTCTCGAACATATCTCGCTGGAGCTTGGCAACAATGGAGTTTCCGATCTTGCTCAGAACGACAGTTTGTCCATAGGTGGCCAGCCCCTTAGTTAGAAAGATTGTCACCACTGCGCCAGAAATAATATAGACCATAGTAATATCACGGTCGATAAACACTTGGTTAATAACGTTTTTCATAATCGCAGCACTGCCAGCACCAGCTGCAGCTGCTACAATCATGAAAGCAAACGCGATCATGTATTGGAACTTGTATTGCCCGAAGTTTTCACGGAGAAGGCGGCGAATGAGGCTGGGAGCGCCTTCATCGTCCGCGAATAGCTTTTTGCTTATGGCGTCGAACACCTAAAACCCTCAGCTTTTCCAGCGAAATTAAGTATGGCTGCTTAATTTGCTACCGGTAGAAGATGAAAAGGCGACCGTAGATCTACGACCGCCCTTTCATGAGATTTATAACATTATGACGAGCTTCGCCATACCTGCTTTTCTGCCAGCGGCTCTTATGCTTCTGGCAGGTTCAGACGGATGTGAAGATCGCGCAGCTGAGCTGGGAACACATCACTTGGAGCACCCATCATCAGGTCCTGTGCCTGCTGGTTCATTGGGAACAGAGTCACTTCACGCAGGTTCTTTGCGCCAACCAGCAACATAACGATACGGTCAACACCAGCCGCCATACCACCGTGTGGAGGAGCGCCATACTGGAACGCGCGGTACATGCCACCGAATTTCTCTTCGAGCAGGCTTTCGTCGTAACCAGCGATTTCGAAGGCTTTCTTCATGACTTCGACCTGGTGGTTACGGATCGCGCCGGAGCCGATTTCGTAACCGTTACAGACGACGTCGTACTGGTAGGCGTTCAGTTCAAGCGGCTCAACGTTGGTAAGGCCATCCATACCGCCTTCTGGCATGGAGAATGGGTTGTGGCAGAAGTCAACTTTCTTGTTTTCTTCGTCCCATTCGTACATTGGGAAGTCCACGATCCAGCAAAGTGCGAACTGATCTTCGTCGATCAGGTTCAGCTCTTCAGCGGCGCGGGTACGTGCCTTACCAGCAAAATCAGCAAACTTCTTAGGATCGCCAGCTGCGAAGAACACTGCATCGCCTTCGTCAAGGCCGAGCTGTGTGCGGACAGCTTCGGTGCGCTCAGCGCCGATGTTTTTCGCAATTGGGCCTGCGCCGGCGATTGTGTCTTCTTCTTTGCGGAAGAAGATATAGCCAAGGCCTGGCTGACCTTCGCTCTGCGCCCATGAGTTCATGCGGTCACAGAATGCGCGGGAGCCGCCCTTAGGAGCTGGGATTGCCCAAACCTGAACCTTAGGATCGCTCTCAATCATGCGTGCAAAGACTTTGAAGCCGGAGCCAGCAAAGTGTTCAGTGACTTCCTGCATTTCGATCGGGTTACGCAGGTCAGGCTTGTCGGAGCCGTACTTGCGGATCGCCTCAGCATAAGGAATGCGCGGGAATTCTTTGGTAACTGGCTTACCTTCAGAGAACTCCTCAAACACACCGCGGATCACAGGTTCCATGGTCTGCAGCACGTCTTCCTGAGTAACGAAGCTCATTTCCACGTCGAGCTGGTAGAACTCGCCTGGCAGGCGGTCAGCGCGTGGATCTTCGTCGCGGAAGCATGGTGCGATCTGGAAGTATTTGTCAAAGCCAGACATCATAAGCAGCTGTTTGAACTGCTGTGGTGCCTGTGGCAGTGCGTAGAATTTGCCTGGGTGAATACGAGATGGCACCAGGAAGTCGCGCGCACCTTCAGGAGAAGACGCGGTCAGGATTGGTGTCTGGAACTCGTTGAATTCCGCATCATTCATGCGTTTGCGCATGGAGTTGATGATCTTTGTGCGCTTCATCAGGTTTGCGTGCAGGGTGTCGCGGCGCAGGTCTAGGAAGCGGTATTTCAGGCGGATGTCTTCCGGATATTCCAGTTCGCCGAAGACTGGCAGAGGCAGCTCCTGAGAGTCGCCGAGAACTTCCATATCGCGGATAAAAATTTCGATTTCCCCGGTGCCGAGGTTTTCATTGATGGTTTCGTCAGAACGTTTCTTCACGTCACCATCGATGCGAATGCACCATTCGGAGCGGACGGTTTCAGCCAGTTTGAAGGCTGCGGAGTCCGGATCAACAACACACTGCGTAATGCCGTAGTGGTCACGCAGGTCGATGAACAGCAGGCCGCCGTGATCGCGTACACGGTGTACCCAGCCAGAAAGGCGAGTGGTTTCACCTACATTGTTTGCCCGCAGCTCTCCGCAGGTATGGCTTCGATAACGATGCATAGCGTCCTCAGTGGTATTCAAGTGAATCATAAAATTCAGAAACTGGTTGACCCATTCAAAAGGTCATCCGGCTGGAAAAGACATGTCAGCATCCTAAAGTCAAGTAAGTGAGTGACTTTGGCGCTGTTTCTTGCGGACATTTCCCGAGTTTCCTCTACCTACGTGGTTTTCGCGAGGCTTTGACTGCGACCCTTTGGTCGCCAGAGAGCAAAAATCGACATTTACAACCACTTGATGAGAAAACGAGAAAGTTAGATAGGGACAAGCACCTTCGCTTGCGCTATAGACTTTGTCACCATGAAGATGATCACAACTACAGAAGAGCTTGCGCAAGCGTGTGCCAAGCTTGCTAATTCAGATTTCGTAACAGTTGATACCGAGTTTTTGCGGGAAACCACCTTCTGGCCAAAACTCTGCGTGATCCAAATCGCCAATCCAGATCACGCTGTGTTGGTTGATGCGCTGGCTGAAGATCTGGATCTTGAACCTTTTTTTGCATTGATGCGCAATACGGACATCGTGAAGGTGTTCCATGCAGCACGGCAAGATATTGAAATAATCTACCATCTGGGCGGTTTTGTGCCCTCACCTTTGTTCGACAGCCAGGTCGCCGCCATGGTTTGTGGTTTCGGAGATTCCGTTTCCTACGACCAGCTGGTGTCCAAAGTGACTGGTGAGCGGATCGATAAATCCTCCCGATTTACCGACTGGTCCCGCCGTCCTTTGACCAACAAGCAGCTTGCTTATGCCTTGGCTGACGTGACCCACCTGCGCGAAGTCTACCTGTTCCTGAAAAAGCAGTTGGAACAGAAGGGCCGCAGCCATTGGGTAGAAGATGAGATGGCAACCCTGTCTTCCATCGACACCTATCGCAGTGATCCGGCAAAGGCGTGGCAGCGCATGAAGCTGCGTGTTCGCAAGCCGCGTGACCTTGCTGTGTTGAAAGAGTTGGCCTTCTGGCGTGAGCAGGAAGCGCAAAAGCGCGATATTCCACGCAACCGCGTCATCAAGGACGACGCGATTTTTGAGGTTTCCACTCAAAAGCCTCAGACCTCAGAAGCCCTTGGCCATCTGCGCACTATTCCACGCGGTTTTGAGCGTTCTCGCCATGCGGAAGAGATCCTCAATGCTGTCAAACGCGCTATGGCCATTGCAGAAGAGGATCTGCCTGAAGTTCCAAAGGGCCGCCCTTCTCCGGATGGAGCATCTGCAGCCGTTGATCTGCTCAAAGTGCTTTTGAAGATGAAGAGCGAGAGCTTTGGTGTTGCGCCAAAAGTGATTGCGACCGTGGATGATCTGGACAAGATTGCTTCCCATGATGAAGCTGATGTACAGGCTCTTTCCGGCTGGCGTAGAGAACTCTTTGGTGAAGATGCCCTTCGCCTGAAGAAGGGTGAGATTGGCCTTGCGTTTAATGGTCGTCAGGTTGTCATCTGCGAGCAAGGCGAGCCCGTTGAGCGCGTTGAGAATAGCTCCCGCCGTCGTGGTAGCCGTAACGGAAAAGCAAAATCCTGACCTGAGATTTTGAATCCAGCACTCAGTATAACCTACTGATAAATAAGAAAAGCCCCGGCAAGATTTGTCGGGGCTTTCTTATTCGTATCTATGTTGGATGGCTTAGAGCACTCTGACTTCAGCTTCCAGATCCATCACTCTTCCGAGCTGGTTCAGGCGTTTGGTCAGGCGGTCACCCTGCATGTCTGCAAGTTCTGCCGGCAATGCTAGGACGAGCTTGCCATTGACCAGAGACAGCTTACTCTTAAGCAGCACGCCTTTCATGGAGGCACTGATCAGAGCGGCAACACGCAAGGTCGCCCCAAGGATGCGCGCCAGCTTCATCAGACGCGGGTTGCTCAGGCTGCGGATTGCAGGAGACAGAGCGTCATCCATCAAGCCTTCGTAGCGATAGAATACGGTGAGTGCCAGATAGGCCCTGCCCGCATGATCGATACCGACAAAGCCGCCGTTGGAAATGATGTTCAGTGACTGCTGACCACGATAGTCCGGGTGTGCCCGCCAGCCAATATCTGTCAGCTGACACGCTGATATGCGCAGGCGGCGTTCGCCCTCACTCTCATCAACACCAGCAACACGCATGGCTTGCTCACTCCACTCAACCACTTCGGCTGAATAGGAAGGATCACGAGCCCGCAGAACGCCGAGCTCGTGCGCTGCGGTGATCAGTGGATCCTGCTTCTTGCCTTCTTCATCAAGCTGATCATAGAGATAGCCTTCGCGCACGCCGAGTGCAGAAAAGACGACCTGATCGGCCTGACAGTGCAGTAGTGTCTGACGCATCACGGTTGCACCGTATGGCAGGAGCGCGCGACGCGCCTTGGAGATCACTTGAATGCTTGGCTCATTGCTCAAATCATCGCGCATGAGCTGCTCGCAGAAATCAATCATAACTTCAGCAGGCACGGTGTAGTCATGCATCACGTGCAGCGGATAGCCTTGTTGGTACAGGTGCAAGCGGCCCAGTGATCGCCAGGTGCCGCCAATTGCATAGAAGTTTCGGTCTTTGGCCTTGCCAAGCCAATCGGCCTTTTCCAGCTCTTCGCGGGCGATTTCATTAGCTAATGCAAGGTCCTTTTCAGAGGACTCCTGCAGGCGAATACCGCCAAGCGGGAACGTGCGGCCATCACCAATGCCATGGGCACTGATGTCGACAAGCTCCAGAGATCCACCGCCCAGATCACCAACAAGACCATCAGCACGCCAGAAGCCGGAGTAAACGCCCATGGCAGAGTAGAATGCTTCGTCGCGGCCAGACAGGATCTGAACCTTGGCGCGGCAGATGTTCTCTACCTTAGCGATGAAGTCAGCGCCGTTCTCAGCTTCACGAGCAGCTGCAGTTGCCAGAATATGCAATTTGATGACACCGACATGGTCGCAGACACGACGAAACCGCACCAATGCACGCAATGCAGTGGCTACATTTTCTTCTCCCAAGCGGCCTGTGGCGCCTACGCCGCGCCCCAGTCCTGCCAGGATTTTTTCATTGAACAACGCTGTCGGGTTACGCGCCAGTCTTTCATAAATTACAAGACGGACAGAGTTGGAACCAATATCAATGATTGCTATTGGTCCGGGTTCTGTAAATCGTCCTCGAGGCTCATCACTCGTCGAGATATCTGTCACTATTTGGCCGTTCTACAAAAAGTTTCGGGCTATCACCCTGTAGCGAGCTACCACGACCAGACAGAGATGGGTTCGTCATGAAGAACTTGTGTGCGTTGAACGGATCTTCGTCTGGTTCTGCAACAATACGCTCATGACTACCGTCTGGAAGCAGACGCCAGCTTTGTTGATTATCTTCTAAGTTCGCAACCATGATCTGGTCGAGAATCTGCTTGTGAACTGTTGGCGTCTTAACAGGTACAAGTGTCTCCACCCGGCGATCCAGATTGCGCGGCATCATATCCGCTGAGGAGATATAGACATGGGCTTCATCTGAGGGCAACCCGTGACCATTGCCAAAGCAGAAGATACGGCTGTGCTCCAGAAATCTTCCCACAATTGATTTTGCACGGATGTTGTCAGAAAGGCCCGGCACACCTGCGCGCAGGCAGCAAATGCCGCGCACGACCAGATCGATCTGCACCCCGGCCTGACTGGCCCGGTACAGAGCATCAATGACACCCGGATCAACCAGAGAGTTCATCTTCATCCAGATCTGGCCCGGACGACCTGCTTTGGTGTGCGCGATTTCTTCTTCGGTGTGCTGAATGATGCGGGCGCGCAAGCTCATCGGAGAGACAGCGAGGCGCTCCAGTTCACCCGGCTCAGCGTAACCCGTGATGTAATTGAACACTTTGGCTGCATCGCGGGCCATGGCTGGCTCAGCTGTGAAGTAAGACAGATCGGTGTAAATGCGCGCGGTGATCGGATGGTAGTTGCCTGTGCCGAAGTGGCAGTAGGTTTTCAAACCGCCCTGCTCGCGGCGCACGACCATGGAGACTTTTGCGTGGGTTTTCAGCTCAAGGAAGCCGAAGACCACCTGAACGCCAGCGCGTTCCAGATCTCGTGCCCAACGGATGTTGGCTTCTTCATCAAAACGTGCCTTGAGCTCAACCAGCGCAGTCACAGACTTACCGGCTTCTGCCGCTTCAGCCAGTGCCTTCACGATTGGTGAGTTGTTGGATGTGCGGTACAGCGTTTGCTTGATTGCCACAACATCCGGATCCTGCGCCGCCTGACGGAGGAACTGGACGACAACGTCGAAGCTCTCGTAAGGGTGATGGATCAGAATGTCTTTTTGCTGGATCGCAGCAAAACAATCACCACCATGCTCACGGATGCGTTCCGGATAGCGTGGGCTGTATGGTGGGAACTTGAGGTCATCGCGCTTAACGTTCACGGCCTGAGACAGGTCGTTCAGCGCCAGAAGACCGTTGGCAAGGAAGGTTTCCTCTTCCGTCACTTCCAGCTCATTGGCGACGAAGGCACGCAGGCTTTCCGGTGTGCTTTCCTCAATCTCCAGTCGGATCACAGACCCACGGCGGCGACGCTTCAGTGCGGTTTCAAAAACGCGTACGAGATCTTCCGCTTCTTCCTCAATTTCCAAGTCTGAGTCACGCAGCACGCGGAACGCGCCTTTGCCACAGACTTCATAGCCCGGGAAGAGTTTGCCGATGAACAGCGAGATGATGGTTTCAATCGGGATGAAACGAGTGGCTTTTGGCCCTGCATCACGCGGTGTTGGCAGCACAACGAAGCGGCCAATCTGGCTTGGCATACGCAGCAGTGCTGTCATGCCTGCCCCGCCATCCACCGGGCGCAGATCAAGGATCAGCGAGAAGCCCAGATTTGGGATAAACGGGAATGGATGCGCCGGATCAATAGCCAGCGGTGTGAGAACCGGGAAGATGTGCTGGAGGAAGTACTCTTCCAGCCAATCAGTCTCTGCCTGGCTCATGTTCTGGGCTTCTACGATGAAGATGCCTTCATCAGCCAGCTCAGAACGCAACTGACGGAACCGTGCCTGCTGCTCACTTTGCAGCTTGCTGACCTCTACAGAGATCTTTTCCAGCTGTTCTGGCGGCGTCAGGCCGTCATCAGAGATGGTTGTCACATCTGCCCGTTGCTGGCCGCGCAGACCAGCCACACGCACCATGAAGAACTCATCAAGGTTGTTGGCCGAGATGGACAGGAACCGAAGCCGCTCCAGAAGTGGATGGCTCGGGTTCATGGATTCTTCCAGAACGCGGCGGTTGAACTGCAGCCACGAGAGCTCACGGTTTACAAAGCGCTCCGGCTTTTGCATCAGAGCCAGCCCTGTGTTCACCTCATAGTCTGCGGTGTCGGTGGTCTCGTCTTCCAAAGCGTTCATTTCCGTAAACTCATTCATTCCGTGTACCTCCGCAGCCCGTGGACCGGGTTCGCCAGTATCGGCGCACCTCGCCTAAGATTATCTGGCGATTGCGCTGGCAATTGTATGATTCTGGTCATTTAGACCACACATTTTTGACGGGAAAATAAAGCCAGGTGGCTACTCGCCCATACTCTCCAAGATTTTGGAGGCCATAACGCGAGAAATCTTCCGACCCGTCGCCAGTGCGTGCCTGTCCAGCATGTCTACAACATTGCGCGCAGCATCCAGTGACCGTTCAATTCGTATCACGAGGTAATCTATCACACTGGAGTCAACAGTTACCTGACGATCTGAAAAATGTTTGGTCATGACCATTGCGAGCAGCATGTCATCCGGTTCTTCGACCTGTACAGGCGTTGCTGCGCGAAAACGGGACGCAAGATCCTTTGTTTTCAAGTCGAACGTGTGTGGCCACTCACGGGTGGTCATCAGCATGTTGCCGCCTGTCAGACGCACCGCGTTGAACAGGTGAAACAGGGATGCTTCATCAAAGCCTGCGTGCAGATCTTCCACCGCAACCGGACCGGCTTCTGCCAGTGCTGTCAGGTCGAGGTATTCCAGTTCATCGCCGCCGACAATCTGTGCGCCGCTGAGCTCCTGCCAGGCGTTGACCAGATGTGTTTTACCCGAACCAATCGGCCCTTGCAGGGTGACGATTGGAGATGGCCATTCCGGCCAGTTGGTAACCAGATTGAATGCAGCCTGATTTGACGTTGAAACCAGATAATCATCAACCCCCAATGCCTCCTCATGGGGCAAGACCAAAGGCAATTGTTGTGGCCCTGTCGATCCTGTCATTCCAGTCCTTCCGTCTTATTGGTATTTTTGTAGTGACCTGCATAAAGCGAACTTGCAAGATATTGCCTGAGAGCAAATCTTGCTAGTACCCCAACCACTGCTGCGGCTGGAATTGCTATCAACATCCCCACAAATCCCATCAGAGAACCAAAAGCGAACAGTGCAAACATGAGCCAGACAGGGTGAAGACCGACACTTCCACCCAAAAGTTTGGGCTGAAGGACGTTTCCTTCGAGGAACTGACCGACAACAAAAACGGCAAGTACAGCACCGATCATGAATGGATCAGGCCAGAACTGGACCAGAGCGACACCGATTGAGAGGCCGAAACCGACGATCGCGCCCACATATGGAATGAAGCTGATGAGGCCGGCGGTGAGACCGATCAGCAGACCGAATTTCAGGCCGACGATGAGCAGGCCAACGGCGTAGAACGTTCCGAGGATCAGGCACATAAGGACCTGTCCGCGCACGAAGCCAGCGACCACGGAATCCATATCACGCGCGAGGGTGCGGATGGTTTGCTGGTAGTCGCGTGGGAGCCAGCTGTCGATGCGCTCGATCATGTTGTCCCAGTCGAGCAGCAGGTAGAAGGCGACCACAGGTGTGACGACTGCCAGACCGATGATGGAGATGAGGGCCTGACCGCCGCTCCAGATGGAAGAGAGTAAGCCGCCGACAAAGTTGGCTGCCTGGCCAACGAAAGCGCCCCAGTCGATCTTCTGGCCCTGCCCTGACAGGTTGGCGAGACGGTCCAGCTGCGGGCCGAGGCCTTCGCGGAGCAAGGTTTCCAGGTTTGCGGCCAGTTCTGGCAGGTAGTCCAGAAACGCGATCAGCTGTTTGCCGAGAATTGGCAGGAGGATCAGCAGGGCTGCGACGAAGACGATGAGGAAGATGAGCAGGATGGTGACCGTGGCCCAGATGCGTCCGAAGCCGTGGGTTTCCAGATAATCGGCGATCGGATCGAGGAGATAGGCCAGTGCCATGCCGGCGACAAACGGCAGCAGGATGCCCTGAAAGACAGTCAGAAACAGAATGAAGGCTGCTAAGGACAGCAACCAGAAGAACAACTGCTTGTTTACACTCATAAACGATCTCCAGGTGGAGGCAGGGAGCCCGGCGGCCAGCCGGATCTTCGGCGGTGCGGTTGCTCGCAAACTCATCTTTAAAATTTACGTTGGTTGTAGTTTCGATAGACTTATTACGTCAAGTCGCAGCATCAGGTTTGCCAGAGTAGCTACTCCACCATTTTGCCAGCGTGATTTGGAGGGAACCTTCATAGGGGTGAAAATCTTTCCCTCAAATGAAGAGATTTTCAAAGCGTCATTTATTTGCAAAAGCTTAGCTGGTTCTGCACAGATCTGCGTTTTTCTGAGATACCAGCTGCGATTCCTCTCTGTTTCGGCCTTGCAATTCCCTGCAGTTTTGTTTTTATGCCGCCAAATTACATAGGCGGCCCCGCCGCCACACTCTTGATGATGCGGAGCAGTATCCATGAGCCAGGACCAGAACGGCAAAAACGGCCTTACCTATTCACAAGCGGGGGTCGATATCGACGCCGGGAACGCACTGGTCAAGCGTATCAGCCCATTGGTAAAAGCAACGCGTCGTCCGGGTGCTGACAGTGATATTGGCGGCTTTGGCGGCCTGTTTGATCTGAAAGGCGCCGGATTTAAAGACCCTGTTCTTGTGGCGGCCAATGATGGCGTGGGCACCAAGCTGAAAATTGCGATCGACACCAATGTTCATAGTGGCGTGGGGATTGATCTGGTTGCCATGTGCGTAAACGACCTTGTAGTGCAAGGCGCTGAGCCGCTGTTCTTCCTTGACTATTTCGCCACTGGCGCGCTGGACGTGGACATGGCGACCGATGTTGTTGCGGGGATTGCAGAGGGCTGCAAGATCTCCGGAGCTGCGCTGATTGGTGGTGAAACAGCTGAAATGCCGGGCATGTATGCGGCTGGTGACTACGATCTGGCCGGTTTTGCGGTTGGTGCGGCTGAGCGCGGTACGCTGCTGCCATCCAAGGATATTGGCGAAGGTGACGTTCTGCTTGGTCTGGCCTCTTCCGGTGTTCACTCCAACGGTTTCTCTCTGGTTCGCAAGATCGTTGAGGTTTCTGGCCTTACGTGGGCTGATAAAGCGCCGTTTGATGCGGATAAAACCCTTGGCGAAGCGCTGATGGAGCCGACCCGTATTTATGTAAAGCCGCTGCTGGCAGCTATTAAAGAAACCAATGGCGTTAAAGCTCTGGCGCACATAACAGGCGGCGGCCTTCCTGAGAACCTGCCGCGCGTTCTGCCAGAAGGGCTGGCTGCCCGGATCGATCTTTCTGCAATTTCCTCTCCTGCTGTCTTCGGCTGGCTGGCTGATGCTGGTGGTATTGAGCAGTTTGAGATGCTGCGCACGTTCAACTGCGGTGTTGGCATGGTGGTTGCGGTTGCAGCTGACAAAGCGGATGCTGTTCGCGAAGTGCTTGAGCGTGAAGGTGAAACTGTTGTGACCCTCGGAACGCTGGAAGCAGCGCAGGACGGGACTGAGCAGGTTGTGTTTGACGGTGCGCTGGGTTTTGCCAAATGAGCACGCAGCCTAAGAAACGCGTTGGTGTTTTGATTTCAGGGCGTGGCTCCAACATGCTGTCTCTTATTGAGGCCGCAAAAGCCCCTGATTATCCGGCGGAAATCGTCGTGGTTGGCTCCAACCGACCTGACGCGAAAGGTCTGGAACGCGCTGCTAACGAGGGCTTTGCGACGTTCGCGCTGGATCACAAGCTTTACGGCAAGGACCGTGAGGCGTTTGAGCGTGATCTGCACGCCATGCTGGAACAACACAATGTAGAGCTGCTTGTTCTGGCTGGCTTTTTGCGTTTGCTGACGCCTTGGTTCGTGAACCAGTGGCAAGGACGGATGATCAACATCCACCCTGCTCTGCTGCCGAGCTTTCCGGGTCTGCACACTCATGAGCGAGCGTTGACCGAGGGGGTACGCATTCATGGAGCGACGGTGCACTTTGTTACCGCTGAGATGGATGTGGGCCCGATCATCGCGCAAGGCGCTGTCCCCGTTCTGGACGGGGATAACCCGGATACTTTAGCGGCGCGTGTGCTGGCGGTTGAGCATCAGATCTATCCGAAGGCTCTGGAGGCGGTTGCAAGCGGCAAAGCGTCCGTAGACGGCTTCCGCGTGAAGATTGACGGCACAGAGCAAACGGAAGAAAGCCTTATTTATTAATAGGATAAAGCTCTTTTTAAAGAGACAAACAAAAGGCCGCAGACGCTTGTGTCTGCGGCCTTTTTTCGTTTGCGTTGCTATGTGCGTTCGTTTGCGCGATTTGCGCTTTTTCTGCGTTCAAAGCGGAGTTGGTACCACGCTACCGCAGTCAAAACGTCAGATCAGAACTTCACCCTCTTGTAGAACCAAATCTTCGAGTTTCACCATTTTGGACTGGTCCTTTACGCTGCGCTCGGTCTGAACGTCTGTCTGCTCGATAGCATCTTCGTCAGGTGCGGTTTCCAGATCAGCATAGATGACATTGGACTCTGCTGGTGGCGTTACCTGCTGAGATGCCTGAGGGGCTGGCCTGTTGAACTGAGCGAAATATGACTCGAAGGTTTTGAACTCTCCTGTCGTCTGCAGCTGAGCCATGTAGCCGTCGATGTAGACGTCCTTCCCTTCCATGAATTTATTCAGCTCATCCAGGCTTTGGAAGTTGGTTCCAAAGTTGCGGTTCGTGATTTCCACTGTACGCCGTGCGGAGTAGCTTTCTGTGTTCTCACCCAAGCTTTTCGCTTCCACATTCTGTAAGACGGTGCCGGTGTGCACCTCGTCGTATGTTGGGGCCGCAGTCGTCTTTGGCTCCAGATGTTCGTATACCCGCGGAGTATCGTAGTGATGCGGTTGTGGGCGTGGGGTATCATACAAAGGCTGCGCCGGTATACGCGGGGTATCGTATAGAGGCTGTGCCGGCAGACGTGGGGTATCGTAAAGAGGCGTTTGTTGCACTTCAGGACCCGAGACCTCAGCGGTTCGGGTGCTGCTCGCGTAGCCCAAAATGCGCCCCTGAGCGCCTGAGACAGCAGCGTCCAGAGCTTTCAGGCTGCGGATATCAACCTTGGCAACGTCAGCTAGTTTGCGATGAGATCCATCATGCTCATTATACTCGATCCCTTCAAACACGCTGGCCTTAATACCGGCCATCATTGCTTTGAGGTCAACGACAGGTTCAGCCTTGGTGGATGCCTGCTTTATTGTCTGAGCGATCGTCTGCTCTGCCAGCTCCATGAACGGCGCCCAGTTGTCTTTCGCCTGTTCCGGAGAGCTTTGGGTTCGTCCTAAGAAGTGACCGATACTTCTCGACGCTTCTGACAGGGATTGTTTCACGTTGGCAAACTGACCGTGTGACAGAGCGTTTGCAGCAGATTTGAGATTGTCTCCAAGCCCACGCTTATGCTGTGGCAGGTCAACCTGAACAGAATAGATCCGTTCCCCAGTCTTCGGATCCCCTTCCCGACGACCAAAAGAAACGATCAGATCATCCGTATCTACATTTAACTGGGTCGCATGCTCAACACGGGCCCGATTTACAAGATTTTCGACAGCACCGTGAAAGTTACTTGAACCACTTATACTTAATCCACTCATCCTAACACCCTTCACTACATCAGACTAACGCTGAGTCATAAAACTCAATCGGAACCCTTTAATTAAAAATACCTTAGGTCACCTGATGAAGTTCGGAGTGTCGCTTAATACTATGAGGGCTCTTTTTCGTTCACATATGCGTTCAAAATTTGTGAACTGAGGAAAACATCACTCTCACATATTAAAGGAACGGGATCACCGCTCCCAATATGCCAAGGAGAACTGCCTTACGCTTTGCGTACCGCGATATGGATGTCGTGGAAGGCAGCGCCGCCGAAGGGGGCGGTTTGGTCGGCGCTGGTGAGCGTGTTGATACCGTTTCCACCTTCATGTGCCGCATTTGGCCAGATACCTTCTGCGACCACTGTGCCCTTTTGCGGACGATCACCGACAGCAGCGTGCAGGATAACCTCACCACGGTGGTTGGAGAGGATGATCTTGTCGCCCTCCTCCACGCCCAGCGCAGCAGCGTCTTGCGCGTGCAGCATAGCTGTTGGACGACCTTCCTTCTTTACAGAGCTTGGGGTCTGGTTGAACGTGGAGTTCAGGAACGAGCGTGACGGCGATGTGACCAACCGGAGTGGATGATCCTGTGTCGGCAGCTCGTTGACATCCCAATGGTCCGGCAGGGCCGGCATGTTTTGCCATGGGCCCATTGGACCGTTGTTTGGTGCAGGCACTTTGGCCCAGTCCGGTTTGAAGCGGAACTTGCCGTCTTCATAGCCGAAACCATTGATGTAGTGCGCTTCCTCAAAGTCTGGCTGACAATCAAGCCAGCGCTTTTCTTCCAGCTCTTGTAGACCGCCCGGATACTTGGAGTTTTTCAACATCCAGTCGATGTGCTCGCGAGAGGTCATCTTATGGGCTTCGTGCTCTTCTCCGCCGAGGCGTTCGATGAGTTCGTTCAGCACATAAAGGTTCGGTTTGGCGTCGCCCGGAGCGTCGACCAGTTTTGGACCAAACAGGATGTTCTGGTGTCCGCCGCCTTTGTAGATGTCGTCATGTTCCAGAAACTGGGTTGCTGGCAGGACGATATCGGCCATCATGGCGGTTTCGGTCATGAACTGCTCATGAACCACGGTGAAGAGGTCTTCGCGGGCGAAGCCTTCTTTCACGAGGGTCTGTTCCGGCGCCACTGACACCGGATTGGTGTTTTGAATGAGCATGGCGGTGACCGGAGGGCCATCCATAAGCGCTTCCTTGTCCCCTGTCAGGATACGGCCAACCTGAGACATGTCGAGCTTGCGGATAGAGCTGTCGTGCAGCGAATGGGCTTCGACCATCGCCATGTTGAGGCCGAAGATGGCGCCATTGTTGTGAAACGCTCCGCCGCCTTCGTATTGGTAGTGCCCACCCACGACGGCGATACAGCTGGCCGCGTGCATGGAGACAACGCCGTTGCGCTGACGGGTGAAACCGTAGCCCAGGCGGAAGTAGGTCTTTTTGGTTTCGCCGACCAGTTTGGCAAATTCTTCGATCTGCTCCACGGTGAGGCCTGTGATCTCGCTGGCCCATTCAGGACTGCGGGTCTTCAGGTGCTCTTCCAGCTCTGCAGGTGCGTCGGCGTATTTTTCCATGTAGGCGCGGTCGGCATAGCCATCACGGAACAGGACATGCATGACGGCACAGGCGAGCGCAGCGTCGGAGCCCGGTTTCAGGACGAGGCCGATGTCTGCCTGTTTCATGGTCTCTGTCTTGTAGACGTCGATAACAACGATCTTGGCTTTACGGGTTTTGCGCGCCTTGATGGCGTGGGTCATGACGTTGACCTGCGTCGCCACCGGATTGGTGCCCCAGATAACAACTGTATCAGCAAGTGCCATTTCGCGCGGGTCCGGCCCAGCGAGCTTGCCGGTGCCTGCGATGTAGCCTGTCCACGCCATATTGGTGCAGAAGGTCTGGTACATGCCGGAATAGCTTTTGGCATTGCGCAGGCGATTGATGCTGTCACGCTGAACAAGGCCCATGGTGCCGGCGAAGAAATAAGGCCAGACGGTTTGCGGGCCGTGTTTCTTTTCCGCTTCCAGGAACTTCTCTGAGATGTCCTGGAGCGCCTCTTCCCAGCTGATTTCCTCGAACTGTCCGGAGCCTTTGGGGCCTGTGCGGCGTAACGGCTTGGTCAGGCGGTCGGGATGGTGCAAGCGCTCGGAGTATCGGGCGACTTTCGCGCAGATGACGCCAGCGGTGTAGTCGTTGTCGCGCGTGCCATGAATACGGCCAATGCGTCCGTCTGCATGTACTTCAACCTCGACTGCGCATGTGGATGGGCAATCGTGAGGACATGCGGAGGCAAACCTTTGTGGTTTTTCTGGCTTAGACATGCTTGGCGTACTCGATAAACTTTGGCGTTCTAGACTTGTTCTCTTTGCACAGACAGATCACGGGTAACGCTCAAATTGTCAAGAAAGCAGGCGCAAAAAATTCGTGAGTTGACGATTTCTTGAAACGCGCCGTGGGTTTTGCTGCGTCCCCCTGAGTGCTTCGGCTTGCAAGAGGTGCCGGTTCTGGGGTTTCATAGCATACGGTTTTAAGCTTGAGGGCCATCCATGTTGCAGGATATCGATGTCATCGCCTGGGATTTTGACGGGGTGCTCAACCGCAATATAGTCAATGACCGCTTTATCTGGATGCAGCAGTTCGAAGAGGACATGGGCATTTCGTGGAACGCCTTTGCCAAGGAGATGTTTACCGAGGACTTTGATGAGGTTCTGGTGGGGCGTCTGGACCTGCGCGACTTGCTGGGCCGTTGGGCAAAGAAAGCGGCGTACACGGGCGATCTGGATGCGTTTTTGCTTTACTGGTTCGAAAAAGACGCTCACCCGGATTTTGATCTGCTGGCCTTGATGCGCAAGCTCTCCAAAACACATGTGCGGCAGGTGATTGCCACCAACAATGGTGCGCGGCGGACCCGTTATATCGAAGAGCAGATGGGGTACAGGGACCGCGTGGAGACGGTGTTCTCCTCCGGGCGCATGGGCGTTGCCAAGCCCAGCGCGGAGTTTTTCATGCACATTACGGGGGAGCTGGATGTTCCGGCGCACCGGATGCTGCTGATTGATGATCGGGAAGAGAACATCATGTCCGCGCTGGATATGGGATGGCGGGCGCTGCACTTTACGCCAAACACCCGCGAGCAAATCATCAAGGTGCTGGGCTCGTTCTAGTCCCTGCCCTTACTTCTTCACCGCTTCCCACGCCATGTTGACGAGAAACTCTCTGTCTTTATCGGAGACAACACGCTCTGTGCTGAGCAGCGTATAGGCTGGGCCTACAATGAGCGCAGATGCGACGGACCAGGAGATTGGCTTTACCGCACCCAGTACCTGCCATGTGGCGTAGAGGGCCTCTCCCTGCATATGGACCTTTTCCATCTGCTGCTTGATGGGAGCGAAGTCTTCTTCTGACTGGGCTTTGACCTTAAGCTCCTCAAACAGGCGGAACAGATCGGGATTGGCGCTTCCCCAGCGCAGCAGACCGTTGACGGAGGCCTTGATGGTGTCTTCAGCACTTGGGCTTTGCGGGGTGTTGCGTGTCTCTCTGGTCCAGCCAGCCACCGCCTGATCCCACAGGGCCACGGCTATATCCGGCTTGCCTTTGAAGAAGTGGTAGATGCTGCCTGTCGTGGCGCCGCTTTTACTGCGGATTTGCGCAATAGACGTGTTTGCATAGCCCTGCTTGAGAAACAGCTCCAAGGCTGCATCCAGAATGGATTGATATCGATTGTTTTCGCTGGCCACTAGAGCACCATTCTATTCTGACTAGAACATCGTTCTATTACCTGCTAGAACGATGTTCTAATATAGGAGATCTGCGATATGTCTGCAAACGAGAACCTGATTAGCGCGAAGAGATTTTTAAAGGCACTGGAAGAATTTGATTTTGATGCTCTGAAAGGTTTCTACACGGAAGATGCGGAACAGACCGAGCTGCCCAATCAACTGAAGCCGAAAGGTGATCATCGGACCGTGGATCAGCTGGTCGCCGATTTCTCCCGCTCCAAAGGCATCTTACGCAAGCAAAGCTATAGGGTTTCCAATGAACTGGCCTCAGATGACCGTGTTGTGCTGGAGTTCATCTGGGAGGGAGAGCTTGCCATCGCCATCGGGACACTGTCACCGGGTGATACAATGCGGTCTCACTCTACGGTTTGCATGGACTTTAAGGATGGCCTGATCCATCGTCAGCGCAACTATGATTGCTTTGAGGCTTTTTAGAGCTTGGCGTATTCTTATCCGAAAACCGGAACCACTTTTCGGGAATACGCTGTTTAGTAGTTGCTGCCCTTCTTGAGGTGATTGGCGAGCACTTCCATGCTGAAGTTGGCCATCTTGTAGAGATCATCGTGAGACATGCCATGCTGCACCATGATGGAGATGCCTTCAAAGATGGTGGCGAAATACTGGGCCAGTGCCTTTGCTTCACCAGGGTTGATCAGCTCTTTCTCGCATTCAGAGAACTTGTAGATGAAGTGCTCCAGACCTTCGAGCTTCATCTTGCGCAGTTCTTCGGAAAGATCAGGGTCGAGCCCAGCGATATCCATGAGGGTATGGAAGCGCATGGCCGTGCCAGCAACGTATTGCTCCCGGGAGAGCTCGATGAACTCGTAGAGCACCGCCTCCACCGCCGGGTAGATCTCAGAATGAAGCGCAAGGACGGATCTGAGCTGGCGGTAGAACTTGGCGAAGTACCAGCGAAGGGCCGCGGCGCAGAACTGCTCCTTGGTGGCGAAGTGGCCTTCGATGAAGTCTCGTGACGTCCCGCTTGCGATGGCGAGATCTTCCAGCGTGGCGTGCTGGAAGCCCTGCAACATGAAGACCTTTACGCAGGAATCCAGTGCAGTTTCGAGTTCAGGTGACAATTCACCATCGTGTATGGGATCTAAAGAGGACATGAGAGCAGTATACGTTGTGGGTGAAAGCCAGCAATCTCGATCTCCCACTATGGGAAACGAGTGAAGAAGACCCGGTTCGCGTCTTGGTGGATTTAGTTCATCTTCTGGAAACCAGTGCTTCGTCTCTCAGCTGCGCTGGCACGACCTAAGAACGGACGGATGCATTCTGTTGCCATTCAAGTTCTGTCGAAGAACCTTTTTTGCTCCGGAGGCGGTGCAGTCTTCATACGAGATTCAAGCACTTCCAAGCTTACACGAGCGAGTTGGTACATGACTTCGTCCGGGGTGTTAAACTTCACCATCTCGTAGAACCCCTCAATCACTGTACGAACATAGTACGCAAGGATTTCGACATCCTCCGGATTTTTGAGCTCTGATTGGCACTGTCTGAACTTATTGAGCATCTGGCCCTGCCAGTCGGCTTCCAGGGCCTCGAATTCTTTTTTCACCTCATCATCGACATAGGAAATATCGACGAACGTTCTGAGAAATAGGCCCTTGTTTGCATGTATCTGATCACTGCAGATTTCAATGAACGCAAAAAGGACGGCCTCCATGGCAGCATATAAATCAGAATGCATGGCCATCTCATCGCGGACATGGCGACTGAATTTGAGGTAGTACCAGCGTAAAGCTGCGAATGTTAAATCATGCTTGGTTGCATAGTAGCCTTTGAGGGCCTCTGGAGAAATAGAGCACGCCTCGGCGATGTCTTCCATGGTCGACGTTTCATAGCCTTTCAGCAGAAAAACCCGAACACAGGTATCAAAGATGTTCTCGACTTCCGGCGATAGTTTTTCGGCATCCATATTTCGACGCGCTCTCACACTAAGTACACTGTACTTTCTTTAAATCCCAAGGCCTCCCAACCATACTCAAGGTCATTCTCATTATCCGTTTCAAACCAGCACTACTGGCTTGCGGACTTACTTAGCCTTCTTTTTGGAGCCCTTCTTTTTCTTGGGCTGACCATGTTTCATACGCACTTCCAGCGTATCCAGGCTCATGATCGCAACTTTGTACATGAGCTCACATGGCGTGCCATATTTGATCAACTCATACAGACCTTCAATGACCGTCAGAAAGTAGTGCGCGAGCGCCTCAACTTCAGACGGATCTTTGAGTTCGTCCTTACATTGATTGAATTTATCAAGAACCTGCACTTCCCAATCATCCTGCAGATCCTCAAAGGACTTCTTCACCACATCATCGACATAGGCAATATCAATGAAGGTGCGCACAAAGAGGCCTTTATTGGCGTGGACCTGATCACAGCTGATTTCGATAAAGGCGAACAGGACAGCCTCCATGGCGGAATAAATGTCCTGATGCATGGCCATTTCGGCGCGCATTTGACGGCTGTACTTGATGTAGTACCAGCGCATAGCTGCTGCGGTCAGCTCTTCTTTGGTGGAGAAATGTTCTTTGATGCATTCAGGCGTGCAGCCGCCGGCCTCGGCAATTTCTTCCAAGGTGCTTGTTTCGTACCCCTTAAGCAGAAAGACCTTCACACATTGATCGAACAGGTTTTCAATTTCGGGGGTTACCTTACCGTCCACTATCTTATCGCACGATTTCATGGCGCCGAGTATATGGTCTCAGAGGTGCTCCTCAACGCTGTTCTAATCACATGGAAAACAACATTGCAAAGACATCGCGCTTACTGCACCAATCCTTTTCACGTTCTGTAAAGGAATAAAACCTTCCGCTAAACGCCAGTGGTTGACGTTCCATGTCAGGCAAGGTTTCGACAAGTACCCACCTTCTGTTTTCATCATTTAAAACAATGGATTATGTGAATGGGTGTGGTCTTTCTCAGCCCAGCGACAGGGCTTGGCTAGCTTATTAAACTTTGTGCTTAGTCTTGTTTCGTGGCTTTGCAGGAGGCGTTGACAAACAGTCGTTCGACCTCGGCGATGAGGTTTTCAGGCTACGCAGGTTCACGCATACTTGTAGCGGGGCGTAGAGGCACTACCAAGCATCCTCCTGCCCGCAAATAGCAATATGTTCTCATTTTGTTCTCAGCAGCACCTATAGGGTGAGCATAGGCACGCTGTTTTAGTTTATGCGGTAGCAGTCCAGCACCTTCATGCTCATGTCGACGACGCGGTAGAGCTGTTCTTTGGTAGCGCCGTCCTTACATTGGCTGGCGAGGCCTTGCAGGGTGGCGGCGTAGAAACGGGCGAGCGTTTCGATATCGGTGTCTGGCTTCAGGCTGTCTTTGCAATTGGTGAGCTTATGGGTGATCGCCCCCACCATAGTGGTGCGCAGTTCCGTTATTTCTCGCGCCAGGATGCTGTCCTGAGTAGAAATCTCCAAAAGGCCAGAGGACAACAAGCATCCGTCAGACTCGTCTTTGTCGCAGAGCACGTCCACACATTCGTAGAGCGCAACGCGGATGGCATCGACGCAGTTGGAGTGCATGGCGAAGCCGGACAGCAGACGACGGCCGTAATTGTGCAGGTACCATCTGGTGGCTGCGGTGTAGAGTTCTTCCTTGTTGGAAAAGGCCCCTTCTACAAATTCTTTTGGGACGCCCATGGCGTCTACCACATCATCTAAGGAAGTGGACTCGTAGCCGCGCTTCCAAAACATTTTGACCGAGGCTTCAAGCATGGCCTCGATGTCTGGAGATATTGTTTCCACGTGCAAGTCATCCTTCATAAGCATATCCACATAGTACCTTTCATAAGGCAAAGAACAACCGATTATTAATGCTAGGAAATTTACGCTTAAGGTGCTCTGCAGGAAATCAGAATAAATTGAGAAAATTACGATCAGACGGCTGCTTGAGAAGTGGGGGCCGGTACGGCTTTGCTTCGCTTTTAAGGTGGGCTGTTCCTGAGGGGCGTCCAGTCCACCTTTCACCGTTCAAACCTGTGAGAGTTTCAGTGAACGACAGGTTGGTTCTCCAGTCTTTCCAGGCTGGCGTCTGCGAGATTGTAAAGTGCTGTTCGATCCACACCATCACAAGCCTGCTTGATGATGAGAACCATTACCTCCGTATAGAAGTCGGCAAGTTCCTTTGCATCGAAGCGAGAGGTGAAGCGCCTTTTGCAGCTTTCCAGCTTTTGAAAAATACGTGTGTGAACCTGATCCCGAAGATGTGCCATCTCTTTGGCGATCACACCATCGGTATCCGTGATCTCCATCAGTTCTACAGAAAGGAGGCTGCCATGAGGGCAGTCATCTTCGCAGAACAGTTCAATGCACTCGTAAAGGACGATGCGAATGGCTTCGACAGGATTGGAATGCATGGCAAAGCCAGAAAGGATCTGGTGCTCATATCTGGTCAGATACCATTTGACCACATTTGAGAACAGGTTGGCTGTGTCATGAAAGGTTTTTGATAAACGTTCTGTTGGCACCCCCGTCGCGGTGCTGATCTGCTCCAGCGACGTGGCTTCCACCCCAAAATTTGAGAACTCATGGATGGAGGCTTCAAAGGTTTTCGTGAGACTGATCGGTATCGGTCGATCAGTGTCAACTGTCTCGGATTGCATTGTAAATCTCCCGTTCTTTATTGAACGAGTATTCAATGATAGGCCCTTTTACGTAGGCAGCAACTTACCCTCAAGCGAACGAAACGAATGCTTAACAAAGGACTGCAGGATCTTTTGATTTTGAGGAAAACTGATGTAATCAAGTGTTGTCATGTTATATTATTACGCTTGATTTTATCGATTCTTTATTCTGCTAAAGGAGTATGACCTAACGTCTGCTGCTATCAATTGTGGCGAGATTTCGAAGTTTTGTCGCAGCGATTTTCCGGTTTGTTACAAATGAAATCTGGGCTTTTGCGTGACCAGAATAAAGCGTCGCTATCAATCCCGCCCAGATTGGCTTTATCCGCCCTGCCCTTAAAAACGGCGTTTTGAAAACTGCAACCTGTGGGAGGTGAAAAGTTGAAAGGCACGTTCCGAATTTACGGCACCCAAAAGGGCAAAGAAAAGGGCCTGACAGAAGTTCATTTCCATCAGGCCCTATGATCGGGATTGGCTATCGATACTCATTTTCGATAGGCCTCCAGAAGTTCAAGACTAAGATCTGCCACACGGTACAGTTCATCACTTGGGATACCGTCAGCTGCCTGACTGGCGAGGCCTCTGAGCGTGGTAATATAAAAGCGTGCCAACACGGGGATGTCTGCAGTGTCCTTCAGGTGGCGTTTGCTGCCATTCAGTTTGCACAGAATGGTGGCATATACCTTACGCCTCAGCGCCAGTAGCTCCGAGATGAGGATCCTATCGCTGTTGTTCACTGCTGCCAGTGCGTAGGACAGCAGCTTGGCGTGCTCACACTGCTTGTTGCAGAACAGGCCGATACATTCATAAAGCGCACCACGCAAAGCCTCTGTCGGGTTGGAATGCAACGCGAACTCTGAAAGCAGCTGGCGTCCGTACTGGTCCAGGTACCACATTACTGCTGTGCGATAGAGATGCTCTTTGCTCTCAAAGTTATTACGCAGGAAGTTATAGGACACGCCGGATTCCCGGCAGACGTCGTCTATTGATGTACGGTGCACTCCCAAGCGCCAGAAGACTTTAAGGGACGCTCTGAGGGCTTCTTGCATGGAATGCGGGAAAGTCTCGTTGAAGGTAATGGTCTCTGCTTCCATCGTCTGCCTCCCTTTGGCGGTGGATAACCTAACCAAAAGAATAAGAGACCAAGGGCTAAGAACAACAAACTCACGAGTGCATGAGAAACACCCTTAACACAATCATTCGCGATACTCGGAGATATTATGTAAATCACATTCTTTAGTTTGCGTAATATTACAAAATAAAAAAGACGTGATCATGTAATTTTATTACGAAACCACGCCTTAAAACGTAATTTTAGAGCCCGAATTATGGTCAGAAACGACGACAGGCCTGCAGGACACTCAAACTGTGATCTGCGATTTTATGCAGTTCTGTCGGGCAGTTAACGTCTCTTGCCTGAACAGCCATGCCCTGAATTGTGGCGCCAAAGAAGCTGGCAAGGGCTTGAAGGTCAGTTCCTTCGACAAACTGGGTTTCGCAGGACTTGAACTTGTCTGCGATGATCTGGATGGTCTGCTGGCGCAGATCCGCCAATTTGCGCGCCAATGCGCCTTGAGCATTAGAACTTTCGACCAATCCGGTAGAAATCATACAACCAGAAGGATGGTCTCCGCCGACAAAAACCTCCACGCATTCGTAAAGAACGGTGCGAAGTGCCTCGTAAACGCAGGAATGAAGCGCAAGGCCAGACAGCATTTGCCGACCATAGCTGGCGGAATATCTGTCGATGGCAGCCAGATACAGTTCCTCCTTGGAGGAATAGGCTGCATACAGACTTGGTGGTGTGATACCCATTGCAGTGACTAGCTCATTTATCGAAGTCGCCTCATAGCCCTGTTGCCAAAACAGGTTGCTCGCGATCTCCAGTATTTTTTCTTTATCCAACCGACGGGGTCTGCCGCGGGGGGCTTTTTCCATTTCCATAGCGATCACTATATATATTGATTGAAATTTTAATCAATCATAGTTTTACCAAGGGTCTTCCTAGGGTTTCCTGCATTATATCACCCTCCCCACCTACGTATTACTGATGCATATCAAAGTGTTATGCAAAAACCCGTAGTGATGTTTTAGTGAAATCGCCGAGTGTCCATACCGCTAAGGTATAATAACAGATTGTCGCAGGGCCTTGCGGTGGGGATTTGGGGCTCCAAGGCATGGAAGGCATGCTCTCCTTCTTCTTGGATAAGGTTCCGCTGTGCCAAATAAAAGAGCGGCGCATTGGCCGCTCTTGGTGGTGTTTCGGTTTTGCCTTGTTGGACTGATCAGGCTTTGACAGCTGCGGAGAGGCCCAGCAGGCTTTTGGAGTCCAGTACGTTGTCCAGGTTGGCCTGGACTTTGAACATCCCGCCTTCACCGACTTTATAGCCAGCCACGCCAGTACATGCTTTTTGTACGGTCTTGCCGCCCATGACCTCGGAAGACAGGCTCAGCATGGCGTTCTGGGCTTCGGTGCGCTGACCGTAGATCTGCGGCACCTCTGTTTTTTCAGTGCGCCCTGCATTCAGGCTCTCCACTTCCATGAGGCGGGCTTTAACTGCGGCATCCAGATAACCGGTGCGGTCTTTACCGGACATGCAGTTGATCGCTGGCACGGCACCGGCTTCGTTGGCAATCAGGTTCACCAGAACGGCGACACCGTAGGCATTGCCTGCGGAGCGGCGCTGTTTGCCGTCGTTGATCGCTTCATGCAGTTGGGTGCTGTAGTTCTCAAGGCGGGCCACTTTACCTGTATCGCCTACCGCCTGTGCATCGGCTTTCGCCTGATCGACCATTTCATCCAGTTTTCCGATGAGCGGCTGGTTGTGGTTGTCTGCCCATTTCCAGCCGGTGAGACGATCTCCCAGATGCTTGCCGATGGTGCCAGAGAACATGCCTAGCTTGGCAAAGCCGTTGACGCCCATGCTGAATGGCAGGACGTCTACGGCCACTTTGACTTCGGTAGGCCCCACGTCCGGCAGGTCAACGGTGATGGTCTGCGGCTCATTCTGTGCACGGCCCCATGCTTCCTGCTGTCCGGTCTCGTAGGTCTTTGCCTTAGATGCAGCTGTGAGCAATGAGGTGGAGACGATCTTCAGTGGGAACGGTTCTCCGTTTGGATGATCAGTACGCCATTGAGCGATATCTGAAGCCTTTGTGGAAGCAGCTGCTGTGATGACTTCACGTGTGCGGTTATCCGCACCTTTAGTTGTCAGTTCCGGATTGTTTTTGACACCAAACGGGAAGTTCACGCCATGGCGGACGGCAGCATATTTGGTGGTCTCACCTTTCAGCTCGCTGACCCAGAGGTTGACGGCGTGATCAGTCTCCGAAATCGCCGTGGAGCTGATGCCGTTTACATCGCTGGTCTGGTAGCCATCCTTCAGCACCTCCAGTTTTGCAGCAGGCGTTGTGGTCGCAGTGAAGGACAGTTCCGGCAGTTCGCCTGTGCCAGTAGCTCCCAGCTCCTTCTGCGTTGCTGCATCAAGCTTCACCGTCTCAGTCGTGGTCTGCCAGTTGGCCTCAGCCTTATTCAAAGACTGGGTGATGTGGGCTGATAAAAGCTGCTGAAACTCTTTCTTCACCGCCTTGATATCACTTTTAGAGACTGTTGTTCCTTCTGTAGTTGCTGCCAGCTTGTAAGCTTCGACAACTCCTTTCTGAATATCTTTGTTCAGCGCCTTAGACGCCTTGGCGATGCCTTTGATGTCCTCTGGGTTTTCATCAATCTTCGCTTGCAGGCGATCGAACGCCTGCTCGACACCTCCGCGCGCTGCGGCTTTAAACATGATCTTATGGGTGCTCAACCCTGCTCCACTCAACTCTCCAATAGCATCATTTGCAGCTGTTCTTACGTGGGTTTCAGCGCGTTGCTTGATGTTATCTACTGTGGTGTCCAGTCCGTTGTTGCTTGCTTTGAACTCAGCAACCTTGTTGTTCACCAGAGACTTTGTGGCGCCCGTTTGAGCCGGTGTGGCCTCAGTCTGAGTGGTGCGTGCGCTACTGGTGAAGAATGCTTTGATACGGGTCAGGACACTCTGGGTCTCACGGCCTTCCGACGGTGTGTTCACGCGTGCGGCCAGGCTGTTGTGGGAGGAGCTGGAGACTTTTTCTCTGACAAAAGCCACAATTTTGTAGAGGGTGCCATTGCCGCTGCGCACTTCTGACGTGCTTGTGGAGGTGTTTTCGGCAGCCGCTGTCGTGCTTTGATTTACAGCATTGATATCAATAGCTTGAGTGGTTGCCGGTGAAATTGTCGGTGAAGCTCCTGTCGCGATTCCCATATCTCGTCCCTTAAAATCGTTGTTTTGTGGCGCTTGATGCGCTTTGTTGAGACCAAGCATATGGAAAGCAGGAGGGCGTGTTGTGTCCTTTGGCACGCAAGTGGATGGATTGTCTCTGCTAGACAGGGTTCAGATCAATTATCACGCCTAAAGGAGCGCCCGTGTCGAACTTTCAATCAGCTGCCAATGAGTTTCTGGAGAGCATTGATCTGAGCCCAATGCTGGAGGACGATCTGGACGGTGAACTCGTTCTTGAGATCAACCAGAACTTTTCTCTGGTTTTTGGATTTGATCAGGTGAGCGAAACCTGCGTGCTGCGCATCCTGTTCAACGATCTGCCGACAGATGTGCATGTGCTGAGCGAGCTGCTGCAGAACAGCAATACGCTGGATGTGGCGGGCTACAATCTGGCGTTTGGCATTGATGTGGGCCAGTCCACGGCTTATGGCGAGGTTCGCATTCCGGATGACGAGATCGAGGTCGGCCACCTGAAGCAGCTGTTCCCTGTCTTCCTGCAGGTTTCTGAATGGTATGCTGAGATTAAAGGCGGAGCGGCGACTGAACTGCCGAGCCAGGACCACACGCAGATGTGGCTCTGATCTTTTCAGCGGATACAACAAAGCCAGCTCCGTTTGGGCGGAACTGGCTTTGTGAAACTTTATAGGCTGGCTGAGATCAGCGCATGGCCTCAACAGCTGCTTTTGCGCAGGCTGCGTCGTTTTCCATGGAGCTGCCTGCCACGCCGACTGCGCCGACGAGTGCATTTTCACCTTTGATGACCGGCAAACCACCTGCGATGCCCAGAATGCCCGGGAACTGCTTGTAGACCGGTGCGTTCTCCAGAACCTCATTGACCTGCTCTGTTGGCATGCCCCAGGACAGAGAGGTGTTTGCTTTCAGCGTTGCGCCTTTGTAGCTGGCAGGCAGGGCCTGATCCATGCGCGCAGACGCCACCACATCTTCACCGCGATCGATGATGACGATGGACATGTTCCAACCGTTCTCTTTGGCCATAGCCACACAAGCGCTGACGCCTTTGCCAGCTGCATCAAGGCTCAAATATGGCCGGGTGTTTTCCTGAGCGGTTGCCGCGCTCGCCACCAGTGCCAGAGATGCGCCCAAGAGAAGAGATTTTGCATTAATATTCATGAATTTATCTCGCGCTCCAATTTCCCACGTGCGCGCGGACTTAATTTGAGAAATGTGTCAGAAGCAAGGGGCGCCCAGCGCAAAGCTGAGTTTATGCAGTAACTTTTAGTCGGCTCGGGCGGATTTATGGGTATTTTGGCAAACAAAAAGCCCGCCTAACGCAATCAAGCATCAAGCGGGCCTTTTGGATTTCAGCGATCAACCAAAATCATTCAGCTAAATTAGCCAACGATTTCGGTGCCGGAGAACCAGTAAGCGATTTCTTCAGCTGCTGTTTCAGGAGCGTCAGAACCGTGTACTGAGTTTTCGCCGATGGACAGAGCGAATTCCTTACGGATGGTGCCTTCTGCAGCGTCTGCTGGGTTGGTTGCGCCCATGACTTCACGGTTTTTCGCGATTGCGTTTTCACCTTCCAGAACCTGAACGATGGTTGGGCCGGAAGACATGAATTCAGTCAGTTCACCAAAGAAAGGACGCTCTTTGTGAACTGCGTAGAAACCTTCTGCTTCACGCAGGGACATCCAAACGCGCTTGGATGCAACAACACGGAGGCCAGCTTCTTCGAGCTTAGCGGTGATAGCACCGGTCAGGTTGCGCTTGGTTGCGTCCGGCTTGATCATGGAAAACGTGCGTTCAATCGCCATCGTTATTACCTGCAGTTTCTGCGAGCTTCCAAAAGGCAGCTCTCTTTAAAAAATCTTTTTTCCTGTAACAGCTCAAAGCCGCCACAAAGGTTCGCGCGAGATATACTTAAACTCTCCCGTAAAAAGCAAGAGGGTATATCCGTATTCCCACGTTGTCCTGCGCAGAAACAGCAGAAAACGGGCAATTATGACTCATTGATGACGCTTGCGCGGCCTCAGGACCGACTTATGCCAATGTGCCCTTGAGAGAGTTCAACATGCTTTTGGGAAACACCCATTGGATTTTAGGGGTGATTTACACATGACAGAGTGACGCAAATCTGGCCATTCCAGAAAAAGAACTGCTGTTCCAACAGGTTCAGGTGTTTGCATAGCAGATATGCATTTCAGGTTGCGACTACACGTCTCCCCCTGGGGCCGCTTTTGTTTGAGGTGGGTCAATTTATAGGCGTTCAAAGGCGTGCATTGTTCTTGCAACAGACATAGCAAGAGGACACCCCTATGAAAGCAGCATTTGTAATGTATGCCTCCTATAACAAGTGGGCAAACGATCTATTGCTTAAGGAATGCGATCAGATCACGTCGGAAGAATACCACCGCGATCTGGGCGTCTATTTCAACTCCATTCACGGCACCATGGATCATCAGTTTGTGGCCGATAAGGTCTGGCTCTACCGCTTTACCGGTCAGGGCGACCCGATCGACAGCATTGACGAGCAGTTGACCGGCGACTTTGCGACCTTGCAAGAGAAGCGCCGCTTGCTGGATGACCGTATCTGCTCGGTGGTTGATCAGATGCAGGAAAAGGACTTCCTGCGCACCATGATCTACCGCACCGTTCGTAAGCCGCTGGTGATGCAACAGCCTCTAGGCGCGGCGCTCTTCCACTTCTTCAACCACCAGACTCACCACCGTGGACAGGTGCACGCCATGCTGACACAGCTTGGTCGTACTCCAGCGGCATTGGACATGATCTACTTCCAGCGTGAAACCGGTCAATGGATGGCAAAAGAAGAGGATATGATCACGGCCTGATAGATCCCTCATAAAGTTCAGCGGAGGTCCTCTTGTCTCTCCCTGAACACAAATTGCAAAGCAGCTTGCCTCGTCTTCAGATCGGGCAAGCTGCTTTTTTATTGGGCCTTCAATAGACGCTCAAAGAAAGCGCCAGCGTGATCAGCACGAAAAGCATCAGCACCAATGGCATGCAGAAGTGCAGCCATGTGTGATACGGCACGCGCCCGATGGCCAGACCGCCCATGACGACGGCAAAGGTTGGGTTGAACAGGTTGAGCAATCCGCTAGCTGACTGGAAGGCTGTGACCACGAACTCCGCCCCCACATCGGAAAAACCCGCCAGAGGGGCCATGATTGGCATGGAGAGAACGGCCAGTCCGGATGAGGATGGCACGAAGAACGAGAGCATCAGCTCCAGCCAGAACACCACATTGATGAAGGCGACTTTGCCCAGTCCGCTCAAGAGCTGTTCAGACCAGTGGAGCACCGTATCAGTGATAGAGCCTGCATTCATGACCACCACAATGCCTCGGGCGACACCGATTATCAGAGCAACGCCCAGCAAGTCCTTAGCGCCATCGAGAAAGTTGTCGATGTAAGCGTGCTCCCCCATGCGGGTGATGAGGGCGATCAGAATGGAAGAGCCGAGGAACAGGGTCGACATTTCCGCCATCCACCAGCCCAGCGCAGATACGCCGTAAATCAGCATGCCGAAGGACGCGGCGAAGATAACCAGCACTCTGGCATGGGAGTGGGTGAATTCCGGCAGTTCATCCATGGTTACGCCGTGCAGGAAGTGCTTTTCGTTGTCTTTCTGAATATCCGCAATCAGAGACTTGGAGTGATCGGCCTTCACTTTGGCGGCGTAGCGCATGACCCAGAACACGCAGAAGATCCAACCGATGCCGAGGATTGCCAGTCGTAGACCTATGCCTTTGGTGAACGGAATGCCCGCAGCATCCGATGCGATTGCGGTGGCGAACGGGTTGATGGTGGAGCCCAGCGTGCCCATCCCTGCCCCCAGCATGATCACTGCCACGCCAGTGAGAGAGTCATAGCCCGCGCGGATCATCATGGAGATGACAAGGGCATAGAAGGCCAGTGTCTCCTCCGCCATGCCATCCACTGTGCCGCCCAGCGCAAACAGCCCCATTAGTATGGGGATCATCAGTCGCTCTCGTCCCTTCAGGGCCATCAGCACGTGGGCAATCCCGGCATCGATGGCGCCTGTGCGTTTGACCACCATGAGGTATCCGCCAATGACCAGCACAAAGACAGAGACATTGATGGCATTGGCCTGTCCGGTTTTGGGATTATAGAGCCCGGCGATGGGGGCCATCAGCACATCTATGGGGCCTTGCGGGTTTCGCTCCACCTGATGATAGCTGCCCGGGACCGGCACTTCCTTACCCAACTCTGCGTTCAAGGTGCGATCGTATTTGCCCGCCGGGATGAACCAGGTTGCTATTGCAACCAGAATGGTTAGCGTGAACAGGATTGTAAACGCGGTGGGGAATCTGGATTTCGACATGAGAAGCGCCCGGGTGATGGTGGTGACCGTCCTTTGCGATGCTTCTGATTAAACCTGCGATTTCTCCTGTTTGGCATTCCCTTATTCAAGGGGAGAACAAACCGCTTTACTGATCTGCGTCTTATTGAGTTACGGGGAAGTGAGCTTGGAGCGTTCAAAAGATGTTTCTGTGAAAGGTGATGACACTCCTCTTCCTGAGGATGTTGCCACTGTCTTTGAAAGCTATCCAGCGGACAAGCGCACCCGTCTTCTGGAATTGCGATCTCTCATCCTTGATTGTGCCCAGCGTCTCCTTGGCTCTGCTTCTGTGACTGAGAGCCTGAAATGGGGTGAGCCGTCCTATCGCCCGTTGCCCAAGCACGGCGGGACCACGGTGCGGCTGCATTGGAAGCCCAAGTTTGGTGATCAGGTAGGGCTTTTCGTTCACTGTCAGACAACGGTGATTTCAGACATGCGTGCCCTTTATGGCGACGTCCTCTCCTTCGACGGCAACCGCTGCCTCTGGATACCAGCTAAAGGAGCCTATCCACGTGATGCGGTTGAGCATTTTGTGTCTGAGGCGTTCAGGTATGGGAAGAGGTAGATCCGCACTCTTCGCCGCGCGCCCTTGCCAAGAAAGAGTTTGAGACGCATAGTTGCTGCCTTAGATTTTCTCAGTTGCTTCCTGCTCCCACAGAGAAGCTTTTCATTTCAGCAAGTGTTCCAGTAGCCCTGACGGATGCGTTTCCGGCTCGCCAAAGTCACTTTTAATGCAGGCGTGCAGCGACTTCTGCTGTCCGCTGATTGGTGTGATATGACGAACGATCAAATTGGCATTTCCATGCGCATTGGCGCGACACTCTTCTTCACCCTCATGGTTTTGTGCGTGAAGCTGACATCTGGGACGATCCCTCTGGGACAGATGGTTTTCTTCCGCAGTGCGATCGCTCTGATCCCGCTGGTGCTGTTTTTGCGCCTGACGGATGACTTCCCCGGCGGGCTCAGCACCAAGCGGCCCTTTGGGCATATCAGACGCTGTTTGCTTGGGGCGGCGGCCATGTTCAGTTCGTTCGCGACCATTCGCTATTTGCCCATCGCGGAAGCGACGATTATTGGGTATGTGACACCGATTTTCACCATGATACTGGCGCGCATCATTTTGGGGGAACAGGTCACCAGTGCCCGCTGGATTGGTGTTGCGCTTGGTTTTTCCGGTATCCTCACACTGATCCTGCCGCAGCTGACGGGTATTCAGGGGAATGAAGATTATCTGATTGGCGTTTCTCTCGGCTTCCTCACCGCCATGCTAACCTCGGTGGCTATGATACAGGTGCGTAGCCTGACCAAGACTGAGAATGCCGGAGCCATTGCGTTTTACTTCGCCCTGACCTGCGCTGTGTTTGGAGGTGCGACACTGCCTCTGGGCTGGGCAACGCCAAGTCTGGAAGAATACGCCTTGCTGATCGGAGCCGGGTTTGCTGGTGGTGTGGCCCACATTCTGATGACACTTGGCTACAAATACTCTGAGGCCTCCAAGCTGGCTCCGTTCGAATACCTCTCCCTTGTATTCGCGGTGCTGGCCGATCTGCTCATCTTCAACATCATCCCCGGCAGCAACTTTTACGTGGCCGCTGCCTTTATCATCGCATCCGTCAGCTTTGTGGCGATGAAAGACCGGCCTAAAGGGAAAGCGGTGCGGACGTAAGGGCGTTTCAGAGCTCAGTTTGCCCTGCAAATCTTAGGGAGCGTTGCGCACGTGCCGATTGCGTGCACAATTTTGCGCGCAGCGGTGTTTCTCCCCTTGCACATCAAGAGGTTTGCGGGCAAACAGCTTGGCATGCTTCAGGTTTCTAATCTTACATACCGCATTGCCGGGCGTCTTTTGATCGACAATGCCTCCGTAACTATTCCAAGTGGTGCGAAAACCGGTCTCGTTGGTCGCAACGGGGTTGGCAAGTCGACGCTGTTTAAACTGCTGTGCGGTGAGCTGGCGGTTGAGAGTGGCAGTGTGCATATGCCGCAAAAGGCGCGGGTTGGTCAGGTGGCACAGGAAGCGCCCGGCACGCAGGACACGCTTCTGGATGTGGTATTGGCGGCGGATACAGAACGCACCGCTTTGCTGGAAGAGGCTGAAACCGCTGAAGATGCGCACCGCATTGCTGAGATCCATACCCGCCTTGCGGATATTGAGAGCCACAGCGCTGAAGCGCGGGCCTCTGCCATCCTGAGCGGTCTGGGGTTCTCGCCTGAGCAACAGCATGAGCCTTGCGCCAACTTTTCCGGCGGCTGGCGGATGCGTGTGGCTCTGGCCGCCCTGCTCTTTTCCAAGCCGGACCTGATGCTGCTGGATGAGCCGACCAACTATCTGGACCTTGAAGGCACCATGTGGCTGGAGAACTTCATTGCGCGCTATCCCTATCAGGTTGTTCTGATCAGCCACGACCGCGACCTGCTCAACAACGCGGTGGACAGCATCGTGCACATGGACGGGGGCAAGCTGACCTTCTATCGCGGTGGCTATGACAGCTTTGACCGTCAGCGCCGTGAGACCATTTTGCTACAAAAGAAAGCGGCCGAAAAGCAAGAGAAGCAGCGCAAGCACATTCAGAGCTTCGTGGACCGGTTCCGCGCCAAAGCAACCAAGGCAAAGCAGGCGCAATCCCGCATCAAGATGCTGGAGAAAATGCAACCGATTTCCGTGCTGGATGAAGCATCCGGTCTGGAGCTGCATATTCCGCAGCCTGAGGCCAAGCTTTCTCCACCGATCATCAAGCTGGAGAGTGCTTCTGTTGGCTATGATGATAAGGCTATCCTGCGTAACCTGAACCTGAACATTGATCATGATGACCGTATCGCTCTGCTTGGGGCGAACGGCAATGGTAAGTCCACCTTCGCCAAACTGATTGCGGGGCGTTTGGGGCTGATGTCTGGTGACATGACCTGCGCGAACAAGCTGAGTACGGCGTTCTTTGCGCAGCATCAGCTGGATGATCTGATGCCGGAGAGCAATCCGATTGAGCATGTGCGACCCCTGATGCCGGAGGCGCAAGAATCCAAGCTGCGTGCCCGTGTGGACCGGTTTGGCCTGCCGACCGACCGTATGCTGACGCCCGCCAAGGATCTTTCCGGCGGTGAGAAGGCGCGTCTGCTGCTGGGTCTGGCCACGTTCCACGGGCCGAACCTTGTTATTCTCGATGAGCCGACCAACCACCTTGACATCGACAGCCGCGAAGCTCTCGTGCACGCGATCAACGATTATGATGGCGCGGTTATTCTCATCAGCCACGACAGGCATCTGGTGGAAGCGTGTGCGGACCGTCTGTGGCTTGTGGCCGATGGCGGTGTGAAACCGTTTGATGGCGACATGGCCGAGTATCGCCGCCTGATCCTGAAAGGCGAGCTGAACGCCAAGCCTCAGGGCGAAGCGGATGTTGAGCCGCAGAGCGAGCGCGGCAATGCGCAGGCTCGCCGGAAGGAAGCTGCTGAACGCCGCGCCAAGCTGGCTCCGCTGAAGAAGAACATTGAGGCTGCGGAGAAGGAAATCTCCAAGTACCAGAAGTACATCAAAAAACTGGATGCTCTGCTGGCTGATCCGCGGATCTATACGGAAGCACCGGATAAGGCCAAAGAACACGCCATCCGCCGCGCGGCTTATGTGAAGGTGCTAGAAGAAACCGAAGAGAACTGGCTGGAAATGTCAGCCGAACTGGAAGAGCTGTCTGGAGACTAAGCTGGCTCGACCTTTGAGATTATTGGAACCCGGTGCTGATGATGGTGCCGGGTTTTGTTTTGGGCGGGTAGCTGACGCCTCAGTTTTCACAATCTGGCAAGCCCATATCGGATGTTCCCCCATACGATGGACCAATTCGAACTCCAAAAATCATCACGAATGCCAAAAACAATGCGGTGAAAACGACCAGAAACGTTGCGAGGTGAGCAATACCCGGTTGATCTGCGCATGTATTCTGCTTGCAATACACTGTGACCACAACAGGCGCTCGCCCTTCTTTTTGCAAGTCCTGTAGTTTTGCATATCTGCGACCACTGAAGATGTGAAGTGTTTGCTGGTTCATCAAAACGGCTGTTGCTTCGCCCGCAATCTCAAGTGTCAAATCATTAAGCTCGACTGTGCGCTCTTGTGCTGCTCGTTGATGGGCAATGGAATATGAGATGGCTGGCCACCAAACTTGCATTGGTACAAAGGTATGCAGAAAGACTGGCAGGAAAGCCAGCAAGCTAAGCTTCATCAATGGTTGCTTCAATGAGGACTCTCCGAAAAGTATAATATTACAATATGTTACCGCGCATTTCTCGTAGATAGATTCACGCGCTTCATAAATTGATTCAATTATGCCACCTGCAAAACACTAGGCAGTAGCAATGCTTTTTGGAAGAGCTGCTAATCTCTCACTTCTGGTGTGGTTAATTTTTGGATTTCAAACTGGAAGTCCTGAAGTCCGAGTGGGGCGCTGCGGATGTACCTGCAAAAAAGCGCCTCTCTCCACCTAAGGATTGAGACGCTCTGTTTTACGGATTGCCATCTGCTTAAGACCTTGCAGCACTCAAGCTTCGCGCGTTAGTTCCAGCCAGATGTGGGGGATTTTGCGGCCGTCGTCTTTGTGTTGGATGAAGGTTCTTCTGGCGGTCTCTTTGAAGCCGTCGCCGTAGTATGCGGCGATCTCTTCGTCTGTCAGCGGCCACGGTGGGCCAGAGCGTTCGCCATTGCCGTCGTAATAGCGACCCAGAATGATGAGCGTGCCACCCGGAGCAACGAGGCTTTTGAGCGGCTCAACCACGTTGCCGCGCATTTCAATACCAATGGCTTGCAGGGTGAAGCACTCGTAGACCAGATCAAACTTGCCAACCCAATCTGCAGGTGGATTAAACAGGTCAGCACAGCGAAACTCGATCTCACCAGATGGGAAACGCTTCTTTGCCCATTCGATGGCTGTTGGAGCGACATCAAATGCAGATGCGTTCCAGCCAGCTTCATGGAGCGCGTTGGCGTTGTCGCCCAGCCCGCAGCCCACATCCAGAGCAGTGCGCCCTTCCCCTTTGTTGGTCTCCAGCCATTCCACCAGTGGTGCTTTTGGCTTCAGCTCAGCCCATGGGATCTCGTTGGTGTCGCCCTGAGCCGTGGTGTAGACCTGTTCAAACCAGTTTTTACGGTTTTCCCAGCCGCCACCATTTGCGCCTTCCAGAGTGTCCAAACGGGCGCGGAGCTGCTTGCGGTGGTCAAGTACGTCCGCGCTCATGCTTTTCGATCCCACCCGCCGTTGTCGGTCTGCGCCCAGTAGGTGAGTTCGTGGTCACTGTTCTTGACTTCCATCCAGCGTTGGCGGGCTTCCTGCAGCGCTTCCTGATCGTTGCCGTCGAACATGTACACGACGCGCTGGTACTGGGCTGGATCCGGCAGAGGCGCGCGGTCTACCAGAAAGCGCACGATTGCCTCGTTCGGGTTGTCGCTTTCTGTTGTCAGGTAGATGGGCTGGAACTCCGGGTGCCCTTCCTTTTTGGTGCCGTGTGGCAGGAAGCCATCGTCAGAATAAGTCCAGAGATAAGAATCAATGGCGTCGCACCGTTCTTCCGTTCCGAACTGAACTGTGACGACCCAATCTCTTTCCAGGCACTTTTCAAGAAGAGTGGGCAAAGCCCGTTCCAGCGGAAATTTAGAAAGCTGGTAGAACAGCACTTCACTCATATTCTGGTTTCCCGTTTATCCGGCAGGCTCACTTTCCTGCAGCCCGATGCACCTTGCGACGCATGCTTCCTCAGGCTGCGCATGGAATATGTAAACCCCAAATCGCAGTGTTTCTCACTTGACCACATTTTAATCTAAAAATTGTCGTGAATGATCCCAATTAGATCGGGATATTCATAGGAATCGTTGATAAACCCCGCCCAGACGCTTTAAAGGGCTGGACTTCACCGCATTCCTGGGGAATTTCGGTGTGGTGTTAAGCTTAGTGAAACCGACACCAAATTATGGAGGGTGAAATGCTCTCATCTCTGTGGTGTTGTGGGTCCGCAGGCATTGTATATTTAGGAAACGTCCAAATGGCAGCGCGTATTGTATTGTTCTTTGCTCTTGTATCCGGTCTTGTTGGTGTAACTGCTGCAGTGGGTGCAATGCTTCCAGCAACCACCAGTTCCTGTGCTCATTACCAGACCTGCTGATTGACTGAGTAGCCAGCTACCTCTTTCAAAAACAACAATTTTCTTAGAAAATAGCGTTTAACGCGTTAATCTCTTTTCATCAGTTTGGAGCCCTGCTTCTGTTTGAAGCGGGGCTTTTTTTGTACCGCGTCAGAGCTTCGTATCCTGCCTGAGCCAAGACAACGAAAAAGGCCAGCCACACTTGGTGTGACCGGCCCTTTTTTGATTAGATCAATGCAGGCATTCTCATGCCTTTAACAAGGCTTAGCCTTCGTAATGGTCTTTGATCATGCGGTTCAGAGCGCGCACGCCGAAACCAGACGCCCAGCCCTGAGAGATCGCGTTTTTCTTGGAGCCCATCGCGGTGCCAGCGATGTCGATGTGCGCCCATCTGGTCTCGTTGGTGTGACGCTGCAGGTAAACAGCCGCGGTGCTCGCACCGCCCCAGCGTGCACCACCTGTGTTGCGCATGTCTGCATTCGGGGTGTCGATCATTTTGTCGTACTCGTCACCCAATGGCAGGCGCCACATTTTCTCAGCGGTGGTTTCACCGGCTTCACAGATCTGCGCTGCCAGTTCATCATCAGCGGAGAAAACACCTGCGCGGTGACCGCCAAGAGCAACCATGCACGCGCCAGTCAGGGTCGCAAGGTCGATCATGAACTTCGGAGCAAAACGGTCCTGTGTGTACCAAAGCGCATCCCCAAGAACCAAACGGCCTTCTGCGTCGGTGTTCAGGATTTCAACGGTCTGGCCAGACATTGTTTTCACAATGTCACCAGGGCGGATTGCATTGCCGTCTGGCATGTTTTCAACCAGACCCAGCACACAGATTGCGTTGACTGGTGCCTTACGGCCTGCCAGCGCCTTCATGAGACCGATCACAGCAGCCGCGCCGCCCATATCGCCCTTCATGTCTTCCATACCAGCACCTGGCTTCAGGGAGATACCACCGGTATCGAACACAACGCCTTTACCAACGAATGCAACTGGTGCTTCGCCTTCTTTACCGCCATTCCATTTCATGACAGCCAGACGGGATGGACGCACAGACCCCTGACCAACGGCCAGCAGAGCGTTCATGCCCAGTTCCTGCATTTTCGCTTCGTCTAGGATCTCCACGTCAACACCAAGATCGGAAAGCTGCTGTGCTTTTGCAGCGAACTCAACAGGACCGAGGGTGTTTGCAGGCTCATCAACGAGAGTACGTGCCAGCAAGGTGCCTTCTGCAACAGCTGCCGCTTCTGCCCAGAGTGGCTCAACAGCTGCTGCGTCCTGCACTTTCAATGTGATTTCGCAGGCTTTGTCGCCGTCTGCTTCTTTTTTAACAGTGCGGTAGGTGTCGAACTTGTAACCACGCAGGTAAGCGCCCTGCGCAAAATCTGCTGCCTGCTGCGCTGTCGCCGCTGCAGGGAATGTAATCTCAGCAGCTTCGGCCTTGAGTGCAAGCAGTTTGCCAGCAACTTCACCACCCAGATTGATCCAGTCCTGTTCTTTCAGCTCTTCTGCTTTGCCAAGACCAGCAACGATCAGACGATCCGCATTCATGCCTTCCGGAGCGAGCAGATGCATGATGCCAGATTTCTTACCGGTGAAATCTGCGGTTTTTGCAGCGCGCTCAACAGTGTTTCCAGCGGCGCCCATCACACCCTCAGCTTCTGCTGCAAAGCTGAGTTCTTCACCTGCAAAGACGACCTGAACGGCTGCGGTTGCATCAGAATACTGCGCGATCTTGATGGATGTGAATTGCGTCATTATGTAGTTTCTTTCCTCGGAATGACCTATGGCAGGCAATTTCTAGCAGATTATGCTAGCGACCACAGGCGGACGCGTGGTCCAGCTACTCGTAAAATTCATGGCAGAACATGGCGCGATAATGGTCCCGTTTCAAGGCTATGTGAAGAAACTTGCGAGTTTATTCATTAAAAGATCCAGTGAACCGACTTTCTGCCGCATTCCGTGCTATTGAGTGGTCTTGAATCAATTTGTGGCTTGGCCTCTCCCATAACGAACAAGAAAAGGTTCTGGTGCACGGCACAATGAAAACTATCGAACGCTACATCATCAGACGCAGCTTTACCGCCTTCATCGTAACATTGGCGGCCATGACCGGCGTTGTCTGGTCCACTCAAGCGCTGCGCCAGCTGGATCTGGTAACGTCGAAAGGTCAGACCCTGCTTCAGTTCGGTTACATCACCGCTCTGGCCCTGCCTTTCCTCATCCTGATCGTTGCCCCTTTCGCAATGATGCTGGCGTTTATAATCGTGCTGAACAGCATGTCCCGTGACAGTGAGCTTATTGTCATCAACGCATCCGGCGCTTCCAAATGGCTGGTTCTGCGCCCTATTATGACGTTCTCCCTCTGCGTCACAGCGCTGATGTACTTCCTGTCGATCTATCTGTCCCCGACAGGATTGGCAGAACTGCGTAGCGAGCTGACGCGTGTGCGCGTTGACCTTGTGGCCAACATCATCAAACCGGGGCGATTCATTCCCATTGAAGAGAACCTGACCTTCCATATTCGCAACAGAAGTGGTGATGGTGTTCTTGAGGGACTCTTGCTGGACGACGCAAGAGATCCGGAAACCTCCTTTACTTATACAGCTGAAACCGGGCGCATTATTGAAGCGGCAGACAAAACGCTGCTTGTGATGCTTGATGGCACAATCCAGCGCCGCCCTAAAGGTGGGCAGGATATGTCCATCGTGAGCTTTGAGAGTTATGGCTTCGATCTGTCCTCGATGATTCCCGAGGCGCGCGAGCCAACATTCAAGGCAAGTGAGCGTCCAACCTTCGAATTGTTGAGCGCAAAACCCGATGATTCTTACGCTGCAAAGCATTGGGACAAGCTAATTGTGGAATTCCACGACCGTTTAAGTGTCCCACTTTACCCCATTGCCTTTGGTCTAATCATCTATGCCTTCCTTGGCTCTCCCAAGACCACAAGGCAAGATCAAGGCCTTGCAATAACTACAACAATCGCTGTTGCGACACTGCTGAGAACAGCAGGTTTCGGTGCAACGCTAATCGTGAGTGCGGCTCCAGATATGTTCCCGTTGCTCTATGCAATCCCAATAATCGCAATTGCGCTTGCTGCGTGGTCCATTAGCCTGAACAGAAGACCTTGGTTTGTTCAGCGTCTGGTCGATTGGATATACACCCTCCTGAATGGAGTTGGGCGTGTGTTCTCCAAACTGGTAGGCCGTAAAAACCAAGGGACAGCAGGACTGTAATGACCGGAAGAACGCTTAGTCTTTACATATCCAAACGGTTCCTGAAGTCGATTCTGGCCCTGTTCCTGTTTGCAGCTGTGCTGATCCTGCTCTTTGACGTGCTGGAACTGGTGCGTCGCGGCGGTGATCGAGAGGGCTTTTCGCTGCTGCGCATTGCAGCGATTTCCGCACTGCGCGTGCCGTTGCTGCTTGAACAGGTGATCCCATTTGCGGTGCTGTTTGGCTCAATCTGGGCTTTTGTGACCTTGAGCAGAAGCCTTGAGCTGGTTGTTGCGCGCGCTGCAGGCATTTCCGTTTGGCAGTTTACAGCCCCTGCTCTTCTGACCGGCCTATTCATCGGTATTGCTGCGGTCATTGGGTACAACCCCGGTGCCGTTTATCTGCAACAGAAATCTGATGAGGTGGCTGAAGGTCTGTTCAGCGTGGAGCAAACCTATCTGCTGGAAGGTTCTGGCGAGGTTTGGCTGAGGCAGAACGGCACTGACGGTGAATCGGTTCTGCATGCCCGGCATATTGGTGGGCAAGGTGCGACTTTGAACGGCGTGACGATCTTCTCCTTTGACCGTCAGGGCGAGTTTTCAGAGAGAATCGAAGCACGCCGCGCAGTGCTTGCAGAAGGCATGTGGCGCTTAACTGACGCTGTCGTCTATGCTCTGGACACTGATCCACAACATTATGATAACTATAGTGTCAGCACATTTTTGACCCCTACAGAGGTCAAAGAGAGCATAGGTTCGCCGGAATCTATTAGCTTTTGGAGTCTTCCCCGCTTTATTGAGTTATCCCAAAGGGCTGGACTACCTGCGTATAGGTATTCTTTACAATATCAGACTCTTCTAGCCAAACCCCTGTTACTTGTGGCAATGATTGTCATTGCTGCTGCTGTTTCGCTGCGTGTATCGCGTTTTGGGGGGATTGGCCGCTTGATCATTTGGGGCATCATTGCCGGTTTCGTGCTTTATGCCGTTTCCGAAATCTCCAAGGATCTGGGCGGAGCCGGAATCGTTCCCACAGCGGTTGCGGCATGGGCACCTGGCGTATTTGGGGTTCTTATGGGTTTTACTATTCTGTTGAATCAGGAGGACGGTTGATGGGTTCGACCTTGATCCTGACACAGAAAATCAAGCGAGTTGGAGCTGGCTGCGTATCGCCAGACTATCTTCGCACTGTCTCTGCACTTGCTCTGCTGTGCGGCGCTGGCCTTATGGTTCTCAGCGCGCCTGCTGTTGCGCAGATTGACCTTTCACAGACTGCCAAGCAGTCGATCGACACTTCTCAACCAATGTTGCTTGAAGCCAAAGAGCTTCGCTACGATTTTGACAATGACGTCATCATCGCATCTGGCAGTGTTGAGATCTATTTCGATAACTACACATTGCTCGCAGATCGTGTGACTTACAATCGTAAGGACGGTAAGCTATCGGCGCACGGCAATGTGCAGATGACTGAACCGAGCGGGAATCTCATTCTCGCCGACAATCTGACATTGAGCGATGACTTCTCTGAAGGCTTTGTGAACGCGCTTCAGATCGATACACCTCAATTTACGCATTTTGAGGCCGAGAGCGCTGAACGCTCAGGCGATAATGTCACCACCTTAAGAAACGGGACCTACTCCGTTTATAAGAAGGCTCCAAAGCCTCCTTTATGGCGGATCAAGTCCACGACGATCATTCACAACCAGCAGAAACAGCGCATCTATTTCGAAGGCGCGTCGATTGAGTTGTTTGGGAATACGATTGCAAAGATCCCTTACTTCTCGATTGCCGATCCGTCTGTTGGGCGTAAATCTGGTTTCTTGTTGCCGCGTTTTGTGACGAAAAGTCGACTAGGCTTTGGTGCAGCTATTCCATATTACTGGTCGCTTTCGCCTACATACGATCTAACTGTTACAGTAACCCCACTCACGCAACAGGGTGTTTTGGGTCAACTGGATTGGCGTCAGCAGCTAGAAACTGGCTCCTATGATGTTTCAATCGGCGGGATTTCACAGGCAGATCCAAATGCATTCAGCGGCTCCAGCGGTGATGTCCGTGGCCGTTTTATTGTAAATACAAACGGTAGTTTTGATCTCAGCAAGCGTTGGAGTGCAGGTTGGGATATCACCTACGCAACGGACAGGGCCTTCCGCGAAGACTATGGATTCGCTAAGTTCGGGAGCGCGCAAGAAGTTTCACAGCTATATTTGAAAGGTGAAACTAAGCGCAATCTTTTCGACGCAAATGCATATGCTTTCCAGATTTCTCAGGAAGATAATCCAAGCCCTACTCAGCCGACAAACCCGAGCGCACCGTTCACTGCGGTAAATGCCGACCTTCAGGAGAAGCAACCATTTGTTCATCCAGTTATCGATAACTCGATCTATTTCGAGAAATCCATACTTGGTGGGCAGCTGAACTATGATGGTAACCTGACCAGTCTAACTCGTGAGACTACGGATGCCTTCTCAGTTAATGGTCAAAACCGATTCCGTGGTGTTGAAGGCACGTTTACGCGCGTGAGTGCGAATCTGACTTGGCAACGCACGCTGATTGATCCAATTGGGCAAGTGTTCACACCATTTGCATATGCGAAGACTAATCTATACTTCCTCGCGAATGCCGATGACAATGTGACTGCTTTGTCGGACGAGTCAGTTGTCTTCCGTGGCATGCCAGCAGTGGGGCTGGAGTATCGATACCCATTCCTTGCGACGTTTAACGGTGGCAATCAGGTTATTGAGCCGATTGCACAGCTGATCGTTCGTCCGAACGAAGCTGCGATTGGTGAGCTCCCGAATGAAGATGCGCAATCCATCGTGTTTGATGCATCTACTCTGTTCGAATGGGACAAGTTCTCCGGCTTTGACCGCAACGAAGGTGGCACTCGCGCTAACCTCGGCCTGCAATACAAGCTTCAGTTTGATAAAGGCTCGTTCATCAGCGGTCTGTTCGGTCGCTCCTTCCAGCTAGCAGGGCGTAATTCTTACGCTGTACCTGGTATTCTTGACGCGACAGGCGATTCAGGTCTACAGACAACTGGTTCTGACTATGTCACCAGCCTTTATTTCGATACCAATACAGGGTTCCGCTTAGGTGGTAACGCTCGCTTTAATGAACATGATTTTGGCGTGGAACGCGCTGAAGTGAGTGCAAGTGGTCGTTATGGTCCAGCCTCCACGGTTCTGTCTTATGCCTATCTGGCAGAACGTCCTGATGCTGGTATTGACCAACAGCGTTCAGAGCTTGTTGGGGCGTTGAACCTGAACCTTGAGGAAAACTGGCGTGTCTTTGGATCGCTTCGTTATGACGTGATCAATGAGAACATCGTTCAGGATACGGTTGGTCTTGGCTATGACGACGAAGGCTTCTCTGCTTCGATCTCCTATGGCGAAGACAGAAGCCGGAACAATGGTGAGCCGGTTGAGCGGATCTTCTTCTTCCGATTCGGCCTGAGAACCATTGGCGATACCAGCCTCTCAACCTCCACCTCTGACTCATCCCCGAATGATTGAGTAGGTATTTGAGCTTAAACCTCTGGCTGTACACAAGAAATAGCCAGAGGAATGACAGAATGTCGCCTTCATTTGTTATTATTAGTTTGAATAAATTTTTCCGGGCTGCACCCTTCTAATTTGAGTCAAGCTGTGCCAAATATGCATCAGTGCTATCTAGGGAGCGTCTAGAGAGGGCAAGTGCCTTTGGGACGGAGAGCTTAACAAAATGAAACTTACTCGCTTCTGTGCTTCGCTTTTTGTGGCTGCCAGCATACTGGCTCCGGTTGGTCCAATGCTGACTTCTGCGGAAGCTGCAAGTAAAATTGTTGCTGTTGTTAATGGCCGCCCGATTACGAGCTATGAACTTCAACAACGCTCCAAGCTGATTTCCCTGACGACTCGAGCTCCTTCCAGCATCGCAAAACGAAAAGCTAAAGACGAACTGATTGATGAAGCTTTGAAGCTTGAAGAAGCGAAACGCGTTGGCGTTTCTATTTCCGACAGCAAAGTTGATGACGCCTTTGCGACCATTGCTCAGCGCGTGAAGCTGTCCCCTTCTCAGTTCAAGCAGGCTCTTTCTCAAAGTGGCGTGAACCCGCGTACTTTGAAAAACCGTTTGCGTGCAGAAATCTCATGGTCTGAAGTAGTGATGCAGCGTTTCCGCGCAACCGTCCGGATCAATGAATCTGACGTTATTGCTGCTCTTCAGGGCAAAGAAAGCAAAGATGACAGCGGTGACACCAGTGTCGAGTATGACCTTCAGCGCATCATTTTTGTTGTTCCTAAGAACTCCAGCAAGTCCTTTAAAAACAAACGCGTTGCTGAGATGAAGAAACTCAGAGCCCGTTTTACCTCCTGTGAGGAAGGCACCCGTATTGCATCTGGTTTGAATGAAGTTGTTGTTCGTCCAATCGGCAAGCGTCTTGAGACAGACCTGCCTGCTGCATTCGTGCAAAAGCTGAATAAAATCTCTATTGGCCGCGTCACAGCGCCTACCCCAGTAGACTCCGGATTTGAGATGATTGCTCTTTGTGGTAAAGAGACAATCGACAGTGATGCGACTGCGCGAAGCACAATTGAGGGCGAGTTGCGGAATAAAAAAGGGCAACAGCTTTCTCGCCGTTACCTTCGTGACCTGCGCTCCAATGCTGTAATCGAGCAGCGCTGATCGCCTGATCAGCAGCAGGAGATGTTTTTAAATCATGCGCAGAGTGAAATTGGCGCTCGCCCTGACAATGGGCGAGCCTGCAGGTATTGGCCCTGATATTACGCTAAAAACCTGGAAAATGCGCTTTGAACGAGATGTTCAGCCATTTTACGTTTTATGCGATCCTGAGCTTTTGAAAGCCCGCGCGAAGCATCTCGGTTTCAAAATTCCGATCAAAGTTGTTGAGCCCGAAGCTGCTTGTGACTGCTTTGATGAAGCTCTTCCAGTGGTTCCTCTCTCTGGCCCGGTTCAGGTTACTCCTGGAGCCCCTTCTGGCACAAACGCTGCGCTTGTGATCGAGTCCATTGAAACTGCGGTCCGTCATGTGAAAGAAGGACGGGCATCTGCAGTTGTCACAAACCCGATTTCCAAGAAGATCCTCTATGATGGTGGCTTTCACCATCCTGGTCACACAGAGTTTCTTGGTGATCTGGCGAAGACCTATTGGGACAAGGATGTTGAGCCGATCATGTTGCTCGCCGGTCCTGAGTTAATGGCCGTGCCGCTGACCATTCATGTTCCCTTCGTTGAAGTCCCCAAACTGGTGACAAAGGAACTGATCGTGGATCGATGCCGGGCCATCAACAAAGACATGGTTGAGCGGTTTGGCATTACCTCACCACGCATTGCGATTGCCGGTCTCAACCCTCATGCAGGTGAAGGTGGATCCATGGGAACGGAAGAGATTGAGACGATTTCTCCGGCTATAGCCCAACTGCGCAGCGAAGGTATTGATGCACGCGGTCCGTTACCTGCTGACACCATGTTCCATAGTGAAGCGCTGGATACCTATGACGTGGCGGTGGCCATGTATCATGATCAGGCACTTATCCCTGTTAAAACTCTGGCTTTTGATGAAGCTGTGAATGTGACGCTTGGCCTCCCCTATGTGCGCACATCACCAGATCACGGCACTGCATTCTCCATTGCAGGCACCGACAAGGCCTCTCCAAACAGTTTGATGGCTTCTTTGCGTCTTGCAGCAGCCCTCGCACAACCTGAGCTCGTTTAATGGCACAAATTGATGATCTGCCACCTCTGCGCGAGGTGATTGCAGAGCATGGGCTCGATGCCCGCAAATCTCTTGGTCAGAACTTCCTTCTCGACCTTAACCTGACCTCGCGCATTGCCCGCAGTGCCGGAGACCTGAGTGACTGTACAGTCGTAGAAGTTGGGCCTGGTCCGGGCGGACTCACCCGCGCACTTTTGGCGGCAGGTGCGAAGAAGGTTGTTGCGATTGAGAAGGACACGCGCTGTCTGCCTGCCCTTGCTCAGATTTCAGAGCACTATAACGGCAAACTGGAAGTAATTGAGGGTGATGCGCTCAAGTACAATCCAGCAGAGCTTGCGGATGGCCCTATCAAGATTATTGCGAACCTTCCTTACAACGTTGGCACCCAACTGCTTCTGGGATGGCTGACAACGGAGGAATGGCCGCCATTCTGGAGCTCTTTGACGCTGATGTTCCAGAAGGAGGTCGGACAGCGTATTGTAGCTCAGACAGGTGACAAAGCTTACGGACGCCTTGGTGTTCTTGCCAACTGGCGGTGTCATACGGACATTCTGTTTGATCTGAACCCGAAGGCCTTTACGCCTCCGCCGAAAGTGACTTCAGCAGTTGTGCAGCTGCACCCACGTGAAAAGCCTCTGGATTGCCCGCTGAAAGCGTTGGAGCGCGTGACTGCTCACGCTTTTGGCCAACGCCGCAAGATGCTCAGAGCCAGCTTAAAAGGCCTTAAACCGGATGCAGAGACTCGCATTGAAGCAGCAGGCCTGAAACCAACGGCCCGTGCCGAGGAAATCGACGTGGCCGGTTTCGTTGCCTTGGCACATGCGTTTGATAAAGATTAGAGTGTTCGCGCGCTCATAGAGACAAAAGAAAAGCCCTGAGACTGTGTTCGGTCTCAGGGCTTTTTTGTTAGGTCTGCAGCGATGGTTTATTCCACGCGCATGAAGGCGGTCATGCCGCTTTCCTGGTGTTCGATAATGAAGATGACGCGTATGCAATCTGAGTCCCACATTTTATTGGGATCAGACGCACGGTTTTGAGTGCCTGTACTCATTGCACCTTCGATTCGAAGGTTGCAGCTTACAAGAGCATCAAAAGCACATTTACCAATGCATGTGGAGAGGATATCACGTGCAACGAGGCAACACTCAACTCTTAAACACCTCAAAAAAACAATCGCACGGCATGTAAGTTGCAAAAGTAGCGCAAAAGTAAATTTGCGCATCAAGCAAATGAGTTCGTACTGATCACTGCATTGTACAGACGGATCTAAACGCAAACAAAATAAACATTATTTCAAACTACACATCAAACACCTTCAACCCAACTCACTAATTGACAGTTTTGGAACGCTTCCTAACCCTGTGAGATGAGAGCAACTGAAGCTAATCAAGTTGAGGTTCTGATGAAGGTTTCCGTATACTGGGCTGGCATTTGGATCGTATTATTTGGCTTGTCTGGGTGCAATGGCGGAGGCGGAGGCTCTGGGCAGACCAGCAGTTCAAGTGCTCCAGTCATCCAAACACAATCATGCAACGGCAGTTCAGGAAACTCTGACGCCTTTTCCTCATCTTGTACAACTTCATTCGATACGACGACAGCTAACCTCATTTCCAAGACAAATGAGTTTACGGTTCAAAAAATCACAATCAGCTCTGCTTTGAGTGGTCTTGGTTACACGATAAAAAGTAACGCATTTGCAGATATCAACCTGCAATATGCTCGCTCAGTTGGATTGACTGGCAAGGGAGAGACCATTGCTGTTCTTGATACGGGCTTTCTTCTTTCACATAAGGATCTGAAGAACAAGAACGTCACCCTTTACGGAAAGAACACAGCGCAAGACCATGGAACCTTCGTGGCAACCATTGCAGCGGGTGATGAGGATGGATCGGGCGTAATGGGGGTCGCAGCTGGAGCAGACCTTCACCTAAGTACATTGGAAGGTGGAAGCCCTTCAAGCTCCGGCGTGCAACACCTTGCAGCAGCGACTAACGATGCCTTCAACAAAGGAGCAATTGTTCAAAACAATTCCTGGGGTTACGAGTTTGCAAATGGGGCGTCGATTACGCTTTCATACTATTATTCGATAGCAAACCAAAATCCTGGCGTTGCACCAGAAACTCTTCTTGCAAACAACTCCGGCCAAAGCCCTCAAGCATGGAAGAATTATCGAGCAGCTCTTAGCCAATTCACCAGCCAAGGCATTGTTGTTTTCGCTCAATCCAATGATGAAAATGACACAAGTTCATCTTTAACTGCCGCTTTACCTGAAATCTTTCCTGAGTTGAAAGGAGGATGGGCCGTTGCTGTCAATGGGCTGCCCGAGTACGACTCTAATGGAAATATCTCCAAAGTACATCGCGTATCCGCCGGCTGCCTTGAAACTGCAGAATACTGTCTGACAACGAACGGAACTACTCGCGGAGGCACTTCATCCTCAGACTCTTCTTATAGCGAAGCAACCGGGACCTCGTTTTCTGCACCGCAAGTGTCAGGCTCAATTGCTCTACTCGCTGAAGCCTTTCCGACTTTACCTGCCAAAGACCTATTGAACAGGTTGTTCGCATCTGCAGATAACAGCTTCTTAACAGCAACTGGAAGTGTCGACTTCGGAAATGGTGTAACCCACGCCTACAATGAGGAATTTGGTCATGGTTTTCTCGATCTCAGAGCAGCCTTAATGCCCATTGGTAATGTAGGTGCACCTCTTTCTGACAACGCTTATGACGGCGTCGTTCCTCTTTCAGAGGTAAGCATCACTGCTGGTACTGCCCACGGTGACGCCATAACAAAAGCGCTCCAGGGTAAAACGATGGCGATTTACGATTCCCTTGGCGCAAATTTTGCCGTTGATGCAGGTGCACTTGTTGGATCACGCTTGCAGAATGTTGACATCCGACTTGAGACATTCCGCTCCAACAACAAGACTAGCGCACAAAGCACGCCATCATACTCCTTCATGAGAAGTGGGCTGTCTTCAGATACGGGTGGTTTCCAGTTCGTCTCCGGTAGCACGTCAGAAATTGGTGAAGAACTAGGTTTCATTCAATCTGGCAACGGTTTGTTCTCAGGCGATTCTTCCATAATTGCGGCTGGTCCCGGCACTATGGCCTTTGCAACCGTGAGTAAGACAGATGGAAGTGGTGTCGGCGCTCTGACCTATGTCGAACGCACGAGCGATGGTATCGCCTCTGCGGGCTTTGGCCTCTCCATGGCAAAAACAGTCCTTCCGAATCTAACCGGAGTGTTTGGATTTGCCGTCAATGGGGAGACAGGAACAGCACTCGGGTTAACGGCTGAAAGTCAAAAGGATGAAGCCCTATCAGCAGCCAGTTCAGCTTTCTCATTTGCAGGTGAATGGACTTATCAACCCGGCCTGTCATTCTTTGCAAATGCTGAGTTGGGTATGACGCTCTCAGGAGATGCGGGATACATCGAGTCACTCGATCCCGCCTTACACAGCGCGTTCAGTGCAGGCATAAAGATTGGAGGGCTCTTCTCCGACAAAGATCTCCTCACCTTCTCACTTCGGCAACCGTTGCGCATAGAACAAGGAAACGGGACTATTCGCCTTCCTTACGGGCGCGCAGCAGACGGTACTATCTCATATGTTGAACACGAAATTGAACTTGTCCCTAGTGCACGACAGATCGATTTCGGCCTTCGTTACGATATCAACTTTATGGAAGATACGGTGCTGGGCTTAGGTGGCGCAGTTTCTGTCAATGACGGACATACTCGTGGTGAGCTTGGCGCTTCTGCACTCATGGCATTTAAGCATCGGTTTTAAAGTGCCCAACATCAAAAAAAGCCCTGAGACCTTATTCAGTCTCAGGGCTTTTTTGTTAGGTCTGCAGCGATGGCTTATTCCACGCGCATGAAGGCGGTCATGCCGCTTTCCTGGTGTTCGATGATGTGGCAGTGCATGAGCCAGTCGCCTTCGTAGTCGGGGCGTACGGCGACTTGGACGCGTTCGTCGGGGAGTACGAGTGCGGTGTCGGTCCACCAGGGAGCGAGTTCGCGTTTGTTGCTCTTGAGGAGCTGGAAGGTCATACCGTGGATGTGGATCGGGTGCGTGTGCGGGGTTCGGTTGATGAACTCGAACACGTAGGACTTATCCCGCTTCAGCACGTCCACCGGATCCAGTGGTCCACGTTCAGCACCTTGCCATGCTCTTTTGTTGACAGCCCAGAATGAGAAGCCAAGGCTGCCGCAGATTGGGTTGGCGGGGCGCTTCTCAGCTGTAGCTGAGAACTCCAGCGGGATGTATTCCGCGTTCTTCAGGTCTGGCTGAGGGATCGGGTTGGCAGGCAGTGGTTTGATCTCACGCAGATCGCGGTTCAGGGACTGGCCAATGGCGCGCAGAGACAGGACTGACCACGGCGAGGATGAGGAGTAGTTGGTGAGCTCAATCTGCTTGCCTTCCCCATCTGGAATACGCATTGCGATATCAGCGCGCTGGCCCGGTCCCAATGCAAGCTTGTTGACTGCGAACGGTTCTACAGGGTTGCCATCCATGGCGATGACTTTGGCATCGGTGCCTTGCGGGAAGGACAGCTTGTAGATGCGGGTCACATCGGTCACGCACAAGCGCAGGCGGACCAGAGAACCGGCTTTAACATCCATCACAGGGGCAGATTGCCAGTTGGAGGTGCGCAGAGTGCCGAAGGTCCCTGCCCGCGCTGATTTGCGTGGCTGGAACAGTTTTACGAACTGGCCGTCACTGCCAAGGCGGAAATCGCGCAGGTTCACCGGGATGTCGTGATCAAAACCCGGATCTTCATCTTCTTCCACGATCATCAGACCGGTCATGCCGTAAGAGAGCTGCTCCAGAGAGTTACAGTGCGGGTGATACCAGAATGTACCTGCATCATGCGGCGTGAAGCGATAATCGAAGTGATCGTCGGTATAGACGTAGTGTTGGGTCAGGAAGGCAACGCCGTCCATGTCGTTAGGCAGGCGCATGCCGTGCCAATGGATGGTGGTTGGCTCTTCCAGCTTGTTGATGAGACGGCTGTGGAACGGTTGACCCTGTTTAACGCGCAGGGTTGGTGGCATGGCATCGCCGAAGGTGAACATGCGCTTTGTGGCAGGTGCATCCTTCATCAACTGATGGTCGATGTTGCGGGCAATCATGTCATGGCGTTTGGGTACAGCCCAGAGACTGGACGCTCCCGCCAAGCCACCGGCCACGGCAGCACCGCCAAACAAGGCGCCTTTCAGCGCCTGACGTCGTGTAATCATCGCTCTTTGTCCTCAAGTTCAGCCCGTCTCTGTACTTGGCTGGTCAATGGCTATTCACGACGGCTGCTGTTTACAGGGCATCTGCTTCCTGCAAATGACGCCCTGCTTGTATCTGGCTCACAAATTGATTCAAGTAGCTAATAGTTTGAATCACGAAACTGCGTCAACACTCTGAATTTACAGGATTTTGCAGTTTCTTTGTCTATTTATTCCGCTGTGGCAGTCTTCAGATCGGCAATCATGCCTTCCATTTTGCCGGAAAGTTTTGGCAAGCGGATCCGCTTCAGGCGCTCAGTTGTGATGATTGCCTGAACAGTTTCAACGGCCTTGTCCAGATCATCATTGACAATGATGTAATCAAACTCCTGCCAGCCAGAGACCTCATCAATGGCGGTCTTCATGCGGCGCTTGATGGCAGCATCGTCGTCATCGCCACGGCCAGACAGGCGTGCGTGCATTTCAGCAATGGATGGCGGCAGCACGAAGATTGCGACCACGTCTTCACCAGCCTGATCCTGCAGCTGGCGAACGCCTGCTATATCGATATCGAACAGGATGTCCTTGCCTGCATTCAGGCTGGCGTCCACTGGCTCACGTGGGGTGCCGTAGTAATTGTCGTGCACCTTGGCCCACTCAAGCAGCTCATTGGCTTTGATCTTGCGCTCAAACTCGTCCGTTTCAAGGAAGTAGTAGTGAACGCCATGTTCTTCAGCCGCGCGGCGCTGACGGGTGGTTGCAGACACGGACAGGGCCAGTTTGTCATCGTCAGCCAGCAGACGGTTTGCGATGGTGCCCTTGCCTGCGCCAGATGGTGCTGCCAGCACCAGCATGAAGCCGCGGCGCACATCTTCGATGTCCTGAGCTGATACGGTTGTTCCGCTTGCGTTTTCTGAGGTCATTTCCAGATTGTCTTCTTTTGCTTTTCTGCGTTTACAGCGTCTGCATCTTATTCGATGTTCTGTGTCTGCTCACGAAGCTGATCGATCACAGTCTTCAGCTCCAGTCCAATTGCGGTCAATTCCACACTGTTGGATTTTGAGCAGAGGGTGTTTGCTTCGCGGTTAAATTCCTGTGCCAGGAAGTCGAGGCGACGTCCGATTGCGCCCCCCTTTACGAGCAGCTCGCCAACAGCTTCTACGTGGGCGTAGAGGCGGTCCAGCTCTTCGCGGATGTCTGCTTTCGTGGCAAGGATTGCTGCTTCCTGATGGAGCCGCTGTGGATCCAGCTGGCTGCTTGCCTCTATCAGTTCCTGAACCTGCGCTTCAAGGCGGGTGCGGATAGCTTCCGGGCTGCGGGATGGCAGAGTTTCAGCTTGCTTGGTGAGCGCGTCGATGGTGTCGATCTGGCCCTTCAGCAGCGTTGCAATGGCACTGCCTTCGCTGCGGCGCATATCCACCAGTTCATTCAGAGCTTCATCGAAGGAAGACAGGAGCGCTGTGATCTGAGCGTTTTTCTCTTCTTCGCTTTCTTCCGCCTCTTCAAACTCCAGAACGCCCTTGTAACCAAGGATACCGTCGAGAGTTGGTTCCGGTGCATCCGGGAGGCGATCACGCAGGATGGAGATGGCTTTGAGTACCTGCTCCAGAGCTTCTTCATTGACCACCAGAGCCGTATCGGACTGGGAGCGCTGCATTTGCAGGCCTACAGAGACGTTACCGCGCTTCAGTTTGGCTGCAAGACGCTTGCGAACTTCTGCTTCAACGCCATCCAGCCCCTGAGGCAGACGCAGGCGCGCATCGAACCCTTTGCCGTTGACGGAACGAAGCTCCCACACCCAACGTGTCTCTTCGTAGCTGCTTTCCACGCGGGCAAAGCCGGTCATGCTAGCCAGTGCCATCCCTGAAACTCCTTTTGCGAGCATTACCCGTTTTTGGTGATGCTCATAATCTATCTGTATCGGAGCAAAGCATACTCAGCGGGCTTAAGATTCCCATGAGCTATGTCGTTCCTGCCCTCACGCGCACCCATAATTTGTCGTTTGGCGGTGCGCTCTAGCAAAAAGCCTGCCCGGTGTCATTCCTGGGCAGGCTTTTCTTATTTTTGTCCTGCAAGGCTAGCAGATCAGTTGTTTTTCTTTTCTGCGGCCTGCTTTGCGCGGATCTCTTTTTCGACCTTGCGCCAGTTAGCAACATTGCGCTGATGCTGTTTGTAGGTTTCAGCGAATGCATGACCGCCAGTTCCATCCGCAACGAAGTAAAGATCCTTCGTACGGGCCGGGTTTGCGACCGCCTCCAGAGCAGCCACACTCGGGTTGCCAATTGGCCCCGGAGGCAGTGCCTTGATCTGGTAGGTGTTGTACGGGTTCTTTTCCTTCAGCATGGAGCGAGTGATCGCAGAGCGGTCTTTTGTCCATGCATCACCACCAAACAAGCCGTAGAGGATTGTCGGGTCAGACTGCAGCGGCATGCCTTTACGCAAGCGGTTGACGAAGACAGACGCAACGCGTGGGTGCTCATCCACCTTGGAGGTTTCTTTCTCCACGATGGACGCGAGGATCACGAGTTCTTCCGGTGTATCGATCGGCAGACCTTGCGAGCGCTTCTCCCAGATGCGGGCAATGTGCTCGTCCATGGACTTTTCCATCTGCTCGATGATGCGCGCCTTCGTGGTGCCACGTGTGAAGGTGTAAGTTTCCGGCAGCAGAGAGCCTTCTGCAGGGATTGCAGAGATCTCGCCAGTCAGGATCTTGTTGGCATTCAGGCGGTTGATGATCTGAGCGCTGCTCCAGCCTTCCGGGAACGTCACGGAATGGTACACAGCACGGCCACCAACAAGGTCTTCCATGACAGTCTTCATGGAGATCCCCGCCGGGAATGCGTATTCCCCTGCCTTGATCTTGTTTTCGTTCTTGAACAGGCGTGTGCCCGCTTCAAACACGAGAGAATTGGTGATGACGCCTTCGTCTTCCAGCTTGCCAGCAATCTGCGGCAGGCTCATTCCGCTCGCGACAATGAAGAGCTTTTCTTCTGTCAGCGGACCAGCGGCATCAAACTCGCCCTTGCCCCAATACAGCGCAGCACCGGCAACGATGATGCCGAGGACTGCCATGGAGAGTAGGAAGTTGATGGTGATGACGATAGGATTACGCGCATGACGTGAGCGCGGTGGAGGTGGTGGCGCAGCTTCCGGCTGAATGGCGCGACTTGGACTGCGCGGTGCAGACGGACCACCCGGCTGAATATGAAGATCAGACTGATCCTGAGGCCCATTTGAGTTGTCTTCAGGCGATTGAGCCATATTAACCCTCTATATGGGAGCGCAAAACAAGCGCTCCATCATTAGCGTACCTAAAACCGAGAACATGCCCTGTTTTCGGCGATACACTTTAAATACTCATTACAGAGCCTAACCCATTCGGGAGCCGCAATATAAAAGGCCAGATTCCGCCGTACGGAGTCTGGCCCTTTTTTCCATTGTCAAAAAAGCGATTTATGCTTCGACTTTTTTGAGAACCAGAGACGCGTTTGTGCCGCCAAAGCCAAATGAGTTAGACAGAGCGTAGTTAATCTCCATCTTCTTGGCTTTATTAGGGACCAAGTCGATCTTAGTTTCAACTGATGGATTATCAAGGTTGATGGTTGGTGGAGCAATCTGATCACGGATCGCCAAAGCGGTGAAGATCGCTTCCACTGCACCAGCTGCACCCAGCAGGTGGCCGATTGCAGATTTTGTGGAAGACATGGTCAGAGAACCAGCATCTTCACCTGCAAGACGCTCAACAGCACCCAGCTCGATCTCATCACCCAGTGGGGTGGAGGTGCCGTGTGCGTTGACGTAATCAACATCACCGAGAGAGATGCCAGCACGCTTCAGTGCAGCTTCCATGCAGCGGTAGCCGCCGTCACCATCGGATGCTGGTGCGGTGATGTGGTATGCATCGCCGGACAGACCGTAGCCAACAACTTCAGCGTAGATTTTTGCACCACGTGCTTTTGCGTGCTCGTATTCTTCCAGAACAACGATACCTGCGCCCTCACCCATTACAAAGCCATCACGGTCTTTGTCGTATGGACGGGAACCTTTTTCAGGCTCATCGTTGTAGCCGGTGGACAGAGCTTTACAGGCGTTGAAGCCTGCGATGCCGATGCGGCAAACAGTGCCTTCCGCACCACCTGCAACCATCACATCCGCGTCACCAAATGCAACAAGGCGTGCAGCATCACCGATTGCGTGAGCACCAGTGGAGCAAGCTGTTACAACAGAGTGGTTTGGACCTTTAAGGCCGTGTTTGATGGAAACGTAGCCGCTTGCCAGGTTGATCAGACGACCTGGGATAAAGAACGGGCTTACGCGGCGCGGGCCTTTTTGTTCCATCATAAGAGCTGTGTCAGCGATCCCCTGAAGGCCGCCAATACCAGAACCGATGAGCGTACCAGTGCGGCACTTGTCTTCTTCGGTTTCAGGCTTCCAGTCTGCATCTTCAATGGCCTGATCAGCAGCTGCAATCGCGTAGACGATGAATGGGTCTACCTTGCGCTGCTCCTTCGGAGCCATGTAGTCATCTGGATTGAATGTGCCATCGGTGCCATCACCGCGCGGGACCTGACAAGCAATCTTGGTTTGAAGATCTTCGGTCTCGAAGTTTTCGATGCGACCTGCACCGCTTTTGCCTTCAAGAATTCGTTGCCATGAAACTTCAGCCCCGTTGCCAAGCGGGCTGACCATGCCAATGCCTGTGATAACGACTCGACGCATATTTCCTGCACTTTAATTAGAATGGCGCTGCCAGCCTCATCTGTCGCTTTTTGGAGGACAAAGTGTCTCTCGCTGCGACGGGCATGCAGCTTAAAAGAAAACAGGCGCGGCGAGCGCTAATGACCCACCGCGTGCCTAGCTTTTTAAACAGGATTAGCCCTGCTTGGATTCGATGAACTTTACAGCATCGCCAACAGACTGAATGGTTTCAGCAGCATCGTCTGGAATTTCAACGCCGAATGCTTCTTCGAAAGCCATTACCAGTTCAACAGTGTCCAGGCTGTCTGCGCCCAGATCGTCGATGAAGCTTGCAGATTCGACGACCTTGTCAGCCTCTACGCCGAGGTGCTCGACAACGATCTTCTTTACCTGTTCTGCAACATTGCTCATTTTAAGTCCTCAATTGGTTTTCAAGGTAGTGTTTCGGTCCGCTTCGCGGGGCCTTATTTCACTCGGCACCCGTGTTGCACACTCTGGTTCTTTTGAAAAGACGCAACGGCCTATATGTTAAGCCGCTTCCAAAGAAAACCGCAGCTTTTCCGTTCCTCTTTCCAAGAGGTCACTTCTAATCGGCGGGTTCCTAGCACAATTAGCACTGGTTTACCAGCCGCCAGTAGTGATTGCCCCATTTGTACAAGGGACGGACCGGCTGCGTATTTCTTCGTTAAATCATCGCCATACCGCCATTCACGTGCAGTGTCTGACCGGTAACGTACGCTGCTTCATCACTTGCGAGATAAACAGCTGCACCTGCGATTTCATCAGCAGTGCCCAAACGACCCGCTGGAACGTTGCCCAGGATCGATTCGCGCTGCTTTTCGTTCAGCTCGTCGGTCATCGCGGTAGAGATGAAACCTGGAGCAATTGTGTTTACGGTGATCTTGCGGGAAGCCACTTCCTGCGCCAAAGACTTGGACATGCCGATCATGCCAGCTTTTGCTGCGGAGTAGTTCACCTGACCTGCGTTGCCGGTGACGCCAACAACAGATGTGATACCGATAATGCGGCCCTGACGACGCTTCATCATGCCTTTGATTGCTGCGCGGCAGATGCGGAAAGTGGCGGAAAGGTTCACTTCAAGAACCTGATCCCACTCTTCGTCTTTCATGCGCATGAAGATATTGTCGCGGGTGATGCCTGCGTTGTTCACGAGAATGTCGAGGCCGCCCATCATTTCTTCAGCAGCTGGAACAAGCGCGTCTACGCTGTCACGGTCAGACAGGTTTGCTGCTTTGATGTGGACGCGATCGCCCAGATCAGATGCCAGCGCTTCCAGCTTTGCTTCGCGGGTACCGGACAGGGTCACGGTTGCGCCCTGTGCGTGAAGTGCGCGTGCAATTGCTTCACCAATGCCACCGGTCGCGCCGGTTACAAGTGCGCTTTTACCTTCTAAATTGAACATGCCGTTGGTCTCCTCGGCTTTAAATCCGTTTAAAGAAAGCTCATAGGGAGGAACTATGGGTTCCGTCTATACGCGCGGCAAAATGCGGCGCCTATGAGCCTTCAAAATCTGTGTATTAGCTCTCAGCGCCTTCAAGACGCGCAACGAGTGCATCAATGTCTTCTGCTGTGTTGACTGCAACACCTTCCAGAGACTTCACGATGCGGCGCACCATGCCGGTCAGCACTTTGCCGGTGCCGATCTCAACAAGAGTGGACACACCGTTGTCTGCCATCCAGCTTACAGATTCGCGCCAGCGCACGGTACCTGTGACCTGCTCAACCAGACGGGTGCGGATTTCTTCCGGATCGTTGATTGGAGCTGCCAGAACGTTTGCAACGAGCGGAACTGCTGGTGCCTTGATTTCGACTTCAGCCAGCGCCTTTGCCATTGCGTCTGCTGCAGGCTGCATCAGGGAGCAATGGAACGGTGCGGATACAGGAAGAAGAACAGCGCGGCGTGCGCCCTTGCCTTTAGCGATCTCACAGGCGCGCTCTACAGCTGCCTTGTGGCCGGACACAACAACCTGACCGGTCGCGTTGTCATTAGCGGCCTGACAGACTTCGCCTTGCGCAGCTTCCTGCGCCACTTCCATCGCCTGATCGAAGTCCAGACCAAGGAGAGCTGCCATTGCGCCCTCACCTACGGGGACTGCCTTCTGCATAGCATCACCACGGATGCGCAGCAGGCGTGCAGCGTCAGCGATGCTCAGGGAGCCAGCTGCTGCCAGTGCAGAGTATTCACCAAGAGAGTGACCAGCCACGAAGCTAGCAGCTTTGGACAGGTCAACACCTTTTGCCTCAAGCACACGCATGGTGGCGAGGCTGACAGCCATCAGAGCTGGCTGGGTGTTTGCAGTGAGGGTCAGCTCGTCTGCCGGACCTTCCCACATGATCTTGGTCAGAGACTGACCGAGAGCTGCATCAACTTCCTCAAATACAGCGCGCGCTTCCGGGAACGTGTCGGCAAGTTCCTTACCCATTCCAACCGTCTGGCTACCCTGTCCGGGAAATGTAAATGCAATAGTCATTTATAAATAGCTCCGTCGCATTCCAATTGCGTCAAATGTGGGTGTCCCACTTTGTATTCCAAGATGGGGCGGCTATAAATTCAGCAAATACGTGCAAATTATGACCGCCGCCAAAATAAGTAGCAGTCCAGATGCCCTATGGGTTAGCTGCCTGCACCTTCAAGAAACCTAGGGGAAACCTTGGTTGCCTGCGTATTCATCGGGGCGACATGAGCCGTCTTGCAAGCGCAATGTCAAGGCTGCATCTGGAAAAAAGGCATTTTTCCCCGACAGGACTTGTCTTTTACAGGGGATTGGCTATAAAGCCCCTCTCGTTTCCGGTATTTGGCCGGAGGCTTAAAGGAAGGCAGCCCTTATAAGGACTGTAGGAATCGAAGGATTTCCGGCTTCCCGTGTCTCCGCTCTTGTGAAACATCTTCTTGCGGCCTTTTTCTGAGGGCCATTCGAAGGGGCTTTGCGCCGATACCGGGATTGTTAAACTCAGAAAGGCAATCACATGGCGCTCTATGAGCACGTGTTCCTGGCACGCCAGGACATTTCTACCCAGCAGGTTGAAGCCCTCGTTGAGCAGTTCAAAACTGTTCTCGAAGAAAACGGCGGCAAAGTCGGCAAGATCGAATCCTGGGGTCTGCGCACCCTGACCTACCGCATCAACAAGAACCGCAAGGCTCACTACATTCTGATGAACGTAGATGCACCTCACGCGGCTGTTGCTGAGATGGAACGTCAGCAGGGCCTGAACGAAGACATCCTTCGCTTCATGACCATTCGCGTAGAAGAGCTGGACGAAGAACAGTCCGCTATGATGCAGAAGCGTGATCGCGATGATCGTCGTCGTGGCGATCGTAATGATCGTGGCCCACGTCCAGATCGTGGTCCTCGCCCAGATCGTCGCCCTGAAGCACCTGCAGCGGAGTAATTGAAAATGGCTGAATCTTCATCCGCAGGACGTCGTCCATTCTTCCGTCGTCGTAAGACCTGCCCATTCTCCGGTGCAAACGCTCCGAAGATTGACTACAAGGACATCCGTCTTCTGCAGCGCTACATCTCTGAGCGCGGCAAGATCGTTCCTTCCCGTATTACCGCAGTGTCTGCAAAGAAACAGCGTGAGCTGGCTCGTGCCATCAAACGCGCTCGTTTCCTCGGCCTGCTGCCTTTCGTAATCAAGTAAGTCTTGATTATTGGGTCAGGGTGCTTTGCATCCTGACCTTTTTCATGATTTCGGCTCCGCCGGAATCACGGTTGAGAGACTGATCGCGATCGCGACGCCTCTCTCTAACTGCGGAACACTCTTTCCGCAGGACAGCAAAGGAGAAATTCCATGAAAGTTATCCTTCTTGAGCGTGTGGCTAAACTTGGCCAGATGGGCGACACTGTAACTGTTAAAGACGGTTACGCTCGTAACTACCTTCTGCCACAGGCAAAAGCTCTGCGTGCTAACAAAGCTAACCTTGAGCGTTTCGAAAACGAACGCGCTCAGCTGGAAGCTCGCAACCTTGAGCGCAAGACCGAAGCAGAAGCAGTTGGCGCAAAGCTGGCTGGCGAAAGCATCGTTGTTATCCGCGCTGCTGGCGAAACCGGTCAGCTCTACGGTTCTGTTGCTACCCGCGACATCGCAGGTCAGCTGACCGAAGCAGGCTTCACCGTTGTTCGCTCCCAGGTTTCCCTGCGCGCGCCAATCAAGACCATTGGTCTGCACGAAGTATCCATCGTTCTTCACCCTGAAGTTGAAGTTGAAATCTCTGTTAACGTTGCTCGTTCTGAAGACGAAGCTGAGCGTCAGGCAGCAGGTGAAGACCTCACCGTACAGGACGACGACGCTTTTGAATTCGACGAAGATCTTGATGAAGATGAAGATCTCGAAGAAGGCGAAGAAGCAGCTTCTGAAGAAGCTGGTGAAGGCGAAGAAGAAGAAACTGAAGAATAATTTTTCTTCATTCCTCTATGAAAAAGGCGGGGTCTCTGACTCCGCCTTTTTTGATGCCTTACACCTGACAGAATCGGCAAAAACTCCTCTGATTCTGTTCCTCAAAAAAGAGTTTGTTAATAATTGTAGTTGGGGCGAAAATCCCTGAATACAGCTGATTTTAAACAAAAAATCTAAGCTTTTCTCGCGTTTGGAGAGTGTCGACTGTCAATTGGCAACCTGCAATTTTCCCCGCTGATTTAATTTTGTTAAAGAACTGGGCTTAAGGTGTTCAGAGCCTCTTTTCCTGTTCAACGAATGGCTGTACTCAGGGTGCCAAGCGGCACGAGGGGCGGAATGAAGGGCACAGTCCAAAAATTAGAAAAGGCTAGTGAGACCATGCGTGTGGTCCCACATAACGCCGAAGCGGAGCGTCAGCTTCTTGGCGCCATCATGGTGAACAACGAGACCTATTACCGTGTCTCGGAGTTCCTGGAAGCTCGGCATTTTTTCCTGGCACCCCACAAGGATATCTACGACAAGTGCGGGGCACTTATTAAGGCTGGCAAGATTGCCTCGCCTATTACGCTCAAAACGTTTTTCCCGGCAGATGAGAAGATCGCAGACCTGTCTGCAACTCAGTATCTGCTGCGTCTTGCAGGTGATGCGACTTCCGTGATCAATGCGGAAGACTACGGCAAGACCATTTATGATCTGGCGACTCGCCGTAACCTGATCACCATTGGCGAAGACATGGTGAACATCGCTTATGACGCGCCGATCGACATGCCACCTTCCTCTCAGATTGATGATGCAGAGCGTCGTCTGTTTGAACTGGCGGAAACCGGTCGTTCTGACGGCGGTTTTCAGGACTTTGGCAGCGCGCTGACTGAAACCATTGAGATGGCGGCAGCTGCGTTCCAGCGTGAAGGTGCGCTTTCCGGTGTTTCCACGGGCTTGCGCGATCTGGACAAGCTCATGGGTGGCTTGCAGTCTTCAGATTTGATCGTACTGGCTGGTCGTCCTGCGATGGGTAAGACATCGCTGGTTACCAACATCGCTTATAACATTGCCGAGAATTATCAGACCGAAGAGATGCCTGATGGCACTGTACGGACTGTAAATGGCGGCGTTGTTGGCTTCTTCTCTCTGGAGATGAGCGCCGAACAGCTGGCGACTCGTATTATCTCCGAGCAGACCGAAATCTCATCCTCCAAGATTCGCCGCGGCGACATCAACGAGATTGAATTCGAGAAGCTTGTGGCTGCGACTCAGCACATGCAGCACGTTCCACTGCACGTGGACCAGACCGGTGGTATCTCCATCGCTTCCCTCGTCTCCAAGGCACGCCGCCTGAAGAGACAAAAGGGGCTGGACATGATCGTGGTGGACTATATCCAGCTTCTGACAGGTTCTTCCAAGAACCAGGGCAACCGCGTTCAGGAAATCACAGAGATCACCACGGGTCTTAAGGCGCTGGCGAAGGAACTCAATGTTCCGATTATCGCCCTCTCCCAGCTCTCCCGTCAGGTTGAAAACCGTGATGACAAACGTCCTCAAATGTCTGACCTTCGTGAATCCGGTTCGATCGAGCAGGATGCGGACGTGATCATGTTCGTGTATCGCGAAGAGTACTACATGGGCAAAAAGGAACCGCCTGAAGGTACGCCTGAGTACGAAGAGTGGAACGCCAAGATGGAACAGCTGCGCGGCAAGGCGGAAGTGATCATCGCCAAGCAGCGTCACGGACCGACTGGTATTGTGGATCTGCAGTTCCAGGGTGAGTTCACCCGCTTCTCTGATCTGGCAGATGACGCCCATATTCCTGACAGAATTATGGAGTAAGGCAGGATCATCCTACTGAATTAGCGATTGACCCGGAGTTACGCGCATCAGTTGTGCAGTGCTCCGGGTCTTGCTTTTTTATTGCTCTGATTTTTTGTAGGTTACTGGGCATTCAAAGAATCTGAAGGCATTCGCGTGACACATTCTGCCGCTCCTACATCTGACCGCCTTGCTGTTTCTGCTGGCGGCGCTGCAAAACTAACCATTGACCTTACTGCTCTACGCTCCAACTGGTGCTATTTGAACGGCAAGGTCGGAGACGGTTGCACCTGCGCAGTGGTTCTGAAAGCCAATGGCTATGGAACAGGTGCAGCGGAAGTTGGCAAAACACTTTATCACGCCGGTGCCCGCGTCTTTTTCGTTGCTCTTCCTGAAGAAGGCATTGAGCTGCGCAAAGAACTGCCGCACGCTGAAATCTACGTGCTCAACGGTTTGTTCCGTGATCGCGAGAAGTTCTATTACGATTTTGATCTGAAGCCCGTGCTCAACAGCCTTGAAGAAGTTGCTGAATGGTCTTCCTTTGCACAAAGCCTGCAAGAGGAGTTGCCAGCTGCGCTTCACTTCGACACCGGTATGCACCGGCTGGGCATGTCCATTGGTGACGCCCTGCAGATTGGTGAGTCGGCTCATCTTCTGAAAGGCATCCGGATTGATCTGGTCATGAGCCATCTGGCCTGTGCCGATACACCGGACCATGGACTCAATGAAAAGCAGCTTAATCGGTTCCAGCGCGTGTGCGAGTTGTTCCCTGAGGCGCGCAAGTCTTTGAGCAACTCAGCTGGCATCTTCCTGGGTGACGATTACCATTTCGACATGGTTCGCCCAGGCATCGCGCTTTATGGAGGTAATCCAGTTCCGGATGAGACCAACCCAATGCTTCCGGTGGCGCATGTGCAGGCAGAGATCATCAGTTTGCGCGAGGTTCCACATGGTGATCCTGTGGGTTATGGGGCTTCCCGCGTAACACCGCGAAAAAGCCGAATTGCAACCATAAATGCCGGATATGCGGATGGTCTGCACCGGCTGGTTGGAAGCTCTGATGACCAGCCCAATGGTGCGCGGGTTTACATTGGTGGGCACTTTGCGCCGATCTTTGGCCGCGTCTCCATGGACATGATTGCAGTTGATGTGACGGACATCCCTGAGGAGCATCTGTCACGCGGGGCCCCTGTTGAGATTATGGGGGCGCATGTAAACGTGGATGAACTGGCAGAATTTGCGCAAACCATCCCATATGAATTGCTGTGTAGCCTTGGAGCACGCTATACACGCCACTATAAACGCTAGCGAGAGAACACTGGCAGGAACCTGAATTCGATATGGCGAAACGCTCCCTTTCATTTGTCTGTCAGTCCTGTGGGGCAACCACACTTAAATGGGCAGGCCGCTGCGAATCTTGCGGCGAATGGAACACAATTCAGGAAGAACAGCAGGCCGGTGGCATTGGTGCAGGCCCTAAAACGGCTTCCCGCGCCAAAGGGCGCGTTGTTCCGCTGGTTGGATTGTCTGGAGAGACCAAAGAGGCTCCCCGTATCATCACCGGTGTGGCCGAGTTGGACCGCGTGACTGGCGGCGGCTTTGTTAAAGGCTCTGCGCTGCTTGTTGGCGGTGATCCTGGAATCGGTAAATCCACCCTTCTCACTCAGGCCAGTGCGCATCTGGCGTTTCAGGGACACAACATCGTTTATATCTCTGGCGAGGAAGCGGTGGATCAGGTGCGTCTGCGTGCCGAACGCCTTGGCCTTCGTGATGCGCCGGTTCAACTGGCTGCCGAGACCAGTGTCGAAGATATTCTGACAACGCTGGAAGACAAGAAGGGGGACGAGCGCCCTCACCTTGTGATCATCGACAGTATCCAGACCCTCTGGACCGAGATGGCCGATTCTCCTCCAGGAACGGTGACACAGGTTCGCGCTTCTGCTCAGGCGCTGGTGCGCTTTGCCAAGAAGACCGGTACTACCGTTGTGATTGTTGGCCATGTGACCAAGGATGGTCAGATTGCAGGTCCGCGCGTGGTGGAGCACATGGTTGATGCGGTGCTCTACTTTGAGGGCGACAACGCTCACCAGTACCGCATTTTGCGAGCGGTGAAGAACCGCTTTGGTCCGACGGATGAAATCGGCGTCTTTGAGATGTCTGATATGGGGCTACGGGAAGTAAAGAATCCCAGTGCTATGTTCCTGAGTGAACGTAGCGCAACTGCTCCAGGTTCAGCCGTGTTTGCCGGTATAGAAGGTACGCGGCCATTGCTGGTGGAAATGCAAGCGCTTGTGGCCCCTTCTCCGCTTGGCACACCGCGCCGGGCGGTGATCGGGTGGGACAGCGCGCGCCTCTCCATGATTTTGGCCGTGCTTGAAGCGCGCTGCGGTGTTAAGTTCGCTCAGCATGACGTTTATCTGAACGTTGCTGGTGGCCTAAGAATTAATGAGCCAGGAGCTGACCTCGCCGTTGCGGCAGCTTTAATCTCATCGCTTAGTGGGGTTGCTCTTCCCCTCGAATGCGTCTATTTCGGCGAAATCAGTCTGTCTGGTGCAGTTCGACCAGTAGCCCAGGCTGCTTCCCGATTGAAGGAGGCGCAGAAGCTTGGATTTGGTCAGGCGGTAATCCCTGACGGGAATATGAAGGAAGGCTCTAACGCTCTCGGTCATGTCAAAGGACTTGAGGAGCTTGGAGATCTGGTAGCAAATATTGCCGCCAGTGCGCAGAAAATGGAAAACGCTTAAGGGTTTAACCTAGGCTGATTTTAACCGGCAGGCATTTTTGTTGGTTTGCCTGCCAGTCAAACAAGGGACATGTGTCGACAGATGCCGATCACACTCTTAGACGGAATTCTACTGGTTATCATGCTGATCTCTGGCGTTCTTGCGATGATTCGCGGGTTCGTTCGTGAGGTGCTCTCCATAGCATCCTGGGTCGCAGCAGCAGTCGCCGCCTATTTATTCTACGGAAGTCTGAAACCATTTGTGCTGCAACACGTCGCCAATGACACACTTGCAACTGCGATCGCAGCAGGTGCTGTATTCCTCGTGACATTGATTGTGGTGAGCTACATCACCATGCGCATTTCAGACTTCGTGCTGGACAGCCGGATTGGCGCGCTCGACAGAACACTCGGTTTTGTCTTTGGCGCAGCCCGCGGCTTCCTGCTTGTCGTTGTTGCGCTGCTGTTCTTTAACTGGTTTGTACCAGAACCACGCCAGCCAAATTGGATCATGGATGCAAAGTCCCGCCACCTGCTTGTGACCAGCGGCCAAAGCCTTGTGGCGGCGCTGCCGGAAGATCCTGAGCGTGCTATTATGGATCAGATCCGTAAACAGGGCGGTTCAACCGGCTCTGCGAACGGGGCGTCCAGTGATGAAGAAGCCCGCTACTCCCCAAGTGAGCGGCGCGGACTGGACCAGCTGACGGCCTCTGGCGATGGCCGGAACTAAGCTGATATTTTGAGAATTGGCCTAAGGAAGAACCAAGGAGTGATGCCATGAGCAGTGGTGTATCAAACAATTCTGCTGACTTGAGAGAGTTGAGAGCAGATTTTGACGGCGATACCCTGCACGAAGAATGCGGTGTTTTTGGCATTCTTGGACATGACGATGCAGCAGCACTGACCGCTCTGGGGCTTCATGCGCTTCAGCACCGCGGACAGGAAGCAGCGGGCATTGTGACATTTGATGGCGATCAGTTCCGCTCAGAACGCCATATGGGCCTTGTAGGTGATCACTTCACCCAGCAAGAGACCATTGACAATCTGAAGGGTCCTTACGCGATCGGTCACGTACGCTACTCCACCACTGGTGAAGCAGCGCTGCGGAACGTTCAGCCACTGTTTGCTGAGCTTGATGGCGGTGGAATTGCGATCTGTCACAACGGCAACTTCACCAACGCGCTGACCTTGCGCCGCCAGCTGATCAGGGACGGTGCGATCTGTCAGTCGACTTCTGACAGTGAGGTGGTTCTGCAGTTGGTTGCCCGCTCCCGCGAGAAGAAGATCGTGGACCGTTTCATCGAGGCGATCAGCCAGATGGAAGGTGCTTACTCTCTGGTGGCGCTGACCCGCAAAAAGCTGATTGGCGCGCGTGATCCTTATGGCATTCGTCCTCTGGTTCTGGGTGACCTGAATGGTGCTCCGATCTTTGCAAGTGAAACCTGCGCGCTGGACATCATTGGCGCGAAGTTCATTCGTGAAGTTGAGAACGGTGAGGTTGTTGTTTGTACTCCGGGTGGTATCGAGAGCTACTTCCCGTTTGGCAAGCGCCCTGCCCGTCCGGACATCTTCGAGTACATCTACTTCTCCCGTCCGGACAGTGTTCTGAATGGGCATTCCGTTTATGACGTTCGCAAGCGTTTTGGCCGTGTGCTAGCACAGGAAAGCGCTGTTGAAGCGGACGTAATTGTTCCGGTTCCTGATTCCGGTGTTCCGGCTGCGCTCGGCTTTGCTGCTGAAAGCGGTGTTCCGTTTGAGCTGGGCATTATCCGCAACCACTATGTTGGCCGCACCTTTATTGAGCCAACGCAGCAAATCCGTACGCTTGGTGTGAAGCTGAAGCACTCTGCCAACAGAGCGCAGATTGAAGGCAAGCGTGTGGTGCTGGTGGATGACAGCCTTGTGCGCGGAACAACCAGCCTGAAAATCGTGCAGATGATCAGAGATGCTGGCGCGAAGGAAGTTCACTTCCGTCTGGCCTCCCCTCCAATCAAGTTCTCCGATTACTACGGTATCGATACGCCAGTGCGCGAAAAGCTGCTGGCTGCCAAATATGATCTGGAAGGTATGCGCAATTACATTGGCGCAGACACTCTGGCCTTCCTGAGCATTGACGGCGTCTACCGTGCGATGGGTCATGAAAATGGCCGCGACAACGAGAACCCGCAGTTCACTGATCACTGCTTTACCGGGGACTATCCAACCCCGCTTACAGATCTGTCTGACGATGTAGACACACGTCAGGCTCCTCGCCTTGTAGAAACTGGTTAAGTTCAATGAGTTCGAAAAGACTTGAAGGTCGTGTTGCTGTTGTCACGGGTGCATCCCGTGGCATTGGCTATTTTGCTGCAAAAAAGCTTGCTGAAGAAGGTGCGCACATTATTGCTGTTGCCCGCACCGTTGGTGGCCTTGAAGAACTGGATGATGAAATCCAGCAGTTGGGCAGCTCTGCTACCCTTGTTCCGCTTGACCTGACAGACTTTGATGCGATTGACCGCCTGGGCGCCGCGATCTTTGAACGCTGGAAGAAGCTCGACATTCTGGTCGGCAATGCAGGTATTCTTGGTCCAACTTCTCCGCTGGGTCACGTGGCTCCGAAGAAGTTCGATGAAGTGATGCAGATCAACGTGACGGCCAACTGGCGTCTGATCCGCTCTCTCGACCCACTTCTACGTCAGTCCGATGCGGGCCGTACGGTCTTCCTGACCTCAGGAGCGCCGCACAAGTGCCGTGCCTATTGGGGACCTTACTCCATGTCCAAAGCGGCTCTGGAGGCTCTTGTACGCACGTATGTGAACGAGACACGCAAGACCAACGTGAAGTCCATGCTGATCAACCCAGGCCCAATGCGCACTGGTATGCGTGCGAAGGCGATGCCAGGTGAAGATCCAAACACACTGCCGCATCCTTCTGAGATCTCCGAGGACATCGTTCGTTTCTGCCTGCCAGAAAACGAAGAGAATGGTCGTCTCTACGATTTCCCAAGCAAGGAACTGCGCGATTTTGTGCAGCTGACAAGCTAATCCATTCCTGTTTCAGGAAACGAAAAGCCCCGGTCATTGCCGGGGCTTTTTTATTGCGTCCTGATATGAGCTTTAATCGCCTATCAGATGAAGCTTTTGTCTGTAAGGGCCTTGACCTGATTGAACACGTCCGGACCTGCTGTAACGACCTTACAGCCGTTCATGACAGCATCCTGAACGTTGATCTCCTGACAGATGCCGCCAGCTTCTTCCACGAGCAGCATGCCTGCCATACAGTCCCATGAGTTCATGTGCTCTTCGATGTAACCGATGAGACGGCCAGAAGCGGCATAGGACAGCATCAGACCGCCAGATCCATTGCGGAAGAAAATGCCACCTTCATCAAGCAGCATGTTTACGGTGTCTTTTACAGCCTGATTGCGGCCACGTGCGCTGAAGCCAAGGCCAAGAGAGCCGTTGGACAGGGATGCGCTTTTAGACACGCTGATTGGCACGCCATTCAATGTGGCGCCTTTGCCCTTTTCAGCGGCAAACAGTTCGTCTGCACATGGGTCGTAAACTACGCCAATGTACTTCTCACCGTTCTTCACGCAGGCAATGATTACGCACCACTGCGGGATGCTGGAGACGAAATTTGCAGTTCCATCGATTGGGTCGATGATCCAAGTGTATTCAGAGGTGCCCTGCTTTGGATCGCCCTCTTCCCCCACGATGGTGTCATCAGGAAATGCTTCAGCAATTGCATTTCTAACCAGTATTTCAGTATCACGATCAGCCTCAGAAACCATGTCCTGATGACCTTTGCTCTCGATGTTGAGAGTTTCCAAACGCGTATAGTATTCGTGCGCAAAAGCGCCAGCGCGCTTAACCAGTGCGTTGGCAAACGTAAAACGGTCTTGTGACATGAGATTCCTATTTAAAGTACGGAGTGCTGGAAACGAGCGCGATTAAAAGCAGATTCAGGACGAATTGCAACTTCTTAGCGGCGCTCGCTGATATTTCTAGAGAAAATTTCAAGTGGGTGACAGGTGGGGCTGTGGTTTCGACAGAGCGCTTTGCTTGTGCGAGAGACAATCATAGCATGTGATGGTGGTGCAAAACTTATCCCCTTCCCCGAAAGGCGTCTCATACTAGGTTTCATGTTCATGCAAACGGGTGGTTTGAGGGAACGTCCCTCAGACTGGTGTGAACTGGGCGGGGCTACTGCGGAAGGTAACGTATTTCGCAGCAGGTCCGTGGAGGTTCCCCTTTCACCAACAGTGTTGAGGGATAGCGGATGTCCGGCCAGACCAGAGGGCGCCAGCACTGAGACCTGAGGCTTTCCAACGGCCTTAAGTCTTCCAAGTGTCTTCTGGACCCTGGCCTTAGCCTCCTGCAAAAACGCCCGGGCAAGGCGAGTAGCTGATGCCGAAGAAATTACTACCTACTAAATGCGCAGGCATTGCCTGTTCGCCTTGCTCATCCCGGTCATCGGGGTTTCTGACTTCAACACTGCATGGAAAGCCATACGGTGCATTTGGTGTTTCATTCTCCTAAATGAGAAAGAGACTGTTTGTGAGTAAAGCCGAACCTGCAAAATCTCTAGTGGCCAGCCCTGTCACAGTTTCCGGCTCTCTACGATTTAGGCAAATAAAAAAGGGCAGCGCGGTGCTGCCCTTTCAAACTGATGGGAAACTGAAATCAGTTTCTCTTCTTGTGGTACGGGTTTTCGCCTTTTCTGTAGGACAGACGAACCGGCGTGCCTTTGATATCAAAGCGCTCGCGAATACCGTTCACAAGATAGCGGGTGTAGCTCTCCGGCAGATTGTCCGGTTTGGAGCTGAACACCACGAAATGCGGTGGACGTGTTTTAGGCTGCGTCATGAAACGCAGACGAACACGGCGACCAGACACTGCTGGCGGCGGATGGTGGATCAGAACGCCTTCCAGCCAGCGGTTTAGGCTGGAGGTACCAATGCGCTTGTTCCACATCTCATAGGCGCGGAACACGGCCTGCATGAGCTTATCAAGGCCCTGCCCGTTGATACCGGACATGGTGACAATCTCAACACCGCGCAGCTGGTTCAGATAACGTTCCTGAGAATCCTTGATGTGGCCCCAGGCATCTTCACGATCTTCGATCAGATCCCACTTGTTGATCGCGATTACGATCGCGCGACCTTCGCGGGCACACAGATCGATGATCTGCAGATCCTGCTTTTCAAAGGAGATGGTCGCATCAAGTGTGACAACAACAACTTCCGCAAACTTCACAGCGCGCAGAGCATCTGCAACGGAGAGCTTTTCCAGCTTCTCCTGAACGCGTGCTTTCTTACGGATACCAGCGGTGTCGAAGACTTTGACGTGATGGTCCTGCCATTCCCACTCAACAGAGATACTGTCGCGGGTGATGCCAGCCTCAGGGCCGGTCAGCAGGCGCTCTTCACCCAGCATCTGGTTGATGAGAGTGGATTTACCTGCATTTGGACGACCAACAATCGCCATGCGCAGCGGACGCTCACGCGTACCGACTGGCTCGTCGATCTCTTCGTCTTCTACGTCAACGTCTGTGCGCGCTTCGGTGAACTCCTGAGAGGCTTCCAGCTCGTCAGCTTCATCCACGATTGGACGCAGCATGTCATAGAGCTCAGAGAGACCTTCACCGTGTTCAGCGGACAGTGCGATCGGATCGCCAAAGCCAAGCGTGAACGCGTCATAGAGCCCAACATCACCAGCCTTGCCTTCTGCCTTGTTGGCACAAAGGATCACAGGGGTGCTGTTGCGGCGCAGCAGGTTTGCAAAATGTTCATCGAGCGGCATCAAGCCTGCGCGTGCATCAATAAGGAACAAGCATGCATCCGCTTCCCGGATTGCTTCTTCTGTTTGAGCGCGCATACGCCCTTCGAGGCTAGATGCCTCTGCTTCTTCCAAGCCGGCAGTATCAACGATCCTGAATCGCAGATCGCCCAAGCGCGCATCACCGGACCTACGGTCACGGGTCACACCTGGGGTATCATCGACAAGCGCGAGGCGCTTGCCTACAAGGCGATTGAAGAGCGTCGACTTGCCAACATTAGGTCTGCCAATAATGGCGACTGTCGCAGTCACGCGAATACTCCTCGTCTGGTCTACAGCACTTGGAGCATGGCGTTATCTGACACCATGCTCCAAGCTTTTGTTCTTAATCGTACCCATATCCGAAAACCGGGCGCAGCACCACAGTTGCGAAGGCACGTTTTAATTCAGCGCTGCAACCGCTCCGTCACTGGTGAGGACGACCATACGTCCACCAGCAACAATTGGTGATACAAATACGCCACTGGTCACTTTCCGCGATGCGGATGCCTGGCCGGTCTTTGCATTCACAGATGCAAGGTAACCATTGCTGGACATGGCGATCAGCTGGCCATTGGCCAGAATTGGACCTGCCCAGTTGACATTCTTGGCGTCACTTTCGCCAGTTGGCAACTTGGCACTCCAGATAAGGTTGCCGGTCTTGCTGGAGATTGCATGCAATTTGTCATCCAAGCCGATCAGGAACACTGTACCACCGGAAACAACCGGCGTGTGTACGGCACCGAAATCAGACTCCCACAAACGCTCACCGTCTTTCAGCGAGATGCCGAGTGTACGACCAGCAACGGAGGTTGCGATAACCTTGTTACCATCAATAACCGGGCTTGCTGAAACATCTGTCAGACCAGAAAGTGCGCGTGTACGGAAGGACCGTGCAACGGTATCGATCCATTTAGGCTCACCGCTGTTAATGTCAAGCGCCATAACCTCGCCTGAGGAAAATGGCACGACAACAGTGTTGCCTGAAACTGCCGGATTTGCAGAGGAAAGCAGGCCTGCCTGCTCTGCGATACCAGCGAAGGACCATGCTTGCTCACCATCTGACTGGTTGAGGCCGATCACTTCATTGTCCTGGGTTACGACAACGACTTTGCCGTTGGACGCTGCTGGAGCACCGCGAACCGGGGTTTCCAGCGTCTTGGTCCAGAGGATGTTGCCGCCCTTATCGAGAGCGTAAACATTGCGGTATGCGGTTGCGACAAAGATCTTGCCGCCATCAAGCACAACGCCGCCGCCTGCTGCGACTTCGTTTTCGCCTTCCAGACCCAGGTTCTTTGTAAAGACCTTGGCACCGCCTGTTGTCAGAGCAACAAGATTGCCATCGGACTTGTAAACGTAGATACGCTGACCATCAGAAACCGGACGCGCTGCAGTGCGCGGGTTGCTGGAGCCAATGCCGAAGAAGCCTGGGGAGCGAACCTGACCGATGCTGGAGGACCATGCAACGCCGCCGCCTACATTGACTGCAATGTTGCCCGGGTCATTGCTCTTCGGGCCAGCCGCTGTTGGCCATGTTGAGCCACCGGTTGCCGCTCCGATCGTGGCATCGCCACCGGTCGCTGCCGGTTTGAGAGCGCCCTGATACAGAGGCTGACGATCGCCCTCAAGGAACTCGTCATCGCCGCCGAATGGATTAAGACTGGAAAGAGAAGAACAACCAGCCAGCGTCAGCGCAAGCGCGCCGGTTCCAATCAAAGCCTTCCAAGACTTTCTTTTGGTCTCGCTCACTTATTCAGTCCCCTTTTCGTCTTTGCCCAATGCAGAGGTGATCAGTTCAAGATAAATCTGTGCGCGCCCGGAAATGTCAGATGGGGCGGCTGCATCATTTACAACTTCGCTGAAGCGGGTGCGTGCCGCTTCCAGATTGCCTGCTTTATACTCGGCAGCACCGAGAATTTCCAAAGCGGAGAAGCGCCAGGTGTTGCCTGCAACAGCCAGAACCTCAGTGTGCTTCTTCACAGCAGCAAGGTCACCGCTGTCCAACAGTAGATAAGCTGCGCGGATGTTTGCGAGGCCTTTGTAGATGGTTGGAGTTGAGCTGTCAGCCGCGACGGCCTCAAAAGCCTTGATGGCTTCGTCGGACTTGCCTTCCAGCGCCAGCTCGGTGCCAACACGCATCTTAGCCATCATTGGATAGCCGCCGATTGCGCCTTCCATGGAGACAAAAGCAGCCTGTGCTTCTGCATAGTTGCCTGCATCAGAAAGCTTAACCGCTTCCAGGAATTCTGTGCCTGCTGCCTGAGACTGTTTGGTCTGCCAGTACTCATAGCCGCGGTAACCTGCGGTACCTACAACGATAAGACCTGCTGTCAGGTATACAACCGGAGCAAAGCGCTTCCAAAGCTTTGAAAACTGGTCGCTTCTTACTTCTTCATCGACTTCGCGAAAAATGTCGGACATAACTTCAAATGTTCCTGCAGCAACGATTCTTAGGTTTGTGGTATCCCAATGGGCGGCGTCACATTAAAACTAAGAGAGCCGCAGGCAAACCTCTTTCTCTACCTCTTTCAACCGATTAGTGGCTTAATTAGGGCAAGAAAAGAGTTTTCCCTGCCAACATTTACAAGAGTAAATGCCGGAGGGAACCACTTTGGTGTCTGTCTTGAAACCTTAACGCATGCAAAAGGTCAAGTTATGATCGGCACGCCAATCAAAATTGCATGTAGTTTCCACACGAACAGGCCGTAGAAAATCAAGCCAAGCCCTACAGAGATCACATCGTTCTTCATTGCGTTCGGATAGTCTCGGTTCGGTGGTGTGATACGTTCACGTTTGGCAATGGTAATCCTGACGATGATCGCCCAGATCAGGAACGAACCAAACAACACCACAGAGTAAGGCTCACCATTGGCAAACAGGTGCCCAACAGCCCAAAATTTGGTTGCATTGATGAGTGGATGTTTGGTGATGCGGGTGATGTTCCCTTTCAGCTGAGATGCAAAGAACAGCGGAAAAACCGGCAGCATCAGTAGCATGGTGACATGACGCCCCCAACTCGGCGGCACATACCACGGCGTGTAATCGCCATGCCATGCTGCGCCAAAACCGTAGACAACGGCAACTAACCCGCCCAGCGAAACAAGCGTATAGATGCCTCTGTATCCGTTGAATGTAAGTTGCTGAACCAAACTTTCCCGCAGGCCAGTGAAGGACGGGATCAAATGCACCGCGAAAAATGCGGTAAGTCCTGAAATCAATAATGTCATGTCTTGCTCTCTCCCAAGATCAATTGAGAACAAGGTATTTCACGGATATCTCATTTGCAAAGTAATCTTCCGCATTGCGGGAGCGCCAACCCCAAAAGAAAACCGCCCGCATGGTTTGTTCATGCGAGCGGTTTCAAAAATTTAGTTTCAGAACCCGTTTAGGTCAGGATTGCCATACCGATCAATAACTCGTGCAGCTTCCAAACAAACAGGCCATAGAGCAGGAAGCCAAGGACAACGCTGATGATGTCATTGCGAATGGCATGCGGGAACTGCTCAGTCTCGGTATTCTTGCGGTCGAACTTCTTCAAAGAAATGCGTGCCCAGATTGCCCAGACGAGAAATCCACCAAAGAGAGCAACGGAGTACGGCTCACCATTCACCAGCAGATGTGAGATCGCCCAGATTTTGACGGCCAGAATGACAGGGTCTTTGGTCCACTTGGCGATGTTACCACGGATAAACTTCGCGAAGACCAGAATAAAGACTGGCAGCAGTAGAGTCATAGCCAGGTGACGTAACCAGAACGGCGTTACGTACAGTGGGAACAGATCTTCTTCCCGCGCCAGAACGAAGCCGTAGATCATACAGAACAGGCCAGTCAGCACGATCAGCGAATAGACTGCGCGATATGGATTTAGTCCAATGCGCTGGACGACGGAATCACGAAAGCCCGGAAACGATGGGACAAAGTGAATTCCCAAAAAGATGAAAAGCCCGACAAGTAACAGCGTCATCGAGTGACCCTTTAGTTTTGTATTTTACGTTAAAGCCCTTAGCTGAGCTTGTGCACTGTGACCAAACGCCGTGAAATATCAATAAGCCTGATCGTCCCTGCGTAAGGTGTTTTCTACATTTACCCAATTCTTTTTCAAGGAACCCTTGAGGTCATCCTCGTTTTCTCGCTAAATCAGGGTGAGTGGTTTATCTGCATATATCATAACTTGACTGTTTGACTCCTATATTTGCGCAAGATCTAAGGATTCTCAAACAGAAACAGCGCCTGGAAAGTTCTATGTCCGAGAGTGACAGTGCAACAGAGATCACAGAACGTCGCCGAGTGCGCCGTCGGCGTACGCTGAAGGAAGGACGGATCGTCTTCGCAAGCCAGTCGATGGTTTTCGACTGCATCATCCGCGATTTGTCCGATTTTGGCGCCCGATTGAAGATGGAAACGACAATCGATATTCCGGATGAGTTCATGCTCTATCTGGTACATTTGCGCCAACGCGTGAAGGCTGAAGTTCGCTGGAGAACAGCTGACACTTTGGGTATCGAGTTCATTGGTGAAAAGGAAACTGTTTCCAGCCTGATGAAAATCTAGAGTATCTTCTAAAACGCCCACATTGATGGGCGTTTTTGTTTTGCTTGCGCAACTTCTCGTTTCCCGTTCATACTGATGCCGGAGTGTTGGGTGGGAGATGATCTGATGACACTTACTCTCAATGAAACCCGGGATCTACTTCTGGCACGCAAAGCTGAACTCACGGAACTGACAGAGATCTCTGAGGGTGATCGCGCAACCGTTACGCTCGACCAACAGTCCGTTGGCCGCCTCTCCCGCATGGACGCCATGCAGCGCCAAGCAATGGCACAAGCCAATGACCGCCAACGCGCCCGCGAACTCCAACGCATCGACGGCGCACTTCAACGGATCAAAGAAGATGAGTACGGCTTTTGCCTGGAATGCGGCGAAGACATCCCCGAAGCCCGCCTTCGTGTTGATCCGGCAGCCCTTTACTGCGTAAGCTGCGCAAGGTTGTTTGGATGAATAGTTTCCTTAGACGACCACATCAACATTGCGTTTCAGAACAAACAACCAAGCCTGCAAATCCCTGTTATCCTTCTTTACCACCTCAAAAGTAGTACTAATTTGATGCCCAAACCAATCAACAAAGACATAGGGCATGACATTAGGTTTGACACCAAACGGATCCATTTCTCCGGCAAATTTAGGGCCATGTGCATCTGTGTGTTCAATTATCACAATGCCATCACGTCGGATTTGATTGAGCCACGTTGTTAAAGCTTGCCTCGGATTCCAGCCTTGATCTAGAGAGTTGGAATAAACAAAATCGAACCTATTTCTCCATTCTTCCTTCTCATCGTGGAAATCCCATTCAAATGATCGGTCAAATTGCTTCGCTGTCGGCGATATGTCAGTCCCAATAACATCAAAACGATCATCCTTAGCTAAAAAGTTCTGTTCGAACCCATTTCTGGTTCCGTGACAAATTCCAATGTAAGCCTCACGTTTCACGCTCTTTGCTATGATAGCTTTGATCCTGTTTAGCGTTGTTTCATCAGCCCATATATTTTGAAGCTTCTTTTTGTTGTAGTAGATCTGCGTTTCTTTGTACGCTTCATAAGAATCGTAGCGATGCAAATAAAAATCCAAATCCCGTTCGAGAGTTTCCGCTCTTGAACGCTTTTTCCTTTTGAGCAAACGAAGTATGGATTTTGTCATCACAACGGTAAGCCTCTAATATGAGTTGTTCTGCACTAATCATCCTACCGCAAGCAAAATTGCACAAACCACCTAATTTGGGTGTTTTGCATTCAATCGAATGTCCCGTCCCTGCAAACAACAAAAAACCGGAGAAGTTCCCTTCCCCGGCTTTTGGTAATTTTATTCCCACTCGATGGTTCCCGGAGGCTTGGAGGTCACATCGTAAACGACGCGGTTGATGCCGCGGACTTCGTTGATGATGCGGGTTGCTGCCCGGCCAAGGAACTCCATATCGTAGTGATAGAAGTCGGCTGTCATTCCGTCCACAGAGGTCACCGCACGCAGGGCACAGACGAACTCATAGGTACGGCCATCGCCCATGACGCCAACTGTCTGCACCGGCAGAAGAACTGCGAATGCTTGCCAGATGGCGTCATAAAGACCTGCCTTGCGGATTTCATCGAGATAAATGGCATCTGCCTGACGGAGAATATCCAGTTTCTCGCGGGTGATCCCGCCTGGGCAACGTATTGCCAGACCTGGGCCTGGGAATGGGTGACGCCCAATGAAGCTGTCCGGAAGACCCAGTTCGCGACCGAGATCACGAACTTCGTCCTTGAACAGCTCGCGAAGTGGCTCAACCAGCTGCATGTTCATCCGCTCTGGCAAGCCACCAACATTGTGGTGAGACTTGATGGTAACGGATGGACCACCGGTGAAGGAGACACTCTCGATCACATCAGGATACAGCGTACCCTGTGCGAGGAAGTCTGCGCCACCAAGCTTTTTCGCTTCTTCTTCGAAGACTTCGATGAAGAGCTTGCCGATGGTTTTGCGTTTGACTTCCGGATCGCTTTCACCTTCCAACTGGCCAATGAACAGATCAGAGGCATCTACGTGAACCAGTGGGATGTTGTAGTGATCGCGGAACATGGACAAAACCTGTTCCGTTTCACCCATGCGCATCAAACCGTGGTCTACATAGATACAAGTGAGTTGATCGCCAATGGCTTCATGGATCAGTACAGCAGCTACAGAGCTGTCTACGCCGCCTGAAAGGCCACAGATGACTCTCTTGTCGCCAACCTGATCACGGATCGCCTGAATGGCCTGCTGACGGTATTCCGCCATAGTCCAGTCGCCTGAACAGCCTGCGATTTTGTGGGTGAAGTTCTCAATAAGCTTCGCCCCATCTGGCGTGTGCACCACTTCCGGGTGGAACTGAACGGCATAGAAGTGGCGTTTCTCGTCTGCAATTGCTGCAAACGGCGCGCCTTCTGAAGTGCCGATCACTTCAAAACCTTCTGGAAGGGAAACAACACGGTCGCCATGGCTCATCCAAACCTGATGCTTGGAGCCCTGTTCCCAGCAGCCTTCAAACAGTGCAGAAGACTTTTCGACGGAAACAAACGCCCGGCCAAACTCTTTATGGTCGGATGTGGCAACTTCGCCGCCCAATTGGGCGCACATGGTCTGCTGACCATAACAAATTCCGAGGACAGGAATTCCAGCCTCGAATACGATCTGGGGTGCACGCGGGCTCCCCATTTCAGTCGTGGATGCCGGACCACCTGACAGGATCACCGCCTTTGGATTCATTTCCTTAAAAGCAGCTTCTGCAGACTGGAACGGAACGATCTCAGAATACACACCAGACTCGCGCACACGGCGCGCAATGAGCTGAGTGACCTGAGATCCGAAATCAATAATGAGGATGCGGTCAGTCATGCGCAGCTTCTACTCTGTACGCATTGATTTGGGAAGGTCTATTCCGAGGAAATTTTGGAGTTACGCTAAGAGCGCTAGGTGTTTTTCTGTGAGCTTTGAACAAAGCCGCGCCAAGCTACAAAATGGACTGCTCGTGCTCTTCGATACTGCTCATCATTTGGCCCAGTCTAATGCGCTCCTGAACATCAAGCTGTGGCAGCAGGTTCTTTTCGAGCTGCTCCAACTGCGCCTCCAACGAACGCAGAACAACACGCCCCTCTTCTGTCAGGCTTAGCCGAACCAAGCGACGGTCTCTCGGATGTTCCTGTTTCTTGATGAGGTTGGCTTCTGAAAGGCGTTTTACAGCGCGGGAGACTGCAACCGTATCCAAACCAATGACCGGACCAAGCTCCCGAACAGAGACAGCCCCCAAACGCTCAGAAGCACTCAGCACCAGCCAGGAAGGAAGAGACAAGCCGTAATTTTGCTGCAAGTGCTCAGAGAGGCGTCGCTCGATGAAGCGGCCTGTCGCAATGATGCGAAGCGGCAAATAGTTCAGCAGCTCGACGTTATGTTCGTCTTCAAACAGACTTGCCTGTGTCATTATGTTGGCACGGTACTTCTCGGCCATAACCCTTTTGCCCTGCGTCGAATGCTTTGCTTCACTCCATTGACCGATAAGAAAAACGGAAAATGGTTAAGCTGACTTGAATATTGGTGATTTTTCCCAGGCACTAGCCCCTGATTGTGGTTTTGATGCGTTCAAGATCATCTATCCACGCCTTCCTTCCCGATCCACTCGTTCCACCTTTGACGCTGATTTGCCAAGCGCTTAGGCTTCCTACTGCATAGATACGAATTTGATTCGCAGAATTGCCTGTCAGCAGATCCATCCGGTTGGATCTACGGACGGCACTGCCCAACAAGGGGGTCCGTAAAAGATGACAGAGACACTGCGTGGAACGCCGGAAGCCGATACCCGGCAAGAGAAAATCAACGCTGCACTGGATGCGATTTCCTATCTGGAACAGGATGAACGCTTTGATGAAGTGATCCCTGTTTATCAGGACCTCGTGGGTCGCTACCCGGATGATGTGGAACTTCTCTTCAAGATGGCAACAATCATGCTGCGCAATGGTGACCTTCGGGAGTCCGTTGCCCATTTGCGCAAAGTTCTGTTCATGAAGCCAGAGCATCTGCCAGCCCGCGCCAATATGGGCAACGCGCTGCTTCTGCTTGGCTATCTAGAGCAAGCTAAAGAGGCATTTGACGCTGTCGTAGAAGCCGAGCCAGACAATCGCAATGCGCTTTATGGGCTGGCGACTATTCTGATCAAGATGCATGTGCATGCAGAAGCCGAACCCTACGCCAGACGCCTTGTTCAGCAAATCCCAAACAGTGCTGCTGCCCTTTCCTTGCTTGGCGATGCATTAAGTGCTGAGACGAACGCAGAAGCAGCAATCTTGAACTATCGTGCGGCTCTCAGATTTGATCCGCATTATGTTCCGGCGCTTCTTGGTCTGTCGAAAGTGCTGATTATCCGCAAAAAGAGCGAAGAGGCTCTTGCTCGCCTCAATGAGGCGCATGATCTGCAACCGCGCAATGTGGAAGTTCTTGTCGCGATGGGGCATGCTTATTTGCTGGAGGACAGCACAGCCAGCGCCGTTGAGAGCTTTGAGCTGGCCCATGCATGTGAGCCAGATAATGCGGCAGCTCTTGTGCATCTGAGCATCGGCAAGCGGAAGATGGGACTGGTGTATGCTGGCGTTTATCATGCTGCGGCAGCTTGGCGTCTCGCGCCCGGCAACAAGCAGGTTGCTAATGCGCTTGGTGCCGCACTTGCGGCAGCAGGTGCAAGCGATGCTGCCCGTGACGTGCTGACCTCTCACGCAAGAGGTCATGAGTTTATGGAAGCCACAATCGCAGCCATCAAAGAAATCGAGTACCTTGCAGAGCAAGGCTATGAACGTCCTGTTCGTGAAGAAAAGCGTGCGACTGAGATTGCGGAGGCAGATGAGCCTGACGGAACAGAGAACGTAGAGCAAGACGAGCCGGAAGCACTTCAGGAAGAAAGCAGCGAAGCAGCAAATGTGGAGCAAGCTGACGAGACTGAAGAAAAGCCTGAGCTTTCTGAAGAGCTCGAAGAGAAAACTGCAAACTAATCATTTTGTTTTCAGCAAAAAGCCTGCTGCAGATATTCTGCAACAGGCTTTTATTTTTGATAGGTGTTGGCCGGCTTGCCCTTAATCTCGTTCCATCATTGCGATGAAAAAGCCGTCCGTTCCTGTGTGATGCGGTGTCAGCGTGATCATACCACTATCCTTGAACAGCGGACGGCGAGAGGAAACATCGCCAAAGTGCTCTTCCCAGACTGGAGCCAGGTCAACAAGCTTGAAGTCTGAATGCTTTTCGAGGAACGCTTGAACCTGAAGCTGGTTTTCTGCTGGTACAAGTGAGCATGTTGCATAGATCAGCTTACCGCCAGAGCGCACGAAACGGGTTGCGGTTTCCAGCACCTGCGCCTGATCTTCAATACGGCCATTCAGCGCATTTTCAGTTACACGCCATTTGGTATCTGGACGACGACGCCAGACACCGGTGCCTGAACATGGCGCATCAACGAATACGCGGTCCATTTTGCCATCACAGATGTCCAAAGAGCCGGTTTGCGGATCAATAGTCTGGATGTTGCGCACACCAGCACGGGCCATGCGATCGTAAAGCGGTGCCAGGCGCGTTTTGTGGGCATCATAGGCGTAGATTTGCCCTTTGTTCTGCATCTGCGCTGCAAGGGCGAGGCTTTTACCGCCTCCGCCTGCGCAAAGATCCAGAACCTGCTCGCCTGGCTGAGCGCCAGAAAGGATGGAGGCGATCTGCGATGCTTCATCCTGCAGCTCAAACCAACCTTTTCGAAAGCTTTCTTCCGCTTGAACATGCGGTGACTTACGCGGTCCCACCACAGGCTCCAAACGAACACCAACTGGTGAGAGTCCACTTGCTTCTGGATGCAGGTGTGACAGGCGTTTGAGAACTTTATCCTGCGAACTCTTCACCGTGTTGACGCGCATATCAATTGGCGCACGCTCAGAAAGAGAGCGACCAACAGCTAATGCGTCTTCACCGAAGTTTTCCTGAAAATGTGGCCAGAGCCATTCCGGGATGTTTGCGGAGATCTGATCGTTATCGCCGACCTGCTTGTTTTCAATCAGCGCGGTGCGTTCTGCATCGGACAGAGGCTCTGGTGCGTGACGGTCTTCTTGCATCACCTGCTCCAGCTTCTCGACCTGATTGCCCCAGCCCCAAATATAAGTTGCGAGCACAAGAGCGCGCGCACTCTCAGATCCCATCGCCTGTGCGTGGGAGAGTTTGTGGCGCAGCGCGTCAAAAACCAGATTGCCGATGGCGACCCGATCACCGGATCCTGCGAACCTGTGCTTGTTGCCCCAATCCTTCAGAGCTTCCTGCACAGGACGGCGGCGGTCATTAATTTCTGTCAGCACTTCAATTGCAGCCGCAATTCGTCCACCGTCGCGCATGAATGATCCCTAATTCCGTGAATTCTATTTTACGATTTATTCGTTTGGCTTTGCAGCGTGTATGCCAATACTCAAGGCATTTCAATAGTGCATAGCATCTGTGAGGCAAAGCTCACATCAACTCATTCAACAATTTCTTGGGTGTTGCATCGCTCACATATGCGGGATTTAGCAGATAACAGTAAAAATACAGATATTTATGGGGTTCATCCGCTACCTCGTGACGCATAGCGCATTTTACTAAAAACATAGATGCTGTCTCGCAACTCGTCGCAATCCTGTAAACAACCCGTGTTGCGTTCTATGTTTTATCAGGTCTCCATCTTTCTGCTTGGCAATGCCATTCTGTTTCTTTTGAAGGCAGATCTTATTGGCGCTTCGATTGCATCCAACTCCCCGGTTAGTGCAAAGCAAAACCATTACATGTTCGCAGCTGGCGCTTTTACGACTGATGCGCTGCTTTCAGCCGTTCTTTCTTTGGGCAGCCTTGCGCTGTTGGAGCTGGTCTTTGCAGTCTCCACGACATGGTATTACTCAGTTGTTTGCCTGCTGACATACTTGAGTATTCTCAGCTTCTTCACTCTTCGCATTCATCGATAAGCTGAGTACAAAAATGGCTCACCCGCTTCCGGAGTGAGCCATCTTTCTTTTTGTATTTGATCGCAGTTACGCGCTTTTTACATTGCGCAGGAAGCTTGCGATATTGTCTTTCAAAATATCAGCCTGCTTGTTGAGGATCTGAGAGGATGACAGGACCTGACTTGCAGTGGCGCTGGTTTCAGAAGCAGCTGAAGACACACCTGCCATGCTCTCTGCAACATTCTGCGTACCAACAGCTGCTTGCTGTACATTCTCACTGATCTCAGTTGTTGCAGCGCCTTGCTGTTCTACTGCGGCTGCAATTGTTGCCGTGATATCATTCACATCTGCCATAGTTCGGGTAATCGCACTGATTGCCCCAACAGCTTCCTGAGAAGAGTTCTGGATGCCAATGATTTGGCTGGAGATTTCTTCGGTTGCTTTGGAGGTCTGATTGGCCAACTCTTTCACTTCAGCTGCAACCACAGCAAAGCCCTTACCCGCCTCGCCGGCACGTGCAGCTTCGATTGTTGCGTTGAGCGCCAGAAGGTTGGTTTGCTCTGCAATTGCCTGAATGAGGGTCACCACTTCACCAATCCGCTGAGCAGCACTATCCAGACTAGAGACTTTGTCGTTGGTTATCTGCGCTGTTGATGTGGCATCAGAAACAACCTTCTGTGTCTGTCCGATCTGGCGACTGATTTCATCAATAGATGCGGCCAGTTCCTCAGCTGCGGAAGCAACTGTTTGCACATTGGTGGAAGCCTCTTCAGAAGACGCAGCAGCGGTTGTTGACTGCTCTGTTGCATGCTCCGCAATACCTGTCAGTGCTTTTGCCGAGATTTCCATCTCAGTGGAGTTATCTGCCACAGTGGTCAGACTTTCCTGAATGGTATCGTCAAAGTCTGTGATGAGCTCATCAATGTGCTTTTGACGCAGTGCACGGGCTTCCTGCTCCTGCTCAGATTCACTTTGCAGCTTCAGACGCTCAACAGCATTGCCAACAAACACTTCCAGTGCTTTCGCCATCTGACCGATTTCGTCGTTACGATCCGTGAAGGCGACTGGCTCCTCTACATTCCCTTTTGTTAGGGAGTTCATACGCGCAGTGATACCAACAACTGGCTTTGCGATAGAAGACCCGACGAACCACAGAACAACCACACCCAGCGCTAGGCAGATAAGCGCCGTAATGATGGCATTGGTGCGGGTGGTGTATGCAGCCGCCAGAAGCTCTGCTTTGTCGACGGTTACGATTGCAGACCAGACCTGCTCAGTGCCACGCAGTGTCAGCGGATAGGTTGCAATCTCCTTGTCACCCAGCTCGATCACGGTCGGCTGTGTACCTGCATCAACAATAAGCTGTGCGATGTCTGCTGGGATCTCCTCACCTTTTAGCTCGGTGTTGGAATGTGCAACCCACTTGCCATCATCGCTTACGAGACCGACAAAACCGCTCTTGAACTTTCTGGACGCCTCAAGGCTCGCAATAAGGCCGTTGAGGAACACATCGCCAGTGACAACGCCGATCGCCTTGCCATTTGCATTAAACACAGGCGAAGACATGGAAACTGCCATAACGGTATCGCCCTGAGATTCAAAGCTGTATGGCGGCGTTACCACATCACGACCCAGTCTGAGGGGAAGGCCGTACCAGCTGTCCGCATCGGCCTCATCCGCACCAGCAATCCGCCAACCGGTTTTGCCATCCTTGCGGGAGAAGTAAGGAGAGAAGCGGCCTGCCTCACTGTTGTAATCCTGCCCAACATAAGCGGCATCTTCGCCGATGGTGTTGGGCTCAAAGGAGGTGGTCAGGCCATCAATAGTGGGATTGTTTGAGAAGAAATCGCGCGCAATATTGGCGACCTGCTCACGAGACAAGTCTGCATGAAGGAGCGTTTGTTCCAGCTGATCTGCAAAACTTGCAGTGATGATTTGGGCTTCGCTGATGGTTTGATTGGCCAGATCTGCTTGAACCTGTGCGTTCTCAATAAGTAATTCCTGTCCTGCCTCTTCTGAAGAGTTGGACATAAGGACTGAAACAACTGTGATGAGGGCAATAAAGCCAAGCAAAAACACGGCATTCGCAGCAGCGAATATCCTGAGGCGCAGTGACATGGTTATTTTCCATTGAATTAGTTCAATTTATTCTCAACCTCTCTACCCCTCAAAAATTAATTGCAACTTAAGTCTAGTGTTTTCCAAAGAAAACCTAGTAATACATTTTGCCGCACTCACTTTTCATCAATACAACTCATTGCTTTTTCTAAATTAATTGAAATATCCAAATAATCGACAAAGATGCAAAAATATTTTCTCTGCGTGAGATAAATTGCGATATAGCTGAATATTTCTATTCTATATGCAGAGATCATATATTTCACGACTCAATCATGATCTCGATTTAAATGCTTCAAGTTACTTTGCCAGCTAAAGTTACTCTAATATATCAACATGGAGCCAGTTGAAGCGAAACGACATCAACTAAGTGCATCAATTGTCCCCTCTTCATGATCTCAACCCCTTCCTCGAGCTCAATCCCCCTCCAATTTCAAAGTACATTCTTCCGAATTACTTTGTTTCGTAGAAGGGAACTATGTCCCTTCTACACGTGTAGCTTTCTAGTCAGGCCTTCCTGAAGTATCCCAGAACATCGGGTTCATGATCGGTGCGGCGGCGACAGACGTGCCACCGACACCGTCCATGGACCCCGGCTTGATCTCCAGCATTCTCCAGGCTTCCGTTTCGCCTACTAACTTATGATGAGGCGAGAGGACTTTGGCTGGAGCAAAGCCTCTGGAGGCGTAGTATTTCGGGTAGCCGAGTACGAAGATTGCATCAGCGCCTATGAGTTTGAGGTGGTAGATGCCCTTCTCAATCAATTCCCTGCCAATGCCTAGTCCTTGGTACTCTGGCAGAACGCCAAGTGGTGCCAAAAGAAAGCATTTTTTCTCAGGATGATCATCCAGACTGAATGGTGAGAAGAGTATATTTCCAGCTATCCTCAATCCTCGATAGACGTTTATCGAGATAGTTTCTGGTAGCTGCAAAAACTCTTCTGTCATCTTTTGAATGACTGGACCTTCTTGCTCACCAAAGGCGTGCAAGTGAAGATTTTGAATTTCTAGTTTTTCATTTTCAGCATGAATCATGCGAACTTATCCTTTTTGGTTTGGTGTTTTGCTTCACCAGATCCATCAGAATTTCAGATTGCGCACGTTATGCGGACCTGTACTTCACAGGCCTCAATAGAGACTGCGCTTCAGCCTCTGTTGAGTTATGGCGCTGAAAGATAAGTGTGAGACCGATAAATCGCGTTGCTCATCGACGCCGAACACTCGACCAGGTCCGCTTGCGACGGCTTATCGGTTGTCAGCCTGCGATCTTACAAGAGTAAGACCTTTTCTGGTGACACGATAAGGCGCGCTTTTCTTGGACGCGATCAGTTTTCGACGCTTGAGTTTGCGAAATAGCTCGTCACTCAGGCCAGAAAACCTCCACCCCTCACGGGTGAATAATTCAATTTTGGAAATACGGCGGTGGTCGTCTTTTTCGACGCGGATGCAGCCGCCTTGCGCCAACATATGCAGAATTTTCTGCTCTTGTCTGGAGATGTCCATAAGAACTGGTTACCCAAATACATGCGTGGTTTCTCCCCTTCCAACCGAGTTGGAGTGGGTGCATGGATTTCAGCTTCCTGCCAGGTCAGGTATCACTCGCAAGCGAGCAATAGATCCAACCCTTTTTACAATGCGAACAACATGTGCGTCTGTAAAAAGGCAGTCAGCAAGGTTACCGATTCTCTTGTTTAAACAAAAACTCTCCAGATTTATGGCGATGAAGCAGCGGCTTCCTACATTACAACGCCCGCTGCTGGCAAGCATTTTTTGAATAGGGAAGTACCTCAAGCAAATGACAGGCTCAGCCTAAGCATAACTCAGTCGAAGCAAGAGCAGGCTGCGGCCTCAAAAAAACGCCTGCTTGAAACAACATCAAGCAGGCGTAATCATTTGTTTTTAAGCGACTAACTTTAAACCGCACCCGGATAGTTCGGGCTCTCACGTGTAATCGTCACATCGTGAGCGTGGCTTTCTCGGAGCGAAGCGCCGGAGATGCGGACGAAGGTGGCGCGTTCTTTGTACTCTGGGAGGTTTGGTGCACCGACGTAGCCCATGGAGGCGCGGACGCCGCCTGCGAGCTGGTGCAGGACGGATGAGAGTGGGCCTTTGTATGGCACCTGCCCCTCAATGCCTTCCGGAACCAGTTTGAGCTTGTCAGAGACTTCTGCCTGGAAATAGCGGTCTGCGGAACCGCGCGCCATTGCGCCAACGGAGCCCATGCCGCGGTAGGCTTTGTAGGAACGGCCCTGATGCAAGTAAACTTCGCCCGGGCTTTCTTCCGTACCAGCCAGAAGAGAACCAACCATACAGGAGCCAGCACCTGCTGCGAATGCTTTGGCCATATCGCCAGAGAATTTGATGCCGCCGTCTGCGATGATTGGCACGTCTGCTTTGGCAGCTTCTGCCGCACAGTCGAGGATCGCGGTGAGCTGAGGCACACCGACGCCAGCGACAATACGGGTTGTACAGATGGAACCTGGACCAATGCCCACTTTCACCGCATCTGCACCCGCATCAATCAGCGCTTTTGTTGCAGCTGGTGTAGCCACGTTGCCAGCTACCAGCTCCACGTTCGGGTAACGCTTCTTGATCGCTGCGACCTGATCAATCACAGCCTGAGAGTGGCCGTGTGCAGTGTCTACTACGAGAAGGTCCACGCTTGCTTCGATAAGCGCTTCTGCGCGGCGCATACCTTCTTCACCCACGCTGGTTGCAGCGCCTGCAAGAAGGCGTCCCTGCTCATCCTTGGATGCGTTCGGGTTCAGCTGTGCCTTTTCCATGTCCTTTACGGTGATCAGGCCAACACAGCACTGGTTTTCGTCTACCACCAGCAGCTTTTCGATGCGGTGTTGGTGCAGAAGGCGCTTGGCTTCATCCTGACGCACATTATCGCGCACAGTGACGAGGTTATCGCGGGTCATCAGCTCACATACCAGCTGCTCTGGGTTGGAGGCAAAGCGGACGTCACGGTTTGTGAGGATACCAACAAGGCGACCAGTTGAGGTACCACCACGGCCACCGTTTTCGACAACCGGAACACCGGAGATCTTGTGGGCTTCCATCAGGTTGAGCGCGTCTTCCAGCGTAGCATCCGGGCCAATCACCAATGGGTTGACCACCATGCCGCTTTCGAACTTCTTCACCTGCCGGACTTCTTCAGCCTGACGCTCAAGAGGCATGTTCTTGTGAATGATACCCAGACCGCCAGCCTGTGCCATTGCGATCGCAAGGCGTGCTTCGGTCACCGTGTCCATTGCGGAAGAGAGGATCGGCAAATGCAAATGAAGATTGCGAGAGATACGCGAGTGCAGATCTACCTGCGCTGGCATGATCTCGGAATGCCCTGGGAGGAGCAGAACATCATCAAAAGTCAGCGCTTCGTGACCTGAAGATGGTTCGTAAAATGTAGGCATCGCCAAGTTCCCTTCGGATAGATATAGACCACCCTGATCCACTCCCTGCTCAAGTGGATTTGATTGCAGAGTTGCCTGAAATGATAGAGAAGTTGACGCGGGTCACTACCACGGCTTTTCCGATTTGAAAAGGGGGCATTTGTCAATTTCAGAAAGCAGATTGCATGTTTTCGCCCTACCCCATTGATTTTATTAAATTACGCAGTGGACCAATGATTGTTGGTAGACTGAGTTCCTCTAGGGTGAGCTTTTGACAGCAGATCACCAGTGCAGGGTGCTGAGCCTTTGACAAAGCCCCTCACCCTTTGGAAACCAGAAAGCCTCACGCATGCCTCACCGCCTCCGCATGACGACTGTGATCGTTGGCATGACGCTGCTGCTTGTACAGTTGGATGCGACGGTGCTGGGCACGGCTATCCCGACCATAGCGCGGGATCTGAACATCAATCCGCTGTCGCTGCATATGACGATTTCGCTCTATCAACTGACACTGGCTGTGTTTATTCCCATTTCAGGCTGGACCGCAGATCGGCTTGGCTCCAAGCGGCTGTTCGTTGCAGCCACGATCCTGTTCCTGAGTATGTCCGTTGCGTGTGCGCTTTCAACAAATCTCACCCACCTGCTGATTGCCCGCAGCGTGCAAGGTGTTGCCGGTGCGTTTTTGATGCCGATTGGCCGTCTGACGGTTATTCGCATGGCTGGCACGAAGAACCTTGTGCAAGCAATGGTCTGGGTGGTGACGCCGGCAGCGTTCGGGATTGCGTTTGGTCCGTTTTTGGGTGGGGTAATCGTTCATTATCTGAGCTGGCGCTGGATTTTTCTGATCAACGTCCCTGTCTGCATTGCCGTAGGCGCTATGAGCAGTTTTTACTTTCGAGACTACAAGCGCAAAAACAAGGTCCCTTTTGACTTTCCGGGCTTCATTCTGCTTGGTAGTGCTGCCTCTCTCCTGCTTGCGGGTATCGCAAATCTCACCAAGGTAACAAGCGAGGTCTCTATTCCGGGAAGCTTGTTCACGGCCAGTCTTCTTTGCGCCTTGGTCTTCATCTGGCACGCAAAACGGGCGGCGCATCCCGTGGTTGACCTGAAGCTCTTCACAAATGTTAGTTATCGCCTCTCAACCTTCGCAGCTGTGCCACTGCGCATTGGGGTGGCTTCCTTTGCGTTTGTGATGCCGCTTATTTTGCAGATACCAATGGGGCTTGATAGCTTGACCACGGGGCTCCTGATGGGAGCTGCAGCGGTGGGCGCCCTACTTTCCAGAACCGTTGCGCATCGCCTGATCAAGACGTTTGGTTTCCGCGGTGTGCTGTTGCCCTGCACTGCTGCGCTTTCCGTTTTGACACTGGCGGTGGGCTTTGTCTGGCTCACACAGTCACTTGCGGCGGTCGCAGTGCTTATCCTACTGACAGGCTTTACACGCAGTCTTGTGTTCACGTCTGCGAACACCGCGAGTTATGCGGATCTCACGCGATGTCTGGTCAATCAAGGCGTGAGCTTTGCGGGCCTTGTTCAACAGCTTTCTATATCGCTGGCTGTGGGATTTGCAGCAGCAGTGCTGCATGTTCGTCAAAATGTGACGGGTGCAGACATGCTGACCGGCCCGGATTTCATCTGGCTTTCCGTTTGCACCGGACTGTTTGCGCTGTTGCCCGCTGTGTTTTTTTGGTTCCTGCCGGTAAACCTTGGCAAAAACAAAGTGGATGAGCAGGCACACCTGCACCACTAGACTGCACGCAACAAAAAGGCCGGTCGAAGCCGGCCTTTTGATGATTACTTTTTGCCTCTATAGCCACGGGCGAGAATGAACATCTCCGGGCTGCCCTTGCGGCTTGCAGGTGGCTTGATGTGCACCACGGACTTGAACTCTTTTTTCAAGTCCTGAAGCAAGCTTGCCTCAGCACCGCCAGCAAACACCTTGGAGAGGAACGTGCCGCCTTCATTCAGGTTCTGGCGTGCAAAATCAATTGCGATCTCGAACAGGTATGTTGTGCGCAGGTGGTCTGTCTGACGGTGACCGGTTGTTGGTGCCGCCATATCAGACATGACAAGATCAGGGCGATGTCCGCCCAGTGCTTTCATCAGCTCGTCCGGCGCATCGTCGTCCAGAAAGTCTTTCTTCAAGATCACCACGCCAGGAATTGGCTCAACTTCAAGATAGTCGATACCAACAACCAGCGGATCATCATCTGTGGAACCAACGATTGGTGCGGTCAGCTGAGACCAGCCACCCGGTGCACAGCCTAGATCCACCACGCGCATGCCTGGCTTCAGGATCTCATGCTTTTCGTTGATCTCAATCAGCTTGTACGCTGCACGGGAGCGATAGCCATCCACCTTTGCACGGCGGACATAAGGATCGTTCAGCTGGCGCTGCAGCCAGAGTGTAGAGGAATTGGACCGTTTACGCGCGGTTTTCACGCGCTGAAACATGCCACGATCACCTGATCCACGACCACTTGAGTTGCGGGTCATCTGTTATATTCCTTTCTAGGTGTGCGCCGGCGCTTATGGTTGGAGTTGCTCCAGACTTTGTCTGCCGCCATCATCTCCATCAGAATACCTTCACGCAGTCCTCTGTCAGCGACACGTAAACGCTGACACGGCCACCTGCGGCGTATTCCTTCCAAAATCGCACAGCCTGCTAGCACCAAATCGGCTCTGTCCTCACCAATACAAGGATTTTCCACCCGTTCCTGGTAGGACATATTCAAAAGCTGGTTAATCATAGCTGAAACATCTTCCTGTTCCATCCATGCTCCATCAACGCGGCGGCGATCATAGCGTTTGAGGCCCAAATGGACCCCGGCCAGTGTGGTCACCGTCCCGGATGTTCCCAGCATATGGACGTTGCCGCGCTCTATAGCACGGGAGAGTTCATTGCCAAGAGGGAAATTCTGCAATCTTTCTGAGACATCACCAACCATGGCCTCAAAAACCTCCGGCGTCACATGCACGCCGCCGTGCCGTTCAGCCAGATTGACCACGCCAAGTGGCAGGGAAGTCCATGTTCTGACGAAGCGGGTCAGAGCATACCCTCGGGCACCGTAGCGGTTGCGCAGGTCGAGCCAGACGATCTCTGAAGAGCCGCCACCGATATCGAAGAGCAGAACACCATCAGCTTCAGGATCGACCAGAGACACACACCCTGCCACAGCAAGGCGTGCTTCAGTTTCCTGACTGACGATTTCCAACTCCAGCCCGGCTTCTTTTTTGGCGCGGCTAACAAAGTCCTCGCCGTTTTCAGCCGCACGGCAGGCTTCTGTTGCAATCAGCCTTGCCCGCTGAACGCCGCGCTCAGAGATTTTTTGCTGACAAACCTGTAGAGCTTCGATGGCGCGAGAAATGGCATCATCGGAGAGCCTCCGGTTCCGTCCGACTCCCTCCCCCAAGCGAACAATCTTGGAGTAGGCATCAATTACGCGGAAGCCACGCTGTTCAGGTCTGGCTATAAGCAAGCGGCAGTTGTTGGTGCCCAGATCAAGCGCTGCATACAGCTCTTGCGGTCCAGTTGCATGATGCCTGTGACGGCTTGGGAAACGATGCGTGCCATCGCCCCGCATATCTGCAGGGTGTCGGCGCCGATTGGTATCGTTGTCTCTGGTTTTGTAGCCCTGGGAAGACCGCGGAAACTTTCTGTCGGAAGTTCCATCCTGCCTTCCCGGCGTCGGCGCATGCTTTTTGGCCTCCTCCTTTTTAGGAGCAGGTGGCAAAACTTCTACTGATGTACCGCCCGGATCAATATTGACAACGGGCGGATGTAGCTTCTGGTTTAAGAGCGCACGTCTTTCAGCCCGGTTAGGCTTTGCGCGACGTGCCTTCCTCTGCCGCTTGGCGCCTTCAGGACGAGAACTGCCAGTCTCTTCCGCCGCTACAGCAGAATGACCGGTTTCAGCGCGTTGAGGAGACACACTTTTGGCGTCTCCTGACTGGCGCTTTCTGTGGCGTTGCTTCCGTCTGCCCTTTTTAGAGCTTCCCGGGACGCCGGGCGTTCTCGTTCCATCCGAAGAGGACCGCTCACCCGTTTTTTTCAAGTGCTATGCCTTTGTGCAGTCCTGACGGCATCTGGATGCGATCCGGACCGAAGTCATTTCAAGTTGGCAACATTGTAACAGTTTAATGGCAAACAGCAATCGCCCCATTGGAATGGTACAGTCCTAAATTTAAACGGGTTCTCTCAAATTGCAGGAAACTCCAAGAGCTTACTGCCCGACTTGTGCAGGAAAGCAGCTGCCTTATTGTGGCCTCGCAGAGAGATGGGCTGCGCAAAAACACGCAGAGGCGTGATCCTTATTCACAAGTGAGGGTCCAGAAATCCGCTTAGACCACTGATTTTGTTAAAACTCACCAGAACCAAGTTGACAAGGTAAGGTACGGACACTAAAAGCCCTCTCACCGACGAATTGAGCAGCTTGCTTCTGTTTGTCGGCGAGCAGTAGCTAACTTACTGTTATTGCTGGGGATTAGTTTAATGGTAGAACAGCGGACTCTGACTCCGTCGGTCCTGGTTCGAGTCCAGGATCCCCAGCCAATTTCAGTTTAAGCTTCTGCATTACAGGGAACACCACCCTCCTGTTCTGCTGGGGATTAGTTTAATGGTAGAACAGCGGACTCTGACTCCGTCGGTCCTGGTTCGAGTCCAGGATCCCCAGCCATTCTCTTCCTTACATTGAAGTTTATCACTGCACTCAGTAGCTCTTCCTGTTTTCCGCTAGTTGACGTTTTTGCATGGCTCAAGAACACTTCCCGCAGTTTCAACCTGCTAAGGATGTGTCATGCCCTTTTCTCCCAAACGGATTGCTGTGTTTGGTGCAAGCGGCGCTATTGGCTCTGCTTTTGCGCAGGAATGCCTGGACCGATACGGCACAGCCAAGGTGTTTTGCTTTGCACGTTCGCCTGAACGCATTCCCAAACACGACAGGATTGAAAGCCACGCATTTTCCTTGGAAGATCTGGAAGTCCTGCAGGCCAATGCAGAAGCACTTAAAGCGGTTGGTGGGCTTGATTTGATTTTTGTGGCGACTGGGCAGCTTCACAGCGCCACCGCCAAACCAGAGAAAACCATGCGGTCACTTTCCGTCGCTAGCATGGAAGAAACGCTGCACACCAACACGATCTTGCCAGCGATAATCATGAAGCATTTCCTGCCCCTGTTGCCGAAGCATAAAAAGGCGGTCTTTGCAGCAATCTCGGCACGTGTTGGCAGTGTCTCCGATAATTATCTCGGAGGCTGGTACTCTTATCGCGCGTCAAAAGCAGCCTTGAACATGCTGATCAGGTGCGCGGCAATTGAGATGCAGCGCACGCATCAAAGCTCAGTTGTTATTGGTGTGCATCCGGGGACGGTCGACAGCGATCTTTCCAAACCGTTTCAGCGCAACATTCCAGAGGGGCAAATGATGCGCCCTGCCAAGTCTGCCGCAATGCTGTTGGATGTGATCAGCAAAGTGGATCAGTCCCAAACAGGCAAATGTCTGGCCTATGATGGGACTGAAATTTTGCCTTAAACTTCCGCACCAACTTTCAGAACGTACTGTTCAAACACATCCCGGCTTTGAGTTAGCAACGCTTCACACCATTCCGGCGTATCAACGAAGAGTGCATCTTTGAGTTCCTGCCGGATCTCTGCTGCGAGTTCCGGCGCAACGGTATCGCGATTGCGTTTCAGCCAGTTGTCGCGGCGATGAGCATCAAGTACCTGCTCAAACGGGATGGTGCCAAACTCCAGAATGAGCTTTGTAGGTGGTTCATCCAGATCCAGCAGATCGATGGTGTCGCACATGAAGCCGCCAATCAGGCTCCACTCCACCTCTTCTCCCGGTTTAGAACTCAGATCCATCACCTCACAGAAGCCGCTTGGCCCGACACCTGTGTGCAGGTCGATAATCGTTGCGCGTTTCGCGCCTTGTCCGTACCGCGAGATCACCTGCTTCAACGTTGTGGTGGACCAGGAGGTTTCAACACCTCCGTAGAACAATCCCATTGGCACTGTGTACTGGCCTTTCAGGACTTTTTGGGTGAGTGCGCCAGCGCCGTTCTTGTCGGTGTAGGCTTTGATCTCAGCATTGGCTTTTGCCCATGGCTCACCGGTAATTTCGGGTGCACAAATGGCGGTGTGAAGCTCTTCGTAATCCGGATTTTGCGGCAGTTCCCCATCGAAGCTGATGGAGTTGCGGTTGTTGTCGACGTTGTTCTCGTCAGTTCTGGTGAAGATCGCGCAGCCTGCCGGATTGACTGCATGTACCCAGACCACTTTCGTGTTTGACGGCACCTGATCCAGATAGCGCTGCATCAGGTCCAACTGTATGCCGGAGCCGGCAGTCAGCTCGGTTCCATGCACGCCGGATGTGATGAAGACAACATGCTCACATTCCTGCTTACCCTGCACTGCGACAGCCATCTGCACAGGCCCTTCCTCACTTATGAAGGTGGGATGCGGGATCACTTCCATTTCGAGACCGAGGCGCTGGGACAAGTCGATGAAACGCTCTTGAGCTTCGAAATAGTCATCAGAGAAAATGGGATTTGCAGGCATGCTTTACTCGTCAAATAATGGGATGAAGCTGTGATATATCGTCAGTTCCATTACACAGGTAATTGACCTTGCCAGAATAATCTAGTCTCTTGTTTCTTATCTCTTTTTTTCATGCATCACACGCATGTACCCAATCATCCGCGATGATGCATCTGCATATAAGGCTGCCGCTGCGCACCCATGGCGTTAGCAGCGATCAGCTTTCCGGGAGCGAATAATGAAAAGAAAACTGATACTAGATGTGGACACCGGCACAGATGATGCCGTTGCCATTATGCTGGCTGCATTGCATGAAGATCTTGATCTGATTGGCGTTACCACAGTCAACGGCAACGCTGAGCTGCATTATTGCACAGATAATTCTCTGCGCGTGCTCGACTATATCGGCAAGCCTGAAATCCCGGTTTATGCGGGCTGCCCAAAACCTCTGGTGCGCAATGATTTTCCAGTACCACGCACCAAGAACGATCTGACCGAGAAAATCCACGGCAAGCACCTGCCCCTGCCTGAAACTGCGCTGAAAGCACAGGAGCAGCATGCGGTTGAGTATCTGGTTGAGACCTACCGGAATGCGACTGATCCAATCACACTGGTTCCGGTTGCTCCGCTGACAAACATTGCAGCTGCACTGGCTGCAGAGCCTAAGCTGGTGGATCTTATTCCTGAAGTTGTGATCATGGGTGGTGGTCACGATGTGGGGAACGTAACCCCTGCTGCTGAGTTCAACATCTGGGCGGACCCTGAAGCGGCTTATGCTGTGTTCAATGCAGGCTTTGAGAAGCTGACTATGGTGCCGCTGGATGCAACACACAAAGCACTAGTGACTGCAACACAGTGCCGTCAGTTTGATGAGCTGGGCACGCCAGCCGGTAAAGCAATGGCCGCTTGCACAGGTCACCGCATTGGCATTCACGACAAGATCCAGAAGATGGATGTGGAGCACAGCGCTCCCGTGCATGACGCGCTTTGTATTGCTCACCTCATTCAGCCTGAGGTGATTACGCTGGAAGAGTGTCCTGTCGACATTGAAACACAAGGCGCACTCACCGTTGGTCGCACCGTCGTGGACAAGAACCGCCGTGGCGGCAAGCCGGTGAACTGCAAGGTGGCATTTGATGCGAACGCACAGCTCTTCGTCGACATCATGATGGACACATTCGCGAAGAATAAATAAATCTGATGAGCGCCGAAGCTTAATGCAGTTCGGCGCTTTTCCTCCCCCTATTTAGTGAAGGCCATCTGGCCTGCGCTGCCCAGCATCCAGCGGGAGCCAAACTGATCGATCGCCACACAGCTGGCATGGGTTTCAGAGCCAAACATCAAGCACTTCACTTTTACCGCCGTCACCAGTTGCCTGCGCAGGGAATAGTGGTTCTTGGCAGGCCACATGAGCCCTACTCTGACGATGCCGTAGGTATGGTAGATATCAAGATGGCGTTTATCGACCACTTCAGCCCTGCCGCTCACTTCTGTTAGCTGTTGAATGCCCAGTGCCTGATTGGCTGAGACCGGCAGCAACAGGCCTGTAAGAAACGCAAGCATCAATGGAAAAAGCTTGAGTAAGCGCATGGTATCTCTCCGGGGTCGCACCTTTAATTCCGTTAGGGAAAAGTTAAGCATATCACAAACAAAGCGCACTCAATGCGCTTTATTGCATTTCTGTGACAATTGAGGGGTGATCCGGGACTAGTTGGGGAGGTAGAACGCAGTAAAGTGACGCTTGCCTTCAATTTTACTGTTTGGTTTTGAGGGGAAATCAGATCTGTGCGCTATACTTGCGCTGTTACCTGCATTTGAAGGTTTGGATTGGGTGTAGATGCTTCGTTCCACTGTGCATCAATTGTTTGACCAGCTGGTCTCCTGCGAGCAGTTTCTTGATAATTGCGGCGAGCTCATGTGGCGCGATAAGTTGCGCCAAACCCGCGTGGTCGACGCTGCGGGTAATGAAGCGCTGGATCTGGATTTGCTGCTCTCTTACTTCTCCCAGAGTGAGGCTTTCTTTGAACTGGAGCTTTCTCAGGACCTCGGGCACCGGGTGAATGAGACGACGCAACCGGGTGCAAACTCGCATCTGGTCACACTGCGGCTCGACATCTATTACCTTGCACAGAGATGCCGAGACGAAGGCAATACGAGTATCGTCATCATCTCGGCCTGTCCGTAACGGGTGTTACTCCGCTGGCGTGTTAGTGGTGCCCAGGGCTTCGTCCAGCTCGCTGTGCAGTTTCTCTTCACTGGCCTTACGTGGTTTCGTAAAGCGCATCAGCAGCAGATAGGCTGCTGGTGTCACGAACAGCGTTGAGAGCGTCGCAAAGCCCAGACCGCCGACGATCACCCACCCCATCTCGATACGCGCTTCAGCACCCGCACCAAACGCCATAACGAGCGGTACACCGCCTAGCACGGTAGAGACAACAGTCATCACCACCGGACGAAAGCGGATGAGGCAGGCATCGTGGATCGCCTGGAACACAGAGCGTCCTTCTTCACGCAGTGTGTTGGCAAACTCTACGATCAGAATACCATTCTTTGCCATGAGGCCGACCAGCAGGATGATACCGATCTGGGAGTAGACGTTGATGGAGCCACCTGTCAGGCCGATTGAGATAATCGCGGCGGATACCCCAAATGGTACTGTGCAGAGGATCACAAAGGCGCTCATGAAGCTTTCAAACTGCGCAGCCAGCACGAGGAAGACCACAAGGATCGCGAAGAGGAACGTCATGTAGACATTGGAAGTGGTCTTCTCCAGAACTGCGGCTTCACTGAGGAGCGTGACGTTGTTTCCTTCGGGTAGAACTTCTTCAGCGACCTGTTTCATATCTGAAATCGCCTGAGCCAGATCGTAGCCTTCATTGATGGCGATGGTGACCGGGACGGCTCGCTGCTGTTCTTCACGTGTCAGGCTTGGTGCAACGGCCTCTTCCTCGATAGAAACGATGGAAGACATTGGCAGCATGGTGCCGTCTCTGCTCTTGATGAAGATGTTTTCCAAGTCACGGGTTGAGCGCAGTGGCAGGCCACCTGCTTCCATGACCATCGGAATGCCGTCATCTTCCACGAAGAGATCCGCGACAGAAGACCCATCCAGCAGCATACGCAGGTTGGAGGCAATCCTGTCGGACGAGAGGCCCAGATCGTTGGCGCGCTCTCTGTCCACGCTGACCAGCAGCTGTGGCTGGGTTGTTTCGTAGGAGACGGATGCAAAGCCGACCTTGTCACCGTAACGCGCTTGCATTTCAGCCACGATATCATCAGCGCTTTCAGCCAATTCATCATAGTTGGTGCCGGTCACCGCGAAACGAAGGCCCTGCCCGGCACCACGGATGCCCAGCGTATTTGGCTGAGCCACGCGCACCTTAAGGCCCGGGATCTTGGAGGTTTTGCGCTGGAGTTCGTTGACGATCTCCTGTTGAGAGCGATCACGCTCTGCCCAGTCCTTCAAGGACATAATGAGGAAGCCGCGATTGATTTGCCCGCCCATCCCTACAAGGCTCATGATGCTTCGCGCTTCACCATTTTCTGCATAAGGCTGAGCAATGATTTCCAGCTCACGCATTTTAGCAGCTGTATAATCCAGACTGGAGCCTTGCGGCGCTGAGGCGATCATGAAGATCACAGAGCGGTCCTCAGAGGGTGTCAGCTGTCGCGGCAGGGATGTGAACTGTGAAGCACCGAGGATGACGAACAAGGTTGCCAGGCCCAGCAGCACGAATGGTCGGCGCAGAGACCAGTCCAATACGTTGGAGTAACCGCGTTCTATGGCAGTTCCCACACTTGAGATTGCTCTCCATGCGGCAGAGGGCTTGTGCGTGTCCTCATAGTTTTTCGTGCGCAGCAGGCGTGATGCCATCATTGGCGCGAGTGTCAGCGCAACGAAGGAGGACAGCATAACGCTGATTGCCAGCACGAAACCAAACTCGGAGAAAAGCTTCCCGACACTACCTGGTAGGAACGAGATCGGGATAAAGACGGCGGCGAGTGTCGCAGTCGTGGTGATCACTGCGAAGAATACCTCACGCGTACCGAGGATCGCAGCAGCTCGTGGTCCCTGCCCTTTGTGAACGCGTTTGGAGATGTTCTCCAGCACCACAATGGCATCATCCACCACCATGCCGGTTGCCAGCAACAAGGCCAGCAATGTGAGCACGTTTGCGGAGAAGCCTGCCAGCCAGATGCCAACCAAGGCACCGATCAAGGCTACAGGTACTGTGACGGCTGGGATGAGCGTGACACGGATTGAGCCAAGGAACAGCAACATCACACCAACGACGATGCTGGTGGAGAGGAAGAGCGAGAACACCACTTCCTTGATTGCACCGCCAATGAAGGTGGCATCATCACTGCTGATGTTGACTTCCACATCCTTAGGCAGCTGTTCCTGCATCCGGGCAACTTCAGCACGGACATCATTGGAGATATCGATGGTGTTGGAGTTGGCCGAGCGGATGATGCCCATGCCGACAGCACGCTTACCATTGTAGAACGCGCCGGAAGATGCTCTTTCCGGCCCGTAGCTTACAAAAGCAATATCGCGGATACGTGTCGTGTCATTCAGTTTGACCATGCCGATCTGTTCGGCGGTCTTCACATCAGAGTTGGCACGAACGAAGAGCTCCTGATCGCCTGTTTCCAGAGAACCGCCAGAGGTATCCAAAGCCAGCTCTTGCAGAACGCTGCGCAGGTTATCTGGTGTCAGGCCTCTTGATGACATGGCCTGCACATCAATCGCGACTTTGAAGACAGGTGTTTGCGAGCCATAAACATCTACGCTGGCCACTCCGGGCACCGAGGTGATGCGATCGATGATCTCGTCATCAACAAACTTGCTGAGCTCCTCAATGCGCATTTCATCGGATGTCACCACGAGGCGCATGACCGGGTCAGCATCAGCGTCAGCTTTCACCACCACAGGCGTATCAGCGTCTTCAGGCAGGTTACGCCCTGCCCCACTGACGGCATCGCGAATATCGTTGGCGGCTTCGCTGACGTCCACGCCATCGTTGAACTCAACTGTGATCCTGCTGCGGCCATACTTTGAGGAGGATGAAACAGATTCAATGCCAGCCGTTCGAGCGATTGCTTTTTCCAGAACACTAGTGATTTCAGCATCCGTGACTTCCGGCGGAGCACCGGAATAGGTGGTTGTTACGGTTACAACAGGCCGGTCCACATTGGGCATCTCGCGCACTTCAACGCCCAGAAGTGCTGCAATGCCTGCAACGATGATGAGGAGGTTCAGGGTAATCGCCAATACCGGACGACGTACACTCAGGGCATACAATCCGCTCAGATGACTTTCCCGTTTGGAGTTTTTGTCAGTGGTCATAGAAACACCTTGGGGTCCGTCAATCAGGAGCTGGATTGGTTGGCATCATCGCGGGATGCACCGGAGCGGGAGCCAGAACTTTTAACAGGCTCCCCCTGCTGAGTTTGCTCAGCATCCGCTGGCTTGTTTTTGCCGTTACCGCGGCCTTTGCCTTTGCGCTCTCCTTCCCCCTTGCCCTCAGAGGTTTGGGTTTCACTCACAAGCGGTGGTTTGTTGCCTTCCGGCTGTGTGAGTGTAAAACCTGGTTCGGGGCTCAGCTGCACTTTGGTGCCCGGCCTCAGGTCGCGAACGCTTTCTGTGATGACAATATCACCCGGCTCGACTTCTCCTTCGATCAGCACGCGATCAGCACTTCGCTCGATAACGATGACATCGGTACGAAGAGCCTCCCCGCCCTCAGCCAGCCAGATATGCGGACCGGAGCGATCCCATTTCAGGGCGATTGATGGGACAGATGGCCATTCGTCACCCTCGAGCTGCACCCGTGCATCAAAGGCAATACCGGAACGCAACAAGTCATCCGGGTTGTCGACGGTGGCTTGTACTTTCAGTGTGCGGGATTCTGAATTGACGCGGTTTTCCATGGCGGTAAGTTCACCGCTGAAAATGCGGCCCGGCATGGCTTCGGTGCGCAGCTCAACCTTGTCACCGCGCTTCACTTTGTTCGCGAAACGCTCTGGAACAACGAATTCCACCAGAATGCTGGAGCGATCATCAAGGCCGGTGATCCGTGAGGACTGGGTGACGTAATCGCCAATCTCGACATCCATGATGCCAAGCACACCATCAAACGGAGCTTTCACCAGTCTGCGATCCAGATCGATGCTGGCTTTATCCAGGTCAAGCCGTGCCTGATTAGTTGCTAGCAGAGCATTCTGCATCTGAACGGTGGAGATGGTCTGAGAGGTCATGAGCTTTTCGTAGCGCTCGACTTGCTCTTCTGCATCTTTCAGCGCCAGCTTAGCTCGGTTTACGGCCAGTTTCTCTTCAGCATCATCCAAGCGCAGGACGATATCCCCTTTAGAAACACGTGTGCCTGCTTCGAATGGGAGCTCCTGAATGCGGCCTGAGGCTTCCGGGTAGAGATCCGTCATCTTGGCCGCACGGCCGGTGCCGATGGCGCGGACAAATGTGTCGGTGACACCGGTGGTTACATTGCGGGCACGGGCGAGAATTTCCTGATTGCCACCTCCACCATATCCACGTTTCCCGCCACCTTTCTTGCCTTGCTGCTTATTGCCAGAACCCTGCACGGCAACTTCGGAGGTTTCCGCAGGCCAGAGCGTTAGTCCAATGGAAGAGAGAAATGGAACCGGCTTTGAGAACAGCGCCGGTTTGCCGATATACAATCCTGCAACGCCAATTGAGATGGCGATCAGACCAACTTTTACAGCCTGCCTAGAACGGGACATATACACCCAACTCCTACAAGAATTCGCAGTACTTACGGCTATGCAGGCTCACTGGATCAATGGGGAGCCTCTTGGCGAAACAAGTATGCTTGAAAGAACATATTAGTTGAGAGTGTTTTACATTGCTTTTGTGAGACATGTGCATTTTGAAGTTTGTAAAAACGTAATGACATTGTCTGAACCGGCGTTTTGCTACAGTTCGTTACACTTTCCTCAACCTTCCCTCGCGTTTTCCAAAGGTGGATACACAAAAGGCCTGATGGGGATATCAGGCCTTTCATTCTTTTTCGCGATGATTTTTTAATCAGACGCTCAGCGGCTCTACCGGATTGCTTGCCGGACGAACCACGACGCGTGATCCGTTTGGCACGCGATTGTAAAGGTCGATCACGTCCTGATTGAGCAGACGGATACAGCCACTGGACACGTTTTTGCCAATGGACCAATGCTCGTTGGTGCCATGCAGGCGGTACAAAGTGTCCTTACCGTTCTGGAACAGGTAGAGCGCACGGGCGCCCAGCGGATTTTCAATACCCGGCGCCATGCCATAGCGGAATTCTTCCAGCTCTGGCTGACGTGCAATCATCTCTGCAGGCGGCGTCCATTTCGGCCACTGGCGCTTGTACTGGATCACAGCATCGCCGTTCCAGCCAAAGCCTGCGCGGCCTACGCCAACGCCATAGCGCATGGCGGTGCCGTCACCACGCACCAGATACAGGAAGCGGTTGGATGGGTCGACGACGATGGTGCCGCCCGCTTCAGGTCCGGTGTAGTTGACGACCTGACGGAGATATTTGCCATCAGGAATTTCATTGAGGTTCACTGCCGGGACGGGGAATTTTTCTTCCGGCATCGGGCCGTAAACAGCCTTGTAGTATGGGTCCTGACGGAGATCAGCGACCGTCTTACGTTTTGGTGCACTTGTGGTCTGACAGCCAGCCAACGCCAGAGCTGCTGTTCCGATGACAAAACCACGCCGGGACAAACTTCTTTTGCTTGAATGCCTCGCCTTCTCGGCCGTTGCACTTAAAAAGCTCATGGTCACCCTATTATTGTTCCTTAAGTTAGATTGCCGAGGATGATGCAATAGGCATACCGCACAGCCGATTTGCGTTTCTAACTTGTCTCTATCAATAACTAATTGAGGAAGACAGATGGTCACGACAATTTGAACCTATGCATTATTCACTATGTGGATTCAAAGGGTGCGACCAACAAGGCAATATAGGGTGTGTCTGGCCTGCAAATGGCTGCATTGCGGCCAGTTCAAGAACAAAATGGCTTTTCTACAGATGGCGAGGCAACCTCCCTCACTTGGGGCAAGGAAGGTAATTGCCTCAGTTTTTGAAGAGCTTACTGTTTGTGATGCTCGTGCCAGTGGCGTGCAACATCGATGCGGCGCGGCACCCAGACGTCTTGTTTGGTGGAGATGTAATCCAGAAAACGGGCCAGAGCAGCAGTTCGGCCAGGGCGTCCAGCCAAGCGGCAATGGAGGCCAACGTTCATCATTTTAGGCGCTCCATCCTCCCCTTCAGCGTATAGCGTGTCGAAGCTATCTTTCAGGTAGGTAAAGAATTGGTCACCGCTGTTAAAGCCCTGCGGTGTTGCAAAGCGCATGTCATTGGCATCCAGCGTGTAAGGGATGATCAGATGCGGACCTTTTGGTCCCTCCACCCAGTAAGGAAGATCATCTGCGTAGCTGTCTGAGCTGTACAGGAAGCCACCTTCTTCCATGATCAGCGGCAGTGTGTTGACCGAAGTGCGGCCTGTGTACCAACCGTATGGGCGCTCGCCAGTGGTGTCCTCATGGATCTTAATCGCCTGCTCAATGTGCCAGCGTTCTTCTTCGGCAGAAAAGTCCTTGTACTCAATCCATTTGAGGCCGTGAGAGGCGATTTCCCAACCAGCTTCCTTCATTGCTTCAACTGCACCGGGATTGCGTTCCAACGCAGTTGCAACGCCGTAACAGGTGACTGGAAACTTATGTTTCTGGAATAAACGCCACAAACGCCAGAAGCCAGCGCGGGAGCCATACTCGTAGATAGACTCCATATTCATATGGCGCTGGTTCAACCATGATTCCGCGCCGACAATTTCAGAAAGGAATGCTTCAGAACCGGCATCTCCATGAAGGATGTTGTTTTCGCCGCCTTCTTCATAATTGATGACGAACTGTACCGCGATCTTCGCATTGCCTGGCCATTTCGGGTCTGGTGTGTTCCGGCCAAACCCAATCATATCGCGTGCATAATCCATCATGAAATACCTTTTTGAAGTTGACCGGAGACACTTCACCTCAAAACAGCAAGACAAGACAAGTAGGTTTGTGCAGAAATCCAATGCACAACTGCTTCGTAAACGAAGAAAATTGGAACAACCTGTGATGGCAAACACATTCTTTTGCAGATTATTTATTAAAAATGAGAGAGACCCATTGAATTTTTGAGCACGTGACCAATCTGAACCCTATGTAGCAAGAGTGGGACATCCTGTTACATTTCTACATTTGACAGCGTTCAGAGCATTAAGTAGAAAAGTTTCACATATATCTAATCGATATATATCGAACGTGATCAGACTTTTGCTCTAGTCGAAATTAAGTCTTTTAAGTTCAGTAGTTTATGCGAGCTCATCGCTGTATGGGCTCTGTTTTCAACACTCAGTGCCATGTGGTGGGTATGAGCACACGAAAATTTTGTCTTGCCATATTGTCCAGCGGAGACGCGACGGGATATGAAATTCGCAAGACTGCGCAAGAAGGTCATTTTAGCCATTTCATTGAAGCCAGTTACGGGTCGATTTATCCGTCACTTGCCAAGATGGAACAGGAAGGGCTTGTGACGTGGCGCGAAGAGACCTCCTCAGGCAAACCGTCCCGAAAAATCTATTCTATTACGCAGGCAGGGCGTGACGCTTTTGTGCAAGAGCTGACCGCGACCCCTGTCGAAGATCTGTTCAGGTCCCCTTTCCTTCTTCTTGCTCTTTATAGCCGATGGGTTGGAGGCGAGTTCATCTCACGTGAGATCGACCGCCGCATCGAGCATCTGGAGCTGAAGATCGGGGGCATGAAACACGAGGTTGAGCTTTGTGAAGATCCGGCGAGCGCCTGGACGCTGGGATACGGAATTACCACACTGAGTGCTTCCCTTGATTACTTGAAAATGAACCGAAGCAAGCTTGAGCGCATCGCCAGCGAGCGTGTCTCCCACGCTCAAGCAGCTGAATAATCGCCTAGAACCGGCGGAGAGAAAAATGGCAATTCGATTTTCACATGTTCTGGCATTGGGGCTTACGGCCGGAATTGGTATTTGGATGGCAACTGGCACCACTGTTGTGATGGGTCAGGGTAACGGCGAAAATTCTACGCCACCGCCAGCCGAACGCGTGAAAGCCCAAGCCTCTTTACCGTTTGCCGTAAAAGTGGAAACTCTGGAAGCGACAACCCGTACGCCGTTTCTGGAAATGCGTGGGCGCACGCAGGCTGACACTCGCGTAGAGGTGCATTCGGAAACCTCTGGCGTGGTTCGCACACGTCCGGCAACGGAAGGTATGTTTGTTCGCAAAGGCGATCTGCTGTGTTCTTTGGATCGCGGTGCACGTGAAGCGCGGGTTTTGCAGGCCAATGCAGCTCTGGCACAGGCGAACATTGATTATGAAGCTGCCAGCAAGCTGAACAACAGGGGCTTTTCTGCAGCAAACCGTGTGATCGCGCTGAAGGCAACACGCGATGCGGCCAAAGCCCAGTTGCAGGAAGCGGAGCTGGAGTTGGACCGCACCGAAATCCGCGCACCGATTGATGGCATTATTGAAACACCGCTGACTGAAGTTGGTGCGATGCTTGGTGTTGGCAAAGTCTGCGCAACAATCATGGCTCCGGACCCAATGCTTGCCATTGGTGCAGTTTCTGAATCCAATATTCAGGCGGTGAAGGTTGGTCAGATTGCAGTTGTTAATCTGGTGACCGGCCAGAGTGTTGAAGGCAAGGTGAGCTACATTGCAAGCTCTGCTGATCCTGATACCCGCACTTTCCGCGTTGAGGTGGAACTGCCGAACTCTGACTTTGAACTGAAGGACGGCGTCACCACCAGCACGCAACTGCAGCTTGCGGAAGAGAAAGCGCACTTCGTTTCTCCGGGCATCCTGACCCTCGCTGACAATGGCGACATTGGTCTGCGCGGTGTTGATGCGGACAACAAGGTCATTTTCTACCCTGTTGAACTGATCGGCGGCGACACACAAGGCGTATGGCTGAAAGGCCTGCCAGAAAAAGTGACTGTTATTACTGTGGGTCAGGACTTCGTGAAAGAAGGCCGTACTGTTCATCCTGTTTTTGAAACCGCGGAGGTTTCACAATGATTTCCATGCTGGAAGGGGTGCTCCACCGCCCCAAAACAGTTTTTGTGATGATGCTCTTCATGGTGATCGCAGGCATTATGTCCTACATCGCGATCCCGAAAGAAGCAGCTCCTGATATTGACGTTCCTTTCTTTTACGTTTCTGTCAGCCAGTCCGGCATCTCTCCTGAAGATGGGACACGCCTGATCGGTCAGCCGATGGAAACAGAGCTCCGCGGCCTTGAAGGGCTGAAAGAGATCACAACCATTGCCTCTGAAGGGCACGTTGGTATCTTACTGGAGTTCGACATCAGCGTCGATAAAGACAAGGCTCTGACGGACGTTCGCGAGAAGGTGGATACGGCGAAAAGCAAGATCCCTGAGGACGCCAAAGAGCCTACTGTCAGCACACACAACATGGCGCTTCAGCCAACCATGACTATTGCCCTTTCCGGTGATGTCCCTTCCCGCACGCTTTACCGACTTGCAGATCGTCTGAAAGACGAGATCGAGTCCATTGCGTCTGTGAAAGAGGTTGAGCTGACTGGTCAGCGCGATGAGCTTTTGGAAGTGATCATCGATACGCTGAAGATGGAAAGCTATTCCATCAGCCAGAGTGAGCTGATCAACGCGCTTAGCCTGAACAATCAGCTGATTGCAGCAGGCTTTATTGATGGTGGTGCCGGTCGCTTCAACATCAAGGTGCCGGGTCTGATCCTTGACGCCGATGATGTTTATTCGCTGCCAGTGAAACAGTCCGGCGAAGGTGTTGTTACTCTAGGCGATATCGCGACCATCAAGCGGACCTTCAAAGACCCAAGCACCTTCACTCTGGTGAACGGCCAGCCAGCTGTTTCTTTGGACGTGGTGAAGCGTATTGGCGAGAACATCATCGAGAACAACGCAGCTGTGCGCACTGTTGTTGAGGAGATCACAAAGGATCTGCCACCAACTGTGTCTGTCAGCTACATGCTGGATGAGTCCGACAACATCTTCCAGGTTCTCAACTCCCTTGAATCTTCCATTATGACCGCGATCTTCCTCGTGATGATCGTTGTGGTGGCCGCTCTTGGGTTGCGCTCTGCAGTGCTTGTTGGTCTGGCAATCCCGACCAGTTTCATGCTCGGCTTCCTGACCCTGACAACCATCGGCATGACCGTGAACACCATGGTGATGTTCGGCCTCGTGCTGACCGTTGGTATGCTGGTTGATGGCGCGATCGTGATGGTGGAATACGCAGACCGTAAGGCTGCAGAAGGTATGCCTCCGCGGGATGCTTATATCCGTGCCGCCAAGCTGATGTTCTGGCCAATTGTATCTTCCACAGCAACCACACTGGCAGCCTTCCTGCCGATGCTGCTGTGGCCGGGCGTTCCTGGCGAGTTCATGAGCTACCTGCCGATCATGGTGATCATCGTTCTGTCCGGCTCGTTGCTGACTGCAATGGTGTTCCTACCCGTGACGGGTGGCATCTTGGCTTCCGTGTTTGCGTTCATGAGCAAGTATGGGGAGCATCTTCTGGCTCTAATCATTGCCATGGCGCTTGCTGTTGTGGTTTCCAGCCTCACACCTGTCGTTGCGGTGCTTGGGCCAGCTTCTAAGTTGCTGGGAGCAGCAGTCCTCGCGATTGCCTACCTGCCATTGATGAAGATGTTCAAGCCAATCCTCAACTACTCGCGTGCTCGTGTTGAGCGTCGCAAGACCGAAGAATTGGCAGCAGCGAAAGTATTCTCCGGGCATGGTCCGTTTGACACTTCCAAGCTGCGCGGTATCACCCGCGCTTACATTGCGGTTCTGGAGTTTCTGGTTCGCAGATGGTGGGCTGGTATGATGGCTATTGTTGCCATGCTGGCTCTTTGTGCGGGTATCTTCATTACCTTTATGGGCAACAATGCCGGTACTGAGTTCTTCGTGGATGAAGAACCAGAACAAGGTAAGTTCTATGTGACAGCGCGCGGTAACATGTCTGCGCTGGAAGCATTGGAGCTTGTTCGTCAGGTTGATAACGTCATTCTGGCAGAGCCAGGCATTGAGAACGTTGTGACCCGTGCCTTCCCTGTTGGCGTACGTGGTGGTAGCGGCAACAATGCCCCTGCGGATCTGATTGGTTCCATCGATATTGAGTTTGCAGATTTCTGCTGCCGTCGTTCTGCGCAGGAGATCTTCAACAGCGTTCGTGAGAAAACCACCCAGATTCCGGGCATCAAGGTTGAATCCCGTCAGGTTGAAGGTGGCCCTCCAACCGGTAAAGACATTCAGCTGCAGATCAGCTCAAACAACTACGAAGCTGCTGTTGCTGCTGCGGATCGTGTTCGCAACCACATCGACACCATCGATGGATTGCGCGATCAGGAAGACAGCCGTCCGCTGCCAGGTATCGATTGGGAGTTGACCATCAACCGCGAGAAAGCGGCCCGCTACAAAGCAGATATCGCTGCTGTGGGGGCGATGGTTCAGCTGGTGACCAACGGTGTTCTGATTGGTGATTACCGTCCATCTGACTCTGAAGATGAAGTGGATATTCGCGTTCGCCTGCCAGTGGAGGAACGTACGCTCGACAAGTTTGATGAGCTGCGCCTGCGCACCTCTTTGGGCCAGATCCCTCTGTCCAACTTTGTGGAACGCACACCGAAGCAGAAGGTTTCCAGCATCACACGCCGTAATGGCATGTTCTCGCTGGACGTGAAGGCTGGCGTTGATAAGGACCGCTTCCTCATAACTGAGAAAGAGGCTGAAATTCAGGCCTGGCTTGATACTCAGCAATGGCCAGAGGGTGTGTTCATCAAGTTCCGCGGTGCGAACGAAGAGCAAGCCAAGTCTCAAGCCTTCCTGATGAAGGCGATGATTGGTGCCCTCTTCCTGATGTTCATCATTCTTCTGACCCAGTACAACAGCTTCTACCAAAGCTTCCTCACACTCTCGACTGTTGTGATGAGTGTGTTTGGCGTGCTGCTGGGCATGCTGGTGACCGGGCAGAAGTTCTCGATCATCATGACCGGTACAGGCATCGTGGCTTTGGCTGGTATTGTGGTGAACAACGCAATCGTGCTGATTGATACCTACAATCGCTTCCGTGAAGACGGGCAGAGCCCTGTTGATGCTGCGCTGCGCACCAGTGCACAGCGTATCCGTCCAGTGATGCTGACCACGATCACAACGATTGCAGGTCTCATTCCAATGGCGACGCAGATCAGCTTCGACTTTGCTAATCAGGTCACCACTTTTGGCAGCGTGACGGCCAGCTGGTGGGTACAGCTCTCAACAGCTGTGATCTCCGGTCTGGCATTCTCCACGCTGCTGACGCTGGTGGTGATCCCGATTGCTCTGGTGATGCCGATGCACATGAAGAATGGCGTGTCGCGGATCTCCAGCCGTCGTCAGGGCAAAATGCCTGCGGATCAGTATGTCTTTGCCAATGGCAATGTGGGAACGAAAGAACCAAGCTTCGGAGATGAGGCTGAGGAGGTCAAACGCGTTCCAGAGGCTGCTGAGTAAAGCTGACTCAGATACGAATATTGAAAAAAGGCTGCTCCGGCAGCCTTTTTTGTTGCCTGCATTCTAAGAGCGAAGCTGGGAGCTGGGAGCTGGGAGCTGGGAGCTGGGAGCTGGGAGCTGGGAGCTGGGAGCTGGGAGCTGGGAGCTGGGAGCTGGGAGCTGGGAGCTGGGAGCTGGGAGCTGGGATAGCGTTTGCATATAGCGCTGTCAGGTCAACAAAAAAGGCCGCAGAGCGTTCCACGGCCTTTCATAAATCTCATTGTTTCAGCGTGACTTTAAGTCTTGCTGTCCTCCTGATCCTGTTTTGGATCAGGCACACCTGCTTTGGCGATGTCTTCGAGGCTGACTTTCAAAGAGGCTTTGTCTTCTGACACGCTTTCCTCTTCAATCTCGGTGGTCATCACATCACAGTCCGCGTGTGGTCCCTTCCCTGTTACACAGTGGATTTTGTAGGAACGCCATGCGAAGGGAATAGAGATGAGGTAGCCGAGGCTGATCACAGTCAGACATTCAAACGGATAGCTCGCAGCCAGCGCTACGATACCAACTGCAACGACGAACAACGGCAGAACCCATTCACGGCGGATGTGGGTGCCGATCTGCTTACCGGAGAAGGTTGGCAGCTGGCTGACCATCAAAAGGCCGATGAACATGGTGTAGAGCGCAACTGGCAATGCCAGTTCGTTCCAGTGCGGTACGCCCAGACGCTCCAGATAGATCGGCAGCAGGACCGTCAACGCGCCTGCCGGAGCCGGAACGCCAGTGAAGAACTTGTTGGCCCACTTCGGTTTATTAGGATCGTCCAGCGCCACGTTAAAGCGCGCCAGGCGCAACGCCATACAGATGGAGAACAGCAGTGAGGCAATCCAGCCAAGGGAGCTGGCGTCTTCCAGCATCCATGCGTACAGGATGATGCCCGGTGCTACACCGAAGTTCACAAAGTCGGCCAGCGAGTCCAGCTCGGCGCCAAACTTAGTGGTGCCTTTGAGCATGCGCGCAACGCGGCCATCCAGTGCATCCAGAATAGCAGCCAGGAAGATGGCAGCGATTGCCATATCCCACCTGTCTTCCATGGCCATGCGGATGGCTGTCAGGCCAGAACACAGCGCCAGCAGGGTGACGACATTTGGTAAAACAATACGAAGGGGAATGCGCTTGCGCGTACTCCCTTTTCCATTGGCGGGTTGACCTCCCGGTTCGTAGGGAGGAAATGGATTTGACACGCTATACTACCTTAAGAAACGCGGGCAACAACGTCGCCTGCTTCTTCATCTTTCAGATTTGCCAGAATACTCTCGCCAGCAATCATGGTCTGGCCCAAGGCAACTTGTGGCTTTGTACCCTGTGGCAGGTAAACATCAAGACGGGATCCGAAGCGGATCAGACCGAAGCGATCACCTGCAGAAATGTTTTCGCCTTCTTTGACGAAGCACACAATACGGCGTGCTACGAGGCCGGCGATTTGCACAACGCCGATGCGGGCGTTGTCGTTTTCAATGATCAGGCCGTTGCGCTCGTTGTGCTCACTTGCCTTGTCCAGCTCCGCATTCAGGAACTTTCCGGCTTTGTAAGCAACGCGCGTGACGCGGCCTGCCATTGGCGCACGGTTTACGTGGCAGTTAAAGACATCCATGAAGATGCAAACACGCATCATAGGTTGATCGCCCAGGTCCAGCTCACGCGGTGGAATGGCGGAGCCCATCAGGCACACTGTGCCATCTGCCGGGGAAACAATCAGGCCGTCTTTAACAGGTGTGACACGTTTTGGGTCACGGAAGAAGTAACAGACCCATCCGGTGAGGAAGAGGCCTATCCAGAAAAGAGGTGACCAGAACCACCCTAAAATGATTGTCAGGACAGCTGCAATGGCGATGAACGGGTAACCTTCTCTATGAATGGGAACCAGTGTCTTGGAAATGCTGTCTACCAACGACATCGTCGACCACCTTTGCTCAATTGAGGGGTTCAGCTATTGAACCCCTCAGACGTTAAGTTTCTGCTCATAGAGCAACTCAGAGAGTTCTGTGCAAGCAACTCTAGCTTATTTAAACAGAGATTCCCCTGATTGCGCGCAGAGCTTTCCCTTCAACCCACTATTTCTTGTCGTTTATGCCCTCAATTACGGCTTCTTCAGCACTTTTGCCTCTGGAAATGAAGCCCTGATCGTCTTCACGCATTTCTGCCAGACGTGCTTCCGCTTCGCTGACTTCGCGCTGACGGCTCCACATGGAGGCATAGAGGCCATCGTTGGCCATGAGCTCGGCGTGGGTGCCCTGCTCTACGGCTTCACCGGCTTTGAGCACGAGGATCTGGTCTGCATTCACCACGGTTGAGAGGCGGTGGGCGATGACGAGTGTAGTGCGATCCTTGGAGACCACATCCAGAGCGGACTGGATTTCCTGCTCGGTGTGGGTGTCCAGAGCGGATGTTGCTTCATCAAGGATAAGGATTGGCGGGCTCTTGAGGATGGTTCGCGCAATCGCCACACGTTGTTTTTCACCACCGGAGAGCTTCAAGCCGCGCTCGCCCACTTCACTGTCATAGCCATGAGGCAATGCTTCGATGAAGTGGTCGATCTGGGCCAGCTTTGCTGCTTCCTTCACCTCTTCATCCGTCGCGTTCACGCGGCCATAGCGGATGTTGTAGGCGATATTGTCATTAAACAGCACCGTATCCTGCGGCACCATGCCGATGTGATCGCGCAGAGACTTCTGGGTGACTTCACGCACGTCCTTGCCATCAATGGTGATGCGGCCCGAGGTGACATCATAGAAGCGGAACAGAAGGCGTGAGATGGTGGACTTACCAGCACCGGACGGTCCAACGATCGCGATGGTGCTACCAGCCGGGACTTCGAAATTCACGCCTTTGAGGATCGGGCGCTCTTCATCGTAGTGGAAGTGCACGTCCTCAAACTTGATGGTGGCTTCTTTGACCTTCAGGTTCTCAGCCAGTGGTTCATCCTGAATTTCAGGTTCAACAGCCAGAACAGAGAACATGGCTTCCAGATCAGCGATACCCTGACGGATTTCGCGATAGATGAAGCCGATGAAGTTGAGCGGAACAGACAGCTGCATGAGCAACGCGTTGATCATGACGAAGTCACCGATGGTCTGCTCGCCACGCTGGATTGCCATAGCGGACATGACCATACAGGTTGTCATGCCGACACCCAGGATCAGTGCCTGCCCGAAGTTGAGCCAGGACAGAGACGTCCATGTTTTAATGGCCGCGCGTTCATAGCCACGCATTGCTTTATCAAAGCGACCCCGCTCCATCTCTTCGTTGCCGAAGTACTTCACGGTCTCAAAGTTCAGCAGACTGTCGACGGACTTGCTGTTTGCATCGTTGTCCGCGTTGTTCATGTCGCGGCGGATCTGGATACGCTTATCAGAAGCCACAACGGTGTAGTAAACGTAGGCGAACACGGTGACGCCGACCACGACCACGTACCAGAAGCCAAACTGGAACCAGATGACAACCGCCATCATGGCAAATTCAACGACTGTTGGAATACCGCTGAGGATCGTGAAACGAACGATGCCTTCAATGCCCTTCACACCACGGTCAATCACGCGGGTCAGGCCACCGGTGCGGCGTGACAAGTGATAGCGCAGGGAAAGTGCATGGAGGTGCTGGAAGGTCAGGTTGGCCAGTTCGCGGACAGCGTGCAAGCCGACGCTGGAGAAGATGGCATCACGGATCTGGTTGAAACCGACAGCCATGGTTCTGGCGACATTGTACGCGATCACCAGCATGATTGGCGCAATGAGGATTGGCGGCAACCAGTTTGGCAGAACACTGTTGTCAGTCAGGGCATCGGTTGCCCATGCATAAAGGTAGGGCGCGAAAACGGTAATAATTTTTGCGACAATCAACGCCGCGAGGGCCAGAACGACACGCTTTTTCAGCTCCGGCCTTGCATCAGGCCACATGTAAACCCAGAGAGTTTTCAGTGAACGAAGCAAGCCTTTATCGTCTGCATCCAAAGCAGGGGCGGATTTTGCCTGCTGTTTTTTGCTTGTTGCAGTCATGCTAGTGCCTTGTTGCCCGGCACGCTTCTCAATACGCAGAAGCGGTTTGGCGAATTTGGAATGTCTTATCAGAAGAGCAATGGTCCTGAACGCGCCATTGTCATCAGATTGGAAAGGGTCTTATGCCCTCTTTGGGAACGCACCCTCATCCGAAATCACTTTTCGGGAGCGCGCAGTAGGTTTGCAAACCAGAGAAAGCGCTGGATTGATCATCCAGCGCTTTCCGAAAGATTAATCTGGAAAGCTTTCTCTTCTTAAATAGGACGTTCGAAGAGAAGAATCCAGATCAGTTATTAATTGTTTTCCAATTCAGGTCAGCCACAGGCAACATGAACACCTGTCCCGGGAAGATCAGGTCCGGATTTTGAATCTGCTGGCTGTTTGCCTGATAGATGGTGGTGTAACGCGTTCCCTGACCATACAGGCGGCGGGAAATGGTCCAGAGGTTATCACCGCGGCGAATGATAACATTTGGCAGCTCACCAATACCGACAGATGCAGATGAGCCTTTAGAGCCGGAGCCTTCTGCAACGAGGCGAACCGGGATCATGGCCACATCGTTTTCACCTTTGGTGAAGACGACCTGCGCACGGGCTTCCACTTTGCCTTCGGTGTTTTCCACCTTGTCGGCACGAACTTCTACGTTGCCAGCCGGAATGGTCTTTTCAGCTTCCACCAGCCAGCGGCCTTCTTTGCCCGCCTTGGCTTCGCCGACGAACTCTTCACCAACGTAGACACGAACCTGTGCGCCCGGCTCACTTTCGCCGGCTACAAAGACTTTGCCCTGCTCGGTCTCAACAGCCTTCACAGTCAGCTCAGGCTCTTCGTTTGCCTGCGCAACAGCAACAGGGGCTGGAGCTTCGGTTGGGGTTTCAGTCTGTGCTGCAACAGCAGCAGGTGCTTCTGCTTGAGGCTGATCAGCTGGCGCTTCAGCAGTTTCGGTTGCAGATGGTGCAGTTGTTTCAGCTGTTGGAGCTGGTGTCTCTGTCACAGCAACTGCGGTTGCAGCTGGCGCAGCTGCTGGCTTTTCAGCGGTTGCAGCAAGTGCAGGTGCTTCTTCTTTTGCGCCCGGTGTTTCAGCGGCGGCTGTTTCAACCGGAGCATCTGCTTTTGGTTGCTCTGTCTGGACGGTTGTTACTGGTTCAGCCGTAACTGGCGCTTCCGGAAGCTGAAGAATTTTGGATGGTGCGTTTGGCTCATTGAGGACAACGAGGACTTCACCGCTTTCATCTTCAGGCACAGAGACAGCAATGTGCTGCTCGGAGCCATTCTTTTCCTGAGTTTCCTGATTGGTCGCTTCCAGGCTGACATCGTGATCGCCCGGCTTCAGCGGTTTATCGAGGACAATCGCGAACTCGCCGCGGTTGTTAGCGATGCCTTTGCCGATTACATTGCCATTGGAGATGAGCGCGACAATGGAACCGGCTTCTGCGCGGCCCGCAACCACTGCATCACCTGATGGCTCCACGCGCATCACATCGAAACTTGGGACATTGTCGCCGGCAACATCTGCTGTCTCCAGCTTGGTAGTCGCTTCAGGAGTTTTATCAGCCCCTGCCTTATCTACCTGTGTGCCCGACGAGTTGAGCTGTACTTTGCCATTTGCAGCTGCTTCCAGTTTTGCAACAGCCTTTTCAGCTTCTGCTACAACCGAAGTGTCTTCCTTGCTCAGGTAGTACGCCCCCGCACCGATTGCGCCCGCAGCAACAGCTACAGCAACTGTCAGCAACCAGTTCATCCCCGATTTCGACATGGTTCTCAATTGCTCCTCAAGCAGACCATAGTTCACTCGACATGGCATGCTTTGACATTATATCAGATTGCCCGGATATCAGTTTATCCGGCTGCCTCTTTTGCCGAGTTTAGAGCAAAAAGGACAGACTTTAATCGTGTTTGTTATACATGTTTAACCCGAGGGGCAAGGTGCACCATGTCAGGCAAGTTGCGCATGTTGGGTGAATTAACCTCATTTTACGAGCCTTGCTTGACGTTCCCCCTAGCCTAATGCGACAGAATACCTATGAAAACCTTGAAAAGCATCTGCGTATATTGCGGCTCCAACGCGGGGAGCCAGCCGCTGTTTGAACAAGCTGCGATTCAGCTTGGTGAATTGTTAGCCCGTGAAGGGATTCGACTCGTTTACGGTGGCGGATCCATTGGACTTATGGGAGCTGTTGCAAAAACCGTTCTTGAAAACGGTGGTGAAGTGACCGGCGTTATTCCAAAGTTCCTGAAGGAACGGGAAGTGATGCTGGAAGAAGCCCATGAACTGATCGTGACGCAGGACATGCATGAGCGCAAGCGCACCATGTTTGAAAAAGCGGACGCGTTCATCGCTCTTCCGGGCGGGATCGGCACACTTGAGGAACTTGTGGAGATGCTGACCTGGGCTCAGCTTGGCCGTCACGACAAGCCAATGCTGTTGCTCAATTTGGATCAGTTCTGGACGCCATTGGTTGAGCTACTCGACCACATGCGAGGCCTTGGCTTCATTCGTCCGGACAGCGATATCACCTATGAAATCACAGCGGACGTTTCGCAGAGCGTCGACATTCTTTGCAAGGCCATTGAGGGCTGCAAAGTTGAACATCCGGATGTCAAAGACATGTAATGAAAAAGGCCGCTGATTGAGCGGCCTTTCTTAATTCTGCGTGTGATTGCTTTTACGCTATTTTCTCCATACGGCGGCGCGCCATGACGCCATCAATGGAAAAGACCACCAGCGAGAACCAGATCATGCCGAAGGCGAACAGACCTTCCAGTGACAGTTCCTCTCCAAACAACCAGATTGCGCTGAGGAAGTGGATGGAAGGTGCGATGTATTGCAGGAAGCCGATGTAGACCATTGGCAAGCGCCGTGCGGCAAAGGCAAAGACCACCAGCGGCACGGCTGTGATCACCCCTGTAAAGAGCAGCAAGGACAGGAACCATGGATGCTCGGTTGGGATGGTTGGATAGATACCGCCGGACCCCACTGCGGTGAAGTACCAAAGACCGCCCAGCGCAAACGGCATAACCAGCAGAACTTCCACCAACTGACCGGCAACAGCACCTACAGGGGCTTTTTTGCGCACGAAGCCGTAGAGCGCAAAGCTGAGGGCCAGCACCACGGAGACCCACGGCAACTCCCCAACCTCATAGGTTTTGTAGAGCACCGCGAAGATGGTGATGGCTAGAGCCAGCATCTGCGCTTTGGTGAGGCGCTCGGAGAGCAGCACAACGCCCAAGCCCACACTGACGAGTGGGTTGATGAAGTAGCCGAGGCTTGCATCCAGCACCCTGCCCGTTTCAACAGACCAGATAAAGACGGTCCAGTTGATGCTGATGACTGAGGCGGAGACCAACAGATAGCGCAGGCGGGAGAAATCGCAGAAGATGGCGAAGACCTCTTTGCGCAACTTGCTCATGACCAGAAACGCACCAAGAAACAGCACGGAGCCAATCACGCGATAGCAGATCACGATGATCGCTGGCATGTCTGCTGTGAGCTTATAGTACATGGGTGCAAAGCCCCACATAAGATAAGCAGATATCGCTGCAATCAAGCCAGCTTTGAACGCTTCCGGCGTGCTCAGCTGGTCAGCAGCGGATGCTGACTGGCTCATTAAACCCTCATACTACGAAATAAATGGGCGCCAGAGAGCCTGGCGCCGATGAAATAAAGGTAGGAATGGCCGCGCGATCGCGACCACAAATCTTTCAACTCTTCAGAAGCTTCCTCAGCATCTATCAGGCTGTTTCCAGCTCATTCGCCTTGAAAATGCAATAGCGAACGGAATCTACCAGAGCCTGGAAGGAGGCGTCTACGATGTTTTCAGAGACGCCAACCGTGAACCAGCGCTTGCCGGTTTTCTTGTTCTGGCTTTCTATGAGAACGCGGGTGATCGCGCTCGTACCGCCATTCAATATTCGTACCTTATAGTCGATCAGCTCAAGGTCAGCTATCAGGCTTTGGTATTTGCCGAGATCTTTGCGCAGAGACAGATCAAGCGCGTTGACCGGACCATTTCCTTCCGCCACGGACATGAAGGTCTCACCGTCCACTTCCACTTTCACCACCGCTTCAGAAACCGTCACGCGCTCGCCCAGCGCATTGTAGCGGCGCTCTACTCCGGTGCGGAAAGACAGGACGTCGAAGTAATCCGGCACAGAGTGCAGGCGTCTGCGGGCGAGGAGTTCGAAGGAGGCGTCTGCGGCTTCATATGCAAAGCCCTGTGCTTCCAGTTCCTTCACTTCTGCCAGCAGGCGATCGACGCGCGGATCTGCTTTGTTTGCATCCACACCAAGGCGTTTCAGCTCGTTGAGCAGGTTGGATTTTCCTGCCTGATCTGAGACAAGCACACGGCGCTGGTTACCGACCATTTCTGGCGGAATGTGCTCGTAGGTGTCCGGGTTCTTCAGGATAGCTGAAGCGTGAATGCCAGCTTTGGTAGCGAAGGCATTTGCGCCGACATAAGGAGCATGGACATTGGAAGATCGATTCAAGATCTCGTCAAAACTCCTTGATATTGCAGTCAATTCTGTCAGGTCTTCAACCTTGATGCCAAGTTCCACCAGATCGCAATACGGCTTCTTCAGCAGCATGTTCGGGATCAGGGTGATCATGTTGGCATTACCACAGCGCTCACCGATGCCATTAAGCGTGCCCTGTACCTGACGCACACCTGCAACAACGGCTGCCAGCGTATTTGCAACGGCGTGGCCGGTATCGTCATGGGCGTGGATGCCCAGATTGCTGCCCGGCACCACCTGCATCACGGCACTGACAATCTCGGTAACTTCGTGCGGCAGTGTACCGCCGTTGGTGTCGCACAGGACTACCCAGCGCGCACCAGCCTCATAGGCGGTCTTTGCGCAGGCCAGAGCGTAGTCCGGGTTCGCCTTGTAGCCATCAAAGAAGTGCTCGCAGTCGATCATGGCTTCCTTGCCAGCGTCGACGGAGGCTTTGACGGTGTCAGCGATGCTTTCCAGATTTTCTTCATTGGTGCATTTCAGCGCGATATCGACGTGGTAGTCCCAGCTTTTTGCCACATAACAGGTGGCATCGGCTGCGGACTGCAGAACCATCTGCACACCGGGGTCATTGCTGACAGAGCGCCCTGCCCGTTTGGTCATACCAAAGGCGGTGAAGATCGCTTTTTGGGTTCTCTTTTCTGAGAAAAACTTTGTGTCTGTGGGGTTCGCACCCGGATAGCCGCCTTCAATGTAGTCGACACCCAGTCTTTCCAATAAGTCGGTAATGGCAATTTTTTCGTCCACGGAGAAATCAATGCCGGAGGTTTGAGCCCCATCGCGCAATGTCGTGTCGAAAAGATACAGACGCTCTTTCGTCATAGTATGCCTACCCTGCTTATTGTCCTGAGCTTTGCCTCAGGCTCCCCTCATTTGACGGAGGCTTCCCTGTTGCCTCCGTAGGATCTCTCAAGGCACACACAACGCGCGCCTTGAGAAAACTTAGCAAGCCTAACGGGTTATCCCATTCAGAACCATGGAGCAGACTTCAAGTTTCCTTGTGGTATCTGCTTACTCCAAAGTCTGCTTTTCCGTTAAGCGCAGGACCAGGTGGTTTCGATTTCACCTGTTTCCTTGTTTTTCATGTCTTTGAGCACGATACCATCGGCTGCCAGCTCATCGCGGATGCGGTCGCTTTCGGCAAAGTCTTTGGCCTTGCGGGCTTCCAGACGTTTTCCGATCAGCTCTTCCACCTTTGCCTTCAGCTCAGGAGAGACATCCGCTTCAGCTTTTTCTTCGCTCTGTGCTTTGGAAAATGATTCAAGATCAAAACCCAAGAACTTGATAGAATTAGCTAATTTCTGTGCAGCGTCTGCATCGCCACCGCGTGCGTCACGGGCGAGCTTATGAAGAGCAGCGAATGCGCGTGGTGTGTTCAGGTCGTCCTTCAGGCCTTCCAAAACTGCGTCTTCCGGTGCACCATTTTCCTGTGCTGTCACATCATGCTTCTTCAGTAGCTCTGCCCAGCGGGTGAGCTGCTTTTCGCCTTCTGCCAGACTTTTGAACGTGAAGTCGATTGGCTGGCGATACTGGGTCTGAAGCAGTGCGTAGCGGATGGCCTGACCAGACCATTTGCGTCCGCCGCCCTCTTCTGTATCCAGCAGTTGATGCACGGTGAAGAAGTTGCCCAGAGATTTGGACATCTTTTCGCCTTCCACCTGCAGGAAGCCGTTGTGCAGCCACACGTTCGCCATGGCATGGGTATCGTGGGCACATCTGGACTGGGCAATCTCGTTTTCATGGTGTGGGAAGGTCAGATCGACCCCGCCGCCATGAATATCGAAGACCTTGCCCAAGTGCTTTTCAGACATTGCAGAACATTCGATGTGCCAGCCCGGACGGCCCGGTGTTTTGATGCCGCATGGGCTTTCCCAGCCTGGCTCTTCCGCTTTGGATGGCTTCCAGAGCACGAAGTCGGTCGGGTCTTTTTTGTAGGAGGCCACTTCCACACGGGCACCGGCGACCATCTCGTCCAGAGTGCGGTTGGAGAGCTTTCCGTATTCCGGCATGCTTGGCACATGGAAGAGAACGTGTTCGTCCGCGACATAGGCATGGCCTTTGTCGACGAGCGTTTCGATCATCTCTTTCATCTCTTCGATGTGCTCGGTTGCACGCGGTTCGATGTCCGGAGCCTGAGCGCCCAGCGCTTCCATATCCGCATGATACTGACCGGCTGTTTTTTCAGTCAGCTCGCGAATGGAAATACCTTCCCGTGCTGCGCGCTCATTAATTTTGTCGTCCACGTCTGTGATGTTTCGCACATATGTGACATGGTCTTTGCCATAGAGTTGGCGAAGCAGCCTTGCCAGAACGTCAAAAACGACGACGGGGCGCGCATTACCAATATGGGCATAGTCATAAACGGTGGGACCACACACATACATGCGCACGTTAGACGCATCCATTGGCACAAAAGCTTCTTTTGTGCGTGTCAAAGTATTGGTGAGCAGAAGTCCCTTTTCGCCTTGGGCTGTGTCTGCGCTCATAGTGGTTCGTCTCCTGGCCAGCTGGCCGGGCGTTCATCTCACGCAGAAAATAGGCAGGATAGAACGGCCACAGCCAGCGTTGTCGCTAGCTGCAAATAATGATGGTGCAAGAAGAAGTGTGCATCGCCGTTTTCATATGTTGCTTTTCGCTGATTGTGGCTTACAGGTCAAGTCTTAGTCTCACCGGATCACCCACATTTCTAACTAAGTTAAATACAAAATTTCTACCCGAAGATGCAATTCTAAGGGAAAGCCAAGAAAAAACAGGGAAGTTACACGTGTCTCACAAGAGTATCTGTGCCACCATTCTCGCTGCAAGTCTGATTGGAATGATCTCGCCATCAAGTGCGACCAGTAATGCAACTTCCTCCGAGCGACTTATAGATCCGCTGAATTTCAACGAAGATCCGGCGGCGCTGCCTGATCTGCCCGCACCGGAAGATCTGTCCCCGCCTGTGATTGAGCCGCTGGTGATGCCAGAGAGTGAACCGCAGGCTCCTCCTCTGACTGGCCCTGCCGGACAGGTGGCCAAACCAACGGGCTCAGAGCTTTCTGAGTTGGAGCAGACCATTCGGGATTTGATCTTTTCTGAAGCAGACATCCAGAAGGCTGGTTTCAGCCCCAAACAGGTTGACGCTCTGGCGGAGGCTTATGCCTTACGCAAGTTCCGGCCTGTGTGGTTTGAGGATCAGTCATTAACGCCGCTTGCCAACCATCTGGTCACTGAGATTCGTAAGGCGCCCACCCACGGGCTTGATCCGCAAGCCTATGGTGTTCGTCAGCTCGCCTCTATTCTGGCCGTGATGGAAGCGTCCAATGCGACTGCAACTCTTCATGAGATTGCGGTTGTCGAGTTGCAGCTGACCCGTGCGTTTGCCACTTATGGTGCTCACATTGCAGGCGGTGTTGTACGGCCGACCAAGGTGCTAAAGAACGTGTTCATCTCACCTAAGGTACCAAAGCTGAACGACATGCTCACGCAGATGGAAGAAACGCGTTCATTGGCGCAGTTCTTCGACGGGTTGGAGCCGGAAGCCCCTTCCTACGACATTTTGAAGGATCAGCTGGCCCGCTATAACGCGGCGCTGACTTCTGACTATCCCGTTTACATTGAAGATGGCCCAAGCATCCGGCCCGGTGATACGGGAGACCGCGTGGCTCAGCTGGAGAAACGTCTGCAGGCAGAAGGCTATGCGCCTTACTATTCCGGCTATACGGGGACGAGTGAAGCTGAAGTGCCGCCAACCTTTTACAATGATGACATGGTTGCACTGGTCAAGGACTTCCAGAAACGCCATGGCCTGACCGTTGATGGCGTCGTTGGCAAGAAGACACGGGCTGCGCTCAATGCATCTTTGGAGGATCGCCGCAATCAGATTCTCGTCAATCTGGAGCGCATGCGCTGGGATGATCCTCTGCCATCAGGCCGCTATGTGAAGGTGAACGTGGCTGAACAGATGGTGCGGGTGATGGAAGGCACGGATGTGCTATATGAAACCCGCAGTGTGGTGGGCAAGCCGCGCAATGCAACACCACTGTTTTCCGATACCTTTGAGTATGCCGAGATCAACCCAACCTGGGGTGTTCCTTGGTCCATTGCGACCAACGAGTATCTGCCGAAACTCCGCAAGAATGCTTCTGCCCTCTCCGGTACAGGCATCAACGTTTACAAGAACGGCAAACGAGTTGATCCCACCGCGATCAACTGGAGCAATGTGAGCAAGCGCAAGTTTGGGTATCAGCTGCGCCAGAAGGCAGGCCGGAAGAATGCTCTGGGGGCGGTGAAGTACATGTTCCCCAACAAGCACAACATCTATCTACACGACACGCCGTCCAAGCGCCTGTTCAACAAAGATCAACGTGCCTTCAGCCATGGCTGTATTCGCGTACAGGATCCCTTCACCTTCGGCGAGGTGCTGCTTTCCGGCTCCGGCCACAGCCGTGCAAAGATGGAAAAGCTGCGTGCGCGTGGCAAAACCGTTCGCCTGAAGCTGACAGAGACTGTGCCAGTGCACCTGCGCTATTACACTGCCTTTGCCGGTGTAGACGGCGAGCTGCAGTTCCGGGAAGACATCTACAAGCAGGACAAAGCTATTTTAGAAGCGCTTTTGACCTCGCAAGATGCATTCAAAATGAAGATGGCCTCCACCTACTGATCTGATCACACTGCGCAAATTGCCACGCCCCTTCTCAGGGTATGGTTAATAGTGCATATTTGAATTAACTGTGCTAATATATCCGAGATAGAGCTGCGTTTCATAATTCAAACGGGGGTTGATTATGCTGAAGCAGGCTATGGGAGCTATGATTGTGGCTAGTGTGATCTCGAGCCCGATCATTTTCCTTGCGGTTTACCTGTTTATGAACTCTGCATGAGTTCCAGCCCATCTCTTCAGATGGTCCAGACAAAAGTGTGAGTTCCCGAAAATTTAAAGGCGGCGTTCTGCGCTGCCTTTTTCTTTGCCTGAATTTCACTCATCTAAACTGGTTAATTGGGTAAGCTGGCAGCTTTGTGTTTTCGGCGAGGTGATGTTGGGGTGGCTGTGGTGCTTTTGTGAGATCGGCACTGATTGTGCTTCAAGAGTAGTGACCTCTGCTGTTAAACCGGACGGAGCAAAGCTGATACCCGGAGTCAAGCGGAGAAGTTCTAGTGTGTGGCTCTGGGTCCCGCATCGCGCTGCGCTTGTGCGGGATGACGGCGCGGGGGGAGCACCTCTTGCCGTCATGCCGGGCGGAGCAAAGCGGAGATCCGGTATCCAGCGGAGAGGTTCTAGCGTGTGGCTCTGGGTCCCGCATCGCGCTATGCTTATGCGGGATGACGGTGCGGGCGAGCACCTCTTGCCGTCATGCCGGACGGAGCAAAGCGGAGATCCGGTATCCAGTGCAACACCTGCAGAGATTGGTAGATGAGATCCTGGTTCCCACTTTTCAGCAATACGCTTTAGCTGCTTTACTCCCGTGCGGCCACGATCAGCGACATGAGCTGTTTAAACTCACGCTTCGTGGTGAAACGGTGCTCGATGCAATACTCAGTTTCACGGGCAGCACGTTTAAGACATGAGAAAATAAGCTGCTCGATCGCGGCTTCTCCGGTCATATTTTCACTGCTGATCAATGGGATGAACCGCTTTAGGAACTCGGTCGTGTCTGATTGATGGACCACGACCGTGTTCCATTCAGGGATCACCATGAGAGCCTGATTTCCCAGCCCCCATGCCCAGAAAGTCCCCTCAGGCAGACCAGTTTCCTTTGCAGGTATCCACCACAGATAGCCGTGCCCTATCCGCAGTCCGCCATAGCCTGTTTCAGCAAAATCCTCTGTAATGAGACTTGTCCAGTTTTCGACAAGAACGCGCTGACCGTCGACAACTCCATGATTGAGATAGAGGCTCCCAACACGAGCAAGGTCACGCGCAGACATTTTGAACATCGCTGCCTTATGTTGAGACTTTTGAGGATCAGAGAGATACGACACTGCGGAACGATCAAAATCCTGCATTCCAACAGGTTTCGCTATCCCGTCCTCGAAAGCTACCGCAACCTCGGAGCCCGTTGCATTTTCGAAGACAGTCGTCAGGGTGTTGTAATCCCAGTTGTTGTAAGCCCAAATGGTACCAGGCTGGTTCTCTGTCTGCCCCAACCGCTTGTCGATTTCCTCTTCAAGACGCCCCGATGCAGCTGCCGGGTGGTTAATGCCCGAAACACTTTGCAGTAAGTGGCGTACGGTTGTCTCTCGTTGCAAATTCGTCAGCGAGATCGGAGCGTCATCAATACCGAGTTCCATAAGCGTTGCATCTAGGCGCAAATGATTTTCGGGCAAAGCGAGGTGCTGGCCAATAACAGCACTCAAAAGAGATTTTCTGATTGAATGGACATTGTAGGGTTTTGAAAGGTCACCCAATGTCCCAACCCTTTGGCCATCAGTGATGATCATAAAGGTATCGGTGCTCAGGCTGGCAGCATAGTTGAAAACCGCATCCAACCCCTTGGGATCCCACCCCAAACTCTTGATCTCAGATGCATCAAGTCGGATCACGTCCAAATCCCGAGAGGGTTGAGTTTGACGTGCTAGTCCACGTTCTCCGGTCTGGATGAGATAAGTCAGAAGGGATGCTGCTATCGTGACAAAGACCAGTGCACCCAAAAGATACCGGCGTTTCATGCGAAGTAGCCTCATAAAATTTCAGTTTTGAAAATGAAAAAATCCAGGAGAGCCGAGAGCTATAATCCTAAATATGAAGCACACTTATTCAAAATGAAAATTTATTAGTCATCGACACGACGCTCCATCACTCAAGGTTATGCTGGTTGCTGGGCTCAGGTTCCCGCATCGCGCTGTGCTTGTATGAGATGGTGCGTCTTGCCGTCATGCCGGACGGAGCAAAGCGGAGATCCTGTATCCAGTAGATAGGTTCTAGTGTGTGGCTCTGGGTCCCGCATCGCGCTGCACTTGTGCGGGATGATGGCGTGGGGTGGTGCGTCTCGCCGTCATGTCGGACGGAGCAAAGCGGAGATCCGGTATCCAGTGGAGAGGTTAGAGTGTGTGGCTCTGGGTCCCGCATCGCGCTGCGCTTGTGCGGGATGACGGTGTGGGGTGGTGTGGTGTAGTGCCAAGAAACTTATCCCCCTCACCCAGCACCTGTTTTACTCTCAGTTTGTGCCCACGCATTCGGGCAGGAGTGGACCGTCCATTCCGTGGCGTGGGCGGGGTTGGGCTGCCGGCATGAGGTAACGTATCGTGTCGGGAGGTCCGGTGAAGCGCCATACCCTATTGAGACCACAGTGGTAGTAGGGAGCTTGGGGTCGTTCCGGAGGGCGTCCGGTGGTGACAAGAAATTGTCAATGACAGGGAAACCTGTCAGTCGCGTCTGTCTGAGAGGGAGCCCGCGTGTTCATGATAAAAGGCCCGGGCGAGGCGAACAGCCAATGCCGAAGAAACACATTTAACAAGTAGCGCAGGCAGAGCCTGTTCGCCTTGCTCCACCCGTTCACACGGGAACTTCAAACGCAAACACCGCCGGGATAGCCCAGCGGTGCTAAAACTGCTTGTGCAGTTGTTTTTAATAGAAAGTGCGGGCGCTGTTCTGGAACGCGATTTAGTCGTCCAGATAGTCAGCGCATTTTTCCGGCACCTGATCGCCCCACGGCATGATTGGCACGGTAGATGTGGAGTTCTTCGGGCTGCCTTCAACCAGTTTGTCGGAGTACACCAGATAGACCAGTACGTTGCGTTTGGTGTCACAGCCGCGGACGATGCGCATTTTCTTGAAGAACAGTGAGCGGCTTTGACGATAGACTTCATCGCCCTGCTCAAACTTGCTCTTGAACTTGATTGGTCCGACCTGACGACAGGCCAAAGAGACATCAGAGGTTTCCTCTTCCAGTCCGAGCCAGCCTGAGAAGCCGCCCTTTTCCGGCACGGTAAAGTGACAGGCCACGCCCTCCACTTCCGGATCATCCAGCGCGTAGGTGGCCAGTTTGTGGTCCGGGCTCAGAAACTTCCAGACCGTGGATTTTTTGAAGATCAGGTCCGGGTCCTGTGCCTGCGCAGCTGTGCCGAGCATGCTCAGGGTTACACCAAGTGCCACAGTTACGGTGCTCACCATTTTCAGGACTGACTTGCCAAGCGCAGACATCTGCAAAGCTCCCCTCCATCACAAAAGATCAAATCAAATCACTCTCGATATAAGATGTTTTTCGGCAACTACCAGCAAGAGAAGAAGAGATTTTTGCAAAACCATCCGGAATCCGTTGGTTTTGCCCCAATAAGGCCATAGAATAGCTTATCTGTAGAAACCTCTCTGACTAAACGTAAAATTGCGGGCTATGACTATTTCCAGACTCCCCTTCGCTCACTCATGCGCAGTTGCGGCCCTCGCCCTTGGTGCGTCCTTTATCTGGACCCAGAGTGCGAATGCGCGCCCCCAGGTCTGTGACCGATTGGAGACGGAGTTTATCGAGCTCTCAGAACAGGTCGAGGCCAACGGCAGCTCCAACAGCTGGCAGACGGCCTATGAAGAGCAGCAGGTGCACATCCGCAATGTTCAAAGTCAGATGTCCAGTTTTGGATGTAACGGGTCTTTCGGCCCACCGCAGTGTCAGCAGCTGAGCTCTTCCCTGCAGCAAATGAATGAGAACCTGAGCTATCTTGATAGTCAGAGACAGCAGGAACTCTATTCCAGCGCGATGCAGGACCGTCTGAATGAAGTGAAGCAGGCACTTGTTGATCTGAACTGTTCTGATCGCTCTGATCAGCAGATCCAGCCACTGACACCGCCAGTGCAGGCCAACCAGCCTTTGCAGCTGGAGCCGCGCTCTACGGCTGGTTTCTCTTCCGGCGGCCAGCAGTACGCCACCATGTGCGTGCGCAAGTGTGATGGCTATTACTTCCCAATCAATCCGAACTCCAGTGCGGGCGATCTGGCGGAAGATGAAGAGATCTGTCAGGCGCTGTGCCCAAGTCAGGATACGGAGCTTTACGTTTTCCAGGTTCCGCAGGAAACACCAGCGCAGATGCGCTCCCTTTCCGGTGCGTCTTATACCTCACTTGCCAATGCCTATCTGTTCAGACAGCAGAACAATCCGGCCTGTTCGTGTGATGCAGCGGCTGGTCAGCCGAACAACATTGAGCCGACACCAGCGATTCCATCTTTGGAGCAAGCGATTCCGGGCACCGAGCTGGATGATCTGACACCGGGTGCAACTGCGACTTATCCGGCTATTCCGAACCAGAGTGAGCTGCGTCAGACCGTAGATGCAACAGAGGCCCAGAGTGATATCTCCGAGCCTCCGCTTGTTCAGAAGAAATTTGTGCCTCGCGAGGTTGAGCCCCGCGAAGGGCCTATCAGGAAAGTCGGTCCAAAGTTTTTTCCCGACCGATAAGCGGTAGCATGTTCTTCAGGTCTGGTCCGTGGGCCAGACCTGTGATTGCCTTACGCAGCGGCATGAACAGACCTTTGCCTTTACGGCCCGTTTCGCCTTTCACAGCCTTGGTCCACTCACCCCAGGTTTCTTCGCTCCAAGGCTCCCGCGGCAGCAGATCTTTGGCCTGAGTGATGAACTCTTTGTCTTCCTCGGCAATCTCCGGGGTAACTGAGCCGACGACAAGCTCCCACCACTGTTTCGCATCGCTGACGGTGGAGCAGTTTTCCTTCACAGCAGACCAGAACGCTTCATCGCCTTCAACGCCGTCTGCCTTCAGACGATCTGCAACATCAGCGAAGCTCATGTCGTGCACCAGCTTTGCAGTCAGGTGACCAACGTCTTCCGGGTCGAACTTTGCAGCGGACTTGGAAATGCCGGAGAAGTCGAGCATTTCTGCCAGAGCTTCCATGGACTTTGCTGGCTCTACTGCGTGGCTGGTGCCGGTCAGAACTGCAAGAGAGCAGACTGCCATTGGCTCGTAGCCTTCCTCACGCAGTGAGCGGATGGACAGAGCGCCAGAGCGTTTGGAAAGGCCCTCACCTGAAGCGGTGGTCAGCAGGTTGTGGTGACCGAACTCAGGAACTTGTGCCCCCAGTGCCTGGAATATGGCAATCTGGACACCGGTGTTCGCAATGTGGTCCTCACCACGGATGACATGGGTGATGCCCATATCCGCGTCATCCACGATGGATGGCAGGGTATAGAGGTATGTGCCGTCTGCGCGCACCAGTACCGGATCAGACAGGGAGGCAAGATCAACAGTCTGGCGACCACGGATCACATCATCCCAGTGAACTTCTGTTCTGTTGAAGGAGAACGGATCGCCTTCTACGTGGTTTGGCAGTTTGAAGCGCCAGTGTGGTTTACGGCCTTCTGCCTCATACTCAGAGATCTGCTCATCGGTGAGCTTCAGGCCAGCACGGTCGTAGACAGGAGGACGGCCCAGAGCGCGGGCACGGTTGCGGCGGCGTTCCAGCTCTTCCGGTGTCTCGTAACAGGCGTAGAGCAGACCGGCGTCTTTCAGCTTGGCGGCAGCTGCATCATACAATGCAAAGCGCTCGGACTGTTTTTCGACGCGATCAGGGTTGATGCCCAGCCATTTCAGGTCTTCGGCGATGCCGACAGCATACTCTTCCTTAGAGCGCTGCACGTCGGTGTCGTCGTAACGCAGAACGAAGTTACCGCCCTGCTTTTTGGCAAAGAGATAGTTGAAAAGCGCCGGGCGCACATTGCCGATATGGATGTGACCAGTCGGAGATGGCGCGAAGCGAACCGTAACACTCATGGCTGAGCCTTCTCATCAATAAACAAGTTTGACACTCGGGTATCGCGTTGGCCGGTACGGGTCAACCAGCCAATCTTGAATACCTACGGAATATCTCGGGTTTTCCTGTTTTCAGGCTGGAGAGCGCACCAGCATCAGCTGCGGCTTTACAGCAAACAGAACCAGGCCCAGACCGAAGCAGTAGAGGCTGGAGAAGGCAAACTGTGTGTCGAGCTCAACACCATAGTCCAGCAGGACACCCATGAGACCCGGAGCCAGTGCGGAGGCAAAGACCATCATGGCGGAGTAGATGGCACGAATGGACCCAAGGTGGGCTGTGCCATACAGCTCGGCCAGAACAGCGGAGGCAACTGCCCCCCATGACCCGACGGTCATGGCCAGGATGATAAACGCCACGGGGACGAAATACTCTTCGCCTGCAAAAGCAAACACGAGGACACTGACACCGAGCGGCACTACGGAGAGAGGAAGCAGAGAGACAGCAGAGAACCGGTCAATCAGCATGCCGGCCAGCATGGAGAACAAAGCACCAGCAGCAGCATAGAGCGGCAGATAAGACGGCATCACGGTGCGCTCCCATCCCTTGGCTTCCATAAAGTGGACCTGATGGAACATGAGGCCGGTGACGAGGAATGGCACTGCCAGCACGGCGGTCATCACAACCCAGAAACGCCAGTCGGCCATCACCTGTTTTCTGGTCCAGCTGACAGCCGGGCCATTTGATCGGGATGACTCAAGCGGGTTTTCCGGAGTGCGGTCTTTCTTGAGTGTCAGGTATGCCAGAGGGAGGAACACGAGGAGCAGAGTAACACCGGCAGCGGACCAGAGATCGCGCCAAGACATGGAGACCATGAGTGTTACAGCTGCCAGTGGCAGAAGAGCTTCACCGGCCATGTTGCCGAAGGAGGCAAGGCTCAGCGCTTTGCCGCGGGAGCCATGGAACCAGCGCGACATGGCCGTCTGTGAGGTATGGGGCAGCATGCCCTGCCCGAACAAGCGCAAGCCATAGAGACAAATACCCAGTAATATTATGGAGTTATGCCAGCTCATTAAGAAACTGAATCCGGCAAGGATCACAATTGCTGCACAGCCCACGACCACTGGACGGTAATAGTCGACGATTTTGCCGAGATAGATAAGGGTTGCCGCGCTTGCCAGCGTGGCGAACATGTAGATAGAGCCGAAATCTCCGTGAGACAGGCTGTAGGTCTCGCGGATCTGAGAGGAAAATTGCGCAATAAAGAACGTCTGGCCGAAGCTGGAGCCAAAGCCGAGCAGAAATCCGCCCGCGACCCAGCGCAGGTTGCGCTGGAGAAATTCAAACAAAGTCATAGACTTAACCTAAGAAGTGTAGAAAGTGATTCAGGCAAAGCCGGATGCCTGCCTGAACACGGGAGATCAAGCCTAGTGCGCGAGATCTTAAACTAAGATCTGAAGTCCCGTTTGTTTCTAGTTTCGATCCCGGAAACGGTTGGTGATTGGGTAGCGGCGATCGCGTCCGAAGTTCTTTAGTGTGATTTTGACGCCCGGAGCTGCCTGACGACGCTTGTACTCAGCGATGTAAAGAAGGTGTTCGACTCGATGGATGGTCTCAACAGAGTGACCGCGCTTTTCGATCTCGTCAAGGCTCAACTCTTGTTCCACGAGACAGTGCAGGATGTCGTCCAATACATCATACTCTGGCAGGCTGTCTTGATCCGTCTGGTTTTCACGCAGTTCAGCAGTTGGCGCTTTGACGATGATGTTGTTCGGGATCACCTCACCTGCCGGGCCCATAACACCTGCCGGGTGGTGTTTGTTACGCCAGTCAGACAAGCGGTAGACCTCGGTCTTGTACAGATCCTTGATCGGGTTAAAGCCGCCGTTCATGTCGCCGTAAAGGGTTGCATAGCCGACAGACATTTCTGACTTGTTGCCCGTGGTGACAACCATAGCGCCAAACTTGTTGGAGACCGCCATGAGGATGACACCGCGAGAACGGGACTGGAGGTTTTCCTCTGTGATACCGCTCTCAGTGCCGGCAAATACGCCTGACAATGTCTTCTGGAAGCCTTCTACAGGCTCTGCGATTGGAATGGTGTCGTACTTCACGCCGAGCGCATCAGCACACGCCTTAGCGTCCTTGATGCTTTCCTCGGAGGTGTAGCGGTATGGTAGCATAATGCAGTGAACACGATCAGCACCCAGCGCATCCACCGCCATGGCTGCACAGATGGCACTGTCAATACCACCGGAAAGACCAAGCACAACACCCGGGAAGCCGTTCTTGTTGACATAGTCTTTGAGACCCAGCACGCAGGCGAGCCAGTCAGCTTCCTGAGTATCTGGCATCGGAACGACGCGCGCAGGCTCGATCAGCCAGTTCTCGTCAGCATCTTTTTTGAAGTTGAGGTAGCCAGTTTCTTCGGCGAACTGACCCAGCTGCATGGCCAGCGATCGATCATGATTAAGTGCAAAGGAGGCACCATCAAAGACAAGCTCGTCCTGCCCTCCGACCTGGTTGCAGTAGACAAATGGCAGGCCTGTCTCAACCACACGGGAGATCATGAGCTGCATGCGCTCTTCGGTCTTTTCCCGGTTGTAAGGCGAGGCATTTGGAACAAGGAGGATTTCAGCGCCAGTTTCTTCCAGACATTCGCAAACCTCATCGGTCCATGTGTCTTCACAGATAGGGACGCCCAGACGAACACCACGGAAGCTGATTGGGCCCGGGTTTGGTCCGGCATCAAAGACACGCTTTTCATCGAACACGCCATAGTTTGGCAGATCGACCTTGTAGCGCAGGCCTTCTACCTTGCCGTTATCCAACAAGGCCACAGCGTTATAGAGCTTCTCTCCGTCAGCCCATGGCAGACCTACGAGAAGGCCCGGACCACCATCTGCGGTTTCTTTTGCCAAAGCTTCCAGCTCGCGCTTACAAGCTGCGACGAAGGAAGGCTTAAGCACCAGATCTTCCAGCGGATATCCGGCAAGAAAGAGTTCGGAATACAAGACCAGATCAGCGCCCTGCTCGGCTGCCAGCTTTCTGTGATGCCGCACTTTTTCAGCATTACCGGAAATATCACCTACACACGGATTGGCCTGCACGACGGCCAGACGGAACTGGTCTTTAATCATCATATGAACTTCAAAGGCTATAATGGGTTAACGGGATTGCCCTGATTGCTTCGAGCTTTCGTAGCTTTGCATCTCATGTACAGCGTTTTTATAGCTTAGAAAAGTCGATCCATCACATAGTTGATGGTTGGAGGAAAGGATTCACAGTCTCTGATTAGTCAGAGGACTTCTTCTTTAAGGTGCCGGAGTCTTTTGCTTTTGCCATCACGTCCAGATGCTGCTGCAGGCGTGTGCCCATGGGCAATTGCGCCATGTCTCTGGCCTGAACGCACTCATCCCCCTGCATGACAATCGCCTTCAGGCGGTCATACAGAATGGCTGGGGCGATTGGTTTGGCAAGAAAGTAATTTACGCCCGCATTGCGCGCGGCAACGACCACGGAGCGCCGGGAATCTGCGGTGATAACGATCACCGGTGTTTTGGCGATTTCAGAATCCTGATCCTGCCGCAGGATACGGAGGAAGTCATTGCCATCGATGGGATGCATGATCCAGTCGCACAAAACGATGTCTGGTCGGCGATCAAGCAGAATTGCGATCGCGTCTGCCCCGTCTCCTGCCTCATAAATCGAGCGGACACCAAAGCCGGAGACCATGGTGCGCAAGATGGAACGCATGTAGTTGTTGTCATCTACAATGAGGATTGAATAGCCAGACAACAAAGAATCGCTCTGAAGCAACAAACTCTCCCTGAGGGCGAAAAAACCCAGAAATAAACCGAGCTGTTAAAGGCAGGAAGCACATAATTCCAATTTTCTATGTGCATCGCATATGAGTATTTATCAAAAAAAGAGGGGCTGCACAATGTGCAACCCCTGATCATCAATTGAATACTCTAGATAGAGTTAAGTGTTCACTGCAACGCGAGATTCAGATTCTTTTCTGAGGTTCTCAGCGATTGTAAACGCCAGTTCCAGAGCCTGATCTGCATTGAGACGCGGATCACAATGTGTGTGGTAACGATCACCGAGCTGTTCTGCAGACAGTGCACGTGCACCACCGGTACATTCAGTCACGTTGCGACCAGTCATCTCAACATGAACACCACCAGCGTGGGTGCCTTCAGCGCGGTGAACCGCGAAGAATGCTTCCACTTCACGCAGGATACGCTCGAATGGACGGGTCTTGTAGCCGTTTGCGGTGATGGTGTTGCCGTGCATCGGGTCACAGGACCAGACGACTTTCTTACCTTCACGCTCAACAGCGCGAACCATTGCTGGCAGATGTTCGAATACCTTGTCATGACCGAAGCGGGTGATCAGTGTCAGACGACCAGCTTCGTTTTCAGGGTTCAGAACATCGATCAGCTTGATCAGATCTTCAGGATCAAGAGATGGACCACATTTCAGGCCAATCGGGTTCTTGATGCCACGGAAGAACTCAACGTGTGCATGATCCAGCTGACGGGTACGGTCACCGATCCAAAGCATATGGCCGGAAGTTGCGTAGCATTCGCCAGTGGTGGAATCGATACGGGTCAGAGCTTCTTCATAGCCCAGAAGCAGCGCTTCGTGGCTGGTGAAGAACTCGGTGGAACGCAGCTGAGGTGTGTTGTCCGGATCAATGCCGCAAGCGCGCATGAAGGACAGCGCATCAGAGATACGGTCTGCCATTTCCTGATAGCGGTGTGCCTGCGGGCTGTCTTTTACGAAGCCGAGCATCCACTGGTGCACGTGGTCAAGGTTTGCAAAACCACCCTGTGCGAATGCACGCAGCAGGTTCAGGGTCGCAGCAGACTGACGGTATGCCTTCACCTGACGCTCAGGATCCGGGATACGAGACTCTTCGTTGAACTCGATACCGTTGATGATGTCACCACGGTAGCTTGGCAGCTCGATGCCATCTTTCTTCTCAATGTTGGAAGAACGTGGCTTTGCGAACTGACCTGCAATACGGCCTACTTTCACAACCGGCTGCTGAGCACCATAGGTAAGGGCCACAGCCATCTGCAGGAATGCTCTAAAAAAGTCGCGGATGTGATCAGCGTGGTGCTCCGCAAAGCTTTCCGCACAATCACCACCTTGCAAGAGGAATCCACGCCCCTCGGCAACATCAGCGAGCTGCGCTTTCAACTTGCGCGCCTCACCTGCAAACACGAGCGGCGGATAAGATGCGAGGCGACTTTCAACGTCTGCCAATGCTTCCTTATCTGGATAGTCCGGCACCTGCACGATCGGTTTTGATCGCCAGGAATCCGGTGTCCATTTCTCCGCCATTTTAAAACTCCATCAATACGGAATGCTGCCAGCGCGCCCAATGCACTTGTCTTTGGCAGCTATAATTCTTTCGAGCAGTTCTCATTTTCTGACAAAAGCCCAGAAAGGCTTATACACGCCGCCCGTTTGTCTGACTAGGGGTACGTATACGTTGTTTTATCGCTGTAGGTTGAGGATACCTCAAAAAATTCAGCTCTCACGAGAATCCATCAAACCAATCTCCTTTAGAGCTATTATGTTCCAAAGAATCGAAACTTGGTAGAGAATTATTTCAAAGCATCCTTTTGGATCGCGGATGAACACTTGTGTAAAGATACATGAAGCGTTCACACTGCTGATCCTCAAGGCATATTTCAGCGATTTAAATATTGAGCATTCACAGATTTGAGCAGATCGTCAATGGTCGCGGCCAACTCTTTTGAGAGCACGATTGCCCGTGGATAGTACGGATCTTCGCGGTCCTTCAGGATCGGCACGCGGTCCCACCCATCGGTGGTCTCCACAAAGTGCTCCAGGCCCTCCTGCCCCCACAGGCGGTAGAAACCAGCCATGACGCAGTCTGCATAACTCTGCAGGATTGGGTGCTCATCATTGCCCCAGTGGGCGTACTGGTCCTGAACCTGATAGAGGAACGTGTCCACAGGCATTTGTCTGCCACAGTCTGGCACGAAGCTTCCTTCAGTCAGAGACTTGCGGGAATAGTGCCATTCGCGTTTGTCTAGTGCCGGCAGGTTGGCTTTGGTATCAAGAACCATCGCGCCACGGATGACTGAACCTTCTTCACGGCGAACACCAAGTGCACAGACGCCGACACCGGACATGCGGCCATTGCCTTCTTTGCCTTTTGAGCAGCCGCGCCATTCCCGTTTCCATCCACTCAGCTGCCCGGCAATCACGGTTGTGCCGGTTGGCAGGGTTTCTTCGTTTACAAGTGAGCCATAACCAAAATAGCAAATCTGGTCCTGTGTGAGGTCAGTCACGGGTATTCCTATCAAAACTTGAGAGATGCCCTGCTCTTGTCGCAAGGCAAAGAAGAACCGCTAGCAAGGACTAGCGGTTCTTTGAAAGTCGACTAAAGTTTAATTCTTGCGGATACGCTCAGTTGGTTCGCGCATTGTCACCAGTTCTTCCGCGGCAGTTGGGTGAACCGCAATGGTGCGATCATAATCTGCCTTGGTAGCACCCATGGTCAGCGTGACGCCGATGATCTGGATCAGTTCACCAGAATCTGGGCCCATGATGTGAATGCCGAGGATCTTATCGGTGTCTGCATCCACCAGCATCTTGAGGAACATCTTGCCTGGCTTGCCGGAAAGTGTGTTCTTCATCGGACGGAAGGAGGAAGTGTAGATATCAATATTGTCAAAGCGCGCTTCGGCTTCTTCCTGCGTCAGGCCGGCAGTGCCGATTTCTGGCTGGGAGAAGACAGCGGTTGGGATCATGGAGTGATCCACGTGCCATTCTTTGTCACCATAAGTGCTGTCAGCGAACGCATGACCTTCGCGGATCGCAACTGGGGTCAGGTTGGCGCGGTTGGTTACGTCACCGACCGCAAAGATGCTTGGAACGGAGCTCTGGCTCTGCGGGGTAACAACAACTGCCCCTGCCTTATCTAGCTCAACACCAGCTTCTTCGAGGCCGAGGCCTGCTGTGTTTGGACGACGACCGATTGCATAAAGCACCTGATCTGCCTCGATCACTTCACCAGCATGAGTGGTCACTGTCAGACCGCCCTCATGCTTCTCAATAGAAGCGATGGTGGACTTGGTTTTGACTGTGATGCCTTTTTCTTCCATCTGCTCATGCAGACCGGTGCGCAGATCCATATCAAAACCGCGCAGGATCTCTTCGCCACGGTAAACCAGCGTGGTTTCAGAGCCCATTCCGTTGAAGATGCCAGCGAACTCGACCGCGATGTAGCCGCCACCAACAACAATGGTGCGTTTCGGGAACTCGGAGAGATGGAATGCTTCGTTGGACGTGATTGTGTGCTCACAGCCAACAAGGCCAGCATCCACGTTTGGCGTTGCACCAACAGCAACGAGAATGCGTTCAGCTGTGATAACCTGATCGGTGGAGAGCAAGCGAACGGTGTTCGGGCCTTCGATCACAGCACGGCTGTCGTGTAGTTCAACACCGGACTTGTCCAGGTTGCGGCGGTAGATGCCTTCGAGGCGGGTGATTTCCTTGTCTTTGTTTTCAACCAGCTTATCAAAGTAGAAGGTCGGCGTGCCGTTCAGGCTCCAGCCATACCCGTCAGCGTTGGCGAATTCTTCCGTGAACTTGGAGGCATATACAAAGAGTTTTTTTGGAACGCAGCCGCGGATTACGCAGGTACCGCCGTAGCGAAATTCTTCAGCAATACCAACACGGGCGCCATGGGTTGCTGCGATACGTGCTGCGCGCACACCGCCGGAACCAGCCCCAATAACAAAGAGATCGTAGTCGAAATTAGTCATTACAGCCCACTTTCGTTAGCAATAGAACCTTATGCAACGACGTTTCGTTTCGCTCTAAGGTCTTGTCTTATAAAAACGTAGGCTCAGACTTGGGCCAGATACGCCCAAATTTCAAGGGGCGTATCTGATCTAACTGTTCATTTTGGATGGCGATTTCGTGATCGCTTATTGAGCAGCCATCGCAGCAAGTTTCTGACGTGCGATCGCAACCATGTCGGTACTGATTGCGTCGCCCCACTGCTTTGCTGCACCGATGGTCAGCGCGGACAGTGTGCCGGACAGGTCAGCAAGACGCTTGCCAGTGTCAGAGTTGTAGAAAGTTGCGATTTCGTTGAGCTGCTCTTCGGTGAAGCGGCGTGCCCACACTTCGTAGATCACGCGGTCCAGTTCCTGACGGCGTGGGATAAGCTCAACAGCAGCTTCGTTGACAGCAATGTCGATCTCAGCGCTCATTGCCGGATTGGAGCGGATGAACAGGGTGCGCGTGCGCTCAGCAACATCTGGAAGGATGTTGTCAAAGTTCTCGATGGATTTTGTTGCACGAACGGCTGCTTTTGCAGCTTCGATGTGGCTTTCAGAAATGGAATTGTCCTGAGCCATTACCGGGCTGGAAATCAGCACACCAGCAACAACCAGTGATGCGACACCTGCAATTGCTGCAGACTTGAACTTAGCGAGCATAAAATGGCTCCCCTATATTTTAATCAGCTGTCCTTAAATGACTGTCAGGATAGCTTAAGGTTCCAAGACACGAATTTCATCAGTACCGGCGACATAAGCCCGTACCGCCATATCAATAAACAACCCGTGTTCAACGACACCTGGAATAACTTCCAGGCGTTTTGCCAGTGACTTCGGATCGCTGATTGCCTTCAGGTGGCAATCGAGAATGTAGTTGCCGTTATCGGTTACAAGTGGCTTATCACCTGCCATACGCAGGATCATCTCGCCTTGCAGCCCCTCAGCGTCCAAGCTGTTTTGCATCATCTGCCGGGTAGCCTCAAGCCCGAATGGGATAACCTCCACGGGAAGCGGGAACTTTCCGAGGGTATCAACAATTTTGCTCTCATCTGCGATGACAAGCATACGGCCAGATGCTGCCGCGATGATTTTTTCGCGGAGCAGCGCCGCACCGCCACCTTTGATGAGGTTCAGCTGCGGATCGATCTCGTCCGCACCGTCAATTACAAGATCCAGCACCGGCGTTTCATCCAGTGTGGTCAGTGGAACTCCCAGTTCATCACAAAGCGCCTGAGAGTAAGAGGAGGCTGGAACGCCGATGATCTCGAAACCATCCTTGACCATATCTGCCAGAAGGCGGATCATTTCGTTGACTGTTGATCCAGAACCTATCCCCAGCTTCATGCCGGGCTTAACTTCCTTGAGTGCTGCAGCTGCGGCCTGCGCCTTCAAACTCATTGCCATCTGACTATTTTCTCTTCCCCGGACCCTAAGCTTCTTAGGAAACATTCACAATTCAGAACAATTTTGCCTAGTTATACCGCTTGGGTCTACTCTGACATAACTCCTGCTGATTACCATGAGGTGCCAGCCCCGCCAAGCAGCAATCCACCCAACACACTATAGGTTTTCCTCGCAAATTGACTTCACGGCGAATTTCGTTAGGGTGGCGCGGATTTTCTCAACAGAAACGAGCTTAAGTATGACAACACCAGTTCTGGTTTTCGACCTAGACGGTACTCTCCTGGAGACCATGGGAGACCTTACAGCGTCGATGAATCATGTTTTGGTAGAAGCCGGATTTGAAGCCATTGAACCTGAACGGGTTAGAAAAATGGTGGGTGCTGGTGTGAAAGTGCTGATGACCCGTGGGCTTGAGGCAAACAAGATTGAAGTGACAGACGAAGTTCTGGAACCGCTGCTTGCCAAGTTTATTCGTTACTACGAAACCCACATTGCCGATCACACTCACGCTTTTCCTCAGGCGCTGGAAACAATTGCGCGCTTGAGAGAAGCAGGCTGGAAAACCGCTATCTGCACAAACAAGCTGGAAAAACTGGCCAAGCCTCTGGTTCGGGCCATGGAAATGGAACATCTGTTTGACTCGGTAGTCGGTGGTGACACCTTCTCCAAGAACAAGCCGGATGCGATGCCAGTGTTTGGCGCGATCGACATTGCGGGCGGTTCCCGTGCCGGTTCCATTTTCGTAGGTGACTCCAAAGCTGACATTTCTGCTGCGCGCAACGCTGGCCTGCCAGTGATTGCAGTTGATTTCGGGTACACCGATATTCCGGTTCGCGAACTTGGCCCGGATGTGGTGATTTCTCATTACAATCAGCTGGAAGCAGCTGTTAAAGAGCTGAGTGAAGAGAACGCTCCTTCCTAACTCTTTGATACAGATAAAGATTAATCTGCCGCCTGTGCTTTTGCATTGGGCGGCAGTTTTGTTTGCAGCCGCAAATCCGTCGTATTTCCCCCACGTAAATCCCATCATAAAATCACCGCTTGGTGCGAATTTTCGCTCAATGCAGTCACATTCCCCTGCGAAACATCCAGCATCGGAAAGCTCTGTTTTCCACTAAATGAAATCAACACAGGAACACCGCGTCAGGACAGGCGCTGGTCTATTGCTGCATGGTAAAAGCTTCACTTGTTTCGTTGTTTGCGATCATTCTTGCCAGTGCTCTTGCACAGTTGGCGAGCTCTGCTTTGTTGACGAGCCTGCCGCTTCAGATCGCCAGTATCGGAGGTTCTGCCTCACAGGCTGGCCTTGTGGCGGGTGCCTATTCGCTTGGCTTTATGGCCGGGTGCATGCGCGGTGTGCGGATGATCAACCGCATCGGTCACATCCGGGCCTTTGCTGGTGCAGCTGGTTTGACTGCCTTGTTGGTTCTCCTTTTCAAGAACTCTGAGAGCATCATTTTCTGGACTGTTCTGCGCTTCTTTATGGGTGCTGCCTTTGCCATGTTGTTTGCAACGGCGGATGCTTGGTTGAACGAGACCGTGAAAGATGAAGTCCGTGGCCGTGTTCTTTCCGTAAATTCCATTGTGATTGGTGCAATGGCTATTCTCTCACAGATTTTCGTTGCCCATTACACTGAGGTTCCTTTGCAGATGCTGGAGCTGTTGAGCGCCATTTTGCTGGCGGCTGTGGTTCTGCTGTGCATGACGCGTTCTGTGCCTCCGCGGACTTACAAGTCCAAGCGTGTGAAGTTTCGTGAGATCTGGACGCAGTCTCCTGTTGCGGTCCTGGGTGCGTTTGCTTCCGGTGCGATTGTGACAAGCCTTTTGACTATTGTGCCATTTTCCCTTTCCAAAGCTGGTGTTGGTGGCAGCACAACGGCTCTCATGATTGCTATGCTTTACATTGGGCGTCTGATGTTCCAGTGGCCGTTTGGCTCCCTTGCTGACCGTATGGATCGCAGATGGCTGATCCTTGGTTCCTCCACACTGATCACTGCAATCATGGTGACCTTCCTGCTTGCTGATCCGTTTACCGGCTGGAACTCTGGTTTCCTGCGCAATTATCACCTACTGACCATGCTGGGTCTGGTGCTGGCTGTTCTTGGTGGTCTCGCCTTCCCGCTGCAATCGATCTGCGTGGCGCACGCATTTGAACGGAAACCGGAGAGTAGTGTTGCGCTGTCGACTTACCTGCTCTTTATCTGGGCAGCTGGCAGTGTGGCTGGTCCTACGCTTATCAGTATCCTTGCCCCTATCCTTGGCTCCAAGACGCCTGACTTCATCCTGATCAGCCTGAGTGGTTCGCTGGCGCTGTTTACAGCCTACCGGCTTTATGTGGCCAAGCTGTTCATGTTCCGCCGGCCATCCCGCAAGCCTTTGCTGATTGTGAGCAACATGCCTTATGCGAATTACCACCAAGCTCAACCCTCTGATAAATATAAGCAATAGGAGACCGGTCTGGATGCGCCGTACCCATCACGACGATATATCTGAGATATTTTGAATTCTTTTGGGAAAAGTTTCTGAGGGGGCTTGCGAGAACCCGGCAAAGGGCCTAAACACCTCATCACGCCACACGGCGTACCACCCTACGGGGGCGATTAGCTCAGTTGGTAGAGCGCTTCGTTTACACCGAAGATGTCGGGAGTTCGAGTCTCTCATCGCCCACCATTCCTCTTCCAGAGGACTTCAAGTCTCCCGAATATTCGCAGAGGCTTTTTTATTTTCTCACAGCTTTTACCTTGTAGGATTAATCCCCTACCCCATATTGGCTCAATGGGAGTTAAAGCACTTTGCAAACACTTCACTGGTTGCAAAGCGTTGTAACGCCTTGTTTTGAAGCAAGTCATCTTTCTAAAATGAGCTTCACTCCTTTGGGCAGTTATTCAGTCGGGATCACGCATATGAACCGAATTTTCTTGTTTATCGGCAAAACCTTTGCAGCCTCTGTGATGCTGTTCTTTTTCATCGTTGTATTCCAGACTGTCATGTATGGCGGTCCGGCACGGGATGTTGCAGCGTTTATCTCTGGCGCAGGTGGTGTTTCTTACACCTCTTATATGGCGATCCGAAACAGGAATGTGTGACGGGCACACCTTCGCTTTGAAAAAGGGAGCCTGAGCTCCCTTTATGCATCTTGCTCTTACACTTCACTCCCCCATCCAACGGGGCAATGGCGTGCCTTACATCTTCAGATCTTCGCCTGTGCCGAAGTTATCAGCCACATAATCCAGATCCTTATCACCACGACCGGACAGGTTCACGAGGATCGTTTCACCCGGACATTCCTTGGCCAGCTTGATGGCGTAGGCGACAGCGTGGGAGCTTTCCAGCGCTGGAATGATGCCCTCATAGCGGGATAGCGCCCAGAATGCCTGCAGGGTTTCGTCATCCGTTGCAGAGCCGTAGTGCACCTTGCCGATGTCGTGCAGGTAGGAATGTTCAGGACCAACGCCCGGATAATCCAGACCAGATGCAATTGAGTGAACTGGTGCCGGATTGCCTTCTGCATCTTCCAGAACGCGGCACTTGAAGCCATGAAGCATGCCCGGCTTGCCGAATGTCATGGTTGCTGCGTGCCGACCAAGCTCAGGGCCCTTGCCCATTGGCTCAACGCCATGGAGTTTGACAGACTTGTCCTGAATGAAGCCGGAGAACAGGCCCATGGCGTTTGAACCACCGCCAACACAGGCCACTGCGTGATCTGGCAGGTTGCCGGTCATTTCCGTGAACTGCTCCCGCGCCTCGATCCCGACGATCTGCTGGAAGTCGCGGACCATGCGTGGGAATGGATGCGGGCCAACCACAGAGCCGATTGCGAACAGCGCCTCATCTGCCTGCTCCAAATAGGAGGTGAAAGCTGAGTCCACGGCCTCTTTTAGCGTACGGCCACCGAAGCCAACCGGGACAAGCTTTGCGCCAAGCAGCTGCATACGGACCACGTTTGGGTGCTCTTTTTCGATATCCACTTCCCCCATGTGGATTTCACATTCCAGCTCGAAGTAGGCCGCTGCGGTTGCCAGTGCCACGCCGTGCTGCCCCGCCCCAGTCTCCGCAATGAGCTTCTTTTTGCCCATGTGCTTGGCCAGCAGTGCCTCTGCCATGCAGTGGTTGAGCTTGTGAGCACCGGAGTGGTTGAGGTCTTCACGCTTCAGATAGATGTTTGCGCCGGAGCCAATGCGATTGGACAGGTTGCGAGCGTGAGAAACTGGCGTTGGACGCCCCTGAAAATGTTTGCGGATGTAACGCAGCTCATTGATGTAGGAGGCATCGCCTGAGATTTTGTCATAGGCTTTGGCAATCTCTTCGAACTGAGGTACCAGCTCAGGCGGCAGGAATGCACCACCGTATTCTCCGAAGTAGCCTTCTTTGTTTGGAAACTCTTTTAAGTAATTGTCCATCTGCTCACGCTCTCCCAGCCCATTGATTATATGTGTAGGGATGATGCTACTTTAAGCTGCGTGGGCCGATCCATCTGGCAATTGGAACTAGTCACTGATTTCTTGACAAATAAACAAGCACTTAAAGCACCGCATGGCATCCCATGCAGTGGTGAAGCTGGAGTTCCCGAGTTGATCGGGATGAGCAAGGCGGCAGGCAATACCTGCGCTACTTATTGAAACTAATTCTTCGGCATTGGCTACTCGCCTTGCCCGGGCTTTCTTTTGATGAACAACATCGCCTCTTTTGCCTATAAGGCACGATAGCCGGTTTCCCGGAAAGACAGTGGCTTATCCAGTCAGGTTTCCCTACTCAAACAGTCCCTCCGTCTCTGACAGACACATTTGCAAAAGCAAGTCCCCTTGCCGGTGCTCGTGTCCCCGTCACCGCGTGATACCCTATATTCCTGGGCCCTTCCCCTCAAACCATGCGGCCACGTTTGAAGTTCGGTTCACCGGACCACCGAAAGCTGCGTTACCTCTTCCAATAGCCCCGCCCAGCCTACGACACACTGACGGTCGCTCCGCCAGCAGCCCGTTACGTAGGCATGGGTTTAGTATGGGCATGACTTCAAGCAAGGGGGATAAGTTTTTCAACTCCCGTATACCCAAACAAAAAAGCCCCGGCACAAGGCCGGGGCTTTTCGTAGATCAGAGAGCTCTGAATTACTTCAGGCCAACACCGTAGAAGATGTGACCGCCGAATGGGTCAATCTTGTAGTTGTCTACCTTTACGGAGACTGGCTCAGATACAACTGAGTGAGCGATGGTTGCCCATGGAGCTTCACGCTTGAAGACCACCTGTGCCTGCTCATAAAGCTTGGTACGCTCAGCGATATCTGAAGTCAGCTTCGCTTTAGAAATCAGGTCCTGGAACTCAGCATTACACCACTGAGCACGGTTGGAACCGCCAACGCCTTCACAGCTCAAAAGAGCAGCAAGGAAGTTGTCTGGGTCACCATTGTCACCGGTCCAGCCGAGAAGAACAGCACCGTCACGATCTTCTTCCTTAGAGCGCTTCAGGTACTCACCCCACTCGTAGGAAACGATCTCAACTTCTACACCGACCTCAGCAAAGTCGGACTGAATAACTTCAGCCATACGACGTGCGTTCGGGTTGTAAGGACGCTGAACTGGCATTGCCCAGATCTTCATCTTGAGATCTTTAACGCCTTCTGCTGCCAGAGCAGCTTTTGCAGCTTCCACGTCATAAACATCATCTTCGATAGAATCGTTGTATGACCAGATTGTTGGTGGAAGTGGGTTTTTAGCAACCTTACCAGCACTCTGGAAGACTGCGTCGATGATCGCATCCTTATTCATTGCTGCGTTCAGAGCACGGCGAACTTTTGGATTATCAAATGGCGCAACTTTGGTGTTGTAAGCCAGATAACCAACGTTCAGGCCTTCCTGCTGCATCAGGTTGATCGCAGGATCTTCCTTCATTGCTTCAATATCAGCTGGGTTCGGGAATGGCATTACATGACATTCGCCTGCTTTCAGCTTCTGATAGCGAACAGATGCATCCGGAGTGATTGCGAAGACCAGATTGTCGATTGGCGCTTTGCCTGCCCAGTAGTCTGGGTGAGCTTTATAGCGGATCATCGCATCTTTCTGGTAACCAACCATCTGGAATGGGCCAGTGCCGACCGGGTTCTGGTCGAATGCATCCTTGTTGTCCATCATGTTGTCTGCATATTCAGCAGAATGGATGGAAGCAAAGTCCATTGCCAGGTTTGCAAGCATTGGTGCTTCTGGACGCTTCAGCACGAACTTAACTGTGTAATCATCAACACGTTCGATTTTTTCGATCAGGTTCGCCAGATCCATGTAACCGAAGTACTCATAGGTACCGCCGGATACCAGATGGTACGGATGATCTTTTTTGCCCTGACGCTCAAAGGAGAAGATCACATCGTCTGCATTGAAGTCGCGGGTTGGAGTGAAGTTCTTTGTGGTGTGGAACTTTACGCCTTTGCGAAGATAGAAGGTGTATTCCTTACCGTCTTCGGAAACTTCCCATTTTTCAGCCAGAGCTGGAACGATGTTGGTGCCGCCACGCTCAAATTCGATCAGACGGTTGAACATCTGACGGGAAGACGCGTCGAATGTTGTACCAGCTGTGTAGAGAGCTGGTGTGAAGCCCTCAGGAGAACCTTCTGAGCAGTATACAAGCGTCTTTGCCATGCTTGGTGCAGCAAACGCCAATGTCGCAGCAAACACACTGCCCATAAGAATTGATTTTTTCATTTCTCGTGTCCCCAATCACCTAAAGTGAATGCAAAAGCTTAGGCCTTTGATCATTTTGTCGAAGCTGCTTGATGCAGTTCTTCTCATAGGATTTTGCAGTGCCATGCCGCAGGCTCACCTCAAGCCTACGAACTTCCCCACCAGGAGAAAGCCGAGTTCAGAGTGTTATCGGGAAGAAATAGCGCGGATAGAGCACAACATTGAGCCTCCCCTCCGCTGCGTTGTGTCCTCCCCAGCACACCCCATACGCAACAGCTGCAAACGGGAGTACCTTATACGTAATTGTCGGTAAAATCTCCTCTTAATTGCGTATTTTTCAAAGAATTTGTTTCAACATTGCACTGAATGGGGAAAATCGTTAATGAAATGACAAAGCGGCAGCTCCCTCTTGGGAACCGCCGCTTTGTATATTAAATTGCTAACTTAGCTTACTGAGAAGCAGCCAGTCGCGCCTTGATGTGCGCGATGTCCGCCTGAGGCGTCGCGTTAAAGAGTGTACGGGTATACTCATGCTGAGGATTTCCAAACACTTCGTCGCGGGTGCCGTACTCAACCACCTCACCAAAGTACATCACCATCACCTTGTCTGCGATGTAGCGCACCACGGACAGATCGTGAGAAATGAACAGGTAAGTGAGGTTAAATTCGTCCTGCAGATCCGCCAGCAAGTTCAGGATTTGCGCCTGAACGGACAGATCCAACGCTGAAACTGGCTCATCGAGGATGAGCAGTGACGGATTAAGCACCAGAGCACGTCCAATGGCGACGCGCTGACGCTGACCACCGGAGAACATGTGCGGGTAGCGGCTGTAGTGCTCCGGACCAAGGCCAACCTTAACCAGCATCTCCATCGCTTTGTCGCGACGCTCTGCCGGTGTCATGTCGGTGTTGATCATGAGCGGCTCAGTGAGCACGTCCCCAATGCGCTGACGCGGGTTCAAAGAACCGTATGGGTTCTGGAACACGATCTGCACTTTGGAGCGCATGTCCTTGGACAGCTTTTCCTTGGAAATATCGATTGGCTTGCCTTCGATGAGGAGCTCACCTTCGGTTGCCGGATCGATCAGGGTCAGGATACGGGCGAGTGTGGATTTACCACAGCCGGATTCCCCAACCACAGCAAGGGTCTTGCCGCGTTCCAGAGAGAAGCTGATGCCCTTCAGCGCACGGTTGACGTGCTCTTTGCCGAAGAGGCCTTCTTTGGTCCGGTACTCACGCACCAGATTACGTGCTTCGAGGATGATATCGCCAGCCATTAGGATGCACCTCCATCACCAAGGTGGAAATCAGACACCGTTGGCAGACGATCTCCTGTCGCATTTTCCGGAAGCGCTGACAACAGAGCTTTGGTGTATGCGTTTTTCGGGCTTTCGAAGAGAGACAAGACATCAGCCTCTTCCATCTTCTTGCCCTTGTACTGCACAATCACGCGGTCCGCAGTTTCTGCCACCACAGCCATATCGTGAGTGATCATGATCAGGCCCATGCCGCTTTCGTGCTGAAGGTCCAAAAGAAGATCAAGGATCTGCTTCTGGATGGTCACGTCAAGCGCAGTGGTTGGCTCATCCGCGATCAGCAGTTTTGGCTTACAGGCAATTGCCATAGCGATCATGACGCGCTGACACTGACCACCGGACATCTGGTGCGGATACTTTTTCAGAGCCTTTGCCGGCTCTGGCATCCCAACAGATTCCAGAAGTTCGATCGCACGTGCTTTGCGCTCGCCGCGGCTCATGCTGGTGTGCTCTTTCAGAGTCTCATCGATCTGAGAGCCCACGGTGAAGCATGGGTTGAGGCTGGCAATTGGCTCCTGGAAGATCATGGAAATGTCTTTACCAATGATCTCACGGCGCTGTTTTGCAGACATGGTCAGAAGGTCGTAGCCTTCAAACTCCAGCTTATCGGCCCACAGGTGACCATTATTTGCCAAAAGGCCCATCACAGCAAGCATGGCGACGGATTTACCGGAGCCACTCTCGCCCACAACGGCAAGCACTTCGCCTGCCTCGATGGAATAACTCACACCATCCAGAGCACGAAAACGCCCATCGACTGTGTCGAATTCAACTGTGAGGTTTTCAATTTCAAGAAGGGCCATGATCAGCTCCTCTTCAGCTTAGGATCGAGTGCGTCACGCAGACCATCACCGATCAGGTTGATCGCCAGCACGGTAGACAGGATCGCAAGACCCGGGAAGGTCACGACCCATGGCGCACGCAGGATGAACTCACGGGATTCAGCAAGCATAGTGCCCCACTCCGGATCCGGAGCCTGCGCACCCATGCCGAGGAAGCCGAGAGCTGCAGCATCGAGGATCGCGGTGGAGAAGGACAGCGCAGCCTGAACGATGAGCGGTGCCATGCAGTTTGGCAGCACGGTCACGAACATCAGACGCAGAGTGCCAACACCGGACACGCGTGCGGCCATCACATACTCGCGGCTCATCTCGGACATCACAGATGCACGGGTCAGACGCACGTAGTATGGCTGCTGAACAATCGCGATCGCGATCATCGCGTTGATGAGCGATGGACCGAGGATTGCAACAAGCACCAGAGCCAGCAGCAAGGATGGGAACGCCAGGATGATGTCCATGATGCGCATGATGATGGTATCAATCCAACCACCAAACGTACCAGCCACAAGACCGAGGCAGACGCCAACAACGAGCGCTACAGAAACAACCACCACACCGATGAACAGCGAGAACTGGCTGCCGTAGATCAGACGGGACAGCAGGTCACGTCCAACAGCGTCGGTGCCGAGAATGTAGGACCAGTCCCCACCTTCCTGCCATGCAGGCGGCAGCAGCAGCGCATCGCGGTACTGCTCGATTGGTGAGTGTGGTGCGATGACCACGGCGCCAAGTGCGATAATCACAAGCGCGACAAAGAAGATCAGACCCGCAACAGCCCCTTTGTTGGTGCGGAAATGTCTCCAGAAGTTGACGATAAGTTCAAACCGGGTATCCGGCGCGGAATTTTGTGTCACGTCAGCCATGATTTACTCCGTATGCCGAATTTTCGGATTAATCAGACCATACATCAGGTCCACAATCAGGTTCACGATCATGACGATTGCAGCAATCATCAAGAGACCGCCCTGAACGACCGGGTAGTCACGGCGGAAAATACTATCAACCATCCACTTGCCGATGCCTGGCCATGAGAAGATGCTCTCAGTCAGGATCGCACCGGCGAACAGAACGCCGATCTGAAGGCCGATGATGGTGATCACAGGGATCAATGCATTACGCAGTGCATGAATGCCAATAACGCGGAAGTTGGACAGACCTTTTGCACGCGCGGTACGCACATAATCTTCATCCAGAACCTCCAGCATGGCAGATCGTGTCTGACGAGCGATCACAGCCAGTGGAATTGTGCCAAGAACGACTGTGGGAAGAATCAGGTGGCTCACCGCGGATGCGAATGCACCTGGCTCATCAGCCAGCAACGTGTCGATCAACATGAAGCCGGTGACAGGCTCAATCCAGTAGAGCAGCGAGATACGTCCTGATACCGGCGTCCATCCCAAAATGCCGGAGAAGAAGATGATCAGCAGCAGGCCCCACCAGAAGATTGGCATGGAATACCCAACCAGAGCTGTTGTCATCACGGTGTGGTCCAAAGTCTTACCGCGTTTAACTGCCGCGATAATACCTGCAGGAAGACCAACAACCACGGCGAAGATAATCGCACAGATGGAGAGCTCTACGGTTGCCGGGAACAGGGTCATAAACTCCTGAAGAACCGGCTGTTTTGTGACGATAGATACGCCAAGGTCGCCCTGGAACAAATTGCCCAGATAAGAAAGATACTGTTCCCAGACCGGTTTATCATAACCGAACTGGACCATCAGCTCGTTGTAACGCTCAGGACTGACACCGCGCTCGCCAGCCAGAAGCAAAATTGGATCGCCTGGAAGCAGGCGAATGAAGAAGAACGAGGTCAATGTAACCCCGATAAAAGTCGGGACGAGCAAACCCAGTTTTTTAAATATGAGACGAAGCATACTTCAGTCACACCAATCAGAGGATTGTTTATCCGCAGGAAACCACCTGCGGTATGGAAGACTTTTCCAAAAAAGTATCCCGGCGAATACATCGCCGGGATACAAATTGTCCAGCGGAAAATTATTTCTACTTCAGATCTACACCATAGAAGTAATGACCGCCGAGGGGGTCAATCTTGTAGTTTTCAACACGAACACTAATAGGCTCAGAGACGAGAGAATGCGCAATAGTTGCCCAAGGCGCTTCACGCTTGAATACTACCTGAGCTTCTTCATAAAGTCTCGTGCGTTCATCTACGTCAGATACCTGTTTCGCTTTTTCAACGAGTTCATTAAATTCATCGTTACACCACTGTGCACGATTTGAGCCACCCACAGCGTCACAGGACAGAAGTACTGCGAGGAAGTTGTCCGGATCACCGTTGTCACCGGTCCAGCCCAGCAGAACTGCGCCGTCACGCTTCTCGTCAGCAGACCGCTTAAGATACTCACCCCATTCGTAGGTCACGATCTCGACGTCAACACCGACTTTTGCGAAGTCAGCCTGAAGGAGCTCAGCCATACGGCGTGCGTTCGGGTTGTAAGGACGCTGTACAGGCATTGCCCAGATCTTCATTTCCAGATCTGTGACACCTTCAGCTTCCAGCGCTGCTTTTGCAGCTTCCGGATCATATGGATCATCAACAACTTCATTGTTGTAGGACCACATGGTCGGCGGGATCGGGTTCTTCGCAACCTGCCCCACACCCTGGAACACTGCATCCAGAATGGCCTGTTTGTTAATCGCCATGTTCAGCGCTTTACGCACTTTAGGATTATCGAACGGTGCCTGCTGGGTGTTGTAGGCCAGATAACCAACATTCAGACCTTCCTGCTGCAGGAGGGTGATGTTTGGATCTTTGGACATTGCTTCCAGATCAGCCGGGTTTGGATAAGCCATGACATGACATTCGCCAGCGGCAAGTTTCTGGTAGCGTACGGATGCGTCCGGAGTGATTGCAAACACCAGATTGTCCAGTGGGGCTTTGCCTCTCCAATAATCCGGGTTCGCTTTATAGCGGATCAAAGCGTCTTTCTGATAAGCAACCAGCTGGAAAGGACCAGTGCCAACAGGCTTCTGATCGAAGGTTTCCTTGCTGTTCAGCATCGCGTCTGCGTACTCAGCTGACTGAATGGAAGCAAAGCCCATCGCCAGGTTTGCGATCATTGGTGCTTCTGGACGGGTCAGCTTGAACTTGACGGTGTAGTCGTCAACTTTTTCGATGCTGTCGATCAGATCAGGCATGTCCATCGCGTTGAAGTACTCGTAAGTACCACCGGACACATTATGATACGGATTGTCTTTGTTGTCCTGACGGTCGAATGAAAAAATTACATCATCAGCGTTGAAGTCGCGCGTTGGTGTGAACCACTTTGTGGTGTGGAACTTGACACCTTTGCGAAGGTGGAAGGTGTATTCCTTGCCATCGTCGGAGACTTCCCAGCTTTCTGCCAGTGCCGGAACAATTTCGGTTGTACCAGGCTTGAACTCTACCAGCTTGTTGTAGATCTGACGCGAGCTTGCATCAAATGTGGTCCCTGCGGTGTAGAGAGACGGTGTAAAGCCTTCCGGAGACCCTTCAGAGCAGTACACGAGAGTTTTTGCCATTACAGGACCAGCCACAACTGCTGCTGCGAACAGGCTACCACCAAGCAAGAGGCTTTTCTTCAAGGACATCAGTGTTCTCATTCCGTTATTTTTGCTTGTTCCAGTTGTTCTTCACTACTGCTTATTGCTGCAGTTTCTTCAGGGATCTTTGCCGTGAGGGACTATTCAGGCAGCGGGAGGATGGAAGACCGTTTTCTCAACGCAAAGGTGCACACGCATGACTGCGAGGACGAGCATCCTTCGGGCTTTTCGATTTCGGCTTGCACGTAATTCCGCGACGAGATTACTCACTCATAGCTCAAACCAAATCACCGACACCGCACAAGTATGTGCGATTAATTCTTCGACAGATGATTTTAGAGCATTAAGTTTCGTTTCTGACTTCGGAAATAATTAAAAATTTCAGAAGCACTGTCTAATCGGTACGACTACCTAGAACTGCATCTTCAGGTTGTTTTATTCCTTCTTACTTACCTGAAATTACATAGGTATTCTTACCACATATTCGCGAGGAGGTAATTATACTTTAGAATCGGAGACGAATATTTATACAGTTTTTACACAATACTATCAGGAGCTTATACGACTACGGGCCTGCAGACACACGTAAAGCGTGTCACACAAGCCTGTAATTCCAACAGTTTTGGGCTGAGTTTATTCTTCTGTAAGCTTGGCCATACACTCGTCATGTATGGACTGGATCTCAGAAATAGTCACTTCCAATGCATCTTTTCTTGCACTGAGCTCCTTGAGGACTTCCCCTGTTCGCGAAGCGAGGTATTCAAGCTGCTGACGGTGCCCTTCCCCGTGCTGACCATAGAGGTCGAGGAAGTGCTTGATCTCGGAGAGTGAGGAACCGATGGCTTTCCCGCGCAGGATTAGCGCCAGACGCGCCCTGTCCTTGCGGTTATAGATGCGTACGCCATTCACACGCTGAGGAGAGATGAGCCCCTTGCTTTCATAAAAGCGAATGGAGCGGGTCGAGATCTCGAATTCTTCAGCCAGATCACCAATGCCGAACAGTTCCTGATCAGAGCGACCGCTGGCTTTTTCCGCTTCCTCAAGAGGGTTTCGCGTTTCTTCTCTTTTGACAGACATGCATCCCCCTTATCGAGAAAGTCCAATTGACGTTACCTAACGTCCTCGTAAAGCCTCACCAGTGTGATTACACTCTATCACTAAACTGTCAGCAGGTTTACCACTTCTCGTTATCTTCCTAATCTTTACCTATAGGATAACCATCAGAAATTACCATAAATTGCAATTAGCCAGATAGGTAATATTGCGAAAAATCGAAACCGCTTTGTAAAAAAGCACGGGATAAACCCACAGGAGATGCCATAGAACTTCATTAAGCTGCGCATTTTTGAATTTTAATTGCGCAGCCGCAATTGCTTCACTTGACAATTTGGGTCATTTGGAAGACCTCTGCCGCTACGACGCCTACTGAAGCTGCTTGCCTTTGGCTTAGGTTGTTTCAGTGACATGTACATGTATGCGTAGCTTCCGTCTTAACGCGGAAGACTGCAGGCGAAGGCACGTTCTAGGATAAGTTATGACTAAGAGTCTTGAGGAACGGATCGACGATCTGGAAGTGCATATCGCACATCAGAACGAGACGATCGAAACGCTCAATGATGTGGTTTCCAATCAGGCACAGGTGATCGACCGACTCGTTTCAGCAATGGGACAGATGAAAGACCACCTGCTTGATATTCAGGAGTTGGTTGAACAAGCACCAGCCAACCAGAAACCTCCACATTACTGAGCAAACAGGGCTTTCCTAAACCAAGAGGAAACTATTTTCCTGCTGAACATCAGCAAAGATAGGTATACTCAGGTAAGGGGAAACCTGATATTAAGAGATGACAGGTCTGCTGTTGCTTGAACGCAGGCCCTTTTTTCGTGGATCACTCAACGTTACGCGAGTGAAGAATACAATTTTCTGTTCCGCCGCCTATAAGGGCTGCCACTGCTGTACTTTTTGCGCAGCACCTGGGAACAAAAAAGCCTGGATGAGAAAGAAACCCAATGGCTATTGAGCAGATTCTGGCGACCCATAAAAAGGAGAGCCTTGCTGATAAAGCTTATCGTCTGATTGAAGAGTTGATCGTCAACCTTGACCTTGCTCCGGGCATGGCCCTGACTGAAGGCGACCTTTGCGAACGGACCGGAATTGGCCGGACCCCAGTGCGCGAAGCCATCAAGCGCCTTTCAACCGAGGGCCTGATCGTCATTCGCCCTCGTAAAGGGCTGTTCGTTTCAGAGATCGAAACCTCCGAGTACGTGCTGGTGCTGGAAACCAGAAAGCCTCTAGAGCAGCTTCTGGTGGCTTCTGCCGTTAAGCGTGCGACACCGGAAGAGCGCGAAGCTCTGCATCAGTGTGCTGAGGAAATCCTCGCACAGGCACGTGCAGGCGATGTGAAGGGCTACCTGCGGGCTGACAAGGTGTTTGATGAAGTGCTCTGCGCTGTGTCCCGTAACCCGTTTACAGCACGCGCTGTGGCTCCTCTGCAGACTATGAGCCGCCGGGCATGGAGCGCCTTCCGCGGTGCTGAGAAGCTCGAAGATTCTGCTATTCGTCACCACAAGCTGGCTGAAGCCTTGGCAAACAACGATGCTGAGAAGGCTGAAGCTGCAACTGTTGAGATGATGGATCACCTGACCAACTTTGCAGTGAAGCAGGCAGAAAAGGCTGGCGACAGCGTTTAATCAGATCAGATGACTGAAAAGCAAAAAGCGGAGCACATGCTCCGCTTTTTTATTGCCCACTCTTTGGGGGCGTAAACACATCAATGCGGGCATTTCGCCCACTGGCTCCTAACAGGAGCAGGTACGGTTGATCTCTTTGAATGACCGGTCGCTTTGCACCGTAGATCCCTGAAAGACGTACACGGATCTCACCGTGTGGTGTCTTGCCCTCAAACATGCCCGTGGACACTTGTGAGAGCATGACAGGGGCATAAAGGATCTCATAGGAAGGCGGCGCTGCTGCAGGGCGCATGACCACTACAGCGTTGGCTCTGATATCACGCCCTTCATCCTGGGCATCAACGGCGCCAACGGCCCGGTGCAAAATCTTATACTGGCAATTCATCTGATCAATCGTCGTCGATACATCATGAAGCCGCTGCCTGCTGTGCAGCATTCTCCATGATATTGTCCCTCAAACTCGCAGGCACGTGGAAGGTGAAGTCCTGAATGAGGACGTCCTGCACGATGTCGGTTGCGAAGCGCTCATTGACGCGATCACGAACCTCTTCCGTCAGCTGCTTAAGATCGGACTTCTTCAGCTGAGCGAATTCCTTGTCTGCCTTGCTGTAAATCAGGCGGAAGGCTTCATCGACAATAAATGCATGTGGTGGAACGGCGAGCTTGGCAAGCAGCTCACTATCAACGGTGAAAACAAACTGAGCTACGATGTAACCGTGGATCTTACCGTCTTCTAGCACCGGCACATTGATTGTTGGGGTGCTTTGATAATCCAAGCCTTCCAGATGCGCATTCTTTTGCAGCATCGGATCAAAATCCGTCTTGTAGAGTGCAGTGAAATACGCTGCAACAACCGTTACAAGACAAATCCAAACTCCGGTTACGAGAACTTTCAACATACGCTCTTACCAGCTTCCAACCATTGATTCATAAGTGCCATCGGAATCGTGATCCTTCATGACCTGAGAAAGCATACCTGAGACCTCTTTCACAGCATTCAGCTGGGTAGACAGCAGCTTCATGTTGACTGACAGCTTTTCCTGAAGGTCCTGCAGACGGACAACAATCTCGCTTGGCAGGTTCTCCGGGCCAACGGCTTTACCAGCCATATCCAGATCGAGCATGGCGCGCCCTTTCAGGTACGCACTCTCCTCCAGATCGATATCCCCTTTGCCGACCAGCGCTTCGTTTTCTGCGTTCAGCAGATTGTCTACACGGTCGATGCTTTTGGACAGGGCGATGTAATCCTCAGGCAGGATGTAGGCATCCTTGTCCTCTGATTGCTCGGCATCCTGAACCACCGGCTTTTCTTCATGCAGAACCAGCTCGTTGCGTTCGCTGTCGATCACTTCAGACATTTATGCCTCTTCTTTAGGGAGAGTTGGACGAATGGTATCCGGCAGGAGCATCTCAGCCAGACCGATAGACCCGGATTTGGCCAGCTGGTTGGCGAGCTGCTCAGCCATCAGGCCCTTCCACATGGTACCAGCCGTTCCACCGCCGTAAACAGTTTCCATTTCCTTCGGTAGCATGGACTTCACGAAGGTCTGGAGGATTGCGCTTTCAAGCTTTTCGCCAAGATCAGCATTGTCCAGCTTCTTGGAGTAGCGGTTGGCCATCGAGTTGAGTTGCTCAACACCCTCCTGCCCTTTCGCCTTTGCGCTTTCAGCTTCTGCCATAAATCTAGAGAAACTGCTGGACGCCCAGGACGGCTCAGACACCGGAAGATCTTTTGAAACAACGGCGGGAGCTTTGAGCGCACGGGTAGCTGCTCTCACTTCTGTAGGATCCGCTTGATTAATAACGTCCAGAACAAGGTCGCTGACAGGCTGAATGGCCATAAGCACTCCCATTAGTCACAAGAAGGGCATGTATAGTCGAAAAGACCCTAGTTTCTGAGACTTATCTGGACCTGACCTTACTGATATCTGCGTGCAGCTCTGCAATCTCCTGAAGCAGCTTCTTTTCTTCAGTCCGGTGATAAGAGACCAGCGCCTTGTCGTGATGCTTCTCGGTCATGTTGGTTTGACGCTTCTGATCCAGCAACTTTTCGAGCAACTCACCTTTTTGCTTTTGCTTCAGAGACTTGCTGCGGTTGTTTGCATCAAGGCGTCTGGAGATCGCACGGTTCATCACCTCACGAAGTTCCCCTTCGTGCTGCCCCCAGTGGCTGACCAGCTTCCCCTCCTCTTCATCACAGCGCTGAATTTCATTTTCCAGAACAGCAATGTCGTACTTGATCATTTGCTCTTTCTGTTCCTGAACCTTCATGATGCGACGAAGGCGTGTGACGCGTGCTTTATCCATGGACTACTGCAATACCAACCAGTCTCCCAGACCAGCATAAAACAGGCGCAAAAGCTCTGTGATGATCTGCCAGAGAACAAAGAGACCACCCATCACCACAACAGGCAGCGCAACGAAGTAAACAGGCATCTGCGGCATGAGCCTGTTGGTGAGACCGAGTGTCAGGTTCACAACGATGCCATAGATCAGAAACGGGCTGGTGATGCGCAACGCCAGAAGCAATCCCTGCATGAGCTTGGTCGAAAACTGATCAACTGCGGCTGACGGAACAAAGTCTCCCCCCACCGGTATAGCTTGATAGCTCTCCGCTAACCCGATGAACACATCGGCATGTGCACCGGTGATGAACAACATGGCCGTGGCCGTCAGAGTGATCAGACCCGCCATAGGCGGCAGCTGCTGGAATTCTTCGACGATTGGTGCCGGCTGGTTAAAGCTAGACGCGTTGGCGGCGGCCCCGGCCATCATTTGCAGCATGCCGAAGAAAGCACGCCCAAATGCAGCAATCAGAAAGCCGATCAACAATTCAACGAAGATGATGCGCAGCAGCTCATCCAAAGATGCTGCAGAAATGATTGGCTCCACCAGCACCAGAATGAGCGGTGAGATCGCCAGAGTTGCCGAAATGGCTATGAACAGGCGCACCTGCACCATGACACGAGGTGACGAGAACCCTGGCATGGCCATAAGGCATGCTCCAACGCGGCAGAACACCACGAAGACGCTTAGGATCGCCTCTGGAGCATTTTCTAGGGTCACGAAATTGATCCTAATGCCTCGATATCTACGCCGCGCGCCACTTCCAGATGAGAAAGAATTGGCAGAGCTGGGAACATACGTTCGGTGATCATGCGCACGTACTGGCGCGCTTCAGGCGCAACCACCACAGCAAAACGCTGACCGGAGGAAATGTGCTCACGGATAACCTCAGCACTGTCGCGAGCAAACTCTTCGACCTGCTGTGGCTCCATATCAAACTCGATCACTTCACCATTGGTATCGCGGCGCAGTGCCTGATGGAATGCGAGATCCCAGCGGTTGCCAAGGCGCAGAACCTTCAGGCTGCCATCGCCTGCGATATCACCACAGATCTGCGTTGCCATGCGAATACGCACGTGATCCGCGATTTGTTCCGGACGCCGGGCATGCGGTGCAATCTCAGCAATCGCTTCCATGATCAGGGCCAGATTTCGGATGGAGATACGTTCCGCCAAAAGCAGTTTTAATACAGCTTGCAGGCCAGAGTAAGAAATGTGCTGCGGGCAGATATCATCGATCAGACGGGTGTAGGCTGGATCAAGACGATCCAGCAGCTTACGCATGTCCTTATAGGAAAGCAGCTGGGACAGGTTGTTTCTGATCACTTCAGACAGGTGTGTCAGCACCACGGAAAGGTTATCGACTGTGGTGTAGCCCTGACGCTTTACTTCATGTTCAAATGCAGTCGGGATCCACATGGCCTGCATACCGAATGCTGGCTCACGTGTTTCTGTACCTGGCAATGCTGGTAGTTCACGATTACCACCGATGACCATCAGCTCGCCAACCTTGATATTCTCAGAGGCGACAATGGTGCCGTGGATGCGGAACTCGTAACTCTTCGGCTCCAGATTGAGGTTGTCGGTGACCTTAATCTCCGGAACCACGAAGCCGTATTGTTCAGCAAACTTCTTGCGCATCTTGTTGATGCGGTTGCCGATCTCAGGCTTGGCAGCAAGAAGGCGCGCGGTGAGCTGCTTGCCAAGGCGCATTTCGATTTCAGCAAGTTCAAGGCTGTCCTTGACGGACTCTTTCTTGACTTCTTTTTCCATCTCAACTTTCTGCAGCTCAGCTTTTGCCTGCTCAGCTTTCGCCTCTTCCACCCGCAGTGGAATGATATAGGCCGCAAAGCCGAGCGCGCCGCCGAGCAGAACAAACGGCAGAAATGGAAGGCCTGGCAGCAATGACAGCAGCATGAGCAACAAAGCAGCAACCGCAAGCGCCCGTGGGTAACCTGCCAGCTGGCCAAGAACAGCCTGCTCTGCTGAGCCTCTTGTGCCCCCTTTGGAAACGAGCAGACCCGCTGCTAACGATACGATCAGTGCTGGGATCTGAGAAACGAGACCATCACCGACAGAAAGCTTGGTGAAGACGTCAGCCGCTTCGCCCAGATCCATACCGTAGCGGGTTACACCAATGATGATGCCGCCCAGAACGTTCACAACGGTAATGATGAGGCCAGCGACCGCGTCACCACGCACGAACTTGGACGCACCATCCATAGCACCGAAGAAAGAGCTTTCTTCCTCCAGTTCAGCACGGCGGCGCTGCGCTTCTTTATCGTCAATCATCCCTGCAGACAGGTCAGCATCGATTGCCATCTGCTTGCCCGGGATACCATCCAGAGTAAAACGCGCGCCGACCTCAGCGATACGGCTGGCACCTTTGGTGATCACGAGGAAGTTCACAGTTACGAGAATTGCGAAGACAATCAGACCAATCACGAAGTCGCCGCTCATGACGAACTGCGAGAAGCCGTTGATCACATACCCTGCCGCCAGAGGACCTTCGTGACCGTTCGCCAGTATGACACGGGTTGTCGCAATATTCAGCGCCAACCGGAGCATGGTCGCAATCAATAGAATGGTCGGGAAAGAGGAGAACTCAAGCGGGCGCTGAATCCACAGCGACACCATCAGAATGAGAACGGAAAATGCGACTGAAATTGCAAGGCCGAAGTCGATCATGAACGTCGGCATGGGGAGAAACAGTACAGACAGAATGAAGATAATTCCGACTGCAAATCCAATATCACGTTTGCTGTTTGGAGCAGCAATCCCCGTCACGGTCTGAGACATTCGCACCCTTCAATTCGGCATAAGCATACTGCGGCTACTTAGGCCGAAACATTGAAGAAGGAAGCTTGTGTGAGGGTGGTCTGGAGGGGATCGTGATTGACCTATCCCCTCCTCGCTTGAAGAATAAAAGCTGAAACTGCCGGGATCAGAACCCGTGCTCAATGCGACCGTAGACCATCTCAGTCAGTGAGAAGATCTGTGAACCGATAAATGGTCCGGTCATAGCAATCAAAATAAAGATCACAACAATCTTAGGAATGAACGTGAGTGTCATTTCCTGAATTTGCGTGAGAGCTTGAAACAAGGCGATAATCAAACCAACGAACATGGCGCCCGCAACTGCGGGGCCTGTCGCTGTAATAACAGTCCAAATTGCTGTTCGCACAATATCGAGTGCATCTGCCTCATTCATCGCCGGATGGTCTCACTTCCACCTTAAGCATCAGCTTCAGGCTGAGGATCTGCCTGAGGGCGAGAAATCTCAATACCTGGTACGAGAGCGACTTTTGTGCCGTCTTCCAGTGTCGCAATAGAGCCGTCAGTCAGGATCTGAACTGACTTGATCACACCGGTGGTGGTCTCAGTGCCATCTGCATTTGGCACTTCGACAGTCGCGCCAATCAGATTGTTCGCCTGATTGATAGAATGCTGCTGCAGCATCGCTGTCAGGTGAGTGTTAGTCTTAGTGGACTGTTCTACTGCAGAGAACTGCGCCAGCTGGCCCATATACTCAGCTGTATCAAGCGGATCTGTCGGATCTTGGCTCTTCAGAGACTCCATGAAAAGCATCAGGAACGCATTGTAATCCAAATACGCCTGCTCACTGCCCTGTGGCTTGAAAACAGGCTCGTTGGATGAAGCTCCATTGGCGGATCCTACCGGGTCAACACTCATCTCAATTTCCTTTAGTTCTCGCCCACTGCGCGAGCAAATGGCATAACAACGTTTTCAGACTGTTCGCTTTCGCTCTTCGACTGTTCCTCAGACCAAATAGCCATCTCAACAGCGAAGAGCTTCTTCAGAGTACGAAGAGCGTCGAAGTATCTCTTATCCTTGATCTTCTTTTCGACGATCCCTAGCCCCTCAATAAGCTCAGGATTTTCAACAGCCCTATGGATTGACGCAAGCATCAAGAGAGCACCATGAAGGCTTTCCAGCTCAGTTTTAGGATCGATCAACGCATTCTGAACATAGAAATATAGCTGACGAAGTGGCGTCGTTGTGTCTTCTGGCTGCATGACATAAGCTTCAAGAAGAAAACTTGCGTCATTCAAAAGCTTTACTGACGTCTTTTGCTCGAATGACAAAACAGCGCCATTGATAAATACTTTCTCACCTGCTTTTAGGTGCAAACGCATAAGAGTTCCCTCGCTTAACTTAAACCGTCACGAACAAGTTCATTAATCTCAATCAGGCTCTTGAAATCGTCAGACTTCCCCTCACGGATCAAATCAGCTTGCTTAACACACCAGATCCCGATGGAAATGAGATCTGCACGCAACTCACCGGGAAGCCCATTTTCGGGACTCCCTAAATCACTGATCAGGATGCTCCAGAGGCGATGAACTGAGGTCAATGCCTGCGCTGCTTCGCTCGATGCACTTCCATGCTCGTCTGCGGCCTGCAATTGAGCAACTACCAGAGAAAACAGTTCACGCTCTTGCCCTCTTCTATCTTCAGAAGAATCCTCAAGCGTTTCGGCGTAAGACATTTGATACATTCAGTACTCCAAGAGTGTTTCACTCGTATCCTTAAACACCTACAGATACTTCATAATGTTCAGGTCTTTGATTTTTGCAGTAATAGCGTAAGTCGCCTCAAGCTGAGTCTGAGCAAGACTCAATTCTACTGCTGCGCGGTTTTCATCAATGTTCTCAAGGTCATTGATGCGCATGTTCAAAACGTCTTTTTTGGCGATAATATCTGAGTTGGTGCGCTCAACATTCGTCTTGATCGCACCATTTTGCGCTTCGATAACGATGGTTTTATCGACACCACTGTTCAAACTGTTCACTGCACGATCAGTGATAAACTTCTCAGCCTCAGTATTGAGATTGAGCTTCCCAAACACCGCAACGATAGAGAGCCCTTCGGCCAACTCACCAAATGCCTTTTCATTTGCAGAGCCCGAGCCGGTAGTTGTCACACCATTTTCAATCGTGGACGTCATCTTTTCGTCAGTTGCAGAAGACCAGTGCGTCGTCCAATCCGCGCCAAAGATATCTTTAAACCCTGCACTATCGAGGAAAGTCTCCCAGTCTTTACCAGCAGGATCCCCCTTTGCAGGAATGGACTCTGTTGCAGGATCATCAATGGAATGACCAAAGAATGTTTGGAAAGCTTGTTCAATCTGGACTTCAGGTCCACCTGGTAGACTTTTAAAGTCGTTTACAGGTGCAGTCCCTGTGTTAATCCCACCAAACACATAAACGCCGCTCACATTTGTGTTGAGAGCGTTAGTGAGTTTATCCAGTTCAGTATATGCGAGATTAGAGGCTGTCTTCAGATTGTTGGAGTTGCTCTTCAAAGCAATAAGATCAGAACGGAAGTCAGCATTGCTCTCGTGAATGTTGTCCAACGCAGTGTTCATCACATCAAGTCGTGTAACCAACTGGCGGTTCGTATCCAACTGACTTTCCAGCTGTGAGTACTCTGAACGAAAAGACGTAGAAGCACCAGTTTGCGCTCCTAATGCCAATCCCATGTCAGCGTGTTTCTTTGAAGCATTCTCAATAACGGCTTTATCCAACCGCGCACGCTGTTCAGTCAGATAGTCTGAGAGCCGGATCGAACTAGATAATGTTGATACTGTATAAACCATAGTTACCTCACTGCGCTCAGAAGCTCTTGGAACATTCGATCAACCGCCGTCATCAGTCGTGCAGATGCAGAATAAGCGGTCTCAATCGTCAAGAGGCGCTGCATTTCGGTGTCAATATTCACACCCGTTTTATTGGAGAGCATTTGCGCATTTGAACTGAAAGCCGATGCATCAAGTGTTGATGTTTCCGTCGCGATCTTGCGCTCTGCACTAAACCAACTGACAGTGTTGGATGCGAAATCTTTCAGTGTTGATGTTGGGTTCACGCCTGAGGATGGGTCAAATGTTCGCTCTTGATTTAAAGCCGCTTCGTAGCTCTTTAAAAGGTCAGAATAGCCTGCATTATCGCCGGTGTTGTGTTTGTACGCGGCACCATTGATACCACCGTCACGCAAAAGCTTTACGTCCCCACCAGCTGCAGGATTCACAGCATCATGCACTTTTAAGCGACCAATTAGATCTCCAGTACCGGCAGCAAAAGTAAACAGGCCATCTTGAGGTGCTGTTCCACCTGGCTGTGTCTCTTGAAAGGCATCAACTAATGCTTCTGCAGCTTCATCGAGTTGGGTCTGCATCGTAACAAGAGTATCGTCACGAATTTTCGCATAACCGGCGATCGCACCCCCGGATACCGGCATTGTTGCGCCCGGCCCTGCCACCGCGATCCCATCAACCAAGATGTTCTTGCCGACCTCTCCTGATCCAAGCGACAAAGATGTCTCAAAGGAGACTTCTCTAGCCACCTTCTCAAAAAGTGTCACACCGCTGTCAGTGTAAACTGCGACACCATTGTTTTCCTGATCGAGAACCGTAATGCCGATTTCCTCAGAAAGGACCCGCAGCATTTCATCTCGCTGATCCATAAGGCTGTTCACATCCTGGCCAGCATTTGAACCAGTAACGATTTTACCGTTAACTTCTTCCAAGTCTGAAAGGATGTTATTGATGTTATCGACAGCACGCCCCATTGCTGCATCAGCTTCAAGGCGAGTTTCTTTCAAGGATTCAGAAGATTGCTTTATATCATCAACCAGTGCGGTAGCAGAGTTCACAACCGACTGACCTAATACCTGGTTTGAAGGATCGTTGCCGTATGACACGATCGCTTCACCTAATGTACCAATTCCTGAGGCAATACTCGTACCAAAAGGCACCTGCCCAGATGGATTGAGCTGATCCAGCATATTGGCATAGGAGCCAGATGCAATTGCAGCACTACCAGTCTTCAGAGTTGCCTTGAACGCCGCCTGATTGACCATCCGCGACGCGTGCGAAACATAAACAACAGAGCCAGTGTCACTGACAATATTCTGAACTACCGCCTCCTGACGAGAGTAGCCTGGATTATTGACATTAGCGACGTTGCGCGACGCAATCGCCATCTCAGCAGAGCGTGCTGCAATGGAAGACTGCGCCGTAAGCATTGCGGAGGTAAGTGACATACTTAGCGCCCTTAACGTAAGTTATTCAGCTCTTGAAGAAGCTCAGAACTTGCATTGAATACTTTCGTATTCGCGCTGTAGGTACGTTGCGCCTGAACCATTTCGGTCAACTCAGCAGCAAGGTCCACGTTAGACCCCTCAACCGCACCTGAGTAGAGAGAACCAAATCCATTATCTCCTGGAAAACCTACCGCTGGATCGCCGGAGGCATCTGTTGCGGCATAAACATTACCGCTTTTTGCCTGCAAGCCGTCAGGGTTAGAGAAGTTAACGATCTGAATTTGGTCAAGGAGCTTTTCAGCACTTCCCTCATAGACCCCAAATACCCGACCATCAGCTTCAATACGAATGGTCTTAATAGTTGAAGGCCCATAACCGTCCACATCAACCTTGTTGACGCTGAACTTATCGCCTGCAGTTACTGTCTTACTCAGATCAAGAGTCAGCGTCTCACCATTTGGCACGGTGAATGCCAGCTCATCAGGCGAACCAGTCTGAAGTGTACCATCACCATTAAAAACCAGATCAACGTTTGCCAGTTCAACTGGCGGAGTATCTTGATTGTAGGCCTGAACTTTCCAGGTTGAATCATCAACCGTACTACCGGTCATATTCTGACCGATTTTTGAGTAAACGAGATCGATCTTAACTACATTACCATTCTGATCATAAGCGCTGACCGATGTTTTGTAGTCAAAGTTTCCCGGGTAACTCGGAGCACCGGTACGTACGGGTGTACTAGACGCCAAATTCACACCAAGCTCACCCTCACTACTCGCCTGCCAGACAGGAGTATTGAGATCGACAGTTACCGGCGCACCGCCAGCAGACAGCAACTTGTAGCCACCTGAGTTCACCATTTGACCATTCTTGTCGAGAACGAAATCACCAGCGCGGGTGTAGTAAGTACTACCCTGAGAATCCTGAACCTGGAAGAAACCTTTACCGTTGATCGCCAAGTCTGTACCGCGAGAGGTAAAGTTGAAGGCACCTTGTTGGCGAACGGTCTGAACAACTGTTGTGTTCACGATACCGGATTCATGTCCGGACGTACCACCAGAGCCGACGAGGGAAGAGAATGCTGTTTTGTAGCGTTTGTAGCCTACGGTATTGGCGTTGGAGATATTGTCCGCGACAGTTGAGAGTTTGTTCGACTGCGCGTTCATACCTGACACGCTGGTATTCATAATTCCGTAGAGGCCCATGGTCTGCTCCTAGCTACATCAATTGCAAAATTAACTCATCGCAGTAAAGCTTGTTAATCTTGTCTGAGCCTGACCCGAAACCCGTTGAATTATTTACAAAATTTTAATGAGTTCGGCGTCCAGCGGCCATAGCCTGAAGCAACGATGTTCTTGATAACACGGCAGACATAGCGTTTTTGTGCGGGATTGTTGTTAGGCCCTGCATGGTATCTGGCGACTGCCATTGTCCAGCTTTTTTCACGCTGCTTCAGCTCGGAAAGGAACCTTGCTGCGTACCCCACATTCTGGGTGGGATCCAGCATTGCCTTGAGATCCTGAAACTTATCGAGGTGATAATAAATATTGATCTGCATGCAGCCAACATCAATCAGCTTTACGCCACGATTGCGGGATCTCTTGATTGCTGCAAGCGCTTCAGTTGCACTATCGGCAAAATAGGCTTTCCCCGCGATGTTCAGGGCATAAGGATGCAGGGAATTTTTGCGGCCAGTCTCAGTCAGACCAACCGCATACAGGATGCCAAGCGGCACGTCATATTTTTGTGCCGCGTGTTGCATTTGACGTTCGCAGAGCCGAATGGCAGTTTTCTTTCCGCTTGCATGAGCAGAAACTGCCAGAAGGCTACAGATAGATGCCGCTGCGAAGATCTTGAGTGTTCGCTTCATTCTGCCCTGTTCCGGCAAACTCTGCCTGAGGTTGCTCATCCCAGTTTTGCTGAGAACCGCCCTCACCTGCTTCACTGTCACTGTTGTTGCCACGACCAAAACGCTCCTGGTTTTGACCTGGCTGACGCATCTGATCAGACATCTCGTCTTTGAAGTTGACGGTGATGTTCTGAGTCTCAGTGCGATATCCAGCATCCTGAAGCACACGTGCCAAAGCCTGACGATCCCCTTTCAACATATCAGCAGCTTCCTGAGTGCTGGTGATAAGGGAAATTTCCAGCTCGCCACCGCGCATCTGAATATTCGCGCGGACTACACCGAGATTATCCGGGCGCAGTTGGATTTCGAGCGCCTTCATTGGCTTTGCAGCCTGTGCCTCAGCTGTTTGTGCCAGGACTTCCTGAGCCGCTTTGGCCGCTGATGCGGCAGCTGGAAGCTGCTTCGTCAGCACACTTGCAACCTGATGTGCTGGACGCCCCATATCAGCTGGTGGCAGATGCGTCTCAACACTCACAACTTTGACTTCGCCACCTGCAGCCTTACCAGCGCTCTGGTTCGCAGAGGCCTCAGGCTGAGCCGCTCCCTGCTTCAGAAGGAAATCAGCAGGTGTTTGCTTGTTGCCGACTGTGAGGCCATCATTCTTTGGCAAGTTGATCGCACCACTGCTGTCCAGCTTTGCAGATTGTATGCCTGACTTGATATCACTGTTAGCCGTCGCGCCCTGTTTAACAGCCTCAATGTCTGACTTAGATGCAGACGTTTGAACATCACCATTTAAAGCTTTTTGATCACGCGTCCCCAGTGCATTCAACACCTGTGCCATCGCACTTGTTTTGTCTACAGAGGCCGAACCTGAGGCATTCACAAGACCTGTGACCGCACTCATCTGCAGGCCGGCTTTTTGCTCAGCGGTCATGATTGCATTGGCCACAAGCTGTTTAGCTACCAACTCTTCAGTCGGATCCGGCAGATTTTCTCCACTTACGCCAGCGTCTTTCGCTCCATCCGGCATCTGAGCGACATTCTCACCAGCTGTGTTCGAACTTGCCTTCTTGATCAGCTCCTTCAACGCATCAGAGGCTTCGGTCTCTTCAGAACCAGTTGAAGCGTTTTTCTCGTCAGCGGCGCTTCCTTTCCGGTCATCAGCAGGATTGCGGCGTTCAGGAACTTTCCGGTCATCACGAACCTTATCGATGACCTTATCAAAACGCTCCTTGCCGTTATCATTATCGTTGCGGGCCGCATCCTTGCGCGCTTCTGCTGCGTCTTTCACAGGTGCACTACGATCAATGTTTGGAAGAGTGGTATTCATCAAAACTCGGCCTCTTTCAGTGCCTCATCGGCATCATTCAGTGCATCTTCGAACGGATTCAGAACGTCGACATTGTGAAGCTTGCTCTTCAGCCCAACTTTGGGGACATAAGGAACATATTCGGAAGCATCCGGCGTTTCTGGCTGCGGCCACTCCCGAATGGTGTTTGCCATTGCAATAGCGCTGATCTGAAGCAGTTGATTTTCGGGACTTAGATCTGTCGATTTCACATCAACCAAACCTGTGATCGCCTCTTCCCAATCTTCACCAGAAGCTTTTGCCGCAGATAGATAGAGTTTGGCTTCATTAATCTGCTCAGCGTTCTCGGAACCGTGCTCCAGAAAGGCTTCACTACCTTTGACCGCAAATGCAGTGTTGCCGCTGACCAAGGCTGCTTTTGCCAAACGAAGCAGGAGAATGTTCTGGGACTCGGCATCAAATTCTGAGACCAATTGAAAAACGCGGTCCCATTCATCTTCTTTCTTCAGGTACTCAGATCCACTGATCACATCGGCGACAGTATCGCGAAACTCAGATGCGAATACGGAGGTGCTGTACTGGAAGAGATAACGGCGAGACAGGCGCTCGAACTTTTGGGTATCTCCAAGCTCTGCAACCATAGGCGCTTGCCTGCGAAGCGCACTTTCTTCAACCAGTGTTCCTGGCATCATGAGGCGCGCGAGATCGAAATAGCGCTGCGCTCCAGCGGGATCGGTGTTTGAGATCAGAATTGCTTGTGCAAGTGCTACCTGCCCGGCAACCGCAACCGGAAGCGTGAGCGGGTCGACCTTCAGCAGCAGGTTCAGCGCCATCTGGCGGTTGCCCTGCGAGTAGGCCATCGCGCCTGCAAACAAATTTGGATCCGCATTGAACACAACGCCCTGAACTGCAAGCTCCTGAAATACAGATCCAGAACCACCACTGAGCATGAATGAGATTGCAGCGCGGGAATTCTTCTCTTGCTTCCACAACTCGCGATCCAACCGAAGGAAACGACGGCCGATGACAATAAGTGATGGCTGCAGGAGGTTGTACGCTTCAAGGTTACCCTTGATGATCTCATCCTGAAGGATCTGCAGTTCCAAAACCATCAGATCTGGGTCAGCTGTTGAAATCATCTGTGCTGATACAGGCTGCGGTGCCATTGCGAGAGGACCGGCAGCCACAAGCAAACCAGCAGAGAGCAAAGCTGATTTCAGAAGAGAAGTACCAGTACGTCTTGCAGTTCTCACTGGCATCAGGCCTGCCCTTTCATCAGCATAATTTCAATGCGACGGTTCTGTGGTGCGTATGGCTCTTCAACATCCTTCAAACGGCGATCAGCGTATCCTTCAATGCCAACGATACGATTTTCATCCAGCCCACCACGGACAAGCATGAAGTAAGCCATGTGTGCACGCGCAGTCGACAAACGCCAGTTATCATTGCGCTTGGACTTGAATGGACGTGCATCTGTGTGTCCGCGAATGACGATCTCACCGTTCTCTTCTTCCAGAACCTTGGCAATCTTTTCCATTGCCTTCACAACATCCGGATGCGGCTCTGAAGATCCAACTGCGAACATTCCGAAATCGTCATTGTCCATAATACGGATCAGTACGCCATCTCGGGAATGCGTGAACTCAATGCTTGCGCCAGTTTTAAGGCCATCCAGTGCAGCCCCGACGGAGTTTGCGATAGAGACGAGCTGTTTATCACCTTCGTCGTCTTCATCATCACCAGACTCCGCTCCCTGAGCTGCTTCTGTTGGTTTGGCTGCAGGGACCATTGGGAGAGTTTCAGGATCTGTCTGAGCAACTTCTATTGGTTCGGATACAGGCTCTGCCGGAGTTGGTTCTGCTTCGACAATCTCAATTTTCAGCGTTTCTTCGGTTTCTTCAACCAGCTCTGGAACGTCTTTTTCATCAACCTTCGCCGCAGCTTCACCTTTTTTCACCTCAGCAAAAACAAGGCGTGTCATCACGGCATCTTCACCTGCTTCATCAGCCTGGGTTTGAGTCAGCTGCTTCAGGATTTCTCCTTCAGCCAACTTCTCACCTTCGCCGTCAGGTGCATCACCAATCACGATAACTGAGCTCTCAGCAGATGCTTCACCTGCAACGGATGGCAGGACCTTACCGCCACGAGCTAGTTCAGAGGCTTCCTCAAGAACTTTAATCTGCTCAGCAGTCAGCTCATTCGCAGCTATACCCTCCTCCTTCTCGTGAAGGATGGGAATTTGCGCAAGAAGCGGAGCATTACCTGGCAGCTCATCTTCCTGCCAACCAGAAGGATCGAACGGATCTCGGAAACTAGTGCCATCCGCAAGGCCCTGACCGTCAGGGTCGCGGTTAGGAAGTGCGAAGAGAACTGGCGTCTTTGCCATCTTCAAAGCACCGATACCACCAGTGCCTGGAGACCCATCAGTCTCTACAGTTGCTTCCGCTTCAGCAGCAAGTGCTGCAAGAATAGCATATGGATTATCGAAGAGCTGCGCCTCGGTGTAGCGGGCTTCACGCTCATAATCACGATTGGACACACTGGTCGCTTTTGCACCGCCGTCTTCAGCATTGGCGCCAGCGAATGTGGAGTTCTCACCTGTATCGCGGTCTGAGATTGGCTCTGCTTTATCAGCTCCACCGCCGGAAGTCGGACCTTGTTTTTCAGTACCACCAGCACCGATTGGCTTACCGTTGTCGACACCCTCGTCACTATCAGTAGGAGATGGCGTTTCTTCCGGATCACGAATGCCTTTTGGGCTCGCGGTTGAATCAACCAGTTTGATCGGATTGAAGTAGCTTGCAATACCGCGCTGAGAGGCCTCGTCGGATGCATTGACCAACCACATGAGAAGAAAGAAGGCCATCATTGCTGTTGCAAAGTCAGCGTATGCAATCTTCCAAACACCTGATTTAGGTGTGGTGATCATGTCGCTGTTACGCCTGCGAACGATAATCAGTTCTTGTGGTTCCAACGCCATGGCTACTACTCTCCCAGCGTATTACGAAGCTCCTCGCACCATTCCGTCAAACCGGTTGAAAGAGTCATATCTGACACCTTCACCTCAAGATCAGTGCTGGAGTTTTCAGAAAATTTAATGGTGTTTGAAAGTTCACCAGTCTTCTTATTGAACAAATCAAAAAGGTGTTCCGGCCCTGACACATTGATCAGAATCTCCGGGGTCTCGGAAAGCTGACGACGCAGCACTTGCACGAGTGACGCTACCGCACGATTGCGCGCACTCTCTTCGATAAAAGGCACAAGAATTTCAGAGACCGTTTTTGAAAGACGATCTTCAATTTCTACGAGGGATTCCTGAAAAGCCAGTTTAAGCTTCTCACCCTCCCCCTCCTTAAAAGCCGTTTCGCGTGCAGCAAGCTCGACTTCCAGATCTTCCTTCATCTTCTTGATGCGCTCTTCGGCACCAGATTTTGCAGCCTCTTCGCCTTCAGAAAAGCCGTTTTCGTAAGCTTCGAATACGCGATTGACCCAGTCACCACCTTCTCCGTAGCCTTTCGGCAACATGGAGATAACTTCCTGCATATCCTGCAGGTCTTTAGTGGTAACGCCCGTATCCGTGGTAAAATCAGCTAGGAAGTCATTGATGCCGCGCGTCATACGGCACGCTCCTGATCATACATCCACTGTTTCAGAATGATTGCTGCCTGCATGTCATCCATCTCAACAGCGCGTTCCAGCTTGCGGAGATTATCGCGATTCACGACAGTGGCATCCACACTTTCACCGCCCAGACCATCTCCATTTGAGTAGTCTGGCAGCTGACCATCTTCGCCTTCGATCTCTCCATCACGCACTGCAGCACTGTTGGAATTCGCGCCAACCGGCAATCCTTCCTCGACGACTTCTGTTTTCGGAATAAGGAAGGCAACAGCAGGACGCAGGCCAAACCAGATGATCATCAGCGTTACAATGAGGATGGCACCAGCATTCACAACGGACCCCATATTGCGCATCAGCACATCTTGCCAGGTGCGCTCTGGGATAGCCGCCAATTGCTGACCGGCAAGAACGAAGTTTACGGCAGAAACAGAGACCTTATCGCCGCGCGCTGTATCAACACCAGCTGCAGTCGCGATGATTTCTTCAATTTCTTCAACCTTGGCAGTCAGGTCAGCAGCTTCACCCTCAACAACCGCATCGCCCTTTTGACCTTCAACACGGCGAGACATTTCCTCAACAAGGCGATCACGATTGACAAGAACCGCAATACTCATGCGCTCGATGCGATAGTCGTCAAAAATGGTTTCGACGGTACGAGAAGAAATCTCGTAGTTGGTCAACTCTTCGCGGCGCTCATTCTCTTCAGAGGATCGCTCACCAGACTGAGAAGACACAGCCTCTTCAGGCAAATTCTGCTCAACAGTTGTTGGATTTTCAAGGCTCGCATTTTGCGAGGTTGCGTTTTCACGCACAACACGGAAGGACCGCTCAACACGAGTTTCCGGATCATAGGAAGTCTCAGAAACGCGCTGATTGTCTGTATTGACAGATGCGGAGACACTGACTTCGAAATTATTGACACCGAGGTAAGGCGCCAAAGCCTGACGGATCGCATTTTCTTTGCGCGATGCCAGGTCAGATTCCAACATTGCCTTCCGGCCTGTCGACGCGCTCTGCGCATCTTCACCGGCCGCAAGCAACTGACCTTCAGTATCAAGAACAGTTACAGCCTCTGCTGTCAGACCTGGAACCGCTGCCGCAACCAGATAGCGAATGGACTGTGCGATGGAGTTGGTTTGAATACCTTCGGTGCGAATAAGAACAGATGCAGTCGGCTTTTGGTTTTCACGGCGGAACGTCGCCTTCTCAGGAAGTACTAGATGCACGCGCGCAGCTTTAACACCCTGCATACTTTGAACGGAACGCGCAACTTCACCTTCAAGGGCACGGATCTTGGTTACACTTTGCATGAAAGACGTCAGACCCAGGGAGCCCATCTCATCAAAGAGCTCATAACCTGCGCCGGACCCGCGCGGCAGTCCTTTTTCCGCCAGCAACATACGTGCACGCGCTGTTGCACCAACACCTACAGAAATAGCTGAGCCATCTGCACTTACATCAAATGGAATACCACTGGCCTGAAGCGCCATACCGATTTGAGTAACATCATCCCGTTCAAGGTTTGCGTAGAGCACTTCCTGCTCTGGACGGGACAAGAGATATGCTGCTGCGCCAATCGCAACAAACGTAAATAACCCAATAAATGCGAGCACTATCAGGCGCTTCGCACCTAACTCTGCCAGATTACTATAGATTTTTTCGGCGTTTTCACGAGCTGCCATTGCGACCTCTGCAGGTGTATCAATGGCGCTACCTTCGCTTTTCAACCTTGCGCGAACGTGATCAGGATTTACATTGATTGAAAATCCACGGTTTCTCAGCGACCTAAGGCGCTTTCGCTGAAAAACCAAAGCTGATTAGAGATAGACACCAGCATTCGAAATGCGCTGAATGCTCGGCAGGCCATTCACCGAGAGACCACAACTCTGTTGCTTAAGACGCTTACTCACACGATCCGCGGTTGCATTGATCGCAACAATAGTATTGGCGCCGCAGTCAATCTGGCGCAGCTGCCCTTCTTGTTCAAAGAGAACATCGCGCGCAAGAGCAACAACAGAACTCCAGAAGCGCTCATTGCCACGCAGAGCAAATGTCAAACCTTCGAGCTTCTTTTCTGACGCAAGCTCAGAGAGATCCAGATGCTCGATTTCCCGCTCCCCTACTCCAGGGATATTCAACTGATTACTCAACATCCGGCACCGCTTAACTCAATCCACCCAACACGAGATAAAGCTTAAGAAAGCTTATCTCAAATACTGGTATATTTTATCGAACTTGCGCTAACCTGACTTATTATAATTTTATCTAAATTTTTATCATAAATATAAATAAAGGCCCCGGCGATTAACCGGGGCCTTAAAGCTTCTAAGGTTCTCAGAGCTTTCCGAATTAACGGAACAGGCTGAGGATGTTCTGGGAACCAGAGTTTGCAATAGACAGAGCCTGAATACCAAGCTGCTGCTGGGTCTGAAGAGCCTGCAGACGAGTGGATTCAGCGTTCATGTCCGCATCAACGAGCTGACCGATACCACGATCAATAGCGTCAGATAGGTTGCTTGCAAATTCTTTCTGCATGTCTACACGAGCCTTAGCAGAACCAAGTTCGGTAGCCGCATCGGTGATTGCAGAAAGCTGGCCGTCAACAACATCGATGTAAGCTGCAAGAATGCCGTTATCTACTGCATTGTTGCCAAGCGTGGAAATGTCGAGTTCCAAGAATGACTCTGTACCACCAGTCAAGGCACCAAGTCTGGTAGCTACAGCAGCACCAACAGTTTGGGCTGCAGCGGCATCAAAGTTACCCTGAGTACCTGCACCCGTGCCTTCAGGAAGACCCTCAAAGGTTTTAATAATTGCAGCTTCAATCGCTTTACGCTGTATACCATCAACCGATGCAGGAGGACCGGCGGGCAAATCAACCTCTAACGAACCGATATCACCCATAGCCATATTAATGCCGCCGGTAGCACTAGTATCAACAGCCGTACCCATCAAATCTGAGGTCAAAATACCAGTGTTATCAGCTGCGGTTGCGCGCGTATCAACCAGAACGGTTGTACGTGTGTCAACAACGATGTTCTCGATCTGAGTGTTACCAGCAGCATCACGCGTAAAGGAACCAGCGATCTCTTTGTTCAGAGCGTCAGTTGCCATGTCCTGCTGCAGCCAGTTCTCACCGGAGAAGGTTGCAGAAGAAGCAATGGTTTCAAGCTGCTTCTGGAGCTGCTCAATATCAGCCTGGATCTTACCGCGGTCAACAGTACCGTTGGTAGCAGCAGTTAGCTTATCTTTGATCTGGCTAACGATATCAACTGTCTGGTCCATTGCAGTAAATGCAACGTCAACAGTCGCAGCACCAAGACCCAAGGAGTCTTTTACAGCAGAAAGAGCTGAGTTATCAGACTTCATGGTTGTTGCGATAGACCAGTAAGCCGCGTTGTCGGATGCATCAGCAACACGCATACCGGTAGAAATGCGGTTCTGTGTGGTTGCCATGCTATCATTGATACCACGAAGGGTGGTCAATGCGACCATTGCGGAGGAGTTGGTCAAAAGTGAAGACATAATACTTGCCCCTTAACAAAAAAGAATTGGGACATTCCGGATCAAATTGCCGGAGTTACAGAACTGCATCATGCACTTTGAATTTCAAAGCCTGTAACAGAAAATTAGATTGACTCACGAAACTTACGCCAAACTGATCGAACCATAAGATTTTATGAAATCCACGCAGAATATATCGATTATCAAATTACATCATCAGAAAGTGTTTAAAGTAACATTCCGTTACAGCAAATAGAAAAGGCCCCGGCGATTAACCGGGACCTTAAAGCTTCTAAGGCTCTCAGAGCTTTCCGAATTAACGGAACAGGCTGAGGATGTTCTGGGAACCAGAGTTTGCAATAGACAGAGCCTGAATACCAAGCTGCTGCTGGGTCTGAAGAGCCTGCAGACGAGTGGATTCAGCGTTCATGTCTGCATCAACAAGCTGACCGATACCACGATCAATTGCGTCAGACAGGTTGCTTGCAAATTCCTTCTGCATGTCTACACGAGCCTTAGCAGAACCAAGTTCAGTAGCCGCATCGGTGATCGCAGAAAGCTGACCGTCAACAACGTCGATGTAAGCTGCAAGAATGCCGTTATCTACAGCATTGTTGCCGAGACTTGAGATATCAAGATCCAAGAAGGAAATTGGATCGATAGTACCAGCTGTGGTAGAACCAGAAAGCGTCTCAAGTTTGGCAGCTACTTCTTCTGCAATAGTATCACCAGAAGCTAGGGCAACAGTCGCATCGAAAGTAGCCTTATCTGCATCAGAAAGCCCCTCATAGTGCTTCAAGATAGCAGCTTCCGTAGCCTTACGGATGATACCGTCCTCATCGCCAGCAGCAACGGTAACAGAGAGCGTGCTCATGTCACCAGCCGTTCCGTGTGCTACAATTGCATCACCACCATTAAGGTTCTGCGTTAGGATACCAGTGTTATCACCTGTCGTACGCGTATCAACCAGAACGGTTGTACGTGTGTCAACAACGATGTTCTCGATCTGAGTGTTACCAGCAGCATCACGCGTAAAGGAACCAGCGATCTCTTTGTTCAGAGCGTCAGTTGCCATGTCCTGCTGCAGCCAGTTCTCACCGGAGAAGGTTGCAGAAGACGCAATGGTTTCAAGCTGCTTCTGAAGCTGCTCGATATCAGCCTGGATCTTACCGCGGTCAACAGTGCCGTTGGTAGCAGCAGTCAGCTTATCTTTGATCTGGCTAACGATATCAACTGTCTGGTCCATTGCAGTAAATGCAACGTCAACAGTCGCAGCACCAAGACCCAGGGAGTCTTTTACAGCAGAAAGAGCTGAGTTATCAGACTTCATGGTTGTTGCGATAGACCAGTAAGCCGCGTTGTCGGATGCATCAGCAACACGCATACCGGTAGAAATGCGGTTCTGTGTCATTGCCATGCTGTCGTTGATACCACGAAGAGTGGTCAATGCGACCATTGCGGAGGAGTTAGTCAAAAGAGAAGACATAATATTTGTCCCTTAATTAGAAGAATTGGGACATTCCGGATCAAATTGCCGGAGTTACAGAGTTGCATCATGCACTTTGAATTTCAAAGCCTGTAACAGACTTCAAATCATGCTTCTCCAAACTTACGCGAACCTGACCACGATCTCAATTACTAGCATCCAACATAATCGCACTGAACTATAGTTAATATATAAATAAAACAATAAATTAGATTAAAAAAGGCCCCGGCGATTAACCGGGGCCTTAATGCTTCTAAGGTTCTCAGAGCTTTCCGAATTAACGGAACAGGCTGAGGATGTTCTGGGAACCAGAGTTTGCAATAGACAGAGCCTGAATACCAAGCTGCTGCTGGGTCTGAAGAGCCTGCAGACGAGTGGATTCAGCGTTCATGTCTGCATCAACAAGCTGACCGATACCACGATCAATTGCGTCAGACAGGTTGCTTGCAAATTCTTTCTGCATGTCTACACGAGCCTTAGCAGAACCAAGTTCAGTAGCCGCATCGGTGATCGCAGAAAGCTGACCGTCAACAACGTCGATGTAAGCTGCAAGAATGCCGTTATCTACAGCATTGTTACCAAGCTCGGAGATATCAACATCAAGGAATGAAATCGCTTCAAGCGTCGTTGCAGATGTACCAGACAGCGCTTCAAGACGATCAGTTACTTCAGCAGCAATTTCTGTCGCATTTTTATCAGCAATTGGGGTACCGGAGTCAGTGATACCAAAATCAGCCTTTGCTGCATCATCAAGCCCGTCATAATATTTAACAATCGCAGCTTCAACAGCTTTACGGAGAATACCATCTCCACCAGCGCCTGCAGGAACATCGAGAGAGTTGATATCACCTCGTGTCATTGCAAGGGTACCATGAGCATCGCCCATGAGGTTTTCTGTCAGAATACCAGTGTTATCAGCTGCGGTTGCGCGCGTATCAACCAGAACGGTTGTACGAGTGTCAACAACGATGTTCTCGATCTGTGTGTTGCCAGCAGCATCACGGGTAAAGGAACCAGCGATCTCTTTGTTCAGAGCGTCAGTTGCCATGTCCTGCTGCAGCCAGTTCTCACCGGAGAAGGTTGCAGAAGACGCAATGGTTTCAAGCTGCTTCTGAAGCTGCTCAATATCAGCCTGGATCTTACCGCGGTCAACAGTACCGTTGGTAGCAGCAGTCAGCTTATCTTTGATCTGGCTAACGATATCAACTGTCTGGTCCATTGCAGTAAATGCAACGTCAACAGTCGCAGCACCAAGACCCAGGGAGTCTTTTACAGCAGAAAGAGCTGAGTTATCAGACTTCATGGTTGTTGCGATAGACCAGTAAGCCGCGTTGTCGGATGCATCAGCAACACGCATACCGGTAGAAATGCGGTTCTGTGTCATTGCCATGCTGTCGTTGATACCACGAAGAGTGGTCAACGCGACCATTGCGGAGGAGTTAGTCAAAAGAGAAGACATAATATTTGTCCCTGAGTAAGAAGAATTGGGACATTCCGGATCAAATTGCCGGAGTTACAGAGTTGCATCATGCACTTTGAAGATCAAAGCCTGTAACAGATTACAAATCTTGCTTCTCCAAACTTACGCGAACCTGACTCTCGTAACTTAGCAAGAAAAAAGCCCCTCAAAGGGGCTCTTTATGCTTAACACTATGTAAACGACCTTATTAGCCCGCCGGTTAACAAGTACCATCCGTCGATCAGGACAAAGAACAGCACCTTGAAGGGGAGCGAGATCACCGTCGGTGGGAGCATCATCATGCCCATGGACATGGTTATTGTTGCAACGATCATGTCGATGACAACAAAGGGCAAAGCTATCAGGAAGCCTATTTCGAAACCACGGCGAAGTTCTGAGATCATGAAGGCTGGGATGAGGACACGGAGGTCCAACTCTTCCACTGGCGCATCTTTTTCGTAATTGAATGCACTGACAGCCAGATCGTCGAAGAGAACCAGATCTTTCTCGCGCACGTTATCCAACATAAAGCGCCGGAAAGGCTTCGTCATTTCCTCGTAGGCTACTTCCTCGGAGATCTCTTCCTTTATGAGTGGCTGAAGGCCGTTCTTCCAGGCGGCATCGAACGTTGGTGCCATGACGTAGAAGGTCATGAACAATGCCAGCGAGATGAGGATTATGTTTGCTGGTGTCGTTTGAAGCCCTATACCGGAACGCAAAAAAGACAGTGCCACGACGAAACGGGTAAAGCTCGTCACCATGATCAGGATACCTGGCGCCAAAGACAGCACCGTAAGGATCATGACGTATTGGATAATGCGACCGCTTGCGGATGCCTGCCCTGCTGGGAGCAAGTCACTTAGGCTGATTTCCTGCGCAGAGGCCGGAGCCACCCAAAACAACGCAAATAAACTCAAAAATCCCGTAAAAAACGCAAGATAACGCATCACTGAATCACCACGGATTCAAGTACGAGTTCTTTCACGAATTTTCCGCCACGCATCTTAGCGCGTTCATTGAGATCATCTCTCAGACGCAGCAGACCACGCGTGCCTTCCAGCTGACGAGGACCAAGCGTTCGCGCGTAGAGAAGCAGATCCTGCTCTACCTGTTTCACCAGAAGCGAATGGTCCTGCTCTTCGATGCCACGCTGCATAAGAACAACAGATGCTTCGATGCGGATCCAGTTCTTTGAAGAAGAAAGCAAGTTGGTCACGATCGGCTTCAAAGAAACAATCTGACTACTTTCGGTGTATTCCGGATTGATCAGAGCACCACTGTTGGCTTTCTGCTCTTCTAGATACTTGCTGTGAACCTGATCAACCAGCGTTGAACCGATCCCCATTCCACCAGCACCTGCAACAACAGTAACAACCGCTGCAGCTATCGCGACACTCACCCAAGAGTTCTCGGAGGTTGGCAACTGCGGCTTTGGCAACTGAGCTTTAATAGCCATCGGAGCCTCCCTTAGAACGGGCTAATGATATCAATAACTTGCTGACCAACGCTCGGCTGCTGCACTTCTGTCATGCGGCCTCGGCCTCCATAAGAAACGCGCGCCTCAGCGATTTTGTCGTACTGAATGGTATTGCGACCTGTAATATCTTCAGGACGAACGATACCTGCAACAGAGAGAACGCGAACTTCATAGTTCACCCGCACTTCCTGCTGGCCAGAAATGATCAAATTTCCGTTTCGAAGCACATTGGTCACAACCGCTGCGATTGATAGTTCGATCTCTTCACTCCGATCGATGGCACCTTCGCCTTTGCTAGCGGTAGCGCCAGTCCCAGAGACACTCAAATCTGCCTCGCCAGAGTCCACGCCGGCCCAGGAAAATGCACCTTTCAGACCAGTTGATCGAGAGGAATCGCGTTTGCGCTCGCTTGAGTTATCAAGCTTCGCTTTGTCTTTGATCTTGATTGCGACAGTCAGTACGTCGCCAACCTGTTTCGCACGCGGATCACGGAAGAAGTCTTGTTCTCCATCAGCCCAGAGGCCGTGGTACGCTCGATTACTACGTCCACTGCTCTTTGCAGGAGTTGCCGGAAGGCTTGCAACACTTGGCTGGAGCCCCTGCCCTAACGGCGTCAGATGCGGCTCCTTGCCGACGTTCTTCATGGCATTACAGCCAGTGAGCGTAATTGCGGCGAGAATGCATACCAAGGTGCGCTTCACTGTGAAACTCCCATATTCAGTTTGCCGGCTTTACGAGCTGTAAGTTCTGCCATCATGTCAGTCAGGTAAGCAGCACGCTCAGAAGAGAGTTCAGCGAGAACTGAACTTGCTTTACGCGCTTTCATCTGAAGAAGAATAGAAACAGCAGTCTCATCGTCCAGAGACGTCAATTGCAACGCGGCTGCGTCTGGGCGCATGTTTGCATAAATATCAACGACATGCCCTTCAGCTCTCTGCAGGATTTCATCCCGGCGCTGCACCCAACTGCGCAGCTCAGCAATTTTGGCATCGAGCTCAGTGATTTTGGCTTTCATCTGATGCTCAACATCAAAGAGCGCCCGCATCTGCCATGCAATCCGAGCATCCTTTGCCTGATCAGCGATTGCTTCACAATAGTTCTTCGCTTGCTCAATCGCAGCGCTCAGATCTTCTGTTTCAGTTTCAGCTGTTTGCGCGCTTGCTGTGGCAAGTGAAATACACAAACCAAGAGACACCGCTGCACACTTAAGGGGAAAGAACGTCTTCTTAGAGAGCTTTAAGAGAGGCATTACAACTCAGTTCCAATAGGTTTAGCGGTACATTGAAGCCACAAGCTTGCCCGTGGCTTATCCAAATGCCGTACGGTCTTACTTGACCACGAGAGTTGCCTGCAGAGCCCCTGCCTGCTTGATCGCCTGAAGGATTGCGATGATGCCGCTTGGCTTCAGACCTATGCGGTTCAAACCACGCACCAAAGTCTGCAAGTCGGTACCACCAATCAGCTGCAACTGACCATCTTCCTGCTGAATATCGATGTCCGTGCGTGGTACAACAGTGGTTTCACCTTGCTGAGCAAACGGATTAGGCTGAGACACTTCCGGACGCTCAGAGACACGAACCGTCAGATTGCCATGTGTAACCGCAACTGTTGAAATCCGAACGTTCTGACCAATAACAACGGTGCCTGTACGTTCATCGACAACAACACGAGCAGGCGTATCAGGCTGAACCATCAGACCTTCGATCTGAGATATAAATCGCACTGAACTAATGCCAGCTGGGCGCTGCACCTGAACAGATCTGTAATCAAGCTCACTTGCGAGCTTCAGGCCATAACGGTTCAGAGAAAATGCATTGATCGCATCAGTTACGCGCACAGCGGTTTTGAAGTCTGGATTTTTAAGTTCCAGAACCAACTGCGGCATAGAGGAGAAATAGTCCGGCAGGGTTTTCTCAATCAGAGCACCGTTTGGAACATTACCGGCAGTTGGTACGCCTTGCGTCAAACTGCCTGCATCACCCTCTGCAGCGAAACCAGAGACTGAAACAGAGCCCTGCGCTACTGCATACACGTTACCATCAGCACCCATCAAAGGCGTCACGAGCAATGTGCCACCCTGAAGCGACTTCGCGTCCCCCAAAGATCCCACAGAAACGTCAATACGAGCACCATTGCCGATGAATGGTGGTAGCTCAGCTGTTACGACAACGGCTGCTACATTTCGTGAACTCAAGTTCGCTTCACGAACATTCACGCCCATACGTTCCAACATGGATTGCAGGGACTGTTCAGTGAAAGGAGAGTTACGCATTGTATCGCCAGAGCCATTCAGGCCAATCACAATACCGTAGCCAACAAGCTGGTTTGAACGCATACCGCGCAGGTCAGCTATATCCTTGATACGAACGAGCGCGGATGCGCTGTCAAATGACAAAAACAATGCAAGAATAGCAAGGTACATTGCCCCCAGAGAACGGCCTACAGAACGCACGATTTTATTCTCCTTCAGCCAGCAAAGATCCGTCTTCTTGCACTTTGCCTAAAACACTTAAACCAGTATCAGGGTTACGCGCCCTGATGTTTGCACCAATTGCGCCGGATTCCTGCGCCTCAACAATAGCGCGGATTTCCAGCCCCTCTTCCTTAAACACAAGCAGAACAGAGGAACCGCGCTTTACAACAACCGGATCCTGAACTGCGTTTTTTGGGATAGGCTTTCCAGGGAAAAGAGTACGCCGCGCCTCCAGACCAACCACGTCTTGCATCCGACTAACAATCGAAAGCTGCGCAACAGACTTTTTGAAGAACCCGTGCTCACGAAGCATTCCTTCTTCGATCTTATCGCCCGGGTAGATCATCATGGCCGGCACAGGAAGCTTTACAACTTCGCGCCGACTTGCCGCTGATGCCGCTGTAATTACCAGCGGCACGCAGCATAATAGCAATGCCAGTTTAGAGAGGCGCTTTGAGGCAATCATGCTCAGGCCCTAGCGAATGCCCTTAGATACGGTTCCAGCCATATCATCGGCAGCCTGAATAACTTTGGAGTTCATCTCATAGCCGCGCTGTGCGCTGATCAGGCTAGTGATTTCCTTCACTGGATCAACGTTGGCACCTTCAAGGTAACCCTGACGGATTACGCCAAGAGGCCCCTCACCTGCGATACCAGTGTTTGGCGCACCAGAGGCTTCAGTTTCACGAAACAGATTGCCGCCGATTGCTTTCAAACCAGCGTCATTCACAAAACTCGTCAGGCTCAGCTGACCAATATTTGTCGCCGGGTTACCATCAGCGTAAGTTGCGAAAACTTCGCCACTTTCATTGACAGTCACCTTAACAGCTTCAATCGGAACCGTAATACCAGGCTGGACTTCATAACCATCGAGCGTGACAAGAGCACCCTCGCCATTCACGTTAAAAGCACCTGCACGAGTGAAAAGCGCCTCACCATCAGGACCTGTAATCTCAAACCAACCCTGACCGTCAATCGCAAGATCGAAAGCGTTATTGGTTTGCTGTAGAGCACCTTGTGCATGCAACTTACGGACAGCTGCAGTCTTCACACCCAAGCCCTGCTGAATACCTTCTGGAACTGGGGCTGCGCCGCCGCGGTTGGAAACACCAGCCGCACGATCCATTTGATATAGAAGATCAGAAAATTCTGCACGAGATGCCTTGAACGCAGTCGTATTCATGTTTGCGATGTTATTGGAAATAACTTCGAGGTTTTTCTGCTGAGCAGACATACCCGTCGCAGCGATAGCAAGAGCTTTCATGAGTAAAACCTTTTCTCAAACAATCAGATACTCATACGAGAGAATTCTTGATAGGCCTCAACAACCTTGTCACGCACAGCAACTGCGCTCTTCAAGGAAAGCTCTGCCTTCATTACAGCTTCAACCACCTTTTGAGCGGAAACTTCGCCGCGCACAGCAGCAACAGAAGTTGCTTCAGCAGTTTTCAGATCGCCTGCGGTTTCACGAACCACATCTGCCATTGTATCGGCAAAGCTACCCTGAACGCCTTGTGTCGCCTGAGTGCCCTGAGGACCACCAACCAGGTACTGACGGGTGCGAGCAGTAGAAGAAACGTCATTTACACCACTGGTAAACGTCGATACGCGAGATACTGTGCTCAACGCCGAAAGATCCGCCATTACCTACTCCTCAGCAAATCAATTGTACGGGTAATCATTTCTCTGGATTTCACCATCATCTGCAGACCAGCCTCATAAGAACGGGAGGCTTCACGCATGTCTGCAAGTTCAATCAGAGTATTAACGTTTGGATATTTTACGTTGCCGTTTTCATCAGCAGCTGGATGCGATGGATCAAACTCAACACGGTAATCACCTTTGTCCGAGCCGATATTTTTTACAGCAACAAGATTAGCTCCGAGCGCACGATCCACTTCACTTTTAAAAGTGATCGTCTTGCGCTGGTATGGGTTTGCACCTGGGGTATCGCCAGTTGACTGAACGTTCGCCAAGTTTTCAGAAACAATGCGCATGCGTTGCGACTGAACCCTCAAACCAGAGGAGGAAATTTTCAGAGAAGCTACAAGTGGATCAATCATAAAACTTATCTCCCTAAGCTGGACTTCATCAAACCGTAGAAGGACCCAACCAATTGGGTGTTAAGCGAGTGCTGCCTAGCGACCTCACCTGACTTAATCAGCTCTTGCTCAAGGGAAACGGAATTGTCGGAAACCGTCACCTGCCACGCTTCACCATCATTCACGCGAACACGACGAGAATTCGTTCCATCCTCACTAATGTGACCGGCTTGCGTTGCAGCCATCTGCATACTGGTTTTATCCAGGACATCCTTAAAAGGCTCGACATCCCTACTCGCAAAACCAGGAGTATCAACGTTCGCGATATTTTCGGAAATTGTTGACTGACGAACTGACAGCCAAGAATTTTGCCGCGAAACCAAACTAAAAAGATATACGGGCTCCAAAAATTCCACTCCACTACAAAAACTGCTCAAAGTGGATAGCAGTGCAATCTTGTCCGTAGCTGGTGGAATCAATATTTCCGAGAAAGGCAAAAAAGATATACTTAGTTAGTCAAGTATATCTTTTTATCTTAAAATTTTAACTTAATAAAACGTAAAAATTATATTTAGGAGTTTAAGCGCGCGTTTGAAAGCGCAGTTTCCAGCCGTTTTGTGTTCTCCTGCGGATCATCAGAAGGCTGATCAAAGGCGATAAATTTTACATCAACAGCTGAGTTTAATGCCAGTAAGAACAAGTGGAACATGACGCTGACACCGTCATTGGTGAACTTCATGTGCAGACAAACCGTCACGTCCCCGTTCCAGTTCAAATCAATGGAGGACGTCCCCGCATACATCAATGTTTCTGGCTTAAAATAAAGCTCGGTTGAGGACTCCAACAAATCAGTGAGATTTGCAGATTCATTGGAAAGGATATGACGAGCTAGCGACGACAAGTCACAAAGCCGCAGTTCAGCGGCAATCGGCTTCATCGCGTTTGCAATTAAGGCTTCCCGCAGGACATCTTCAGACTTTGCTGGCAAGTCATTATTCTTCAAAGTGGTCTTAATCGACAAAATTACCCTCGCAAGGCGAAAATGCGCTTCACCTAAGTGTTTAGCGCTTTAAATAAACATATGAAATAATTTCTGCTACCGCGCGATAATATTCTTCTGGAATACTCTGATCTATCTCTACGGCGGCATACAGTGAACGTGCCAATTGTCGATCCTCAACAACCGGAACATCATGAATATAGGCAAGCTCCTTGATTTTCAGGGCGATAATATCCTGCCCTTTTGCGACGACCCGCGGAGCTTGGTCACCATCACGCTCGTAATACAGCGCAACGGCGAAGTGGGTCGGGTTTGCAACAACAACTGTCGCATCCTGAACAGATGACATCATACGCTTACGCGCTCTGTCACGCGCGAGAGAACGTAAGCGAGCTTTGATCAGCGGATCACCTTCCGCCTGTTTAAACTCGTCCTTGAGCTCCTGATGCGACATACGCAAGTTCTTACGCCACTGGAAACGGGCGAGAACCAAATCGAAGCCAACCAGAAAAATGGTGGCTACACAGATACCGGAGAGCAACGTCATCGCCACAGACAAAATAAGCTGTGGCAGCTGAGTTGGATCGCTGTACATGGACGTTAACGCAACTGCTTGCTGCGATTTCAAAACCAACGTAGCAACAACGATGACCGTCACCAGTTTAAAGAGAGACTTCACAAACTCCATAGCGCCATTGACGCTGAAGAGTCTGCCAAATCCTTTCTTCAAAGAGATTTTGCTTAGCTTCGGTTCAATACGATCAAGCACAAGTCGCGGCGTGTTCTGCATAAAAGATGAAGCCAAGCCAAAGAAAATCAGAAGGGCCACAATTGGACCAAGAAACCAAATCAACTCGAACGCTACAGCAGACATCAACTGAAGAGGCTCCGCTGCACTGACAAAACTGATTTCGCCTGGGTTATCCAGAAACCATTTCAGAAATTGTACTAGCCCCTGCGCCTTATCGACAGCTATGAAGGACAGGATCAGCAGGAGACCCAGCATAGAGGCAAGCACAGAAGCTTCCTTGGAGACTGGGATGTTACCCTTCTCCAAGGCATCACGGACCTTTTTCTCCGTGGGTTCCTGGGTTTTGCTATCGGGATCCTGATCTTCAGACATGAAACCTGCCGCTTCTCAAGGTGGTCTGACAAATTTAAAAAGTCATGCCGAAGCTTTAGACGTAGACCTCTTCTCCACGCCCGATCTCAAGATCAATCTCACCCGCATTGGCTTTTTCCAGAGCAAGGTCAGTGATCGCTCTACGCGCATCCATAACTTCGCGCTGTGTCATAGGCTCGCCGGAAGCCAGATCGCTCTCAACGATACGGCGTGCACGGGAGGCCATACTTGCAAGGATAGCCTGACGGAATTCTGGGTTGGTGCCTTTAAGAGCTGCCGTAATGACTTCACTGGTGACATCATCAAAGATAGCAGTTCTGGTACGCAGATCCAGATTTTGGATATCATCGAAGGTGAAGAGCAGTGCATCAAGCTGTTCTGCAGATTTTGGCAGAGCCTCTCGCAGATTGCCCAATGTATCTTCAAGATCGTCGCGTTCCATTTTGTTAAGGATGTCAGCCATACGTACGTGCGCATCTGTACCCACAGTTCTCGCGAAGTTGACCATGAAGTCTTCGTGCAGCGTCTTCTGCACCTCCTCCATGACATCCTCAACGATTGGCTTCAGCGTCAACATACGACGGACGATCTGATTACGCTTTCTACGCGGAATCTGGGAAATCACACGCGCTGCGCCACTGGCAGAGATTTTGGAAAGAATAACTGCTGCCGTTTGCGGATGTTCTTTCTGCAAGTAGGTAGAAAGAACATGCTCCGAAATTTGCGAGACTTTGTCCCAAATCGAACGTTTGGAATAGCCCATAACGTCCGACATAATTTCTGCGACCTGGTCTTCTGGCAGAATGCCTTTCAGAAGGCTTTCCGCACCCTCCGCTGTGCCGAACAGGTTGACCCCGCCTGAGAACAACTCGATGAATTCTTCAATCAACTCATCGAGTTCACTGGCAGGAACTGTGCCCAGATCAGCTGCAGCCCGGATGATCATCCGCATTTCGTCATTATCGAAATGCTTCAGAACACGAGTTGCCTTGTCACTTCCCATAGCCAACAGCAAAGCTGCTGCTTTCTGATGGCCATTCTTTTTGGAAATGACGCTTCCCATTTCAGCTGGAACAACACTGTTCATTCTCTACGCGCCTCGGATACACATATAAATCAAGCACAGCTCAGGTGAGATCAGGCGTAGTTGCCTTTTGCACCTACGATCTCGGTCAGCGACACACCAAATCGGGAGTTATCATCTTCAACCACCACGATCTCGCCACGCGCCACGGTACGACCATTCACGACGATATCGACCGGCTCACCAACACGGTGATCAAGTGGGATTACCGCACCACGACCCAGCTTCAATAAGCTTGCCACTGGCATGGTCGCAGAGCCAAGAACCACCTGCATGTCGACAGGAATACCGAGAACTGCATCTAGGTTACGATCAACGTTTTCATCGCTGACGCCCTTCTCTGGCGCAGATGCCGCAGGCTGGGCTGACGCAGCCGGAGCTGCCATATCCATGTCCATCTCGGCCTCAGAAGCAGCTGCTTCCCACTGCAGTGCGAGGGCTTCATCACTCATTTCATTTGAGCTGCTCATTGCGGATCATTCTCCTTCTCAGGACTTTCGTCGTCCTTTACATTTACAGATCGGAATGTGGCGCTCTGGCCGAAAGAAACTTTTCTTACTCTGACGTTCTGATTATCAATTGCCGACACTGCAGTGTTTTCAGCTTTTTCTTCTGCAGCAGGCTTAGCCAACCCACCAGCGAGAAGCAGAGCTGCTGCATTTGAGGAAGCGCTTGAAACCGGCTTTTGCTTCTGCTTAGCGCGCGTGGCAGCTGGCTTTGCAGCGCGACCAGACCTACGCCCTCTGTCTCCACCTGGACGCGGCGGTGCATCATCCATACTGATACCGACTTCATCACTCTTCTTGCTCAGCCACTCAATGTGCTCCTGAAGTGCTTTCATTTCAGTCTGCGCCTGAAGGATCACACCAGAGATATCAACGGTCGCTTCACGCGCCTCATCAATACGCTGACCGAGATTGCTCAGAATCTCTTCGCCACGAACGCGGATTTCCTGCAAAGACAGACCGATATTATCCATCGCCTCTGAGGTCTGATCAAAAATCCGCTGATACTCCTCATGATAACTCGAAAGCCGTTTAAGCTGTCGGTACATCACAACGACGCGCCAAGTGGTGATCAAAAGAGCAAAAAGTAAAAATCCATCAATTAGATAAGATATCATCGAGAAGTTCCCCTTCCTGCTCGATCAACTCTTCGACGCGCACAGTGTAAGATCCTGCAACCTGCCCAAGGCGACAGTTAAACAATGGCTGACTATTACATTCGAGCTGAACGGCAGTTTTCGGCGTAGCATTAAGCTCAAGAACAAGTCCGACCTCGAACTGCGCAACCTCTTCCAGCGTCATACGCTGCTCTTCAAGGATCGCAGTGAGTTTGACTTCAGTCCGCTGCACTTCCTGCTGGAACTGCTTGGTCCAGCGTGTATCACGACCAGCTACCTCACCAGAAAGAACCTGCGTCAGATTTTCACGAAGCGGATTAAGGACTGACTGCGGAATAATGATGAAGATTTCGCCTTCACGACCAATGATCTCAGCCGTCATTTTTGCCAGCACGCAAGGATTGCTCTTACGACCCGTCTGCGCAAATTCCATACGGTTTTCGAGACGCTCAACTTTCAGAGACGTGTCCGCGATTGCCTCGAAAGCTGTCTCAAGCGCAGTCGCAGCTTCTTCAAACATGCGATAGGCGAGACGCTGCTCCACGTTGGTTAGAGTGCGATCTTCAAGAAATGGCTCCTCTTCCCCGTCTCCGCCGAGCAGAACCTCAACCATAGAAAAGATAAAGGTGCGATCAAAGCCAAGTAGAATGCGCGCATCCCACTCCTGAGCATGAAGAACGGCAACTACTGCACGATCCTCGTACTGCTCAAGCGCATCACCAATCCGCTCATTCGAAACGGACTGCACAGCCAGGTAAGGAGCTGTAGCCGCCATTTGTCGAAGCGTATCGATGTACTGTCGCGCCATACGGTCGAAGACCACATGAAGCATTGGAAGACGATCAACACCCAGACCTGCAGCATCCAGCAGACGGGAAGGCAAATCAACTTTGGCGTTTTGAGGGCTAATAACCTCATCACCTACATCCAGATCTTGCGGCTCCATCAACCTTCACTCCCAGCTGCGGACGTCACAGGACCAGCATTCATAGTTTCAGCTTCAACTTCATCAATTGTCGGACGATCATCAGCACCGATTGTCTTACGACCATGCTCAAGTGCAATCTGAGGCGCTGCACCGTTCATGAATGCGAGAAGCGTCTGCTTAACTTCAATGTAAAGACGGTAGCGCTGCTCACGGATAGATTTGATCTTCACCGCAATTGGACTAACGATGCCGTAGGATAGGAAAATGCCTAGGAACGTACCAACCAGAGCCGCACCAATCAGACTACCAAGAATCTCTGGCTCCTGATCAATAGCCCCCATCGCCTTCACAATACCCAACACAGCAGCAACAATACCGAGCGCAGGAAGTGTTTCAGCAGCAATACTGAGAGCCTGGTAAGGCTTCATCTCTTCACGACCAAGAGTATGCAACTCCTCATCCATCAGAGCTTCGATCTCATGCGGACGCACGTTACCAATAATAATGAGACGGAAGTAATCGCAAATAAAACTTGTTAGAGAGACGTTGGCAAGAACCCGCGGAAAACGCTGAAACAACTCAGATTCCGCCGGATTATCAATGATTTGCTCAACATCATTACGACCCTTTGCGCGAAGAGTTCGCATAAGCCCGTAAAGCACACTCAGCGTATCCAGATGATCACGCTTTTTCGGCTTTGCATTCATCAAAGCCTCATGAATACCGCGGCCGGTATCCTTAATCGTCTTAAAGGTATTAGCCACCACAAAGGTACCGAAGGCAGCTCCACCAACAATCAGCAGCTCAAAAGGTTGCCAAAGCACCTTCATATAGCCACCCATAGCAACATAACCACCAATTATTGATCCAATAACGATCACGAGGCCAACTAGAATATTCAATTTGCGCTCCACACACTTACCGGACAAGCACTTTTCTTAGTTTGTGGTAGCGAGGCTTACTTGTCCGAAGCTGGCGTACAGAAAAACAAACCAGCGCAATCCGTCATACAGCTTCAGACAAGCCATCTGACGCATTCTCTACGCGTATTTGAGTGCAGATAGGTTTGCTTTGATCGCCTCTGTACATGCTTTGTGCATAGCAGCAGCGATCCAAGTTTGCAGAGTTTTGCGAATTTTATCGTTTGGATCTGGAGACTTAACTATGGTCGTCCCTTCTCTTTATGTTTCCCTTTCCGGCCAAATGGCTCTTGAGCGGAGGTTGGAAACTGTTGCACGTAATGTGGCTAACATGGAAACTGCGGGATATCGGGCGGACGAAGTTAAGTTCGACAGCCTCGTTAAACGCCCTGGCAAAGATCCTGTTACCTTCGCTTCTACTGGTGAGAATTACATCTCCAGACAGGCTGGTGCCATTAAGCAGACAGGGAACTCTCTGGATGTTGCCATCGAAGGATCTGGCTGGCTCGGCATTCAGACTGGCAATGGCGTGGCGTATACCCGCGATGGCCGCTTCCAGATTGGTGTAGATGGCATTCTTCGTAGCATCGAGGGCAATCCAGTTCTTGATAGCGGCAATGCACCTATTATTCTTGATCCACTGGGTGGCCCACCAGAGATTTCCAAGGATGGAACGATCTATCAGGAAGGCCGCCAGGTTGGTGTTCTTGGCCTCTTCTCTATACCAGAAGATGCAAAACTGAGCCGAACAGGGAACTCTGGCGTCATTCCAGATGCGATTGCAGAACCTGTTCTGGACTTTGCTGAGAATGGATTTGCCCAGGGTTTTGTGGAAGGCGCTAACATCAATCCTATCTCCGAAATCACAAAGCTCATCACCATCACCCGTGCATTTGAGAGCACAAACTCGATGATGCAGAGCGTTGAAAGCATCCGGCAGCAGACTATTCGTAAGCTGGGAGAAGGCTAATGGCGGTTAATCCAGTACAATCAATCAATGCCACGACCGGCGAAGATCGAACCAACACGGCTAAAGTCACTCAGAAATCATCTTCTGAGCCCTTTAGCCTTGGAGAGCTACTGGATATTATCAATCCCCTGCAGCATATTCCCGGAGTCAACACGCTTTACCGCGAGATCACCGGTGATGAAGCATCTGTTCGCTCTCGCGTCGCGGGCAGCTCTCTTTATGGCATGATTGCCGGCCCTCTGGGTATGGCTGGTCTTGTTGCTGGCAATATCGCTGAAATGAAGATCACTGGTGTACTGGATGCCGAAAACGCCAAGACAGACAACGCGACAGCTTTGAATGTCATTGAGCAGAAGATCAGCACTCCTCCACCTATGCCACAACCTGCACCGGATATGACCTCCTCTTTGCAACGGGGGACACCTATTCTTCCGGTTAAGTCCAAAGAAATCCCGCCACTGTTCGGCGATATCGCATCGGCTGAAGCAATTTCCATGGGAAGCGAAGATAAACTGATTGAAGCGCTTGCCGGCAAATCAGAGGTGGATGAAGCTTCTGAGGATCCAAGCGAGTCCTCAACACTCCCGACTGTAGAGAAGCTTTCTCAGGACGCTCGAAATTTGCTCCCTGAAGATCTGCTCAAGCAGCTGCAGGAACGACATCGCAATACGATTGCACACAGCTAACACTTCAATAGGTTGTTTATGACCGCCCTTGCGCGCATTCAGGAACTTACCGCTCAGATTCCATCAAGTTCATGGAATATTGAGATAAGTGGGACCCTCTGTGAGGTTACCCCTAATCACCTCAGAGTTAAAGGCCTTTCCGGCGGCGTCAACTTAGGAGATCAAGTCTCCTATATGAGCAACAACGGTGAAGAGTTTGGCGAAGTCATCCGAATTGAACCGTATAGCGTGCTCGTAAAGCCTTATGCGTCCAGATCAGATCTTGGACTGGGCATTAAAGTCAAACGCTGCGGTGAACTCAGCTTCTACCCTGACAACAGTTGGAGGGGGCGCATCATCAATGCGTTTGGGCATCCTATCGACGGTCTGAAACCAATGACTGAAGGACCCACGCTCGCCTCTTTCAATAATCTCCCTCCTCCCCCGGTTCATAGGGCGCGTGTAAAAGACGCTGCACTGACTGGTGTGCGGGTCCTTGATCTCTTCACACCGATTTGCCACGGCCAGCGACTTGGTATCTTTGCAGGCTCAGGTGTCGGTAAATCTACGCTGCTTTCCATGATTGCCCGAAGTAACTCCTTCGATACCGTTGTGATCGGCTTGATTGGTGAGCGTGGTCGCGAAGTGCGTGAGTTTGTCGAAGAGACCCTTGGAGATCAACTCTCAAAATCAGTCGTCGTTGTTGCCACGGGCGACGAGAGCCCAATGATGAGGCGCCTTGCTCCAAAGACTGCGATGACTGTCGCAGAACACTTCAGAGATCAGGGACAATCCGTTCTTCTTATCGTCGACAGCGTGACACGTTATGCGCATGCACTGCGCGATGTGGCGCTTGCGGCAGGTGAACCTGCACTATCTCGAGGATACCCTCCAAGCGTCTTCTCCGAGCTCCCTCTCCTCTTAGAACGCGCGGGACCTGGAATAGAAGGTAGCGGCATGATGACTGCTATCTTCTCCGTTCTCGTGGACGGCGATGATCATAACGATCCGGTTGCCGACAACATTCGTGGTCTGCTGGATGGTCACGTGGTTCTGGACAGGCATATTGCTGAGGAAGGCCGCTATCCAGCCGTTAACGTGCTGGGCTCCATTTCACGCCTCGCTCAGAGCTGCTGGTCTCCTCAGGAGCGGGAACTTATCACGAAGCTCAAGGCTATGATCGCCAAGTTCGAGGATACTAAAGATTTGCGTATGATGGGCGGTTATAAAGAGGGTGTAGACCCACTCTTGGATCAAGCTATTGAGATTGCCCCTAAAATCTATAGTGCGCTTGTACAGGGCTTGGACGCACCTTCAAGCCAGGATGCCTTCAACGAACTTGCACAATTACTATAAGATTTACTGAGATTACCCTGAACAACAAAAAAGGCTGCAAATGCAGCCTTTTTTGTTGTTACAGCGAATTGATAATATAGCCAAGATAGCGCTTTGAATCGATGGGATCGTATCCCATCTGACTGCGCAGCTTTTTGCGAAGCTTACTGATGTGGCTTTCGATCACGTTCTCGTCTACTTCACTTTCAAAGATGCCATAGACGAAGTTGTAGATCTGAGTTTTTGTCAGGCGGCGACCGTTGTTTTGCGCAAGGTACTCAAGGATACGGCGCTCTCTGCGTGGCAATGCGAGCGTATTACCTTTGATCTCAGGATCCCTTCCATCGAAGTAAACCGTCAGATCACCCAGCTCAACATTGATGCTCTGGTTTGTTGTTCGACGCTTGATCGCATTTACACGCGCAAGGATTTCCTGCGGATGGACCGGCTTGCGAACAACATCATCAACACCAGCAGCAAACAGTTTCAAAGTCTGCTCAAGTACAGGACTGCTATTTAGAACCAAAACCGGTTTTTGTGAGCATCTACGGCGAATAATCTGAGAAAACTTATCTCGTTCACCAATCTCACCAATCAAAATGGCCTCGACGGCCTCAAACTCTGTATCAGGCGCAGTATTTAGCCAATCCCGAAAGTCGTCCGGACTAAAGCCGCTTGTCGAGATGCCTTCGCGCTCAAATCCAGATGCATACCCATCGGTTACAAGCTGTTGTTCATCAACAATTAAATACATAACCCCAACCCATTCATTCCCAAATGAATATATCGCTGGTAAATCAGAGAAACACATTCTGTCAATTTCTCTTGAAGATTTTTTACCTTCAAAACCAAGTAAAACCCTACAGAAAACTATAGTAATTATAATAGAAAATAAGAATAAAATTTATTTACAATTTTATCTTAATTCAATTTACAGGTCCTGTTTTCTGCCATTTCTCGGAAAATTATGCATTTCACCCTCAAATTTTTATACCTTTAAATTTTGTAGGACAAAAAGCAGAGAGGCATATTTTTGCCACATCCTCTCCATATTTGAGTTCCCGTTTAACGCGAAAAATCCTTGGGATAAACTATTAGCAATTTTAAGTTAGCATCTGCATATGCAAGGAGTAGAATCAAAATAAGCTTCGAAACACGAGAAAACGGGCGTACTTATACTTATTACAGTAATTGAGTTGACTAATGTAATTTTATCTAAATTGACATATTAACCATTCAATTCTTAGTAGGCATTATTTTCCTACTTATAAAAGAAATGTATTCTCCTAGAAGTTTAGATAAATGAAGGTGCATTACTCTCTTATACTCGTCACAATTCGACTACAATTTTACCACAATGTCATTCTTTTTTCAGGCAAGGATACCTCTTTATCAGGGGGCTATACCTAACTGTGGGATGTGTTTCATCTCAGGTTATGTACTATTGCGTTTCAACTCTAACAAACCTATTTGCACACCCAAAAGCGGTCGGCTCGTGCAGGAGACACAATGATAATTACAGTAATAGGCAGCGGATACGTGGGGTTGGTGTCAGGCACCTGTTTCGCTGATTTTGGTCACGAAGTCATTTGCGTAGATAAAGCAGAAGACAAGATTGAAAAACTGAAGAACGGTGAGATCCCAATTTACGAGCCGGGACTGGAAGAGCTTGTTGCAAGCAATGTAAAGGCTGGACGCCTGAGCTTCACCACTGAGCTTGCAGAGCCCGTCCGTAAAGCAGACGTTGTTTTCATTGCGGTTGGCACCCCTTCCCGCCGTGGTGATGGACACGCTGATCTCAGCTATGTTTATGCCGCAGCAGAAGAGATCGCATCTTCACTGGATGGCTTTACCGTTGTTGTGACAAAGTCCACTGTTCCTGTTGGAACTGGTGATGAAGTTGAGCGTATTATTCGCCAGACAAATCCAGATGCAGACTTCGAAGTGGTCTCCAACCCAGAGTTCCTGCGTGAAGGAGCTGCGATCAGCGACTTTAAACGTCCTGATCGTATCGTGGTTGGCCTTTCCAGCGAGCGAGCCAAAGCGGTTATGACAGAAGTCTATCGCCCGCTTTATCTCAATCACTCTCCGCTGCTGTTTACCAGCCGCCGTACTTCTGAGTTGATCAAGTACGCTGGTAACGCCTTCCTGGCGATGAAGATTACTTTCATCAACGAAATTGCGGATCTGAGTGAAGCAGTTGGTGCCAATGTTCAAGATGTGGCGCGTGGTATTGGCCTTGATAACCGCATTGGTTCCAAATTCCTGAATGCCGGTCCTGGCTATGGTGGCTCTTGCTTCCCGAAAGATACGCTCGCTCTCGTTAAAACAGCACAGGACAACTCCAGCCCAGTTCGTCTGATTGAGACCACTTGTTCTATCAATGACCAGCGTAAACGCTCAATGTCCAAGAAAGTGGCTGCAGCTGTTGGCGGTGATGTGCGTGGCAAGAAGATCGCTGTTCTTGGTCTGACCTTCAAGCCGAACACAGATGACATGCGCGACAGCCCCGCTCTTTCAATTGTGCAGGCGCTTCAGGACAAAGGCGCGGATATTCACGCTTACGACCCAGAAGGCATGGAAGCTGCCGTTGAGCTCATGGATGATGTGACTTTCGGAAGCAACGCCTATGAGATTGCAAAGGATGCGCATGCCCTCGTGATTGTAACCGAGTGGGATGCATTCCGCGTTCTCGACTTTGGTCGCCTGAAAGAAGAGATGGCTTCGCCGGTCCTTGTCGACCTTCGGAACATCTATGGTAAGGACGAAGTTGAAAAACACGGTTTCTCTTACACCTGTATTGGTCGTCCTGACGAAGAAATCTGATCGATTTGTCCCGGTGAAGCACTTTTTCACCGGGACTTTTCCAGCTCTCCAAATCCTTGCCCCATTTTTCAGTGCTGTTACCACAGAGGTGACAATTGCGGTTTGCTTTCAATGGGCAAGTCATGCGAATTTTAATTATCGCGTGGGCAGATTCTCTCAGAGCTAATCCCAAGAGCTTTTGAGCTGAGAATAATCTGCATATTTGAAGGTTGTGGGAGCTTTTCCTAGTTGCTTTACAAGCAAACAAGTAAGCGAGGCAGTTTTGCCTCTCGTTTGGCGTGGCCTTTTAAGGTACCGCGGCTTCTTGTGCTGTTTGCGTGCCTGTTCCTTGCTCTGAGTTCCGCCTCTCCAACTCATGCCTTTGAGCTCTTTGGATATCATTTATGGGGCGAAAAAGCCGAGAGTGATGAAGATCAGAATGTGGGCGTTCCAGACCCAACCCCTTATACTGTAGAGTTTCGGGTCACTGGTGAGGATGAAGAAGCACCAAGTGACGTGGAAGAAGAGCTGCAATCTGTCAGCCTTCTGGTTCAGGATGTCAAAAAACTGCCTTCCGGCGCAAGTGGTGTTCTTGCTCGTGCGACAAAGGACTTTGAACGTCTGATCGGTAAGCTCTATGAAGACGGCTATTATGGCGCGCTTGTTGAGATCGACGTTGCTGGTATGCCCCTTAATCAGGCGATCTTGCATCCTGAAAAGATAACTGAGCGCCCCATCCCTGTTCTCGTCGTTGTCAATCGCGGACCGCAGTTCCACTTTGGCTCAGCTGAAGTCTCTTACGAAGGACCCGCCACGAAGAACGGCCTCGATTTGCCAGATGCTCAGACACTTGGCTTGGTAGAAGGTACACCCGCGCTTTCTGCGAAGGTGCTTACTGCAGAAAGTCAGGCCGTCAGTTTCCTGAAGGATGAGGGCTATCCGTTTGCGAAGGTTGCTGACCGGCAGCTGCTGGCCAATCATGCCAATCGTGCACTTAAGGTCAAACTGCGTGTTAACAGCGGCCCCTATGCCAAGTTTGGTCCGGTTTCAGTCTCAGGCACAGCCAACATGGATCCGGAGTTCGTTCGCACGTATGCAAACCTTCCTCGCGGAGCGCAGTGGGACGCTAATGTCATATCTAAAGCGCAACGCCGGTTGCGCGATCTGGAAGTCTTTTCCAGCATACGTTTTGAACCTGCAGACCAGCTCGATCCAAATGGAGAGTTACCAGTCACGATCGTTGTCGCTGAACGACCTCGAAAGGTCTTCGGGCTTGGTGCAAATTACTCCAGCAACGAAGGCGTTGGCGTTGAAGGGTACTGGCGTCATCGCAACTTATTTGGCAAAGCCGAGAGGCTTTCAGTTACTGGTGCTGTCGGGCAGTTGCTTGCCGTCAACAATGAGCAGATTGAATATGCGGCTCGCATCACCTTTGAAAAACCAGGTGTAATCGGACCTTTAACAGCGTTTTCAACGAGCGTGGCAGCTGTTCAGGAAAACCCAGACAACTATCGCAGTACATCATTTGCTTATGACGCTTATCTCTCACGCGATTTTACTCCGGCCTTAAGTGGGCGGATTGGAGCTGAGGTTTACTTTGCCAACGAACGGGATGTGTTTGGCAACAATGATTACTTCCTGCTCGGTATCCCTGCGGATCTGACCTATGATACACGCAATGATACGCTGAACCCGACCCACGGCATTGAAGCTAAGCTGTTCTTTGAACCGGCCTATGACGTACTTGGCGATACTGAGAACCTATATTCTCAAGGCTCCATTGCAAGCTATCTGCCGATTTTTGGCACAGATCGTGTTGTTTTAGCTGGACGGGTTTCAGCTGGTGCAATCATTGCGCCAGCCGTTCAGGATGTGCCTGCTGCACGACGCTTCTTCCTTGGTGGTGGTGGTACCATTCGCGGCTATGCCTATAAAAACGTTGGGCCTCGCATCAATGATGAAGTCACCGGGGGCCGCAGCTTTGTGTTGTTCAATGGTGAAGTCAGAACACGTATTACTGAAACCATCGGGCTGGTTGGGTTTGTTGATGCAGGTGCAGCCTACTCAACCCAGTTCCCAAACTTTGACGAGCCGCTGAGTGTCGGCGTAGGTGGCGGTGTGCGTTACTTCACGCCTGTTGGTCCGCTGCGGCTGGATGTGGGCGTTCCGTTGGAGCCTCAACGCAATGACCCGCCCTTTGCGGTCTATATTGGTTTAAGTCAGGCCTTCTAGTAGGTGCGCCTGTGTCTGGCGCGTACAATAAAGAAAGATCAAAGAACGAATGCAACTGGTTCGACGCATCACTGCCCTGTTTGGCAAACTGCTGGCCCTTCTTCTTGTGCTGGTGCTGGTGATTTATGCCGGACTTGTAGTGACGACTAGTTTTAGTGCCGGACGCCAGTTCCTTGGCTCTACACTCAGTTCGTTTTTGCCTGACATTACAATCGACCAACCCCAGCTTACAGCGGCGGGTAACATCTATGCTGAACGCGTGACACTTGAAGACACGAAGGGCGAGTGGCTGGCGGTGCAGCAGGCTGCCATACGCTGGTCCCCTCTTGCTCTTTTGGTCGGATCACTCGATGTACAAGAGATTGCAGCGCAGCAGGTGATGCTCGCGCGTCTTCCTGAAGCGACAGAAACAACTACTGAAGAGCCGACCACCTCAGCAGAGACGGGTCTCTCCCTTCCCTTCAGCTCTATTGAGCTTAAGCAACTTAAGATCTCAGAGGTTACACTTCCAGCAGAGATTGCCGGGATGCCTGCGCAATTTATGATCGCTGGTTCAGCAGCCTACTCCAGCACTCCGGAAAAAGTTACAGGCCAGATTAGCATCACCCGCTTTGGCGAGATACAAGGATCGGCAAACTTAGATGTAGATTTTGCTCCAGCTGACAGTATCTTCAACTTCAAGGCGACTGTTTCAGAGGCAGCAAACGGCTTGGCCGCACATCTCCTCGACCTTCAAGGAGCACCTAGTTTTGCGCTTCGTATGGAAGGTGGCGGACCGTTGTCAGATTGGACCTCCTCCCTTCAGGTCGATTTGAACAATGCCCGTGCGATCGAAGGCGATGTTTCGCTTACGCAAAGCGGGACGCAAAAAACGCTGACCACAAACCTATCAGGTGAACTGGCTCAGTTTCTCCCGGCAACGGCCTCCAGCCTCTTTGCCGGACAAACATCATGGTTTGCAACAGCTACGCTGAACGAGAGTTATCTGCCTTTGTCGGCTCAAGCTAAGCTTTCGACTGGTACCATTGTATTGCAGATGGAGAATGACTACTCGGCTGATGGTAGTGCATTAATCGCAAAAATGCAGGCTCAGACTATAGAAGGCAGCAACCGTCCCCTGCAATTGGTCACTGATGGTCAAGTTGTTGGGCTAGGATCCTTCGCTCTCAATGCTTCCGCTTCCGGGCCTCTGGAGAACCTGAACTGGGATTTGTTCGCAAACGTAAATCAGTTGGCAACGCAAGATGTTGATGTAGGCCAGATTACTCTTAGAGCAAAAGGTGATGGAGCGAAGATATCTGAGCAGCTGATTTCCATTCCTTTACAAGCCGATCTTCAGGTCAATGGCACTCACTTTACAGCTTTACAAGATAAAGCGCTTGAGAGCCTAACGGTTTCCATGAAGGGAACCGCTCTTCCCAACCAGCAAAAACTGGAGCTGAGCGAGCTTCATGCGGAGACGGCTGGAGCGACTGCACGGTTTAGCTTGGTCGAAGTTACTCCAAACAACGGGCAGGCACAGGGAACTATCTCAATCTCAGATCTTGGGTTTGTTTCGAGCTTTGTGCAGCAAGAGTTTGCTGGTTCAGCGGAAGCTCAACTCTCAGTTCTGGCAGATTTCGTGAAACAGTCAGGAAACATTAATCTGGAAGGCTCCAGCAGCCGGGTGAGCCTGCAGAATGAGAGTTTGGACCGTATTCTTGTTTCTCCAAGCCGGTTTACTGCTAAGCTTTCAGCCACACTCAACAGCAATGATTTGCTGGCCTCTTATGGACAGTTGGAGACACTTCGCTTTGAGAATGCCTTTGGCCAGATTGAAGCCCATGGCAGCTTACAAGACAAGCAAGCAGAGGGTGCCTTCTCTGCTCTAATTCGCGAACTTGAACTTCTGGAGCCACGCGTCCGAGGTATGCTCTCCGCAAACGGCACGATATCAGGCAGTGCCAATGCACCAAATGTGACGTTAGAGGTTCAGTCTGAGCGGATCGAAATGGATGGTGTGCCCCTCGAGCAATTGCGACTTTCTGCAGATGCTAAGCTTTCGGAGACAGCCCCCAATGCGGACATCAATCTGAGCGGGCGCTTCAAGGGAGAAGAACTGGCCGGTCAGTTCAAGCTGGTGAGTGAAGATAGCAAACTCTCAGTTCCAACACTTGAGTTCGATCTGGGTGGCAACAAGATTTCCGGTAATGCTCATGCGGATGATCTTGCCCAGCTTCCCTTGGGATTGATGGGGCACTTCTCAATTGCAGCCAATGATCTTAGCACACTTTCTCCGCTGGCCTTGACTGAGATGGAAGGCCGGGCACAAGGAGAGATCGATATCCAGCAAAAAGATGGCCACACTCAGGTTGAGTTTGATCTTAGCAGCGAAGGCCTTCGTTTTGCGGAAAGCTCCGTTGGCTCTTTCATGGCCAAGGGATGGATCCACAAAGCTTTCACACGCCCTTCTGCCAATGCCAGTATCAAGCTGGAGGGCGTTGAGGTTGAAGGTGTGGCTCTGAATGCTCTCACTGTTGAAGCAACACCGGTTGAAGGTTCAACCAGCTCAGCCATTGCTACCGGTTTCACAATTGATGCGGCTTTTGCGGAAAACAATGACAATCTGAAAAGTAGCGGAGTGTTACAGGCCATACCTAACGGACTTCAGGTTAAAATCGACACGCTGCAAGGGCTCTACAAAGGCATTCAAGCCAATCTCAAGCAGCCTACCACCATCTCATTGTTGGAAGATCGTCGTACTGTCACTTCCTTTGAACTGGAACTCGGAAGTGGATCCCTGCAAGTTTCGGGCACAGACAGCACTGAGCTGAACATTACCGCCAGGATGAACCAACTGCCGCTTTCGCTGGCTAATGCATTTGTTCCCTCTCTGGAGCTGGGCGGAACGCTCGACGGAGAAGCTCGGGCCTTTGGCAAAGTGGATACGCCAGAAGTCAGTTGGAACCTTGCACTGAACGACTTCTCTGCAAAACCTCTCAAAGATAACAGAATTTTGCCGCTGCAAATCACGAGCACAGGCTCTTTTGCAGGGAACGAGATCAATCAAAAAACTGCGGTTACAAATGGCGCCGGGCTGAACCTTCAAGCGAACGGAAAAGTCGGCATTGCTGGCGCTCAGAATGTTTCACTGACTGCGAACGGCAACATCCCGCTAGACGTTGTTGGAGCAAAACTGATCGAACTGGGCTTTGGAGGGAGCGGCGGTTTCCAGTTGAACGGCTCGGTTACCGGAAGTCTACGAGATCCGCAGATTGCCATGGAGATACGGCCAAATCAGCTGGAGACAACGCAGCTTTCAACTGGCATGACGCTGAATGACTATAGCGGTGCCATTCAGATCACTCGGCAGGAAGTTATCATCAACGCTCTGGGCGCCAAGTTCATCAATGGCGGAACGCTCAAACTGGATGGAAAGCTGGGTTTGGGTGAAGCACTTCCTGCGCAGATCGATCTGGTCATTGATGGTGGTCGGTATGTTGATGGAACGTTTGTCAGCGCCTTGATTAACGCAGACCTGTCGCTTCGAGGTTCTCTTGGGGATGCGGGATCACCACCTGCAATTGGCGGCAAAGTGGTTATTGAGCAAGCTGATATTGAGATCCCAAGTTCCTTTAGTTCAAGCATCAATCCGGTCATCGTTCGACATTTGAATGCACCGAAGCCTGTTCTAGCTCAATCAAAAGCGCTTGCTCAGGATGAAGGTCGTGAGAACCCGAAGAAAGGCAATGAAAGCAGCCCAATAGAGAAAGCCACATTGAATGTGGATGTTGAAGCTCCGGGTAAGATCTTTATTCGCGGGCGCGGTGTGAATGCTGAAGCAGGTGGCTCCCTCAACATTGGCGGTACGGTGAGCAATATTCAGACCGTGGGAGCCTTCTCGCTGGTTCGCGGACGGATCGACATCCTCTCCAAGAGACTCACCCTCAGCCGCGGAAATGTAACCTTCAGTGGGTCTCTGGTGCCGTTTCTAGATTTTGCCGCTACAACAACCTCTGGCTCAACTGAGGTGACTGTTTTGGTTAGTGGCCCTGCGAACGTTCCTGTGATTGACTTCACGTCTGTTCCAAGCCTGCCGAAAGATGAGATCGTCTCTCAGCTGCTCTTTGGTGAATCTGTCAATGATTTGTCACCGGTTGAATTGGCTCGGCTTGCAAGCGCCATTGCTACGCTTACAGATGGTAGTGGAGCGGAAGGGCCTCTGGGCACGCTACGCAATCTACTGGGCGTCAGTGATATCGACATCAACTTTGATGCGGAAGGTAATCCAGAACTGGCCGTAGGTGGGTACATCAACGAGCGCATTTATCTGGGTGTCACTCAGGAGCCAACCACGGGTGATAATGCGGCGACGGTCGATATTGATGTGACCAAGTTCCTTAAACTGCGCGGGGAAGCCAGCTCAGACGGGGATGCAAAAGCTGGCTTCTATTATGAGCGGGAGTACGACTAGGCTGTGCGCCCAGCGAGCCGGACAGCTTCCTCATAAATTGGCTTTGGCAAATTGATGCCGTTCAGACGCGCCTTCTCACGGGCAGCAAGGCGGGAGGTACCCGGCAACCGAGCCCCCTGCTCTGCCTCAATAGCTGCTACCAGTGTTTGCATGCGTTCTGCGAATGAGCCGCCTGAGACAAGATCTGCATTGATTGCGAGGATGACTTGCCCAAGGTTTGGCGCATCGCCTTCTCCTGAGAACAGGCTAGAGGCCTCAAACCCAAACGCAGTTCCGCACAGACCTGCTGCGAGGATTTCAATCATCATTGCCAGCGCGGCCCCTTTGGCCTCTCCAATCGGGATCATGGTTCCGGCAAGTGCTGCGTCTGGATCCGTGGTTGGCTGACCTTCTTCATTCAGTGCCCAACCTTCCGGAATAGTGTTGCCCGTACGTTGTGCAGCCATGATCTTTCCGCGGGCGACGCGAGACAGCGCCAGATCGATGACAAGCGGCTCACCGTCTGCATTTGGTGCAGCAAATGCGATTGGGTTGGTGCCAAACATGGGGTTCTTGCCGCCATAGGCAGCGATTGCCTTTGGTCCATTGCCAAAGATGAACGCAACCATTCCATCCCGAGCCAGCCGCTCACAATGAGCGCCTGCCTGTCCAAAGTGATGAGAATGGCGGATTGCACTCAATGACAAACCGTTTTTTGCTGAGGCTTCTTTCAGGAAAGGCAAAGCGACTTCGATGGCTGGATAGGCAAAACCAAACTTGGCATCGATCCGTTGCACGACAGGCGTGATCAGTTCGGCTTCCGGTTTAGCATAGCCATCTACTTTTCCGGTGCGGGTTTGTGCTGTGTAGGACGGTATTCTGGAAAGACCATGACCTCCCTGTCCATCAACCTCAGCATTCACCAGCGCTTGCCCAACAATCTCAGCAACTGCTGGATCTGTTTTATTAGCAGACAGAGCATCAATGGTGAGTTTGCGTGCTTCTTGTAATGTGAGATTGACCGTGTCTGACATGAGGCGCCTTTAAACTATTTGCGTTCTTAACAAATCGCTCGTGACATATTTTGCGCCGGAGCACAATTGAAGCCTGCTCTCGATTGGTGTGCAAACCTCGATGCATTGAGGCATGCAAGAAACGAGGATGACAAAACAGCAGAAACATACTGGATAACGGGATTTTGGGAATGATATCATTCCAGATTTTTCCGGCGGGCTCTGTCCGAAAGACTGCGTTGTAACGGCTTATAACTGCGTGAGTTTTGGATCTATCCGCAATCCATTGAGAAAGAGACAGTGGTTTGGACCATGGATTTGCATTGCAGAATGGATCAATCTTTGCAAATCCTAGGGGAACTAGGTGTTTTTCCTAGATCTACCACTTATATGTGTAGTCGGGTTACGCCAATAGCCAGTCTTGCTTCTCTGTCTCTTCCCCATTTCTGCTGGGATATGACTTCATTCAGGAGATACTCATGAGTTCAACACTCTCACTCACCAAAGAAATTCCGCTCCTTCGTGAAGCCTGTCTCATAGGAGGCAAATGGGTTAGCGGAGATGAAAGCAACTCCATCTCAGTGAACAATCCAGCAACCGGTGAAATCATTGGTCGCGTGCCACGATTTGGTCGCACTGAAACGGCTGACGCCATTGATGCAGCACAGGCAGCATTTGCGGTCTGGTCTAAGATGACTGCGGTTGAGCGTTGCAATCTTATGCTACGTTGGGCTGATGTGATTACTGACAACCAGAAAGAACTTGCCGAACTGCTGACTATTGAGATGGGTAAGCCTCTTGCAGAAGCGACAGGTGAAGTTGCCATCACGGCCAATTACATTCGTTTCTTCGCAGAAGAAGGCAAACGCGTTTATGGTGATGTGATCCCTTCCCCGTGGAAGGACCGCCGCATTATGGTGACCAAAGAGCCTGTGGGTGTTGTTGGCGCCATTACTCCATGGAACTTCCCAAGCTCCATGCTGGGCCGCAAGCTGGCCGCAGCTCTTGGTTCCGGCTGTACGGTTGTTGCTAAGCCCGCAAGCCAGACCCCTTACTCAGCTCTAATCCTTGGCGAGCTGGCTGAGAAGGCTGGCATCCCTGCTGGTGTCATCAACATCATCACAGGCTCTGCAGCTCAGATTGCTGATGAGCTTTGCGAGAACGAGAAGGTTCGCAAAATCACCTTCACTGGTTCCACTCCGGTTGGCAAACAACTGGCTTCCAAAGCATTGGCTAACATGAAGAAAGTTTCCATGGAACTTGGCGGCAATGCACCGTTTATCGTGTTTGATTCAGCTGACCTGGATAAGGCTGTTGAAGGTGCAATCGCCTCAAAGTTCAGAAACTCTGGCCAAACCTGCGTATGTGCTAACCGCATCTATGCTCAAGCGGGCATCTATGAAGAGTTCTCTGCCAAGCTGAAGGCAGCGATTGAAGATCAACTGCGTGTAGGTGATGGCTTGAAACCGGATGTGAACCAGGGTCCGCTGATTGATGGTGGTGCAGTTGCCAAAGTTGAAGAACTCATTGCAGATGCAATTGAGAAAGGTGGAACCGTTGTCACCGGCGGCAAGCTGGATGCACAGGGCGGGACTTTCTTTGAACCGACTTTGCTGCTCAACGCGACACCTGACATGAAGGTTGCAAAAGAAGAGACATTCGGTCCGTTTGCACCAGTCTTCAAGTTCGAGAGCGAAGAAGATGTCATCGCGATGGCCAATGACACTGAGTACGGCCTTGCCTGTTACTTCTACACGCAGGATCTGGGCCAGACTTTCCGCGTGATGGAAGCCCTTGAGTACGGTCTTGTGGGTGTGAACGAAGGCGTGATCACCACGGAATATGCACCGTTTGGCGGGTACAAAGATAGCGGCATGGGCAATGAGGGTTCCAAATACGGAATCGATGATTACATCAACATCAAATACTCTTGCATTGGTGGGCTTGGCCTTTAAAGCTCATTGTTAATTTTGTGGGGAGCCGGAGTGTTCATCACTCCGGCTTTTTCTTTTTGGGGACTGCTTTCGTGATTATAGAACAAGAACGTTGTACGGCTGCGCCAACACTTAAAGGCGAGCGCATCATTATGCGTGCACACCAGGCCTCTGATTTTGACGCCTGCTGTGCTTTGTGGGCTGACCCTGATGTGGTGCGTTACATTTCCGGTAAGCCTTCCAGCCCTACAGACACATGGGGGCGTATTCTCAAGTACGCAGGGCACTGGAGCCTTTCCGGTTTTGGGTATTGGGCTGTCATTGAGAAAGATACAGGCGAGCTGATTGGCGATGTAGGTTTTTCTGACTTCAAACGCGATATAACACCAAGCCTTGATGGCTTAGCTGAAGCTGGTTGGGTGATTTCTCCCAAGTTCCACGGCAAAGGTTATGCGCGTGAAGCGGTCGAGCTTGGTCTATCGTGGTTGAAGGATTCCCGTTTATTTCCTGAAGCGCATTGTATTATTGCGCCAGAAAACATTGCCAGTGTCACACTTGCTGAGCGAGTTGGCTTTGAGAAGTATGCGGATGGGACATATATGGGTAGTCCGACAATTTTTATGAAGCAAAGCTTTACTTAAAACGATAAGCCCAGCTGGCAACTCACTGGTTGGGCTTGTTCATTTTCTGCGATCCTGTATATGCTTCCTTTAAAGATCCATGCAGGCTGAGTTATGCAGAAATACGATAAGATTTACGCCAAGGACGAAAGTTACTTCGGCCATACCTCCAAGCAATTTACGACATTGTTTTCCAACCTGGATTTCGATAGCGGAACTATTCTTGATCTGGGTGCCGGACAAGGACGTGATGCGATTTTTCTCGCCAAACGCGGTTACAACGTCATTGCAGTCGATAGCTCCAAAGTTGGCCTAAATCAGCTGCAGGAACGTGCTGAAGTTGAAAATCTGCCGATTGAGATCGTGCATGCTGATGCGCTTGGTTACACTCCGCCTCAAGACCTTGATGCGATTGTGGCTGACCGCTTTTTCCACGAGCTGCCGAACAATGCACGCGTCAAACTTCTGCAGCGCATGCTTGGATACCTTCGTGTTGGTGGTTACATGCTTATCGCAGATGATAAGAGTGTTCTGCCAAATCTGCGTGATGCGCTGAAGAAAGAGAAATTTGAAGTTCTGCGTGACAAGAACGGTATTCTCTTCACTTACAAGCCTTAGGGGCTATTTTGGGAGGCGCCTTGGCGTGCCTCCTTTCTCACTATTACCACACAGCCAGCAACTGATAGATCACACACGAAAATGTGATGTAAAACCCTTATATTTTTTCAGTTGTATCAGCTGGTTTTACAATCTCCATTATGTTGCCACAGTGACAACTCATTTCCGTAACAATGTTTGCAAAAATCGGCGTTATTGCTGACTTTTCCGTGATTGTGCACTCAGGCTGAACAATGCGTTTAATTGCAATTCCCGAAACATGTGCCAATTGTATGCCCAAGCTTGACGTTCACAGTTCAACAGAAATTGGAGATTACAATGAAATCAGTTCGCTTCGGAATGCTCGCAGTTGCAGCTTCTTTCCTCGCAACAGCAGCAGTTGCTGAACCAGTTGCATACGACGTTGATATGTCCCACGCAAATCTGGCGTTCGACTACAACCACCTGGGTTACTCCACCACTGATGGTCGCTTTGGCACCTGGACCCCTACCCTGATCATCGATGAAGAAAACCCTGCGAACTCCAAAGTTGATGTTGAGATTGATGTTAACTCCCTCGACACCTTCTGGGCAAAACGCGATGAGCACCTGAAGAGCGCTGATTTCTTCGACGTTGCAAAATTCCCATCCGCAACATTCAAGTCCACCAAGGTTGAGCAGGTTGGTGAAAAGAACCTGGAAGTAACCGGAGACCTGACTATCCGCGGCGTTACCAAGCCAACCGTCCTTGAAGTGATTGTGAACCAGATCGCTGAGCACCCAATGGCTAAGAAGAAGGCTGTTGGCCTTGACGCAACAACAACCATCAAGCGCTCCGACTTCGGCATGGCAATGGCTGTTCCTTACGTTTCTGACGAAGTGAACATCAAAATCAGCTTCGAAGCGACCGTTAAGTAATGGTTCTGGCCTGCGTGCGGAAGCAAATGCCCTAGCAGGCCATATGACCTTGGCGAAGGGGCTGTAACGTCCCTTCCCTTGATCAAAGGATCTCTCCATGATCAGAAATACACGATCAGCCTATGGCATTGTTGCGATCACGTTGCACTGGACCATAGCCACGCTCATTATTGGTATGCTTGGGTTTGGTCTCTACATGGTGACCCTGCCAATTTTTGAGCCAGCAACCTACTCTCTTTATCAGCTTCACAAATCCATTGGCTTTGTCGTTCTGGCACTTGTTGCGCTGCGCATTCTCTGGAAGATTACAAGCATCACACCTGATCTGCCTGCTGAGATGCCTGGCTGGGAGAAGCTGGCAGCGCATCTGGGACACATCAGCCTTTATGCTCTGATGCTGATTATGCCACTGACAGGATGGCTTCTGGTTTCATCCAGCCCGCTAGGTCTTCCGTCAGTGTTCTTTAACCTCTTTGAGATTCCGCACCTACCAACACCTGAGTTTTTGGGGCAAAAAGCGGATGTGTCTGCGTTCTTCACCGCAGTGCATGGCTGGGCTGCGTATGCGTTTATCGCAGTGATCCTCGCTCATGTTGGAGCTGCCCTTAAGCACTACTTCATATCCAAGGATAAAGTCTTACAGCGTATGTTGTCCTCAAAGGCTTAATTTGAGGATCCGGAGAAAACTATGAAACGATTGACCGACTTGTTCTTTAAAGCCAGCGCAATTTTGGCACTCATTCTGGTAGCAGCCGCTTCTACAGCCTCTGCTGAAGAATGGTACGTAGATCGCAACAAAAGTACGCTTGGCTTTGAAGTCATCAATAACGGGAACACCGTTACCGGTACATTTGCAACCTGGAATGCAAAGATCATCTTCGACAAAGCTGATCTTGAGAATGCTCAGATTCAGGCAACCATCATCACCGGAAGCGTGAAGACAGAAGATGCTCAGGCAGCAGGTGCAATCACCACTGCACAGTGGTTAGACATTTCCAGCTACCCAGATGCCATCTTCCGCGTTGACAATGTGGTTCCAGCGGGCGGTGATCTTTACGAAGCGGCTGGCACTTTGGAGCTCAAAGGCGCCAAGATTGCTGTGTTCCTTCCGTTCACTTTGACTATTGAAGGTGACACTGCTCATGCTGTTGGTGAAGCCACACTTTCACGCGGTGACTTCAAGATTGGCGATGGCGTGCCAGACAGCACTGTCAGCAACAAAGTTACTGTGAAGTTGAATCTTTACGCGACACGTTGATGACCTGCCCGTGAGAGAGGCTTGCATTTTCCACCACGTCTCTCGTCAATTCGGCGTAATCTAGTAAATTTGACGAATTTTGAAGGCTGAGGGGCTTTGCCCCTCGGCTTTTTCTCTATAAAACGGCGCTCAGCAAATTCAACAGTGTACAGCTGTACACCAAAATAGCCAGAGAGTGCCAAGATGTCTGAAACACTTGCTCCCGAGTACGTTCACACCTCTCTTTTTCCATTGGGTAAGGACAAGACCCCGTATCGCAAGCTGACTTCCGAGTTTGTTAGCGAAGTTGAGTTTGACGGAGAAAAAGTCCTGAAGGTGGAGCAAGAGGGCTTGCGCCTGCTTGCTGAAGAAGCATTTAAAGACATCAACCACTTCCTGCGCCCTTCTCATCTTGAGCAGCTGCGGAAAATTCTGGATGATCCTGAAGCAACAGCAAACGACAAGTTTGTTGCTTTTGATCTCATGAAAAACGCGAATATTGCAGCAGCGGGCGTTTTGCCTATGTGCCAGGACACCGGCACAGCAATCGTGATGGGTAAGAAAGGCCGCAAGGTCTGGACCAATGGCAACGATGAAGCGGCGCTTGGCGAAGGTGCTCGTGACGCTTATTTCAAGAAGAATCTGCGCTACTCCCAGCTGGCACCGCTCTCCATGTTCGAAGAGAAGAACACCAAGAACAACATGCCAGCTCAGATTGAGCTGTATGCTGAAGGTGATGATGCCTACAAGTTCCTGTTCATGGCAAAAGGCGGCGGGTCTGCAAACAAGACTTTCCTCTTTCAGGGCACGCCAAGCCTGCTGACCCGTGATCGTATGATTGAGTTCCTGAAAGAGAAGATCCTCACTCTGGGAACTGCGGCTTGCCCTCCTTATCATCTGGCAATTGTTATTGGCGGCACCTCCGCTGAGCTGAACCTGAAATCCGTGAAGCTAGCTTCTGCGCGTTATCTGGACGAGTTGCCAACTGAAGGTTCAGAAGGCGGCCACGCTTTCCGTGATTTGGAGATGGAAGCTGAAATTCACAAACTGACTCAGTCCAGCGGTGTTGGTGCTCAGTTTGGCGGCAAGTACTTCTGTCACGATGTGCGCGTTATCCGCCTGCCACGTCACGGTGCATCTCTGCCAATCGGCATTGGTGTTTCCTGTTCTGCTGACCGTCAGGCGACTGGCAAGATCACCAAGGAAGGTATTTTCCTTGAAGATCTGGAGCGGAACCCAGAAGTTTACATGCCAGAAGTCACTGACAACGATCTTTCTGATGATGTCGTGAAGATCGACCTGACACGCCCGATGAGCGAAATTCTTGGCGAGCTTACAAAACACCCAACCAAGACCCGTTTGTCTCTGACTGGCCCATTGATCGTGGCCCGCGACCTTGCACACTCGAAGCTGCGTGATCGCCTTGAGGCCGGTGAACCGCTTCCTGATTACATCAAGAACCATCCTGTCTATTACGCAGGCCCTGCAAAAACACCTGAAGGCATGCCATCCGGCTCCTTCGGCCCAACAACAGCGGGCCGCATGGACGCATATGTCGATCAGTTCCAAGCTGCTGGTGGTTCTATGGTCATGCTGGCAAAAGGTAACCGCTCTGCGGGCGTGCGTCGTGCCTGTCAGGCTCATGGTGGTTTTTATCTGGGTTCCATCGGCGGCCCAGCTGCACGATTGGCTCAGGACTGCATCAAGAGCGTTGAAGTGGTTGAATACGAAGAGCTTGGTATGGAAGCCGTCTGGAAGATCGAAGTGGAAGACTTTCCTGCCTTCATCGTGGTTGACGACAAAGGCAATGACTTCTTTAAAGAGCTGAACCTGAGCTAACTACTCGGTTTCTGTTTTACTGAATTAGGGCGCTTTTCGAAGTGCCCTTTTTTGTGCCCAGAGTTCGTGACAATTTCAATCAATCAAACATCAAATTAGCATTATTCACTCTTACTTTTGTCGATTAGTTAGTGTTTTAGCTAGATGCAAATTAAGCTCGAGACGAATGTAAATCAGCTTCGAATGGATCCCTAGTAAAATCCTTTGCTATAAGTAGCATATAGCGGCAGTTGTAGTCTGTATTACTTCAACAATTAATAGATTTGACATTCTAAGCTGCGAGCGTCTCCCTACTCGCTGCATAAATTCCCTCATGCAAACGAGATAAAACAAACAACAATATCCCAGGGGGTATTCAATGCGCATACTTATCGCGAGTGTTGCACTTTGCTTTGCAGCACTATTTACCGGAACACAGGCAGACGCTGCGGCTTCTGGAAAGTTCTTTGATCATGCATCCAAGAAGTGGGTGACTTATGGCTCCGCTCAACACGGCAAGTCTCCTATCAAACGCAAGCAAGTCCGCTACAATGGCTCCTACGGCCCGAACACTATTGTGATCAGCACGAAAGATCGTCGTCTTTATCATATCCGTGGTAACGGTACCGCCATGGTTTATGGTGTTGGCGTCGGACGCGAAGGCTTCCAGTGGGCAGGTACACACCGCATCACCCGTAAGGCTGAATGGCCAAGCTGGACACCACCGAAGGTCATGATCGAACGTGAGCGCCGCAAAGGCCGCATCCTGCCTTCCTTCATGAAAGGCGGCCCGAACAATCCACTTGGTGCACGCGCCATGTACATCGGCAGCACAATCTATCGTATTCACGGCTCCAATGAGCCATGGACCATCGGTTCTGCTGTTTCTTCAGGCTGCATCAGAATGGCAAACGAAGACGTCATTCACCTCTATGACAACGTCAACGTTGGCACGAAGGTTGTCGTTCTACGCTAGAATGCTTGGGGCTGGTTGCTCGCCAGCCCTTTTAGCTCAGCTCTCTTGAGAGCCCACGTTCTTCCAGTTCTTTCAGATAACGATTCCACAAAAAATCGCGTTGCTCTTCCATCTCCTGGAAGTACGCCCAGGTGAAAATGCCGGTATCGTGCAGATCATCAAATGTCAGTTTAACTGCGTAATTTCCGACTGGATCAACACCGATTATCGAGACATCCTTCTTTCCCGCGATCACTTTTCTTTGATCTGGCGTATGGCCCTGAACCTCGGCAGAGGGTGACATCACTCGCAGAAACTCCGAGGTAAACGAGACTTCGAGGCCATCATCAAAAGTAATTTCAAGATTTTTCCCATTGTTTTTTAAGTGGATTTGCGTAGGCCAACGTGTATCTGACATATTTTTTTGTCCTTGCCCAAGTTCACGGAACTCAGTATTGATGATCTAGGAATTATGCCTGTGGTTCTAAGATATTTTCCTAGGTAAATCCACTGGAACTCCTTACTGATGGATTGACGCTAACTCATTGCGTACTACATTAGAATTGTTAAATTCGACGGTTTCAGAGAGACGGAAGTGGAGGTTTCCATGGGGCAGTATGCCGAGGACAAACAGCAGGGTGCGCACCCAGCATTGATTGACCCGTTCGGCCGCGCCGTGACGTATCTTCGCGTCTCTGTGACTGATCGCTGCGACCTGCGCTGCGTGTATTGCATGTCAGAGCACATGACCTTTCTGCCAAAGAAAGACGTACTTTCGCTGGAAGAGTTGGATCGCCTTTGCACTGTTTTCATTGAAAAAGGCGTTCGGAAAATCCGTCTGACAGGTGGTGAACCACTCGTTCGAAAAAACATTATGAGCTTTATCCGTGGCCTCAAGCGCCATCTGGATAGCGGAGCTCTTGATGAACTCACTATTACAACGAACGGCACACAACTTGAGCGATATGCCGAAGAGCTGTTTGAGGCAGGCGTTCGCCGCATCAACGTTTCTCTCGACACATTGAACGCTGAGAAGTTCAAGGACGTTACGCGTTGGGGTGATATCCAGAAAGTGTTTAACGGGATTGAGGCTGCTCAGAAGGCAGGGCTCAAAATCAAGCTTAACGCCGTTGCTCTGAAGAACTTCAACGAAGATGAGCTTATTCCAATGCTGGAGTGGGCGCACGAACGTGGTCATGACCTCACCTTCATTGAAACTATGCCTTTGGGTGAGATTGATGGCGATCGAAACGAACAGTATCTGCCTTTGAGCGATGTGCGCAAAGCTCTCTCAGCCAAGTACACACTAACGGACATTCCGTACAAGACCGGTGGCCCTGCCCGTTACATGCGGATTGAGGAAACTGGTGGTCGTCTCGGCTTCATCACACCGATGACTCACAACTTCTGCGAAAGCTGCAACCGTGTGCGCGTGACATGTACTGGCCAATTGTTCATGTGCCTGGGTCAGGAAGATCAGAAAGATCTTCGTGCTGCATTGCGCGCATCTGAAGGAAATGAAGTGCTTTCGGAAGCAATTGAATCAGCGATTGCGCGAAAGCCGAAGGGCCATGACTTTATTATTGATAGGGATAATAAGTCCGGATCTGTTTCTCGTCATATGAGTATGACAGGGGGGTAGTTTTATTGCACTTAATGAGTTCAGCCCCGCAAGATGCGGGGCTGAATAATACTCAGCCTAACTCTCTTATGGTGTGTAAGAGAAGGTTGTGCTGATACCATTAAATAGCGTTACGATTTTATCACCGAGCAGTGGTACTGCTGCAATTACGATGACAGCCATCAGAGCTGCAAGAATACCATATTCGATTGCAGTTGCGCCTGAATCGTCTTTCAGAAACTTAGCAAACATATTTTTAAACTCCGTATTGAACCCTAGAAGTCCCACTCCTCATTGGGACTAGAGGCACCCTAGGCCCTCATTTATTGCCAATTTATGAATCAAATTCTCGGAGTAATTTAGGAATGTTAGAAGTACGCAATTACAACAGTGGCGCTGCGCTATTAGCTCAAGTTCGACATACATAAATTCGAAATAACTTATTGTTTTTAATATATTTTTACATAATTAAAATTAAACAATATAAATTTACTCTCCATTAACTCTATTGCTTTTTCGTTAAAATTCACAGTGCAAATCTTACTATTGTGTGTGTCTCCTACTCCACTTCAATACCGAACTAAAGCATCTTAAAATGCTCTGCCATAATGTGTGAAATGCGCGGGATCTTTCGAAGCGGCCTTTCATCATAAGAATGTGCATTGGTGTAGTGTATCGTCGCTTTTGCTCTGGGTAGCTCACAGTCTCAACAAAGTTCGTCATATTATTCTCCAGTCATCATCTCGATGGGACAATAGTCTTGTGGTGGAGATCTCGGCAAACGAGTAATTTCAAGCAATCAGATCAAATTATTTGAGGTGATATGCGTTATTCGCTTCCTCCACTCAACTCTTTCAGAGCATTCGAGTGTGTTGCCAGACATTTGAGTTTTGCGAAGGCTGCTCTTGAGCTCGGGCTTACACCGTCGGCATTAAGCTATCAGATCAAAATGCTTGAGGAGCAGTTACAGGTGCAGTTGTTTGTGCGACTCAACAGAGCTATCGAGCTTACGTCAGCAGGACATCGATTGTTGCCCGGAGTGGAAGCTGGATTAGATAATTTCAGCGAAGCTGTGGCCCGGGTTAAAGGGATGAACGAGGATAATGTGCTGGTCATCTCAACGGGGCCCGGCACAGCCTCAAAGGTAATAGCACCGCGTATTTACCGCTTCATGGAAGTCTATCCAGAGATTGAGCTCCGCATCTCTGCCAATCTGAAACTGGTGGATTTCTATAAGGATGATGTTGATCTTGGGCTACGCTTTGGACGTGGCCCCTATCCGGGATTGCATGTCGACTTTCTTATGGAAGACTATCTGACACCAATGTGCGCACCGCGATTGGCGGAGCAGATGCGGCAACCGGAAGACTTGAAGAACTTTACGCTGCTTCACGAAGATAGCATGGCGACTTTTTTGAATGCACCGGGCTGGAAAGATTGGCTAAGATCGGCTGGTGTTTCTCGAACGACCTGGGCGGATAAAGGCATGCACTTTTCGCAGATTGATCATGCTCAAGATGCAGCGATCGAAGGGGCTGGAGTAATCCTGGGACGAAAGGTTCTTTGTGCTTATGATGCGCGCCTTGGCTTGCTGACAAACCCGTTTGACTTGAGAATCCCTGCAACCGCTCATTACATGTTGGTTGGCTTGGAGAACTCCTTTCAAAAGCACAAATGCAAGGTCTTTATTGACTGGATCAAGGCTGAACTTGAAGAACTATGTCCCGCTTAGCCAATCAAATATGCCCCGCACCCCGCCCAGCGCAAATGAAGCAAAAGCCAACTGTATTGAGAACTGAAATCGGTTGCCCGTCTGAGCAGAGAACATCTTAGCCTCACGACAAGCAAAAACGGCAGAGGTCACATTAAAGACCCTGCCGTTCTACACTTAGACTTTATCAATCAATCGTCAGCTTATCAGCCTACAACGATTTTGGGAGCTGATCTTGCTGCATCTCCGGAAGGCTGCATGACACCTTGCCAGAGGCCTGCTGCAATCACACCGTAGGCTTTTGCAATCGGGCTATCTGGATTGCTCACCGTAATTGGTACGCCAGTATCGGACTGCTGGCGGATCTCCATGGTCAATGGCACTTCACCAAGGAATGGAACCTTCATCTTCTCGGCTTCTGCTTTTGCTCCGCCATGTCCAAAGATCTCATGTGTTCCGCCACAATCCGGGCAGATGAAGTGGCTCATGTTCTCGACAACGCCGAGCACCGGAATTGCCACTTTTTCGAACATTGCGATACCACGGCGAGCATCCAAAAGCGCCAGATCCTGTGGTGTGGAAACAACAAGCGCACCTGTCAGTGGCACCTTCTGAGCCATGGTAAGCTGCACGTCTCCGGTTCCCGGTGGCAGGTCAACGATGAGTGCATCCAACTCGCCCCAGTCCACTTCACGGAGCATCTGATTGAGAGCGGAGACAACCATAGGACCACGCCAGATCATGGCGGTGTCCTCTTCCACCAGAAAGCCGATGGACATCAACTTGATACCATGCGCTTCAAGTGGCTTCATAATTCTGTTTTCAGTGACTTCAGGCTGTCCTGATGCGCCCATGAGTTTGGGAATGGACGGACCGTAGATGTCAGCATCTAACAGACCGACTTTCAAACCCATCGCGGATAAGGCCAATGCAAGGTTTGCGGAGGTCGTGGATTTGCCGACGCCGCCTTTACCGGAAGCTACTGCGATGATGTGCTTTACGCCCGGAACATCCTGTTTCGCTGGCAACGGAGGACCTTTTGGCGGAGCTTTACGTGCAGCTGGAGGAGGTGTTGATGGTGAACCCGGCTGCTTTTCAGCCGTCAATGCAACCAACACAGTTTCTGCACCGGGAAGAACGCCGACAACCTTTTCCGCAGCTTGGCGCAGACCTTCAAGTTCCGTAGCTCGTTCTGCAGGCACCTTGATTGAAAAGACGACACGGCCATCAGCGACAAACAGATCTGCGACCAGATCCTGATCAACAATATTGCTCTTGCCATCAGGAGATTTCACCTGTTTGAGCACCTCAAGAACGCGCTCTTGCGTCAATCCAGCCATAGCCTTTTCGGTATCCTTATGGTTTTTGCCTGATGTGAACCCGCCTGTCAGGCGCCCCCACAATCCTTTTGGTTTGTCGTTGTCCATCGTGCACACCCTTTAAAGCCTCTGCCAAGCAGAGAGGGATAAATATGATCTTGCTGGTAAATATGCCTGTCAGCTGAAACTGCAAGCTTTTGCCATTGGTTCTTTAGTATCTTGGTATACTTCTCAAGAAGAATTGAGCAATACAGAATTCATGAAAGATACACCTTGTCCTTTGCGCATTCGCAATCTGTTTTGTTAAACCACGCCACTATCAGTTGAACGGAGTTCACGCAAAGTTGAGGTCACCAACACAAATTCACAGATATTTGCGCATTCCGCAAAATCTTTCATTGAAGATAAAACCCAGCGTCTTCTGAGGATTAGAGTGCACGCTAGGGGATCTACCTTACCTTTTGGAGAGCTCGTTTCATGCTCCTGATACAATCACTCAACAAACTGAGGGTAATGCGTGATATTTAGGAAGCTAAGAACCCTCTTGCTGCTGCGCACGGGAGTGGGAGGATCGGGCGAAATTCATGCTGACAATTCTGTTCTGCATTTTCCACGGGCTAGGAGGCAATCGTGTCTAATCCTATTTTGATGAATCGTCGTAGCGTGCTGGGAGGCATGGCCGCTACCGGTGCCATTGCAATGGTGCATCCGTATTCTGTTCTTGCAAAAGAGAACACTGCGCACCTGCGTTTGATGGAAACAACCGACCTCCACGTCCACGTCGCTCCATATGATTACTATGCAGACCGTCCAATGGACACAGCTGGTCTTGCTCGCACAGCTACCATCATCAAAAAGCTGCGCTCTGAAGCAACCAACACTATGCTGGTAGACAACGGTGACTTCTTGCAGGGCAACCCAATGGGCGATTACATTGCCTATGAGCGCGGCATGCGTGAAGGTGATGTGCACCCAGTCATCAAAGGCATGAACGTTCTGGGTTATGATGCCGGCACTCTGGGTAACCACGAGTTCAACTACGGTCTGGACTTCATGATGAAGGTTCTTTCCGGCGCGAACTTCCCGGTTGTTTCTTCTAACGTCTCCAAAGGCACGTCCCTAGGCTCCAACGGCCGTAAGGATGATCTGTTCCTGAAGCCATACACAATCGTTGAGAAGAAGATCAAAGACGGTGCAGGCACTGAGCACACCATTAAAGTGGGCTTCATCGGTTTCGTTCCTCCAATGATCATGAACTGGGATTCCCGTCATCTGGTTGGCAAAGCAAACAGCCGTGACATGGTTGATGCAGCTCGCGCATGGGTTCCGGAAATGAAGGAACAGGGCTGTGACCTGATCATCGCACTGGTTCACGGTGGCATTGCTGGTGGCGCGCACGAAGAAGGTGCTGCAAACACCGCACTGCACATCGCGGGTGTTGAAGGTATCGATGCTCTGTTCACTGGTCACCAGCACGATGTCTTCCCAGGCCCTAACTATGAAGGCATTCCTGGCGTTGATGCAGAAAAAGGCACGCTGCAGGGCAAACCTGCTGCGATGGGCGGTTTCTGGGGTTCTCACCTTGGTGTGATTGACCTGATGCTTGAGCGCGACGGTAACAACGGCTGGCGCATTGCCAACTTCACTACTGATGTACCATCCATCTACAAGAAAGAAGGCCGTAAGCGTATTCCTCTTGTTGTAAGTGATGAAGAAGTGCTGGCAGCGGTTGAGGACGATCACAACAAGACCCTGTCTTACGTTCGCCGCGCTGTTGGTAAGACCTCTGCTCCACTGCATTCCTACTTTGCTCTGGTGGCTGATGATCCATCTGTACAGATCGTGTCTAAAGCACAGACTTGGTACACCAAGGAAATGCTCAAAGACACGGAATGGGCTGGTCTGCCTGTTCTTTCTGCTGCTGCTCCGTTTAAAGCTGGTGGCCGCGGTGGTGCTGACTACTATACTGACGTTGCTGCGGGCGATATCGCAATCAAGAATGTTGCTGACCTTTACCTTTATCCGAACACCACTCGTGCAGTGCTGATCACCGGTAAAGACGTGAAGGAATGGCTTGAGCGTTCTGCTGGTATGTTCAACCAGATCGAAGCAGGCAAGAAAGATCAGGTTCTTCTGGACGCTGAGTTCCGTTCTTACAACTTCGATGTGATTGATGGCGTCACCTACGAGATCGATCTGACCCAGCCTTCCAAGTACGATGGCAAAGGCAATGTGGCCCATCCTGATGCAAACCGTATCGTGAACCTTCAGTTTGAAGGCAAGCCAATCGATATGGATCAGAAGTTTGTTGTGGCAACCAACAACTACCGCGCTGGCGGTGGTGGCAACTTCCCAGGCATCAATGATGATGTGATCATCTTTGTTGGTCCGGATACAAACCGTGACGTAATCGTTCGCTACATTGTGGAACAGGGTACAATCAACCCATCTGCTGATGCGAACTGGAAGTTCAAGCCTGTTGCAGACACAACTGTTCTGTTCGAAACCGGCCCTGCAGCTGAAAAACATATGAAAAACGTAGAAGGCGTGCAGATTGAGGCAGCAGGTGAAGGCAAAGACGGCTTTGCGATGTACCGCATTACGCTCTAAGTCTGAATGACTTACATGATTTGAGAAAGGCGGGGCCATGTGCTCCGCCTTTTCCTTTTTCGCAAAAAGCGAGACATTTCAGCGTTTTAAACACTGTATTTTACATTTTTAGAAGAATTTGCTGTCAGGCTTTCATGAACTGGAGGATCTGACAATGAGTGTTACGCAGTTATGTTATAGAAGTCGCATTCATTGGCCTGCGCTTCGCCATAGCCTTGATGAGGAAGTTGAACGGTCGCTGACACGTATCCGGCGCATCAACTCCATGGCAGGCGTCACAGGCGCATTGATCCTGACGGACAATCATGTGTTCCAATTGCTGGAGGGGCCTTGGCCATCCGTAAAGCGGACATTTGAGTGTGTGCTTGAAGACAGGCGACATTCCGACCTGACCGTTCTTTCCAATGAAGAGCAGGATTTCAGGCTCTTTCATAATTGCTGGATGCACTTTTGCGATCTGCGCGAGGAAGCGGACAGCCATTATCTTAAGTTTTTCGGCAATCTCCTTGCCCATCCTGATCGCACATGCAGTGAAGAGGTGATGGAACTGTTGCTTCTGCTTTCTATGAACATGAGTGAAAGCCAGCTGACCAGCAGAATTGCGCTGATGTAGCTCATACCTATGCTCCCCACGGTGGCATGACCACCGCTCCACGACGCTCTTAAAGGCACCTCTCCTCCCACTGCCTTTAGGAGCGTTTTTTTTTGTGGCTTGCGACGGAATGAAGCTTTGCACCCGGCGCTCGCCTGCTTCACAAGTAAGTCTGGTAATTTGCATGCTTGTTGGAAGTGGGAACTCAAGAATGTCTGATATTTTGAGCAATCAAAACCTGACAGTGGGCTGCGTGCTCTGCGGTGGGAAATCCCGGCGTATGGGCGGAGCAGATAAGGCACTATTGGACTTAGATGGCATTCCTCTCCTCAAACACGTCACGACGCGTTTGCAGAAACAGGTTGAGCAGGTTGTTTTGAGCGTGAATGAGCCTGGCGCGCTGCATGAGAGCCTCGGACTGCCATTACTTGCAGATGAGCTGACTGGGCATTTAGGTCCGTTGGCGGGCGTGCATGCTGCGTTGAGCTGGGCGGAGAAGCACTCTCCTGACGCACGAGACGTGCTGACCGTTGCTGTAGATACACCGTTCTTTCCCTTGGATATGGTAGAAGTGCTGGTATCCTATCGCGAAGCTAACGCTGATTGTCCGATGATTTGCTCCAGCGGCGACCGAGACCACTTTGCGTTTGGTCTGTGGCCTGTTGCGCTTGCGGATCCATTGAAAGAGTATCTTTTAAATGGCGGGCGCAGCATCAAAGGGTTCTTTAAAGACCATCCTCCTGTCATCGTAAAGTTCGAGGTCCACAACGGCGTGGATCCATTCTTCAACATCAATACGCCGGAGGATGTGCCGATCGCATTGGAGCATCTTGCCAAATTACGCGTGCAATAGTCGTGAAATCGACCAGATCACTGTGAGAACTTTGATTTTTGCCAAATCCTAAGGCGTTCCTCTGGTAAATAAAGAGAACACCACTAGCAAATCTTCTGGAATAAGCATGAGTACGAAAACGCCCTTTCTGAGCTTTGACGAAGCCCTCAATCACTTGCGTGGATTAGGTCACTGTAAAGTCGTTGCAGAGGAAACGTCACTTTATGAGGCTTATGGGCGGGTACTCGCAGAGGATATCATAGCCACGTGTGATCTGCCCCCGCTCGATAACTCGGCAATGGATGGCTACGCTATTGCACAAGGTGGGTCAGGGCAGACATCCTTTCCGGTGGTGATGGAGATCTTTGCTGGTTCCATGCCAGAAACACCGCTGAAGCCGGGAGAAGCTGCGCGGATCTTTACCGGTGCGCCAGTTCCCGAAGGTGCTGATCTTGTAGCGCCGCAGGAAGATTCCTCTGAGAGCGAGACTGATGGCAAGCGCCGCGTTGAGCTTTCCCGCAGCTATCCAGCTGGCTGCAACATCCGCCGCAAGGGCGAGGATCAGATCAAGGGTGCGCCTATTGTTAAAGCAGGCGCCCTGCTCCGCCCTCAAGAGATTGCTGCTGCTGCCTCCATTGGCCTTGGCCAGCTCAAAACATATAGGCGTCTTAAGGTTGGGGTGTTCTCGACAGGCAATGAACTGATCCGGCCGGGCACTGAGCGTCAAGACGGACAGATCTTTGACGCAAACCACTTCCTCCTGCGTGGGATGCTTGCCAATTTGCCGGTTGAACTGGTTGATCTTGGCATTTTGGCAGATCAGCGTGAGGTTGTGGAGAGCGCTTTGGAAGCTGCCTCCAAGCAATGTGATGTCATCCTGACTTCTGGCGGTGCTGGCGGTGGTGATAAAGACTTTGTTTCAGCCACCCTTTCCAAACTCGGCAAAACCACCTTCTGGCATCTTGCTGTCAAGCCGGGCCGCCCTTTCATGGTCGGTGAGTTACCTGACTGCGTCTTTATCGGTCTGCCGGGTAATCCGGTGGCCGCGACTGTTGCATTTGCATTCCTTGCACGACCATTGCTTGAAGCTCTTGCTGGGTCCGGTTTTGGTGAAGCTCCACGCCAATATATTGCTTCAGATTTTGAAATTTTCAATCGCAAGACCGGTCGCCGTGAATTCCTGCGTGGACGCCGGGTGGTCAGTGATGAAGGCATCAAACTGACCAAGTATCACAGTGATGGCTCCGCCCTTTTGTCCTCTTTGACGTTTGCGGATGGGTTCATTGAACTGAAGGAAGATGTGTCTTCTGTTCAGAAAGGTGATCTGCTGCCATTTGTCAGTTTTGATGAAATTGGCCTTAGGTAACTCTGCTGGCTCGCATTTTCAGAATCGCGTGCGAGCCTTTTTTCCACGCTTAGATCAGCAGTTGCAATTTTAACAAATTTACCCTCAAAGCTGCGAAAAATTGCAAGATATTACCGCGAAGTATCGTCAGTTTGCTATTAATTAGCCTAATATGCCCACCATATAGGTTGATCTACGGATGCTTTTAGTGAAACATAAGGCCCGGTTATGCAGGGGCCTACCTAAAGAAGCCCTGCCAAGATAATTAATTCGGGGACATAATATGCGTATTATGCGTTTGGCAGCAGTAGCAGCAATTGCGTTGGCAGCAGTTTCTGGCGCGGAAGCAAAAGAATGGACAAAGGTTCGCATGGGCACTGAGGGTGCTTACCCTCCATTCAACTACACAACCGCTGACGGAACACTGACCGGCTTCGATATTGAAATTGGTAACGCTCTGTGTGAAGAGCTGAAGCTTGAGTGTACATGGGTTACTCAGGACTGGGACGGCATCATCCCTGGTCTGGTTGCAGGCAAGTACGACACCATCCTTGCTTCCATGTCCATCACTCCAGAGCGTATGGAAAAGATCTCCTTCTCTGAGAAGTACTACAACACTCCTCCAGGCATTGCTGTTCGCAAGGACTCCGAGCTGACCGAAGCAACTCCTGAAGGCCTGAAAGGCGTTCGTCTTGGCGCTCAGGGCAGCACCACGCACTCTCAGTTCGCTGAAGAGATCCTGAACGGTTCTGAGGTTGCTCTTTACCCTACTTCTGAAGAGTACAAGCTGGATCTGGAAAACGGCCGTGTTGACGCTGTTGTTGACGACGTGATGGCTCTGGAACAGTGGATCAGCTCTGACAAGGGTTCTTGCTGTAAGATCCTCGGCACCATGCAGTCTGTTGAAGAGATCCACGGTAAAGGCGCAGGCATCGGCGTTCGTAAGGGCGACGAAGACCTTGCAGCTCTGTTCACCAAAGGCATCGCAGCTCTGCGCGCTAACGGCAAATACAAAGAAATCAACGACAAGTACTTCAAGTTCGACGTTTACGGCGAATAAGAACAGCTTGTCGATCAGCTGTCGGTTTCAGAACCCCCGGGTGTTTGTTCGCCCGGGGGTTTTGTTTTGCCAATTTGATCAGCCCACATTGCCAGTTTGGCAAAATGGTAGCTGATGACCTTCATTTTGGAAAATGCGGCTTGATTCCGCATAATCCCTCCTCAGAGCTTTGAGGGACGATCAGGTATAGTTTTCTCACTAACTCAGCCTGGTGAGAGAAATATTTCCTCCACACAACCCGTCATTATAACGGATATCACTTCACAATAACGGCACTTGGTGCATTTTTCTTCCGATATCTCCGTTATTTCAGTTGAAGTCCGGCATATTTTTTATAGTGTCCTTGGCAACAAATGCAGAGCACAACCAAAACGACCACTCTGCCAAAAAGAACAAGGATGCACGGATGTCTTTTGCCCGCATGGCGCTTGCCACACTTATGAGCTTCACTGCTGCTTCAGCACTTCAGGCGGATGAGATCACCAAACTGCGTGTTGCCACTGAAGGTGCTTATCCTCCATTCAACTTCACCGGCTCAGATGGTGTTCTGACTGGTTTTGACGTTGAGATCGGCAATGCATTGTGTGCAGAGATGAAGGTTGAATGTGAGTGGGGCACGCAGGAATGGGATGGAATGATCCCGGGTCTGGTTGCTGGCAAATACGATGCGATCATCGCAAGCATGTCCATCACAGAAGAGCGCCTTGAGCGCATCTCCTTCTCCCGCAGCTACTACAACACCCCTTCAACTATCGCGGTTCCCAAGGATTCACCGGTTACTGAGATCACGCCAGAAGCTCTGGAAGGTCTGCTGATTGGCGCACAGGGTGGTACGACACACTCTGTTGTGGCGGAAGAAGTTTACGCTGATGCTGATGTGGCGCTGTATCCAACCTCTGAAGAATACAAGCTGGACATTGAGAACGGTCGTCTGGATGCGGTGATTGATGACCTGGGCGTTCTGCAGAGCTGGGTGGATTCTGAAGCTGGTTCCTGCTGCAAGATCATCGGTTCTCTGCCAATCCAGCCTGAGCTTCATGGTCAGGGCATTGGTGTTGGTGTTCGTAAGGGACAGGAAGAGCTGGCAGATCGCTTCTCTCAAGCCATTCTCGCCATTCGTGAAAACGGCACTTACAAGAAGATCAACGACAAGTACTTCTCTCAGGACGCTTTTGGAGAATAAGGGCTGAAAAGAAGCAGGAAAGATTCGAAGCTGGGGAAAGTTTCTGTGATGCATCACCGTTTTGCAGAATATGAATGCGTAAAACTGGTCAAAATGGAAACTTACTCCTCTCAAGATGGATTAAATTGGCTATTTTCTGCCGACACACCTACTCAAATAGGTTGAAATATAATTTCTTCCATTTAAACATGCGCCCCGGCTGTGCAGGGAGCCATCGTGATGACCCCTGCCAAGAATTTACAAAGGGGAATACAAATGGGCTTCATGCGCTTTGCCACTGTTGCAACACTCGCACTTCTTGCTTCCACTCAGGTTCAGGCAAAGGAATGGACGAAAGTCCGAATTGGCACTGAAGCTTCCTACCCTCCGTTTGCTTACACCACCGCTGACGGCAAGCTGGTTGGTTTTGAAATTGAACTGGGCAACGCGCTTTGCGCCGAACTGAAAGTTGAATGTGAATGGATGCCGGTTGACTGGGACGGTCTGATCCCTGGTCTGGTTGCCGGTAAGTACGATACCATCATGGCATCCATGTCCATCACACCAGAACGGAAGCAGCGCATTCAGTTCTCTGAAAAGTACTATCAGACCCCTCCAGGTGTGGCAGTACCTAAAGACAGCAAGATCACCGAGGCCTCTGTTGAGGGTATGGACGGTGCTCTTGTCGGCGCGCAGGTTGGCGCGACGCACGCAGTGTTTGCTGAAGACATTTTGACTAAATCAGAAGTGTCTCTGTACCCTACTGCTGATGAATATAAACTCGATTTGGAAAGTGGTAGACTTGATGCTGTAGTTGATGACGTAGTTGTTCTTTCTGACTGGCTGAAGTCAGAGGACGGCAACTGCTGTAAACTGCTCGGTACCATGTCACCTATTCCAGAGATACATGGTGTAGGCGTTGGTGTAGGCGTTCGTAAGAGCGACCAAGACTTGGCTGACCTATTCTCCAAAGCGGTTATTGCTTTACGTGAGAATGGAAAGTACAAAGAGATCAACGACAAATATTTCGACTTTGACGCCTACGGAGAGTGATGGCGTCAAGCTGCAAAACACTCTGACGGCGGGACTTGTTTCCCGCCGTTCTAAAAAGAATAGGGGCAATCCCCGTAATGAATGAAATTTTCACACTCTTGTCCTTTGGGGACATGGGCTGGGGCGACGAGATAGCACTTGGCATTGTTATGACCGTCTCCCTTGCGTTGGCAAGCCTTCCCTTCGGCTTGCTTTTAGGCTTTCTGCTGGCGCTTGCGAAGAAGTCTCAAGAACCTTCTCTGCGCGCTGCGGCCAACGTTTACACAACAATTTTCCGAGGGCTTCCAGAGCTCCTTACCCTCTTTCTCGTCTATTACGGCGGTCAGATCCTCATTCAGCAAGTGCTCTCGCTGTTTGGGGATATCTACTTTGAGGTGAACGCCTTTATCGCAGGTATGATTGCCCTGTCGTTGGTGTTCTCCTCCTACGCTTCTGAAGCGTTTCTTTCTGCGTTCCGTGCGATCAAGCAAGGCCAGTATGAAGGTGCTGCTGCGCTGGGTCTGGGCTATGCGCATACAATGCGTCTCGTCATTCTTCCGCAACTTGTTCGTCTGGCGTTGCCAGCACTGAGCAATCTGTGGCTCATCCTCCTGAAGGAGACCTCTCTGGTTTCCATCATTGGTCTGGCAGACATCATTCGTTACTCCAACATGGCGGCGCGCACCACCAAAGAGCCGTTCCTGTTCTTTGCCGTCGCCTGTGCGATCTACCTTGTTTTGGCCGTGATTTCTTCCGGAGGCATTTCCCGCCTTGATGCTTGGGCTAAGCGTGGGGAGGCTTCCAGATGAGTGATGTTACTATGGGCGCTTCGGCGAGCTACGTTCAGTCTAAGACTATTGCAGCGAAGGCACCACCTCCTGCTCCAAAGCATCGTCCGTGGACATCGGCCCGCGTTGTGGGCACAACATGGCTAACCCTTTGGATTGCGGGTGGTCTTGGCATTCTATGGTTCCTGCTGAACTCCAACAGTGTTGCTGTGGTGTTTGGCGGTGACGGCCTTCTGCCTGTTTCTATTACGCACAATGCGAAGTTCCTCATCAAGTACGGTGAGAAGTTCGTTTCAGGTTTCATCATTACGTTGAAGCTTGTTGCCGTCTCCATGCTGCTGGGCGTTCTGCTCTCCATTCCGATGACCTTTATGCGGATGAGCAAGAACCGCATTCTTGGCGGTATTGCATATGGTTACGTCTACTTCTTCCGCGGCACGCCGCTGTTGGCTCAGGTGTTCCTGATCTACTACGGCGCTGGCACGTTCCGCGAGCCGCTGCAGTCCGTTGATATGTGGTGGTTCTTCCGTGATGCGTGGAACTGTGCGGTTCTGGCGTTCACTTTGAACACTGCAGCTTATCAAGTTGAGATCCTGCGTGGCTCTATTGAGAGCATTGCGAAGGGTCAGTGGGAAGCAGCGTCTGCTCTGGGCCTTCCGAAGTGGCTGACCTTCTGGAAAATTATTCTTCCGCAGGCTCTGATCGTGTCTCTGCGTCCATATGGCAACGAGATCATCCTGATGATCAAAGGCTCTGCGATTGTGGCGATCATCACCATCTACGACCTGATGGGTGAGACACGTCGTGCATTCTCACGGACCTATGACTTCCAGGCATATGTCTGGGCGGCAATTGCGTATCTGGTGATGGTGGAAACACTGCGCCGGGCGTGGGATCGCATTGAGGCTCGTTTGACGCGTCACTTGCACAGATAAGCCAGCTGGCATTGATGGATACTTGAAAGCGCAGGTCCAAAAGCCTGCGCTTTTTTCATTGGTAGAGCCGGTGAATTTACGTGGTATCTGCCGATGAAACTGATAGTGTTGCTGCGCTCTGATTCAAGTTTATAAGGATAGTCCGATGGCAAAGGTCGCGTTTATTGGTTTGGGCGTAATGGGATACCCAATGGCGGGTTTTCTGGCCTCTCGCGGGGGGCATGACGTTACCGTTTACAACCGGACAACAGCTAAAGCAGAGGCATGGGCCAAAGAGTATGGCGGATCATTCGCTCTAACGCCTCAGGAGGCCGCTGAGGGCTGCGACGTTGTTTTTGCTTGTGTTGGCAACGACAACGATCTGCGCTCTGTCACAACCGGCGAGAACGGTGCATTCCACGGCATGAAGGCTGGCGCTATTTTCGTGGACCATACAACAGCCTCTGCGCAAGTTGCGCGTGAGCTGGATGAGGCAGCACGTGCAGGGGGATTTTCTTTCCTTGATGCGCCTGTGTCTGGTGGGCAGGCTGGTGCTGAAAATGGCGTTCTGACTGTGATGATCGGTGGTGAGCAAGAGGTCTTTGATCGTGCAAAGCCGTTCATCGATTGCTTCGCCAAGTTCGCTGGCCTGATGGGCCCTGTAGGTGCTGGACAGCAGACCAAGATGGTGAACCAGATTTGTATTGCTGGCCTGGTGCAGGGTCTTTCTGAAGCGATCCACTTTGCGCAGAAGTCTGGCCTTGATGTTGAGAAAGCTATTTCAGCAGTGCGCGGTGGTGCGGCTCAGTCCTGGCAGATGGAAAACCGTTGGGAGACCATGCGTGACGGTGAGTTCGAACACGGCTTTGCGGTGGACTGGATGCGCAAGGATCTGAAGATCTGTCTGGAAGCAGCTGATGAGGTTGGTGCGCGCCTTCCGGTGACGGCGCTGGTTGATCAGTTCTATGCTGAAGTTCAGGCCATGGGCGGTAATCGCTGGGATACATCCAGCCTGATTGCCCGGCTGAACAACGCGGATAAGAAATAACAACGCAAAAAGCCCCGATCAGATGACCGGGGCTTTTTTATAGTGCGTAACGCTTCAAACTCTTAGGACATGTTCGCTTTTGGCTTTTCAGCGACGATGTAAGAGAGCGGTAGCTCGGTGGTGTATTTGATCTGCTCCATCGCGAAGGACGTGGACACGTCTGCGATGTTTACCTTTGCAATCAAACGCTTGTAGAAGTCGTCGTAAGCATCGATATCCGGCACGGCAACGCGCAGCAGGTAGTCCACCTGCCCTGCCATGCGGTAGAATTCCACCACTTCAGGGAACTCGCGGATCACGTCGGCAAACTTGCGGAGCCAGTCGTCGGTGTGTTCATTGGTGGTGATAGCCACGAAAGCGGTAACCTTTGCGTTGACCTTCTTTGGATCAAGCACAGCAACGCGGCGGGTGATGACACCGTCCTCTTCCATCTTCTGGATGCGGCGCCAGCAAGGGGTGGTGGACAGGCCAACACGGCGGCCGATTTCAGCTACAGGAACGGTGCTGTCTTCTTGTAGAATGGACAGAATGCGACGGTCGATCCTATCGATCATATTATACCCCTATCTCCCACCGGAATTATTGTTTGGCGCAAAATCATTGCAGGAAGCATAAGGTCATGGGAAATGTTATTCCAGCTTCAAACGCCAAGATATTCGCAGGAATATAGGTTTTCATTCTACATCACCTTAAATCGGTGAAATTTATTTTCATCAACATAGAATTTCGCAAGAGCTAAAGGAATGCGTTGCCATATTAAGGGGTGGATTAAAAAAAGAATCTCTCAAATCACATGAGCAAGCTGCTGACTTCTTCTTTCAGGAGCGGAAGGAGCTCTTTTTCAAACCAGGGATGCTTTTTTATGTGGGCGTTGTTGCGCCAGGATGGATGTGGGAGGGGGAGAACTCTTGGGCCGAGGCCTTTGGCATGGCGGTCGCAGGTGGTTTCCCAGACGGATCTGAACTCAGCGATGGTTTCCCAGAGGCGGGGTTTGGTGAGTTCGGGTATGTGATAGGCCTGCGCGTAGCCACCTATTGCAAGCAATGTTTCGATCTGCGGCATATTGCTGAAAATTTCTTGATGCCACGTTTTCTTGCATTCCGGTCTTGGAGGTTTGTCACCGCCTTTGGAATCCAACCCCGGAAAACAGAAGCCCATGGGGATAATTGCAAGTTTGGCAGGGTCGTAGAAGACCTCTTCACCAATGCCCATCCAGTCGCGCAGGCGATCTCCGGAAGGGTCTGTAAACGGCCTGCCAGAGGCGTGGACGCGGGTTCCCGGCGCCTGACCGCATATGGCAATGCGCGCCGTAGACGACAGCACAACAACGGGCCTCGGTTCATGAGGCAATGGCTGGCGGATGGGCTGCTCAACACAGACCCGACACGCGGCTATGCGCTCTTTTAGGCGCTGGAGGTTTCCTTCATCACCTGAAGCGCTGCCTGCACTCCCGGACGCTCTATCATCTTTGCATACCATCGGCGCAGATTACCAAGTTCTTCAGGGACTTGCAGCTTAATTACGCGGGCAAAGTTGATTGCTGCGAACAATGTGATGTCAGCGATGGAGTATCGGTCTCCAGCTACATAGTGATTGTTGGCAAGCTGCGCGTCGAAAATGGCGAGTGTTTCGAGAATTTTGGGGCGATTGGCCTCCCCCCACTCTTTCACTTGCGGCTGCTCCAGCGGAGCCATGGCCGGGTTGGTGTGGCGGAACACCTGAGAAACCTGATTTAACAAGCCCAGATCAGCGCGCCGGTTCCACATCTCGATCAGCGCTCTTTCCTTGGCCGTCTGGCCCAGCAAAGGCTTGAGAGGGTTCATTTCTTCAATGTAACGACAGATGGCGCAGCTTTCGGAAATGGCTGTTCCATCATCCAGCACGAGCACGGGCAATCGCTGACAAGGATTGATCGCTTTAAACTCTTCTGCCTTCAATTCGCCATGCATGAAATCTACGTAGGCAATGTTAACCTTAACGCCCTTCTCCGCAAGGAACAGGGTGACGCGAAAGGGGTTAGGTGCTTGCCTATGGCTATAAAGTTTCAATGGTGCCTCCCAACAATCACGAGCTGTTGCCCTCACAATCTACAGGAGAAACTGTCCCAAAATGGGGCAATAATCTACCATTTTGTGGTCCCCGTAAACTCGACGTTAACCCTATGAATCAGAGCAATCTTAAGAGATCATGTTCATTCTGGTCAAAAGGGCAAGTATCCCGTCAATCTATTGGCACACAGAGGCCGAGAATACATGAACAACGGATCGTCGCAGAATAGTAAGGACAAAACAACTATTAATCGCGCCCGAGCAAATCGCCGGCGCGAAGTTGCACGTACCGTAAAGGATGCTCGCGAACGTCTTGGCACGGTCGAGGGGGTCCGCCCCAGCTTTGAAGCTGATCTTATTTTGATGTTCGTGAAGAACAGATTGTCGGTGGCCTATGCCATGCCGATGATCGCCATTGTGGCCGCGACCATCTCCAGCGTCTGGCTTCCCGTGGAGGTGGCTGGCGGCTGGCTTGTAGCCATGCTGCTCGCGCACTCCATCATTATTCTCTCTACAAAACGCATGGAAAAGAGCCTTAGTCAGGAAGGTAATCTGCGCTCAATCCGCAGGGAACTTTTTGCAGGCGATATGCTCTATGGCATTGTTTGGGCTATCTTTTTCATCAGCAACTTGCAGTTCAACACGGACTATGGGTTCGGTGTATTCCAGTTTGCGACCATGCTGATCGTCATTGCCATGGCGACCATGTTGTCTTCTCCCCTGCCCGGCGCTTTGCTGGCTGCCACAGCCCCAATTACGGGTGCCCTGATCTTCAGTTTCTGGCAGTATGACAGCATGCCTCACTACGCGATGGGGCTGATGGCGATTGGGGCACAAGTGTTCTTTTACATCCTCAGCAAGCAGCTCCATACCTCAGCTTTGACCCTGCTTGAGTACCGCGCGGAGAAGGATCATCTGATTTCAGAAATGGAACAGGTGAATGCAATTTCTCAGGAAGCGCGGCGCCGTGCGGAGGAAGCGAACCTGGCCAAGACGCGTTTTCTTGCGACAATGAGTCACGAATTACGCACACCTCTGAATGCGATTCTCGGGTTCTCTGAGGTGATGAAGGACGAAGTTCTTGGTCCTATGCATAATCAAACATACCTGGATTACTCCAAGGATATCAATCAGTCGGGCCAACATCTGCTCAATCTGATCAACGAGATTCTGGATCTGTCGCGCATTGAAGCTGGCCGTTATGAGCTACAGGAAGAACCTGTCTGTCTGCGCGATGTGGCAGCGGCCTGCAAGCACATGATGCATATGCGGGCAGCAGCGAAGAACATCGAGATCCACGAGGTCTATGAGAAGGGCCTCAGTAAGGTCTGGGCGGATGAGAAAGCCCTGCGCCAGATGGTGCTGAATCTGTTGACCAATGCCGTGAAGTTTACCCCACCTGAGGGGGAAATCTCCATTCACGTGGGCATTGATGGCGCTGGAGGACAGTACATCAGCGTCAGCGATACCGGCGCCGGTATTCCTGAGGAAGAGATCCCTGTGGTGTTGCAGGCCTTTGGACAGGGCACGCAGGCTATTCAGGATGCGGAGCAAGGCACTGGCCTTGGCCTTTCCATTGTGCAGGCTTTGGCGCATATGCATGAGGGCGAGTTTAAGCTGGCCTCTAAGCTGCGTGAGGGAACGCAGGCGACCATCTCCCTGCCCGCCAAACGCGTGTTGAGCCATATCGATCCGATCCCGACGCCGGACCCAACCACAGGCAAAGACAGAGAGCCCTTGCTTCGGGCCGGATAAGGATATACGTTCCTTATTTGTTCCAGATGCATCTGTTGGGGGATTGTATGCTTCGAGGGTCATGCCATTGCGGCGCAGTCAAGTTTGAATTCCGTGAAGAACCAGAATGGCTTACAGAGTGCAACTGCTCTGCATGCCGTCGTTACGGCACCATCTGGGCGCATGGTTCACCCAAGAACGTGACCATTGAGAAAGCGCCGGATGCGACGTTCACCTACATCTGGGGTGATAAGATGATCGCGTTTCACACCTGCAAAACCTGCGGAAACACCACTCACTGGTCAGATCTGGACGAGGACTATGATCGCATGGCGGTCAACACGCGGCTTGTTCCGTTTGAGGATGTGAAAGACATTCCCATTCGCCATTTTGATGGTGCGGATACAGGGCAGTTTCTGGATTAAATCACTTTCTTTTTCTGCGTGATCCTTTGAGCCGTCTGGCTTTGCTTTTGCGGATCGTGCTTCAATTCATTATCAGGGAGAAACACATGCTACGTGGCTCATGCCATTGCGGTGCAGTTAAGTTTGAATATCGGGAAAACCCAGAGTGGCTGACAGAGTGTAATTGCTCTGCCTGCCGTCGCTTTGGAACCGTCTGGGCTCATGGTTCGCCGAAGAACGTGACCATTGAAAAAGACCCGGACGCGACTTTTGCGTATGTGTGGGGCGACAAGGAACTGGAGTTCCATACCTGCAAGACGTGCGGGAACACCACGCATTGGGCGCCGGTTGACCCTGAGGGGGATAGAATGGCGGTGAACACGCGTCTGGTGCCTGCTGAGGACGTCAAAGACATACGTGTTCGCCATTTTGATGGCGCTGATACCTGGCGCTTTGTCGATTAACGCAGCTCATCAAACCGCATTTGCGTTGAAATGTGCGTTGGTTTGAAAGGAATGCGTTTTTTCTGCGTTCTTTGCTGAAATGAGAAAAGGCCGCCTCAGTTCGTCAGAGTGAGGCGGCCTTTTTCAATTTATCCCCCTCCTCAGCGGAGGGGTTATTCTCAAATTAGTCCTGAGCTGCAACGCCTGCATCAGCGAAGGTCGCCATGCCGGAGTGGGTTGCTGCTGCCGCTTTGATGATGCCTGCTGCGATTGCTGCACCGGAGCCTTCACCAAGGCGCATGCCCAGATCCAGAAGTGGCTTGCCGCCCATTTCTGTCAGAGCGCGGCGGTGTGCTGGTTCAGCGGAGGCATGAGAGAACACACAGTGCTCCAATGCGGTGTTGTCCATCTTGTAGAGGATGGCAGCTGCTGCGGAGGTGACGAAGCCATCAATAACAACAGGAACCTGCTGCATGCGTGCTGCGAGAATAACACCTGCCATTGCTGCGATTTCGCGGCCACCGATCCGGCGCAGAACTTCCAGAGGCTCAACTTTGCCCGGACCGCCGATCCGCTGCACGGCCTGCTCAACAACGGCAATCTTGTTCTTCAGCGCGTCGCCCTGAACACCAGTGCCCGGACCAACCCACTCTTCTGCTGTGCCGCCAAACAGGGCGTAGAAGATGGCTGCTGCTACGGTGGTGTTTGCGATGCCCATTTCGCCAAGGCAGAGCAGATCTGTGCCACCAGAGATTGCTTCCATGCCAAAGGCCATGGTTGCTGCGCATTCGGATTCTTCAAAGGCGTCTTCCTCGGAGATGTCCGGGGTTGGCATTTCCAGCGCCAGTTCAAACACTTTGAGGCCGAGGTCATAGGCAATGCAGAGCTGGTTCACGGCGGCGCCGCCAGCTGCAAAGTTGGAGACCATCTGCGCGGTCACTTCTTTCGGGAATGCGGAGACGCCTTTGTCAGCAACGCCGTGGTTGGCTGCAAACACGGCTACGAGCGGACGGGTGACTTTGGGCATTGGCAGGCCTTGCCAGGCAGCCAGCCATTCCACCAGCTCTTCCAGACGGCCCAGAGACCCCAGAGGCTTCGTCAGCTGCGCATCGCGTTTTTTAACCGCCTCGACCGCTTCAAGGCTTGGACCCGGCATTGCGCCGACCAGGTTTCTGATATCATCGAATGGCAGTGCAGACGTTGCAAGAGACATACGCTTCTCCGAACTTAAAGCAGTTCTCATTCAGCCTAGAGCGGTTGAACTACTTTAACTTTTGTTTGCGCGTATCTTGGGTCCGAAAACCGGTTTCCACTTTTCGGAGATACGCATTAGTTAACCCGCAAAATGAATTTTTGCGCTTTGTTGTTTGCGCAGATCTATAAGCCACCGGAAGCAGAATACAAATGAGACTTATCAACTATTTGTGGTTTCCACGGCTTTGCAAACTACAAATTGTTGCTCTAACTGATTTTGGCAGCCTTTCTGGTCTGATTTATTTCTGTGAGAAACCATCATGTCCGACGATCAACGCAACGAAGATTCTCTTCCTTCCTCTTCCCATATTCTGTCGGAGGTGGCCGAGTTGGTGCGCTTTTTCTCCCGTATTCCTCTGCCAAAGCTGGGAAGCTGGGATGATCTGAACACAGCTCCGGATTTTCGTTTGCGCTCCCGCAGCATTCCGCTGGCCGGTGTGGTGATTTCCCTGCCCAGCATGCTGGTGTTGTGGCTGCTTTCACAAAGCGCCCTGCCTGCCGCTGTTGTGGCTTTGATTGCGGTTGCTGTGGCCGCAGCTGTTCAGGGCTGCCTGCATGAGGATGGCCTTTCTGATGTGGTAGACGGGTTCTTTGGTGGTCATACGGCTGAGCGGCGGCTTGAGATCATGAAGGACAGCCGTATCGGTGCGTTTGGCACTGTGGCACTCGTGCTCTCCTTAAGCCTGCGTTGGCTGCTGCTGGCCACCTTGCTGGAGGCGTTTGGCGGCTTTGGGACAGCTCTTGGCTATCTGGCAGCTGAGACGATTGGCCGGGTTGGCATGGTCTGGATCTGGCACACCATGCCAGCAGCGTATCAGGGCGGTCTTTCCACGCGCTTTGGCGTGCCTGAGAACATTGCCGTCTATTGGGCTGGTTGCTTTGCGTTGCCACTGATTGCTGTCAGCCTGTTTTTCTTAAGCTTCTGGCAGGTGGTGATCGGGGCTGGTGTGAGCTTTGTGCTGGTGTGGGCGCTGGCGAAGCTGTCCCTCACCAAAATCAAAGGCATTACGGGTGATGTTTTGGGGGCTGCGCAACAAATCGGTTCACTGGGCTTCCTGCTGGGCGTCCTTTCTCTTTAGAAGCTGTGTTCGCCCCCTTAAAAACCAGAGGCATTCCTCTGCTTTTGTGGGTAAGGCGCTGCAAGAAACCATTTTTGTGCAATCATTTGCTAGCATTTTAGCTTTAATCTACGCGCATTGTTTGCCTACAAGCGCGTGAAACCCTTTTTACAGTTCTCGGGCCGGAGACATTATGAAGCTATCCTTTGCTTGTGCACTTTCAGCATTCAAACGAGCTGCTGCCCTTGGGCTGGCCGCTGCCGTCCTTGCCGGTTGTGCCTCCAGGCCCGGTCCGGATTCACTTGAGATTTCGCTTGAAGAAGCCGAAGGGACCAAGGATGTTCATATCCTTGTAGCGACCACGCGCGCGCGTGCTGAACACCCCCCTGCGCTTTACACCTCCAAGCGTGCTGAGGAGCTGGACTTTGCTTCAGCTACCATTTCCATTCCGCCGACCCACAAGCCCGGCAGGATTGAATGGGCCTCTTCACCTCCGGGTAATCCGAACACCGACTTCGTGGTGCGGCAGGCGGCTTACATTGACGGCAATGCGGCTTTCCGCCAGCAGGTCAACCAAGCGATTGCAAAACGTGCTGGCCGCGAGCGCGAGGCTGTGCTGTTCATTCATGGCTACAACACCCGCTTTTCTGAAGGTGTGTTCCGCCTTGCGCAGATGGCGGCAGATGCCAAGATCAATCGTGTGCCGATCCTGTTCACCTGGGCATCCGCTGGCAATCTGACCGACTACATTTACGACACCAACAGCGTGACCGTTGCCCGCGATGGTCTGGAGCAGGTGCTGCGGGAGCTGGTGAACTCTGATGCGGAGCGGGTGACCATTCTGGCGCACTCGCTCGGCAACCTGTTGCTGCTGGAGACTTTGCGACAGATGGAGCTGAAGGGTCACGGGCTTTTGAAGAACAAGAAGGTCACCATTGTGATGGCTTCGCCGGACATCGATATTGATGTTTTCAAAACAATGATTACCTCTCTTGGATACAGAGCAAACCCTGTGTTTGTGCTGGTTTCGCGTGATGACCGCGCGCTGCGCTTTTCTCGCCGCATTGCCGGTGGCAAGGCACGTGTGGGCGGCATTGAGAATGATGCAGAGCTGACAAGTCTGGGCGTTGTGGTCATTGACCTGACGGATGTGCAGGGTCAGGATAGCGTCAACCACGACAAGTTCGCGCAACTTGCTCAGTTTGGACCGCAGCTGGTCAATGCCCTTGAACAAGGCACGATGAGCCGCAGCCAGCAAAGCATTGGCGGACGTCTTGGAAACGCTGGACGCAGTTTCACCGAGTTTTTGGGGAACACTGCGAAGATCGTGATCAGCACGCCGGGATCCGTTGGCGCAACGCGCTAAAGCAGTTCGCATTTAAGGTGAACACAGCGGTTGGAACCCGATGATTTTGTAGGACAGTATTTTGTCAGGCACTTTAGAAAGACCAGCCAGCCCGTGTTTAAAACTGTGCCAGCTGGATGAAGAATGGAAGATGTGTGTGAGTTGCTGGAGATTGCTCAGCGAGATTGCCGGATGGGGTTCCCTTTCTGCGCAGGCTCAGCACACCATTCTTGCCAAGCTTCCTGCGCGAAAAGCTGAGTTTCTGGCTATGAAACAGGAGGATGTGCAATGCGCTGGACGATAGGCCTTGTCATTCTCATCGGCGCCATGGTGATTGGCGTTGCCACCGGATATCTTGGAACACCTGAGTTTCTTGGCGACAAGTTTCAGGAGGACGGTCCTCGGCTGGTCGCCCTTGCGGCCATGGGCATCGTGATCATGATGGGCGTATTTATCCGCCGCCCGCAAATCCGCGAAGTGTTTGGCGCCGTGGTGTTCTGGGGCGGTCTGGCACTGTTGTTGGTGATTGGATACTCGTTCCGTTATGAGCTGATGACCGTGCGCGACCGCGTGATGTCCGAGCTGTTCCCCGGCTCCATCTCTCAATCTGCTGATGGCGAGATGGTGATTTCCCGCGGCATCAACCATCAGTTCTTCATTGATGTGCAGGTGGATGGTGTTTCCGTCGACATGCTGGTGGACTCCGGTGCCTCTCACATCACCTTGTCTCACGGAGACGCGCGCCGGGTTGGCATCGACACCAATAATCTTTCCTACAGTATCCCTGTTTCTACCGCCAACGGTATGGGCTTTGTGGCCCGCGTGCGTTTGCAGGACATGCAGATTGGAGACTGGCGCCTGAACGAAGTCCCCGCATTTGTGGCGCAGGAAGAGATGCTCTCAACCAGCCTGCTTGGCATGAGCGCCCTCAACACCTTCGCCAGCTGGCGCGTGGAAGGCAACCAGTTGATCCTGAAGGCGCGTTAAAAGAAATCGCAGTATTTAGAGAAAAGAAAAGCCGCGGACAGGGATGTCAGCGGCTTTTGTGTTTCTTATGGCTTGCAGCTTACAGCAGGCTGTAGGCGAACCTTGCGCAGGCGATCAGGAGGAATACACCGAAGGCCAGCTCCAGTTTGCGCTTTGGCAGGTTGTGGGCGAAGTGTGCGCCCAGTGGTGCCACGTAGATGGTAATCGGGATGATCAGCGCAATGGCCAGCAGGTTGATGTAGCCCACGGAGAAGGGTGGCAGGTTGGGAGCCCCCCACCCGGCTGCGACCATGCCGAAGACTGCCGGAATAGAAATCAGCACACCAACACCGGAAGATGTGGCAACAGCTTGATGGATCGGGCGACCAAACAAGGTCATGAAGGTGTTGTTCATAACGCCACCACCGATGCCCATGAGCGTTGAGAAAAAGCCGATCATCACGCCAATCAACGCCCGCACCGGGTTGCCTGGAATATCTGATCCCAGTTTCCAGCTTTCACGATTGAACAGCATGCGCATAGCGACCACAAACGCTATCACGGCAAAGATGCCTTTGAGCGTATCACCTGAAACGAGTGCCGCCACGTATGAGGCCAGCAGCACACCAATCGGCACAGGGATAATCCAGCTTTTCAGCAAGGACAGGTCAACAGCGCCTTTCTTCTTGTGAGCGAAGAAGGAGCGCAAAGAGGTTGGGACGATGACACCTAGAGACGAAGCTACGGAGATGTGGACCACGGCGTCCGGATCGACGCCCACCTCTGTCAGAATGGTTACAAGGATCGGCACGAGGATCGCGCCGCCTCCAATACCAAACAGCCCTGCCAGAAAACCTGCTAGTGCACCAGAAGCAATCAATGCTGCTCCGAACCCCAGCATAGACGCAGAAATCATGTCCATGCTGTCCCCTCCTCAATTCCAATTGCATTTCATGCGCGTACTCTTGCCCAAAAACCGGCTACCACTTTTTGGGAGTACGCATTCTTCTCGCGTACTCTTGTCCGAAAACCGGTGGCCACTTTTCGGGAGTACGCTTAGACCAGCGCTGCCTCTTTCTGCTCACGTGCTTCAAGCACAACGCTTTGATGATGTGAAACCGCTGCCAGCGCGTCTTCCAGCACCTCAATGCCAGCGCCAGCCTTGTTGGCTTCCACCGTCATAATACGGCGGAAATGGCGGGCGCCAGGAACACCTTGGTATGTTCCCAAAATGTGGCGGGTGATGGATGCCAGTTTGGTTCCGGACGTCAGTTCGTTTTCGATGTAGCCGCGGTAAGCGTCCATTGCTTCAACCGGCGTGATCGCGGTGCCGTCCTCACCGTAGACCACACGGTCAACCTCTACCAGCAACATCGGGTTCTGATAGGCCGCGCGGCCCATCATAACACCGTCCAGCTTTTCCAGATGCGCTGAGGTTTCTTCCAGTGTTGCCACGCCGCCGTTGATGCCGATGAACACATCCGGCAGGCGCTGCTTCAGGCGGTAGACAAGGTCATAATCCAGCGGCGGCACATCGCGGTTTTCCTTCGGGCTGAGGCCCTTCAGCCACGCCTTGCGGGCATGCACCCACAGCGCGTCTGTGCCAGCGGCGATGACTTTATCTGCCAGTGCGTTGAGTGCTTCTTCCGGCTCCTGATCATCCACGCCGATGCGGCATTTGGTGGTGACCGGGATAGAAACAACATCCTTCATGGCCGCGATGCATTCTGCTACCAGATCCGGCTCCAGCATGAGGCAAGCGCCGAACTTACCAGACTGTACGCGGTCAGACGGGCACCCGACGTTGAGGTTGACCTCATCGTAGCCCCAGTCTTCCACCATTTTGGCACACTCAGCCAATGCTTTGGGATCAGACCCACCCAGCTGGCAGGCAACCGGCTGCTCCTGCCTGGAGAAATTCAGATGACGGTCCCTGTCGCCATGGATCAAGGCGCCAGTGGTGACCATCTCAGTATAGAGCAGCGAATTCTTGGAAAGGACCCGGTGAAATGCGCGGCAATGCCTATCCGTCCAGTCAAGCATCGGCGCGACCGCGAAGACGGGGCTATTGATATTATAGAGTTTTTTTGTTGCTTCAGTCATTCACGACGGTCTCAAACAGTCTCAAGTCGCAGTCTTTTGCCCTTTCTGCACAAAATTGGCAAGTCACAGCACTGAGAAACCTATGAGCGGGCTGGAATGATGAGGTGCGTGGTTAAGGTGGAGAGGTGAGAGTACGCAAGCCTCTCACACAAAACTTGTCTGAAATGTTTTAACCGCAAAAGCATCCGTATAGACAGTCAACTAGCGGATGCGCGGTGCCATTGCTTTGACTTTGCCAACATCCAAATGAGATACTCCATGCCCTCTTTTGCTGCGCCAATCAAGGTAGGCGCCGAAGATTTCGGTTTGGCGGCCCTTGATGCCGGGGAGTGATCGAACATCTCCTCCAGCCCATGGGGAGAATGGAGATCGACGGACAGAGCCATAGAGCCCGACGCGGAGGCCCGGACGTGTTGCGATGCCTCTGGCGTGGAAGCCGTGTGTATCTGCTATGACGAGTGTATTGGCAGGGACAGCGAATGACACAGGCTTGCTGAAGCCCATCTCCTGCAGTTGATCTTCTGTTACACGGAACGATCCGACAGCATGATTGCCATCCTTATGTATTGCTGCGGTGAGGCTTTGCTCATACTCCCACTTTCTGCGTGCCTCATTCAGTCTGTGTGAGCCGGGTACGTAATGGAATGGTCCATCTGCCACCTCAACATCCTTCAGGAAAAGCCAGGCTTTCGCAGTAGGATGGAATGTGTCTGAATGAAAGTTGGTCTGCGGATCTTTGCGCTTTTCCTCCAGATCCCACAGAACGGTATGCAGATAAACAAGCGGATCTGCATTGTTGGACGCCACATAGCGCAGGCCTTTTTGGAAGATATCGGCACCCACAGCGACCTGCAGACCAGGTAGTTTTTTCAAGATAGCAGGCGTCAAACCGATGAAACGGGTAACGGTCCGCCCTTGCTTCATCTCCCGCGCCGCAAACTCTGTCTGCTCCAGCTCATCCTGCACTGCTTTGAAGACATCCTCCGGCAATACGTTATGGCGCACCACATATCCATTTTCATGAAAGAACTGCCGGTCTTCAGCTAGCAGAAAGTGCTCCATCTGTCTGCGTCGCATCTGCGCCATCCGCTCCGCCAGTGCCATGCGCCACACATGAAACCCGCGCTCGTTCAGATATCTGCTCCCAATAATCGGATTGCCCCGAAACGACTTCCCCCCAAACGCAATATCAGCAATCCAGAGCGGGCTTTTGAGTATCTTCAGAGGTGACATTGGGAATTCTCGGGCTAATACACAAACATAGAGCAACCCTAGGTTTTACACTCATCGATTACTAGCCCTGAATGTTCTCACAGCGCGACGCTAATTACTCTCAGAGATACAACTTTACGGCATCACACAACAATGTGGGATGTGAGTGACTGGGGGATCTGTTAGAATCCTGAGAGTGGTTTGGATGAAGATGAGGGATTGAGATATGGGTGGTGTGGTGCAGTCGGATCAGGGGCGGTCGGTGCAGGAGATGGTGATCATCTGCCTGCGGGTGCTGATTGGGCTTGGGTTTATGGTGTTCAGTGCCTACGTGTTTTATGAGGCGGCACTGGCGCTTTATAAGCTGGATCTGGTGCGGATGGTTGGTGCGTACTTCCTGTTTTTCTGCACTGTCGGGCTCGGGCCGTTTTTCTGGCCATTCTCCTGGCCGTTTGGAGACGACCATTAGAGCATGAAGGCGTGAGCCCCCCTGCTCTTACCTGATCACCGGTGAGCATCTCCCTCTTATGACGTGGAGATGCTCTTGTTTCATCACGCTTCCGCTTCTTCTTTTACGGCGTGTTCTACGCCCCAATCGCGCAGGGCCATGATGATTGGGCGGAGGGTTTCGCCCTTTGGTGTGAGGGAGTACTCCACGTGTGGTGGGACGACCGCAAACACTTTTCTTGAAACGAGACCATCTGTTTCCAGCTCGCGCAACTGTTTGGTCAGCATGCGCTGTGTGACGGTTCCCACTTGCTTTTTCAGCTCACCGAAGCGCTGGGTGCCTTCCATCAGATGGAAGAGGATGACACCTTTCCACTTACCGCCAATCAGCTCCAAGGCTGCTTCTACCGGGCAGCCCTGACTGCAGTCATAGTTTTCAAAACGCTGGTTCTTATCGGTCATTGTCTCACCATAGTATACAATCTGTACCTATAGGCCAAAATTGTGCGTACTTGTTATTGGTATAGCGACTATATAGGTTCTCTGTGACGAAAACAAAAGAGAGGATCACTCCCATGCCCCTGACCATTGTCGCAAACATTCATGCAGCCAAAGGCAAAGAAGATCTTGTGAAGGCTGAGCTTGAAAAGCTGATTGATATCACCCGCGCTGAAGCTGGCTGCCTACAGTATGACCTGCACGTGGACAACGAAAATCCTGGCCACTTCATGTTCTATGAAAACTGGGAGAACCGTGAGCTGTGGCAGGAGCACATGAATGCACCGCATCTGGCTGCTTATATGGTGGCAACAGAAGGTGCTGTTGATGAGTTTACCGTGAACGAAATGTCCCGCATCTAACAGCTGGTCTCTCCGTTTTGCAGAGTCTTCGCGCTTCTGAGAAGGCTCTGCAAAAATTTAGGGGTCGTTTGACCTGCCCCACCCGCACGGAGTCTAATCGCAATCATTTCCGCAGGTTAGACTTTGTTACGTGCCTTTTGCATTTATCGATCTTTCCTCCCCTTCCTGCCTTTTTGCCCTTCTTGTAAAATTTTAAGCTTGAACTATTCACCTTCGCAGATATCATTGTTTTAAGTTTAAAAAAGAATCTATCCAGAACAGATAAATAGTTATCTCGCAGATGCGAGATGAACTCAATTCGCATCGCCTGAATGCCTAGTATTTCTATGTATTCACGACGGAGGAGATGCGAAGATAGATTGATAAATTTTCAAAATAAATAATCAGAGCTAAGCAGCCACTTTATTCTATTGAGGAGGAGGGAATTTATGTCTGATCAAGTCTTGACGCCGGAAGGTGCTTTGCAGGGTGTGACGCTTGTGGGGGAAGGCATTAATGACAACACCAGCTGGAATGTTGTTGGCCATACATACACACCTAAAGTGCTGACTGAAAACGTGTTTATCTGGCATGCGGCCATACCGGACGGGACATTTGTGCCGCCGCATATTCATCCGACACAGGATGAGTGGATCACGGTGCTTACGGGTGAGCTTGAGGTGGAGTTTGGAGAGGCCTGCCACAAAGCCAGCCCGGGAGATACGATCAGAATGCCACGCGGAATTGCGCACGGGATCTTCAACCGTTCCGGCGATGAAGCGACCTGCGTGTTCGGTGTGGCCCCTTCCCGCAAGCTCTATGATCTGTTTGAGGCTTTGGACGGCGTGACAGATCCGGAAGAACTTGTGCGCATCTCTGCCCTTCATGAAGTCGACTTCCTTCCGCCACCTGCTGAATAAGGGTGGCTGACATGGTGAAGAAGAAGAAAGTTGCCGTCATTGGCGGCGGCGTGAGCGGTCTTGCGGCTGCGAAAGCCTTTGACGAGCGTGGACACCGGGTGTTCGGGTATGAGCGCACGCACGATTTCGGCGGGGTTTGGGAGCTTTCCAGATCCTATCCGGGGGTGCAGACACAGTCTCCGAAGGATCTGTATTGCTATACGGATCTGCCCATGCCGGATGAGTATCCGGAATGGCCTAAAGGACCGCAGGTGCATGCCTACCTGCATTCCTACGCCCGCAAACACAAGCTGCATCGGCTGTTTCAGTTGAACACATCCGTGCTTTCCATGGATCGGCGGGAAGACGGCCAACCGGGTTGGACGCTAACACTGGATGCGGCGGGTAAGGTTCGTAAGGAGGACTTTGACTTTGTTGTTATTTCAACTGGTCAGTTTTCTGAGAAGAACATCATCAGTCATCCCGGACAGGAGGCGTTTGAGGCACAGGGTGGTGCGGTGATGCACTCCTCCGACTACACTGATCCTTCCCGCGCTCAAGGCAAACGGGTCGTGGTGCTGGGCGGTTCCAAATCAGCGACTGATGTGGCGGTGAACGCGGCGCAGAATGGAGCGTCACAGGTAACACTGGTGTATCGCGAGCCCGTGTGGCGGGTGCCTTACTTTGTGGGCGGCATTAACTTCAAGCGGTTGCTTTACATGCGGGCGCAGGAGCTGCAGTTCAACAGCTGGGGCAGAAATCCGTTGCAAAAGGCTATGGCTGCACTGGCCAAGCCGTTCATCTGGGCGAACTTCCGTGGGCTTGAGATGCTGTTGAAGCTTCAGTTGGGGCTGAAGAAGTGGGATATGGTGCCAAAGGTGCCGATTGAGAAGGACATCTCCTGCTCTATTCCCATCGTTACCCCCGGTCTGTTTGAGGGCTTTAAGAGCGGCAAGATCAAGCCGGTTCAGGGCACCATTGATCATTATGAGGGTGATCAGGCTGTGTTGACGACAGGCGACAAGGTTGGCTGCGACGTGTCCGTGCTGGCCGTTGGCTGGAAGCTGGGTATTCCATACTTGGCAGAGGAGTATCGTAACAAGCTGATTGAAGATGACGGGCAATATCGCACTTACCGTCTTTCCGTGAACCCTGACCTGCCAGAAATGGGGTTTGTGGGCTTCAACTCCAGCTTCTGTACGGTTCTTTCAGCCGAGATGATCGCCAACTGGCTGGTGCGGTATGCAGATGGGCAGTTGGCCAATCAGCCATCCGACACGCAGATGCGTCAGAACATTGATGAGATGTTGGACTGGCGACGGGATGACCGACCTGCGGCGCAGGTTTATGGCGGGCTGTGCTCCGCTCCGTTCCACTTCAAGCACTTTGACGAGTTGCTGCAGGACATTGGAGCGGCCAAGCGCAAGCGCAGCAATCCGCTGGCTGAGCAGTTCTCCTACCCCAATGCACAGGCCTATGGGAGTTACCTAAAGTCAGCTCCACAGTACTTTGCGCAATAACAAGATCGTGAGAGACCGTCATCCGTTAAGCCTGCAGCGGCAAAAGGCTGTTTCTCACGGTTAAAGCCTAAATGGTTCTCTTGCGCCTTGTGCTTCGCGGAAGGTGCTGGAGAACCTGTTATAAACGGTGGTGGGCCGAGTTTTAATCAAACCGGTGTCAACATGACAATGCTGGCATAACCATCGTGAACTTTGTGAACACGCCACGAGACATTTTATCGATTATTTTAAAGCCCATGCAATGCGCCCCCGACATTGTTCAGAGATGAAGTCGTATGGTCATCTTTCTGAGGAGTGTGTCTATGCTGGGTGGAGCACAACAACAACCTGAGGGATCAGGAAATCAAGACGAGCTGAGCTGGGCGAAACGCGTTTTCCAGGAGCTGAGCATCAAATTTCCTGATGATGTGCAGCAGGCTGCGCAGATTCTAGCCAGCGTCCCCAAAGACGACAAGCTCACCGTTGCCGATAACAAGGCCGTTGAAGCGTCGATTGCACAGATCGCCTCTGAAAGTAAAGCCGCTCACAAGACAGCTGATAGCCTGATCAAGAGTATCGTGACCGTGTTCACGCGCCTTGAAGGGGATGATGAGCTGAAAGGCACGTTGGATGCCATGAACGCCTATACGGGTGATAACCCGAAATATGGTGTTGTGGGACAGCTGGGCGCCGGTGGTTTCACCAAGATTGTCGACAGTGCCAAGAAGGGCAAGGAAGACAACGATATTACGATCCGCGAAAAAGGTACCGCTTATTTCGATCTGTCCAACTCCCCTGCTTTCCGGCAGGCCATGGAGAAAATCTACAACTCTCCTGAACTTCAGGAGAAGATGAAGGACATCATTGATATTGAGTACCTGAAGAGCTTCAAGTTTGGACGTCCGCGTAATGCGAGATCCGACGCTGATCCAGATGAGCTGAAGCTTTACACCTATCGGAATGAGAACAAGCAGAACGCCTCTGAGCATCCAGAGCTTTATGGCGAAGTGCCCGGTTCCGAGCAAGTTGATGGACCGGTTCCGCAAAACGATGCGCTTGCCGGACAAAGCCTGACGGCCAACCAGCGTAAGTATCGTGAGCGCAGCAAGAAAGGCGGCGATGGTGCCTGGGCATCAGCTGCTGATTTGAAGGCGAACAAGCGCCTGACAGAGCGCGAGGAGAACTTCGCAAGAACCAATCCACGCAACCGTCATGACCGTGAGGACTATCAATTCAAAGAAGGCAAACCTGTCAAAGGCGGCGATATGCCTGACGATAAGGTGATTGTTGAGCATCAGCCTGGCTTCTCTGTCTGGGATGTGAAAGACGGCACTGGCTTTGCCAAGGATGCCGAGATGCACAACAAGCCGACGGTGGCAGGTCCGTCCGGTACAACAGACCGCTTCCTCACCGGTATTCGCCTGCTTGGTAAGGGTGTGATGAAAGAGCTGGGTCTGGAAGGTCCAAACGCTGAGAACCAAGTGAAAGAACTTGGGCGCTGGCTGGCCACGGGATATCTGGTTGGTGATGAGCACCACTCTGCCGTGGAAGTGAACCTAGGTGCTGCCAACCACGGCCTGAAGCCTCAATGGGGTTCTGATCTTTATACAGAACCATTCTCTGAGCCGATCAAAGGCAAGGGTTTTGAGATCTCCAGTGAAGAGGTTGTTGGCGAGCTTGAGACCAAGCTGGAAACTGCCGAAGAAGATGCGGTGAACAGAGATGCTTATCGCTTCGATCTGGAAGGTGGCTCGAAGGGTAAAGTGATGCCGGATGGTAAGGTGCAGGCACCGAAGCCTTCCAGATAGAGGCATCTGTATCCAGAGGCTTTGTTCTATAAAACAGGCCGTTTGAGAACAGAAAATTTCATGAAAATTGGGCAGCCCAAACCGCGTGTTTGGGCTGTTTCTGCGTGGTTGCGGGGCCAATCCTTAACATCCGTTAGGAGAATTTTAATGGAATCATTTCACAATGAGAACATAGGAAGAACATCGGGTGCTAAATTACTATGTCCAAGAAGTTTCAGTGGCGTCAGCTTTGGAGAAATGTCCCTGATCACAGCGTTGGTACGGGCGTTCTTAGTACTGAAATGAGCATGCGCGTGCATCGCGAAGACGGCGATACACACCGTAAGCCATGGCGGTGGGAACTGCACCACAACGGTGTTGTGTGCAAAGGTGACGTCAACGACAAGGTTGAGGCCATGCAAAAAGCGCAGGACGCTTACATCGCTTACCTGCGCTAATCTTTCGTTCTCCACGTTGATGCATGTTCCTTCCCGAAAACCGAACCCGAATTTCGGGAAAACGCTTTAGAGCATGTTGCGCCCATTTGCATTCACGCCTCATACTCTAACTTCTTTATTTTGAGCGAATTCTTGTCGTTTGATTGAACTCAATCAAACGGAACGCGATCTAGCTGGTTGCCGCCGCATCTTTCGTTTGTGTTGCAACTTTCGCCGCGCTTGGAGTCTTCAGGGCGTAGACGATACTTCCCAGCACGATGATGATGCCAGTCCACTGGCGCCAGCCAAACTCCTCCCCAACTAGCAACTGCCCGCAGAGTACTGCTGAGACTGGGTTGACCAGTGACAGGAAGCCGATGGTTGTGGGATTGAGTTGGACGATACCATTGAGCCAGTTCACAGAAGCCCAGCCCATCCCTAAAATGCCGATCCAGAAGAACGCCAGTGCCATATTCAGGTCTGGTACTGGAGCAGCGCCTTCCAGCATAAGCGCGATTGGTACGGCGTAAAGACCGCCAAGGGTTACGTGCCAACCGGTGTACGTCACCATGCTGACATCTGGCCTGCCCCACTTCCCGCTCAAATAAACGCCGGTGAAGGTGCTCAAGCAGGCTGCGAGTGCAGCGCTGATACCGATCCAATCCAGTTCCACAGCCCCCAGCAGCAACATGCCAACGCCGAACAGGCCGATGAGTGAGGCAAACATCTGGCGTGCGACCGGCGTTTTGCCGTCCAGTATCCAAATGTAGAAGATGATCTGCAGCGGCAGCGTTGCCATGAGGGTTCCGGCCATGCCGCTTGGGAGGCGAAAGGCGGCGATGAACACGAAGAAGATCATGGAAAGGTTGGTCAAACCAATGATCATGGCCCGCTTCACCCATTGGCCTTTCAGCACACCTGGTGCAAAGGCAAGAAGCAGCAGGCCGGCGGGTAGCAAGCGGTAGACGACCATCCAGACCGGATCTTCTGATGGCAGAAGCAGCGTGGTGACAGCGTAGGTGGTGCCCCAGATGGCGGGGGTGAGCGCTGTGCGCAGCTGAACGAGCATAATATCTCGACCTCAATTATTTCGATTTCAAACTAAATTACACGATGCTTAGGATGTATACGCAGAACCGTCAAGTATCTTGATATCAAGTAATTCCTCTGCAATATACAGCAGATTGCTGCGAGCCAGATTATTGAGAGTGACCATGAGTGATCACGTTGCACGCGTCGTGCGCCAGTGGAAGAGCGAGTATCCTGAGGTCGATGCCAGCCCGATGTATGTGCTGGCGCGGATGATGCGGATCAACATGCAGACCAACAAGGATCTTTCGGCCAACTTTGCCAAGTTTGGTCTGGCGACGGGTGACTTTGATGTTTTGGCAACCTTGCGCCGGAGCGGCGAGCCCTACGCGCTGCGCCCGACCGAACTCACCAAATCCAGCATGCTGACATCAGGCACCATGACCAGCCGGTTAGACAAGCTGGAGAAGCTGGGGCTGGTGTGCCGCAATCCTAATCCAGAAGACCGCCGTGCGCTGATGATCCACCTGACAGATAAGGGCCGCGCGCTGGTGGAAGAAGTTGCCGCCAAGCATTTTGCGTTAGAAGCGGAGATGCTGAAGGTGCTGGACCCGAAAGATCGGGAAGCTCTGGAAGGTATTCTGGAAAGATGGAGCCACAGGCTGGAAGAAGAAGGTGCGATGTAATCCCCATCAGGGAGATCACACCCGTCTATGCACCTGATCTTCTCGCAGGCCCTTTATGAAAACTGGTAGAAGATTTTCGGGAGTGCGTTTGCAGCCCATGGCCCCAGTTTGGGGGTGAGCGAAACAGGCAGCCCATATTGATATGGAGCCGCCTTTTTCAATAACTTAAACACCTAAAGCGGGATTTTTGTTTCGTACCCCAGGTATTCTCTGACTTTTTTCACAATGATGTCTGCAGGAATACTATCTAAAAACCAAGCTTCGAAGCTCTTATGCTCCTCCAAAACATAACGTCCCTGTACGACATCAGCTTTGCTTGGAGGAAACAAGTGAACGTAGTTTGAGTTGATAAAAATAAAAAAGTTTCTATCTGGATTATCTTTATCTACTCGCCTAAACCCGTAGCTAACTCCGAAAGTTTCTCCGGGAATGTAGCATTTTTCAAGTCTTGGAAACTCGCGGAACTCTTCACAAACGCCGCCCATTTCCGAAACCTTCTTTTTGATTGCTATTTCAACTAGCTGTACACTTTTTCGAGAATGCTCTGAAACATCGATTTCAACTACCGTTGCGGTCATCGTCTGAGCACATCCGATTAAAAGCAAACTAGCAAAGAGTAGAGCGGCCCTGAGAGGTCTAAAGTTCATCAACTTTTGTTCCCAAATCATTCAAGGCCGCTACTAATAACAGATTCGATTGCTGAAAAATCACAAACTGCCAGAGAGGCAGGTGTTGAACGCGGAACCCATCTGCTTAAGCAGCTCTGTGTAAAGCTGCGGACCAGAGTCCAGAGTGGACCCTAGTGGATCGATCTCAGCAGAGTTTACGCCAGTTCCCTCTTTCAGCACTGCAACCATTCTAGGATTGAACTGAGCCTCTGAGAAGACGCAGCTCGCACCCAGATTTTCCAGCTTAGCGCGCACTTCAGTCAGGCGCTTTGCACCTGGCAGCACTTCGGGGCTGACAGTCACGGAGCCAACTGCGTTGAGGTTATAAGCCTCTTCGAAGTAGCGGTAAGCATCGTGGAACACCACGAACGGTTTGCTCTGATAGTCTTTGAGATCCGCTTTCAGAGCATCTGAAACCTTGGAGATCTCCTCAGCTTCCGCTTTAGCATTAGCAGCGTACTTGGCAGCATTTGCAGGGTCAGCTTTTGAGAGCGCTTCTTCAATCTCATGCAGCATTGCGATGGCATTTTGCGGATCGAGCCAGATGTGCATGTCAAACGCTTCTGCCCCATGATCAGCGTGATCTGCATGCTCAGCATGTTCCTCATGCTTTTCATGATCATGGTCTGCGTGCTCTTCGTGCTTCTCATGGTCATGGTCCGCATGCTCTTCATGCTTTTCATGATCGTGGTCGGCATGTTCCTCATGCTTCTCTTCGGCGTAGTCGGCATGTTCTGCATGTTCAGCAGCAGTTTCGCCTGCATGATCACCGTGATCATGTCCTTCGAAGTTGCCGCCTTCACGGAAGTTCAGAAGAGTAAGACCATGGGCGTCTTTCAGCGTTACAACAGTTGCGCCGTCCGCAAGGTTTTTAAGCGGAGTCTCAAGGAAGCTCTCCATCTGAGGTCCAACCCAGAACACCACATCCGCATTTGCGATTTTGCGCGCGGTGGACGGACGCAAGCTGTAGGTGTGCGGGGACCCTGCTCCTTCCACCACCAGATCAGGTGTACCAACACCTTCCATGACGCTCGCGACAAGCGAATGGACCGGCTTGATAGAAGCCACCACTTTGACCTCAGCCTGTGCCAGAGCCGGGAAGGAGACGCTTCCTGCGAGAAGGCCAAGAATACTCATTGAACTCAGGAGATGCTTCATACGTGCCACAACCATCCGTTATAGTATTACATTCAAATTTTGTTACTTTATAACGTCACATATTTTGGAGCGCAACGGGCTTTTTGGGATTTCTGCAGCCTTGGGAAAACCTGAAGATCAGATATGAGTTTATCCTTTGATCTCAAAGGCTTTGTCGGCAGATCGCATCGTAAGCTGTTAGTTTTGCCTGATCATACTGCCAAATTGACGATATTGCTGTTATATTGCCGCAAAAATTTGAAGGACATTGTATGGCCGAGATTAAGGATGAGCTGGACCGTAAGCTGATTGCCATTTTGCAGGGTAATGCCCGGGAACCGGTTTCTTCAATTGCGCGGCGTCTGGACGTTGCCCGCTCCACCGTTCAGGAGCGTATTGCCCGCCTTGAGCGCAAAGGGATCATTATCGGCTACACAGCCATCCTTGGGGATGAACAGGATCAGAAGCGCGTTCAGGCCCTTGTGATGCTTTCTGTGGCTCAACAACGTTCTCGCGAGTTGATTGCCCAGCTGGAGTCCTATCCTGAAATTCGCAGCTGCCTGACTATCTCCGGTGAGTTTGATCTCTGCCTTATTGTGGAGCCGGATCGTCTGGAAGAGCTGGATGCGGTGCTCGATGAGATTGCTGCTATCCCGGGTGTAGAACGCACACGTTCTTCTATCGTGCTGACGAAGAAGTTTGAACGGCAGCGCCCTTTCATGCCTCAAAACACCTATAGCATTGAGAAGTAAGAGCTCTTGCGCATTCGTATATTTTGCCCAGGTGATTTAAATGGCCTCAGCTGTGTATTTTCACTGAGGCGAATCGTGTGCGCCTTACACGCTTAGATCGTCATTTTCACTTTTTTAATGTCAATATGACATAATCACCGTCACTTCAACGAGATAAAACGTCATTTCGGCAAGTTGCCCCGTAAACTCCGGCAGTGTTTTCACGTAGACTCCGAGTCAATCGAAACAAGCTTGGAGGGGCTTATGAGCCGACATCATGTTGCTGTTGTGGGTGCAGGTAAGATCGGTGGGATGATTGCTGCACTGTTGCAAGGTTCAGGTGACTATCAGGTCAAAATGCTGGACCAGAGTGTGGAAGCGCTGGGAGCGCTGGACGTGCCGCATGTGACAACAGAAGCACTGGACGTGAGTGATCTGGGAAAACTCACGGAAGCTCTTAAAGGATGCGATGCAGTTATTTCCGCTGCACCGTTTTTCCTGACGCCGGTGATCGCGCAGGCCGCCAAAGATGCAGACTGTCATTATCTTGACCTGACCGAAGATGTGGCCAGCACTGCGGAAGTGGAGAAGATTGCAGAAGGCGCCAACAAGGCGTTTGCTCCGCAATGCGGCCTCGCTCCCGGTTTCGTTTCCATTGCCGGTTATGATCTGGCAAAGCAGTTTGACAGTCTTGAAGACCTGCATCTGCGCGTGGGCGCCCTGCCCCGTTACCCGACCAACAAGCTGAAGTACAATCTGACTTGGTCCACCGATGGTCTGATCAACGAGTACTGCAACCCTTGCCTTGCTATTGAGAATGGCGAGCTGACCAAGGTGCCTGCTCTGGCAGGCCTGCAGCATTTCTCTCTCGATGGCGTTGATTATGAGGCGTTCAACACGTCCGGTGGTCTGGGCTCCCTATCCGAGACGCTGAAGGGTAAAGTGCAGAGCCTGCGTTATCTTTCCATCCGCTATCCGGGTCATCGTGACATCATGGAGTTGCTGCTGAAGGATCTGGGCTTCATCAACAAGCGTGAGCTGCTGAAGGAAGTGATGGAAGATTCCATTCCTGTGACCATGCAGGACCGTGTTCTCATCTTCATCACTGCCACTGGTATGAAGGATGGTCGTTTCCAGCAGAAGTCCTACTCTCACGTGGTCAATGACCGTGAGATCATGGGCAAGCACTGGAGCGGTATTCAGATTACTACCGCAGCCAGCATCTGTGCCACGCTGGATCTGATGATGGAAGGCAAGCTGAACGCAAAGGGCTTCGTGAAGCAGGAAAGCATCAACCTGCACGACTTCCTCTCCAACCGCTTCGGCAGCCTGTACAACAACGGTGATACCGATCATGAAACACCGGGCAATCAGATGGCTGCTTAAGGCTGACTGATCCTCGTGATCCATAAGAGAACTCAAGCGCGGTCTCAGATCTGGGGCTGCGCTTTTTTACAGGTATCGATGCAAGGCGTGACGCGCCCTGTATTATGCATAGATTTTAAAAGGCACGTTTCAACTTCCCTCGCCCTTCTTAGTTTCACCATGGGCGACTTGCATACTCAGTTCACTTCATATGGCCCCGGAGACCAGACGTCATGCGTGATCTTGCAATTCTGACCTTCCAAAGCGTTGATGGTGTCATGCAGGCGCCGAGCCATCCTGATGAGGATCGCTCTGAGGGGTTTGATCTTGGTGGGTGGGCACAGCCCTACTGGATGGAGGTGATGGAGCTTGTAAAAGCCGAAGCCATGTCCCTGCCCTACGACTTTCTTTACGGGCGTAAGACCTACGATCTGTTCGCCGCTTTCTGGCAAACGGCAGATCCTGACGATCCCGCCACCCAAGCTATCAACTCAGCTCAGAAGTATGTGGTGACGTCTCAGCAGGATGATTTGGGATGGGTCAACACACAGCGCATCCATGGGGATCTGCCTGAGGTGATTGGTGCTTTGAAAGCGATGGACGGGCCACTGCTGCAAGTACATGGAAGCTGGAGGCTTGTTCAGCAGCTTCTGGAGCATGATCTGATTGATGAGTTCCGGCTTCTGACCTTCCCGGTGATCCTTGGCAAGGGCAAGAAGTTGTTTGAGGATGGCGCACCGGTTCGCGCGCTAAAGCACATCAAGTCGGGGCATACGGCGGGTGGTGTGAAGATGGATTTTTATCGGCGCACTGCGGAATGAATGCGGCGGCAAAGCACTGGCAACGTCAGGCGTCACCAGTGCGTTTGTTTTAATCGTCGCGAAGGCGACCTTTGATTTCGTCAGAGAGTGGCAAAGCAACTTCCGTCAGCTTACCCTCATCCAGCATCAACACGCGGTCTGCGCCTTCCAGCTCGCTGGCACGGTGAGAGACCATAAGCACGGTCTTGCCACGTGTCATGGCGCGGAAGGAGGCCAACACTTTATCAGCTGTCGCATGGTCGAGGCCTTCGGTCAGCTCGTCTGCGATCCAGATTTCCGGATTGCGCAGGTATGCACGGGCGAGCGCCAGACGGCGGCCTTCCCCACCAGACAGGCCAAGACCACCTTCACCCAAACGGGTTTCCAGCTTCTCCTGACGGCCTTCTACCAGCTCTTTCAGACCAGCGTGGGCCAGAGCTTCCCAGAGCTCGGCATCTGTTGCGTCTTCGCGTGCCACACGCAGGTTTTCTGCGATGGTGCTGTGGAAGATCTGCGTGCGCTGTCCGACAACAGTCAGGGTTGCGCGGAGTTTGTCTTCTGCCAGACAGCGCAGTTCAACACCGCCGATCTGGATAGAACCGTTCTGCGGAGTTTGCAGACGCGCCACGATGGCTGCCAGAGTGGATTTGCCAGCACCACTTGGGCCAATGACCACGGTACGGCTGCCGGTTGGCAGAGCCAGGTCAACATTGTCCAGAATAGCAGCAGCCTTTGAGGTGTAGGCGAACTGGATATCCTTGAGGCTCAGTGCATCGTTGCCTGCTTCAAACACAGGTGTCTCAGAGTTGCTGCGCGCCGTTTGCAGAGCTTCGCTGTCCTGCCCCACTGTAAGCAGAGAGCGGACGCGGTCAGCTGCACCGGACATCTTGCTCCAGCTGCCAGCGCTGTTGGCGATGGAGATGAGCAGCTCTGGCAACGCGAGGGCCACAAAGGCGAACAGAGCGATGTGCTTCAGCTCCATTTGGCCTTGCTGATAGGAATAGGCTGCGAACAGGAACGTCACTGCCACCATCACCTGGCTCATGGTGCTGACAACGGCCTGATTGCGCATGTCGGTCAGTTCGGTCTGCTCTTGCGCATCGTCCAGCTGGTTGACGGCTTTCAGAGCTGCCTGACGCTGTTGTTCCAGACCACCGAAAACAGAAAGATCACGGCGACCACGCACCAGATCTGAGACTCGGACGCGCAGAGCATCACGGGCTGCGTTGAGCCTGCGCGCATGTGCTTTCTGGCGATGTCCACCGGACTTTGCCAGAACTGTCAGCCCTGCTGCCTGTACCGCACCCAGAGCGATGGACGCCATTGGAGAGTACTGCCAGAGGATGACGAGGGTCAGACCAGTGATAATGGTTGCAGAAGCAAGCGGAACCACCAGACGCAGGAACAAACCATCAAGCTGATCCACGTCGCTCACCACGCGGGAGAGCGCAGTTGCAGAGCGTTGGCTTAAAGTGCCGTTGCTTTCGCGGGCGACAAGGCCACGGAACACGCCGGAGCGTAGGTTAGCCAGAAAGCGGAAAGTGGCATCGTGGGTAATCACCCGCTCCAGATAGCGACCGAAGATACGGATGGCGGCATACCAGCGAATGTGGCTCGCAGCAGCGCTGTTAAAGGCTATCGCGCCAGCAGACAGGCCTGCGATGGCGGTTGCGGTGATGAAGTAACCGGAAACGGCCAGCAGTGCGATACCAGCAGCAGCTGGAAGGAAGGCCAGAAACAGGCCACCCCAGAATGCTAAAGGCTCTTCTTTTTGCAGGAGCCAGATGATGCGAAGGGACGATCTCATTGCTCTTCTCCTTCACGTTCATTCACTTCAACCAGCACGCCTTCTTTCAGGGTCAGCACGCGGTCAGCAGACCCGACGACACGCGGGTCATGGGTAGCGACCAGAACAGGCTTGTTATGCGCCAGCTTCTTGAGAGCTGCGACCACTTTCTGCGCGGTTGCGCCATCCAGATCAGCGGTTGGTTCATCTGCGATGATCAGTCTTGCGTCTTTGCGCAGAGCTGCACGCGCCAGAGCGAAACGGCGACGCTCGCCTAGAGACAGGCCTTTGCCGTCTTCACCGATCTGACCAGACAAACCATCCGGGATTTTGGTGAGCAGCTCATCAACGGCTGCCAGCTTCAAAGCTTCGGTCAACGTTGCATCATCAGCGGACTTATCCGCGCGGCGCAGGTTAGCGCGCAGGGAGCCGTGGAACAGCTCTGGGTTTTGAGAAAGGACTGAGATGGCTTGTTGCCAGTTGGTCAGGCCGTATGAGGTCAATGGCAGGCCGCCATATGCGATCTGGCCCTGATCTGCTGGCAGGAAACCAAGGATGCAGTCCATCAGAGTGGATTTACCGGTACCGCTTGGGCCTTTGACGACAACCAGTTCCGGCTCTCCCAAAGACAGGTTTACGTCCTCAAGGATCGTGCGGTGGCCGCGGGAGACACTAAGGCTTCTGATCGTCAGCGCGCCAGTTTCCGGCAGCGGCACAACATCAAGGCCTGTTCCGATGATATCTTCCAGACCGTCCTTTTCCAGCTGCTTTTGCAGCTCAACGATGTGATCCGCTGCCGCAAGGCCTGCTGCGCGGTCATGATAGGCTGCAGCAAAGGCGCGGAGTGGTGCGAAGTATTCAGGGACGATCATCAGCACGAATAGGCCCCCTGCCAGTGTCAGCGGAGAACCATAGGTGCCGAAGCTCCAGTCACCCAGCAGAGAGTAGCCAACGTAGATCGCTGTGATCGCGATGGCTGCAGCACTGAACAGCTCAAGCGCTGTGCTGGAGAGGAAAGCGATGCGCAGAACGCGCATGGTGGACGTGCGGAAGTCACCACCCAGTTTGCGGATGTCGTCTTCGGAGCGTTTAACTGCACCGAACAGGCGCAGGGTTTCCATGCCTCTGAGGCGGTCAAGAAGGAGACCACCCATATCAGCGAGAACGCCGAGCTGCTGATCGCTAGCTTTCTTCGCGCGGATACCAACGATTGCCATGAAGACAGGTACGAGAGGACCAAACACCAACAGGCAAAGTGCTGCGAACCAGCTGACGTAAGCAACGGATGCAATCAGTACGAGAGGGACAAGCGACAAACGTGCTTGAATTGGGAGGAAACGGCCCAGATAGGGGCCGATCGCCTGAATGTGCTCAACGGCGATGGATGCGATCTTACCACTTGCAGGAAGCTCTGTTGCCGGGGACAGGTTTGTCAGATTGCTCAGCAGGCTGGTTTCCAGTCTGTGACGCGCCTTGGAGGCTGCGCGAACGGCAATCTCACCACCCTTCACCTTCAGCACATGGCGAATGGCGGACAGGATAAGAATGGAGGCTGTTGCATAAAATGGATCGAGGCCCGGTCCGTGAGGATCAATCAGGCCAGCAATTGCCAGAGCCAGAAGTGCAGCCTGCGGAATCCAAAGGAGTTCCGAGAGGCCTTGCAACAATGCGCCGCGCTTCACCAGTTTCATTTCCGGGCGAACCGCTTCCTGAAGCCAGATCTGACCCGCGGACTTTTTGCGTCCACGTTTCTTGGCGGTGGCATCTGCCTCCGCAACTTCAGCATCGGATAGCTCTGTTACATCTGCTAGGTTTTCAGTCATTCCGCTTGTCCGGTTCCCTCTTAGCCGGGGCATCTGCCTGTAACTCTAATCAGCAATTTCCGAAAAAACTCTTCAATTGCCTAGACTTGCTTGCGCAAAGGAATCGACCCGTCCGGTGTTCCACTGCAACATGCTCGTTAGAATTACTCCAGTTTTTTAATAAATCGCAATAAACTCAGAGGCGAAGACCCCCCATTTAGTATGGGACATAAGCGCACAGGTGCGCGCATGGAGAGATCTAAGGTGCCTCAGAGCGCCTTGCTTTTGCCGAGGTTTACGGGGTTTTACCGAAGAGCTGCCACGATAAAAATCAAAATGGCTCATGGATTCCCGAATTTTCGGGAATATTAACTGCTTTCCGCTAGGGTCCCCGGGTTCTCTTGTACATCTCAGCCTACATCGAACTAACGAATTGATATTGCTGAATAACAACAAAAAGGAGAGAACCTGCCATGTTTCGCTCTTTTAGCCGTCTTTGCCTGACGGCAATTTGGGGCCTGGGCCTTACCTCCGCATCCATTGCCTCTGAAAAGCAAGGTTTTACTGCTGAGCGTAGTGATGTGATTCCGCCGCTGGAGATTTTCAAAACGATGGCGGATGATTTGCAGCCTCAGGGCTGGATCACCTTTCAGACGCTGGACGGCAAGCAGATCGTGAACTTTGCACCTATCATGTCGCTGCGTTGCAGGCTGAAGGAAATTAAGTATTCCATCGATTCCAAGGATCTCAATGAGAGCTTCCCTATTCCTGATTGCGATCCGGAATACCCCTTCCGCGTAGAAGCTCAGAGCATTCATCAGCCTTACATCATGGAATTTCCTGGCGGGACCGTGCAGGCGCTGGCAGTTCAATTGACGTGGGATGATGGCAGCAAGAGCAAAATCGCCTACTACGAGCCCTGCCGGGCTGTGGGGGCTGCCCCCTGCGCCTACCCTCTTGGCAGTAACGAATGAAAAAAGGCGCTCCGAAGAGCGCCTTTTCCAAATCTGTTTCCCGAAGGCTTAGCCCATTGTTGGGATAGAGAATTCTGCACCTTCTTTAACACCTGAAGGCCAGCGAGAAGTCACTGTCTTGGTGCGGGTGTAGAACTTGAAGCCGTCTGGGCCGTGCTGGTTCAGATCGCCGAAGCCAGAACGCTTCCAACCGCCGAAGGTATGGTAAGCGAGCGGCACAGGGATTGGCACGTTGATGCCGACCATGCCGATGTTGATGCGGCTTGCGAAGTCACGTGCAGTGTCACCGTCACGGGTGAAGATTGCAGTGCCGTTGCCGTACTCGTGATCCATTGGCAGGCTCAGAGCTTCTTCGTAGTTTTCTGCGCGCACAACGGTCAGAACCGGACCAAAGATTTCTTCTTTGTAGATGTCCATGTCTTTGGTTGCGTTGTCGAACAGGCAAGGACCAACGAAGTTACCGTTTTCATAGCCCTGCAGTTTGAAGTCACGGCCGTCTACAACAAGCTTAGCGCCCTGCTCTACACCGGAGTTCACCAGACCGAGGATACGGTCACGGGCCTGTGGGGTGATGACAGGACCGAAGTCTACGTCGTCGCCAGCGGTGTAAGGACCAACCTTGAGAGCTTCAACGCGTGGGATGAGCTTCTCGATGAGACGGTCTGCGGTTTCCTGACCAACTGGAACAGCAACGGAGATCGCCATGCAGCGTTCGCCAGCAGCACCGAAGCCTGCACCAACCAGAGCGTCAGCTGCCTGATCCAGATCAGCATCCGGCATGATGAGCATGTGGTTTTTCGCGCCGCCGAAGCACTGTACGCGCTTACCGGAAGCTGTACCGCGGGTGTAAACGTACTCAGCAATCGCAGTAGAACCAACGAAGCCAACAGCCTGGATGATCGGATCATCAAGGATTGCATCTACAGCTTCTTTGTCGCCGTTGATTACGTTCAGAACGCCGTCTGGCAGACCAGCTTCCTGCATCAGCTCAGCGAGCATCATAGGCACGGAAGGGTTACGCTCGGATGGCTTGAGGATGAAGGAGTTACCAGCTGCGATCGCAACACAGAACTTCCACATCGGGATCATTGCAGGGAAGTTGAATGGAGTGATGCCCGCAACAACGCCTAGTGGCTGACGCATGGAGTACATGTCGATGCCAGGACCAGCGCCTTCGGTGAACTCACCCTTCATCATGTGCGGTGCGCCGATGCAGAATTCTGCAACTTCGAGACCACGGATCACGTCGCCCTTCGCATCAGGGAAGGTTTTACCGTGTTCTGCGGACAGCTTGGATGCCAGCTTGTCCATGTCGCGATGAAGCAGGGATACGAACTTCATCATTACGCGAGCGCGGCGCTGTGGGTTGGTTTTTGCCCAGCCTACCTGCGCTTTTTCAGCGATCGCTACTGCTTCCTGCAGTTCAGCTGTGGTTGCCAGAGCAACTTTTGCTGTAACTTCACCGGTTGCCGGGTTGAAAACGTCAGCTGCGCGGCCAGACTTGCCTGCAACGCGCTGTCCATTGATGAAATGACCGATCTCTTCCATGAGGTCCTCCCTCTCCAGGTCTATTCTTGCGGCCCGCAAACGCATGCGTTTTACAGGTCTGCGAGCGAATTTCTTTATGCCCCTAGCATGAACTATATTTTTCGCATATCAATGAGATAATATTCGAAACCGTTGTGCGAAAATTAAATAACAAACTGCGCAGCACTTGGAATGGGAGCAATCAAAAATCATGAACTGGGATGATGCAAGAGTGTTTCTTGCCGTGGCGCGCTCCGGACAGATTTTGGGAGCTGCTCAAAGGCTAGGCCTCAACCATGCAACCGTTGCCCGCCGCCTCTCCGCGCTTGAGGCTGCATTACAGGCTAAACTGATTGACCGCCGAACCACAGGCTGCGCCTTGACCAGCGAAGGTGAGCGGTTCTTTGAGTTTGCTGAGAGCATGGAAACGGAGATGCTTTCTGCTCGCGCTGAAATCGGCGGGACGGATGTGGAACTTTCCGGCGCGGTGCGCATTGGTGCTCCTGATGGCTTTGGTGTTGCGTTTCTGGCTCCTCGCCTTGGCGCTCTTAATGAACGTTATCCCGATCTTACGCTGCAGTTGGTTCCACTCCACCGCGCTTTTTCGCTTTCAAAGCGCGAGGCTGATTTGGCCGTGACAGTGGGCCAACCAGAACATGGGCGGTTGGTGAGCCGTAAACTGACAGACTATTCGCTGGGTCTTTATGCCTCCCGTACCTATGCTGATCGCTATGGCCTGCCGCAGACCGAAGAAGAGCTGAAGCAGCATCGCCTGATTGGATATGTGGACGATCTGATCTTTGCCTCCTCTCTCAACTACTCCGCTGAGTTCTCCAAGGAGTGGCAGTCACGTCTGGAGTGCGCCAGTGCTCTTGGGCAGACGGAAGCCGTACGCGCTGGCAGCGGGATCGGCATCCTTCACGGGTTTATTGCGGACGGTAATGATGACTTCGTGCCTGTGCTGCCCGGACGGCGGATCTCACGCAGTTACTACCTTGTGACCCATGAAAGCGCGCGTCACCTGCGCCGTATCAAGGCTGTCTCGGATTTTATCAGTGACTTGGTAAAACAAGAGAAGGATCTCTTTAGAAACCACCTGTAACTCACTGATTTAGAGTCGGTTTCAAGCCTTTAAAATTATAAATTGTCATTTTTGATAATTTATAATATACAGTCGACATACCCTCCTGACTGTAACTTGAAGGCAAAATGAGATGATTGGTAAGCTTGCGGAGTACGTTGGCGTTCCTTTGGTTGTTGTCACTATCGTGGCGACCTTGCTTTACTTTGATTTTGGCGGATATCTGACGCAGGAAAGCCAGGCTGCTGATGGCAAGCATCAGCCCAAAGTGCTGGATGCGCTTGTCGCGGACATTCCCTCACTGCCCGTGATCAAGGGAGATTTTCCGAGTCTTTACAAAGACCTGCAGAGTCAAATTGAGAAAGAGATTCAATCAGGCGCTGATGAGCGGGTGTTGGCCAAGAGTTTACATGATATGCTTTATCGTGCCCTGCAGGTGTATCGACCACTTTTGAAGTATGCTGATGACGATAAAATCATCGAGGTCCTGAAAGCCAAGCGCGCCCTCACTTTGAAGCTGAAAAAGAGCAAGGGTGAGCTGATTTGTGCGCAGGTCTTTTCCGGGTCAACTGGCGCGTTTCTGGACAGCTACACAGAGGTGGAAAGCGAAAGCACCAAAGAAGGGCTGGTACTCTTCCAACTGCTTGCAGATGCGCAAGTAAAAGCCAAGGATGACGGGCTTGTCATTCAATACCCGGCAAAGCCATTGAAGAAGAAAATCCGTGTGACTGGTCAGGTAACAGATAAGCCGACTGATACGGACTTGTATCTTCCGGTGAATGCCGCCTTTGACGCACTTGTGAAAGTGTACCCAATGGAGTCACTGAGCCGCATTTTTGCTGCGGACCCGACCGACAAACAACTCTGTGACAGTGAAGTCCGCCTTTATGATGCGACCATTGGGTTGCCGAAACCGCATGGCCCAGCGGTGCGCAAGTACATTGTCGACCTGCTTTACTTTGCGGGCTACTAGCGATCCCCCACCCCTTGTGCGAGTAGTCCCATAACAAAAACGCCGCCCCCATAAGGCCGGCGTTTTTAGCGTCTTTATTCTGTTTAGGCGTTAGGCCAGTTCAGCAAGTGTCTGGTTGTAGTCACCAACCTCTGGATTTTCGCGCAGGACTGAATCCATTGCTTTGAACATCTCGTGCAGGCGCTCTTCAGAAACTGGGCTTTCCACCACAACAACCAGTTCAGGTTTGTTAGAGGAAGCGCGAACAAGGCCCCAGGTGCCGTCATCACAAACAACGCGAACGCCATTTACGGTGATGAGGTCATCAATGTCATGACCAGACACTTTCGCGCCTTCCGCCTTCATAGACTTGAAACGCTCAACAACACGATCAACCACATCGTACTTGATCTCATCTGCGCATTTTGCTGCCATGGTTGGGGAGCCCCAGGTCTTTGGCAGGTCACGGCGCAGATCAGCCATCGTCTTATCCGGGTTGCGATCCATCATATCTAGAACTGCAACAGCGGAGACAACACCGTCATCATACCCACGACCGATTGGTGGGTTGAAGAAATAGTGGCCGGACTTCTCGAAGCCAGCGATCGCACCAAGCTCAGTCACGCGGCGTTTGATATAAGAGTGACCGGTTTTGAAGTAGTCAGTCTTTGCACCATTGGCCTTGAGGACCGGGTCCGTGTGGTAAAGACCGGTTGACTTCACATCCACGACGAACTGGGTTTCAGGATGCAGTGCGGAGATATCGCGGGCGAGCATGACGCCAACTTTATCTGCGAAGATCTCTTCACCTTCGTTATCAACCACACCACAGCGGTCGCCATCACCGTCAAAGCCCAAGCCAACTTCGGCGCCGGTTTCCAACACCTTGTCGCGGATCGCATGAAGCATCTTCATGTCTTCCGGGTTCGGGTTGTAGTTCGGGAAGGTATGATCCAGCTCGCAGTCCAGTGGGATGACATCCACGCCCAGCGCTTCAAGAATACGCGGTGCGAAGGCACCTGCTGTGCCGTTACCACATGCTACGACAGCTTTGATCGGACGTTTCAGCTTCTCGCGTTCAGTCAGGTCCGCAATGTAGCGGTCTGCCAGATCCGGGTGATACTCATAGGAACCACCACCACGCAGATCACTTTTCCCTTCCAGAACGATTTCTTTCAGGCGCCCCATTTCTTCCGGACCAAAGGTCAGCGGGCGGTTTGCGCCCATCTTTACGCCAGTCCAGCCATTGTCATTGTGGGAGGCTGTAACCATCGCCACGCATGGGACATCCAGATCAAACTGCGCGTAGTAAGCCATTGGAGACATGGCGAGGCCAATGTCATGCACCTTGATGCCAGCGGACATGAGACCGGTGATTAGGGCCATTTTGATAGACGCAGAATAACCGCGGAAATCATGACCGGTTACGATCTCAGGGCGAACACCAAGTTCATGAATGAGAGTTCCGAGCCCCTCGCCCAGAGCCTGAATGCCCTTCAGGTTGATCTCTTCTTCAAAGAGCCAGCGCGCATCGTACTCGCGAAAACCGGTCGGCTTGACCAACGGTGTCGTTTCATAGGCCAAGGTGTTCGGCGTTAGCTGTGAAACCGGTTTAACTGACATATTTTCTCCTAGGTAAGCATCAGATCACTGGTAGTGCAGAGACGTGACGCTTTTATCAAACTCCGTTTGAATGTGTTTCGTTACCCACCAAACGGTTTTCAAATTCACGTTATACTCGCAGGATATCATCCTCGGCGATGTATGCGCCGGACTGGACTTCGATCATGCGAACCGGGATTTTTCCCGGATTTTGTAGTTTGTGCCTTGCTCCAAGCGGGACAAAGACGGACTGATTTTCTGAAATCAGCTCATCTTTCCCATCAATGGTCACTTCCAGCGTCCCACTCACAACAACCCAGTGCTCTGCACGGTGGATGTGGCGCTGCAGTGTCAGGCCTTTACCAGGTTCGATCATCATGGACTGCACACGAAAGCGCTCGCCTTCTGAGATACGCTCGCTCCATCCCCATGGGCGATAAACGCGGCGGTGCTGAACAGTTTCAGGCCGGTTTGCCTTGTCCAGTTGCTCCACCACCTTCTTCACGTCCTGCGCCTTATCTTTTGCGGCGACGAGGAGTGCGTCCTTGGTGTTGACGACCATGACATCTTCCAAGCCGACAACGCTGACGAGGGCATCTTCAGAATAAACGAGGCAATTTTTGGACTGTTCGAAGATCGCGTCGCCCAAAGCGGAGTTTCCCTCATCATTCTTTGCCATGGACTCCCAGATTGCAGGCCAAGAACCCAGATCACTCCATCCCGGATCAGTGGGAACGCAGGCAACATTCTCTTCATTTTCCATGATCGCATAGTCAAAGGAGATATTGCGCACCTGTGCGAAGGCTTCTTCTTCCAGTCTCAAGAAGTCCAGATCGTGCCTTGCATTCTCAGAGGCCTTGGCCACCTGCTCCCAGATATCAGGGGCATGCTTTTGGAAAGCATCGCGCATGGCAGCAGCTGAGTACATGAAGATGCCGGCGTTCCAAAGGTAGTTGCCGTCTTTGAGGAACTCCTCTGCGGTTGCCAGGTTCGGCTTTTCGACAAAGGCATCGACCTTGCGGACAGACTCACTGCCCTCGCATAGCTTAATGTAGCCGTAACCGGTGTTGGGTTCGCTTGGCTCGATACCAAAGGTCACGATCTGCCCAGCATCAGCAGCAGTATGCGCAGCTTCTACAGCGCACAGGAACTCTTTATCATCAGCGACCAGATGGTCTGAGGGTAGCAGCAATACGATGGCGTTTTCATCTGTCTGTAGTGCCATAAGAGCTGCAAGAGCTGCTGGTGCAGCGGTATTACGTCCGCATGGCTCCAGCACGATGGCCTGAGGCTCAATACCGAGTTCTGCCATTTGCTCGCCAATCAGAAAGCGGTGGTCCTGATTGGAAATGACCAGAGGGGCACAAAACTGCTCAGAACTGACGCGTTCGCATGTCTTTTGAAAGAGGCTTTGTCCTGAGAAGATTGGCAAGAATTGTTTTGGCCTTTCTCTACGGGACAGAGGCCAGAGGCGAGATCCAAACCCACCCGACAGAATCACAGGTGTGATTTTGCTCATGCTATTGCCAGTCATATTTTCAGGATCACTTTCAAACAAACGAATAGTCTATTCGTAAACTTAGAAGGTGCAGGCAAAAACCCTCAAAACACGTGGAGTTTCAGTGTTCCACACATTCTCTCGAAAATAATTAAGGTATTTTACCAGTCTCTTTATCGTCAACTTACCTAGTACTTTTCAGGGGTATTCAGTCGATTTGGGACGGGTCACGATATTCGTTAATTCATTTAAGCATTTGATTGGGGGGACAATGCGGGATGAACTCAGGCAATCTGTCGAGAGCAAAGTAGAGGAGCTTGTGGCTCTGACACGGGATTTGATTGCGTTTCCGACTATCAATCCTCCCGGAGAAGCTTATCGCCCCTGTGCCGAGTTCATTGGGGAGCGCTTGAGGCGCAAAGGCTTCCAGGTTGGGTATGTCAGAGGTGAAAGCACCCCTGGCGACTCTGATCGTTATCCGCGTATCAATGTCATCTGTCGCTATGAGGGACGCGGCCCCGGGCCTTGCGTTCATTTCAACTCACACATTGATGTGGTTGAAGTTGGATATGGCTGGACGGTTGATCCATTTGCAGGGGTTGTCAAAGACGGTAAGGTCTTTGGGCGTGGAGCCTGCGATATGAAGGGCGGCTTGGCTTCTTCCATTATTGCTGCTGAATCTCTGATTGAGTGTTTCCCTGAGTTTTGCGGTGCGATTGAGATCTCAGGCACTGTTGATGAAGAGTCTGGCGGGCTTGGCGGCGTGGCTTATCTCGCCAGACATGGATACTTTTCCAAGCCTCGCGTTGATCACGTAATCATCCCGGAACCACTGCATAAAGATCAAGTTTGCCTCGGGCACAGAGGTGTGTGGTGGAGTGAGATCGAGACTCGCGGCTCCATTGCCCACGGCTCAATGCCGTTCCTAGGAGACAGCGCAATTCGTCACATGGGGGCGTTTTTGAATGTGCTTGAAAACGAGCTTTACCCCGCACTCAGCAAAAAACAAACACAAATGCCGGTTATTCCTCCCGGCGCCCGATCATCTACGTTAAATATCAATTCGTTACATGGCGGGCAGGATGAAGGACATGACGGTCTTCCCTCCCCTTGTGTTGCAGATAGCTGCCGCATCGTACTGGATCGTCGCTTCCTGATTGAAGAGCCTTTGGAGGACGTGAAACAAGAGATAGTTGAAATATTAGAAAATCTGCGTAAAACACGTAGAAATTTCGAATATGAACTTAAGGATCTCCTTGAAGTTCTCCCTGTGATGGCCGACAAAGACTCCCCAGTCGCGCGCGCAGTCGCAGACGGAATTAAAGACGTGCTTCAAAAGGATGCATCATATGTGGTCTCTCCGGGGACATATGATCAGAAGCACATAACACGGCTTGGCCACTTGCACGATTGTATTGCGTATGGCCCAGGCAAACTTGAGATGGCGCACAGGCCGGACGAATTTGTTGGAATCGAGGATCTCGTAGACAGCGCAAAAGTAATGGCACTGGCGGCGTACTCTCTTCTTACAGAGCCTGATGCAAGCCCAATAACAAGAACACAGTCTGATCACGTGCACTCTTAAAGTATAAGGGACGGAATGGAATGCATGCAAAGTCATTAAAAAGTCGGCTGCTTTGCCTTGCTGGAGGCGCGGCCCTCGTCCTTGCAGCACTTACAGGTGCGCACGGTTCTGCTGAAGCCAAATCATCCCTGTCTTTGGGAATGGTACTCGAACCTCCTCATCTTGATGCAACTGCAGGCGCAGCTGCTGCAATTGATGAAGTGGTTTATCAAAACATCTTTCAGGGCCTGACACGTATCGGCCCGGATGGAAGTGTTCAGCCTTCTCTCGCCAAATCCTGGGATGTGAGCGAAGATGGGATGACCTATCGCTTCCACCTGCAAAAGGGTGTTGTCTTCCATGATGGAACACCGTTTTCAGCTGAGGACGTCAAATTTTCCATTGATCGCGCACGGGGGGAAGGCAGTGTGAATGCTCAGAAGCCTTTGTTTGCAGCGATTGATGAAGTAGTGGTGATTGATCCGGAAACCGTTGATATCAAGCTCACCACACCAAGTGGCAATCTTGCTTATAATCTGGCTTGGGGTGACGCCGTTATCGTTTCTCCTAAATCAGCCGAGAGTAACAAAACGAAACCGATTGGCACCGGACCATTCAAGTTCGATCGCTGGATGAAGGGGCAGGAAATCCGCATTTCCCGCTTTGATGGCTATTGGGGTGATCAACCTCAGCTGGATAAGGCGTCGTTCCGTTTCATCTCTGATCCCAATGCTGCTTTTGCAGCCATGATCTCCGGCGACCTTGATGCGTTCCCAACCTTCTCTGCCCCGGAAACGATTGCTCAGTTTGAAGCTGATCCACGCTTTGAAGTTGCGATTGGGACCACTGAGGGTGAAACCATCCTAGCGATGAACAACACCCGCGGCCCACTCAAGAACAAGCTTGTCCGTCAGGCTATTTCTCACGCGATTAACAAGCAGGCGCTGATTGATGGGGCGATGTTCGGTCTGGGTACTCCGATCGGCACGCACTTTGCGCCGCACCATCCTGCCTATAACGATCTGACGGGGCTTTATCCTTACGATCCAGTAAAAGCGAAAGAGCTTCTTGCCAAGGCTGGTTATTCTGATGGCTTCAGTGCGACACTGAAATTGCCTCCGCCAACCTATGCGCGCCGTGGTGGTGAATTGATTGCATCAGATCTGAAGAAAGTTGGCATTGATCTGAAGATCATTCCGGTTGAATGGGCGCAGTGGCTTTCTGAGGTATTCAAAGAGACCAACTACGACTTCACCATCGTCTCTCACGTTGAGCCAATGGATATTGGTATCTATGCGCGTGAGAAGTACTACTTCAACTACAACAGTGACGCCTTCAAGAATGTGATTGAAGAGCTGAATGTGACAGTTGATGAAGAGAAACGTTATGAGCTTTTGAAACAGGCTCAGCAGATCATCTCTGATGATGCAGTGAATGTGTATCTGTTCCAGCTGGCGAAGTCTGGTGTTTGGAATGCCAATGTGAAGGGGCTTTGGCGCAACTCTCCGACACCGGGCAATGACCTGTCGCAGGTTCACTGGGCAAATAACTAAAATCACCTAGCAAATACACGTAGATATTTGCACAGGGCTGCGGTTGCAACCGTAATCACAGCCCTTCTCAATTGCTATTCCAGACCAATTGGTTTAAGCGATTTCAAACCGATAGTTACTCTAGCGGTAACCCTTTTCTCTCATTGTACAATTTGCTTGTGCGACGCAAGTTTGATTGGTTTTGCGGATTTGTCGAATGCTCTGGTTCGCGTTCCTTCGCCTCATAGGCTTACTGACAACTCTATTGGCCGCAAGCCTCGTAATCTTCGTTGTGCTTGAGGTTATTCCCGGTGATCCGGCAGAAGTGATGCTTGGGCTGAACGCACAGCCTGATACGCTGGCAGCGCTGCGTGCCGAACTGGGTCTGAATGCACCTGTCACCACCCGCTATATTAATTGGGTGCTTGGCATGCTGCAGGGCGATTTCGGGATCAGCTATACCTACTCCGTTCCAGTTGCAGAACTCATCGGAGAGCGCATTCAGATCAGCCTTCCACTGGCTACTGGCGCTCTGATCCTCTCTACAATCATCGCAATCCCAATCGGCGTCTATTCAGCGCGGTATCATGGCAAGGTCATTGATACGGGCATCATGTCTGCAGCGCAGATTGGTATTGCGATCCCGAACTTCTGGATCGCTATTCTTTTAGTTTACGTATTCGCGATTGTGCTGCGTGTGTTGCCATCGGGCGGTTTCCCCGGTTGGGAAGTGAGCTTTTTTGGCTCATTGCAGGCGCTGATACTGCCTGTTGTGGCTTTGGCCTTGCCGCAAGCCAGCATTCTGGCTCGTGTGATGCGTTCCGCTCTGCTGGATGTACTGCATGAGGATTATATCCGCACCGCGCGCGCTAAAGGCCTTTCCAACAAAGCCACGCTTTGGCGCCATGGTGTGCGAAATGCTCTTATTCCGGTGCTGACCATTCTTGGCCTTCAATTCTCCTTCCTGATTGCGGGTACTGTTATCATTGAGAACCTGTTCTATCTGCCTGGACTGGGACGTCTGATTTTCCAAGGCATCACTCAGCGTGATCTCATTGTTGTGAAAAGCAGTGTGATGCTGCTTGTTGCTCTTACCATTTTTGTGACGTTTCTCGTCGACATCGCCTATGCAGCCATTGATCCAAGATTGAGGCGACGAGTATGAATCAGGAACTTCCAAGCTACCCGTCGCTTGCTACCTATGATGAAATCTCCATCTGGAGGAAGGCTCTGCATAGTCGTTCCTTTCTGATTGGTGCCTTCCTTGCCATCGTTATATTGATAGCTGGCGTGCTCTCCATCTTCTGGACGCCTTATGCAATTGATGTTCTGAACGTTGCCAACCGCCTGAAGCCAATGAGCTCTGAGTTCTGGTTCGGAACAGATCAGTATGGCCGCGATATCTTTTCGATGTTGATGGTGGGTGCGCGCACCTCCATCATTGTGGCTTTGATTGCCGTTGGCATTGGTATGCTGATTGGTGTTCCGCTAGGACTACTTGCAGCCGCACGCAAAGGACTGCTGGAAGAACTGGTGATGCGCACCAATGACCTTATCTTTGCGTTCCCTTCCCTGCTTTCCGCTGTTCTAATCACCTCCATTTTTGGACCAGGTACGATCAACGCGGTGATCGCAATCGGCATCTTCAATATTCCGGTGTTTGCACGTGTGGCCAGAGGTGGTGCGCTATCCCTTTCAGGCCGTGAATTTTTGCTTGCTGCCCGGCTTTCCGGCAAGAACTCCTTCTTGATCACGCTGGAGCACGTTATTCCGAATATCGCTAATCTGCTGATTGTGCAGGCGACCATTCAGCTGTCACTGGCGATTTTGTCGGAAGCCGGACTTTCTTATCTTGGTCTGGGCACACAGCCGCCGATGGCGAGTTGGGGTCGTATGCTCTATGAGGCGCAGACCATGGTCGCGTTTGCACCACAACTGGCACTTTATCCGGGCTTTGCAATTATCTTCTCTGTACTTGGCTTCAACCTGCTGGGTGATGGCCTGCGCGATCTGCTGGATCCCAAAATGCGGAGGAGAGTGGCATGACCTCTGTCTTTTCCGCGACAGACCTTTGCGTTTCCATTGGTGACAAGGCGATCTTGCGCAATGTGAGTTTCTCGCTTGAGCAAGGCAAAATTCTTGGTCTTGTGGGCGAAAGTGGCTCAGGTAAATCTATGAGCGCGCTCTCCGCCATGCAGCTGCTGCCAGAAGGTGCCAATCAGATCGGTGAGCTGATGTTTGAGGGCAAGAACCTCACGCGCGCGACCGATCCCGAGATGACCCACATTCGTGGCAAAGACATCTCCATGGTGTTTCAGGAGCCGCTGACAGCCCTAAATCCGACACGCACCATTGGTGAGCAAGTGTCTGAAGGGTTGCGCTGGCATCTTGGCCTTTCCCGCAAAGAAGCGATGGAACAGACCATTGACGTTCTGGAGCGTGTTGGTCTTGGCCTTGAGTACGGATTGATTGATCGCTTTCCGCATCAGCTCTCCGGTGGTCAGCGGCAGCGTGTGGTCATTGCAATCGCGATTGCTTGTAAGCCAAAAGTTCTTATCGCCGATGAGCCGACAACTGCACTGGACGTGACCGTTCAGGCGCAGATCCTGACATTGCTGAAGGACATCGTGAAGAAAGAGCAGATGGCAATGCTGCTCATTTCGCATGATCTGGCTGTTGTTGCGGATATGGCAGACAATGTGGCGATTATGAAGGATGGTGTGATTGTTGAACGTGGTCCAACCTGCGAGTTGTTCGACAATCTCTCCCATCCGTACTCCAAGAAGCTGTTTGAGGCCTCCAACCACGTGCCGGTGCCACGACAAGAACCGGTTGATGAGGTTACACAGCCGCTGCTGAAAGTGAGCAATGTGCTGCGCGAGTATCCGCTTCCGCGCGCCAGCTTCTTCACCCGTCGGCAATGGCACCGTGCAGTTCAGCATGTGTCCTTCCATGTGGCGCCCCGTCAGAGTATGGGGCTGGTGGGCGAGAGTGGATGTGGCAAGTCCACATTGGCTCGCACCATCTTGGGCCTGACGCCACCTGATGGCGGGCACATTCAGTTTCTGGGGCAAGACCCCTATTCTGTTTCTCGCAAAGACCGGCAAGATCTTCAGCTTGGTATTCAGGCCGTCTTTCAGGATCCGTATGGCAGCTTTGATCCACGCCATACCGTTGAACGCACAGTAGGCGAGCCATTGCACCTGATGCGCAAGGAGCTGTCCCGCATACAGCGCCGGAAACGGGTCCATGAAGTATTGGAGAGCGTTGGGCTTACCTCCGCTGATGCAAACAAGTATCCGCATGAGTTTTCAGGTGGTCAGCGCCAGCGTATTGCGATTGCACGTGCTTTGGTGACCAACCCAAGTCTGATTGTGGCGGATGAGCCAGTGTCTGCGCTGGATGTTTCAATCCGAGCACAGATCCTCGATCTGTTTGCTGATCTTCGTGATCGTCTCGGGATGGCGTATCTGTTTATCTCGCACGATCTTTCCGTCGTGCAGGCGATTACGGACCGCGTAATTGTGATGAATGCTGGCCGGATCGTTGAGGAAGGCCCAACCGGAGAGGTCTTCTCCAACCCGAAGCATCCGTATACACGTATCCTTGTTTCTGCTGCGCCTGACCTCAATGAGGCCTTGCGCAGGCGTAGAGAAGAAGAGAGCAAAGATACGCATTGAGCGCTATTGCCTGAGATGAACCGTTGCCGCTAGCCTTGCTCACGTTTTGGCCGCAGCGCACTGGAGAAGTGTTATGACAACAGCTGAAAACCAGCTTCGCCGAGAAATCATTGAGACGGCGCGTGCTTTGCAAAGCACTGGTTTGACACATGGCACCTCTGGCAATGTCAGCGCACGCTGCAACAACGGCATGCTGATTACCCCTTCAGGTGTTCCTTACGAGGATCTGGAGGTAGAGAAGATCGTCTTTATGGATCTGGAAGGCGGTTATTACGGAGATTTTCTGCCTTCTTCCGAATGGCGCATGCATTTGGATATCTACCGTACTTATGAAGCTGCGGAGGCGGTGGTGCATAGCCATTCACCGCGTGCGACTGCACTTTCAACTCACAACCGAGGCATCCCGGCGTTTCATTACATGGTCGCTGTGGCGGGTGGAGATGAGATCAAGTGTGCGGACTATGCTACCTTTGGCACGAAAGCACTCTCAGACGCGATGATTGCAGCTTTAGAAGATCGCCGAGCCTGTTTGCTGGCTCATCACGGACAAATCGCTTACGGCCCATCACTGAACAAGGCATTTGGGCTCGCAGGTGAAGTGGAAGCACTGGCTGATCAATATCTTTCTGCGCTGGTTCTGGGAGAACCTGCGCCTCTTTCTCCAACCGAGATGAAAGAGATACTGCGAAAATTTAAAAGCTACGGCAAACAACTGGATGCTCTGGATGGAGACGACGCGGGCGCGTTTGAAATGCCCCAGCGACGAGACTAAACCAGAGAACAACAATAAATGCAGAGGCCAAGGCCTCATATGCATGTAACGGGGGAATGATTGGAACATGCGAATTGGACTTGACTGGGGTGGCACCAAAATTGAAGCGCTGGCACTTTCTAACGAAGGTGACGAACTGTTTCGCAAGCGTGTTCCAACACCCAAGAATGATTACCAAGGCTGTGTAGAGGCTGTTGTCGGACTTGTTGCAGATGTTGAAGCAGCTACTGGAGAGACCGGCACTGTCGGTATCGGGATTCCAGGCTCCATCTCTCCAAGCACAGGACTGGTCAAGAACGCAAACTCCACATGGATGAATGGAAAGCCGCTCGATAAAGATCTGTGTGATGCTCTTGGCCGAGAAGTGCGTATTCAGAACGATGCCAACTGCATGGCTGTTTCCGAAGCCATAGATGGTGCGGGCGCAGGCTGCGGTGTTGTCCATGGCGTGATCATCGGAACTGGCTGCGGATCTGGCATTGCCATCAATGGCCGCCCACATAAAGGGGCCAATGGTATTGGCGGCGAGTGGGGCAACGTGACCGTACCATGGATGCAGGAAGGTGAGTTTCCGGGACCCTTGAACTGGACCGGACACCACGGTACGATCGACCTGCTTTGCTCTGGCACAGGCTTTCAATGGGATTATGAAAACGCGACTGGCAAGGCTTTAAAAGGTCTCGAGATCATTGAGCTCATGCGCTCTGGTGATGAAGCTGCCATGGGCACTTATCAGCGTTATGTGAGCCGTTTGGGCCGCGCGCTGGCAATGGCTGCCAACATTCTGGATCCAGATTGCTTTGTGCTGGCGGGTGGCATGTCCAACGTAGATGAGATCTACAAGGATCTTCCAGCTGCAATGCGTCCTTACATTTTCTCCGACGGGTATGATTTTGATATCCGCAAGGCCAAACACGGCGACAGTTCTGGTGTTCGCGGTGCCGCCTGGCTGTGGGGTAAGGGTGAAACAACGCAAGGGCAGGTCAACGAAAGCTCGTAAACGTACTTTTCCTAATGGATTTCTCTTTCTATAGTCGGTTTTCACGATTCTGATTTCCCGAAAGAAATTTCCATGACAATGAAAAGCCAAGAAGTCCTTGCAAAGCTGGTTAGCTTTGACACGGTCAGCGCAAAAACAAATCTCCCCCTGATTAAGTGGATCGAAGAATATCTGACTGATCTGGGGGTGTCCTCCTTCACTCTGCCAGACGAGACCGGCGAGAAAGCGAGCTTGTTTGCGACGATCGGTGGTGATGGGCCAGATGGTTATGTTCTTTCAGGCCATACAGACGTTGTGCCGGTCGCAGGTCAGGACTGGACTACCGACCCATTCACCCTTCGCGAGCGGGACGGTTTGCTTTATGGCCGTGGTTCCTGTGACATGAAAGGTTTTGTTGCCTGCTCTCTGGCTAAAGTGCCGGACATGCTAAAAGCACCGCTGAAGAAGCCATTCCACCTTATGTTCTCTTATGATGAGGAAGTTGGATGTATTGGCGTCCAGCCTATTTTGCATAAGCTTGCCGGTGATGACTTCAAGGCTGAGGCGTGCTTTGTTGGTGAGCCAACTGAAATGCAGGTGGTTGTCGCGCACAAATCCAAATCTTCCTATCGCGCAGTATTTACAGGTCTTTCCTGCCACTCTTCCCTCGCCCCACACGGTGTGAATGCAGTGCACTATGGTGCCCGACTGGTCACAAAACTGGAAGAGATGGCTCGCAAGCTGGCTGCTGGTCCAAGCGATGCGCTTTATGATCTGCCCTTCTCCACCGCCCACACTGGTGTAATCAAGGGTGGTACCGCTCTCAACATTGTACCTGAGCATTGTGAAGTGATCTTTGAGTTCCGCATGCTGCCTTCTGAAAGCACCAAGGCGTGCATGGACGAAGTTGAGCGCTATGCTTTTGAAGAGCTTCTGCCGGAAATGCGCAAGGTATATCCTGAGGCCAACATCGAGTTTATTCCATTCTCCGAGATCCCGGGACTGGATACGGACGTTGAAGCAGACGTGACTGTTCTGGCAAAGAAACTGGCAGGTCGTAACGACCATGCCAAAGTTGCTTATGGAACCGAAGCTGGCCTAATCCAGAACATTCTCGATATCCCTACCGTTGTTTGCGGTCCGGGCAATATCGAACAGGCTCACAAACCTGACGAGTTCATCAAAAAATCCGAACTCGACAAATGCGACGCCTTCCTCGATCGCCTAATCAAACACGCTTGTGCGTAGCGATTAAACGAGGCCACTTCACGAAGGGGTGAAGTGGTCTTTCGCTTATTGGTGGGTGCAATTTTGTTTCAGGAGTTGCACCTCTTCGCTCCTTAGGTTATGAAAATCGCATGATGACTATGCAAGCTCAAAACATGCTGTGGTGGTGGCGCCGGTGACGGTGGCTGATCACGCATGTCTTGAAGACCTGTAATTTCCAAGCCGCCGCATTCCCTGCAGGCGGCTTTGTTGTATCTACCGCCTCGCAAACATCGGAAACTGGTGTGCACGACCCGGAGGATTGACCATGCCGATCACGGCAGAACGGACTTATAAGAGCAAAGGCGGCGTTATCATCCGCCGCAAAAGCCGCAATGCTGATTATGCCGCTGGTACAAGCGAATGGATGGACAGACTGGATCGCCAGCGCGGTGCAGTTCTCTCCTCATCCTACGAATATCCGGGCCGCTACACACGCTGGGATATGGCTCTGGCCAATCCACCGCTGCTGATTGAATCCAATGACCGCAAGATCACCATTCAGGCCCTGAACGAGCGTGGCTGTGTACTTATGCCAGCTGTTACAGGTGCTCTGGAAGGCCATGAAGATATCGCAGAGTTTTCTGCGGATGAGTACCGTATCGATCTGTCTGTGAAGACACCAGACCGTGCTTTTTCTGAGGAAGAGCGTTCCCGTCAACCGTCGACCTTCTCAGTTGTTCGCACGCTGGTTGATCTATTTTCCTGTGATGATGATCAGCTCGGTCTTTATGGTGCGTTTGGCTATGATCTGACCTTCCAGTTTGAGCCTATTAATCAGAAACTGCAGCGTCCTGATGATCAGCGGGATATGGTGTTGTTTCTGCCAGATGAAATCCTGATCGTTGACCACTATGGCCGCAAGGCTCACGTGCTTGAATACGATTTTGAGTTCAACGCCAAGACCACGGATGGTCTGCCGCGTGATGGCGAAGAAACTCCGTATAAGCCAGCGACTGAAACACCAGGACGTGGTGATCATGAGCCGGGTGAGTACGCTGATCTGGTCCGTTCTGCGGTTGATTACTTCAAACGAGGTGATCTATTTGAAACCGTTCCGGGACAGGTCTTTTACGAGCCTTGCAATAATCCTCCATCTGCTGTTTCCCGACGTTTGCAGCAGATCAATCCATCTCCGTATTCGTTCTTCATCAACTTAGGCAATGCTGAGTACCTCGTTGGTGCATCACCAGAAATGTATGTGCGTGTAACTGGTGGTCGCCGTGTTGAGACCTGTCCAATTTCCGGCACCATCCGTCGAGGCAAGAACGCTATTGAGGATGAAGCGCAAATCCGCAAACTGCTGAACTCCACCAAGGATGAAGCAGAGCTGACCATGTGTTCTGATGTGGACCGCAACGACAAGAGTCGGATTTGCGTGCCTGAGTCTGTTCGTGTCATCGGACGTCGCCAAATTGAGATGTACTCCCGTCTGATCCACACCGTGGACCATATTGAAGGCACCTTGTTGGATGGTAAGGATGCGCTGGATGCCTTCCTTTCCCACACATGGGCTGTGACTGTGACCGGTGCGCCGAAGCGGTGGGCCATGCAGTTTATTGAGGACCATGAGAAGAGCCCGCGCGCATGGTATGGTGGTGCGATTGGTGCTGTGCTGTTTAACGGCGACATGAACACCGGTCTGACCTTGCGCACCGTGCGCATCAAAGAGGGTGTCGCTCAGATCCGCGCAGGTGCGACTTTGCTTTATGATAGCATTCCTGAGGATGAAGAGGCCGAGACCGAACTGAAAGCATCTGCAATGATTGCTGCGGTTCGTGAAGCAGGCCTGGCACTGACATCTGAAGAAGAAGTGGTCAAAGCCAAGCCGGGTAAGGGCAAGAAGATCCTGCTCGTGGATCATGAAGACAGTTTCGTTCATACCCTTGCGAACTACTTCCGCCAGACTGGCGCTGAGGTTGTGACCTATCGTAGTCCGGTGCTAGATGAAGTGTTTGATCGGGTTAATCCAGATCTGGTGGTTCTCTCCCCTGGTCCGGGCTCGCCGAAGGACTTTGATTGTACAGCAACCATTGAGCGGGCGCGTGCTCGTAAACTGCCGATCTTTGGTGTTTGTCTTGGCCTGCAAGCGTTGACAGAAGCGTTTGGTGGTGAGCTTGATCAGCTGGATGTGCCGGTTCACGGCAAGCCATCTCTTGTCTCTTTCACGCATAACTCCGTGCTGTTTGATGGCTTGAGTTCTCCTGTGACGGTTGGTCGTTATCACTCACTGTTTGCTAAGCGTGATGTGTTGCCAGAGTGCTTTGAGGTGACTTCAGAGACCAAAGACGGTGTGATTATGGCGATCGAACATAAGAGCGAGCCGATTGGTGCTGTTCAGTTCCACCCAGAATCCATCATGTCACTGGATCAGGATGGTGGCCATCAGATCATCGAAAATGTGATGACCAAGCTTCTTACAAAGGGCTGAAGCTGATCACAGATCAAATTGAGTTCATCAATTGGACTCGATATGAGGCCGGAGATGAATAATCACTTCCGGCCTTTTTACTAGAGTTTTGTGCAGATGGTTTATCTGAATGAAACCTTGAAGCATCTTTGGCTAAGTCTTCTCGAATTTGCAGCATATAAATGCGCAGAGTTGCGAGAGCGAACCTATTCAGATTGAGAATATTGCAAGTCTCAGGTGTGCCGGGTTGCGTTATATGATTAATCTATGCACGATTGAACTGGTTGACGCGGTTGTCTCTTATAAAGATCGGGCAACTGCATTTGATTTATTCCTGCGTGTTACTGCCCGAAGACAGATTGCCACTTTTCGGGAAACGCTTTGATTGACGAGAGTTTGCTCTCACCGTTCACTTAAGAGGATAGAGATGAAAGTACGCGGTATTTTAAGCGGCGTTTTGATGGGCGCAGCAGTTCTGACCGGAACGTTTGCGACCACAGCATCAGCAGAAGAGAAGATCACCGTTGGCGCCCTGCGCTTTACTTCTCATGCCGCAAATTTTGTTGCATTTGAAAAAGGTTACTTCAAAGACGCTGGTCTGGATGTAGAATTCAAGTTCTTCCAGGCGGCACAGCCAATGGCGCTCGCGATTGCATCTGGCGACGTTGATTTTGGTCTTACCGCAATTTCCGGTGGTCTGATCAGCCTTGCAGACAAAGGTGCTGTGAAGGTGATTGGTGGGGCGCTGCAGGAAGAAGATGGCATTGATGGCCAGATGATCCTTGCTTCCAAAGCAGCCTTTGATGCTGGCCTGAAAACCCCTGCAGACCTGAAGGGCAAAAGCTTTGGTGTGACCACTGCCGGTTCTTCTTTCCACTACATGGCGCACAAGATTGCTGACAAGGAAGGTTTTGAGCGCAAAGACATCAAGATCCGTCCGCTACAGAAAGTTGGCGCTGTGATTGGTGCGCTTAAGAGCGGTCAGATCGATGCATGGTCCATCGTCCCGCACATTGCCAAAGGTCTGGCAAAGTCTCCTCAGGTGGAAATGATCGGCAAAGTGTCTGACTATGTGCCGAACTATCAGGTGACCACAGTTTTCACCTCTACGAAAAACACCAGTAACAATCCTGAGCTGGTTAAGACCTTCCTTGGCGCTTACTCCAAGGGCGCGGCAGATTTCAATGCGGCTCTGGTTGATAAATCCGCAGGTGATGCTGCTGCAGAAGACATGGTGAAGCTCATTCACAAGTACGTTTATGCAGATCGCCCCTATGAGAAAGCTGCACCCTCCATTCGCAACGGTGCGATGCGTCTGAATGAAGGTGCTGCTCTGAACATGGCGAGTGTTGAAGATCAGCTCAATTGGTTCAAGAGCGAAAAGCTCGTGCCAGCTGGCGTAACACTCGACAAGCTGGTTGACGCGAAGTTCGTCGAAACCTTCTAATCCAACAAGGGTATTGGCCGTTATCGGGCAATACCCCTTCCCCATAATCCGGTTGGATTACATGCAAATTTCCATTGAAAATCTTAGGCACTCCTACGGCCCTGTCGAGGTGCTCCAAGACATCAATCTGACTTTTGAGCCCGGTGAGATCGCCGTGATCATCGGTCCTTCAGGCTGTGGTAAATCGACCCTATTGCGCTTAATGGGTGGGCTTGAAGAACCGAGCCAAGGCGCTGCTTACATTGCCGGGCAAGTGCCTGAGGGCTCTCTCAATCCCCTCACCTACATATTCCAGGACTTCGCATTACTGCCCTGGCGTTCGGTAGCAGGAAACATCTCTCTGGTTCTTGAAGACCACAAGCTGCCGAAGAAAGAGTGTGAAGCTATCATCACCGATGTGCTTGCACGCACCAATCTTTCTGAGTTTCATGATGCCCTTCCTCGCCAGCTGTCTGGCGGCATGAAGCAGCGTGTGGCCATTGCACGAGCCCTTGCCGTACGCCCGGCTTTTTTGCTGATGGACGAGCCGCTATCAGCTCTGGATAGCCAGACTCGAGAGTTGCTGATGGATGATCTGGTTGATTTGTGGGCACGGGAGAAGTTCTCTGCCTGCTATGTGACCCATAATTTGGCTGAAGCTGTACGTCTCGGACACAAGGTGATCGTACTCTCGCGCCGCCCCGGAAAGGTGCGTGAGGTGGTTCAGATTGACATGCCACTGGAACAACGGCGCGAACGGGCACCAGAGCTGGAAGATATTCAGCAACAACTCTGGCACATGATGCGCGAAGAAGCTCTGGCAGCAGACAGGGAGCTTGCTGATGTCTGATCAGTTCAATCGCAGAAAAGTTCCGTTTCGCGGTGGTGGCTTCAAGCCGCGGCCTATCCGCTTTGTTGCGCCCTTTGTGTTTCTCGCTCTGGTGCTGTTCTGGGAGTTTGGCTCCCGCACTGGTTTGATCAGCAATCTGTTGTTACCGGCACCTTCTGAAGCCTTTCAGGCATTTCTGGATCTCTATAACTCCGGGTTGCTTTGGAAGCATGTGAGCACCAGCCTTTACCGTCTGGTCTTTGGGTGGAGCATCGGAACAGCGCTCGGCATTCTGGTTGGCTTGCTGATTGGGTTGTTTTCACTGGCACGAGCCAGCTTGCTGCCACTTACATCAGCTTTTTTTCCTATTCCAAAGATCGCCTTGCTGCCGCTCTTCATCATCTGGTTCGGCATTGGCGAGGGCTCCAAAGTCGCAACGATTCTGTTTGGCACCTTCTTCCCAACTGTTATCGCTACCTATGGCGGCGTTGATAATGTGGAGCGTGGGTTGATCCGTATGGGGCAGTCCTTCGGGATGAGCTGGCTTTCTATTGTCAGGAAGATCATCTTGCCGGGAGCTTTGCCAGCGATCCTTTCGGGCGCGCGCATTTCTGCCAGTATCGCTATCATCCTGCTGGTAGCAGCAGAAATGATCGGTGCCGAGTACGGCATTGGTGCCTATGTTCTAATGGCAGGATCTTTGTTTGCGACCGACCAGCTGATCGTCGGCGTGGCTATGCTTTCCATTCTAGGGCTCTGCGTGAGCTGGCTGATCGGAAAAGCTGAAAAAGCCTTGTTGAGCTGGCGGGGATAGTCACTAGAAGAGAACCTCGCTGGAGATGACAGCGAGGTTTTACATGCTACTCTGCACTCGCGTTGCACGCATCTTTGAAGTGATGCTCGAACACACTCACCCAGCCGTTGTTGTAGCTTTCACGCATTGTGGAGCCGATTTCGCCGAGCTTCTCCCAGTCGTGGTGGCTCAAGACGACTTTCGCCCCCTCACCATCCTTCTCGAAAGTTACGTCGACACAGGTCGCCATACTTTCAGGATTGTTGATGTGCCATAGGATTGAGAGTGCTTTAGGTGGTTGAAAGAGCTTGATGGTGCCCCAGTCATGACGTGTACCATCACCGGCAATTTCATAGAGCTTGCCGCCTTCTTTTTGCTCGCAGAAGACATCTGGCAGCTCTCCGCCTCTCATTGCTGTGACCGAATGAGTTTGTGTCGGCCACCATTTGCTAAAGTCACCAATGAAAACCTCAAATGCCTTTTCCGGAGTGCAGTTCACTTTGATCATTTTCACCACTGGCGTGATCATTCTCATCTCCTGTTGAGCGGCAATTTCATTGGTTTAGCCTATCCAATGCCTTTGCAAGCCATAGTCTGCCTTAGATTTTCATCCGCAAGTTGTCAAACTAGGAGGCCTTCTGCCAAAACTCAATGATGGCCTGCTCTTGTAGTTTGCCTCTATTGTTTCGCGGAAAACTAATCTGAAGGAAGATAGTGGCGGGCCGAAAAAAGGCATATTGCGGTCTTATCTCAGTCCAGATGCCATATCAGAAGAGGACAAGTCATGGTTTTGCGCATAAACGATACGATCCCTAATTTGACCGTTCCTACTGATCATGGAGAGATCAATCTGCACGATTGGGTCGGTGACAGCTGGGCGATCATTTTCTCTCACCCCAAGGACTTCACCCCGGTTTGCACCACGGAGTTTGGCGCAGTTGCCCAGTTGGGTGACGAATGGGCCAAACGAAATACCAAGGTTCTTGGTGTTTCCGTTGACGGTGTTGAGGACCACAAGAAGTGGAAAGTCGACATTGAGGCCGTTGGCGGCAGCAAACCTGATTTCGCGATCGTTGCGGATGCGGGGCTTGAGATGGCAAAGGCCTTTGACATGTTGCCTGCAGAATACGTTCTGCCAGATGGCCGAACACCTGCAGATTCAGCAACCGTACGCTCCGTTTTCATCATCGGGCCTGACAAGCAGGTCAAGCTGATGATGACCTATCCGATGACAGTTGGCCGCAACTTCGCAGAAATCCTTCGCGCTTTGGATGGGCTTCAGATGTCCGCCAAAGGCGTTGCAACACCTGCTGACTGGACAGTTGGTGAAGATGTCATCGTACCACCAGCCGTCACTACAGAGGATGCTGAGAACAAGTTTGGTGCTGTCAAAACCGTTCTGCCGTATCTGCGGTATGTGAACGCTCCGAGTTAAGCACTCGAATTTTGAGTTTAAAGAAAAAGCCCCGTGGAGCAGAACTCCACGGGGCTTTGATTGTTCAGTGTTGCTTTACGCTTAGTCGACTTTGCGGACCGCGCCTTTTGCTGCGCTGGTTGTCATAGCAGCGTAGGCTTTCAGTGCAGTAGAGACCTTGCGGGTGCGCTTTTCGGCAGGCTTCCAGGCATCTTTGCCTTTGGCTTCCATTGCCGCACGGCGGGATGCAAGTTCTTCATCAGAAACGCGCATTTCGATCTTGCGGTTTGGAATATCGATATCGATCATATCGCCTTCTTCCAGCAGACCAATGTTACCGCCTTCCGCAGCTTCCGGTGATACGTGGCCGATGGATAGACCAGACGATCCACCAGAGAAGCGACCATCAGTGACCAGCGCACACGCTTTGCCAAGGCCTTTGGACTTGAGGTAGCTGGTTGGGTACAGCATTTCCTGCATGCCCGGACCACCGCGTGGACCTTCGTAACGGATGAGAACGATGTCGCCCTCTTTCACCTTGCCGGTCAGGATTGCGCTTACAGCTGTATCCTGAGATTCAAAGATGCGGGCCGGACCGGAGAACTTGAGGATGCTCTCGTCAACGCCTGCAGTTTTAACGATACAGCCGTCTTCAGCGAGGTTGCCGAAGAGAACAGCCAGACCGCCGTCCTGAGAATAGGCGTGCTCTTTGGAGCGGATGACACCGTTTTCGCGATCATCATCAACGCCTTCTTCATAGCGAGAACTTTGAGAGAACGCGACTTGCGTTGGAACGCCGCCCGGCGCTGCGGAGAAGAATTCGCGCACGCTAGCGCTGTCTGTGCGTTTGATGTCCCAGCGCTCCAGAGCTTCTGCCATATCTTTCGCGTGGACAGACTTCACGGAGGTATCGATCAGGCCTGCGCGGTCGAGTTCGCCCAAAATGCCGAGGATACCACCTGCGCGGTGGACGTCTTCCATATGAACGTTTTCAACGGAAGGGGCGACTTTACAGAGGACTGGCACCTGACGGGACAGACGATCAATGTCGTCCATGGTGAAGTCAATTTCACCTTCCTGAGCAGCAGCAAGCAGGTGCAGAACGGTATTGGTGGAGCCGCCCATGGCGATGTCCATTGTCATTGCGTTTTCAAAAGCTTTGAAGTTTGCAATGTTGCGCGGAAGAGCATTTTCGTCGTTCTGTTCGTAGTAGCGCTTGGCCAGGTCCACGATCAGGTGGCCTGCTTCGATGAACAGACGTTTCCGGTCTGCGTGTGTTGCAAGCGTGGATCCATTGCCCGGAAGGGACAAGCCTAGAGCTTCAGTCAGACAGTTCATGGAGTTCGCGGTGAACATGCCAGAACAGGAACCACAAGTCGGGCATGCGCTGCGCTCGATGCTCTGAACATCGCTGTCAGAAACACTGTCATCGGCTGCGGCGATCATTGCGTCGACAAGGTCAACTTTGCGTTTTTCACCGTTTGCGAGCGTTACTTTGCCCGCTTCCATCGGTCCACCGGACACAAACACGGTTGGGATGTTGAGGCGCAAAGACGCCATCAGCATGCCTGGAGTGATCTTATCACAGTTGGAAATACAGACCATGGCATCAGCGCAGTGTGCGTTGACCATGTACTCAACGGAGTCTGCGATCAGTTCACGAGATGGCAGCGAGTAGAGCATGCCGTCGTGGCCCATCGCGATGCCGTCGTCGACTGCGATGGTGTTGAACTCTTTTGCGATGCCGCCGGCCTGTTCGATTTCACGAGCGACAAGCTGACCGAGGTCTTTCAAATGCACGTGGCCAGGCACGAACTGCGTGAAGGAATTTACGACAGCAATAATCGGCTTGCCGAAGTCACCTTCCTTAACACCGGTTGCACGCCACAGACCTCTGGCGCCTGCCATATTGCGGCCGTGTGTGGATGTGCGTGAACGATAGTTTGGCATTGAAAACCCCAATCTGGCGAAATGTTATCTACGCGTTGCGGTATAGTTAGTTTTATCGGACTAATTTGGCAACTTTTCTTCAGCTTACACCACTAAAGAGAAAAAGAGTACCCGCCGGTACGCCTCTCCCCTTCTGTTCGCTTGAGCATTTCTCGGGTGTCGTCTGCCGGTGCCTCAAGTCTTCCTGCTTTTAGAAGCGGTTAAAGGCGAAACTGGAGAGGTCGTGCCCCGCCGGTTTTCCTGTGAGCACATCCGCCATAAGCCGCCCTATGGATGGGCCGATTCCAAATCCGTGACCAGAAAAGCCCGTTACAATGTGCAGGTTCTCCTGAGCAGGTGCCCGATCGATGACGGGCAGGAAGTCCGGCATTGCATCAATGAGGCCGCCCCAAGCTGATTGGAGTTTGGTTCCTTTGAGCTGCGGAAAACGGTCTGCAAGAGCGTGTGTCAGTGCCGCGAGTTCCTTTTGATCCGGCTTGGAGTTTAGAACACGCATGGCTTCAAATGGGGTTGTGTCTGCTCCGGTCCAACGGCGCTTTTGCATCCAGTGGTCCGGATAGTTCTTCGGTGACCATGGTTTGATGCTGGTGCCCTTCAGGTTCTCCGCCATGTTTGGCAGCCACTGTTTCAGAAAGCGGAAGGAATCCAAGCCGATGTGGTGGGTCTGGTTGTTCTTGTGAGCCAGCGTGTAACCGCCATCCTGACGGCGGCGCATGGCGAAGGTGTTGTCTGAGGCGTTGGCAGGGAAGACATCCGGCATCGTTTCGGTTGCAGCCACTGTCAGCTCTACGGAGAGCTGTGGCAGCTTAATACCTGCGTTGGCTGCAAACAGAGAGGACCAGGCCCCTCCTGCCAACATCACCTGACCTGCTTTGATCTCGCCTTGCTCTGTTACAGCACCAACAACGTTGCCCCCGGACTTCACCAGCGTGCGGACCGCTGTGTTTTCGCAGATGACAGCTCCGAGGCGTTGCGCGGCTTTGGCGATGCCCAGTGTCGCTTGTCCGGGTTCAGCGCGGCCATCACTGGCGGTGTGCATTCCACCAATCCAGCGACCTTCCTTGCCTTTGATGTCTTCGTGGACTTGCGCTCTTGAGATCATGCAGGTGTCCAGGTCGTACTTCCTGCCCAGCTCAACGAACTTCTCGAAGTTCTCTAGATCTTCATGCTTTTCAGCAAGATAGTAGACACCTGTTGCGCTGTAACCCAGATCTTCACCAGTCTCTTTGCTCAGCTGCGCCCAGAGGTGGCGCGCTTCGATGGAAAGAGGAATTTCTGGCTCATCCCGGCCTTGCTGGCGGATCCAGCCCCAGTTGCGGCTGGACTGCTCACCCGCTACGCGACCCTTTTCGCAGAGAGTAACACTGACGCCTTTCTTCGCGAGATAGTAGGCAGTGCAAACGCCAATGATGCCTCCACCAATGATAAGCACGTCGGTTTCCTGCGGCTGCTCATCATGGAACTGCTGCGGTGTCTTTTCTGAATAAATCACGTCACTAACTCAAGAAACTTAGATAAACGGTCCGAGCTCAATCTTGGAGCCATCGGAGAAACGGGAGTAACGGAAGCGGGTCAAGTCATATCCTGCTGGTTTGCCCATCAACATATCCGCCATGACGCGCCCTGCTGCGGGTCCGATGCCGAAGCCATGGCCAGAGAAGCCGGTTGCGATGAAGACACCCTGTTGCGTGGGCACTTCATCCATGATTGGGACAAAGTCTGGCATGGCATCGATCATTCCGGCCCAGCTTTCTTCCAGCTGCAGATCTTTGAGCTGCGGGAACCGATCGACCAGACGCTCCTGAATCCGCTTCAGAGCTCGTGGGCTTGGATCGGGATTCAGGACGCGGCAAGTTTCGAACGGAGTGACTTCATCTCCTGTCCAGCGGCGCTTGTGGCTCCAGGCGTCCGGATAGTTCTTCGGCGAGTTCATGCCAAAGGTGATGCCTTTGAAAGATGCTTTGATTGCCGGAAGCCATTTGAAGAGGTGGCGGAAGGAATCCTTACCGATGTAGTGATCATGAATGTCACTCACTGCAAGGGTATAGCCCCCATCTACTCGCTTGCGGAACGCAAATGTGCCATCTGCTGCATCGCCACTGAAGAGATCAGGCGCTGCTTTGGTCGCAGCAACGGTTGCCCGCACGCACAGTTGCGGCATAGACACACCGAGGTTTTGCGCGAAGAGAGATGACCAGGCACCAGCTGCGATCAACACTCGGTCCGCTTTGATCGTTCCTTTCTCCGTCACAGCACCAGTCAGCTTGCCACCTTCAAACTCCAGTGTTCTGACTGCACAGTCTTCAACGATAACAGCGCCATTGCGCTCAGCAGCCCGCCCGATGGCAGGTACGGCGACCCAAGGTTCAGCACGGCCATCGCTTGGAGTGACCATACCGCCAACCCATTTACCTGGTTTACCCGGGATCTCAGCGTAGATTTCATCTTTGCTCAGCAGCCGCGTATCGAGCTGGTGTTGTTTGGCAAGTTCCAGAAAACTCTCGTAGCCTTTGAGGTCTTCTTCTTTCTCAGCCAGATAGAAGACACCGTGCTGGCGGAAGCCGAGATCCTCACCAGTTTCTTTCATCAATTGCTGCCAAAGCCGATTGCTTTCCATGGAAATAGGGAGCTCAGCAGCATCCCTGCCCTGTTGGCGCACCCAGCCCCAGTTTCGGCTGGACTGCTCGCCAGCAACACGGCCTTTTTCGCAGAGCGTGACGTTCACGCCCTTCTGCGCCAGCCAATAGGCTGTACAGGTACCGATAACGCCGCCACCAATGATCAGAACATCTGTCTGCTCAGGAAGCTTGCCAAAAAACTGCTGTGGGGTGGAGCTGGTATAGGTCGCCATGAAGGTCTCGAGGAATCAGATCTGTAATTACAATCTGACGAACTTAGCAGGACTAAGATATCACTGCACGAGCGTGTGCCTAAGCACTTAGTCGACCTTTGGATTAGACCATATAGGTAGGTTTTGTCATTTACGACATAAAGCGGGCCTGAGAGCTGTGCGCTCTCAGGCTATAAAAACTTAACGCGGAGCCATGCGGATCGCGCCATCCAGACGGATGGTTTCGCCGTTCAGCATTGGGTTGGTGCAGATTGCTTCAACCAGCTGCGCGTATTCATCACCACGACCCAGACGAGATGGGAATGGAACCTGCTGACCGAGAGAGTCCTGCACTTCCTGAGAAAGACCACGCAGCATTGGGGTTTCAAAGATGCCCGGTGCAATGGTCATTACGCGGATGCCGGATTTGGACAGGTCACGCGCAACAGGCAGTGTCAGAGCTGCAATACCACCTTTGGAAGCTGCATAAGCTGCCTGACCGATCTGACCGTCAAACGCTGCGACAGATGCGGTTGAGATGACCACACCGCGCTCACCATCTTCTGTAAGTGGGTCAAGGTTTGCCATGCGTGTTGCAGCAAACGATGTACAGCGGAACGTGCCAACAAGGTTTACGTTAATGACCGTCTGGAACATATCCATCGGGTGCGGTTCACCACGAGAAGTGGTTTTGGCAACTGGTGCGATACCTGCGCAGTTGACGAGGATGCGAGTTGGGCCGTGCGCTGCTTCAGCTGCATCCAGACCTGCTTTCACGCTGTCATCGCTGGTGACGTCAACTTTTACAAACTGAGCGCCGATTTCTTGTGCAAGCGCATTCCCAGCTTCTTCGTTCACGTCAAAAAGAGTTACTTTCACGCCGTGGCTGGCCAATTTCCGTGCGGTTGCCGCGCCAAGACCTGATGAGCCGCCAGTTACTACGGCTGCAATTTCATTATTAAGTTGCATGGAATCCCATCCCGATTCATTTTGTTTGCCCCGCGTCTTTCAAAGCTCCCGCCAAAATTCTTTGAAAGCTGCAAAATGCTGTTATGCGGGTCGGCATGAGAAAATCATTCTCATGCCAAAGCCACAAGGTCTACTTTTCCGGTGATTCCTGCAACACACTCGGACTTTAAATCTAGCATATTTCCCTTATACCCTTGTCGTAGGGCCATGGAATAAGTCGCTCCATCTGTCAGGAACCGGGTGCCCTGCACTTTGTTGGCGGCCTCCAGCTTAGCTGCACGGTTCACGGCATCGCCGATCACTGTGAACTCCAGACGGTCCCGCACCCCGACAATGCCGACACTCACAGGGCCTGCTGCGACACCAACACCGATTTCAAACTTCATTGGCCAGCCTGCTGCTTCCAGGTCAGCACTTTCTTCTTCTAGAATGTGGGCCAGTTCAACGCCTGCGCGCAATGCGTCCGCCGCGTAAGTTTCAGTATCGGAGACGGCGCCAAAGGTGGCGAGGATGCCATCGCCGAGGAACTTATCGATCTTGCCTCCCTCTCCCAAAATCGCCTTGGCCGCCTTCTTTTGATAAAGGCTGAGCACGCGCATGGTGGTTTCTGGCGGCAGTTTTGCTGCGGTTTTGGTGAAGGATCTGATATCGACCAACAAGACGGCCACATCTCTGATTTCTCCCGTGCCGGCTTTGAGCCTGCTTTCAGATTCCACAATGGAACTGGCCACTTCCGGGGTGAAGAAACGGCTCAGATCTTTCACTGCGTTCTTCTGGCGAATTGCAGAGAAGAAGGTTCGGCGCGCTCTGAAGATTGAGAGGGCCAGCAACGCTGTCACCGAGAGGATGATGATCAGCTTGTCCAGCTCAGCTCCGATGAGCACAGCTTCGCCCGTGAGATACTCAATGTAATTGCGGGTGATAAGCGTGGAACCGCCTTGATATGTGAGAGCATAGAACACCAGTCCCAGCCACCCCAGCGCTCCGAAGACACCGGTGAGGATCACGTATCTTGGGTCAAAACGTAGTGCTCTTAAGGCGATGAAGAGGAACAGGTACATCAAGGTTGGGGCCTTGAGGTAGAAGGTCGGGTGCTGGGCGTACTGGATATGGAAGGAGAATATCAGCCCAACCAGTAGCGCCACGTCTGCCATGATAGAGAGGACCAAATACCAGACCGGCAGGATGGTTTTGAAGGAGACGTAAATTCGGATGAGGGTAAAGACCAAATAGCAGGAAAAGGCGATGGGGACAAAGTTGAAGCCCATTGTGCCTTCTGCGCGCGGGGCAAGCGCATAGAGGATCGCAAAGAAGATGATTACGCCAAGCTGGACGATACCAATGAGGCGCTCGGACGCTGCTTCCTGACGGGCAACTTCGCGGCGGACACGCAGTGGGAGATCCCCTTCCGGGGCTTTGGGGCCCAAGACGCCGCGTTTGATCTGCTGGTAGAGGGAGGGTTCAGCTTTTTTCTGGTAGGAAATGCCGTGGAATTTCTCGCTCAAGTCCACATTCGTTTTTTTGTCAGATCCGCGTTTTTTTGAGGGATCGGAGTTTTCTGGACCACTTCCAACTGCCACACTTTTCTCCCGTCACGCCATTCAGTTGGCGTTGCTGGTTTGCTCGCAATTTCATCAGATCAACAGCGAGCGACGGGTGCGTGAACTTTATGGTTTGAAGACCATCCCCTCAGAAGCCACGATAGCTCGTGGATGCATCTGTTGAGCGGCCAGACCGATTTCGTCCAGTTCATCATCCGTGCGCCGCGGATCGTGATGAAAGATCACGGGCGTTTTCACGTTGGCGCGCTGGCATATTCCGACCACATGCTCCCATGTGGAATGTCCCCAACCCTTATATTTAGGGTATTCAGCTGAGGTGTACATCCCATCCTGGATCACAACATCAGCATCACGGATAAAATCTAGGACAGCAGCGTCGTGATGAGCGCTCCCCATTTCGTGATCTGTGATGATGCACATGGCCTTACCATTGTACTCCATCCGGTAGCCACAGGCTCCGCCCGGATGGTTTAGCGCAACTGTTTTGATTATCAGGCCATTGTCTTTCTTCAGGGTGTCACCTGCATTGAAACTTTTAAAGGAAACAGCAGATAACGTGTTGGCCCCTACCGGGAAAATAGGGGGGGACATGATCCGGCAGATGATATCCTTCAGGTCACAGGGATCACTGAAATGGCCTGCAGTCAGCCGGATGCGGAAGTTTGGGTCGTAGGCAGGCTCGAAGAAGGGCAGACCACAGATGTGGTCCAGATGCGTGTGCGTGAAGAGAAGGTCGATGTCGCGATGAGCGCCTCTCATCATTTCCTTGCCCAGATTGCGTGCGCCAGACCCACAGTCGACCATTAACAGAACGTCCCCCGCCCGTATTTCAAAGCAGGTTGTTTCTCCGCCGTATCTAAGAGTTTCGGGACCAGCAGCAGCTGTAGAACCGCGAACACCCCAAATTTTAAGAGAAAACTCGTTCAAGTAATCTGGCCTTTCAAGTGGACGCAGGCCGAGCCTGCGCTAGTTCTCTGGTCGTCTTTTCCAATCGCAACGCCAACACACGCATGATTTCCAACGAGACTTTCGGGAACTCCGCGATGAGTTTCAGAAAGTCATCCTTAGATATTGCGAGGATATGTGTTGTTCCAACCGACTGCAGCGTGGCAGTTCTTGGTACATCACACAAAATCGCAATCTCACCAATGATGGCATATTGTCCGACCCGCGCAACCTCATTTTCATCAACAAACACAGCAACTTCACCAGAAAGGACAACAAATGCGCTGTCGCCATCATCTCCCTGATGGCACAAATGTTCCCCATCCTGAAACTCCATGCGATCACTAATGAACGCAAGGAGACGAAGTTTGCTCGGTTCCAGTCCTTCAAAGAGAGGGACGCGGCTCAAAGCTTGGACTTCAGCATCTATAGTCACATTTCCCTCCCAATAACTTGATGAGCATAGCTGAACTCAATCCAGCAATCTGTGTTACAGCTCACACCATCTCGCCTTTGTTTCACCATAGTTCCCAAGACTATCTCTCGATAACCCTCCCATTTTCTAGGTGAACCGCCGTTTCAAACTCCTCAGCGACGGTCTCATTACTTACTCCAAACATGAAAATTTTATCTGACATCAGCTTTTTAAGGTCTGTACGCAGCTCTTTGTCGGTCGCACTGGCGCTGTTTGCTGTCTCGTCCAGAATATATATATGAGCGTTTTTCAACAATGCGCGGACCAGACATATCAACCTGCGCTGGTGTGAGGACAGCTTCGCACCGGCCACTCCCACGTGATAATCGAAGGCAGCGCGGCGGATCGGGACGATGAGATCGCGCTCCCGGACCAGTTCCTGCAGAACCTGCTGAATTTTCTGGCGCGCATCGCGGCGGTCCAACCTTGCATGACCAAAGACCAGATTGTCTTCAATGCTGAGCGTGGTCAGGTATGTCTCCGGATCAAAGAACTCAAAGCGCTCGTTGTCCTTGCCTACACTCTCAATAAACTGAGCACGTGCGGCGACGATTTTGTCCCGCATCTCGTCATCCAGAACACCAAGACGGTGCTTGGCAGGGATGAGTTTGAGTGCAAGGGCGATGAGGCGCGCTCTATCGACATCCTTCAGTCTACGACGCTGGCCACCTTTCTGTTCATTCACAATACGACCAAATTCTGGCAGATCTTCGCGGCTGATGAAGGAGTATCTGTTTAACAGGTCACTGTCTGCACTGACATCGGCAAACAGCTCCACCATGGTCGTTGCGATTTTGAGACCGATGTCGCTCAGAAGCACATCAAAACCGGTTTGCTTAAGGAAAGCTGAGATCTGCGGATCGGTCGGGACGTGCTCGATGGTCATGAAGTGTTCTTTGGGGCTGGCAAAGAACAGGTTCTGCGCCAGATTGGCGGACATGTTGAACTTTTCCGGATCCCAGAACTCAACCAGATTTTGTAGTCGCGCATCGCCTTTAATCTTCTCGCAGAAGGCTTTGCGTGCGGCGAGCAGCTTTGGCACCAGTTCGCAGTTCACTTCCTCGCAGTAGCGCTGATCAATGACCGTTTCCACGCCCAGAAGATAGAGATCTCGCGAGAAGCCTGCGACTTTACATAGTTCGAGGGCTCTCTCCTCCAGCTCTTGCATGGAGCTGGCGTTTGCCTGATCAAAGTCTTCCCATCGCGCCTTGAGATCGAAGAAAGGATTGAGCGTCATCTCCGCTTCCCGCAGCTGGCGTTGGCGCTTCTTCAAGTCACTGCCTTCGTAGTCAATGGTTTCTTGCGGTCTGTGGCGCAGGCCGTAAAACAGGTTGTCGCGAATGGTCCCCGTCCAGACATGAAGGTGCCCGCCTACATAGGCAATTTGCCGGCCCAGCGTGGATTCCGACATGTTCTCAAAACTGGTTTGATTGACACTGACCGAGCCAGAGGTTGGACTGAGCAAACCCGCAGCCATTTGCAGCAGCTCGGCCCGTCCTGATCCATCTATGCCAGTGACCGCCAGAGGTTTACCCGGTTCAACAATAAGTGAAACGCCATGCACCTCCTGCCCTGTTCCTGCACCTGAAAGGCCGAGTTTATCGAGCGTGAGCGGGCCGGATAGCGGTAGCGTTTCGTCTTCCAAGAGGCGTTGCTTGTCGTATAGATCTGGTGGATCGAAGTTCTCGACAACGGTCTGGTATTTGACCGAAACATCTGCCGTCATCTGGTAGTACGCCAGCAGCTCTTTCCATGGGCCCGCCAGATCTTTGTAAGCTGCGATCACTGCGATGAGTGCACCAATGCTGAGTTGGCCCTTGATGACCAGATAACCGCCGATGAAGTAGAAGAAGAACGGCGTCAGCTGGTTCATGAAGTTATTGACGAACTTGATGAAATACTTGCGATTGTAGATATCAAAGCGAATGCGGAAGTTGCGGTAAAGCCGGTCGGACAGGTCCGCTGAATGCCAAGCAGAAGTGTCGTTGCTATGGATCTCAGAGATGCCAGAGATGCTCTCTCCAACCTTGTCTGCAATCACGCGCACATTCTTCACGCGTTGGCGAGACAGGCGCACGACCTTTTGCTGCAGCTTGGGAATGATGTAGCCCTGTACCGGATAGAGCGAAATAGCGGCCAGACCAAGCAGCGGATCCTGCATGAAAATGAAGCCAACCTGCACCACCAACATACCGCCCTGATAGGCTGGCAGAGCGAAGGCCTCGCCAACAAAACCTCCTACATCCTCGACCTCAGCGGTAATCATTGGTATGATCTCGCCGGAGCTGACCTTCTTAAAGTGAGGCAGGCGGAAGCGGAGTACGCGCTGAAACAGCTCAAACCGCAACTGGCGTAGCATCCTCTCGCCCAGTCTACCCTTGTAGATGTTGAGGTAGAGTTTGATGCAGTTGCTAACGACAACAAGAACCAAGAACAAAATACACAGCACCGCCAGGTACTCGATTTGCCCGAGTTGGACACCCCAAAACTCTACCGGGAAATTGCTACCCTGAATTGCTTCATTGGTAATTGTCTTAGGCAGATCCAGCAGGATGTAACTGACCGGATAGGACAATAAGGTGACTAGAAGAATCGCCACTTGATAGCGGGCCGAGTTCTTCCAGATGAATTGGAAAAGCGATTTTTCCATGTCCACTCCGATTAAGCTCAGGCCAGGCTAACCCAAACTGAGGCGATGCGATTTACACTTCAACTGACGCAAGGGAACTTTACGCTTCAAGATCTTAAAAAAACGGCACAAAACCCTCTTCATCCCTTGGATTTTGGGGTTCTGTTCTGACGCTATCAGCGGATGGACTGGTTTTGCTGTTGTCTGGTGGTCCTCCCCCACTTCTATGATCTGACGCTGAGGTTTGTGCGCAGCAGATGGAATAAGAAGCGCATGACGGTAATGACGCCAAAAATTCTGATTTACAGCCACGACACCTTTGGCCTTGGCCACCTGCGGCGATGCCGGACAATCGCTCAATCTCTGGTTGGTTCCTTCCCGGAAATGTCCGTCCTCATCCTTTCCGGCTCCCCGATAATTGGTAGCTTTGAGTTTCGCTCCCGCGTTGATTTCGTCCGCATACCCGGAGTGATCAAACTGCGCAGTGGGGAGTACACCTCCCTATCGCTGCAGCTGGACATCAACGAGACGATCGCAATCCGCTCATCGATCATCGAGCACACTGCAAAGGTGTTTAAGCCAGATATCTTCATTGTCGACAAAGAGCCTCTTGGGCTGCGCAGTGAGGTTCTGCCTACGCTTCAGTACCTGAAAGGGCAGAAGACGCGCTTGGTACTGGGTCTTCGCGATGTGATGGATGATCCGCTGGTTTTGAAGGAAGAATGGCTGCGCAAGCGGGCTTACCCTGCCCTCAATGATCTTTATGACGAGATCTGGGTTTACGGCCCATCCGTGATGAACAACCCACTGGATGGACTTGGCTTTGACCAGTCTGTGATGCAAAAGACGCTGTTTACCGGCTATCTGCGCCGGTCAATGCCAAGTTCAGCTCAGGATTTCACGGCCCCGTTTGATGGTGCGCCTTATGTGCTGGTGACGCCCGGTGGCGGCGGAGATGGCGTTGAACTGGTGGATTGGGTGATGCGTGCTTATGAAGCTCGGCTGCGTCCACTCTTCCCGGCTCTCATCGTGCTTGGTCCGTTTATGAGCAAGGCGGATGTGGAGGCTTTTACAACCCGTGCTTCGCATCTGCGCGATGTTGAGATCCTGCGCTTCACGCCGGAAATCGAGCCCTATATGGCCAATGCGACGGCTGTGATTGGCATGGGTGGATATAACACTTTCTGTGAGGTTCTTTCCTTCGATAATCCGGCCTTGCTGGTGCCACGTGTTGTGCCTCGCAGAGAGCAAGCCATTCGTGCGGAGCAGGCCCAGCGGCTTGGCCTTGCGCAGATGCTGCCTATCGACTCCTATCCAAGTGTGGAACTGATGGTAAAGGCCCTCGCCAACCTTCCGTTTATTGCCCCGCCATCTCACGCCCATTCAGAGAACTATCTGGGCGGGCTTGATGTGATCAATCTCAGAACCGCTGAAATTCTTGGCATGAGTGATCAGGCCTTGATGCAAAGACTGAATGTTTCTGCAGATCCTAAACTGACTTGCAAGACGGGGTAGCGATGGAGACTGGTCGTATTGCAGTCGTGGTCAAAGGGTACCCGCGTCTTTCTGAAACGTTCATTGCGCAGGAGATCTATGGCTTGCAGGAGCGAGGTGTCGAGCAACTCATTGTCGCTTTACGTCACCCGTATGATCCTTATGTGCATGACGTGCATAAGAAGATTACGGCGGATGTACTCTATCTGACTGAGTATCTGAAAGACGACCCTCCACGCGTGAAGCGAGCTTTGGACTGGGCGAAGAGGCAGCCGACTTATGCTGCGGCCAGAGCTTGCTTTGAGAACGACCTGAAGCACAAGAGGAACGCTGAGCGGTTTCGCCGTTGGGGGCAAGCTTGCGTGATGGCTCATGAGTTGCCCGCTGACGTTATCTGGATACACACGCATTACCTCCACAGCCCCTGCACCGTTGCCCGCTATGCAGCCATGCTTTCTGGTCGCAAGTGGTCGTTTTCCGCCCATGCGAAGGACATCTGGACCACAGAGCGGTGGGAGCTTAAGACAAAGCTGGCAGATGCCGCTTGGGGTGTGACCTGCACAAAAGCCAATCTAGCATATCTGCAATCTCTTTGCGCGAAGCCTGACAAGATCAGCCTTGTTTATCATGGTCTAGATTTTTGCGGATTTCCTGAGGCTCCGCATCCTGCCACCCTGCGAGACGGAACAGGAAAAGACAGTGTTCAGATCATTTCCGTGGGGCGTCTGGTGGACAAGAAGGGCTACGATATCTTGCTGCGTGCATTCAGTGAGCTGCCCAAGGAGTTGAACTGGCACTTCACTCATGTTGGTGGAGGTGAGTTGTCCCAATCTTTAGAGGACCTTGGCAAGCAGCTTGGTCTGAATGACCGGATTTCATGGCTCGGCCCGCAACCACGGGCACGGGTTTTGGACGAGATGCAAAAGGCAGACATTTTTGCTCTGGCTTGCCGTGTCTCCAAATCAGGAGATCGGGACGGGTTGCCCAATGTGGTGATGGAAGCTCAGGCTATGTCGCTGCCTTGTGTCTCAACAGAGGTGTCAGCGCTGCCTGAAATCATCGAGAGCGGACAAACCGGCGTGTTGTGTCCTCCAGAAGACGTGTCCTCCCTTTCAGACGCGCTTCGCTCACTGATTACACAGCCCGCAGAACGCGAGCGCGTTGGCAGTAATGCGTTTCGCAGTGTGCATGATCGTTTCAGTGCCTCGCCCGGTCTGGATTTTCTGGAAGAACAGTTTTCGAGAAGCCTGGAGCCTTGCTCATGAAAGTTGCCTTTACCGCTCCCATGAAACCAATCGACCATCCTGTGCCTTCGGGGGACCGGACCATGGGCCGTCTGATTGTGCGGGCATTGCAGCTGGCTGGGCATGAGGTTGATGTGGCGTCCACATTCCGCAGTTGGCGGGCAGAGGGCGGTGAAGATGTTACGCGGGAAGTGAAAGAGCTTGCGATCACAGAAGCCAAGGCAATCGCGGAACGCTGGATTGAGCGTGGTGACGTGCCGGATGTGTTCCTCACCTATCATCTCTACCACAAAGCCCCAGACTGGATTGGCCCTTACCTTTGCGCCAAGTTCAACATTCCTTATGTGGTGGTGGAGGCAAGCCGCGCACCGAAACGACAGGCAGGGAACTGGGCGCTTGGGTTCAATGCAGCAGATGCTGCTCTTGCGCAGGCGAACCAAGTTGTCGCGCTCACTAACGCAGATGCTCAATGCCTGAAAGAGGTGTTGAATGATGATGTTCTGACAGTGCTTCCCCCCTTTCTGGAGACTGCGAAGTTCGAAGTCAGCCATAGTGTTACCAAAGGGTCTGCAGACGGGAAGATACGTCTGCTCTGCGCCGGTATGATGCGTGAGGGTGACAAGCAGTTTTCTTACATGGTGCTTGCGGCTGCGCTGAAACAGATTGCAGATCTGCCATGGCGACTGACAATCGCTGGAGACGGCCCTGCCCGCGGTGAGGTTGAGCCGCTGTTTGATCCGGAACGAACTGAATTTGTTGGTTTGATCCCATGGCAGGAAATGCCCCGGCTTTATCGCTCTCACGACGTGTTCGTCTGGCCCGCTATTCGTGAAGCGTTTGGTTTTGTGTTCCTGGAAGCCCAGTCCTGCGGCTTGCCTGTGGTGGGTGGACGGGTGTTTGGAGTTCCTGACATTGTTGAGGAAGGTACCAGTGGTCTGCTTTCTGATGAAGGGGATGCCTCGGCATTGGCACAGAACCTGATGTCGCTCATCAAAAACCCGCATAAACGTGAGAACATGGGCCTTGCCGCCATAGAGAACATTCACAAGAACCACAGTCTGGAGGCTGGTGCGAGAGGGTTGGACAAAGTTCTCCATGCCGCTCTTGAACACCACCAGTTTAAGCGGAGAGTGCACGGAGGCCGATGATGAAAGCCTTCATCCATGTTCAGCATCTACTTGGCTCCGGCCATATTGTGCGTGCTGTTGCGCTGGCGAAAGCGCTGGTTCGTCAGGGTATTGCTGTGACACTCGCCACCGGCAACCGTATTCCTGCGACGCTGGACTGTGGTGGGTTGTCTGTGGTGCAGTTGCCTGCAGTTCGAGCGGCCAGTGCCAAGTTTGATGTGTTGCTGGACGAGCATAACAATCCAATTGATGAAGCATGGTGGGAGAAGCGTATTGCGGCGACGCTCTCCGCCTTTTCCTCTGAACATTTTGATCTGCTGATTACCGAGACCTACCCGTTTGGCAGGCGCATGTTTGCTGCTGAGATGACCCGGCTTCTGGAGTGTGCTGGCACCAAATCATCTCCGCCGTGGGTGGTCTGTTCAGTGCGCGATATTCTGGTGCGCAAGGATGAGGCTTGGAAGGAAGAGTGGATGGCCTCGCAGGCAACGGCCTTTTACGACCGCATTCTTGTCCACTCCGACCCGCAGCTCATCACATTGGGCGACAGCTTCCCCTTTGCTTATCGGGTCAGCTCGCATGTTCGTTACACGGGCTATATCAGTGATGATCGTTCGACAGAGGCGACCTCAGCAGATGGGACTGATGAGGTGATCGTTTCCTGCGGTGGCGGGGCTGTGGGCTCTGCTTTGCTGCGGGCTGTACTTTCAGCTCCCAACCACATGCCACCAAACAAAACACCCAAATGGCGAGTGCTTGTGGGGCATGACATTTCTGAGGCAGAGTTTCGGCAGCTTTCCCGGCATTCGTCCTCTGAACTTATTATTGAGCGGGCGCGTAAGGACTTCCCTGCTCTTTTGAGGAACGCCAAGCTCTCCATCTCACAAGCTGGCTACAATACGGTGGTCGATATCCTGCGTGCAGGCATTCCATCTGTGTTGGTTCCCTTTGCGCAGGAAGCGGAGACAGAACAGACACAGCGGGCCATCAGCCTGATGAAACATCGCAGAGCGGTGGCCGTGCCGGAGAAGGTTCTCAGCCCCAACACGCTGGCTCAAGCTGCTCAGAAAGCGCTTAGACTTCCCGCCCCTGATCTGCATGTGGCGCTGAATGGTGCGGAGATCTCAGCACAAATTCTTGCTGCTGATCTTGGTATGGAGACTGCTTTGGACAGTACAGTTGGGATCATCTGGGAAAGGAACGTTTCTCGTGACCTCTAGCCCTGCTGCAGTTGTCGTTTCCGCCCTCTCAAAGGATAAAGCCACAGATAGGGATCAGGAGTATTTTGAGCAGGCACTCACTCAACATCTGGATTGGTTTGTAGAGCGTGGGCTCACTGTCAGGTTCTGGTGGCGCGATGATGATGCAGTTTCTCCTACGCCCGAACTGGACGAGTTGATTGGCTTTTCTGAGCGGTTCGATGTTCCGCTTTCGCTTGCAGTTATCCCTAAGTTTGCGACAGAGGATTTGGCCCAGCGTCTTGCACGTACGCGCACCGTTCAAGTTCTTCATCATGGATGGCAGCATAAGAACTATCAGGATAAATCTCGTGGTGAAAAAGCCAGTGAGTTTGGTTGGCGGCGGACTGCTTTGGACATGGAGAAGGAACTTCTGGAAGGCAAAGAGGTCCTGCGAGGCTTGTTTGCTGAGCGCTTTGTGCCGCTGTTTGTGCCGCCATGGAACAGGATTGCTCCGCGTGCCGTGCAACTGCTGCAGCAACAAGGTGATTATGGCCTCTCGGCGTTCACATGGATCAACCATTTCCGATTGCCACGCCTGCAAAGCCACGTAGACATCATTAAATGGAAAAAGAACAAGCGTTTTATTGGTTGGGACGCAGCACGGAAGCGGCTAGACCTTCAGCTCAGCCGGCGACGGACGAATGCGAGTGAGCCTATCGGATTGCTAACCCACCATCTGGATCATGGCGAAGGGTGCTCTGAGTTTTTGGAGGTGTTTTTCAAGATAACCTCAGCACACCCTGCTGCTGTTTGGCTTAGTTCTCAGGAGTTGCTCGAAGAAGCGAAGCGTGACTTCAGCCTGTCGAGCGGACAGGTTTAACGAGGCGGAGCTTCCAGCCGACGTTCTTTGAGCGGGAGTTCAGCTCTAAATCATCCAGCACTTGCCAGTGCGTGGCCTTATCTGTTTCAGTCCAGACCTTTTGGAGAGACTTGTGCGCACCGGATTTCTCTCGAGCCGGTGTGTACATGGAGATTGCGATAACACCATCGGGCTCCAGAAACTCAACATACCTTTTGAGCTGCTGCTCCGGATCTTCGCAGAAATAAAGCACTTCATTGAAGATGATCGCTGTAAACTTCTGTCCGGATTTAGGAGAGAAACTCTCCAGATCAGATTGCACCAGCTGTGCCTCATCCGGGTTTACTTCGGCTTTACTCAATGCGGTTTCAGAAAGGTCGACACCGCAATAGTGCTGTAGGCTTGAAGCTTTGAGATAGTGATACAAGATTGCTTCACCGCAACCCACATCCAGCACGGTTCGTGTTGCCTCAATCTGACACAGCCATGCGGTGAGTATGCCGTAGCGGGCTGCTTCTTTGATGTCATTGAGAAAATGCCAGCGACCTTCTTTGTACTGGCGGTCCCAGTCCTCTGATTGCTCTTCCATGACACCCGAGGCTCCAGCTACTTGTATGGGTCCGCCGCATCGCGCAGCCCATCCCCCATGAAGTTAAATGCAAGCACCACGATGATGATTGGAATAACCGGAGCCATCAACCACGGATATATGGTGACCACCGAGATATTCTGGGCTTCATTGAGCAGAACGCCCCACGAAACGGCAGGTCGCCTGAGGCCAAGATTGAGGAAGGACAATGCTGTTTCCCCCAATATCATGGCGGGCACAGACAGAGTTGCCGATGCAACTAGGTGACTGGTAAATCCGGGGAGCAGGTGTTTGACGATGATGCGGCTTGGGCTAGCGCCCATGAGAGCTGCTGCTTTAGCGTACTCTTCCTCCCGCAAAGAAAGCAGTTTGGATCTAACAGCACGGGCTAGCCCCGGCCAATCCAGCAGACCCAAGATGACTGTCAGGCCGAAGTAAATCCAGACAGGCGACCACGTGATGGGAAGTGCAGCCGATAACGCCATCCAGAGGGGGAGTTCGGGGAGCGATCGCATGATCTCAATGACGCGTTGGATGGAGCTGTCGATCCAACCACCAAAGAAACCGGCAAGGCCACCCAGCATCACTCCAAGCACCATCGATATACTTACGCCAACAAGGCCGATGGTGAGAGACAGACGTGCTCCATAGACAAGGCCGGAGTACTGATCCCTCCCCAGCCTGTCTGTACCAGCGATGAAGAGAGTGCCGTCTTTTGCAGGGCAGACAACGTGGAACTTAGCAGGGAACAGGCCCCAGAATTTGTAAGGCTCTCCCTCACAAAAAAAGCGAAGTTTCTGCACTTTGGTGGTGTCGGTTTCGTAGACCCACTTCAGGTTCTCAAGATCAACAGAAGGGTTTAGCCCGTAAACGAAGGGACCAACAAGCTTGCCTTCATGGAACAGATGGATGGCCTGAGGTGGAGCGAAAAGGAAATCTACGTTTCGTTTGGCGACTGGATAAGGAGCAATGATTTCAGCAAAAGGCACGCAGAGATAGAAGAAGAAGAGCACAATAGCTGACGCGACAGCCAGCTTGTGTTTGCGGAACTTCCACCAGATGATTTTCCATTGAGGCGCCTGGTAGTAGCGTTCCTGCTCTCTGGTCAGGATTTCCACTTCCTTGGGGTCGAAGCCCTTAGGATTGACGTAGTGCTCTACCTTGTCTTCTCCGCGATCTCCCTGTTTCATTGTCTGACACCCTCCTTACCAAGTCGGATGCGTGGATCGAGATACCCAAGCAGGACATCAGAGACCAGCATGCCAATGAGAGTGAGGATGGAGACAAAGAGCAGAATGAACCCAGCAAGGAACTGATCCTGCGATTGCAGCGCGCCCAAAAGAACCGGACCAACTGTTGGTAGATTCAGAACAACTGAAACGATCACAGAGCCTGAGACCAGCGACGGGATCAGATTGCCGATATCTGCGATGAATGGATTGAGGGCTACACGAAGTGGGTACTTAACGAGGAGCTTGCTTTCTCGCATGCCTTTGGAGCGGGCGGTGGTGACATACTGCTTGAAAAGTTCATCGAGTAGGTTTGCGCGCAAACGGCGGATCATTGCTGCTGTGCCGGATGTGCCAATGACGATGACCGGAACGACAAGGTGAGCAACAATGGAAAGGGCTTTGCCGCTGCTCATGGGTTCACCGATGTAACGCTCTTCCATGATGCCGCCGACAGTCAGGCCAAACCAGCTGTTGGCCAGATACATGAGCACGAGAGCAAGCAGGAAGTTAGGTGTGGCAAGGCCGAGATATCCGATGAGGGTGAAGGAGTAGTCGCCAACGGAGTATTGGTGTGTTGCCGAGTAGATGCCGATTGGAAAAGCAACGCAGTAGATGAAGAGGATGGTTGCTAGGTTGAGTGCAATTGTGAGCGGTAATGTTGGACCAACAACCTCCCCCACTGGCTGATCATACTCAAACGACCAGCCCCAGTTGCCCTGAATGAGCCCGTCAAATCCGTTTGGCCCCGGCCAGAGGCCGACCCATATGCCGTAGCGTTCTACAAAGGGGCGGTCTAAGGCGAACTCTTTACGGAGAAACTCCAGCCTGCCGATGGAGGCGCTCTCTCCGGTTGATCGTAGCATGGAGATCTGGTTGGAGATGTAATCCCCTTCCGGCAGCTCGATGATGAAGAAGATGAGGAAACTGATGGCGGCAAGCGTTGGTATCATCACCAAAAGCCGCCGCAGGATGTAATTGAGCACCCGCTTCCCTTTCTTCTCTCACACCACTCGTGGGTGAAGTGTAAAGGAGCACTCTTGGCTTTCTCTGAGAAAATCTAATCAGGTTTGAGAAGCCCCATTAGCGGGCGCTTAAGCTTACATCGGAGGTTTGCTTTTTCAGCTATCTTCATCCGACAGTAAGTCCTTGAAGAAGAAGAGATCCATGCGATGGATGCCGAACTGAGCGCCCGGATCCCACCCATAGATGCCCATCTCTGGAACATTGAGCAGGCCCTTAACAACAACCGGGTGCCGGACGCCGTTGACCAGACCGATATGAATGGTTTCATCGGCATGGATCTGGAGGATCTGCTCCCAGATCATATCCCGTTCTTCAAAGCTGCTGCTGACAAGCCATTGATCAAAGAGTTCGATCAGCCGGATGGCAGGCGGCCAGTCTGGTCTGACACCTGCATGACCATCACTCTCATAGTAATTGCCCCATGGTGCCCAGGAGAGAAAATCCTCTCGTGTCGGAGCGTAGTCTACGGGAGGCATGTCAGCCGTCGGGACACCATTTTCAAAACCCGACCAGACAGACATCATCAGAGCACCTGATAGTGCGCGAGCACGGATTGTATCGCGTTGGCTGGGGCGGATGAAAGCGGAGACACCAATCTCTTGCCATGTTTCAGCAACCAACTCCAAAGCATCATCCTGCTCGGAACTCTCACCAGTGATCTCGATAATGAGCTGTAGCGGGCGCCCATCTTCCAAAAGGCGGACACCGTCTCCGCGCCTATCCGTCAGGCCGATATCATCGAGCAGTTGGTTGGCAAGGTCAGGATTAAACTCAGCCCATGCCGTCTGGAAGTCTGGTTGGAAGAGAGGAGAAATGTTGAGCACGGTGTCATTGCCGGCACGACCTAAGCCGAAATAGAGCACCTTGTTGATGAGCTCACGATCGATGCCTAAGGAGAGTGCGTGGCGGAACCGGCGGTCCTGCATGAGTTTTCGCCAGACTGGGTCTTTGACGCTCAGATTGGGCAGGATTGAGATTTCAGAGCCTTTGGAGTTGAGCCAGAGACGAGTATCATAATCCTGCGTTTGCTCGCCGCGTTTGAGTACTGAGATGTCAGAAAAACCCAGTCCGCGTGCTTGGAGGTCACTCTCACCTGCCAATGTCTTTGCTGGGATGAGTTTGCCATCTACCACATCCATGATGATGCGGTTGATGTAGGGCAGTTGCTGGCCAGCATTGTCAACACGATGGAAGAAGGGATTGCGCTCCATCACCGCCCGGCGTTCACCTGAAGCTGTGCGCGGTACCCAGGGCTGCAATGTGGGGATGTGTGGGTTCGACGCGCCGTACATATCGTCCATGCGATTAAACAGAGGTGCCCAGCCGCGGACCTTCTCAATACGCGCAATCTGACGGATGAATTCGGGGTTTCCATACTTCTCATGGAACTGCTTCATGTAGGCGGCGGGCCGATAGATGAATGGGGGGCGAGCCTTTGCAAGTTCTTGCAGGAACAGTGGGTTTGGCTCATGCCATTCGAAGCGGACGGCGGTTTCGTCAATCACCGTAAACTCCGGCCCCTCCCCGTCCACCAGCATAAAGCCTGGCAGGCCGATAGGGTTGAGTTCGTCATTGAGGGCCACATCTTCAAACCAGAAGCGGAAATCCTCAGCTGTAAAAGAGCTGCCGTCAGACCATTTGTGTCCTTCCCGCAAGTGCAGCGTGAAGACTTTGTCGTAGTGATTGTCGACACTTTCCAGAATGTCCGGATTGAGCTCGAGGTTTTCGTTGTAACCGACCAGTCGCGCATACCCCCATACGTTGATCAGGCGAACATCCTTGGGGCGTGAAATCAGCGTATGCAGAGAGCCTCCCTGTACGCCGATGACTCGGCCCATATCTTCCGGATAGGTCACGAGCGGTTCTTTGGGCACTCGGTCGACAACAGGAGGTAAGCCCGGAGGGATGCCGGGCGTTTCTTTCAGCACCAGAGCGGAGGAAGCGGATGGGAATGCAAGAGCTGCAAAGACAAGCGCTGCGTTCAGGAAGCGTCGGGTGATCATATGTGACTGCCTCCCAGTCCCACGATATCACGCATGGCTTCCATTCCGGGGGCACACACCCAGTGGTCTGTTTCCATCTCCACCAGATATGGCACTGTTGTGTAGCGCATACGATAGGGAGCTGGCCATTGGGTTGGATCGGAGCTGCTTGTTCCTTCCAGTGATCCGAAGTCCAGTTTGTGATCCAGTGATGGTTCCGGCACCGCCTTGAGAAGCGCTTTTGTATAGGGGTGGATTGGGTTGTCTATGATTTGTCGTGTTGGGCCAACTTCCACTACCTTGCCCTTACACATAACGGCTACACGATCCGAGATGTAATCAACCACCGCGAGGTTATGGCTCACGAAGACGTAAGTAAGGCCAAGTTCGTCCTTCAGATCTTTGAGGAGATTCAGGATTTGCGCCTGAACGGACACGTCGAGTGCGGAGGTTGGTTCATCACAGATCAGGAACTCCGGGTTCAGAGCCAATGCTCTTGCGATGCCAATGCGTTGGCGCTGACCACCGGAGAAAGAATGCGGGTAGCGGCGCAAGTATCTGGGAGACAGGCCGACCAGATCAATCAGTTCCCGAATACGGGCAGCTTGACTGAGGCTATCGCCCATTCGGTGGATGACGAGAGGCTCCTGCAGAATTTCGTTGAGGGTGCGTCTTGGGTTGAGAGAAGAGAACGGATCCTGAAAGATGATCTGCGCGCGTTTTCGGTATTGGAAGAGTTCTTTCTCATTAAACCCCTGAATGTCACGCGGGCCCTCTTCCGTTGTGTAGGTGATCTTGCCGCGCGTCAGTGGAAACGCACGCAGCATAGCCAGCGATGCAGTTGTTTTTCCTGAGCCCGACTCTCCCACTATGCCAAGGCATTCGCCTCTGCGCACTGTCAGCGAAACATTGTCGAGCGCGGTGGTCATACCTCTGCGTTTTTTGCCGCGCAGGTTCTTGAAAGTGAAGGTTTTGCTGACGCCTTCCAGTTCGATCAGAGAGGTTCCACGAAAAGCATGCGCTTTGCCGACGGGATGTGGATGCAGGTCCGAGGTGTGTGTTCTTGGTTTGATTGGTCGGATTGGGACCAGGCGTTCTTCAGGCTCCATGGAAAGAGACGGAACGGCGTTCAGGAGCGCTTTCAGGTATGGGTGTTGGGGAGTAAGAAAGAGGTCTTCAACACTGCCCTTTTCCATGATCTCGCCGTTGTAAACTACGACCACTTCGTCGGCCATGTTGGTGACCACACCAAAGTCATGGGTGATCATGAGCAGCGTCATGTTCAGCTCGGCCTGCACCTCTTTGATCAGTTTCAGGATCTCTGCCTGAATGGTGACGTCCAGAGCTGTGGTTGGTTCGTCAGCGATGAGAAGTGATGGGCGGCATATGAGGGCCATGGCGATCAAGGCGCGTTGCCGCAAACCGCCGGACAGTTCGAATGGATATGTACGGATTGCACGTTCTGGCTCAGGGAAATGCACCAGTCGCAGCATATCTTTGGTCAGTTCAAGCGCCTCTTTGCTGCCCACAAAGCGATGCAGTTTGGCTGCTTCTGCAATCTGATCTCCAATGGTGTGCAGCGGGGAGAGTGAGACCATGGGCTCCTGAAAGATCATTGCGATCTGGTCGCCGCGGATGGCGCGCATGGCAGGCCCAGCTGGTGTCAGCTTGGCAATATCTACGAAGTCGCCATTTTTGCGATTGTCACGAAAGAGGATCTGGCCTGCGGTGATGCGAGACTTAGCTGGGAGGATGCCCATAACGGCTCTGGAGATAACGGTCTTACCAGAACCAGACTCGCCGACAAGAGCCACGCATTTGTTTTCCGGAACGCTGAAGGATACATCGCGGACAACATCGTGACGCCCCTCGTCTCCACGAAACTCTACCGACAACCCTTTGACGTCAAGCAGGTTCACGGGCGTCCCTTCCTCATTGACCAGCTGCTGCGCGCGCGAGAAAGATCTTTCCCGGCTCTCACACTAGAACAGGGCTTTCTTTCAATGAGGTTGGGTTTCGGAGCACACTTAAATTAAAGTAGAAGACAATGCCGGAATTATTGTTCGTCGCATATGGTGGAGTTGAGCTGCCAGACTTCTACTTTGCCCTTACGGCCCCGCACTTCGTGGCTGCCGCGATAGGTCACATTGTCCGGATATCCCGCCTTTTCAACGGTCTCTCCGCTCAGAACGACACATGCCCCCTTCACGGTAGAGATGGTGCCGCCAAGGCTCTGTAGACGGCTGCAGACGTTCACTGCATCGCCAACGATTGTGTAGTTCCAGCGTTCAACAGCACCCACATTGCCAACGATAACCGGGCCTGTGTGTATCGCAATGCGGACGTGGACTTCGTTTTCCGGAGCAGCTTCATTGGCTTGCTGGATGGCGCGGGCCATGTCTTCAGCTGCTGCAATCGCGCGCTGAGCATGATCTTCCATCTCATCAGGAGCACCCCAGAACGCAAGCATGCCGTCGCCGACAAACTTATCGACGGTGCCCTGATGAGCTTCGACGGCAGAAACGAGCAGTTTGAAGTGGTTGTTCAGCAAGCTTGCCACTTCACCTGCGCTTCTGTGTTCGGAAATGGAGGTGAAGCCCTCAATATCCGTGAACAGGATTGTCAGTTCAGCTTCTTTTGCCTTGGCAGCGCGGTCAATGCCAAGCGCCATCAGCTTTGCGTAGAGGGACTTGGGTATGTACCGGCTCATAGCCTGCAAGCCACTGGTGCTTGCATTCATAGCAGAGGTGATCTGGTCCACTTCGCGGATGTGGCTGCGTGGCAGCGGGTCCAGATGCTCGAACTCCAGAGCTCCAAACTTTTGCGCACGTGCTGCAATGCCTTTCAGTGGAGATGCAAGGCGGCGGGCAAAGAAGATTGCAACGAGCGCAGATAAAAACACAACTGCAACGCCTGCAAAGACGGAGTTGATCAAGCGAGTGAACTCGTCATAACGAGAGTTGGCCAGCTGGTACTCACCCACATAATAGACTTCGCCATCAGGAGAGATCAGTTTCTGCATGACGAGGACGTACATATCCTCACCATCGTAGATGAGGTGGAGCTCCACACCACGTTGACGTGCGCGCTGACTGAACGGCTGTTTTTTACTAGTTTCCAGTTTTGCAAGCACCGGATCACCAAACTCTGAGATCGAAGCCAACAAATTATGTTGTTGTAGCTCGTTGGTCGGAGAGGAGTAAGCCAGTACGCGGTTCTTGTCTGTCAGAATAAACCGGGTGACGTCTTCCTCATCTATATCATTGCCCACGCCATCTTCATCGCGCGAAGCAAGAACAGAGCCAACCCCTTTCATCGTTATGATCGCCGAAACATACCCAATAGTCTCGCCATTAAACCTAATTGCACTTGTCGCAGTCGCAAATGGGTCTTCTCCCGATGCATAAAAATCCCCCCAGAACGGATCTTCATCGGTTTCCGCATCGATGGCCTGCATTCTGGAAAATTCAAAGAGAGACTGTTCTGGATGAAACGAAACCAGGTCTTGTCGGTTTTTGGCGTGCTTCAAGCCCCAAACAGTCTCATTTGGAAGCGAAAGCACCAAGCCTTCAACACTCTTTACCCCGAACAGCACTCCCCGAAAGGTTTGGCGGGCGCGAAAAATCGCACTCTGCGCCGTCGGTTGCTCTTCAGCATATGTCTTGATTGCATAAACCGAGGAGAACGCAGGCGTCATGTAAGCAGCCAGTGCGTTGTTGATCGACTCGGTCGACATGATCGACGCTTTTTCGATGAGGCTTCGGGTGTTCTTGAGGTTGGTGAGAACGGACATGTACAGCACGATACCGCCACACAGCGTTACCACGGTCACAAATGTGAGGCTTACCAACCACGTCAATGACAGCTTGTAATAGCATCGCCGAATGCCGATTGCCTTACGCCTGATCCTATTCCAAAGCTTCAAACCGTGACCCACCTGTGTGAGGAATGTCAGCCCGTTAAACCACTCCCCGGACCGAGGGTCAAACTGCCTTCCTACACATGGTGTAGCTAGTCTTTATTCTACTGCTTCTTTGCCTAATTCTCTCAATATCTCATTTCTATGCTCATCGAGAGCTGGTGCGCCCTTCTCCAGTTTCAGCTTAGAATTAGTAAACTGAATTGGTGTGCGCACATAGATTTGCTCGCCCTGATCCTTAGATGATGTTGGTAAATTGACCTTCATCTGGCGGTGTTCAATTTGCTGATCCTGTAAAACATCAGCAACTGTATTAATCGGGCCAGCCGGAACGCCGCGTTCTTCCATTTTAGACAGGAGATCATCTCGGTTGAAGGTCAGCACCAGTGCCTGAAGCTTTTCTGTTAATTCTTCACGATGCTTTACGCGAGACGGGTTTGTGGCGTAACGCTCATCCTCCGCCAGAGCAGGGTCTCCGAGAATCTTACAGAAATTAGCAAACTGAGAGTCGTTGCCGACAGCCACGATAAGGTGACCATCCTTCACTTCAAAAACCTGATAAGGAACGATGTTTGGATGGGCATTGCCCATGCGCGTCGGGATGTTACCACTGCTCAAGAAGTTCATGGCCTGATTTGCCAAAACACCGACCTGCGCATCCAGCAGAGCCATGTCGATCCATTCGCCTTCTCCGGTCAGGTCCCGGCGGCGCAAGGCGGCCTGAATGCCGATGACGCCATAAAGACCGGTGAAGATATCGGCAAAAGCCACGCCAACTTTTTGAGGCTCGCCGCCTTTTGAACCAGTCAGATCCATAATGCCGCCCATGCCCTGGATCATGAAGTCATATCCTGCACGATGAGCATAGGGACCATCCTGACCAAAGCCAGTCACAGAGCAATAGATCAGTTTCGGGTTGATCTTTTTCAGGCTGGCATAATCGAGACCATATTTGGCGAGGCCTCCGACCTTGAAGTTTTCGATCAGCACATCGCTCTGGCGCACCAGATCATAAATCAGCTCAAGATCTTCTGATTTGGAGAAGTCTGCCGTGATGGAGCGTTTACCGCGGTTGCAAGCGTGGAAGTAGGCTGCGCTCTTCGTGCCACCCTCTTCTTCAATAAACGGAGGGCCCCATGTGCGGGTATCGTCGCCGCGCGGGCTTTCCACCTTGATGACATCTGCGCCCAGATCAGAGAGCGTCTGCCCTATCCATGGGCCTGCCAAGATGCGCGCCAGTTCCAATACTCTTATGTTTTCCAGGGGAGCTGTCACGGAAGCAACCTCAGTCTTTTTGTGCAGATCTGTTTCTGGAGCACAGTGCTACCTGTTTTTTTGGAATAGTGCTTACGAGGATCTGTCATGAACTCGTTCCAGTCCTTCCACTTGCTTGCCTATTTGATTTTTGGGTGCAAAAGTGATGTGGTTTTCATTTCCTGCATTTGACCGGAACCGTTTTCAAAGGTACCGCCGATCTACATAAAAATTTGGAAGCGCTGCGCCAAGAGGCGAAGAAGCTGCTTCAACACTTCTTGGGAGAACAGGCATGCGATCTGAGACTGCTCAGCTCATCAAACTGGAAGACTACAAAGAGACACCCTACGTCATTGAGAATGTTTCTCTGGTCTTCAAGCTTCAGCCAGAAGCGACTGAAGTTATCTCCACACTGACCCTTTCCAGACGCGAAGGCACTAAGGTCGGCGCACCACTTGAGCTGGATGGTGATGATCTCACACTTGTTTCTGTCGCGATTGACGGAGCGGTTCTGGCAGAGGAGACTTATGAAGCTTCTCCGGCGAAGCTAGTGGTTCACGCCCCTCCAGCAAACACCTTCAAGCTGGAAGTGGTGACCAAGGTCAATCCAACAACGAACACCAAGCTGGAAGGTCTTTATCTTTCTCAGGGCATCTACTGCACCCAGTGTGAGGCCGAAGGCTTCCGCCGGATCACCTATTACTATGATCGCCCAGACGTTCTTTCCGTGTTCACCACACGCATTGAAGCTGACAAGGCGACCAACCCAATTCTGTTGGGTAACGGCAATCCGCAGGACGCTGGAGATATTGAAGGGACAGATCGTCACTTTGCTGTTTGGCATGATCCGCATCCAAAGCCAGCCTATCTGTTTGCTCTGGTCGCAGGTGATCTGGCCTGTACTTCAGAAAAGTACACGACAGCATCCGGCACGCCTGTTGATCTGAACATCTATGTTGAGAAAGGCAATGAGGATCGCACGGACTGGTCTATGGACAGCCTGATCCGCTCCATGCGCTGGGACGAGAAGGTGTTTGGCCGCGAGTACGATCTGGATGTGTTCAACATCGTAGCCGTTTCTGCGTTCAACATGGGCGCGATGGAGAACAAGGGCCTCAATATCTTCAACGACAAGTACATTCTGGCGGACAGCGACACTGCGACCGACGTGGATTACGAAGGCATCGAAACTGTTGTTGCGCACGAGTACTTCCATAACTGGACCGGCAATCGCATCACCTGCCGTGAATGGTTCCAGCTGTGCCTGAAAGAAGGTCTGACTGTTTTCCGTGATCAGGAGTTTTCTTCTGATGAGCGCTCTCGTCCGGTGAAGCGTATTGCTGATGTGATCCGCTTGAAATCCCGTCAGTTCCCAGAAGATCAGGGCCCTCTTTCACACCCTGTTCGCCCGACAGAGTATAAAGAGATCAACAACTTCTACACAGCGACCGTTTATGACAAGGGCGCTGAATTGGTTCGTATGATCAAGACTATTCTTGGTGCGGATGGCTTCCGGAAAGGTATGGATCTTTACTTCGAGCGCCATGATGGGGATGCGTCCACCATCGAAGACTTCCTCAAGTGCTTTGAAGATGCAAACCAGCTGGATCTGTCTCACTTCAGCCTGTGGTATCACCAGTCCGGCACCCCATTTGTGAAGGCCAGCGGCTCTTATGATGAAGCTGCAAAGACCTTTACTCTGGATTTGGAACAGAACACCGCAGCTACTCCGGGTCAGGATGAGAAGAAACCATACTTCATTCCGATCCGTTTTGGTCTTGTTGGGCCAAACGGTGATGACCTTGCTTACACCAGTGTTGAAGGTGCGCACATTGATGGTGATCTGTTGCACCTGACGGAAGACAAGCAAACCGTTGTTTTCCATGGCATCGGCAGCAAGCCTGTTCCATCATTGCTGCGTGAGTTTTCAGCGCCTGTGAAGCTGGAAAGCACCCTTTCCCGCGAAGATCAGATCTTCCTGATGCGTCACGACATTGATCCATTCAACCGCTGGCAGGCTACTCAGACGCTGATGACAGAGCTGCTGATTGAGCTGACTAACGGTGAAGAGCCAGTGGGCAAAGATGCCTTCATTGAAGCCCTGGGCCACATGGCTGAGGATGAAAACCTCGATTACGCCTTCCGTGGCTTTGGCCTGATGCTGCCAAGTGAGCAGGATATTGCGCTAGAAATTGGCAAAGAAGTCGATACTGACGCGATTGGTAAAGCACGTGATGCCTTCTCCACGGAGATTGGTGTGACGCTCTACGACACCTTCAAACGCATCTACGATGCAATGGAGATGCCTGCCACATTCAGCCCGGATGCCCTCTCTGCTGGTAAGCGTGCCCTGAAGCTGCGTTGCCTGTCTTATCTTGGAGCAGCGCAGACTGAGGAAAGTGCGGTACTGACGAAAGCTCATTTCGACAACGCAGATAACATGACAGACCGCATGGGTGCGTTGACTGTTCTCGTCATCTGGCAGCTTGCCGGGGCTCAGGACGCGTTGAAGGCATTTGAAGCACGCCACAAAGACACTGCGCTGGCAATGGATAAATGGCTGTCTATAGCTGCTCGTGCGCCAAGCGAAGACGCGATTGCGGCGATACGTACTCTTACCGAACACCCTGCATTTTCTTGGGATAATCCAAACCGCATCTACGCGCTTATTGGTGGCTTCCTGGGTGGTAATACCAGAGGTTTCCACGCAGCGGATGGTTCAGGATATGACTATCTTGCTGAAATCACGTTGCAATTGGATAAGACTAACCCTCAGGTTGCTTCCAGAATGGCCAAAAGCTTTGGCACGTGGAAGAATATGAATGCAGAACGCAGAGTAAAAGCAGAAGCCGCATTGAAGCGAATTCTTGCAACAGACCAGCAACTCTCTACTGATGTGAAAGAAATAGTTGAGCTTTGCCTAGACTAAAACAGTCTACTTTGCATCTCTCGAAGTCTCTGAGAGCCCTATGAAAATTAACGGCAGCAAAAAGTGCTGCCGTTAACCATTTTTTTGTGTCGAGACTCTGGACAAGTTGATTCGGATAGATTCAAATGAATGTGATTCGGGTGAATTGCAACCCGGATTATTTGCGGCGGAATCTGACACATGGGGGCATTCATGGCACGAGCCTTTGCGGGGGGCGCGACCGCTCGACGACTCTTGAATTCGACCAAACGGACTGGCAAAAAAGATGCTCTGACCGGGCATATCAAGTTGCTTGCCCAACCGGCCTACCAACGTCTCCTGACAACTGAACCGATGATGCGCAGAATTATTCCAGCGCTCTGTATCGTGTTTATTGCCTGTACCGCCATTTTCCGCGGACTTGAGATTGCATACAATTATGAGAGCGTGAGTCAGAAGGCTCAGGACGATCTCACCCTTATTGCTACAGCCCTGACCGCCAGCATTGACGTTTCCGAACAAGAGAAAGGCAGCGTCGGCCTTACCTCTGCTTTACAGCGTGCCCTTTCTGAAGCCCTGCCCCCTCGGGCCACCAGTCAGAGCCGACAAATTCTTTTGACAGATCCGAACGGCACCATTGTTGCCAGCGCCCCTACCCGTCCGGACATGGAAGGTCTGAAGATCACCAGTTTCCTTGGTGACACTCAGCCGATGACCTTCTTCGGCAAGCGCGCCGGTGTTTTGACAATCAACGAAGGCACCAAGGACGCCACCCGCGCGACTGTCCATCATCTGCCGAACAAGCTTGGTATGGTTGCGATCATGCAGCCGGAAGACGCGATTTTCTCTTCCTGGCGCGCAGAGCTTTCAGCCAATGTAACGATCTTTGTGGCCACCTCCATGGTGCTGCTGGTGATTATCTATGCCTACTTTGCACAGGCGACCCGTGCACAACAGGCTGATGGCATTTATGCCGCCACCCGATCCCGTATAGATGCTGCGCTGAACCGTGGTCGTTGTGGTCTATTCGACTGGGATCTTTCCCGTGGCCGTGTGTTCTGGTCCGCCTCGCTCTATGAGATGCTGGGCATGGATCCTCGAAATGACATCATGGGCTTTGCTGAGATCCAGTCTCTGACGCATCCTGACGATGTGGATCTCTATGACCTTGCCAAGAGCCTACTGGACACAGGTAAGAGCAATGTGGACCGCCAATGGCGTATGCGCCACATCGATGGCTCCTGGGTCTGGTTGCGTGTTCGTGCTGAAGTCCAGACCGATGCAGGGACCAATGAACCACATCTGATCGGCATTTGCATGGATGTGACCGAGCAGAAGATGCTCGCTGAACAGAGCCGTACCGCTGATCTGCGTCTGCGTGATGCGATTGAAAACATCTCTGAGGCTTTTGTTCTGTGGGATGCGGACAATCATCTGGTGATGTGCAACTCCAACTATCGCAAGCTGCACCAACTGCCAGATCATGTTGTTCAGGCAGGCACGCCTTATGCAACTGTGATGTCCTCTGCGAGCCAGCCAATCATTTCCGAGCCTGAGGAAGGCGACCACATCGACAGTGATATGGAGAGCTCCTACAAGGTGGAAATGGAAGGCGGTCGCTGGCTTCAGGTTTCTGAGCGCCGCACCAAAGACGGTGGCTTTGTTTCCGTTGGAACCGACATTACCGAGCTGAAACGCAAGGAAGAAAAACTGCTTGAGTCCGAGCGCGGTCACATGGCGACGATTGCGGACCTGCGCCAGTCTCGTCAGAAGCTTGAACTTCAGGCTCAGCAGCTTGTGGAACTGACCGAGAAGTATGCAGACGAGAAGACCCGCGCGGAAGATGCAAACCAGGCGAAATCTGAGTTCCTTGCAAACATCTCCCATGAGCTGCGCACGCCTTTGAACGCGATCATCGGCTTTTCCGAGATTATGGATCAGGGTATGTTCGGTGATCTGGGCTCTGATAAGTACAAGGAATACTGCAAAGACATTCACTCCTCCGGTAACTACCTGCTGAACGTGATCAATGACATTTTGGATATGTCTAAGATTGAAGCAGGCCGGATTGAGCTTTCCGTTGAAGATGTTCAGATCCAGCAGATTGTTCAGGATGCAGCACGGATCATTTCTGCAACCGCTGCTGAGAAGAACATCAAGGTTGTGAGCGAGAACCTGCCGCACATGCACCTACAGGCTGATCGCCGCGCTGTGAAGCAGATCCTCCTCAACCTGCTTGCGAACTCTGTGAAGTTTACGCCTGAGAACGGCGAGGTTCGCGTCTCTGCCCGCAAAGTAGGCGCATTCGCTGAACTCAAAATCACTGACAACGGTATCGGCATTGCGAAGAAGGATATCGATCGCCTCGCCAAGCCATTTGTTCAGGTTGAGAACCAGTTCACCAAGACCCACAAGGGTTCTGGACTTGGCCTCGCAATCGCCCGCTCTCTCAGCGAGCTGCATGGCGGGTACATGGAAATCGACTCAGAGGTTGGCAAAGGCACTGAGGTCACCATCAAGTTGCCACTGAAAGCCAAGGGCCGTGATAAGGGCCGCCTCTCCGGCATCAGCAAACTGAACGCAGCTTAAGAGTTCATTCTACAGATCAAAGAAAAGGCCGCTCATGAAGCGGCCTTTTTTGTTGCTTAGTTTCTGAGGTTCAGCTCGTCTTTTCAGCTTCTTCGACTTTACCGATCAGGTGTTCGAAAGTTCTGCGGACCATGATCTGTTGCTCCTGCATGTAGATCGTCAGGCGTTCGAAGTCCGGTTCGCCTCCCGCATTCACCAGAAGATCAAGCAATCCGCCCGGCGCTGTTTTGGGGTCGAAGTGACCTGTCTGCGCCAACTTGAGGATTTGTGTCAGATCCTCATAGTTGCGCAGTGCTGGAATGAGCGTGTCGGCATCTTCTTCATGAAGCACTCCAAAGTCGCGCGCTTTAAGCAGAGCATCTTCTGTTCGCGTCTGAAGGATCTCTGGATGGTCTACACCATGAGCCAGCTGCAGGAACTGGGCAATGAACTCAATGTCAATAAGACCACCTGGAATGCCTTTAATCTGCCAAGGGCTCTTGGCAGGCTTTTCCTTTTGGATCCGCGCACGCATATCACAAACATCGGTAGCCAACTTTTTCAGATCTCGCTTCTCTTGCAACAGTTGAGAAACAGCACAGTCGATCTGCATCGCAAACTCAAGGCTGGAGCTGATGATCACACGTGCGCGTGTGAGCGCCATGTGTTCCCACGTCCAGGCATCGTTGGACTGATAGTCCTTGAAGGACACAAAACGCGTTGCAAGCGGCCCTGAGTTGCCTGATGGGCGCAAGCGGAAGTCAACCTCATAGAGGACGCCTTCTGCCGTTGGTGCCGTCAGAGCGGATACGAGTCGCTGTGTAAGGCGGCTGTAGTATTGGCTTGGTGCCAGTGGGCGTTTGCCATCGCTTTGCACCACATCCTCAGGGAAGTCGTAGAGCAGGATCAGGTCGAGATCAGATGCGCAGGTGATCTCCTGACCGCCCAGCTTACCCATAGCGACCAGAGCCAGTTCTGCACCCGGAATTTTGCCGTGTGCCTCTTCCAGTTCTTGTTGGACACGTGGCAGCAGCTGACACAAAACTGCATCTGCGAGTGTTGACAGCCCCTGCCCCAATTCTGCAGCTGTGATTGTGCCTGTAATCAGACGCAGACCGAGCAGGAACTGCTGCTCCTGCACGAATATACGGGCACGATCCAGTGCCTCTTCATAGTAGCCAGCCTGATCAAGTGTAACGGCCAATGCGCTTTCAATCTGTTCAGCCGTTGGCGCCCCTCCAAAGAAGGCCGGATCCAGAAGTGCGTCCAGAACGTGGACGCGTTTGGAGACGATCTCCGCCATGCGGGGTGCGTTGCCCATGACCATGGTGAGCAGGTTGAACAGATGCGGATTGGACTTGAGCAAACCAAAGAGCTGCACACCCATGGGCAGCTTAGAAAGGAAGGCATCAAACGTGAGCAAGGCCTGATCTGCATTCTCTGTACGTGCCAACGCATCCAGCAGGATGGGCGTGAACTCAGTCAAGCGTTCCCGAGCCTTTGGCGCTCGCACTGCCGGATATCTGCCGTAGTGCCATTGACGAATAGTCCGGATTGCATCGACCGGACGCTGGAAGCCCAGTTGCATCAGCGTTTCAAGGGTGTTCGGGTCTTCGTCATCTCCAGTAAAGACCAGATTGCCGAGGTTGAGTGCGAGATCAGGCTCATGCTCAAACAGACCTGAATAATGCTTCTGTACCAGCTCGAACTTACCGCGTATCTCATCTGCGAACTCTGAGCGGCCACGTATACCCATAAGATGATAGACGCGTGCCAGAGCCTCATCATCTTTCGGCAAGATATGGGTTTGCTCGTCGTTGATCATCTGAATGCGGTGCTCAACTTCGCGCAGATATCGATAGGCCGCTTCCATATCTTCAGCTGCAGACTGATCAATCCAGCCACAATCGGCCAAACGCTCTAGCGTGATGAGCGTACGGCGATCCCGGAGCTGTGGGTTTCGACCACCTGCAATGAGCTGCTGGGTCTGGGCGAAGAACTCGACCTCGCGGATACCACCACGGCCCAGTTTCACGTTGTGACCGGCGACGGTGATCTTGCTGAACCCTTTGTGGGCGTGGATTTGGCGTTTGATGGAATGCACGTCTGAAATAGCCGCATAGTCCAGATATTTGCGCCAGACGAATGGGCGGATTTCTTCAAGGAAGATTTCACCAGCATCAATATCACCCGCACATGGCCGTGCTTTGATGAGCGCTGCGCGTTCCCAGTTTTGACCGAGGCTTTCGTAATAGACCAGTGCAGCTGGGACAGAAATCGCCAGCGGTGTGGCACCCGGATCGGGACGCAGGCGGAGATCGGTGCGGAAGACATAACCATCGCCAGTGCGCTCATTCATGAGCTTTACGATGCGGCGGGTGATGCGCACGAATTCGACAGGGGCTTCTGCTCCACCGATTAAGCGACTGCGCTCTGGGTCATACAAAACGATCAGGTCGATGTCAGAGGAGTAGTTCAGCTCCCCGGCACCGTGCTTGCCCATAGCAAGGATGAAGTAGCCAGCGTCTTTTTCCGGCTCTTCGTGGTCGACCGGGATGAACTTTCCGCGCGTTTCCAGCTCCCGCAGGCAGAAGCGCAAGCAGGCTGTGAGGGATGCATCTGCGAACTTGGTGAGAGCGCCGGTGACATTTTCCAGCGGCCAGGCGCCTGCGATATCGGCGAGTGCCACAGTCAGAGCCAGTTCCTGCTTAGCCAGCCGCAAGGACTGCATAAGCTCAGCTTCGCTCTCAGGTCTTGCGTTCAAGCAATCCTGCAGGAGGATGGCGATGGTTTCTTCCGGTGGCGTATTGAGTATGCGCAGGAAGCGCTGCACATCTCGCAGCATGGTTTCGCGCAGGAAAGGCGCATTGACCATGAAGCCCTTGATAAAACTGCGCAGATGCGGAGTTCCCTGACAGAGCTGCTCAAACTCAGAAATGAGATCCTTGCGTTCCAGCTTCTCAATCAAATCTTTCAGATGCCGGTTGCCCAGATCATCATCTGCGCAAATGGGCTGACGTTCTAAGCGCTCAAATAGAGGGGCCAGTGCACCTTCTCTGTGTTCGCGCTTCAGAATGCTGCTTTTTAGCTGGTGGCGTTCTTCTTCTGAGCCTTGTCCCATGCTTCGTTGCCCTCTCCCTCACCTCTTTGCCCCTTTGTCAGAGGCAGAACAATCCGGGCGCACAGGCCTGATTGCTCATCACTTCCAGAATCGTCTACTGAACCAGCCGATGTTAACTGCAATTCTCCATGATGGAGAGTTACCACCGCCTTGATAAGTGACAATCCAAGTCCAGATCCCAGTGCATGACGAGAGCTGTCGAGCCGGACGAACCGATTACACACCCGCTCGCGATCAGCTTCTGCGATCCCTGCACCGTTGTCTTCCACGCTGAGTATAGCTTGCTCATCGTTTGCAGACAGTACGACTTTGATTGCGGGTTTAACATTCTCTTCGGTTGGACGACCGTATTTGAGGGCATTTTCAATCAGGTTGGCCAAAGCCTGAGCTAAAAGCTCGCGGTCACCTTCGATGGTTGGCTCAGCTTCTGTTGAAACAGAAAAGGTAACACCATCATCTTCAGCAACAGGCTCATACAGCTCACAGACATCATTGACGATGGTGTTCAGCTGCAATGGTTCCAGTTGGGCACCAGTAGACCCAGCTTCAACACGAGCGATACGCAAAAGGGCGTTGAAGGTGTTGATCAGCTCGTCAGTCTCAACAAGTGTATCCTCGAGACACTCGCGCCCCTCTTTTGCGTTGAGGTCGCGACGCAAGGCAGCCTCAACGCGGCCACGCATGCGTGTGAGAGGGGTTTTGAGGTCATGGGCGATGTTATCGGAAACTTCTTTCAGGCCCTTCATGAGCTCTTCAATGCGGTCCAGCATCACATTGAGGTTGCTTGCCAGACGGTCGAACTCATCGCCATTGCCCGTCACATCCAGACGACCAGCGAGGTCACCCTCCATGATCTGACGGGAGCTCATGGACAGGTTGTCGATACGCTTCAGGATACGGCGGTTGAGGAAGAACCACGTGATACCAGCCAGCACCACCATCCCGACGAGCCAGAGGGTCAAAGCGTCTCCGAGCAGACTTTTTAGGTGGACCTGATCCTCAAGATCCCGCCCAACCAAAAGCTTGAAGTTACCCGGCAACTCAAAGATGCGCACGATTGCCTTGGCTTTGTTTTCATCCGTTTCAGGAAGGCCAAGTGGCGTATAGCTGACAAACTGAATTCTGCCGTCGGACTCCGACAGTACTTTTTCAGGCAGGTAGGCGATGTTTCCGGTGATGACATTCCCAGAGTAATCCAGAATGAGGTAAAGATTGGAGTTGGGGCTTCTGACACGACGCTCAACGCCAACCACGAGACCATTGATTCCGTTTTGCGCGTATTGCTCAGCAAGGCCCTGAATCTCAGCATCAACTGTTTGCACGACCTGCTTATTCATCAGATCATCTGTGTTCTGCGAGATAAAGATGAACAGGAACACAGAGAGCGCCGTGAACGACGTCAGATAAATGGCCGCCAGCTTGAAGGCTGTGGTTGAGAGGATCCTAGTTAGAGCTGTCACGGATGGAATATCCTGCACCACGAACAGTATGAAGCAACGGGAAGTCGAAGCCTTTGTCGATCTTGGACCGCAGTCTGGAGATGTGAACGTCAATTACATTGGTCTGCGGATCAAAATGGTAATCCCAAACGTTTTCGAGCAGCATGGTGCGGGTCACCACTTGTCCGGCATGCTTCATAAGGTATTCGAGCAGACGGAACTCGCGAGGTTGCAACACGATCTCTTGCCCTGCGCGGGTCACAGAGTGCGCGAGACGGTCCAGCACCAGATCGGAGACCTGCAATTTGGTTTCCACCTGTGGACCAGCTTTGCGGCGGCTCAGCACTTCAACACGGGCGAGCAGCTCAGAAAAAGCGTAGGGTTTTGGAAGGTAATCGTCCCCTCCGGCACGCAGTCCGGTGACGCGGTCGTCTACCTGTGACAGTGCTGAGAGGATCAAAACCGGGGTTTCATCACCAGAGGCGCGAAGTGTTTCGATGATGGACAGGCCATCGCGTTTTGGCAGCATGCGGTCGACGACGAGCACATCCCATGTATTGGAGATTGCCAACTCAAGTCCATCTTCGCCATTGTCTGCGTGATCAGGTGAGTGCCCTGCTTCTTTCAGTGCTTTGAGCAGATAATCTGCTGCTTCCCGATCATCTTCAATAATCAAGATTCTCATTTTTTCATTTCCCAGAGCAAGGCATTGGTCGTTTTCCTCACAATGAAGGGAAACGATAAAAAAATGCAAATGCTGTTGGGGGCAACCATCAGCATTTGCATAAGTTTTATAGGTGAAGTTGGCAGATGGTCAGGTCTCTGCCTTTTCTTCCAGCATTGGTTTTGGGGGCTGACATCAAGTTGAGGGCTTCTCTTGCTATCAGCCCCTCAAACAATCGAGGCACGTGTGAGAGTTTTCAGTGCTTCGATAAGGGATCACGAGAGGGGGCGTTTCCCGTGATCCACATTCTTGTCGGTGACTTACTCGTCACCCTTTTCCAGTGGGATCGCAACGAACAGAGTGTTCTCGCCGCGGGTCACACGAAGCAGGACTGCTTTGCGTCCTTGCTCACGAGCTTTTTCAACCTGCTCTGCAACATCCGCTGGACTCTGAACTTTTACGTTGGCAACTTCGGTGATGATTGCACCTGGTGCGAGGCCTTTGTCAGCAGCTGGTCCATCCGGATCAACCTTAGTGACGACCACACCTTCTTCATCAACACCGGCTTCTTCAGCTGTTGCGAGTTCCAGACCAAGGCTGTCTACCAGCGCGGTATTGGCATCTTCGCTCTGCTTGGCAGAAGCTTGCTGTTTTTCTTCCGGAATGGTGCCGAGTTTTACGGTTGCGGTGTTGATTTCACCGTCGCGCCAGTACTCAATCTCAACTTCGGTGTTTGGTGAGTAACCTGCGATAACTTTTGCCAGTTCACGTGGACCGTTTACTTCTTCACCATCCACTTTCAGGATGATATCGCCAGCCTGGAAGCCTGCTGCTTTTGCAGGTGTATCACCTTGTACTTCAGCGACCAGCGTGCCGTTTTCGTTGTCGAGGCCGAGAGATTCAGCAATGTCCTTGGTGACTGGCTGGATCTGAACACCAAGCCAACCGCGGGTCACTGCACCATCTTCCTTCAGATCAGAAATGATCTTTTTAGCAGTCTGTGCCGGGATCGCAAATGCGATACCTACGTTACCACCACTTGGAGAGACGATCGCTGAGTTTACGCCAACGACTTCACCCTTCACGTTGAATGCAGGGCCACCGGAGTTACCACGGTTCACAGAAGCATCAATCTGAAGGAAGTCATCGTAGATGCCTGCGCCGATGTCACGACCACGAGCAGAAACGATACCGGCAGTCACAGTGCCGCCGAGACCGAACGGGTTACCAACTGCTACGACCCAGGAGCCGACCAATGGCGCATCGTCAGCAAAAGCGACATATTCGAATTTTTCTTCGCTTTCCACTTTCAGGAGAGCCAAGTCTGAGCGTTTGTCAGCACCGACCAGAGTTGCTTCCAACTCATCACCTTCACTGGTGACGATAGTGAACTCAGTACCACCTTCAACCACGTGCTCGTTAGTTACAACATAGCCGTCATCAGAGATGAAGAAGCCAGAGCCCTGAGACTGGTCGAAGCGCTTGCGTGGTGGAGCTTTTTTCTTTTGCTCACCACCCTTGCCGCCGAACTCACGGAAGAATTTCTGCAGTGGGTGGTCATCCGGCATATCGCGGAACATTGGAGGAATGCCGCTCAGGCGGTCGTGTTCTTTTACTTCAGAGCGAACCCGAACAGATACAACGGTTGGCTGCACTGCTTCTACCAGACCAACAAAGTTTGGCATGGCAGGCACATCCACACGTACAGGTTCAGCCTGAGAGGTTGCCGGGACGAATGTCAGGGGAGCAACCATTGCACCAGCGATTGCGAGTGCCATTGTACCATTGAGAAGACGGGAACGACGTTTGGAAGTAGTTTTTGCAGCAGACAGGGAAACAACGTTGGAACTTGCGTTCTTGGTCAACTTCATTTGGCTCAACTCCATTTAGTCAATCTCAGCCCAACTGGGGGAAACGGGGCTTTTGCATTTCGTTGAGGATGACTATGACAGAGCGAACCTTACAAACACCTATCTGCTACATTAATCTTCTGTAATGATGGGAAAACTTCATAGGCCTTCCCATCAGGACATTCTTAGTCCTTCATGTAACGGCTGGCCCAGGCCGCAATCACGCGCGCAGCATAATCAGCGTCTTTGTATTTGAAGAGCAGATGGTCTGCATCATCCAAAGAGATGAATGATTTGGGGTGCTTAGCCGCCTCAAAGATCTGCGCGGCGTTTTCAATGCCGACAGTCGCGTCGATTGGAGAATGGAGAACAAGCACCGCTTTCTTCAGGACAGCAACGCGCGAGCGGACATCCTGAGCTTCAAGATCTTCGATAAACTGGCGTTTAATTTTAAACGGGCGTTCACCAAGCTGTACGGTTGCTTCGCCCTTCTCTTTAATCTCATCAAGAGACGCGCCGAAGTTATGAATGACGTGATCTGCGGAAGCTGGAGCACCGATGGTCGCAACGGCCTTGACCTCAGGAACTTCAGAGGCAGCGGCCAGAACAGCGGCACCGCCCAGAGAGTGACCAACAAGCAGCTTCGGAGCTTCGAAGTGATCACGCAGATAATTAGCTGCTAGGATGAGGTCCTGGAGGTTGGAGGAGAAGTTGGTGGAGGCAAAATCGCCGCCACTGTTGCCGAGACCAGTGAAATCGAAGCGCAGGACAGCGATGCCGTCTTTAGTCAGAGCAGATGCGATGCGGCGGGCTGCTGAGAGATCTTTGGAACACGTGAAGCAGTGAGCAAACAGAGCATATGCCTTAGGCTCTCCCTCTGGTTTATCCAGACGCGCAGCGAGATACGCTCCCTGAGAGCCTTCAAATTCCAATTTAATGGGATCGTTTGCCATTTGAACTGTTCCTGTCGTTTCTGCGCAGCTGGCACATTCAGAATATATATTAAAAGACAGGTATCTAGTGCGCGCTTACACGCGTCTTTACAATTCAACTGGTTGCAAGAAGATGTGATTAAGCGTGAGCCCCGCAAACTGGGTTTGCGGGGCTCTGCCTGAAATGACTTATTTGGAGGACATGAGCTTATCAAGCTCTGCCTGCTCTTCGTCCGACAACGGCTTGACGCCGGCTGTCTCTGTTTTGAGTGGTGCGTACTTTTTCTTTTTGGCTGCACGCCAAAGGAAGAAGCCGCCAATCAGAAGTGCAAGAGGTCCACCACCCCACAGGAAAATAGTGTGGAATGCAAAGCGTGGCTTGAGGAGTACGAACTCACCGTAGCGCGCAACGAGGTAGTCCATGACTTCCTTATTGGTATCACCTTCCACCAGACGCTCACGCACCAACAGGCGCAGGTCTTTTGCGAGCTGGGCGTTGGAGTCGTCGATGGACTGGTTCTGACAGACCACACAACGCACTTCCTTGGAGATCTCGCGTGCACGTTCTTCCAGAACGGGATCCTTGAGGACCTCATCCGGGTTCACTGCAAAAGCAGCCGGAGTGCCCAAAAGAATGGACGAGATTAATACCAGTACGAACTTCATCTTCATGGTCATTACTCCGCCGGTGTTGCAGCTGTTGCAACGCCGCCAGCTTTGCCCTTGCGTTTGCGAGCAGAAACCGGAGCACCAACACGCAAGCGACGGTCAAAGAGTGCGATACAGCCACCAAGCGACATGATCAGAGTGCCGATCCAGATCAGCGTGATCAGAGGCTTGAAGTAGATACGTGTCACAATACCACCGTTCTCGTCAGAGTCACCTGTTGCGAAGTATACCTGAGAGAAGCCAAAAGTTGCGATGGAGGTTTCACTCATTGGCATGCCGCTGGCCACATAGGCGCGTTTGGATGGTTCCATCACGCCAACAACAGTATCACCATTACGGAGTGTGTAGCGGGACACGAGTTCCTGATAGTTTGGACCGTCCTGCGTCCAGCTCTTTTCATAGGTGATATGGTAGCCGTTCTGCTCCAGCGTTTCACCTGGGCGCATCACTTCAACGCGCTCAGTTTCAAATGCCAGAGTGGAAACGATACCCAGCACAGTTACACCCAGACCGGCGTGGCCAAGAACAGTCGACCAGACGGTTGGTGTGAAACCTTTGATACGGGACATGGCACGACCAAAGCCGATTTTGAACAGCTGAGAGCGATCAACGATTTCCCAAAGGGAGCCGAAGATTGCCCAGAAGGCCAGACCGAAGCCGAATGCAGTCATGATGCTTGTGGTGCTGACACCCATGAACCAGACCAGACCAACTGTTGCGATCATGGAGAGCACAAAAGCGGAGGTCAGGCGCTGGGTTACACCCCATGCGTCACCGCGCTTCCAAGCTAGAAGCTGCCCGAATGGCATCAGGATCAGGACCGGGATCATGATTGGGCCGAATGTCAGGTTGAAGAATGGCGCACCTACGGAGATCTTATCGCCGGAGAACGCTTCCAGAACGAGTGGGTAGAGCGTGCCCACAAAGACGGCTGCACATGCTGTGGTGAGGAACAGGTTGTTCAGAACCAGAGAACCTTCACGGCTGATTGGCGCAAACAGGCCGCCCTGACGCAGCAGAGGTGCGCGCCATGCGAACAGAGTGAGAGACCCCCCCACAAAGATCAGCAGGATCGCGAGGATGAACAGGCCACGCGCCGGATCAACTGCGAATGCGTGTACTGAGGTGAGAACACCGGAACGAACGAGGAAGGTGCCGAGCAGCGACAAAGAGAATGTCAGCAGTGCGAGGAACACAGTCCAGACCTTCAACGCGTCACGACGTTCCATCACGATTGCGGAGTGCAGAAGTGCGGTGCCGGTGAGCCATGGCATAAAGGATGCGTTTTCGACCGGATCCCAGAACCACCAGCCACCCCAGCCGAGTTCGTAATAAGCCCAGTAGGAGCCCATGGCGATGCCGAGGGTCAGGAAGATCCAGCTTACGAGGATCCAAGGACGAACCCAGCGCGCCCAAGCGGCATCAAGCTTGCCGAGGATGAGGGCAGCTGCAGCGAACGCAAAGACGATGGAGAAGCCCACGTAACCCACGTACAGGATTGGCGGGTGGATCGCCAAACCAACGTCCTGCAGCATTGGGTTCAGGCCGGAGCCCTGCATCGGGGCCGGGCTGATGCGCTGGAACGGGTTGGAGGCGACGATAACGAATAGCAGGAATGCGAAGGATACCCAGCCCTGCGCGCCGAGCGTTGCTGCTCGCAGGCGCTGCGGGATGTTGCTAGAGAACACCGCAACCAATGCGCCGAACAGCACCAGAATAAGCACCCAGAGAAGGATGGAGCCTTCGTGGTTGCCCCATACACCCGAGATCTTATAGATCAGCGGCTTGTCGCTGTGGGAGTTCTGATAGGTGTTCAGAAGCGAGAAGTCAGAGGTCAGGTACGCCCAAGTCAATGCGCCAAAGGAAACGCAAGTCAAAAGGAACATAATTACGGCTAGGCCGGGTGCCATACCCATCAGACGGTGGTCTGATTTAACTGCACCCCACACCGGAAAGACCGACTGAACAGCCGCGACGACCAATGCCAGGATGAGCGCATAGTGGCCAAGTTCAATTATCATTAGGTTATCCTAGTATCCATTTGGCGCTGGATAACCGGCTCTTTCGGCAGAGCCGGTTTCTCGTAGTTTTTTAGTTTACTTTGGAAGTCTGTTCTGCCGCAGCCTGCTCTTCTTCCATCCAGTGGCCGTCTTCCTTCAAGGTCTCGTAGACCTCTTTCGGCATGTAGCTTTCATCGTGCTTGGCCAGAACTGTATCAGCAATAAAGACACCTTTCTCGTCCATGTGGCCTTCAGCGATGATGCCCTGCCCTTCGCGGAACAGGTCTGGCAGGATGCCCTTGTAAGCAACCGGAATAGCTTCGGCCTGGTCAGTTACGCGGAAATGGACGACTGAACCCCGGCTTTTATCAACGGAGTCATCTTCCACCAGACCGCCAAGACGGATGCGCTGCCCAACTGCAACTTGCTGTTCAGCGATGTCACTTGGACTCTGGAAATAGGTCACGCTGCTGGAAAGTCCATAAAGAACCAAGCCGACTGCCGACCCCAGCACCAATCCTGCAAGACCAATAAGCCCGAGTCTTTTTTGTTTACGTGTCATACTCGCAGTTCCGTAGATACGTTGCCAACGATACGTATTCTTTTCCGAAAACCGGTTCCCACTTTTCGGGAATACGCTGTAGTGCCTTTCGGCAGTTCATGTTTTGCAGCTCGTCAGAGCGTCTTTCGATGCGCTGACTATTTGTTTCAGCATATCATTTTCCAAAAACCGGTAGCCAATTTTCGGCGATATGCTGTAGCTGCCTGCCTTACTCGGCAGGGCTCAAGTTCAGGCTCGCGGCCAACTGGTCGATCTGTTCCAGAGCTTTCGCATCATCCTTGAGGTTCTCTTTGGCACGAGCTACCGCTTTTGTAGCTTCAGCCTGTTCACCCAAAATAATGCGGGCCTGTATCAGCCGTCCCCATTCGGAGACAGAACCGCCCTCTTCGTTCAGGCGTTCGTCCAGCTGTATAACCATCTGGCTGATCATCTCATTGCGATCTTCTGCACTCATCTGCGCAGCCGCTTCAACTTCTTCAGCAGAAGGTCCTGCTGGCTGCTCAAGTGCCGGGATCGTTTCTGCTTCACCAGATACCACGGCGCCTCTTGCGATCAGTTCGTCACGCTGTGCCTTTGCAGCATCCACCCAAGGAGCATTTGAATCCGCTGTCTTCAGCAGTGCATTCCAGGCGGCCAGCGCTTCGTTTATCTGACCCTTCTGGCCCATAGCCATTGCCAGATAGTAGTAGGGTTGCAACATTTCAGGCTTGGCGAGATTGATCCGGCGCAAAACCTTTTCAACTTCTTCTGAAACCTGGCCTTCATTTGCAAAGATGCTTGCTTCAGCCCAACCTACCATCAGGTCGAGGTTCTCAGGGAACTGGCTCAGCGCCTGCGCAAAGGCGCGGCGTGCTTTATCAAACTGACCGGTGCGCATGTAAACAGGTGCGATAACTGCCCAGCCCTGTCCGTCTGTTGGGTTTTCTTTGAGGTGATCTTCTGTTCTTGCGATCAGAACTTCAAGGTCTGCCTCGCCGGTTGTCGCGGCCAAACGCTCAGCCCGTGGCTGGTCTGGGATTTCCGGAGAACCGTATTGTAAATACATTCCTAGCGCAGCCAGCGGCAGCAGAACAACGGCTGTCAGCTGCACGGTGCGCAGGCGCATTTTGGAGGGAGCCTCCTGGTCGTCACCCTCGTTTTGCTTGTGTGCGGCCAACAGGCGCCGCGACACTTCAATTTTGGCGGCTTCGGCCATGTCCGGCGCGATGACACCGCGCTCGAGATCTTTTTGTATTTCTTCGAGCTGGGCGCGAAACACAGCTTCATCATTGCGCTCATCAGGATGAACCTTAGGAGAGCGAGCCAATGGAACGAGTACGGTCAATGCGACCGCCGCCGTCAAAATTGCGAGAACTAACCAGAATGTCATAGTGGCTTAAATAGACAGGTTCTAAATGTGAAAGGCAACAGTTCCCCCCCTGCGACGGGCAGTCGCACAAGCCATATACCCACAAAATACCTATGAAGTTGCACTTATTTTCCAAAAGACGCAGGCGCTACTAAGGGGTTAGGCCGCATCTTTCATATATGTCCGCTGCCTGCGAATGAGGTTCGCAGTGTCTTCCGGCTCCAATGAGATCTCGCTCATCGATATCAAACGGCTCAATTTTCTCGAAATTTCGCCATAATTCGGAGGGTTTTCGGTCTCGTTTTGCTCTTCTTTAGGAGCTGCCAATAGCTTCTCGGAGTTGCGATCAATGAAGCGTTCGACATGATCTCTGGTTGAGCTCTGTAACTCGTTCAACCCAAGCACACCTGCATATTGTGAGGCTAATTTGGCGAGTTTTAATCCCCTCAAACATTTGTGATAGGAGCGCTGAATCTGCTCAAAACGGAAACCACCTTGCAAATCGGCTAGATCAGGCTTGGTTTCGGACGCAATTGCTTCTTCCAAAAGAGCCGGCAAGTTACGGATTTCATCACGCAGCAATCGGCATAAACGATTCTTTAGCTGAACCGCGCGCTGTTGCCACTGGTCGCAAGCATCGAAGCCTTTCAATTCTTCCAGCTCTTCAAAGTGCAGCAGACAGGCATTGGCGGCCTCAGGCAGGCCAACGATGGCCTCTTCTTCCAATCGCCAACCCTCAACAACTGACACGCTCTGCTCCAGCGATGAGAGCGCAAACTCGACAAAGGCTGCGTAGGGCGTGCCCGTGACGTCTCGCAGTGTTGGTACTGCGGCCAGTGCCTGCGCAAGCTTCATAAGCTCAACAGGGGCTTCATCAAGACGAAGAAACGCCAATGCGGCAAGGTAGTTCACCTCGCTGCGGTTCTCTTCGATATGGGTGCGCATGTTCTTCAGGTCGCTTCCCGAAGACATGGTCAGGATATCTTCAGCAAATGGCGGCGTGCGGACCATCACCTTTTCCCAGGCAGGCGCACGTTCAAGGATCACCAGCGCATCACGGAAGAAGTCAAAGTTGACGTGGCCACCGACCTTCCGGCGCAGCTTGGTTTTTATCTGGATGTCCTGATCCGCTGCTTCCAGCTCTTTCTTAGCTGCTGCTACCAGCCTTAAGCGCAAACCTTCTGCGCAAGTGGAGATTGCCTTTTGGATGGTCTCGTGCGTGGCTGGAAGATCCTGATGCTGACACAGTTCTTCCAGAGCGGAGACGGCTTCACTGAACTCACTGGAGAGCAGTTCCTGCCTCATGTAAGCCCAGAGCGTATCCATCACAGAGGCATCAATGCGGCCCGGCTGAGGCGTGGTAAGCGGTGTTACGATCAGGAAAGGCTGCAATGGGCTCAGGATTGCGCGCTTGAGCGGCGTATCAAGAGACAGCTTTTGCTCAGGGATATAAGAGGCTTCACCCAGCAAGCGGCGAATGGTGAGCAGCATGAGATCGGAGTTGGGAACAGATTTACCGCACTGAAGCGAGTCTTCGACAGACCGTTCCAACATCCGCAGAGCAGGCTGAGACAAGGCGCTCAACACCTTCTCCATTTGCAATGCTTTATGGTTGACCTCGTGCATCCAAATCTCTCTGGTACTCAGCTTTACTCTGACCGGCAAACACACGCCCGGCTCTCAATCCTTCAAAGCTCACTAGATCCGCTTAACGAGCTCTGGTTTCTTGTTTAAGCGCCCTTTTTTCCCAAACGAACATGCTGTTCGGAAACGCGCTCTAACAGACAACAACCGCTAAAATTGTATTAGTTGATCAAAACTATCGGCGGAATTGCTTAATCAAATCTTGATAAGCGCGACTTTCCGCATGCGAAAGATGCGTTTCCTTCAGCTAAAAAGCATGTGGTTTGGGAAGTTGTATTAGTTCAGCGCAGCCCAGCGTTCGCCATCTTTACACGCAGCGCCTTTGATTACCTGCGTTTTTTCATCGTAAGCGATGGTGTGCTGGAAATCGCGACAGCGACGATCATTGACGTAATAAACGGGCCCAGACTTCACGGTGCCCTGCGCACCAGAGAATCGGTTGCGCCAGACAACCTTGTTGCCTGCATCAGATGCGTTGAGGGCTTTGCTTTGTGCTTTGTAAACGGTGTCCAGATCACCACTTCTGAGCAGCTGTTTCAGCTGACCTTCCGTGGCACTGTCAATTGCAGCATGGGCCGCAGCGTTCTGCTCACTGTCAGAAGACCAGAAGCCGAAGATAGATGAGGAGGAATCATCGGTACTCGCGCTGGTGACATGGTCAGATGTAGCGCAGCCAGCTAAACCGCCAACGACTACAGGCAAGACCATCAGTTTTTTCCAGTTTCGCACCAACATGCATCCTCATTGTCGCTTCTGCGACTTATCAGTTTTGCAGAAAGGAACTTTTGTCCTTTCCAAGGTCTCTCAGCGGAGGCCTCAAACCAAAGCAGCGCCATTAGCTTGAAAACACTTCCGTGGAGCAACCCCTTAAAACACAGTTACACTTACTATCAGTACTGTTTGAAACAGATGCAACCCCTGCCCCAAATCAGTTCAGATTGTCAGAGACGGTAAGATCACAGTTGCTTTCAAACCGCCCAACTCACTATCGCCCAGTTCAAATGAACCACCGTAAATCCCTGCAATGTCAACAATTATGGACAAACCCAATCCTGTTCCCGGTACGGTCTCATCCAATCTTTGACCTCTGCGAAGCGCACGTTTTTTCTCGTCCGCACCCAGTCCCGGCCCGTCGTCTTCTACGATCAGACTGATAAGTGACGCAGAGGAATTGTTGTTTTTCAGCGTCACTGACACTTTTTTATCACACCACTTGCAGGCGTTATCCAACAAATTCCCAAGGATTTCTTCCAGATCTTGCTGCTCACCACGGAACAACAGAGTCTCATCCATATCGACCGTGATTTCTGGCTGTTTGTCACGATGGATTTTCTCCATCGCCCGTGCCATGCGTGTCACCACAGGAGCGGCTTCACAGGACACACCAATCACACGGCGCTGTGCCGCCATACGTGCCTTTTCCAGATAGTGCTGAACTTGGCCCCTCATTATATCTGCCTGCTCGGAAACCTTCAGAGCGAGTGGTTCATCTGAGCTTCGGGCTTCGTTGGTAATGACAGACAGAGGCGTTTTCAGGGCATGAGCAAGATTTCCAACCTGAGTTCTGGAATGTTCCACGACTTCCCGGTTGGAATGGATCAAAGCGTTGAGTTCAACGGCAAGCGGCTTCAGCTCTTTTGGTAGGTCTTCCTGAACTTCCTCTTCTTTTCCCTGACGTACACGACCCAGACTTTCCTGAAGTTCTGTTAAAGGACGCAGACCGAAACGGACCTGAAGGAAGATAGCTGCAACAAGACCAAGGCCCAGAACGCCAAGGGTGATGGCAGCCTGCCAAGCAAAGGACGCTGTGCTCTCACCCAGCTCTTTCGTGCTGCCTGCCACAGCGATTGTGACGGGTTGAAGCCCACCAAACTGGATGCGTTTTTGCAGCACGCGGAGCTCACGGCCAGCAGGACCAGTGATGTTACGTGTCAACGCCAGCTCACCGTTCATGGGCTTTAAGCTGAGCGTGTCACCAAAGAGCGAGTCGCTTTCGTAAAGGACTTTGCCATTGCGCTGGACCGTCCAGTACCAACCGGAAAGTGGCATAGAGAAGCGTGGGTCACCGATGCGGCGCAGAGCGGAGTACTTCTGTGCTTCGTCGGCAGCAAGCGCACTGACAATTGCTGTCATATGTACTTCAAGGCGTTCATCCAGCGCCTTTTCACCAGCTTCACGGAACAGAGCAACGAGGATGGCACCGGCAACAACCAGACTGACCAGCGCCCACAAGCCAGCAACAAAAATCAGACGCCATGCCAATGACGCCTGCTGCTTCTTGCGGATGTAACCGATCACATTCCAACTTAAGGAAGCTTGCGGCTGGTTGCTGTCTGGGCTGGGCTTATCAGGCATCTTCTTCCTGTAACCTGTAGCCCAAACCGCGCACGGTCTCGATCAATGAGCTGCCGAACTTCTTGCGCAGGCGGCCTACAAACACTTCGATGGTGTTGGAGTCGCGATCGAAGTCCTGATCATAGAGGTGCTCGACCAATTCAGTTCTGGAGATCACTCTGCCTTTGTGGTGCATGAGGTAGGACAGCAGACGGAACTCGTGAGAAGTGAGCTTCACGGACATGCCGTTTTTCGTCACCTTGCCTGCTTTGGTGTCCAGAACAATGTCACCGATTGAGATCTCGTTGGAAGCCAGACCGGCAGCACGGCGGACCAGTGCCCGCACCCGCGCCAGCACTTCTTCCATATGGAACGGCTTGGCGACGTAATCATCTGCACCTGCGTCAATGCCAGCGACCTTATCACTCCAGCGATCGCGGGCTGTGAGGATGAGGACCGGCATGGAGTGACCGTCCCGGCGCCAGCGTTCCAGTACGCTGAGACCATCCATCTGAGGCAGACCAAGATCCAGAATGACAGCATCATAAGGTTCGGTATCGCCGAGGAAATGACCTTCCTCGCCGTCATATGCTTTGTCGACAACGTAGCCAGCATCTTCCAGTGCTTCACACAGCTGTCTGTTCAAATCGCGATCATCTTCAACGATCAACATTCGCATAAGAGGTACCCCGCACCAGCATTCAGGCTTATATCGCCGTTTAAATTCGTTCAAATTCGGGCAGAAAAATCTCTATCCAGAGTTCTTCGCGGCACAGTTACAACCGGCGCCCTGTTCGTGCATCCAATGTCACTTGCGAGACATTGCCGTTGTTGAGCACGGAGAGCACATAGACCAACCCACCGCCTCGCTCACAGAGCTTGGCTGAAAGGATCTGCCCGTTGACCCGCAAGGAGCCGAGCGGGCGCGCCTGACCGCTGGCGACGGCTTGCCGGGTCTGGCTGGAGGACAAACACGCTGCCTGCGCAGGTGCAGACCAGGTGAAGACCGCTGTCGCCAAAGCCAGTGCCATCAATGAGCGAGATAAGAGGTTGTGGAGTTGGTGTCTCATAAGGCGTCTTCTAACCGGCACTGGCTGAACCTCACATGAACGAGGTGTTATTTATTTCAAAACAAAGACCTAGCAGATTCTCTGGGGTCTGTGATGTTTCTTGGCTTGCTTTGCAAATAATCCGGTAAAAGCACTTGTTAAAGTGTTACGCTTGCCAAACAATCTGCAGTTGTCCCCAATCCGAATTTAGTCGACTTTTGAGCAACTTCGCAGGTCAAAGCATGCGTTCCAGCCCCCAGCATCTGCAACAGATCTGCTTTCGGAATAACGAGCTGTTCCGTCGAGGTTTCGTAGGTTTGCAAAAGAACAGAGTCTGTTTCACCTGCGGGTGTGTGAGAGATCTTGAGGGAAAACGACAGTTTATCTTCCTGCACCGGAATATCTGGTGCGGCCCAGCTGTCCCCTTCCCATCTTGTTCTGCGAATCCAGTTGAGGGCGAGGTCGCCGTTCTCCTGAGCGGTTGCTTTGAGGTGGACTGGTGCGAAGGGCTTCAGTGCGGTTTGACTGCCTTCGTGGCTCAGGTTCACCGCCCATTTGAAGCCCAATGGCTTCCCGGCTGGGACTATACGATATGAGAGCGCCACGCCTGCCTTATCACTGGTCCATGGCAGCTTGGGCAGGGATTGATTGAGTAGGATGAACTCGGCATTGGTGGGAGCTGTGATCCCAACAAAGTGCTCGGTTCCTAGCTGGCCTCTGAGCAGCTTACTGAGTTTGTAGGTCATGGGTGCGATCAGCTCTGCATTACAGAACTGTATCACCTCCCATTGATCACCTTTGCGAACCGCACAAGCATTTGCACCAGCTAGTACATCCAGCAGTTTGCGGCTTTGCATCTGCCCGCCATAGAGTTTCACGCTGATTTCTGAGGCGGTATCCCAACGCCAGCACGGGCCGCTTTCAAGTGGTGCCTGCAACGTGCCCATAACGGCTGGTTCTGAGACTTGCGTCAGGGGCGTGAACTCTTCTCCTGAACTGGAGGCATAGACTTGATAAGCACTCGGCCAGTTGCCGTTGTAAATAGCAACGACAGGGCTGCCATCATCAGGGCCTTCGCTGTGGAACCGGGGCAGGTCCAGAATGCTGACAATCGGAGGGCCTGAGGTGGTGTCGTTAAAGGAGGGCTGTGCGGTGTTGTCCGAGCTGGAAGAGATGGTGACTTTCGGTTCTCCGAGGAGCCGGGTGGCTTGCACATCCATATGAGCACCTAAGGAGACTTCCGTGATGCGGCATTGGATTGTCGTGTTGTCTTCCTTCAATAGCTCACCAGGCAGTTCAATAATATCGCCCGGTTTCAGGTCTATGTTGTTCAAGGCGAGTTTGAACTGGAGGGTTTCGCGATCCAGCCAGAGTGACTGGTGCATTTTTTCGACGAGTTTTCGGGCCATCGGCAAAGATGTGGTGATGGGGAGCTGAAGGATTGAGGTGCGGCGGTCCATGCCTTCCAGTCGGCGGGATGCCACCACAAGGGCTTCGAAATCGTTGTTGGGATCCATCCCCCGCAAGCGCAGCTCTGCGGGCAAGTCGCTGCCATCGTTGCGGTTTATGGAGATGTAGCCCTCCTCACCTTCGTCAGCCTCCAAAAGATCACCAAGGCCCAGTTTGCCGTTTTGTACTGTTGCCGCGTATTTTGGGAGAACTGCCAGATGGGTGCCACGATCAACGGCGATGCCGCCGATCAGCTGCAGGATGGGGGTGAGCGCGGATCGCAATGAAGTGGGACCGGCGACGGTCAGACCCTCGATGGTTTCTCCCAGCTCTGCAATTTCAGTGAGGTCTTGTGTATGGCCGAAGTCGTCGCGCATGGCGCGGATGAGGCCGGAGGCAGACATTGCTCCCAGTCGCCCTGTGAGCCAGTGGCCGAGTTGCCAGTTTTGTCCATCTGCCCAGATATCGGCATAGGTTGGGAACTCGGGATATGGGCGAGCGTCCCACGTCCAGAGGAAGGTGTTGTCGGCCTCCACCATGTTCCCCGCATAATGGCTTGAAGTTGGGTTGTCGCCCTGAGGCCAGTCGGGGTGATCCGTGCCCCAATAGCTGAGGCTTGCTTCCAGAGCGCGGCGCTGGACAAGGTCGTCCTGCTGTCCGTTGGAGAAATGCGGCAAAGCACTTTCTGTGGACTTGGGATCAACGAAGACGTTGGGCTGATTGGCGCCTTTGTCGACGGCAGGAAAGCCGAGCTCTGTGAACCAGATCGGTTTGGACTGCGGTGTCCATGGGGTTGGCGTGGTTTGCTCGATGTTCCCAACACGTTCGAAGTGCTGGTTTTGCCACCAGTTTTTCAGGTCCTTCTGCCGGAACACCCACGGTTTGTTGTGGGCACCGTCCGTGATGGAACTACGGGTTTTGGAAGCACGGTCTTCATCGCTTGCGTAGTACCAATCGTAGTACTCGCCTGAAGCCACTCTTGCTCTCAGCTCATTCAGGTCGTAGCTGGACTGAGTACTATCTTCCTCTCGTAAGTCCGTGAGTGGCAGGTAGTTGTCGATGCCGACGAGATCAACATCTGCATGTCCCCACAAAGGATCGAGAGGGAAACGCAGGTCGCCGGATTGAGGGCTGTAGCCAGCGTACTCGCTCCAGTCTGCGGCATAGGAGAGTTTGGTTTCAGTACCTATGACCTGCCGGACTTCAGTTGTCAGTGTTTGCAGGTGATCCACGAAGGGGAATGAGCCGCCCCCTGCCCAACATTGGGTGAGGCTGCGCAGTTCCGAGCCGATCAGGAAGGCTTCCACACCGCCTGCGGATTTCACCAGATTGGCATAGTGAAGGATGAAGCGACAAAAGCGCCAGTCGTTGCTGGTGCCGACGAAGGCATCTATCTGCGGAGTGACAGCGCTCGTGCCCTGTGGCGTTCCAGACTGGTCTGCTGCGATATCTGAGGTGATACGTCCGCGCCATGGATAGCTGGATTGCCTGGCGGCACCGTAAGGGTCAGGCAGCTGGTTGTCTTCGGGGATGTCCATCATGATGAACGGGTAGAACATGACTTTAAGACCCCGGCGCTTCAGTTCCTTGATAGCTTCTGTGACAGAGGCATCAGAAGGCGTTCCGCCGTACGCTGGCCTGTCGTTGATGCGGGAGACCTCTGGCACCTCGGAGCGGCTCAGGCCAGCAACGCTCCAGTTTTCGGGCAGGTGCTGTGTGGTCTGGTAGGTCACTTTGGGCTGAATGGTGCAGTGAGAGGCGCGCAGGTCATCGCCGAACCAAGAAACAACCAGCGCCACGCTTTTTAGATTGGGACACAGGGCCTGCAGCTCATCCAGTGAGCGGACCAGATCGGTTTCCTCACCCTTGCCGTGTCGGTTCACACTGCGGGTATTGCCGGGGGAGATGTCTTCAATGATCTCCTGCGGATGATAGGCGAACTCGCCAGCGCCGGGGATGAGCGTGACGGCTTTGATCTGCTGCTCCAGTGGTTCGATGGAACGGAGCACCTCGAAGGAAAGTTGCGGGATGCGGTTGCCAAACTCTGCCAGCGGCAAGCGCTCAAACACAACATAGGCGGTTCCTTTATAAGCTGGTGCTGTGCCCTGCTTGGCCTCAATGAGCGGATCGGGCTGTTGGTCTTCAGCTCCCAGATAAACGCGCATGTTGATTGAAGAGGTGTCCAGCTGCTTGCCATTGGCCCACACGCGGCGAACAGTGGTGATGGGGCCTTCGCACAGGGCAACGGCGAAGTTGGCAAAGTAGCTGTGGCTGGTCACGGTGGTGGAAGAGCCTGTTGACTTGCCGCCCTGCTTTTCTTCTGAGACCACTTCTTCCAGACGCGTTGCCCAGATGATGTTTCCGGTTACACGGACGCGGCCATAGACAAAGGGCAGCGAGGCGCCTTCGGCGGCGGTTTGCAGTTGCAGATCGCCCAGTTTGCCGACGGAGACCTCCCGGTCTTGCCCGAAGATCTGCTGGTCGATCCATGCACCGCCCAGCGCGCCCAGTGCTTGTCCGGCTATGGCTCCGATGGGGCCTCCGATTGCACTGCCAACGGCTGCGCCAACATTTGAGAGCACCATTGTTGCCATGGCTTTGTCCTTTCCGGATCAATCAGTTGAGAAAAATGAAAAACGCCCTGCAATCTTATTGCGCCACATGGGCACCAGAGGGCTTTCCACCACGCCAACCGCTTCATAGGCGTGGAGGAAGTGGTCTTTGTCGCTCATGAGGCCGAGGTGTTTGCATGGGCTTTGTGGCGCCCAGCGGAACACGATGACCTCTGCGGGTTTTGGCTGATGCAGCGGGCCTTTCACCTTATGGAGGTATCGGTGCGCAGCTTTCAGCAGCAAGTCTTCACCCTTTAGCTCAGCCCATTCAGGGGCATAGTCAGCCGGAACAGATGGCTCGGAGCCTTGCAGGAGGCGGTAGAGGCCGCGAATGAAGCCGAGGCAATCACAACCGGCCCCTTTCCGGGAGGCCTGATGTTGGTAGGGGGTGCCGATCCAGCTACGGGCCTCTCGCAGGAGTGCTTGCGGGTTTTGCAGCATGTTCACCCCACCAGTTTTTCGCCGTTGTTGGCGGCGGATTGGGGTTCTGGGCCTTTGAGGATGAAGTCATTGCCGGGCATGTGTGGGAAACCGCGGAAGTTGTTGGCATTTTGGAACTTTGCCTGACACGTGCCCCAGCCTTTGTCACAACCAGCAGAAATGTTTGCCGTCACCGGATAGGTCTGTTCAAGCACCAGCGGTGCCCAAAGTGTCAGCTTGTGTTTGCTCTGCTCAATGGTGTGGCTGGCTATGCGTAAAGGATGATTGGCATATGCGCCGGTTTGGAACACGAGTTTGCCGAAAGACCACCAGCTTGTGGCGATGTCGGCATTGCCTTCGATGATCAGCCGATTGGCGGTGTCTTTGCCGATGATACTCACTTGTCTCGTATAGGTGGCAGCGTTCAGATCAATCCCGCATTTGGGATCTCCCAGATCTGCGTGACACTGGTGAGAGAGTTGTCGGCCTTTGGGTTCAGAGAGTTTGGCGGCCAGTGAGCGGAACTCGGCGCGGAAGACATTGGCGTCTCGTGTAACTTCGCCCAGCGTGCCTCGCCTCAGAAGCTCGTGTTGCTCCGGGTTCTGCCAATTGGCCAGATAGACCTCGACCTCTGCATTGTCCCAGAGGCCTGCGCGTAGGTCTTTTTCACTCAGGCTCTCTGAGGAAAGAAAGCCCAGCGCTTCTTCCTGTCCGGCCTGAAAATCTGACTGGGCCATGGCCTGCGACCCATCCAGCCCAAATCCTGGCTCATATGTTTTACCAAGTAGCATGATGGGTTGATCATGCGTGGTGAAGCCAAGACTGAGGCCGGAAGGTGCTGTTAGTCGCCAGCAATAGGCCACAGTGGTGCGTTCACCGTTCAGATGTTCTTTCAAAGCAGCGTTGAACATGAGGATACTCGCGAGGTTCGGTTAGCTGAGGAGTTCGACAAGCGGGATGGACGGCACCTGTCCGGCCTCAAAATGCAAGAGGTTGATTTCCAGCTGATCATTTTCGAAGCGGGCGGGTGTGTCGAACAGGAAACCAGCGGTGACCACCTGATGGTTGGTGGGAATGTGGCCCGCCTGAAACTGAAGAATGCCTGTCAGCGGATTGAGCAGGACGTCACTGCCGACAGTTTTCAGTTGGCCATCGACGGCGACTGAGAGGGTTCCGGCCACAGGCTTCGTGATCTTGCGCTGCCATTCCACACCAGCTGCACCGACCTGTTTGATCAACTGGAAGGATGTAGTGGTACCATCGCCGGTGCCGAGGGTGACGTCGGTTGCGGAGGGTGTTCCATCAAATGCACAGGATTTGTGGTCCATGGGGTCACGGAATCTGAATCCACACAAACGGCCGCCTACTTTTTCGAAGAAGGAGAGGACGCGGTGCAGGTCTGCTGCGCTTCGCAAGCCGGTGCCTACATCAAAATGCCGTCGCGTTCCCTTCCAGATGGCGTTCCGCGTTTCGGAACCATTGAGTAACCGTGTGACCTGACTGCGTTTTTCTACTCTGACAGAAGCCCCTAGGGAAATTCCAAGTGGGAATGATTCATCAACAAAACTTGGTAGCATTTCCCCCTCCTGTTTGACTTGGCTCAAGGCTGCCCCCCAACGAAGCATCTAATAGGTTTGACATGGGAAAGTTGTTTGCGTGATTTGCGCAGGCCCGTTGCTCATGCTCCTCCCTCTTTGCAAAGCAACGGTTTTTTCCAAAAAGTTTGCTACCACCGTCCGGTAGCAAAACAACGTCGGTCCTTGAGTCCCTCCTCTTCAATGCCGACGTCATAGCCCGCGTCGCCCCCGTCCGGTGGCGCGGGCCATTATCATCGCAATCTGTCCCTGAGATCTTTCAAAGCTGCGCACATCCTGTGTTGCCACGTTTATGGTGACGCTGGGCTGGTTGCTGCCTGCATTCATGGCAACGCCAAGACGGCCATCACTGCCGCGCTGCAAAGGCAGGATTGCTTCTGCACCGGCCTCCCCCATCAGCCCCAGACCTGTACCGTTTGCTGCAAACATTGTGGGGCTGGATACCACGCCGCCTTTTGCGAAAGGTGTGACGCTACCAATTGCGGAGGAGATGCCCGCAGACAGCAAGCCTTCCAGCGGTTTAAGGGCGTTGTTGAGAGCAGAGCTGGAAAGGTTCAGCGCGACTTGCGAGAGGATGGATTGCAAGTCCTTGCCGGAGGTGACAGCGCTTTGAAGGCCTTTGCTGAGTTCGGAGGAAAACTCTTTGGCCAGTGAGTTGACCTCCTGCATGGTCACCTCCAGCTCACGGGCATCTTCCACGTTCAGCGGTTCGTTGAAACTATCAGTCATGGTGGTGCGGTTCCTGTTGGTCAGGGAACTGGCGGAGCAGATCATCCAGAGCACTGCGAGAGAGACTGTGCGGATCCTGATGACCCGGCGGGTTCAGAGCCATCTCAAGCTCTTTTGGGGTCGCCTGCCAGAATGTGTGTGGTGACCAGCCCAGCTCACGGCAGGCTTTGTGCAGCAGCTCATGCCAGGGCAGCAGTACGTCGGTGATACGGTTCTGTTTCACGACTGACCGTGCTTTGATGGAGCAGACGTTTGCTGCGGAGAAAACGTGGCGACGAGCAGCTCACCTGCCAGTTTGGCAAGAGCCGCTACGCCGCCTTCATGGGAGAGTTCGGCGACTTCCTCATTCTCTATGATGAGCCCACCACCACGTAGACCTGCTCCCAGCACTTTGATGATATCGGCAGCGCTCAAGTGTCCTTCTGAAAAACGCTCGGTCAGCTGTTGCAGGGAGGTGCAGTTGAGTGTGTCTTCCAGTTCTGCCAGTGCGCCAAGGGTGAGCACGAGAATGTGCTTTTGGCCGCTAAACTCTGCAAGGATTTCGCCGCGGCTGCGATTAACGCCCCGGTTATAGATTTTCGATGACATTATGTTCCTCAGGTCAGCGGTGTGAAGGTGAGCTCACCGGCAGATTCCAGCGAGATCTCGAAGGTGACTTCGGAGCGATAATCGCCGGAATACTCCAGTGCGGAGAGATGGAATGGGCCTTCCAGAGTGCCGAAACTGGGCAGAATAAGCTGCCAGTTCCGCAGCTCTCCAGCGAAGAAGGCGGTGCGGACTTTTTCTGCCGAGGCTTTGTCTCGAAACAACCCGCTGCCAGAGAGTGACGCATGACGGGTGGAAGCACCTGCCAGAAGCTCCCGCCAACGGCCTGTGCTTTCCGCATCGGTGATATCGATAGGGTTTGCGTTGAGTGCGAGGCGCTGCGAGCGCAGGCCCGCCACGCTTTCAAAGGTGCCTGTGCCTGCTGTGTCCAGTTTCAACAGCAGGTCTTTTCCGGCCTGTGCGACCATCTGATTTCCTTTCGGATGTTGGCTTTAATCGGAGTGCTGCAGCAGGACGGAGAACTTGATGCGTCCGTACCAAGTGCGGCCATCGCTCAAGTGGCGGCAGCTGGTTTCGGTCATGGTCAGGCCTGCGGCTTCGGTGCCCGCTGCTGGTGTGACACCCGTTTCCAGCAACTCATTGAAGATCTGCAGGATTTCCTGAGTCTGGGCACGGTCCGGATGGCGGGAGTAGATGCCGATGGAACCGTTGAGCCTGCCGCCCTCTTCCAGGTGGCCTGTCAGTAGTTGTGTGGTGACAGCCTCTAACGTTGCATAGGGCAACGTTGCGCCTCGTGGCACGCCGTCGAACACGCGTAGAGGGTCACCCAGATAAGGTTTGAGCGATGCTTTGGCGTGGATGGCCTGAAACAGGGCTTTTCGGAACTCAAGCTCCCCCATCATCGCCCTCCTCCTGCTCGCAGAGGATCTGCATGAAGGCATCTTGCTCTGAGTTTGGAAGGATCGCTTTGACCCTCAGGCTCTGCCCATCTCGCTCGATGCACCAGCCCTCCGCCACATCAGTGCGGCGGCGGAAGGTGATGGTGAGCGGATAAGAGCTGGCGGTGCGGCCTGCTGTTGTGGCCTCTGAGCCGGTGGAACCCTCCACCTGCCCCCAGACCATGGCGACTTGCTGATAGCTTCGGGTGACGGAGCCGTCTGTGCCATGGGTGGTTTCAGGACGGAGCAACAGCAAGGGTTCGTTGAGTGTACCTGCCGCTCTCATATTCTGAGGACCTTGTAGGGAGACAGAGCAGCCTCGAAACCGTGGGGCATGAGGCCTGTGAGGCGGGTTTCTTCCAGCATGGAGCGGCGCTCATACCAGAAGCCAACCAGCATCAGAATGGCGGTTTGCAGGCCTGCGGGAACAGAGGTTGCTGCAGAGCCGTAGCCTGCTTTGAAGTCGATCTCGATGCCGTTGAGATCTCGAAGTGGCCCGACCGCCCCCGCCTTGAAGCGCAGCCGAGCTGGGTTACCGGCCAGGTCCACCTGATAGTCTGAGGCGGGCACCTGATGTTGGTTGCCTTCCTTATCATAGGCGTAGACCTGCAATATTTGCGCGACCGGTGCGACAGGCAGGCGGATCAGGCGGTCTGGTGGCAAGTCATCCAGCAGCAGCCGCCATTCCTGTTCTATGAGAGCCCGCCGTGTGAGTGTTTCCACCTGTTCCCGCGCGGCTTTGATCAGGCGTCCGATCAGATCATCCTCGTGGGTATAAGACACCCTGAGCTGCGCATGCGCCTGGGCGAGCGAAACCGGCTCCAGAGCCGGTGGCACTGTGAGTATAGCCGTCACGGCGGCCCCTCCTCTTTTGTATTAGAAGCTGTTTAAGCGCTGAAGTTCAGCAGTTTGTAGGCATCGAAGTCCATGATGCCGCCGCCGACGCGTTTGGTGATGTAAAACAGCACGTTCGGCTTGCTGGTGTACGGGTCGCGCAGAACGGAGATGCCGACGCGATCCACCACCATGTAGCCGCGATGGAAGTCACCAAAAGCGATGGCGTAAGGGTCAGAGCCAGCCGTCATATCTGGCATGTGTTCTGCCTCTGTGACTGGAAACCCCATGAGGCTTGGGTCTGCACCGGCAGATGCAGGTGGCTGCCAGAGGTAATTGCCCTGTCCGTCTTTCAGCTTGCGGATGGCGGCCTGCGTTCTGCGGTTGAAGAGGAAACGAGCGTTGCGGCGGATGGCGGTTTTGACGCCATAGATCAGCGAGATCAGCAAGTCTCCACCATTGGAAGAGGGAAACGCGCCTGCCTCACCGGTTTTGATGGACCCGATCGAAAGGCCTGTATCATCCAATGAGCCATGGATGGTGCCTTTGAGCAGGCCTTGCGGCTGGCTGGTGCCATTGCCGTTGATGAAGGCGCCAGACTCTTTTTCGGCAAAGACCGTTTCCACCTCTTCCGCCAGAATTTCGCCGATGTTGACGGCGGCATCATCCAGCAAGGTCTGGGTAACAGCAGGAAGGGCCGACAGCTCGAAGATCTTCACTTCCCGCATCTCAAACTTCATAGCGTTGGTTGGCGTGCTGCGGGCATCGGTTTCGCCTTCCCAGTCAGCATCCGGATTGGCGGAGACGATGGGGCGGCGATAGGAGGAGCCGGAGATTTTGCGGTTGGACGCGATTGAGCGGATGGGCGACAGCGCTGTTATGCGGCGCAGGATGTCTGTTTCCAGCTGCTCCGGCACCAGATACCCGCCATCAGCGGCTGTGCCAGAGGACATGGCTTTCTGTTCCAGCGTTTTCAGGCGGCTTTCCTGCCCCTCGCGCATATAGGTTTCAAAGGCGGACTTGTGTTCCACTTCTGCCGTTGGACTATTACCGGCATCCGGCGCAGATCGCGGCAGGCGCTGGGATTTGAGCTGAAGTTCGTTGAGATGGCGCAGCTGGCCATCGATGATCTCGTCCAGTCGGGCCAGTTTTTCATCCAGCAGGACGTCTGTGCCAGACTTCTGCTCTAACTCGGCCAGACGCATATCATTTGTCTGGGTGTACTCAGAATAGGCATGATTGAGCTGATCGAAGCTGTCAGAACGCTCCATAGCAGAAGCGAAATGGCCGGTTGCCGAGCCTGAAATTATGGGCTCAGCTGATTTTCCTGCAGCTTCTCTGGCGAAGTCTTTGGTTTCCAATGCTGGATTGCATGTGTTTTTCATAGGATTATTTTCCTTGAATTAGACAATAAAAAACTGTAGTGCCAAACGGACACCACAGCTCGTCGGTTCAGAACAAAAGGATCGTCAGGAGACGACGGTCAGCCGGGCAGATGGCAGCAGAGGGAACGTGACCAGCGAGATCTCCCAGAGATCGACTGCGAGCACATCCCGTCTGCCGGTTTTGATGTTGCGCTGGGCGCGGCGGGTTTTGAAGCCAATGGACAGCCCATCCAGAATACCTGCCTGCACCATGGCGATGGCTTGCCGCCCTTGCGCGATACCAGGATAGAGCAGTCCTTTGACAAAGAGGCCGCTGCTGTCTTCCTGAATGTGCAGCCACTTGCCGATGGGGTGCGCCGGGTCATGCTGCCAGAGCATTTTCACATCCGAGAGCTTTTGTTTTTGCAAGGTGGTGTGAAATGCACCTTTGCGCATAACATCCCCGCCCTGATCGCTCAGCTCAAACCGACTGGCATAACCCTCAATGGCGATGGGGTGATCTGTGTTCAAATTGCTTGCCTCCTTTAGTGCACTATCAGTTGTTGTTTTTGTTGGTCCTGTTGATGCCGTCTGCCTTCGCCGCACGACGCTCTGCCAGTACACCGGCAAGGGCCTGCGTGAAGGTGGCGAAGGTTTGTGCTGCCGATTCTGTACGCCGCTCGGTGAGCTGTTGTTTTCGCTCCTCCGGTGCTGCGGCGGCTTTGTGTTTTTGAGTCAAGAGCCCTCCTCAAACCATTTATGTCAGCTCAACATTTTCTGTGCGTATGATTCAGACATCCATGCGCAGCAGTTGATTGAGTTTTTCCAGTTCGCACATAAACTCTTCAAAGCGACGGTTGAACCGGATGACCTGTTTCAGTGCCCATAAAAGCATGGAGGTGGACGTGCCTGCCCAGGCGCCGAGCACCACATGGGCTAGATCTCCTTTTGCGGCGAGCGCTGTCATCAACTCACCCATCCGCGCCCTCCGCGCCGTAACCCACGGCCATGCGCTTTTCATCGCGGCTGAGGAAATCAGCAGTGGTGATACGATCCCACAGGGCTTTGCGTTCCTGTGCCAACGCTTCAACGGCATCCAGATCCAACTCCAGAGTGATCTGCTCGCCGTAAGCACCGGAAAGCCAGTTGGAGAGTTCTGAGAGAACCCGAGCGGCCAGAGGCACCACAGTCAGCCGCCAGAAAGCCCGGTTGGCCTCCTGATAGTTGGCGTAGGTGTTGTCTCCCGGAATGCCGAGCAACATGGGTGGCACGCCGAAAGCCAGCGCGATTTCGCGGGCAGCAACATTCTTCAGCTCGATGAAGTCCATGTCCTTTGGTGACATGCCCATCTGCTTCCAATCCAGCCCGCCTTCCAGCAGCATGGGACGGCCTGCATTGCGGGCACCCTGATAGGAGTTTTCCAACTCTTCCTTGAGGCGGTGGAACTGATCGTCCGTCATGTTCATGGCATCACCTGCACCATAGACCAGCGCGCCTGTTGGGCACGCCGCATTGTCCAGCAGGGATTTATTCCAGTCTCCGGCGGCATTATGGATATCCAGCGCAACCTGCGCCGCTTCGATGGGGGCAAAGCCATAGTGATCGTTGAGTGGGTTGAAGAGCTTGATGTGCAGAACGGGCTCGATCTTATCGCCCGCCCCCTTGCGCAGTTCCACTTTGCGACCGGCCACCTGATACTCATAGGCTTCCACCCAGCCCGCATCATCCACCAGCACTTTCATGCGATCAGGCCTTAGCGCGTGCAGCTCTCGTGGTTCGCCTTCCAGCGATACAGCCTCCACATAGGCATTGCCGGAGACCAGCAGGAAGCCGTAGAGCTCCTCCAGGAACGAGCGCCGCGTTTGTGTGGGGGTGGGCTGGTTCAGCAGGTCCATCAAAGGGTGCGTTTCCAGCTCTGCATCGCCGACCTTGATGGTCAGGGAGATGTTTGCTGCACTTTCTGAAATGAGGCGGACACATCTGTAGGCGATAGTATTTCGTAAATATCCTTGATTTATAAGTGATTCATAGTTGCGCGGGGTCCAGACGGCCCCTTCACCAAAGCGCATCAAAGCCACGGATTTTGCCCGGGAGGCTTTCTGCTCCATTGCTGGTGAAAAAACTGATTCAAGAAGTCTGCGTAACCCCATGAGATCAGAGTCCTTTTTGCTCTAACTTAATGTTTTGATTCAAGTAATCAGATTGCTTAAGCACCTGACTGTTCAGCCTGTCTTGAGAAATTGCTTTAGCTTTTCGTCTCGTGGATCTCTGTCCCGAAAATCGGCGCCCGCATTTCAGCAGCACGCGCGAGATTAATCCTCACAAACAGATTCAAGTTTGCGAGCTAACCTTTGATGCTGTTGATGTTTTTAAAGATTGCGCAGGCGTGGTTTGCCTGTAGGGCGGCGGTTCAATTCCGTGATCGCCCAGACCAGCGCATCGAGCCTGTCCGGTGATTTCCCGTTGCTCAACCCACCAGCCCCAAAGTCTGCGAGTTCATCTTCCAGTTCCGGAAACATGCCGCAGTGGTGGACGCGGCCCTGCTCATACAGCAGCGCAACCGGTTCCGCTCTGCGGCGTTTGCTTCTTGTGGCGTGGGCGGATTTGACGGGCACGCTGGCATCCACGCCTTCGATCACCTCGCGTACCATTTCCCCGCCCTGATTGACCTCTGCCAGAAGGCAGTCCGCCTCCAGTTCATGATAGAGCCGGATGGCCTGGTCGGCCCACGCAGCGGGGCGCAGGCCCTGGGCGGTTCTGTCTCGCAGGACGAACAACTCAGCTGCTTCCGTTATGCCGGCCGCGATGATGCCACAGGCATCTGCCGACTTGCCTGATGTGGCGGGCGGGTCGATAGCAACGACGATGCGCTTTAGCTCGGGCACATGGCGTACGCGGTTCATCTCGAACCATTTGCGGGCGAACAAGGCGTCTTCGCGATCTTCGATCAGTTCACCATCCAGCTCCTGCCTGCCGAGCCGAGTTCCACCGTAGCGCTCTGCCATTTGCTGCAGGAAGGCTTCGGCCAGAAAGGCGGCGTTGGTCTTGGTGCTCGCTTTTGTCACAACTACTCGCTGATCCTGCAGCAGCATTTTCAGCAGCGGGGTAGACTTGGGCGTTGTGGTCACCAGTTGTTGTGGCTGCATGCCAAGGCGCAGGCCGAACTGGAGCATGTCGAACGTCTCCGTTGCATTGCTCCATTTACCCGCTTCATCACACCAGGCCGCATCAAACTGCGGACCACGTAGAGCCTCCGGATCCTCAGAGGAGAAGGCCCTTGCGATTGCCCCATTGGGCCACTCCAGACGACGGCGCGATGGGTTCCACTGAGGCTTTTGGTTGGGTGTATGCACGGCGAGCAGACCGGAAACACCTTCGATCATCACCTCCCGCACATCTGCATAGGTTTGCCCCACAAGTGCGATGTTGCCAGCAGGCGGACCTGCCCATGCCTCTCCCGCTGCTTTGCCTCGCACCCACTCTGCCCCGGCTCTGGTTTTGCCTGCGCCGCGCCCTCCCATGAGTAGCCATGTAGCCCAGTGGCCTTCTGGCGGGCGTTGGTGGGCGTGGGCAAAGACCTGCCAGTTATATTGAAGAAAGCTCAGTTCATCTTTGCTTAGCGAGGCGATGAACTCATGAAGTTTGCCCTGCGCCACACAAGCTTGCAATGCGCTGCGAAAGCTGTTGTCGCATCTGGTCATCACTCACCTCTTCTGTGTTGTCCGCACCATGGGCCTCTTGCAGATCAATCAGCATATCCAGCGTTTTGGCGAGGCTGGTGATTGCCTTTGCGGTGGCATCCATCTCACCCGCTGCGGATTGCGGATCACCGCTGAGCTTTTTCAGTTTGGCTTCCAGTGCGCTCACCTGTTTTTCAAAGGCAGCATAGAGACGGGCGATCAGGCGTTTGCGCTCTTCAGTTCCTGAGCTGGCCAGTTGCTGGGCCAGCTCCCACTTGCGTAGCCAACCTTCCCGTCTGATCTTGGTGGTGATGGTGCTGCTTGGCAGGCCGGTCTTGCGGGCGATGTCAGCGATGGAAATCGCCTCCTCTTCCACCATGCGGCGGACCACCTGCCAGACCTCCAGAGGCACGCGCAGCCGCGCTGACTGTTCTTCATCCTCTTGGGGCTCCTGTTCGTTGGCCATCTCCCCTCCTATAAAAGTCAGGCACAAAAAAAGCCGCCCGTTGAAACAAGGAGCAGCTGGTCAGAACTTTAAAATGTCGTGCGATCAGAAAGCTTAGGAAGCCTCCTCGGCATCACTCACACTTTCTCTAGCATGCCAAAACACTATCAAAACAGCGGTGCGCTGTCAAGATTATATTCCTAAGATAAGCCACCCAAAGAGGCATGGACACTTATCCCCGTTTCACGTTAGGATCGAATTTGTTCAACTTTGAATAAAGAAAGCTGTAAGGCTTTGATGGGACACTTAAAAAAGCGCAGAGCAATGTGGCCCTGCGTTGGCTTTACAGTTTTTGAATTTCGACTTATTCCCGCTTCCCCCCCTGTGGAGAAGTAATTGAAAATAAACGTATTTTGCAGGATCAGTCTCTGGTATATTCCTCATCAGGCCAGTCGACGAGATAATTTTCGAACTCTTCTGGCTCCATTCCATCTTCGCTGATGGTTTTGTCTTTTACGGAGATTCCGGCGTCATGCACGCTCTGCGGATCTTTGGAGACAAGCGGATGCCACCAGTACAGGTCCCTGCCCTCACGGATTAGACGATACGCGCATGTTGGCGGTAACCATTTCAAAGTTCTTACAGTTTCCGGCGAAAGCTGAACGCAGTCGGGCACGGTGTCGAAGCGCCGTTCATAGTTTTTGCACCTACATGTGGTTCCATCAAGCAGAGTGCACGCGACGTTTGTCCAGTAGATTGCGCCAGTGTCCCAATCTTCCAGCTTGTTCAAGCAGCAGCGTCCACATCCATCACAGAGGCTTTCCCACTCTTCATGGGTCATCTCATCAAGGGTTTTGGTCTGCCAGAAAGGGCGGTGACTCTCAGAGTTTACGGATACCATTTATGTCGTTCTCATTGCAAAATTCCGATGGGAATATCGCGAGTAGGTCTTTTTGAAGCGTCTTCTTTTCCGAAATTTCGGAAATACGCTGCGCTTAGTTCTTCGGTTTGGTTCATTGTCCCCCTTGCGTATTCAGGGGTGTGACCGGTACTACGGGTAATCAGTTTGGAAGAGAACTCTGATAACAGCGAAAAGCAGAATGTCACGGAAAATTCTGCTGAAAAGGTGAAAAAAAAGGGTAAGGAGCGCTCTTTTACCCTTCAGGATCTATCCCAGCGCATGCTTGCAACCGATGCCTGGCTGGATTCTGCTTTGTGGCACACCTCCCAGTTTCTGGGTGTTTTCTTTCGCGAGTACTCCGCTTTCATGCGCCGCTTTTCGCTGCGCGGGCCTGCCAAATACATTGCCGGCCTTGCTTCTGAGGGCCTGACCTACTGCGCCTTTGGTTTCCTCATTGTACTCACCTTCGCTCAACCGGCCTTCAAGGCAACCGAGCGCTCTGACTGGAGAACCACCTCCGATTTCTCCGTGAGCTTTTTTGATCGGTTCGGAAACCCGCTCGGCAAACGCGGCATCTTGCTGAACGATAAAATTCCGCTGGACGAAATTCCCGACCACGTGATCCAGGCCACCCTTGCTACCGAGGACAGACGGTTTTTTGATCACTTGGGAATTGACTTCGTTGGTACCTTCCGAGCCATGGTTGCCAACGTGAAAGCCCGCTCTGTTGTGCAGGGTGGATCGTCAATTACACAGCAACTCGCAAAAAACCTGTTCCTTTCAAACGAACGCACATTACAACGCAAAATCAAAGAGGCTTATCTCGCCCTGTGGCTTGAGATGAACCTGACGAAGCGAGAAATCCTCAAACTTTATCTGGACCGCGCTTACATGGGCGCGGGGACATTTGGTGTGGCAGCGGCCTCCGAATTTTATTTCGGCAAGGACGTGCGCGAGATTTCTCTGGCAGAAGCTGCAATGCTTGCAGGGCTTTACAAGGCACCGTCCAAATACGCTCCGCATAAAAACCTACCATCTGCCCGTGCCCGTGCCAATGAGGTGCTGACGAATATCGTGCAGGCTGGCTTCATGACCGAGGGACAGGTTATCGGCGCTCGCCGCAACCCGGCAGAACCTGTTGACCGGACAAAGAGCCAGGCACCGGACCATTTTCTCGACTGGGCGTTTGAAGAGGTGAAAGACCTTGCTGCACAGTACCCAGAGCTCAGTAATGACAGGGTTATTTCCGTTCGCACCACTCTTGACCCGGGCTTCCAGCGCGAAGCAGTCAGCCAGATCGAGAGCATTTTGCGCCAATACAGCGATCGTTACGGCGTAGAAGAAGCGGCACTGGCAGCTATCACCACTGAAGGTGCTGTTCGCGCCATGGTGGGTGGTCGTGATTATGATGAAAGCCAGTTCAACCGTGCAACAGATGCACTGCGCCAGCCGGGCTCCTCATTCAAGCCGTTCGTTTACATGGCTGCGTTCCTGAATGGCTATGAAAGCGAGAGTGTTGTCCCCGATCGTCCAATCAGTATTGGCGGCTGGAGTCCACGCAATTATACCCGCGGTTACGCTGGTCCAGTGACGCTGAAAACGGCGCTGACCAAGTCAATCAACACCATTCCAGTTCGTCTGGCACAGGCCATCGGACGCGATAAAATCGCGACTACTGCCTACATGATGGGCATCAACAGCGAGTTGAAAATCACCCGTGCGATGCCGCTTGGTGTTTCTGAAGTGACGGTTCTGGACATGGCGAGCTCTTATGCTTCCTTCGGTGCAGGCGGGAAGAAGGTTGACCCATACGCTGTGTTGGAGCTACGCAATTCCAAGGGTGAGTTGCTTTACAACCATGACCGCGATGCAGGCCCCGCGCTTAGAATTCTGCCATTTGAGAAGGTGGCCATGATGAATGATGTGCTGGTCAACGTGGTGGAGCGCGGCACAGGTCGCCGTGCACAGCTGGAGGGGATTACGGCAGCGGGTAAGACCGGTACCACGCAGGCTTACCGTGATGCGTGGTTTGTGGGGTACACGGGCAATCTGGCCGCCGCTGTCTGGTTTGGCAACGACGACTTCTCCTCCACCCGCCGTATGACCGGTGGTAGCCTTCCGGCCATGACCTGGGGCAACTTTATGAAGTATGCGCACCAGGGGCTGGAGCTGAAAGCTATGCCCGGTGTGGAGCCGCCTGAAGGCAAGGACGTTATTGCCGCCAATGGTCTTAGTGATGTGGAAGTGACCGGCCCGCCAGAGCTGCTCAACAGAACCTCACAGCAGGTTCTGGAAGCGCTGGGTGAACGGCTGCGGACGCTTCCATTCAATAGCATTTCTCAGTCAAACGTGCAGGCTCAGCTGGGGTCTGGCGCTCAGGCGGATGTGACTTATACCCGATGACACACACCCCTCACATGCCTTTGGTGGCGGTTCCTGAACCGGAAACCACCCAGATTTATGATGCTGAAACCTCCTGGCAAAAGCCTTGGCCTCACATTTCGCCATTGCTTTACAAAGCACCGTTTTTCTCGTTTGGGCCGTTTTTATTCTCGATCCTCATCGCACTGGTTGTGGGGATAGGCAGCGCGTATCTTTCTCTAAACCGTGGCTCTCCGTTCAGCGCGTTGGAGAGCGGTGTATGGGTTGCTCATCCGCATGCGGGCACGGTGGACAGCGATCCTTACAGTACGGCGATCTTTGCGCGGACCGGTCGTGTTCCGCTTGGTAGTGGTGAAGGCATTGCGTTTTACGCCGCTTTTGATGACAGCGGTCGAGCGCTAGACCCGCAGTGTAATTACAGAATTGTCGGCAGAGTGCCTGCCACGCGGCTCTGGACCATCACCGCGCTGAACAATGCTCTGGAGCTGCTTGCGACAGATGCGGGGCGTGCATCCCTGCACAGTCATGGCATCCTGACGGATCATACCGGTGCGTTTGCTATTCAGGTTTCTCCTGAGGCACGTCCGGGCAACTGGTTGCCGACGGGGGGGAGTAACGGACTGGTGTTTGCCATGCGGCTCTACGATATCCCCTATACAACGGGTGCCGGATTGAGCGCTCCTGTGATGCCTGCTGTTGAACTGGTGAGCTGCAAATGAATGACCTCCTGAAAAAACTGCAGGACCTTTACATCTCCCCACGCTGGATTTTGTGGGGCTTTGGTGGGTTGCTGGTTGCGGGGATAATCCATGTTGCGATTGTTCTGAGCGTGCCCGCTTACGTTCCTCATTCACCTTACGAACGCGTCGGTGATTTTGGCGCAGATCGCAGCTTCCAGATGTTGCCGCCAATCCTGCCGCGCAGTGAGCCGCTGCCGGATCTTGATCCATCTATGCGCCATGCGATCTGCCGTTACTCCCTTGAAAATGGCCCGTTGATCATCCGGACCTACGCCCCCTCTCCGTTCTGGTCTCTTGGCCTGTTCAACGAAAAGGGACAGGTAACCTACAGCCTAAACGACAAGACCTCTGAGGGCGAGGCTGTGCGCATGCTGGTGCTGACACCGCAACAGCTCTCTATCCTGCGTGAGAACCCGCCTGAGGATCTTGAGGAGATGATTGTGGTTGAAACGAATGAGCTGAAGGGTTTTGCGCTGTTCCGCGTGTTTGTGCCATCCAACGCGTATTCGCCCCAGATCTCAGAGGCATTGCGCTCTGCGACCTGTTCAGACTTGCCGAGAGTTTAACCGCGAGGTTATTTCTGCGGTGCGGCTCGTTCCAGTCCCCAGCCGGAGAAGATGCGGGATGGACGCTCGACCTTCTCCTGCTTTCTTTTGACTTCCGCGTAGCATTTGGACGGCAGTTCTTCGTAAGTACGGCGGAGCTGCTCGTAGCCTTTGCTGGCGTCCCAGATCTGCTGAGCTGACGGGGTTTCCACTTCCAGCGCGTTGATGGCGATCTGGTAGGCTTGCAGGCGTCGTCCGGTGGCGCGCAGAACCCAGTCCACGAATGACTTATTCTCGCGTACCCGCGCTTTTACGCCCGTTGTAAACTCTGGATTGACGTCCTGCTGGCGGTTCAGAGCTTCCAGACGTTCATGGTCGCTGACAAGAACCTGCCGCGCGATCTGGCAGAACGGTAGCAGCAGCTTTTGATCGGACTTCATGTCATCGATCAAGCGGGTATAACGTGTTTCACTGGAGCGGTATTTATCTGAACGCAGGTAGACGTAATAGTTAGCCGGATTGACTGCAGCATACGGATCATTCAGAAACCCTTGCCGCTGCAATTGCGCTTTATTGGCTCCGATCCAATCCTCTGAGGCCGGTGGTACCACGAGTGTCCAACCACGGTCCCGCAGCTCTTTTTCCTGATCGGTCAGATTGAGGTTGGAGACGTCCTGCTTTTGGGAGTAGCGGTAGAGCATCCCCAAATCTTCAGCAACACGATCATGCAGGATGTTGGGTTTGGCCCGGCCAAAATCGCCAGTAGGTTTGGCACATGCGCCCAGCAGCAGGCTGGTTGAGGACAGAACCAGAAGAGTGGTTGCCAGGGCACGTTTGGGGCGCATTGGTGTTGCATAGCGAACAGCATCACGAATTAGATATGCAAAGTTATCCCCCTTGCCCATCAATTCTGTTTTCCCAATTTCGCCCATGACTCATTTCCCACTGCCAACAGCAATGGAGATACAGGCAAAAAACGTGAGACGCTAGTCCCTCTCGTATTCCGAGTGCTCTTCAACAACACGAATAGTGCCCACCCGCTTGCGGCAGGCCAGTCCGGACGGCATCTGATAGACACCGGGAAAGATATGGATCTGAGCAGATGAAGCCTGTCGGTCATAAGCGCGGCGTATCTGCAAAGGCTGCCTTCGCGAGCGCTCGGTGACTAGATCATGAAGTGTACCCATCGTTTGTCCTCTGGCACATTTACCGGTCAATCTCTTGGTTCTTCCAGCCTCCAGTTAAGCGGAGTTTCAGTTAATGAGCTGTAAAGCATTTGCCCCTAAATTTAGCTAGTAATTCTGTTCGATGTCATATACGCCGCCCCGTATTTCTGGCGGAAGCGAAAAACATCGATGAATCAATTGTTTTGCGTATACAGGTCCCTTCACTCATGGAAGACAGGTCTCAACTCTTAATTGCAGCAACAGAGGCTTTTGCTCAAACCGGCCATTCTCATGCAAGCTCTCATATGTATGAAGAGTTAGCGCTGCAGCACCTGTCATCGGTCTCTGCGGCCAGTCGATTGAAGGTAGCGCACCTGTTGTGCCCGATCTCTCATGCTCCGGAGGCCGTGATGAAAGCACTTGCAAATGACCATGACCAGATGATCGGAGAGTACGTTGCTCTCAATTCCAAGCACAAAGTTACTCCTCTGCACCCTGCAGCACCTGCAGATGAAGCTCAGGATGATCTGGTAGACCTCTTTCTGGAAAGGGCACCGATTTCCTCCTTCGCGGATCTGAAAGAGAGCCTGACAGATCCTGACGCTTCAGCAGACGCTCTTGAGCCCCTCTCAGAAGAAGAATGCTTTGAGTTGTGTCTGCGCGGTTTGAAGTACGGGCACACCAGCATGGTTGGCCAACTTGCCCATGCTTGCCGGCTCACACCGGATCAGGTGCACCAGTGCTGTACGCATACGAACCCTGACGGATTTATAGTTATGCTCGTCGGCCTTGGGTTTTCTTCCCGTATGCTGGATCAGCTGCTTGTGCGTTTTTGGGGAACACTCGTTGACACTGATCGCATGAGAGATCTGCAGAAAGCCGCCATTGGCGTGAACAAGAGGCTTGCACGACAGCTGATCAGCAGTTGGAGTGGAGCCGTTGGTCAGCCGCGCTATCACAGCATCTTCGAAGCAACTGAGACGGTTGTTCGCGAGCTTAAAGCGCAAGGCACATCCTTGACGCGGCCTTCCCATTATCATGCTGAGCTTGCAACGCTAAAAGCCTGAGAACAGATCCTCAGGCCCCGGCTCTTTTGGCAGCGACAGGAAGCTGCGCGCTTCCTTATCTTCCACTTCAACGACCCAGAAGTCAGGATCCATACGTTCTTCGCGTGTGAGCTTTGCTTCAATATCCTCTCGGGATGCCTTCTCCATCAGGCATTCAAACTCCCGATCCAAAGGCTTTTCTTCCTCAAAGAAAGATTGTGGCGCAGGGCCGTAGATGTCATATGTGGAATCCAAGCGATCGACAATGATAAAGATGGCCCCAGCTTCCTGCGCCCCTTTGCGGCGAATACCAGCGAACGCACCTTCTGCAAAACAACGGCGCGTGTAGGCTGCGACCCAGAACTCAGAGGTTACTCGCATCAGATTGTCTTTCTTCTTGAAACTGCGGCTTAAATCCGCGTGCCACTGACTGCGGCGAGCTTGGAGAACAAGGCTTCACTCATCTGGCCATCCACTTTCAACGCATTATCACGCTGAAAAGCGGCGATTGCGGAGGAGGTCTGTCCGCCAGGAATACCGTCAATCGTGAGCGGACCATATCCTAAGTCAGCCAGAGTTTGCTGAAGCTTCTTGATGCGCTCTGTCATCACATCGGTCTGGCCTGACACTTGAGTCAGATTAGAGCCGCCTTGCGTTAATGCCTGGATCTGCTCGGGACTTGCACGCGGAATAGGGATTTCAGCACCTTCAGCAGCGGACAAATTGGGTGACGGCGTGAAGGCATCGAAGTCCATGGTTAGCCGGGCCAGCAGAGCTTCCGTTACTTGACCGGTTTCGCTCATGGCGCGTTGTCTTTGGTAGGCACGCACGGCGCGTTCTGTCGCCGGACCGAACTGACCATCCAGACTACCGGGATACACACCGAGACGACGGAGTTCTTTTTGAACTTCAGCCACAAGCTCCTGTTGCTTCAACCTTTGCGTCGCTCTGACCAGCTCTGAACTGTCCAGCTGACTTTCGGAGACGCGCGTTGCCATGATTGGAGACGGATGCTTGGTGTCTTGCAGGAAGGCAGCATTGACTGCAATAAGTGATGCCATACCAACAAACGCCATTAGGACAAGTGTCGATAGCTTGCTCATGCCTGCCGACTTTTTCGAGGCAGCATTTGCGACGGCAGCATGGTCAACTTCGCCATTCTCATAAAAAACGCCGTCTTCATCGTAGTGCACGTGCATCTGGTACTCACCATCTGGCTGAGCTTGTGCTGCACCCGCAGGAACCGCAGCTTTTCTCGCTTTTTTGCCGTTTGGCTTTCGCCCCACCATTAAGCACTACCTCTTTCAACGCTTTTTTGTGTCACCCGAGTTGTCAGCAACTACCAATTCTAGCTGGTGTATTCCTGAGGAGTTAGAGATATCGCCCTCCTCTTTACAAGTCCACTTTGAATAGGCCGCTGCCCACCGAGAACCATCATAAAACCTTGGGTTAAATTAGGCTGAGTTTCGGTTTTCCAGTCCTTCTGTTCCTATCAAGTTTTGCTTAAAGAAACGCTTATTAGCCGCGCAAGTTGAATTTCAAATGACATATCCCGCTGTCTTTGGTTGAACTAAATTGCCCCAGCGGGAAATTTTATTTACTGCCTGTTAATTATATCTCAGCTTCCCCGAAGTCTGTGTAGACGAGAAATACGCATAAAACTCAGCAGGTTCTCAATTTAAATAAAATTTGATTTAATTTTATCGAGAACAATATATGTTATATTTGAGAGTAAACCCTATGGTTTCAATAAGTTAAGCGACTATGTAAAAGTTGCCGGCCTTTTCGGCGTGATTGAAACCTTTGGGCGAAGCCAATGTTCTTTTTGCTTAGAACTACATTTTGGATTGGACTTGTTCTCCTTCTGCTCCCTATCGGGACCGGAAGTGACGAGGATGCGCCTTCCATCGGGATCGTTCAGGTCTACCTAGCTGCGCAGTCTACTGTGCAGGATCTAGGCGGCTTTTGTGATCGCAACCCGAACGCTTGTGAGATGGGAAGTTCAGTCATCACCCTCGTTGGATTGAAAGCCAAGGAGGCAGCTCGGCTGACCTATAACTATCTCAGCGACAGTGATGCTGAAGGACTGCAGCCAACTCAATATGCAGCCCTGCCTTCCGCTCAGGACGCCATTGAAGCGATTCCGTTTGATGAAGTTGCTGCTGGTCAGCTTCTGCCAAGCCTGAACAGTGCTGCAGATGAGCCTGTCCACTCTGGTGCGCTCACCTCTGAGGATCTTGATATTCCCTGGCAGCTGAGCCAAGGACAGGCAGGCAATGCAACACCACAGCTAAATACTGAAGAGCAAAGTTTATTTGCAGGCAGTCAGCCAACTTATGCGACACCTGCACATGCGGTGCCACTACCGAGGCCAAATCCGCTTTATTACGGTCGGAATTAGAGATTCCTGCCATTTTCTTGAGAAAATTGAGGCCCATACTCTGGTTTGGAGTGTGGGCTGTTTTATATTTTGAATCTAATCGTATTGCCCAAGAGAGACTGGCGCGGTAGAAACCCCTGCAAAACCCTGAGTGAAAGAATAGTACTATGACCACTGCGATTGCTGAGATTCTAGAAGGCTTTGAATTCCTCGAAGACTGGGAAGACCGCTATCGCTATGTCATCGAACTTGGCCGTGAACTTGAGCCATTGAGCGATGATGAACGCAGTGAGGAAAACCGCGTTCATGGTTGTGTCTCTCAGGTGTGGCTTTCCAAGCGCATTCAGGAAGACGGAGATAACGGCCCGATCCTGTTTTACAAAGGCGATAGCGATGCGCATATCGTGCGTGGTTTGGTTGCCATCGTTCTTGCGCAGTACTCTGGTGTACCCGCCAAAGAGATCCTTGAGACCGACATTGAGAATGTCTTCAGCAAGATCGGCCTCAAAGAGCATCTTACACCACAGCGCTCAAATGGACTGAGCTCCATGGTCCAGCGCATCAAGGATGATGCGTCTGCTGCGCTTGCTCTGAACTGAGAGCTGTCCAACTTACAATTTGTGAGGTTTCAGGACCGACCGCGCGTTGGCGTGAAGAGCCATAGTGCTTAGATAGTCGGTCCAGTGCTAATCCCAGCACCACCTTTGCTGTACGTTGTGGCCATTGCCGTTCGCTTTCGACGTGCTTGAGGGCTTTGAGAAAACAACAAACATCCATGAGAATGCCTGACAGCTCTGGCCCTACCGCAGCCAGTGCTTTCTGGACACGTTCTCTGGCGTCATAAACCCTGTCGCTGACGTCATCGACTTTGCAGGCTGATTTGGGCGCTCGTTCGCTTCGCCAATTGGACTTAACTGTTCCCCAGTACTGAGCATAAGTGAAATCTTCTCTCAGCCGCTCACCAGCCTCATATTGCAGTTCTGTGATGTAGGCCCTCCCCGCTTTGTCCCTTCGGCTTTTAAGCCAGGCGAGAGGGCTATCAGCACATACTGCTTGCACAGGAGCAGGTTGCGTCTCGAGCCCACCATTGCTGAGAGTCTTTTTGAGCCATTGCTTCCCGTGTTTGGTTAGCCTTGGCCCGTCTTCGTGATTGATTACAAGTTTCAGGGCGATTGCATGATTTAGCGTTTTTCTGGCAACGGCCGCCTTTAGTGAGCTTCTATTTGGCCCAGAGAGTCGTCTGCATAGGTTGATCAGCTCTTTCTCAGGGATTTCAGTTTCAGGCTGTGAAGACATCAGACGGGCCTCCAGCGTTTATGGCCGGGTGCATGCGAGCACTGGCAACAGATGCAGAGAGCTGCCCTTCAATTTCAGAGAGAACCGCGTCGAATCTGGGATCTTCGCGCAAATCCTCAACAACCTTGCAGGCGTGGGCTGCTGTTGTTCTGTCCCGGCCAAAGGCTGCTGCAGCCTGAGACAACGTCATGCCCATACAGACATGGAGGATGTACATGGAGACTTGCCGAGCTCTTGCTGCTTTTGCATAACCACGAGATGCGGAATGGAGTTCTTCGGGCTTTAATCCAAATGCGAGCGCGACACGTCCTGTTGCCATCCAGTCCACGGCTGACAAAGGTTTGTTCAGCAGGGCGGAATGAACCGGAGATCCCAAACGCGGACTTCTGGACATTTCGTCTTTCTCCCCCTCAGAAATTCTTGGCATTTAATTACTCCAATGAACTGATTGGTTATCGTCAAAGAACAATTGATTGTTGCCCTAGCGATACTCGGGGGGGATAAGATTGAGACTGAGCGCCCTCAAAACATAAATTTTTCTAAACAACTGGTAAAATCAGGCGGGTTCATCGCACTGCTCAGGCGCAGTAATCGTGCTGCCCAAAACCTTATCAAATTATATTTTTGAATTAACTCTTGAGACTTGCAGGTATTTTGATTTCACAACTGTGGCAAGCGCAGTAAAATTAGAACTTAAGCTCTAGTGTTCAATGAGCCAAATTTACCTTTACGGAAAGCAGCACTCACCAATCCAGGGCGATATACACAATGCGCGCACCCTTAGTGGAATTCATCGATAACAGGGGGATAAAAAATGAAGGAAGGGGAATAAAAAAAACCAGCCCCGAATGAGGCTGGTTTTCGTTCAGGATATTTCCCGAAATTACTTAGCGCGTTTACGCTGCTGGCCGAGACCCATTTTCTTAGCAAGCTCAGAACGAGCTGCTGCGTAATGAGGAGCAACCATTGGGTAGTCAGAAGGAAGACCCCATTTCTCACGATATTCCTCAGGGGTCATATCGTAATGAGTGCGCAGGTGGCGCTTCAGGGATTTAAACTTCTTACCATCTTCAAGGCAGATGATGTAGTCGTTCGTGACAGACTTCTTAACCGGCACAGCTGGCTTCAGTGGCTCTGGCTCAGGCTCAGAAAGATCACCGCTGGTTTTCTGCAGAGCGACGTAAACGTCGTTGATCAGCACAGGCAAATCAGCGGAGGCCACAGTGTTATTACCAACATAGGCTGACACGATATCAGCAGTCAGTTCCATCAAATTGTTATCTGCAGGGATCTCGCTCATCTCAAACCTGTCATCTTGTGGATCTAAATTTCATACGTGTGCTTGTTTACTACTGAACCAATACTTCGACCCGAAGATCAAAGTTAAGATCCATACTTATCACAGTCGAAATTCGACTCTAAACAAGCAAAAACCATAGGGGGCTGTTATAGAGACAGGAAATAAGGATAACAAGTTAAATCCGGTCAAAAAAATCAGATTTACTATGGTTTTTTGTGCATTGTGATTTAGAAGGACCTTACAGACTTCTAACAAACTTGAGAAATTATAGAAGTGAGCTAGATAAACTGCGGGCTCTAATGTACAGACAAAAGAATGTGACTGTACTGTGTAATCGGCTTTTAGAAAGGCGAAGCAGTTGAAACTTCAACTCCTAGTTTTTCGCCTTCCTCATGGTCATTGTCGATTATATTGTATCTTTGCTCAGCACTAAAACGCAAAAAGCTTGGCTGAGGCTGATACATTATTGCGGAGCATCTGGCTCTGCTGTCTTCTTCGTCACACTCAGCTCATCAATTGTGGTCTCTTTACACGGCTTATAGCCAACCACATAAGCTGCCCGCGCGATGAGGTGCGCAGACACTGGTGCTGTGAGCAGGAAGAAGCAGACCGTTGCCACAGCGCGCATGAAGTCATCCCATTGCTGAGAGTATAACCCCAGCGCCAGAACCATCAGGCCTGAGCCAAGCGTACCTGCCTTAGACGCTGCGTGCATGCGCGTATAGACATCCGGCAAACGGTTTATGCCAAGTGCTGCACCTGCTGCAAAGATTGCACCAATGATCAACATGATCCCTGTCAGGATGGAGATAACTGCTGACATCATTCCTGCTCCTCCAGCCTTTCAGAATCTTTGATCTCTTGCATAATGATGAAGTCCTTGGCTTGTCCGCGGTTCAGAATGAAGCGCGCGAAAGCGACAGTTGCCAGGAAGCCAACAAGGCCAAGAGCCAGTGAGATATCGATGTACAGTGTGTAGGTGGACCCTACGCCCACAGTCGCAATCAGGCCGATGGCAACGACGACCAGCAGATCCAGTCCCACGATGCGGTCAGGCAGCGTCGGACCTTTGATAATACGATACACGATCAGCAAAAATGTCAGGCCCAGTATAAAGAGCGCGATGCTCACACAGGCGTACAGAAAGTCTGCTGCAAAAGCTTCAAATCCGCTCATCGAAACGCCTCCAGAATCTGACGTTCAAAACCGTTCTTAATGCCATCAATCGTTTCTTCCGGATCCGGCACATTCAGGCAATGTACAAACAGGACTTTACGATCCTCTGAGACATCAACCGAGAGTGTGCCCGGGGTCAACGTGACCATATTTGCCAGCAGAGTAATCTCAAAGTCCTCTGTGACTGACAGCGGTACAGCAATGATACCCGGATGCAGTTTTATCTTCGGGCGGATGACGATCATCAGTACGCGCCAAGAAGACAGCACCAGTTCCTTAAAGAAGCTGCCGGCGAGAATGACAACCTTACCACCGCGCTGGAAATAATCCCGAAATGCGATCTGCTCCCGGATCAGGAACAGGGCAATGCTTGAGAGCACAAAACCGAAGATCAGGTTGAGCGGTGTAAATGAGCCTGTAACGGCACCCCATGCTGCAGCGAGCAGCAGGTTCATTAGAAAGACCCTGTTGTTCATCGAGAACCTCCAAACACGGAACCGATATAGGCTGTCGGATCAATCAGCGTTTTTGCTCCATAGTCAGCTACAGACATCATGCTTTCCGGAAGTACTCCAATCAGAACAATAAGTGTTGTCAGAAGGATCAACGGTAGCCAGATGCTCCAGGAGATTTCTGAGGCTTCTGCACTGCCTGCGATTGGAAGAGCCTGAATACCGTCAACGGTATGCTCATTTCCTCCCCGCCAGAAAGCGAAGATCCAGAGGCGACCAACGGCGATTGTTGTGAGCAAGCCAGACACTAGGATACCGGCTGCGACCCAGCCGCGATCTGCTTCCAAAGCACCTGCTACGAGCAGCAGTTTTGCCCAGAACCCTGAGAACGGCGGCAGGCCTGCAACAGCCAGCAGAAGGATCAGACCAATAACGGCCCCCAATGGCGTGCGGACATAGAGCCCTCCGATTTCGCGCAGGGAGAACGTACCACTCATCTGGAACATAAATGCGACCAGAAGATACAGCGCAGTCATGATCAGCACGGAGTGCATGGAATAGAAGATCGCACCAGATACAGCGACTTCGTTACCAACTGCGATACCAGCCAGCATAGCGCCGATGCCTGCGATCACGAGGTATGCCATCAAGCGGCGGATATCTGTCTGAGCCAGTGCACCAAGAGAGCCTGTCAGCATGGTTGCGATTGCGACCAGACCGATCAGGGTTGCAAGCCAATCGCGGCCTTCTGGCATCAGGAGCACCATCACTCTGAGCAGTGCGTAAACACCGACCTTTGTGAGAAGGCCAGCGAAGATCGCTGCCACGACCAGACGTGGCGTGTGGTAAGACGCAGGAAGCCAGAAGTTGACCGGGAATGCTGCTGCCTTCATTGCGAATGCAAGGAAGTAGAGAGCTGCAAGGCCAAGAACGGGTCCTGAGCCGTCAAAGGCCTTCAACTTGCCGGCAATGTCCGCCATGTTCAGCGTGCCGACCAGGCCATACAGCAGGCCAGTTGCAGCAAGGAACAATGTGGTGGCGATCAGGTTCAGGACAGCATATTTAACAGCACCGTCGATCTGGACTTTTTCATTGCCGAGGATCTGCATACCGAAAGATGAGATCAGTAGCACTTCAAACCAGACGTAGAGGTTGAAGATATCACCTGTCAGGAATGAACCGGTGACACCACACAGAAGCATCATCAAAAACGGATAGAAACCGTATCGACGCTCACTCTCAGCAATGGAATTCATCGCGAAGACGGCAACACACAGCGTTGCGATAGATGCCGTCAGAGCAAGCAGCGCTCCGAGCGGGTCAGCCGTGAATGCGATGCCAAATGGTGGCAACCAGCTGCCCATGACCATGGTGACAACACCATTGTTAAGGACGTGAGTCAGCAGGCCAATATTCGAGAGAATAACCAGCGAAATGATCGAGATCGCGATCCAGGGCTGGGTCTGAGGTTTCTTGCGGAAGATGATGGAGATCGCACCGCCTGCCATGGTCAGCAGGACTGGTGCAACCAGAAGCCAATCTGCAAGCGGCACCGCCTCGGTCACCATCGCCGCTGTAATATCAACTGTAGTTTTCGTTGCAGCCATCTACTTAGTACCCCAGCGGCGGTTCATTGTGTTCTTTTGGTTCCGCGACGCGCATTTCCAGCAGATCATCTGTTCCAAGTTCCTGATAGGCCCGATACCCGAGGACCAAAAAGAAGGCGAGGAAAGAGAAGGAAATCACGATCGCAGTGAGCACCAATGCCTGAGGCAATGGGTTCGCCGTTGCTTCTACGGGGAGATAGCTATGGACCGGGATGATTGGCGGCACATCTCGTGTCAGTCGACCCGCGGTGAAAATCAACAGGTTCACTGCATTACCGAGAATAGCGATGCCCAGCAGGATTCTGACCAGCTTGCGAGAGAGCAGCAGATAGATTGAGCCTGCAAAGAGTACCCCTACAAGTACAGCAAAAAGCGTTTCCATTAGTCTGCCCTTTCTTCCAGAGAAAGAGCGATAGAGGAGATCGCTCCTACAACAACAAGATACACGCCAATATCAAAGAACAGCGGAGTCGACAGATCGATCACCGTGCCTAGGAATGGCAGTGCCAACCACTGGCTGGTCATGGCTGGCTGACCAAAGAAAATGCTCGGCAGCACAGACAGGACTGCCAGAAACAGGCCAGATGCAGCAATGGACATTGGATGGAACTTCATAGCGCGGCGCACAGCCGACACGCCACAAGCGATACCGTAAATGGCGAATGCGGAAACTGCGATGAGGCCACCGATGAAACCACCGCCAGGCTCGTTATGGCCCCGCAGCAGCACAAAGACGGAGAACAACAGCATCAGTGCTGAAAGGTACGGAGCGACCGTTCTGAATATGAGCGTATTCATTAGCGATTTTTCTCCGTATTCGAGTTTCCATTTGATTTAGGACGAACTCTGATAAGTGCAAGCACCGCAAGGCCAGTTACCATCACAACGGAGATTTCGCCGATGGTATCAAAACCACGGAAATCAACGAGGATGACGTTCACGATGTTGCGACCATGCGCGATCGTGCGGCTATATTGGGTGAAGAACTCAGAGAGTGTCGGATCAAACGGCAGCTGAACAATGGACATGAGAAGCATGCTGATGCCAGCACCGCACAACACAGCAATGCTGATGTCAAAGGCCTTGCCACGGGACGAGCGAGCATCCGTAGGCTTGAGGTTCAGTCGTGTCATGACCAGTGCGAGGATGACTACCGAAAGTGTTTCAACCATGAACTGGGTGAAGGACAAGTCCGGCGCGCCAAACAGCAGATAGATCAACGCAACCGCAAATCCCTGAATACCAAGCAGGACGATCGCAGTTACCCGGTAGCGTGCTGTCAGCACAGCATAGACTCCAATGACGGCTATGGCTGCGATGAACCACTCATAAACGTGGAGACTTCCCAAGCCTTCCAGCTTTGGCCAGTTGCCTGTGAGGATCATTGGCACAAACAACATCAACGCGATCACAGTAAACGTCGCCCGCATATAGGTGACCATGCTGCCGGTCTGAACCATTTGTGTCAGCGTCGTCGCAAAGCGAATGATCGCTTCCAGAACCTGATCGAAGCCTTTGTCTGGTCCCCATCCGATTGTGCGCAAAACATCAGCAACGATGACACGGAGACGATCCATGTACATGAAGATGATGATGCCCAGACCGATGGTTGCTACAGACAGGTACAGCGCAGGAGACAGGTAGGTTGGGAACAGATGCAGTTCTTTATCAAACGGCTGGCCAAGGATTGCTGAGGTCATCGGCGACAAGAGCTGATGACCTACAGAAGCCACAAAGGCACCCGCCACCAAGCCTAGAACAGCCAGAGTGATTGAACCGGCAATCAGCAGAACTGTCCCTTCATGAGCAGCTTTTGGCGTTTTCAACTTGGCACCGAAGAACGGTTTGATGGCAACAGTTGCTGCCAATGCAAACATCATAGCGTTGCCCAGCACGGCGAAGGCTGTCCATAGCCCGCCGTTGGTGGTGTACCAGGTACCGTCGTAGAGAACTTCCTTAGCGACAAAGCCGATGAGTGGAGGCAGTCCAGCCATAGAAAGAGCCGAAAGGACTGCTGCTGTGCCTGTGATCGGCATCGCGGAGAACAGTCCCCCTACTCTGTGCAGGTCTCGTGTACCTGCTTCATGGTCCACCGTACCGACGACCATGAAGAGCGAACCTTTGAAGAGAGAGTGTGCAAACAGGTAGAGAACCGCACCCTGAATAGCGATCTGATCAGACGTGCCGGTCAGCATCACCAGAAGACCAAGAGACGCAACGGTGGTGTAGGCCAATACAAGCTTTAGGTCTGTCTGACGAATACCGAGGATGGTACCAACCAGCAATGTGATACCGCCAAAGATTGGCAGAACTGTCATCCATAGTTCGGTTCCTCCCAGAACCGGATGCATGCGCATCAGCAGGTAAACGCCAGCTTTCACCATGGTCGCGGAGTGCAAGTACGCGGAAACAGGTGTTGGCGCTTCCATTGCGTTTGGAAGCCAGAAATGGAACGGGAACTGCGCAGATTTCGTAAAGGCACCAAGTACGACCAGAATAAAGATCGCAGTGTAGTAAGGGCTTTCGCGCAGTACATCTCCAGAGTTCAGCAGCTCACTCATCTCGAAGCTGCCGCCTTGGTAGCCTGCAAGAATAAGACCTGCCATCAGAGCAAGACCACCGCCGCCAGTCACAACAAGCGCCTGCACAGCAGAGCGGCGCGAGGCACGGCGCAGATGATCAAAGCCAATCAGCAAGAACGACGTTATAGACGTCAGCTCCCAATAGACGAACAGCGTGATGACGTTATCGGCTACGACAACGCCAAGCATAGCGCCCATAAACAGGAACAGGTAGGACAGGAACTGTCCGAGATTTTCATGCCCTTTCAGGTAACCACCAGCGTATAACGTAATGAATGTGCCGATCCCTGAAATCAGAAGCGCAAAAACGACAGACAGGCCATCCAGATAAATCGAGAAGTTTACGTTAAAGGTGGGAACCCATTCCAAGCTTGCCTTGTAGGTTTGCCCTTCAGCAAGACCCGGCACGAATGAGAGAAACTGTAAGAAAGCCAATGCAGGGATAATGGCCAGAAGCCATGTTGCATTGTGTTTCAGAGTCTTTGCCAGAATGGGACTAAGCGCAGCGGCAACAAACGGGCCTAATAACGCCCAGAACGTTGCCTCGACACCGAATAAAGGCATGTAGCACTCCGTGAATTATTTTCGTGGTTGAACCTATAAGACCGAGTCGAATTTGCCAAACACGCTCCCCCGACCACTCCAAAGACATAATCTGCCCACCCATGCGGGGCAAGTTCATCACATTCTAGTTTTGTCAGGTTTCAATAAACTCTAACCTCACCTATTTGTAACTTGCCTTTTAGACATCTGCTGTTTGTTTATGTCTTGGTAAACTTAACATGGCCCTACCATTGAGCCCGTTGAATAAGGATTTCTATCATGTTTAACAAAAAATCACCTAAGGACATGACCGAGGCGGAATGGCGGGAAAAACTGACTCCAGAACAGTTTCGAATCCTACGTGAAAAAGGTACTGAACGTGCATTTACCGGTCCTTATTGGAACACCTTTGAAACCGGCACCTATAGCTGCTCTGCATGTGGGTCTAAGTTATTCAAATCAGACACGAAATTTGATGCAGGCTGCGGCTGGCCAAGCTTCTTTGAAGCGGTCGCGCCAGACGTTGTAACCGAGCATAAAGACACGACCCTGGGCATGGTGCGTACGGAGATCTGCTGCGCGAGTTGTGGAGGACACCTTGGACACGTTTTCCCAGATGGCCCGCCACCTACAGGACTTCGCTACTGCATGAATGGTACTTCGATGACATTCACACCTGACGAGTAGTTTTGATAAAATCTAAGATAGGTGTTGTCGCGGAGCGAAAGAGCGACGTTTTGAAGCTGTGGAAGAACAACTGAATTTACACTGAAACAATATTATCAGCTCCACATCGATAGACATATGAGCATGAAAATAATCGGTGTAAAAAGCTTCGCCTTCAAATTTATACCTTCGATACGGCACATATCTTCTGATGGATAAGTTTTAATCGGGAACTGGCTTTATGTCAGTTCTCACTTAAAATGCAGAGCCAGCAGAGCTTAGATCTCAAAATCATTTGCGAAAACTCAGTCAGGTATAATGAATAAACCAGTTCCACCACGCGCTCAGATGCGCACTCACGAAACCAGCCATCACGGTTTTACCCGCAACGAGCCTTATGCCTGGCTGCGCGCAGACAACTGGCAAGAGGTTATGCGCGATCCTGAGGTACTTGATCCAGAGATCCGCGCGTATCTGGAAGCCGAGAACGCTTACACAACAAGCGAAATGGCAGATACTGAAGAGCTACAAAAAGCTCTGTTTGCAGAAATGAAAGGACGCATCAAAGAAGACGACAGCTCGGTTCCCTCCCCTGATGGCGAGTACGCCTATGCCACCAAGTTTGTTGAAGGCGGGCAGCATCCCAAGTTCGTCCGCAGCAAGCGAGATGGCAGCGACCCTATCGTGCTGGTAGATGGAGACCTTGAGGCAGAAGGAAAAGCTTACTTCAAGTTTGGCGGCGCGTCTCACAGCGACGACCACACATACCTAGCCTGGGCTTATGACGATAAAGGCTCTGAGTACTACACCCTCAAGATCCGCGATACCGCAACTGGCGAAGATCTGGAAGACACCATTCCAGATACTGGTGCTGGGGGCGTCTGGTCCAAAGACGGCCAGTATCTGTTTTATGTTGAGGTAGACGCAAACCACCGCCCGTCAAAACTCTTCCGCCACAAACTGGGCACACCTCGCTCCGAGGATGCGCTGGTTTATGAAGAGAAAGACACGAGCTTCTTCGTTGGGCTTGGCCGAACACAGTCTGGGCGCTTCATCTGCATTGGTTCAGGAGATCATGAGACCACCGAGGTCTGGCTGATCCCGGCTGATGATCCTTTGGCAAAGCCTACGCTGGTGGCTGAGCGTGAGACCGGCGTTGAATATTCCGTTGAAGACAATGGTGATCGTCTGTTGATCCTCACCAATGCTGGAGAGGCGGAAGATTTCAAGATCGTGAGCGTGCCTCTCGTGGCGCAGTTGGCGATGCCTGGCAAATCACATTGGGTGGATCTAATCGCTCATAAGCCGGGCCGTCTGATCCTGTCTCATGACGTTTACAAAGACTACATGGTCTGGCTAGAACGTGTTGATGGCTTGCCGCGCATTGTGGTGCATCGCTTCATCGACGGCATTTCTCATGTGATCGAGTTTGATGAGGAAGCTTACAGCCTTGGTATGGCAAGCGGTTTTGAGTACGACACCAGTACCATTCGCTTTACTTACTCATCCATGACCACACCAAGCGAGGTTTATGATTATGACCTTGCAACACGTGATCGCGTTCTGCGCAAACGTCAGGAAGTACCTTCCGGCCATGATGCCTCAGAGTACATCACTCGCCGCTTGATGGCTCCGTCCCATGATGGAACACTGGTCCCGGTGTCCCTGCTTTACAAACGATCCACCGTTCTGGATGGTAGTGCACCTTGCCTGCTTTACGGGTACGGCTCTTACGGCATCTCCATTCCAGCCAGCTTCTCTACTAACGCGCTTTCTCTGGTAGATCGCGGCTTTGTTTATGCCATTGCACACATCCGTGGTGGCAAGGACAAAGGCTATGCCTGGTACAAGAATGGCCGTCGTGAGTTCAAGAAGAATACCTTCTATGATTTCATCGCATCAGCCAAGTTCCTTGCCAGTGAAGGCTTCACATCACATGATCGGATCGTTGCTCATGGTGGCTCTGCTGGCGGCATGCTGATGGGTGCCTGTGCGAACATGGCACCTGAAGCGTTTGCTGCAATGATCGCGGAAGTGCCATTTGTGGATGTGCTCACAACCATGCTGGACGACACTCTGCCATTGACCCCGATTGAGTGGCCCGAATGGGGTGACCCTATCCGCGACAAGAGCGCTTATGGCTACATCGCGTCCTACTCACCAATCGACAACGTGGACGCCAAAGACTACCCAGCCATCTTCGCGCTTGGCGGTTTGACTGACCCACGCGTGACCTATTGGGAGCCAGCCAAGTGGGTCGCGACATTGCGTGAGAAGAAGACCAACGACAGCCTCACCATGCTACGCACCAACATGGACGCCGGCCACGGCGGTGCTTCCGGTCGATTTGATCGCCTGAAGGAGGTCGCACTGGTTTATGCCTTTGCCCTGAAGCAGACCGGCAAAGCCTAAGAACAGCAAGTTTTTCAGCAAAAAAGGCGCCTCACTCCGGGGCGCCTTTTTTCTATTCAATAACGCTGCAAGTTTACCTTAACCTTGTTCTCAGTTCGAAAAGCTCTGTTAGGAATGCCGGAACCAAGAAAGAGCTAGAATTTGTAAGTCTAATGAGGAGTGAAAGCTCCTCTTGGCGCTCAATGTTAAAGACATAAACAACAATAAAAGTCTGGAACATCCTGTGCGTGCCGTTCTTGTCGTTCTACTCTTATTCGCCTTCCTACCTGCGCATGCATCCGCTCAGGTCAACAACAAGCTGTATCCTTTCAATCATTTGATCCCGAATGATCTGCGGTCGGCGCCGCGGATTTATGGGTCGCAGTATGATTGTCGGATACGAGTGAAGGAGGATGGGGCTGAGAATGTTTATCAGGCGTTTGTGACAGGGTACTTCAGCGATCCGAGCCGGAACATTTCTAGTGTGGCGTGTTTCAGGACCATGGAGAAGTGTCAGGCTTATCTGAATTTTATGCGTGGCTATTTGGAGCTCACGCGCAGTGCCAGTTGCCAGCATGGTTATTACAAAGGACTTTTTGGCTGGTTTTAAAACAACATTGACAGAAGAGGCCGTTAAGGCCCGAAAGCGTTGAGTACATGAAGACGATTGCCCCCCTCGCCTGCTTTGCAGCGGCGTCTCTCTTTCTTGTGAGCTGCAGCCAACCACCCAGCACTAATTATCTGGAACGCCAGCTCATTCCGCGTACAGGACCAATCATGCCGCGCGTGAGAGGCACGCAGTATGACTGCTCTATTGCCACAGCTGAGCATGGCGCTGCCAATGTTTGGCAGGCGAATGTGGGTGGGCGTGTTTTGAGTGATAACCAGCCCTACAACGTTTCGACAGAGGCTTGCTTCACAACTCAAAGCGAGTGCGAAGCTTTCCTCTATCTGATGAATGGGGTCCTAGATCAGATCATCACCTCTCGTTGCCAGATGGGCTACGAGAAAAGCTTCTTTGATAAGCTCTTCGGTTCCTGACCTATTTGAAACTAACGGATAGCTCCGGCGTCGTTGCATATGACTGACAAGTCAGGATTGCGCCTTTGGCGATCTCTGCGTCTTCCAATGCCATTCTGGCCTGCATATGCACGGACCCGCTCTTAATCTGCGCCTTACACGCTCCGCAGATGCCGGACTGGCATGAGTATGGTGGCTCCAAACCTGCTGCGCGAACGGCGTTCATTATGGATTGACCTTCTGCGACTTCCAGTTCAATGGTCTCCCCGTAATAATCGAGCTTAAGCTGTGCCGGAACGCTGGCAATCTCTACCAGAGCGCCTATATCACCACCAAAGCTTTCTGCGTGGATGCGATCAGCCGGGACATCACAGTTCAGGAGAGCTCCACGGACGTCATTGTTCATGGAGTCCGGACCGCAAATGAAATACTGTGCGTCCTGAGCTATCGGGCGGCATTCAGAAAGGTACTCCAGAATGACGTCCTTAGAGATCCGGCCTGATTTCCATGGTGAGAACATGGACCACATGGACGGCTTTGAGAGAATATGCCTAACTTCAAGCTGAGCTGGGTAGCGTTCAGCCAACTGCTCCAGATGATCCTTAAAGATGATGTCGTCAGCAGAGCGGTTTGCGTAGAGCACGTATAGTTTTGAACGAGGCTCATCTTCCAAAGCAGCTTCGATCATTGCCATCGCAGGCGTGATACCACTGCCTCCGGCGAAGAAGTAGAGCGTGCGCTGATGGTCTGAACGCGGCTCAAGCGTAAAGCCTCCGAACGGTGGCATAACATTGAGCTGATGACCAGCCTTTACTGCAGAGCATAGGTATTTAGAGACAATGCCATCAGGGTTTGGTTTCACTGTAATTTGCAGTGACCTGCCATTGCCTTGTGCTGCGGAGATCGTGAAAGGGCGCCGCAGTTTCTCACCGTTTGCTTCCAGCTCGATGGTGATGTGCTGACCGGGTTGCCAATGAAACTCATCTCTCAACTCAATCGGCACGTCAAACCTGATGGTTTTCGCCTGTTTGGTTTCCGAGATAACCTCAGAAACCTTTAGCGGATAGACAACATTTCTCACTGATCGCTCTCCATCCACTTGGCGACCACGGACTGATGGTCTCTCACCGGTTTCTCGCCGTGCTTAGAGGACGGGCCATGCTCAAAGTATGGGCTTTGCAATGACTTTTGCTGTTGTTCGCAAGCGTAGATATCTTCCAACATGAAGTCGCCGGAGGACATCGGGTCCACCTTCGGGTCACCATTGTATTTGGCTCCCAGATGTTTATCCCAGAACGATGCAGAGGCCATGGCCGCCTTCGTGAACGCCCAAGTTGACTCATTTGCTACACGCGTGCGGATCTCAACGATGGATCTGTCTGGAGCTACCGGTGTGATGTGAAATGTGGACCAAGAGTTCTCGGATTCACCCAGCCCAATCCCGGGAAACAGCATTGGCACCCAAGCACCCAACCTGTCTTTCGGGATACCCGGGATGAGGGGCATCGGGGTTACCTTTTCCACCTCAGCTGCATAGAAGTCAGCCAACGGCTCCCAGAAGGCAAAGTGTGGACCGATGAACTCACATTCGATCTTGGAATGATCGTACATATTGAGCGTATGAGAATGGAGGTGCGCCAGATGATAGCCGTCAATGTAGTTCTCGACGATGATCTTCCAGTTGGCCTTGATCTCGTGTTTTGAGTAGCCCTCCTCCGTCTCGATTAGTCCTGCAGGATCATAAGGCGCGAGGTATGGCTCTACGTCACCGAACCAGTTGACGATGGACGGTGCGTTTTCATCCGGATGGACCCAGAGCATGCCGCGCCAGATATCGACCGAAGCTTTCTTCAGGCCGTTGCACGACAGATCGATTCCAGGGAACTCTTTTTCCTGCTCCGGCACAGAGATCAGATTGCCTTCAAGGTCGTAAGTCCAGTCATGGTAAGGACAGGTTATCGCCTTTTGCGTTTTTCCTTCTGCTCGAAGAAGCTGCGTGCCTCTGTGGCGGCAGATGTTGTGAAACGCGCGCAGGCGGTGGTCTCTTCCCATCACGATGAAGATGTTGTTCAGGCCTGCCTGAACTGAAATGTATTGACCTGGCTCTGTGATATCTTCCTGAAACCCGGCAAGTGCCCAGGTTTTAGAGAAGATCAGTGCTTGCTCACGGTCAAACCATTCCTGAGAGGTGTATGCCTCCTTTGGGAGGACTGGCATACCGTTGCTATGAGTAGACATGGGGAACGCCTCCTAGCATCATTATTAGATCTGCGAAGATGAGGTAGAGCGATAGCGTCGCCCACAGGATGATGATGATCCAGAACAGGAACGGATGGTCATCACGTGTGAGGGTCTCGACAACATAGACGGAGTTGGTCCGCCACGCTCTAAACGTCCAGAGAAGGAAAAGCGCACCCCAGACCCATTGCCACCCGTAGTAAAGTGAGGCGGCAATCAGGATCAGAGCGAAAATGGTTCGCCACTTGCTGTAGCTGATTATTGTTCTAAGTAGCTCTTTGAGTACTTGCATTCGTTTCCAAGGACCTCAGAAGCAGCAATGCTGCATTTTTTGCATATCGCCTCCACTCATGTGGCGGCTTTAACGGGGCCAAGGAATCAACGTTGAAGTAGATCGCCACGATACCATGGGCAACGGTTTCGGCGGCTTCGGTTTCCACTTCAGGAAAGTCTCGTTTAATTGCCTCGACTATAACTGCTGTAAAGTCGCCCACCCATTTCAGGAGAGCCTCTGATTCCGCCGGAAACCTGTCCGCAGCTGCCACGATGGATTGGAACACCATCATCTCAGCAGGATCAGAATAGCCGTGATCATCAAACAGATGATCAACAGCGGCGTAGGAGCCACGTTTTTCAGGCAGTGCTTTGGCGAACATGGTTGTCACTTCGGCAAAGCCTGCAAGAACATGGGTTACAACAGCGTTTATTATCTCTTCCCGATTACCCGCATGGTGGCGGATAAGCGGTCGTTTCAGTCCTGTTTCTTCAGCAATGCGTTCCAGCGTCACGCCTTCCAAACCATATTGAGCAACGCATTTTGCAGCTGCTTGTACGATCTCATTAAGTCTGGCGGATTGAACACTCGGACGCGGCATGGGTATGTGCTTTCACTCAACGGACGTGAATAGAGATAGGCAACGATCAATAAGCTGTCAATAGTGACAATTTAAAAAATCGAAGCAGTCGAAACAAAAAAGGCGGCACAAGGCCGCCTTAATTATAATCTGTCTTTGGGATTAAACAGCTGCAGAGTACAGCTCTTCCACGTATTCCCAATTGATCAGGTTATCAACGAACGCTTCCAGGTACTTAGGACGCGCGTTGCGGTAATCGATGTAGTAGGAGTGTTCCCATACGTCGCAGCCAAGAATTGGGGTTGCGCCGTGTACAATTGGGTTTTCACCGTTAGGGGTTTTCATCACTACGAGCTTGCCGTCTTTAACTGCAAGCCATGCCCAACCGGAACCGAACTGGGTTACACCAGCGTTGATGAAGTCAGCGCGGAACTTGTCGAAACCACCGAGATCTTCGTCAACTTTCTTTGCCAGAACGCCTGGGAGAGAAGAACCGCCACCATTTGGCTTCATCCACTTCCAGAAGTGAAGGTGGTTGAGGTGCTGACCAGCGTTGTTGAACAGACCAGCGTTGGTGCCGTAGCTTTCTTTAACGATCTCTTCGAGGCTTTTGCCTTCAAGACCTGAACCTTCGAGCAACTTGTTGCCGTTGGTCACATAAGCCATATGGTGTTTGTCGTGGTGGAACTCGAGAGTTTCAGCAGACATGTAAGGGGCCAGAGCGTCGTATGCGTATGGCAGGTCTTCAAGAGCAAAAGACATGGTATACCTCCATGGGAAAGGAAACTTTAGGCGCAGTGCTTTTCAGTTTTACAACCGACCAACGCTGCAACTCATGGTGCAAAATAGTGATGTTTTTGCGTATGAGCAACGGGTGAAGATCATAATTTGCAAATATTTTTCTTGTTTTTTTGTAAGTAGAACTTCTAAGTTGAGAATCGCAGGAGCTTTTTCGCCTTATAAACGGCTGTTTTCTGCGGGTTATAAGGAATCAATTTGTGACAGATACCTCCGAAAAACTCATGAAAGCATCCACCAGTCCTGAAAAAGACCAGTTTGCGTTCCTTTCAGCGGTGGGCGGCTGCCTTGCCATGGCGGCCGTCATGGGCATCGGAAGATTTGTCTATACGCCAGTGCTCCCGTTTATGTTGCAGGACGGCACTTTGAACGAGGTGAATGCGGGGTTCGTAGCGTCCTCCAACTATCTCGGCTACTTGCTTGGCGCGTTGATGGCTGCACGCGCTCCCCTGCCCGGCGGTCCCTATCGGATCTTCATGATGGCGTTAATCACCAGCACTGTTGTCACGTTCCTTATGGCGTTCAGCCTTGGTGTTTATTGGTTTGTTGTGGTCCGCTTTCTGGCGGGTTTGGCAAGTGCTTATGCGTTTGTTCTTGTCGCGAACATTGTCATGCAGCGTCTTGCAGAAAAGCACAGTTTGCATCTTTTCCCGATCCACTTCACCGGCGTCGGGATTGGCATTGCAGGCTCTTCGCTCATGATTGAGTGGCTTGGAACGAACTTAGAGACATCCTCTCAGCTTTGGATTGCCAGTGGAGTTTTAAGTCTAGGACTTTCGCTCTGCATTCCCTTTCTGCTGCCGCCTCGCAAAGAGGAGCCACCACAAGCTTCGATGCAGTCTGCTCAAACTGAGACCAAAACTAAACCGTTAAACTTGAGCGCTTGGCGGTTGATCTTTGCTTATGGCTGCTTCGGGTTCGGTTATGTCATCACGGCAACGTTCCTCGGCGCATTGGCCAGCCTGACGCCAGAGCTTGCTCCCATGAAATCACTTGGTTGGCTGCTGGTTGGTCTGGCAATCATCCCATCCGTCTTCTTTTGGGAAAAGCTGGGTGTGCGCATCGGCTATGGCAGAGCAATTGCGGTTGCGTGTACGCTGGAGGCCGTTGGGGTGGCTTTCAGTGTGTTGATGCCTACAATCGCTGGTCTTTCAGCTGCCGCAATCCTGCTGGGGGGAACATTTGTCGGGATTACATCCATTGGATTGGTCGAGGCACGCCGGATTGCCAGCTCTAACCCACGCCAGATTGTTGGCTTGATGACAGCTGCTTTTGGTCTAGGGCAAATGTTCGGACCAAGTTTCGCAGGCTACCTTTACAAGCTCAACGGCGATTTCATACTCGCCTCGCTCGTTGCAGCTGGTGCTCTTATCCTCGCAGCGCTGCTGACCATTAAACGCTTTACACCCGCATAAAAAGGGAGGCGATTGCCTCCCTTCAGAACGTGCTTTTTGGCTATGGTTTAAGCTGGCACTTTAGCGTGTGCGAACTCCCAGTAAAGCTCTCTTGCTTTGGCAGCTACCGGACCATGATCCATGGTGCGATCATCCAGTTTATGAACTGGAACAACCTTACCGTAGTTGCCGGTAGAGAAGATCTCATCCGCCTCATAGAAGTCTTTATAGGTCAGCGTGGTTTCATGGACATTGTAGCCCGCACTGCTGAGCAGCTTGATGATACGCTGACGTGTAATGCCATTCAGGAAGGTACCATTCCAATAAGGAGTGAGCACTTCACCATCCTTGACCATGAAAATGTTCGCAGAGGTCAGCTCAGCAACATTGCCGAGGGCATCCAGCATGATCGCATTATCAAAACCGCGAGATTTTGCTTCACGAGATGCACGAGCATTGTTTGGATAGAGACAGCCTGCTTTTGCGTTAACTGGCATGGACTCCATTGTTGGCCGACGGAATGGAGATAAAGTCAGGCTGTTGGACGCGCCTTTTGGTGGCATCGGAGCTTCGAACAGGCACATGCAAAAACGGGTAGATTCAGGATCACCATCAATGATGCCCGGACCATCATTCTCAGCCCAGTACATCGGACGGATGTAAACAGCTTCATCCGCTTCAAACTTCTTCATGCCCTCTGTGGCGAGCTCAACCATCTCTTCAAAGCGCATAGTTGGTTTCATGCCGAGGTTTACAGCAGAGCGGTTCAAGCGGGCGCAGTGCAAATCAAGGTCAGGCATGACGCCTTCAAAACCACGGGCTCCATCAAATACATTTGAGCCCAACCAAAAAGAATGCGTACGTGGACCGATCAGTGGCGGATTACCCTCGTACCATTTGCCTTCAACCCATGTACGAGTCTTCGACATTTCGGCCATAATAAATCTCTCCTCAAAAGTCGGCTTATGAGCCAAACAGGCCCCGCCCTATTATCTTTTGTCAGTCGACCTGAGAATTCAAATGGGGTCAACCATACTCTCGACAAAGAAGACAAAGCACCTGAGTGCAGACATCATGCCCAATACGGAAGTCCTAAGAGTTATCGTGGGCGGCAAAATTAAGCTTGAAACGCAACTAAATGTCGTTGCAACCAGATATCAGGCAAGAATACGCAATTACATTGCGAGCCGGGACGAGCTTGTATTTTGCGGGCGTGAGGCCTCTTCATTGTTCTTTTGCACAGTTTTAACGCATTAACGTTTCAAGGACTTTTGAGATTGCTGCAACCTTCCGCAGAGCTGGCTAAAGATTCTGGAATTGTTTTGTGCGTGAACATGAGTTTTGAGAGTGAAATGTTGTTTTTAAGAGACAATTGTTAAATTTATGCACCCAAAGCATAGGGAACACGTATTTCCCATGCCTTGACGAAACCTCATCACATCGCTTTCTTAGGGGGATTGGAATTTGCCAATCTTGACGCTTGGTGTGGAGCCGGAGAGCAGAGATGAGCCACTCAGTTTATGTTTTTGATGCCTATGGAACCCTTTTTGACGTGCATGCCGCCGCCAGAAAGCATATGGGTGCCGTGGGTCCTGAGGGCAAAAAACTCTCATCCATCTGGCGTGAGAAGCAACTGGAGTATTCCTGGGTCCGCTCTTTGATGGGGCAGTACGTTGATTTCTGGGAGTTGACTGTTCAGGCACTGGACACTGCATTTGTGCTGGTTCCTGAAGCCAACAAAGGTGCTCGCGATGAGCTGCTGGCCGCCTACTGGGAGTTGGACTGCTACCCGGAGGTTCCGCAGTTGCTGAAAGATCTGCGTGAGCGTGGCTCCAAGCTGGCTATCCTTTCCAACGCACCGATGAAGATGATGGACGGTGCGCTTAAAAATGCAGGCATTACGGATTGTTTTGACGAGGTTTTCTCTGTTGATCCTGTACAAACCTACAAGCCACATCCTGACGTTTATGATCTGGTGACAACACATTTCCGTTTATATCCGGAAGCGATCTCCTTCCAGTCCAGCAACCGCTGGGATATTGCCGGTGCCACCAAGTATGGCATGCGCACAGTCTGGATCAATCGCTCGCAGATGCCTGATGAGTATGCTGATCTTTCTCCGTCTGCAGTTCTAAAGGATTTGAGCGGGCTGCCTGCTCTGGGCTAAACCTTGAGCACAGCTGACTTCAGGCTGGCATAATCAAGCATGCAGTGCGGTTTTCTGTGGCCATCTGAACTCAAACACTGTTGGTCTGGCAAATAAACTTGCTCTTAGCTGCCTCAGGTTTCATATTTGTGGCGGCTTTAAGGCCAGCAGTTTTGAAAGAGCAGAAGCAGTCGACGTTACTTACACTTCATGTTTCATGGATTTAAAAGTGGAGGCACTGGCCACAGAATTGTGAGCCTGATTGCTTTGGGTCTGGGCGCGGTTTGCTTTGGCAGCATTCCCTACTTTGCCAAGATCGGCTTTTCTGCTGGCATTTCTCCCGGTGCTGCTGTTCTCCTGCGTTATATCCTTCCTGCTGTACTGCTAGCTCCATATCTGCCTCAAGCACTAAAATCCGGCCCGAGCAGCCGGCAGTATGTGCTTTTTGGGATGATCATGGGACTGGGAGCATGGAGCTACTTTTATGCTCTGAGCGCTCTGCCGATCTATCTCGCAGCCAGCCTGTTCTTCTCCTACCCTGCTCTGCTCGTGATCTTGCGGGCTATTGGAGGGGCAAAACTACGTGGCAGTGACAAGCTGACACTCGGCTTGGTGTTTGGCGCTCTGCTGATCATCATCGCTTCCACACCTTTGCCTAAGGTAGACTTTGTTGCAGTGGCAATCGGTTTGATTGGGCCGCTGTGTTATGGCGGCCTGCAACTGGTTAGTCGCAAAACTCCGAGTTATCTGCCATCCCTTTCCATCGCCGCCTGCATCTTTGCCGGGGCGGTTGTGACTGCTGTCCCATTTGCGTTGGTGGAGTTGAAGCTTTGGCAAAGCGTGAGCACTGCTCCAAGTACATTGCCGATTTTGGGATTGGCTTTGATTGCGGGTTTGTTGCCGCAGCTTTTACTTGCCTATGGAAGCTCAGATCGTTCTGGTCGCAAGACAGCCTACACTACTGGCTTTATTGAGTTTGGCCTCGCCATTTTGACTGGATACCTGCTGTTTTCAGAGCCACTGGGCATAGGGCAAGCCATCGGCTTTGCCTTCTTGCTGGGTGCTCTTTATCTGACCAACGAGCCTTCACGCTTGCCAAGATACTTGCAGGACTAACGCTCGAAGATCAGTCCTGCACTTACGGTGCTTTTAGGTCTCAGCGCGGGTGATCCACTTGTGACCAGCCGGAGCCTGATAGTTCTCAATCTGGTCCAGCAACTGTGTAGGATTATCGCCGACCAGAAGCATGTCGCGGTGGGATTTCTTCATGAACGCTTCTTCCTCCATGAAGTCCAGGAAGGCCAGCATACGGCCATAAAAACCGTTGGCGTTGTAAAGACCGCATGGTTTGTTGTGGTAGCCCAACTGCCCCCATGTCCAGACCTCAAAGAGTTCTTCCATGGTACCAATGCCGCCTGGCAGTGCGACGAATGCGTCTGACAGGTCTGCCATCATTGCCTTACGCTCATGCATGGAGCCAACGATGTGAAGGTCCGTCAGGGATCTGTGCGCCAGTTCTTTTGCAGCTAGCGCTTCGGGCAGAACGCCAACCACTTCACCACCCACTTCCAGCGCTGCGTTTGCAACAACGCCCATCAAGCCAACTTCCGCACCACCATAGACCAAACGGTTGCCACGCTTAGCGATTTCAGTACCGAGCAGGCGCGCTGCTGCTTCATATTCCGGGCGTTTCCCGATTGATGATCCGCAAAATACGCAGATAGATGCCATTTCAATTCTCCAGTCGGCCGAGCCCAAAACACATATTCAATTATGAGGTATCAGCCCCGAACAGAGGATGTCCGGGACTGAAGATGGTCAAAAGCAGATTACTTGGCTAGCTCTTCCAGAACGCGTGCCCAAGATCGGATGCCTTTGTGGAAGCTCTTGAGTTCATACTTCTCATTTGGTGAGTGGATCTGATCTTCATCCAGACCAAAGCCGATGAGCAGGCTGTCCATGTCCAACGTGCGCTTGAAGCTGCCCACGATTGGGATAGAACCACCACAGCCAACCAGTGCTGCTGGCTTATCCCATTCAGCTGACAGAGCCGCGCGGCCTTTTGCCAGAGCAGGTGCATCAAAATCCATGCGCAGAGCACGATCGCCGCCGTGTGGGTGCAGTTCCAGCTCAAAGTCTGCTGGTGTTTTAGACTTCAGATAAGAGCGGAATGCATCTCTGATTTTCTCAGGGTCCTGATCACCCACAAGACGGAAGGATACTTTTGCATGCGCTTCAGCCGGGATAACAGTTTTGAAGCCAGCGCCAGTATAACCGCCCCAAAGGCCATTTACTTCACAGGTTGGACGCGCCCAGATCTGTTCCAGACCGGAGCGATCTTTTTCGCCGCCCAGATCCTTCAGACCGATACCACCGAGGAACTCCTCGGTTGAGAAGCCGAGGTTCTGCCACATCTCTTTGACGTCTTCCGGCAGTTCCGGAACATCATCATAGAAGCCTGGTAGTGTGATGCTGCCGTTTTCATCACGAAGACCAGCAATCATGTCAGACAGCACATGAAGCGGGTTGCGTGCAGCACCACCGTACATACCGGAGTGCAGGTCTTTACTTGGGCCTTTAAGAGTGATTTCTTCGCCAACCAGACCGCGCAGCATAACAGAGATCGCTGGTGTGTCCTTGTCCCACATGGAGGTGTCACACACGAGGGCGAGATCTTTGGACAGCTCTTCCTTGTTTGCATCCAGGAATGGCTGCAAAGATGGGGAGCCGCTTTCTTCCTCGCCTTCCAGCAGAATCGAGATGTTGATAGGCACATCGCCAGTTTCTTCAACCCAGGCACGGACAGCTTCCACGAAGGTCATCAACTGGCCTTTGTCATCGTTAGCGCCACGGGCAACGATCATTTTGGAGCCGTCTTCGCGGGTTACGATCTGCGGATCAAACGGATCAGCATTCCAAAGTTCAATCGGATCAACCGGCTGCACATCATAGTGGCCATAGAACAAAACGTGTGGTCCCGGCTTGCCATCTGCTACGTGGTGACCGACAACCATTGGATGGCCGGTGGTGTCTCTGACCTCAGAAGGAATGCCAATTGCAGTCAGCTCACGTGCCATCCACTCAGCTGCTTCGCGGCAGTCACCCTTATATTCAGGATCGGTAGAAATGCTCTTGATGCGCAGGAGTTCAAACAACCGATCGAGACTTTGATCCAAATTTTGATCAATACGATCAAGGACTTTGTCGAGATTCGACATGATTCATTCCTTTGTAGTGCAGGCTCGTGTTTATCACCTGTAGGATGGGATAGTACGCAGGTCACTGCGTAGATATGAGGCTGTAAGAAGCTCTAACATAGTTTCCAAAGTCAAAGCTATGGCTTTGCCCTGGTAACCACTTGTAATTCGGCAGACTGTTTAAACAGGTCGGTTAAACTCTTTTAAGGTGCGTGGGCGATACTTTGAAGAACAAAGGCACGCAAGAGGCCAAGCAACGCAGAATCTTTTTTGGAAACACACGGGATTAGGCCCAGATTTCGAACTTATGAAATCACCCAATGCTAATGAGCCTGTTCCGTTGTCCCTAACATTGGACCCAATCGTCACTATATTAGATTTATTGGGGGACTGGAGATCACGATGCATATACTTGTTGATCGCATTACCGAAAAAACCGGGTTGGATCCCGAAAAGGTAGAACCTGCTGTAGGGATCATGCTGAACTTCATTGCAAAGAACAGCACCAGAGAAGAAGTCGAGACTTTACTGGAAGCCTTTCCAGCTGCGGAAGGTTTTCTGGCCATCGACGAAGCCACCGAAAACAAAGGTCTTTTTGGCGGTCTGGCCAGTAAGATGAATGCCAGTGTTGGTGTGCTTGCTGCCTTGAACGAAATGACCAGCCTTGGGCTTACTGTTGAGGATATTCAGAAGGTCGCGAAAGAGACTGTTGAGTATACTCGCGAAAAGGCTGGACCGGAGTTCACGGATGAAATCGTTGCCCGTGTGCCGGGACTTGCTGAAATCACCTAGCAAAGTAGTAACTGATCCTATTACGCCAAGTTTTTAAGCGCTCCAAATCTGAGTGCCTAATAAGCAAAGAAGCAGGCCCATCGGGAATGAGCCTGCTTTTCTTATGCCTGCGATAAGCTTTATCAGATTTTGATCTGACCGTAACGCAACGCTTCAACCACCGTATGGGTTTTGTTGGATGCGTTGAGCTTGGCGCTTGCGTTCTGCAAGTGCGCATGGACTGTTCTTTGAGAAATCTCCAGAAGCTCTGCGATTTCATGGGCTGTCTTGCCCAACGCTGTCAGTTCCAGAACACGACGCTCGCGGGCTGACAAATCACCCGGTCTTTGGTCTGAAATTACACCCAGTTCGAACAGACGGCGGAAAGCTGCGGAGCAGACGATTTCCAGTGATGCCAGATCGTATGGTTCAGCAGCGATCTGATGCCCAGCGCCGACCACCATTGCCTGGAATGGATGAAGCGCATCCACCGGGATCACCATGACCCGGGCGCCCTCGCCTATTGCGGCAAAAAGCTCAGAATTGCCGGTGTCTGTGCCGGAAACTGACCAGACAACCGGGCGGTTGCCAGACAGGCCGAGCATAAGAGCACTATCGCCAGCGCTCAGGGTTGTCCGCTCAACACCGCCATTTCTCTCATCCGGCCAACGGAACCTATGAACCAAACTGTCAATTGTTCGGTTTGGCATAGGAAGACCAGTGATGAGGATATGGGATGCTCCCAATCGTCTTAGGTAGGATTCCACAATGTCCAGAACGGGTTTCGCTGCCCGTGCTTCTGAAATCGCTTTTACCTTTGCTTCGATATCTGAAGTATCGTTCATTTGCCCTGCTTTCCCGTTTCTATCCGCACAGCACTCGCTCTTGTGTCGCCGGATTGAAGACGCACTTGCCCACCTGACATACCGGAGGCATGCCAACTCACTTTCGCAAACCCATTGTTTGCGCAGGTAAATTCGAAAACTCTCAGTCTTGAATGGCGGCTCAGCGCAGGAGGGCGACTTTACGGAGTTTGGCCTTGGCCTTTTCTCTCGTATTGAGTAGTTGGTCGCACGCCTGTTAAACGCTGTCTTTGTTCGTCACGGGCAATTCTTTGAGTTGCCTCGCGCTGACAAGATGTCACCATCTCATGTATGCTTGTATTACTCTCAGACCACTTGTTCTTACAGCAATCTCGGCAATACCGTCATTCTCATTATAGGAGGTAGATCAACTAACCTCTAAGTATTCAGAGCACCTGTAAATAGTGCCCCCACTGTTGCCCCATAAAACTCACTACTCCAACAGTTTTACCTAGGAGCTAATTGGCAGTAATTCCGAAAAATCTATAGTAAGAGTACGAAACTACTGCTTAGCTCTCGGCAATAGTAACAGCGTTACATGCCCTAGGGTCAATTGCGACAAGTTTAGGATAAATTAAGCTAATGCGAAATCTATCCAGCCTTTGTCACATCAGTAGTTCTGCAATTTACGCAGTGTTTGGGCCAGTTGTTTTCCAATCTCGTCCTAACGCATAGCTTGAAACCATCAAAGGTTCCTTCGTATAAAGTTACCAGAAGGACATGGGATGGACATGCAAAACATTGATTTTCCGAGCGATTTCCTAGAAGCAACACAAAGTGACTGGGAAGCATCTGCTCTGCGTGCCCTTAAAGGCGCCGCTCTGGATGCACTAAACACACCAATTGCAGGTGGCCTCGAGAACAAGCCGCTATACCAAGGACGCACCGACAGCGCTCCATTGCAATTGAGGGAGAGCTCTCGCCCTTGGAAGATCATTCAACGCAGTGATCATCCCGTCATTTCCGAGGCCAACGCCCAGATGCTGGAAGACCTGGAAGGCGGGGCTGATGGCATTGAGCTGGTTCTGCCTGCTTCTCCGCGTATTCTTGGCGGTGGACTGAGCGTTCAGCGTATTGATGACATGCTGAAACTGCTTGATGGTGTGAAGCCTGATCTTATCGATTTCCGCCTTGAGTGTGGCTATGAAGGCAGCGCGACTCTTGCTTTGCTGGTTGAGACCTGCAAACGGCTGGGCGTTCCTTCTAATCAACTGACTGTTCAAGGTGTGTCTGATCCTCTCAGTGTGTTTGTCAGCTCCGGTCGGGTTCGCAACTCCTTTGAGCGCCTTGAGCAGCGCGCTCAGGACCTTGCGGGATACGCTCGCAACAACGGCATTCAGGGCAGCCTGCTGCGCGGTGATGGCCGTTGTTATCACGACACGGGGGCCAACAGTGTTCAGGAGCTTGGCCTTACTCTTTCCAGCCTGCTTTACTACATGCGCATACTGGAAAAGGGCGGCATTCCTGCAGAAGACCTGCCAAAACACGTGTCTGCCTGCCTGAGTGCCAGCGCGGATCAGTTTGGTACTATCGTTAAAGCGCGTGCGATGCGCCAGTTGTGGGCCCGCTTACTGGATGCTGCGCAGATGCCATCGCAAAAGCTGCATCTTCATATGGAGACCAGCTGGCGCATGATGAGCAAGCGTGATCCATGGGTGAACATGCTGCGCACCACAGTGGCTACGTTTGCTGCCGGTATTGGCGGCGCTGACAGTGTGAGCGTGCTTCCGTTCACCAGCGCCCTTGGCCTGCCAAACGCGTTTGCACGCCGCATTGCCCGCAACACCCAGCTTATTCTGGTGGAAGAAAGCAATCTGGCGCAGGTGAGCGATCCGGCTGCCGGTAGTGGTCTTGTTGAAGAGCGTACAGAAGAGCTGGCCAATGCGGCCTGGGGTTACTTCCAGAAGATTGAGAAAGAAGGCGGTGTTCTTGAAGCGCTGCAATCTGGTGTGATCTATGCTGATGTTACCGCAGCGCGTGCGGAAGAGGATAAGTTGGTCGCTACTGGACGCCACCCTCTGACGGGTACAAGTGCCTTCCCTAATCTGGGCGAGGCAGATGTAGAAGTCCTGAAGGCAGATACGGATCAGATCGGTGAGATCGCGACCCGTAAGGACCTTCCGGAACCCAGCCCCGATGGACAGTTGATTGAAGCTGTTGCCAAAGCGCTGAGTGATGGTGCCGGATTGGTCGATATTCAGGCAAGCCGTAAGCAGCTGGGTGACAATGACTGTCACGCCCTGAAGCTGACACGACTGGGGACACCGTTTGAAAGCCTTCGGGACAAGGCTGAGGCCTTCAAGGACACTCAGGGCAACCCACCAAAGGTGTTCCTGGCAACTTTGGGCCCTGTGGCTCAACATACCGCCCGTTCAACATTCACCAGCAACTTTTATGCGGCTGGCGGGTTCATCAGCGGTGGTGGCAAGTACTTTGAGAGCCTTGATGATCTGATCTCCTGTTTCCGTATCAGCGATGCGAAGATTGCGTGTATCTGTTCCTCTGACAAAGTTTACGAAGAACAGGCTGTTGCTGTCTTGAAAGAGCTTAAAGCAGCTGGCGCCAAGCGCGTGACGCTGGCGGGTCGCCCGAAGGACCTGATGGCGGAACTGACCGAGAATGGCCTTGATGGGACCATATACCAAGGCTGTGATATGCTTGCTGAACTGAAGACATGTTTTGAAGTGGTTGGCGTTTCGCTGGCTGATGAAGTGGAGGCAATTTGATGAGCTTGTTTCCTGACTACACCCAGGTAGATTACAACGACAGCGCGGCCACCGCTTCCACTGATACGCAAGCGACTTGGGACACGCCGGAAGGCATTGCGGTTAAGCCAGCGTATGGCCCACAGGATCTTGATGGCCTGACGCACCTGAACACCTGGCCGGGATTGCCGCCTTTCATGCGCGGACCTTATCCAACCATGTATGTTCAGCAGCCATGGACCGTGCGCCAATATGCTGGTTTCTCCACTGCTGAAGATTCCAACGCTTTCTATCGTCGCAATCTGGCCGCTGGTCAGAAGGGTCTTTCCATCGCGTTCGATCTGGCGACCCACCGTGGGTATGACAGTGACCATCCACGCGTTGCCGGTGATGTAGGCATGGCCGGTGTTGCCATCGACTCCATTTATGACATGCGCACGCTGTTCTCCGGCATTCCGTTGGATAAGATGAGCGTGTCCATGACCATGAACGGTGCTGTGCTGCCAGTGATGGCGCTCTACATCGTAGCAGCGGAAGAGCAAGGTGTTTCTTCGGAGAAGCTTTCCGGAACCATTCAGAATGACATTCTGAAAGAGTTCATGGTGCGTAACACCTACATCTATCCGCCTGCCCCATCCATGCGGATCATCTCGGATATCTTCGATTACACCTCGAAGAACATGCCGAAGTTCAATTCCATCTCTATTTCCGGCTACCATATGCAGGAAGCGGGTGCGACCGCAGATCTGGAACTGGCATTCACGATTGCTGACGGCATCGAGTACGCTCGTGCAGGTGTGGCTGCTGGCCTTGATATTGATGCATTTGCCCCTCGCCTATCCTTCTTCTGGGCCATTGGCATGAACTTCTTCATGGAAGTTGCCAAGCTGCGTGCGGCACGCCTGATCTGGGCGAAGCTGATGCAGGAGAACTTCCAGCCGAAGAACCCGAAGAGCCTGTCTCTGCGCACGCACTCGCAGACTTCCGGCTGGTCTCTGACTGCGCAGGATGTGTTCAACAACGTGATCCGCACCACTGTTGAGGCAATGGCGGCGACACAGGGGCATACGCAGTCTCTGCATACCAATGCATTGGATGAAGCGCTGGCGCTGCCAACAGACTTCTCTGCCCGCATTGCCCGTAACACCCAGCTGTTCCTGCAGCAGGAAAGTGGGACGACGAAAACCATCGATCCATGGGGCGGTTCTTACTATGTTGAGCGCCTGACTGCGGATCTGGCAGCCAAAGCGCTGAAGCATATCGAAGAAATCGAAAGCCTTGGCGGTATGGCAAAGGCCATTGAAAAAGGCATTCCGAAGCTTCGTATTGAAGAAGCTGCTGCGAAAACACAGGCACGCATCGATAGCGGGCACCAGACTGTCGTGGGCGTGAACAAGTTCCGTCCTGACCGTGAAGATGAGCTTGAAGTGCTCAAGGTGGACAACGAAGAGGTTCGCGCCAAGCAGATCGAGAAGCTGAAGCGTTTGCGTGAAGAACGCAATGAAGACGAGACACAGGCAGCATTGAAAGCACTGGAAGATGCCGCTCGTTCTGGCGAAGGCAACTTGCTGGACCTTTGCGTGAAAGCAGCCCGTGTGAAGGCTTCTGTTGGCGAAATGTCTTTGGCCATGGAAAATGCGTTTGGTCGCCATAAGGCAGAGATCAAGTCCATTGCTGGCGTTTATAAGCGCGAGGTTGGTGAAATGTCTGAGAGCATCTCCAAAATTGAGCAGCTGGTTGACACGTTTGAAGAAAACGATGGTCGCCGTCCGCGCATTCTTGTTGCCAAGATGGGACAGGATGGTCATGACCGCGGCCAGAAGGTGATCGCCTCAGCCTTCGCTGATCTTGGCTTTGACGTGGACATTGGGCCGCTGTTTGCAACGCCTGAGGAAGCAGCACGTCAGGCAGTTGAAAACGACGTGCATATCGTTGGCGTTTCCTCCCTTGCTGCAGGTCACCTGACCCTTGTGCCTGCGCTTAAGAAGGCACTGGCAGATGAAGGCCGTGAGGACATCATGATCGTTGTGGGGGGTGTTGTGCCTCCGCAGGATTATGATGAGCTTTATGCGTCCGGCGCTTCTGCGATCTTCCCTCCGGGGACCGTGATTTCAGAAGCTGCTGAAGGATTGATCCACGAGCTGAACGAAAAACTGGGCTACGAGCCGCAGCAGGCTGCTGAGTAAACACCTCTGCAGTTGATGATTATTTCTGGCGAAGGCGGGACACTTGTTCTCGCCTTTTCTTTTTGTGCCTGCCTTGCTCAAAAGGTTGCAGGACAAGACAGGTTTGCTGCTTTCCCCCAAATCATTCGCTGGTCTCACGATGTTAGGCAGCTGTCTCTGTCCAGCTGACAGAAAGCGTGCGAGCTGTGCTGCAATGAACCCTTAATGTTTCAAGCCCATATAGGTGAGGTGAAGGAAACAGGTCTCCTTCCATATTAGAACTCCCAGTCATCAGGCGAATAACAATGTTTAAAGAAGCTCTTGAACTCGGTGGTTTGGCAGTCGTTACAGGTGCGGCAAGTGGTGTGGGCAAAGTTGCTGCCCTTCGATTTGCTGAGCGTGGGCTTGGCGTGGTGCTGGCAGATCTTCCCGGACCACGACTTGACGCGGTAGTTGATGAGGTTCGTGCTGTTGCGTCTGAAGGTGCTACCGTGATTGGCGTTCCGACGGATGTTTCTAATGAGAGCCAAGTGAACGCTTTGGCGGACAAAGCCTTTGAGACTGGTGAGGTCGCCGTTCTCATGAACAATGCTGGGATCGAAATTCCTTCGTCAAGCTGGGGTGAGCTGGAGAACTGGAAGAAACTCATCTCCGTGAACCTGTTTGGCGTGATTTACGGCGTTCATGCTTTTCTGCCGCGCATGGTGGAAGCAAATCGTCCAGCTGTTGTGATCAACACCGGCTCAAAGCAAGGGATCACAACACCTCCCGGTAATCCAGCTTACAACACGACCAAAGCGGGTGTGAAAGTCATCAGTGAACAGCTCAGCCATGAGCTGCGAGAGGCGAATGCCCCGATCTCAGTTCACTTGTTTGTGCCAGGCTTTACTCACACAGGCATCAACATGGCCCAGTATCCGGAAAAGCCAGCAGATGCGTGGACTAGTGAGCAGACGGTTGATTACTTCCTTAAGCGTATGGTTGAGGGCGACTTTTACGTTCTGTGCCCGGACAACGCTGTAGATTCAAAGACCGATCACCTGCGGGTCTCCTGGGCAGCTGGTGATATCATCGGAAACCGCCCTGCTCTCTCCCGCTGGCATCCAGACTATGCTGAACAGTTTATCAGCTATCAGAAAGCGGGGAAGATCTCTTAAGCGCCGTGTTTGATTTGGAGAAACAAGCATTGCAAACTCTGGTATTTTCCTAATCCATTCCTACATGAATTAAGCGCTCATAAGTTTATGAGCTCGGGCACTTCGATCTAGGCTTGTTGCTGCGGATCGGGATTTTTGGCGTGTGTTCTGCGCAAGGGTGGAGCGCACATTTGAGGATGAAATATGCTTACTACGACCACGAACACCATCGAGGGCAAAGAGATTTCCGACTACAAGGGCATTGTTCACGGTGAAGCAATCCTGGGTGCGAACGTTTTTAAAGACCTGTTTGCCGGTATTCGCGATATTGTCGGTGGTCGTTCCGGCGCCTATGAGGATGAGCTGAAGAAAGCCCGTCAGATTGCATTGCATGAGATGACCGAGGAAGCGGCCCGTTATGGCGCAAACGCTGTGATCGGCATCGACATTGATTATGAGACTGTTGGCAGCAATGGTTCCATGCTGATGGTGACCGCGACCGGTACTGCTGTTACCTATCGCTAACGCGTTTTTGTCAGCGTCTTCGTTTCCGAAAACCGGAAACTTCTTTTCGGGAACACGCACTAAAGTGTGAGCAGGGTACTGCCCTGCCCCACAACTTCTCCAAGTCGCTGACTTGCAAAGGGGCGCCATCTGTTCAAGGTTGGCAGAAGAGATTCTTCTTACCGGACATATTTGAATGAATGCACGCCTCGCTTCTTCCAGAGACAACATTGATGATCTTGCCGAGCGGCTGCTGAATGGGCAGCGCGCAGCGCTTGCACGGGGCATTACGCTTGTTGAATCCAAGAAGCCTGCCCACCGGGAGCAAGCAGAAGCCCTGCTGACCAAGGTGATGGGCTCCACCGGAAATGCATTTCGTATTGGCGTGACCGGCGTTCCGGGCGTTGGTAAGTCCACCACCATCGATACGTTTGGCTCCAACCTGACAGCTGCCGGGCACAAAGTGGCTGTACTGGCAGTTGACCCTTCCTCCACGCGTACAGGCGGCTCCATTTTGGGTGACAAGACCCGGATGGCGCAGTTGGCTGTTGATCGTAATGCATACATCCGTCCTTCTCCTTCTGCTGGCACGCTAGGTGGTGTTGCTGCCAAAACCCGTGAAAGCATGCTTTTGTGTGAGGCTGCCGGGTTTGATGTGATCCTCGTTGAGACTGTAGGCATCGGGCAGTCTGAGACGACCGTTGCGCAGATGGTTGATTTCTTCCTTGTTCTGATGTTGCCAGGGGCTGGCGATGAGCTGCAGGGCATCAAGAAAGGCGTGCTGGAGATTGCGGACCTGATCGCCGTGAACAAGGCGGAAGGGGACGGGCTGATACGAGCACGTTCGGCTGCCTCTGAGTATCGGGCTGCGCTGAATATTCTTGCGCCACGCTCCAAGCACTGGTCACCTCCTGTTCTGACTATCTCCGGCCTTGCCAATGAAGGGCTGGATGATCTTTGGAGCCAGCTGGGTATTTTCAAAGAGCGAATGCAGGCTAGTGGAGACTGGGAGAGCAAGCGCGCAGAGCAGCAGTTGGCGTGGATGTGGGGTTTGCTCAATGAGAAGCTCCAGACTGCCCTGAAAGCGAACCCGGATATCAAAGCAGCACTACCGGATGTTGAAAGTGCGGTGAAGTCCGGCAATCTGCCAGCGACTGCTGCGGCGAGTAAGCTGGCGAGCCTGTTCGGGATCTGATCAAGCACTGGGGGACGTGATGGCAGAGGATCAAGAGAAGCTTTCAAGACGTACCCTGCTTGGTGCTGGTGTTGTGGCAGGAGCCGGAACACTGGTTGCCACACAGGAGGCGCAGGCTGTTGCTCCCATAAAGCCGGTTGTTGTTGAATTCCCCGCTCCTTCTTTTCAACACGATGTGTCAGAAGAGCTGCAAGCGGCGATGGCTGAGGCTACTGCTCAAGGGCATATCCTTCAGCTGGGTGCTGGTGACTATCAGGTCTCCGGGCTTTCTCTGCCCGGTGGTTTGAACCTGCGTGGTGTGTCCGGTCATACACGTCTGGTGTTCAGTGGGCACGGCTTGCTGCTGCAAGGTGTACAGGCAGATGACGTTACTCTCAAAGACCTCATTTTTGATGGTGGCGATCAACCGCTTTCTGACGAGGTGTCTGCTCTTTTGTGGTTCTCTCAATGCGCTCAGCTCAGCCTGACGTCCTGTGAGATAACCAAGAGCAGCAAGTCGGGTGTGGTGCTGGAACAGTGCTCTGGGTCCATCATCGGGAACCGTATTCATACACACAGTGATGTTGCTCTTCTCAGCTACAATGCTAGCGCACTACACATCGAGGGGAACATCGTTTCAGATTGCGGCAATGGCGGCATACTGGTGCATCGGTGGTCCGAGGGGCATGATGGGTCGATCATATCGGGCAATCAGGTTTCCAACATCCGTGCGAGTAGCGGCGGGACCGGGCAGAACGGCAACGGCATCAATGTATTCCGTGCAGATAGTGTCACCATCTCCAGCAACAAGGTAAGTGACTGCAAATTCTCCGCGATCCGCGCCAATGCTGCCTCTAATGTCCAGATCCTTGGCAACACCTGTCACCGCTCAGGCGAAGTGGCCTTGTTTGTGGAGTTCAGCTTCCAAGGTGCCATTGTCAGCAATAACTTGATTGAGACCGCCGCCAACGGGATTTCGATCACCAACTTCCGAGAGGGTGGGCGTCTGGCCGTGTGTTCCAACAATGTGTTGCGGGCCATCACAGGTACGGGACCCTATGAGAAGGACAATCCGACCTTCGGTGTTGGCATTGCTGTTGAGGCGGATACCTGTGTGACCGGCAACGTGGTGGAGGATGCACGGATTATTGGTATCAATCTGGGCTGGGGGCCGTATATGCGCAACCTGATTGCAGCTCAGAACACTGTTCGGTCAGCTCCTGTTGGCATTGCCGTCAGTCTTGCAGCGGATGATCAAAGTGCTCTCATTTCCCAGAATATCATCGCAGGTTGCCCCGTGAATATCGCAGGCTTCAAATGGGATGAGCAGGCCAGCGGTGATCTGGCCCTTTCTGCGGAGGATCTGCCACGCTCCATTCGCGTGACAGACAATCTTGTAAGCCCAGTTTAGGGAGCTGGCAGGAAAAGACCTCCCTGCCCTTACCAAAATCAAATGGTGTTCAGCAGACGTTTGAAGTCAGCAACCGGGCGAACTTCGCCGACGAGAATATCGCGGCGGTTCTTCAGCTGCTGATGTTCCCAGGTGCGCAGGCCTTTTTCTTCTTCCTCAGAGAGGCCCAGCAGTGATCTGATGGTGGCTGCCATCATGACTTCCGCACCACGTACAGAACCGTCTTCACACTTCAGGGTCACACCAAAGCCGAGTTCCGGCAGGGCTGCACAGAAGACCCCTTCTGCGCCCACTTTCACGAAGACGCGGCCTTTGAAGATGTCCATGATCTCCGTGCAGAAGCGGTTCTTACCGGCGACCATGTAAGGCTCGTTTACGCAGGCCTCATACAGCACTTCCGCTGCATTGGCGCGGATCGGGTCAAGGCCAACACCGGTTGCGAAGCGGGCGAATGCCAGAGCGGTTTTCTGCTGATCCATGGCGTAGGTCGGGATGGAACAACCGTCTGTTCCGCAGACATCCTGGGCCAGAACTCCACCGCTCATCTGCTCCAGCACATTGCGGATTTCCGCCTGGACCGGGTGATCGAAGTCGATGTAGTTCTCGGTCGAGATGCCAAGGGTTTTGGCCATTGCCAGGAAGCCAGCGTGCTTACCAGAGCAGTTGTTGTGCAGCTGACATGGGCTGTCATCGGTTTTGACGATCTCGACACAATCATCCATGTGCTTTGGCCATTGCGGGCCGCACATGAGGTCTTGTTCTGTCAGGCCAGCTTTGAACAGCATCATGCGGGCAGACTTGGCGTGGACGTCCTCACCGTTGTGCGAGGCACAGGCCAGAGCCAGCTCGGCATCGTCAAAGTTCAGCGCTTCTGCGGCACCGGATTCCACCATTGGGATTGCCTGAAGGGCTTTGATGGCGGAGCGCGCAAAGATGCCCTGCTCTACATCACCTGCACCAAACGCCAGTTTGCCATCAGCATCAACGATAGCGATTGAGCCACGATGGCGGCTCTCGACAGTGTTGCCTCGCGTCACTTCGACGAGTACGGGATTATCCATTCACTCACACTTCCAAGGATTGGCTCTCAGGCCCTATGATTGTTCGCAGCAGCGGACTGTCGTCCTTGCGTGGCAGGTCCGCTCCGGCTCATTGTGTCTGCATACTCTATTTTTCAGGGCAGAGCTACATTTGTGATTTTGCCTTTGTTGCGCAGGTTGTTAACCGGGCATTCGCTGGTGTTGCCCGGCCTCGCAGCCTCAGGAAACGACCATTTCGCCCATCCATGCCTGCAGGCGGCCCAGTGCTTCATTCAGCACTTCATCCTTTTTGCAGAAGCAAAAACGGACAAAGGTTTGTGGGCCTTTAGTGCCGTAAAAGGCGGAGATCGGAACGGCAGCGACACCGGCTTCCTCAACCATCTTCTGGCAGAACTCGACATCGTTGCCTTTGAAACCAAGTGGCGCAAAATCGCAGGTGACGAAGTATGTGCCTTCACATGGGAGGACGCGGAAGCCCATGTCTTCCAGAGGTCCAGAGATCAGGTCACGTTTGGCTTTCAGCTCGCTTTCAAGAGAGGCGTAGTAGTCGTCATCTTTGTTCAACCCATAGGCTACTGCTTTTTGCAGGTTTGGCGGGGTGGTGAAGGTGACGAACTGGTGGGCTTTGGCGATTGGTTCCAGCAGGTTTGGAGCAGCAGTGATGTAGCCGACTTTCCAGCCTGTCAGAGAAAACGTTTTGCCTGCGGAGCCAATGCGGATGCAGCGATCACGCATTCCCGGAAGGGTCATAAGCGGTGTGTGCTTCTCATCAGAAAACACGATGTGCTCATAAACTTCATCGCAAATGGCATAGCAGTCGAACTCAAGGCACAGGTCTGCGATCAGTTGCAGCTCGTCTTTGCTGAAGACCTTGGCGCTTGGGTTCATTGGGTTGTTGAGCAGGATGGCTTTGGTCTTGCTGGAGAAGGCTTTGCGCAGCTCGTCTTCGCGCAGTTCCCAGCTTGGCGGGGTGACTTCGACAAAAACCGGTGTGGCGCCTGCCCGTTTAACCAGTGAGAGATAACAATCGTAGAGCGGCTCGATGAGGATAACTTCGTCACCCGGTTCAACCAATGCGAAGATGCTGTCGGCCAACGCTTCGGTGGCGCCGGAGGTGACGAGCACTTCGGTCTGCCAGTCCACATCCAGATCGTAAAAGCGCTTGTTGTTGTCAGCGACGGCCTGCCTCAGAGAAGGTACACCCAGCATCGGCGGGTATTGGTTTGGCCCCTCCAGAAGCGTATCCGCTGCCACTTGCCGAACATCCTGAGGGCCATCGACATCAGGAAACCCCTGGCCAAGATTGATGGCCTTATGCTCCATTGCCAGACGGGACATACGCTCAAAGACAGTCGTTTCCAGTCCCGTAAATATGGAGTTTGTTGGTTTCATCAGGTCTCTCCCTCACATGCCGCGGATCGCATCACGCCAAGCTAACGGCCCGGCTGCATCCTGCAAAGTCTGCAATAGATGCATTTTCTGCGTATTTCCACATAAAGGCACCAGCAATTCAGCTGAAATAGATGAACTGGCTGAACCTTTGAGGCAGGTGTGAGTGAGAAAACACCAATAGCACCGCATGGCATCCCATGCAGTGGTGAAGCTGGAGTTCCCGAGATAATCGGGATGAGCAAGGCGGCAGGCAATACCTGCGCTGTTTGTTAGATATGTTTCTTCGGCATTGGCTACTCGCCTTGCCCGGGCTTTCTTTTGATGAACAACGTCGCCTCTTTTGCCTATAAGGCACGATAGCCGGTTTCCCGGAAAGACAGTGGCTTATCCAGACACGTTTCCATGCCCAAACAGTTCCTCTGTCTCTGACAGACACATTTGCAAAAGCAAGTCTCCTTGCCGGTGCTCGTGTCTCCATCACCGCGTGATACCCTATATTCCTGGGCCCTTCCCCTCAAACCATGCGGCCACGTTTGAAGTTCGGTTCACCGGACCACCGAAAGCTGCGTTACCTCTTCCGTTAGCCCCGCCCAGCCTACGACAAACTGACGGTCGCTCCGCCAGCAGCCCGTTACGTAGGCATGCGATTAGTATGGGCATGGTTTCAAGCGAGGGGGATAAGTTTTTTGAGACCCGGAACTAGCCCCATGGTGTCATCCCGGCCATTGAGCCGGGATCCATACCCCCTTGCCTTGCTGACTTACTGAGGCCTCAGCCAATCTCCGGCTCCGGGAGTATGGGTCCCGGGTCTGCGCTGCGCTTCGCCCGGGATGACGTTGGGGAAACTGCAATGGCTAGGATGGTTTCCAAAGCTGGTTAACTCGTCCCGTCAAGTTCCGCCGGTAAGCAGTAAGCTTTTCAATCCAAAGGCAAAATTCTCTACCTCGCAGGGAGGTCATCAGCAAAGAGCAGGAGATGTCTCTGCGTCAAACTCCCACCCCACGCATAGCTATTATGTGTGGGGGGACTGGTGTTTTTGGCGGGTTTCGCTTATAAGCGCGTCAAAAGGGAGACAAAAGCCGCTCAAATTTTAGCGGTGTCCTAGCTTGTAAGCTCTTGTCCTTGACCGAAAACACTTGGTTTCACACGGACTTCACAGTGCGTGCCTAGGATTCGCCCCGTATTCAAAAAAGTACCGATAACCCCATTGGAGGTGCTCCTTGCATTCGTCCACGGAGGCGCTCGCGCCCGCAAAGCCCGGCTTTTCAGCCAATACTGTCAAAGTAGAACTGCTTTCTGGTCTTACCGTTGCTCTTGCTCTGGTACCGGAAGCGGTTGCATTCGCATTTGTTGCAAAGGTTGAGCCGCTTGTTGGTCTCTATGCAGCGTTTATTGTTGGCATCATCACTGCTGTGTTTGGTGGCCGTCCGGGCATGATTTCCGGTGCGACCGGCGCACTTGCTGTTGTGATGGTTTCTCTTGTTGTGCAGCACGGTGTTGAGTACCTGTTTGCCGCTGTTGTGCTGATGGGCATTCTGCAGGTTTTCTTTGGCATTATGCGCTGGGGTAAGTTTATCCGCATGGTGCCACATCCGGTGATGCTGGGCTTTGTGAACGGTCTGGCGATCGTGATTTTCCTTGCCCAGATGGGTCAGTTCCAGACTGTTGATGCGGCAACCGGCGCAACCAGCTGGCTGGCTGGCATGGATATGGCTTTGATGCTTGGTCTTGTGGTTCTGACCATGGCAGTGATCTGGTTCCTGCCAAAGATCACCAACGTCATTCCTGCACCTCTGGCTGGTATTCTGGTAGTTTCTGCCATCGTGATCGGCCTTGGCCTGAATGTGCAGACAGTGGGTGATCTGGCGCCTATCGCCGGTGGCCTGCCTGAGTTTCACATTCCGATGGTTCCGCTGACCATGGAAACATTCATGATCATCCTGCCATACTCCGTTATTCTGGCAGCGATTGGTCTGATTGAGAGCCTTCTGACACTGAACCTTGTTGCTGACATGACCGGCACACGTGGTGGTGCTTCAAAAGAGTGTGTGGCACAGGGTGCTGCAAACGTTGTAACCGGCTTCTTCGGCGGCATGGGTGGCTGTGCGATGATCGGTCAGTCCATGATCAACGTAAAGTCCGGTGGCCGTACCCGTCTTGCAGGTATTGCAGCGGCACTGTTCCTGCTGAGCTTCATTCTGTTCGCTGCTCCGCTGATTGAGCAGATCCCTCTAGCAGCATTGGTTGGTGTGATGTTCATGGTGGTGATCGGCACCTTTGCGTGGAACACCTTCAAGATCCTGCACAAGATCCCACGGACTGATGCCATCGTGATTGCACTGGTGACCGGTGTGACTGTTTACTCTGACCTTGCTGTGGCTGTTGTGGTTGGCGTGATTGTTTCCGCACTGGCGTATGCGTGGAATGCCTCCAAGCGTATTGATGCGCAGACAACAACCAACTCCGATGGCTGGAAGATCTACAAGCTGGAAGGCCCGCTGTTCTTCGGTTCTGCGGCTGGTTTCCAGGAGATCTTTGATCCTCAGTCTGATCCGGATGATGTGATTGTCGACTTCATCAACTCTCGCGTGGTGGACCATTCTGGTCTGGCAGCGATTGATGCACTGGCGACCCGTTATGAGCAGGCTGGCAAAACGCTGCATCTGCGTCACCTGTCTCCGGACTGTAAGGACCTGCTGCACAAAGCTGGCAGCATGGTTGAAGTCGCGGTTCTGGAAGATCCGCATTACGGTGTTGCAGTAGACTATGATGCTGAGATGCAAGAGACCAAACCAGCGACTAGCTGATCTTGCTGATACATATTGAAACAGAAAAGGCGGAGCTGTTGGCTCCGCCTTTTTTATTGGTCAACTGCGGGTGGACTTAACCGCGCTGACCATGACCGTGACCGAAGCCACCTTTGCGGTCCTTCTGACCTTTGCGCCAATCCTTCTTCATCTTTTTGAAGTCAGCTGATGTGATGACGCCGTCGTTATTGCGGTCCATGCGTTTCATCATGTTTGCTGTTGGTGCGAAGAACTCTTCCTGAGTGACTTTCAGATCACCGTCAGCATCCAGACGCTGGAAGGAACGGACGTACATTGGCTCTTTGAACTCAGCGGCAATTGTTCTGAAGCCTGCCAGATCAACCGGACCGTTTGCGAAGAGCTTGTCGGCCAGCTTGCCCAGTTCTTCAGATGAGATCTTGCCGTTCTTGTCCAGATCCACCTTAGCGAACATTGCGCGCATCATTTCACCACGCATGCCTTTGCCGCCGTGCTTACCGAAGCCCATCATGCCCTGCTCGCGTGGGCCGTCACCCCAGCCGCCTTTGCCTTGCATGCCGTCGCCCTGCTTGCCATCACGTGGGCCTTTCTGCCAGCCATCCTTGCCTGGTTTGCCGTCACGAGGGCCATCGCCCCAGCCGCCTTTACCGCCTTTGCCGTCCTGCATCTTGGCCATACGGTCGCCCATGCGCTTTTTCATTTTGTCCATGCGCGCAGTCATACGTTCAGCCTGCGCGAGGAACTCTTCGCGGGTGACCTGACCATCGCCATTGACGTCAAAGCGCTGGAAGATGCGGACGGAGCGGTCTTTGCTGCGCTCAGCTGCGCGATCTGCTGCGAAGACTTTCCATTCTTCCAGAGTGATCACGCCGTCGCCAGCAGTGTCTGCTTTTGCAAAGTCTGCTTTGCGCTTGGTTTCAATTTCAGCAGCAGTGACAGAGCCGTCTTTGTTTGCATCAAAATTTGTAAAGAACTGGGAAGACATTTTCTTGCCGAAGCCACCACCGAAACCCGGAGCAGCCATGGCAGGAGACAGAGCGGTACCAGCAATGATTGCAGCTACAGAACCAGCCAAAATAGTTTTAAAATTCATCATGTCGTGTTCTCCTAATCATCAAAGCCTAAAACGAGGGGAAGGTTTGTGTGAGTGTGCTTCGATGAACACAACGTAGGAGGCATCTGTCGCAAAACTACACCAGAAAACACGTTGTTTTGTCACAGGATTTACCAGAGTATCGGGTTGTGACAGTTTGATACATTTTTGAGTGCCCAGCCACTTTCGCTGGCTTTGGGATTGCGGCATAAGTTAGGCATCCCATAGTCTATTGTTTCTCACCGCGCATGAGAGGCGGGGCACAAAGCGAGGACGCATGTCTCAAAGTACAGCACATATTCTTATCGTCGACGACCATCGTGATATCCGGGAGAGCCTTGCCCGGTATCTGACGAAGAATAATATGCGTACCACTGTGGCTGAAAGCGCCGCTGCCGCCCGTAAGGTTCTGAAGAACTCCTCCATTGATCTGGTGGTGCTGGACATCATGATGCCGGGTGAAGACGGGCTTTCCCTGTGCCGCCATCTGGTGGAGACCAATCAGGCCCCAGTTATTCTGCTAACCGCCATGGCTGAGGACACGGATCGTGTTGTCGGCCTTGAGATTGGGGCTGATGACTATGTGACCAAGCCTTTCAACCCGCGTGAGCTGCTGGCCCGTATCCGCGCTGTTTTGCGCCGCGCGAGCAGCGTGCCGCGGGAGCGTGATCCCATTGAGACTGAAAAACTGGCATTCAACGGCTGGATGTTGGACACAGCACGTCGTGAGCTCATCGACCCGGAACAGGTGGCTGTGCCGCTGTCTTCCGGTGAGTTTCAGTTGTTGCTGGCGTTTTTGAAGCGGCCACGGGTGGTTCTTTCCCGCGAGCAGCTGCTGGACCTGACATCAGGACGCTCTTTGGGTGTTTTTGACAGGTCCATCGACAATCAGGTTTCTCGCTTGCGCCGCAAGATCGAGATTGACCCTAAAAATCCGGAATTGATCAAAACTGTCTGGGGGGGCGGTTACACCTTTACGGGTGAAGTCAAAGAAGTCACCGCATGAAGTTTTTGAAATACCTTATCCCTCGCCGCCTTGCGCCTCAGCTGATCCTGCTGCTGCTAGCTGCGCTGATCTTTTCGCAGGTGGTCAGCTTTGTGCTGCTTGGCCGGGAGCGTCAGTTCGCGCTGGCTAATCTGGCCCGTGACAATGCGCTGTGGCGGACGGCCAACGTGGTCAAGCTGCTGGAGGCAACCCCTCCCCGTTTGCAGAAGCAGATTTTGCGCACGGTTTCCAACACACGGACCCGCTTCAGCATTGGTGATACGCCCGTTGTGGCGGACACCGGCGGTGATGAGCGTATGGAAGAGTTGCTTGCCAACTATCTGAAACGCCGGCTGGATCATGACAGGCAGACCCGCGTTGCGGTGGTCTACAATGACCGTGCCCCACCGGACTTCAAAGATAGATATCGAGATAACGGGCGCCCTCCTCCACCGGAAGGGCGGGAGCGGACACCTCATGGCAGTATGCAGGCGATGCATGACCGGCGGGATGACTTCTTCAAGAAGTACCGCTGGTTCTCGCTTAAAGGTGTACAGCTGTTTGCTGCTATTGAGCTGATGAACGGCAAGTGGCTGAACATTGAGAGCAACTTCCGTCTACCGAAAGCCTCCATTGTACCGATCATGCTGCCGATCTTTATCATGGCCGCGCTGACCATTCTGATCGTCTGGGTCTCTGTCTATCGCCTGACCAAACCGCTCAGGACGCTGGAAACCGCTGCTAATGATCTGGGACGCGGGGCAGATGCAAAACCGCTGAAAGAAGCTGGCCCTGCGGAGGTGCGGGCTGTGACCCGGTCCTTCAACCAGATGCAGGAGCGACTGACACGCTTCATCTCTGACCGCACTCGTATGTTGGCGGCGATCAGTCATGATCTGCGCACTCCGATCACCTCTTTGCGGATCCGTGCTGAGTTCATTGAGGATGATGAAGACCGCGAACGCATGATCGCCACGCTGGATGAGATGCAGGCGATGGTGGAAGAAACGCTCGCGTTTACTCGCGAGGATTCCAAACAGGAAGAACTGCGCTCTGTTGATCTGGGTGGTTTGCTGGAAAGCATTGCCAATGATCAAGAGGACATGGGCAACCGTGTGAATGTGGAGGCACAAAGCCGCGTGGTTCTGAAGTGTCGTCCGATAGCCTTGAAGCGTGCATTCCAGAACCTGATCGGCAATGCGATCCGGTATGGCGAAGAAGCTGAGGTGAGCTTCCGTGTTGATGAAGCCCATGCTGAGATCCGGATCTCTGACAAAGGCCCGGGCATTCCGCAGAACCGGCTGGAAGATGTATTTGAGCCGTTCGTGCGCCTTGAAGAATCCCGCAATGAGGAGACCGGCGGCATCGGGCTTGGCCTTGCGATCACCCGCAGCATCATCCACGCTCAGGGCGGTACCATTCGTCTTGAGAACGGCGAAGAAAAAGGTCTCGTCGCTATTGTGAGACTGCCGCTTTAAGGACGTAGCCCCAAATACATTGTAAGTGAGATTAAAGCTTCTGTTACTCTAGCAGAACGCTTTGTCTCACATGTCTGCCAGCCGCTTCGTCACTGCTCTGCATAACAACAAAAAGCAGAGCTCATGACAGATAAAATCTCCCCTAAACTCTTGGTACCAGCACTTGATACAGCCTCAAATGCCGGTACTTCCGCCACAACACTGGCACAAGCCGGATACAAAGCCGTTGGGCGCTATTACTCCCGGTACAGCTGGAAACAACTGACCAGAGCAGAAGCCTCAGAGCTCTTCGCCGCAGAAATGGACATCTTTGTGGTCTACGAAGACAACAATGATGCTCCCTCTTATTTCTCAGCTGACATTGGAAACCAGCAAGCGCTGCGGGCGCTTTATCAGGCAGATGCAGTCATCCAACAGCCCCGGCAAACCGGTATCTATTTTGCTGTCGATTATGATGCCTCAAGTTATGACTACACCCATTACATCAGGCCATATCTGAGAGCGATCAACGAGGTGTTTGCCTCCTTTGGCTACCCCTATCATGTCGGTATTTATGGCAATGGGATCGTTTGCTCCTGCGCCAAAAATGATGGCCTTGCGAAGCTGACGTGGCTTTCTCAATCAACGGGTTTCTATGGCTATCAGGAATACAAAGAGTCTGGTGACTGGAACATCCTTCAGGGTCCATATGTAACCATTGCCGGTACTCAGTACGATCAGGACACGCTTAATCTGAACCGGGGCTCCTATGGTGGCTTTGGCAGTTTTGCAACTCCCTCCTGCTCCAACTGAGGCATAAACCACCTCTCTGCCCATCCTTCCATGTGCAGCGTATAACTTCGCTAACCATTGGAACTGATGGGCTCTCACGGCCTTTCTCTCACGTTCGTCAACACTCTGCATAACAATAAGAAGCAGAGAAGCCATGACTGACGAAAAAGGCATCAAGACCGAACCTGCCGTTGATACAGCAGCGACCGTAGAAGTGCTGGCGAGTGCGATCGCCAAGAAAGGATACAAGGCCGTTGGGCGTTACTACTCATTTTCCAAATGGAAGCAACTGAAGCCAACTGAGGCCCAGCAGCTGATTGCTGCGGGCCTTTCTATCATCACCGTATACGAGGACAGCAACGACAAGCCCTCGTCCTTCACAGGAGCGACGGGCTCACAGCAGGCACATCAGGCGCTGCACCTTGCGCAGGAGGTGATCAGGCAGCCGAAAGGCTCTGGCATCTACTTTGCAGTCGATTACGATGCCTCTTATTACGACTATGTCCACTACATCAAACCCTATTTTCAGGCGATCCAGTCCGTCTTTAAGGTGGCAGGCGATCCTTATCGAATAGGTGTTTATGGAAACGGATTGGTCAGCGAACATGCACTGAAAGATGGCCTTGTTGAGCTGACATGGCTCAGCCAGTCCAAAGGCTTTCGGGATTATGAGGAATTTCGCAAGAGCAGGAAGTGGAACATCCTGCAAGGTGATAGTGTCAAAATCCATGGCACTGAATTTGACAGTGACACGCTCAATCTGAGCAATGGAGACTTTGGAGGCTTCACAAACCTTACGCCCAAGGCTGATAGCTAATCTCTGCCAATATAGGAAAGAAGCCTGCGCAGCCTTACTGAACTGCGCAGGTGGTGTTTTATCAGGCTGATGCGCCGAACTTTGCCTTGGCTTCAAGACGGCGTTTGTGCAGCACTGGTTCTGTGTAACCGCTTGGCTGGATGCGGCCTTTGAAGACCAGATCACATGCAGCCTGGAAGGCGACGGAGTTGTCGAAGTCAGGCGCCATGTTGTGGTAGGCTGGATCATCTGCATTCTGCTCATCCACCACAGCAGCCATGCGCTTCATGATCTCCAGCACCTGCTCTTCAGAGCAGACATTGTGGTGCAGCCAGTTGGCGATGTGCTGCGAGGAGATGCGGCAGGTTGCGCGGTCTTCCATCAAAGCCACGTTATGGATGTCCGGCACTTTGGAGCAGCCGACACCATGCTCTACCCAGCGCACAACGTAACCGAGGATGCCTTGTGCGTTGTTCTCGACTTCTGCCTGAATGTCTTCCGGTGTCCAGTTTGGATTGGTGGCAACCGGAATGGACAGGATGTCATCCAGCTTTGCAGGTTCGCGGGTAGACAGTTCTTCCTGCACGGCTGGCACACAGACCTGATGGTAGTGCATGGCATGCAGGGTTGCTGCGGTTGGCGATGGCACCCATGCGGTGTTGGCACCGGCTTTTGGATGGCCGATCTTCTGCTCCAGCATGGTGTGCATCAGGTCTGGCATAGCCCACATGCCTTTACCGATCTGTGCATGCTCGCGCAGACCACAGGCAAGGCCGGTGTCGACATTGTGGTTTTCATAGGCGCTGATCCATGTGGCTTGCTTCATGTCCGCCTTGCGGATCATTGGGCCAGCTTCCATGGAGGTGTGGATCTCATCACCGGTGCGATCAAGGAAGCCGGTGTTGATGAAGCATACACGGGACTTGGCAGCGCGGATGCACTCCTTGAGGTTGACCGTGGTGCGGCGTTCCTCATCCATGATACCCATTTTCAAGGTGTTGCGTGGCAGTTCCAAAACATGTTCCACGCGGCCAAACAGCTCGTCCGCAAAAGCGACTTCTTCCGGGCCGTGCATCTTTGGCTTCACGATGTAAACGGAGCCGGTTACGGAGTTCATGTTGCGCGCTGTTGCGCCTTCACGCAGACCGATATCGTGGATCGCGCAGAGGGACGTCACCATGGCGTCCATGATGCCTTCAAAGACCTCGTTACCGTCCTCATCAAGGATCGCCGGATTGGTCATGAGGTGACCGACGTTCCGCACCAGCATGAGGGAGCGGCCCTTCAGCGCCAGAGCATCGCCCTGTGCATCGGTATAGTGACGATCGCCATTCAAGGCACGGGTGAAGGTTTTGCCGCCTTTACTAACTTCTTCCTTAAGGCCGCCATTCATCAAGCCCAGCCAGTTGCGATAGGCCAGTGCTTTGTCTTCACCGTCGACAGCTGCAACAGAGTCTTCGCAGTCCATGATGGTGGAGATGGCGGATTCCAGAATGATATCGCTGATGCCTGCTTTGTCAGCAGCACCGATCGGGCTGGAGCGGTCAAACAGTACATCAAAGTGCAGGCCGTTTTTCTGCAGCAGGATGGACTTTGGCTCATCTTTGTCACCAGCATAGCCAACAAACCCGAGAGGATCCTGCAGGCCTGCCATGTCGCCGTTTTCCAACGTCAGAGCCAGTGAGCCGCCCATAATGGCGAACTCGGTGACATCAGCCCAGCTGCCTTCATCCAGAGGCAGAGCCTCATCCAGCTTCTTGCGGGCGTAGGCGATGACTTCTGCACCGCGTGCTTCGTCGTATCCGCCGGCCTGAGGTGTGGAGCCCATGGCATCGGTGCCGTAGAGCGCATCGTATAGGGAACCCCAGCGCGCATTGGCGGCGTTGAGGGCATAGCGCGCGTTCATGACAGGCACAACGAGCTGAGGACCGGCGATCTCTGCGATTTCCGGGTCGACGTTGGCTGTATCAACGTCGAAGCTTTCACCTTCCGGTAGCAGGTAGCCAAGTTCTTTGAGGAAGGTTTTGTAGGTTTCCAGATCAATCACACCCGGATTGGCTTTGTGCCAGTCGTCGATCTTGGTCTGGATGTCTTCACGGATCTGGAGCAGCTCGCGGTTACGTGGTGTCAGATCCTTGATGATCTGCGCGAAGCCTTCCCAGAACTGGTCGGATGCCACTCCGGTGCCCGGAAGAGCCTCCTTCTCTACGAAATTGTAGAGTTCCGGTGAAACCTGAAGTGATGCAACGCTTACTCTTTGCGACATGGGTCCCCCTCGTTTTGTCATTTTTAGCAGGATATGCCGTCACTTCCTGCCGCTGAGTTTTCCAGACCAGACCCTTGCAAATTCAATCTCAAGTTTCAATGCATCAATTCGTTACCGTACTGCTCAAAACACAGGTGATTGATTGGGTTGGTCGAGTACTCTTTAGTAAGGCTTTGATTTTGGTGGTATTTCGGCAGGTTTTGCAAGCAGCCATGGAAGACTGGTACATACTTGACGAAACCTCTACAGCCCTTGCGGAAAATAGCCTTGCATTTATTTGGGGCAAGGTGAAGTCTGTTTGCACCTTTCCTGCGGGTACTCCCACCCGCCTTTTGACAGTGAGTTTACATGCCTATCCTTAGTTCCCTGTACAGCAGACCGATGCTGCTTCTGGTGTTGACCACGCTCATGTGGAGCGGCAACGCAGTGGCAGGTCAGCTTGCGGTGGGACACGTGTCACCCATGGTGATCGTGTTTTTGAGGTGGGCGATTGTGGCCGGGCTGATGAGCATGATTGCATGGCGTGATCTTGTGGCTTCTTGGGAGCAGATCCGCCCTCATCTGATCAGCATCGCCCTGATGGCTGCCTTTGGGTTTTCTGGTTTTAACGGCCTCTTCTATCTGGCAGCTCACAACACCACCGCGGTGAACATGGGCATTTTGCAGGGCTCCATTCCGATGATCGTTGTGGTGGGGGCTTACTTCCTGTTTGGGTCCAAGGTGACGTTGATCCAATTCATTGGCATTCTACTGACCCTGCTTGGTGTGTTTGTTGTGGCCAGTCAGGGAAGCCTTGAGGTTCTGTTGAACCTGCACATCAATCCGGGTGACGCGTTGATGCTCGTGGCTGCTGTGTTTTACGCTGGCTATACGCTTGCGCTGCGCAACAGGCCCAAGGTGCCTGCGCTCGCCTTTTTTGCGGTGATGGCCTTTGTTGCGGCTTTGGTTTCCGTGCCGATGCTGGCGATTGAGTACAGTCAGGAAACTCTGGCATGGCCAACATTCCAAGGCTGGCTGGTTATTCTTTACATCTCCTTCTGCCCTTCCTTCCTCGCACAAATTTTCTATATGCGCGGGGTAGAGCTCATCGGCCCAAACCGGGCGGGCGTATTCGTCAATCTGGTGCCAGTGTTTGCTTCTGTGATGGCGATTATTCTGCTGGGTGAAGTGTTTGCATTCTACCACGGTGCGGCTTTGGCACTGGTGCTGGGTGGCATCTGGATTGCGGAGAAGTTCGCCTGGGAGAAGCGGTTCACAAAAGCCAAAGCCTGATCTTCGATAAGAGGATCGTTACAACATAACAGGTGCATTACTCACAGACTGCAAAGTCTACTGTTTTAGTAGACTTTGTTTTTGTGCTAAGTAACGCAAAAGTGTTGTTGTGTCGTGTTCAGCCACCTGTCAGCCAGACATGCACGCCTCGTAACTATAAGTTCCATCGCGCTCTTTGCCTAAATCCGATTATTACGGTGCCTCAAAAGCGCAATTGTACATCCAGAGGTTTGCGTTGGCTGTGTCTACCGGTCTTCCACCTACAGATATTCCCACCTCAGAGCATGCGGGCATTCCGGCGCGCTTTTCTGGGCTGATTGCTGCTGCTCATCCTGATGGGGGCGAGCTGGTTTCAGCGCGGGCAATCACTGCGCCTACTGAGCACGTGGTGGCGGCGGAACTGCGTGAGTTTTCTGGCTTTGACAGCAACTTTGCTCTGGTTGCCAAACACATGATCGACTTCATCAAGGAAGATCGGGGGGCCCCAACCACCAAGATTGCAGCCAGTCTTGCTCTGAAAACCATGTGTCAGACGTTGCTCAACCGGATTTCCGTGACCTACTTGCTGACCGGAAGAGCTCCACGCATTGATGAGCTGCGTTTCGTGCTGCATGGCAAAGGGCCTTGGGTTGAGGTGTTCTTTGACCCGCGTCTTTCAGAAGAAGATTTTGAGCTGAACCCGGATCAAGGTCCGGCGGAGCTGTTTGCGCTTTCCATTTGCCTTGAAGAAATCATTCAGGTCTTCCACCGTGAGCTGGGCCGACGGAAGGTGGCGCCTTCAGTATTTTATTCTACCGTTGCCATCTCGATCACATCACCGTTTCTAGTGCTGCGGCGTCACGGGGCCAAGCCCACTGATGTGGCCAGCATCATGCGGGCCTATCTGGCGAGCCTTGGGAAGAAGATCAATGGCGGGATTGTCTGGCGACAGCGCGAACATGAGGGGCGGATTGAGTATGCGCCGCGCCGCAAAGCCTGCTGCCTGAAGTATGTTCTGCCGTCCAAACCGCATTTGTGCTCGACCTGCTCGCGCAGCACTGAGACCACCTTCTTTGATGAGATCGAAGGCCCTGTGGGCGGCCATTCCTTGCCGGATGGCCGCTAGACCCAGCTTATTTGGTTGCAGTTTGCTTGCCGATGTCCGGCAGCGTCACAATACGGTTTCCGCGCAGATCACTCGCACAGATGATGAAACCCTGCTCTTCCATATGGGTGAGCAGCCAGCGAGCGCGGCCCGGTGAGCGGGTGCCGTAGGCTTTTGCGATCTCCAGATCTTCCGGGCATGGCTCGTCTGCAAACGCGGCTTTTGCCAGCAGCAGATAGACGCCGCGCATTTCTTCCGGAAGCTGTCCAGCGATGACCTCCGCCTGCTGCCAGTCGCCCTCTTCCACTTCCTTCTTGTCCACGCCAGCGCGGGCGACGGAGAGAAGTTTGCGGAACTTGGCGAGGTCCTGAGACTTCAGGCGCTCAATGCGGCAGCGGACCTGGAAATCCTGATAGAGCTGGGAAACCGGCGCGAAGGCCGCTTCCGGATCTTCGAGGATCTTGGCGATGATTTCCTGATATTGCTGGTTCTTTTCTTCCAAATTGAAGAGGTCTTCCGGCTCGGCTTCAACCACCTCTCTATGTTGCGCCTGCATGTTGCTGGCAGCGGTCTGGGAGAGCTGCAACATTACATCCTTTGCGGAAGGCGCAGCCACGCGGTTGTTGTGCAGCACCGGATCATTGTCAGACGCGGTGAAGATCAGTTCAGCCGCGGTTTCAACGGGCTGGCTAGGCATTGGCATCAGCTTTGGAGAACCACCACGGCTGCCGGTGACAACTTCACCGATCACCACTTTTTGCGGACGGCGGGTCATGGCAGGGCCGAGGGAGATGAACTGGCCACGTTCCAGATTTCGGAACTGTTCTGCCTGACGGCGATCCATACCCAAAAGGTCCGATGCACGGGCCATATCGATGTCAAGGAAGGTACGGCCCATCAGGAAGTTGGAAGCTTCCGCCGCCACGTTCTTGGCGAGCTTCGCCAGACGCTGGGTTGCGATGATGCCAGCCAGACCACGCTTACGGCCACGACACATGAGGTTGGTCATCGCCATCAGGGAAAGACGACGTGCTTCTTCACCGAAGTCACCCGAGGCGGCAGGTGCGAAGAGCTGTGCTTCGTCCACCACGACAAGGACAGGATACCAATACTGACGGTCGGAATCGAACAGGCCGTTCATGAAAGCCGCAGCAGCTTTGAGCTGTTTGTCCGGCTCCAGATGCTCCAGATTGAGCACTACAGAGATGCGGTGCTGGCGCACGCGGGCGGCGATCATGGTGAGTTCACGATCATTCATGGTCGCTTCAATCACCACGTGTCCGAACTCATCAGCCAGCGACACGAAGTCCCCTTCCGGATCGATCACAACCTGCTGAACCCAAGGCGCGCTCTGTTCCATAAGGCGACGCAGCAAGTGCGATTTACCCGAGCCGGAGTTCCCCTGGACGAGCAGTCGCGTGGCAAGCAATTCTTCAAGATCGACAACACTGGAGGTACCATGGGGAGTGACACCCATTTCGATGCTGACCGTCATTCAAAATCTCTTGTTGTGCCGTTTCAAGGCAGTGATTAACCGTGGTTCCGGCAATATCGGAGTGCTGGGAGGCGCACCAAAATCCATGATTCTTGCGGAAATAGCAAAGCCCGCAGTCGCGTTCTTTTGCTTTCCCACAAGTGGTCGGTGCGGCCATCAGACCAGCGCAATATTGGCAGTAAAGTCCTGAGAGCCAATGCCACATCTGAAGGATGGAGGCAATTGGATATGCCCGATTTCCAAGGGGCAACCCGCCCTGCTCTGTCAAATGCCCATATATTGACCAGTTTGCACAGTAGTTTCAGTTGAGTTGAGATGCTAAGGGCGGCATTATGTAGTTCAACATAGTTCGGGTGCATTCGGGGGGACAGCCTGCGCATGAGAATAGAGACCTACGCGGAAAAAGTGGCTGATGGCGTGATCCATGTTTTGGGAATTGCCTTTGGCGCAGCTGCTACCACTGCCTTTGTGATGGTTTTGTGGGCGGCTGACGACTATGCCCGCCAAATCAGCATTTACGTTTATACAGCCACACTTCTGGCCATGCTGATTTGTTCTGCGACCTACAACATCCTTGAAAAAGACAACAAGCTGGGTCTGCTCCGCCGCCTGGACCACTCCGCGATTTACTTCCTGATTGCAGGCACTTACACGCCGCTGTGCCTGATGGTGCTGGGCGGATGGCTTGGCATCTCCATGCTGGTTGGCATCTGGGTTTGCGCCATTGCGGGAGCGGCCATCAAGATCCTGCGTATGCGGCAGTTGGATAAGCTTGCTGTGCCGATTTATCTGGCGATGGGCTGGGTTGGTTTCTTCGCTGTTGTGCCGATTTACAACGAGCTTTCCGTCGCTGGCTTTACGCTGCTGGTGACCGGCGGCGGCCTCTACACTGTTGGGACACTGTTTTACATCTGGAAAAACCTGCCGTTCCAGAACGCCATCTGGCATGGTTTCGTGCTTTCTGCTGCGGCCTGTCACTTTGCCATGATCATGGTGGATGTGGCTCTGCCCGGACTGGCTTAACACCCCGTGATCCTTTGTGGGAGGGGCCATGCCCCTTCCCTGTCTGCTGGTTCAGACACTTCCCTCCGTCTCCACCACCAGCACACGCGCTTCGCCCTGCGGATGGGCAACATGTTCTGTGCCGATAGCGGCGAAAAAGATGTCTCCCGGCTGCATTATTGCGATGAGTTCTTCTCCCTCCTGCCGGTACTTCATCTCAACTGTACCATCCAGAACCACGAAGACCTCCTCTCCGTCGTTGATGTGCCATTTGTATGGTTTATCGATCCAATGCAGGCGCGTTGTGATGCCGTTCATGTTGGCGATGAGCTGTGCACCCCACGCCTTGTCTGCCGTAAAGTCAGAGCCTCTGATAATCGTTGTCATTGCGCCTTCCCCTCTCAAAACCACTCAGAAAGTTGGAGTCATCCTATTGATTTTAAGGGTTTAATATTTAACAGTGTAGTTTCAAATTCCGCCAATGTGACCTAGCTTTCTGCCAGAAGCCCTGGGTTTGCGTAGATCCCAGCTGTGTTTCAGCATTGGCATTTTTCATAGTGATATTTCTATTTCCCGGAGTTCTTCATGACAGATACTGCCCCGAACCTTGTTCCGGTCTTTGATGGCCACAACGATACGCTCCTCTCACTGGAGCGCCGGTCTCAGACGCCGAAGGAACGCAGTTTCTTTGAGGAGGCCAGCTACGATCACATTGATCTTCCGCGCGCGCGTAAAGGCGGGTTTGCCGGTGGTTTGTTTGCCATGTTCACCCCATCTGTCAGAGCCAAGCCGAAGGAAGGTGAAGAGGTCGACTTCAAGAGCCCTGAGCACTTCAAAACGGTGCCACAGAAGGAAGCGTTGGAATATACGCTGAAGCTTCTGGATATCGCTGAAGACCTGGAGGCAAAGGGCGACGGTGCGGTGAAGATCTGCCGGTCTACCGGTGCTATCAAGGAAGCGATGGATGCGGATCAACTGGCCATGGTGCTTCATGTTGAAGGGGCTGAGTGCATCGATAAGGACTTTGAAGCTCTTGAGCTACTTTATGAGCGCGGGCTTCGCTCTATTGGTCCTGTATGGAGCCGTGAGACGATCTTCGGCTATGGCGTGCCGATGGAGTTTGAGCATAGTCCAGACATTGGTCCGGGCCTGACTGAAGTTGGCAAGGAGCTGGTGCGTCAGTGTAATCAGCGTGGCATTCAGCTTGACGTTTCTCACCTGAACGAAAAGGGCTTCTGGGATCTGGCGAAGATCACTGACAAGCCTATCGTGGCGAGCCACTCCAACGTATTCAAGATCTGCCCGATGAGCCGCAACCTAACGGACAAGCAGCTGGATGCGATTGCGGAATCCAAAGGTCTGGTGGGCATCAACTTCGCTGTGTTCTTCCTGCGCCCTGACGGTCAGCTCAACCCGGATATGCCACTGGATGTGATCCTGCGCCATGCAGACTACCTGATCAACAAACTGGGTGAAGACGGGGTTGCTCTTGGCTCTGATTATGACGGTTGTCTGGTTGCCAAGGACATCAAGGATGTGGCTGGCCTGCCCAACCTGATCAATGCATTCCGCAAGGCTGATTTCGGTGAAGAGCTTATCGCCAAGATTGCTCACAAAAACTGGATCAGTGTGCTGGAGCGCGCTGGGATTTAAGCAAAACTCATAGTGGATGGCCTTTCTAACAAGCGTGCGCTTAGATTGGCCATCCGGTGAGCGGTTTTAGTTCCTTCAGCACAAAGTTGCTCTCCATGGCTTTGATGCCCGGCAAGCGCCGCAGAGTGTTCATGGAGAACTCTGCATAAGCGTCCAGGTCCTCACAGACAACCTGAAGCACGAAGTCCACTCCGCCACCGACAGAATAGCAGGCAATGACCTGCTCAAGCTTCAGCACTGCTTCTTCAAACTCGACGGCTTGTTCCACATTGTGTGCATCAATCTGGATGGTGACAATGACAAGTACACCAAAGCCGAGGGTTCGGCGATCCAACCGAGCTGAGTAGTCGCTGATCACACCTTCCTGTTCCAGCCGTCTGACACGCCTCCAACACGGCGATGTGGACATACCAACCTTTTCGGCAAGCTCTGTGTTGGAGAGACGCCCTTCCTTCTGAAGAACTCGCAGGATCTTCTTATCTGCGGCATCTAACTGAACAGCCTGCTTTTGCGTTGCATTCTTCGCCAACGACATTCTCCATTTCAGGTAGAAACCACCTAATTAGATGCAGATACAGGTAGACCCTACCGATTTGATACTCATTACCGGTCAAAATAGATCAGATCGCCTCTACTCGTCCAGATACTATCCTGTGAACAGGAGGTAGTATGTTTATGAGTCAAATCGAAAAGCAACCGTTGCGAGGTGAGCAGGATTTGCGGCTTGCTGTTGTGGTGGATCCTGACTTGCCCGTTGGCTTGCTCGCCAACACTGTGGGCGCCATATCTGTCGGGATCGGAACTGAGAATGCAGGGCTTGGTGGTGTCACCCTCACAGACGGCGACGGCGCATCTTTCAAGAACAGTGCAGATCGTCCTGTGCCCATTCTTCAGGCCAATGGCGATCAGATGCGCGTGGTCCTGGAGAAGTCTGCTGCACGCCTTGATGAGATGACACTGGTTGTCTTTCCTGCTTTTGCCAGATCCATTCATACGTTCGCAGACTATGAAGCGCTGGTGCCGACACAGGCCCTTAAGAGCGAGAAGATCGATGGGATCGGGCTTTGTGGCCCCAGCAAACTGGTGCGATCACTGGTTGGGTCATTACAGCTGCTGAGGTAAACCTCAGAGGATTAAAGCAAAAACCCCGGCGCATGGCACCGGGGTTTTCTTATTTCAGAAGCTCTGATTGTCTAGCTTATGCTGGCTTCAGAGCCGCCGCTGCAAGCAATTCTTTGGTGTAGTCTTCTTTCGGGCTGGAGAAGATCTCTTCTGCTAGTCCCTTTTCAACCACTTCACCTTTCTGCATCACCATCACGGTGTCGGACATGGCGCGAACCACTGCCAGATCGTGTGAGATGAAGAGATAGGTCAGACCATGCTCTTTCTGTAGATTACGCAGAAGCTCCACCACCTGCTTCTGTACGGTACGGTCCAATGCGGAGGTTGGTTCGTCCAGTACAACAAGCTTTGGATTGAGGATCATAGTGCGTGCAATCGCGATACGCTGACGCTGACCACCGGAGAACTCGTGTGGGTAACGGTTGCGCATTGCCGGATCCATGGACACTTCTTCAAGCGCCTGGATCGCCCGTTGATCACGCTCTTTCGCTGAGAGCTGAGGCTCGTGCACCAGCAGACCTTCGGTGATGATCTGGCCCACGGTCATACGCGGAGACAGGGAACCGAATGGATCCTGGAAGATCAGCTGCATTTCTTTACGAAGCGGCTGCATCTTCTTTTTGGTTGCACCGGTGATGTCGTTACCGAGGTAAACAACACGACCACCTGCGGTTGGCAGAAGCTGAAGCACAGCACGGCCCAGAGTGGACTTACCGGAACCGGATTCACCCACGATACCGAGGGTCTGGCCCTCACGCACTTCCATGGAAATGTCGTTTACAGCGCGCAGAACGTGGTTTGGCTTGAGGAAACCTGTTTCGGTTTCAAACTCAACGCGCACGTCCTTTGCATCCAGAACAATCGGGTTGCTATCAGGTACAACAGCTTTAGAACCGGTTGGCTCTGCATCCAGCAGCATCTTGGTGTAGTCGTGTTGTGGGTTACCAAAGATCTCTTTGGTGTTGCCCTCTTCAACAACTTCACCAGACTTCATCACGTACACACGGTCGGAGATGCGCTCAACGATACCCAGATCGTGGGTGATGAACACAACTGCCATGCCGAGGCGTTTCTGAAGGTCTGCCATCAGCTCAAGAATTTGAGCCTGCGTGGTCACGTCGAGCGCAGTGGTTGGCTCGTCTGCGATCAGGATATCCGGATCGTTTGCGAGCGCCATTGCGATCATGACACGCTGACGCTGACCGCCAGACATCTCGTATGGGTATGCTTTCACCTTACGAGCTGGCTCAGGAATGCCAACGAGTTCGAGCAGTTCAACCGCGCGTTTCTTCGCGGTTGCCCAGGTGTACTCACCGTGCTCAACCATAGGCTCACAGAGCTGACGCTCGATGGTGTAAAGCGGATCCAGAGAGGTCATCGGCTCCTGGAAGATCATGGTGACTTTTGCACCACGGATCTTGTTGAGCTTGCGAATGGAGGAGCCGAGGATGTTGTTGCCACGGTAACGGACTTCACCATGAGTGATGCCGTTGCCTGCCAACAGACCCATGGCTGCCATCATGGTCTGGGATTTACCAGAACCAGATTCACCCACAATTGCGACGGTCTCGCCGGAATCCACGTGGATGTTCACGCCTTTAACCGCGTGAACCATGCCGGTGTTGGTTTCGAAATCAACTTTCAGGTTGTCGATTTCGAGAACAGTGTTTTCGTTAATCTTGCTCATTCTGCCCTCTTATCGATCCTTAGGGTCAAGCGCATCGCGCAGACCGTCGCCGATGAAGTTCAGCGCGAACAATGTTGAGGTGAGGAAGATTGCCGGGAACACCAGCATCCAAGCTGCACCTTGCAGGTTACGCGCACCTTCGGAGATCAACACACCCCAAGAGGTCATTGGTTCCTGAACACCAAGGCCCAGGAAGGACAGGAAGCTTTCCAGCAGGATCACTTTTGGTACCAGCAAGGTCATGTAAACAACCACTGGGCCAAGAGTGTTTGGAATGATGTGACGCTTCAGAATACCGCCACCTTCAACACCCATAGCTTCTGCTGCCTGAACGTATTCCTGACGTTTGATAGACAGGGTCTGACCGCGAACAATACGCGCCATATCCAGCCATTCCACCGCGCCCACGGCGATGAACATCAAGATGAAGTTACGTCCAAAGAACACAACAAGCATGATCACGAAGAAGATGAATGGCAGTGAGTAGAGGATGTCTACCACACGCATCATCACCAGATCGACTTTGCCGCCGAAGTAACCGGAAGCTGCCCCCCAGAACACGCCGATGCTGATCGCAACGAAGGTTGCCAGCAGACCGATGGTCAGGGACACACGACCTGCAATCAACGTACGGGTGAGCATGTCACGGCCGTTTGCATCGGTACCGAAGTAGAAGTGCATGTACTGAATATCAGCAGTTACAGTTGCGCTCTTCTTGTCAGCAGAGATGTTGGTGATTGCAGCGCTTTCGAACAGGTCGGAACGGTCGAAGTAACGTGCGTACCGTTCATCCAGCTTACGGCGGGATGTGACGGTTGCAGTCACCTTGCCATCGGTCAGCTCATAGCTTTCGACGGTCATACGAGCGCGCTTTACGATCTTTTCAAAAGCTGGCTGGATCTCATCTTGCTTCGGATAAGCTTCCAGGCTCGCAGGTGTCTTCACGTAGTCGCGATAAACCTGATCATATGGGTGCGGAGACAGCATTGGGCCAATGATGGACAGCAGTGTGATCACTGCCAGCACGATCAAAGAGGTCACTGCTGCTTTGTTTGCGAGAAGACGATCACGGGCGTCATCCCACAGCGAGCGGCCCATTTTTGGGGCTTCTGTCAGCTGGTCGGAGGTAACACTCATAAACTACGTCCTCAGTCAAAACGCACGCGAGGATCAAGCATTGCGTAAAGCAGATCCACGATGAGGTTGAAGATAATGACGAAACAGGCGACGACCACTACGGTACCCATAACGAGTGTGTAGTCACGGTTCAGAGCGCCCTGTACGAAGTAACGTCCAATGCCCGGAATACCGAAGATGGTTTCGATAACCACGGAACCAGTCAGCAGAGCTGCAGCTGCAGGGCCGAGGTAGGAAACAACCGGCAGGATCGCGCCACGCAGAGCGTGAACGACAACGACGGTGTATCCGGAAAGGCCGTAGGCGCGTGCAGTACGGACGTGGTTGGAACGCAGTGCTTCGATCATGGAACCACGGGTCAGGCGTGCAACAACAGCAATCTGCGGAAGAGCCAGTGTTACGACAGGCAGAACCATGTTGACGAAGGCGCCCCCGCCCCAGCCCCCAACAGGAAGCCAGCCATAATGAACACCCAATATGAGTGTCAGAATTGGTGCCACAACAAAGTTCGGGATGGTCACCCCGAGTGTCGCAACGGCCATCACAGAGTAGTCGACGCCTTTATTCTGGCGTAGTGCTGCGATAACCCCCAAAAACCCACCAACAGCCAAGGCAAGTGCCAGTGCGGAAAGACCGAGCTGCATGGAGATTGGAAGACTTTGGGCGAAAAGTTCATTGATCGAGAAATCTCGGAAGAAGAAACTTGGACCAAAATCACCGGACAATACGCTCTTGAGATAAATGAGGTACTGTTCCCAAAGAGGTTTGTCCAAATTGTAAATCTTGTTCAGGTTCTCCATGACCTTTGCTTCCAGCGGACGTTCCAGATCGAACGGGCCACCTGGCGCTACGCGCATAAGGAAGAAGGAAATGGTAATGATCAAGAACAAGGTCGGTATCGCGCTGAGCAATCTGCTCAGGACATAGCGTAACATGGGCCTTGCTTCTCCAGTTGTTTATCGTTTTTATTTACCGATAGTTCACAAAAATGCCAGCCATGAGCTATCCTGCATGACTGGCATTTTCTGTCGCGTTAAAGATTACTTGTTAATCTTGACGAAGCGGCTTGGATGCACGTCCAACAGGTTGGATTCGAAACCAGAAACCTTATCGGAAACAAGGTTCTTGGAGCCGTAGTACATCAAAGGCAGGAATGGCAGGTCACGCATGAAGATAGTTTCAGCTTTCTTCAGGATTTCTGCGCGCTTTTCAAGGTCAACAGTTACTGCTGCTTCGTCCATGAGTGCATCGTACTCAGGGTTTTCGTAGCGAGCGTAGTTGAAGCCGGTGTTGTCGCTTTCGGTCATGAACAGGAAGTTCTGTGGGTCGGAGTAGTCACCGATCCAACCTGCACGAGCAACGTCGAAATCACCACGGTCACGCAGGTGTGCGTAGTGGGTCTTGGTGTCAGTGTTCAGCATGGACACTTCAACGCCAAGAGGCTTCCACATGTCTGCGATCGCAACAGCAGTGTTCTTGTGGTTCTCAGAGGTGTTGTAACGGATTTCAACCTTCAGAGGGTTGCTCTCGTTGTAACCTTTGGACTCAAGAATTTTCTTAGCTTCTTCTTCACGGTCGAGCAGGTCAGTTTCTGCCCAGGAAGAGTATGCTGGTTCGCCGTAGTTATCGATTCCTGGAGGCACGAGGGAGTATGCAGCAACCATGGTGCCGCCCCAGATGTCTTCTGCCAGGAACTCACGGTCGATTGCCATGGACAGAGCCTGACGTACATCAGGGTCTTTCATAGCTTCGGATTCGTGGTTCAGCGCGTAGTAGTAGGTGCCCAGGTAAGGCGCTACTTTGAACTGGTCGCCCAGCTCACTACGGATGAATTCGATCTGCTCCAGTGGAGCGTCGTTGTTGGTGTCCAGTTCGCCAGCCTGGAAGCGACGAAGAGCTGCGCCACGGTCTTCAGTTGGGTAGAACTTAACTTTGTCCAGAGCAACGTTTGCTGCATCATGGAAGTGTGGGTTCTTAACTGCGGTCACTGCATCGTTAGGAACGAAGCTGGACAGTACGAATGCGCCGTTGGTTACGATGTTTTCTGGCTTAACGAAGTCAGAACCGTACTTTTCAACGGATGCAGGGTGTACTGGAAGACCGGACTGGTGCGCCAGAAGCTGGATGAAGTAAGGTGTTGGAGCGTGCAGCTTGATTTCAAGGGTCTTGTCATCAATTGCTTTAACGCCGAGCTTCTCACCTTCCATGTCGCCTTTGTTAACGGCTTCGGAATTCAGGATTGGATAGAGAACGTTTGCGTATTTCGCACCGGTCATTGGGTTCATGATGCGGCGCAGAGAGTAAACGAAGTCACCAGCAAGAACTGGGTCGCCGTTTGACCATTTCGCGTCGTCACGCATCTTGAATGTGTATGTCAGACCATCGTCAGAAACAGTCCAGCTTGCCGCCGCGCCAGGGATGATTTCGCCCTTCGCGTTGTAAGCAACAAGACCTTCGTAAAGATCACGCAGGATGTGAGCTTCGTAGGTAGTAGATGTCTTATGCTGGTCAAGAGTTTCCGGGTCAGCGGAGTTACCACGGTTGTAAACGGTTTCAGCCGCAGCAGATAGCGAAGTAGCAGCTACAAGAGCTGCAGCTAGCGCTGACATACGAATGGACTTGATCATACAGATCTCCCCTCTCCTCAAGTTACATTCCGCCAGATTTGGAGACTGGCAGTTCGCAGCAACATTTCACTGTTGCGTTATTATAGCAAGTGTCGAGGGATCAAAATTTCCTCGCAATCGGAGATTATTTTAATCTCTTATTTGAATAATAAACGTTTATGGAATTATTATTTCTAAACTTAGCTCAAATGCGAACTTTTATTTCAAGTTCCGTTGCTGAATCTTTTCCAATCGCGTCACTATGACGCTCGAGGTTTGTCGCCCCCATTTTTTCACAGGCGTGGCAAAAAACTTTAACCTCGGCTCATTTGTGGTAGAGCACTAGCAACAAATCTACTCCTAGCGTTGAAATGCGCTGCTTCAGGAATCTGGAAAGACTGGCTTAATGGCACCACCGCTTCTTCATGTGCGAGACATACACCTTAACTTTGGGACGACCCCTCTTCTTTCGGGTGCAGAGTTGCAAGTCGGGGAAGGCGAGCGGATCTGCTTAGTTGGTCGGAACGGGTCTGGCAAGTCGACACTGCTGAAAATTGCCGCCGGGCTCACAGAGCCGGATAAGGGGGAGTACTTTTTGCAGCCAGGGAGGACAATTCGCTACCTGCCGCAAGAGCCTGACCTTTCGGGGTATCCAACCGTGCTTGCCTACGCAGAAGGTGGACTGGCACCGGGCGATGATCAATACCGGGCAAAATACTTATTGGAGATTTTGGGCCTGACCGGGGATGAAGATCCGGCGACGCTTTCTGGTGGGGAGGCAAAACGGGCGGCGATTGCGCGGGCGCTGGCGCCGGAGCCGGACATTTTGCTGCTGGATGAGCCGACCAACCATCTGGACCTTCCCGTGATTGAATGGCTGGAATCTGAGCTGAAGCAGATGAAGTCTGCCATTGTTCTGATCTCGCACGACCGTCGCTTTCTGGAAAACCTGTCTCGCGTAACCTACTGGATCGACAGGGGGATCTCCCGCCGTATGGACCAGGGGTTTGCCAAGTTTGAAGAGTGGCGGGACAAGGTCTTTGAAGAGGAAGAAAAAGAGCAGGCGAGGCTGAACGAGAAGATCCGGCAGGAAGAGCATTGGATGGTTTATGGCGTGACGGCGCGTCGTAAGCGGAACATGCGCCGGGTGCGGGAGTTGGCTGAGCTGCGTCAGAAGCGCAAGGAGCATAAGGGCCCGCAGGGCACCGTGAAGATGGCTGCCACTGAGGGGGATATCTCCGGCAAGCTGGTTTCTGAAGCCAAGGGCGTCGGCAAGACCTACGAAGAGCGCCCGATCGTCAAGAATTTCTCCACCCGCATTTTGCGCGGAGACCGGATCGGCTTTGTGGGGCCGAACGGTGCTGGCAAGACCACCTTGCTCAAAATGCTGACCGGTGAGCTGGCTCCGGATACGGGCACTGTGCGCCTTGGTGCCAACCTGCAGATGATCACGCTGGACCAGAAGCGCGAGAAGCTTGACCCGAATGACACGCTCGTCAACGCCATGACAGGTGGCAGCGGGGACATGGTTATTCTGGGCGACACCTCCAAGCATGTCATGAGTTATCTCAAGGACTTCCTGTTCAAGCCGGAGCAAGCGCGTACCCCTGTGCGTGTGCTTTCTGGTGGGGAACGGGGACGCTTGTTGCTGGCGCGTGCACTGGCTGCGCCTTCCAATCTGATGGTGCTCGATGAGCCGACCAACGATCTGGACCTTGAAACGCTGGACCTGTTGCAGGAGCTGATTTCTGATTATCCCGGCACTGTTCTGCTCGTGAGCCACGACCGTGATTTCCTTGATCGCATTTGTACCAGCGTGATCACCATGGAAGATGAGAGCGGCAACTGGGGTGAGTATGCGGGCGGTTACACCGATATGGTCCGCCAGCGCGGTGAAGGGGTGCAGGCGCGTAAAGCGGCCAAAGCCGGTAAGCCGGCGAAGGAGGATAAGTCCCCTGCTCCTGTTGCTGCGAAGAAGGAGGATAAGAAGTCTGGCCTCAATTTCACGCAGGCGCACCGTCTGAAAGCCATTCCGGGTGAGATGGAAAAGCTGGAAGCGAAAATTGCTAAGGCTCAGAAGGAGTTAGAAGACCCGAACCTGTTTTCCACCAATCCGGATCGTTTTCATAAAGTGACGAACGCGATCGGGAAGTTTCAGGAGGAGCTTGGCGCGCTGGAAGAAGAGTGGCTGGAGCTGGAGATGCTGGCCGACGAGGGCTAACTCTCTCTTATCAATAGAGTATTTCAAAAGGCTTCGGAGCGATCCGGAGCCTTTTTTTGCGTTGCGTTGTTTTGTGCGTTCAATTGCGTTCTTCAGGGAATTTCTGCGTTCTTCCCGAAACGGTCACGTAGTACCCGATCAGACCTTATCCCCCTGCGCGGGCTTACTCATCGTGGTCAATCAGGTGCGTACCATGGGTGATAGCGCTGCTTGCGCGGATGGCCGCAGCGATGAAAACCACTTCGGCGAGCTCTGCATCGGTGGCGCCACAGACCTTGGCGTTCTCGCGGTGGATCTCGATGCAATACGGGCACTGGGTGGTGAGGGCGGCGGCGAGTGAAATGAGCTGCTTGTTCTTTTTGGAAATCGCACCGTCAGACATGGCCTCCGCATTGAAGGCGATAAACATCTTCCATGATTTCCCGGTGGCCAAAGAATTGAACTTCTTCAGCTTGCGCATATTGTCCATGGAGAACATTGGCATGGGCGACCTTCCGGTTGGCTCAGGTGTTTCCCGGCAATTAAAACAGGCTGCGCTTAATAACTGCCGATGAAACCCGTTCAGCTTTAATCAGGATCAGATGGGTCGCTTTCACTCTTTATTTTTGAAGAGGCCGCGGGCGCTATTTTTGAAGAGGCCGCAGGCGCTATTCTCGAAGAGGCCGCGGGCGCTGTTTTGTGGTGGGCGTCCGGCAGTTCAATCTTTCTTGCGCGGCTGTCTGAACTTCAGGAACTTGCCGACAATGATTGCGGTGAGCACGACCATGTAGAACTGTCCTGCCAGCCCAACAATCATGGCGGCTTTTCGGGCGATAGGCGTTAAGGGCACGATGTCGCCGTAACCGATGGTCATCAGGGTGATGAAGGCGGCGTACATGAGCGCTTCTTCCTGCGAGCGGGTCTCTATGTTTTCAATGGGCAGGCCTTTGAAGGAACCCGGGTGCATGTGCTCTATAAGTATAAAGAGAAAGAACGAGACCATGCCGATGGAGATGTAGCCGCTGAGCACGCCCAGTACGACCCGGTAGTTTTCTTCTTGTGTGACCAGCATTTCGTCAATCAGCACAATGGCGACCACCGCATGAAAGGCAAAGTAGATGGCGATCTGCGGGACCAGCGGGTCAATTGTTGGGAAGATGGGCGTATCCAGAAACGCCAGCACCAGCGAGCAGCCCAGCAGGACAGCCACCAGCCGGAAGAACTGCGTCTTCTTGAGTGTGATCAGCATACCGGTGGCGATGTTGAAGATGTAAAACGCGCTGAACACATGGGCTTCCAGCGTCTGCCCCGGCAGGATCAATGACCCGAACATGAGCATCATCTGGCTGAAGAGAAACACCTCAACCCGATGATTAAACAGATCCTTCAACCGCTTCGACCGCACCGGTAGCCCCAGGTTCTTCGTTATTTACGGTCAATTTTCGCAAATGACTGCTAAAAAATGGGAAATCCTGAGGGTGGGGTAGCCCATGGTTTTTGGGAGGGGGAAGTTTACTTCAATTCCGAAACGCTAGTTTCGATGCATCATAATCAATAAAGGCTTCGTAGACAAAAGCATTCAGCGGGTCGATGGAGTTGACCAATTTGAAACCATTTACATTGTCAAAGCTTGCTAGCCCAAGCTTTAAAAATAATGTGGACACAACCCGCCCCACCCAAAGCATATACATCTCGTCAGCTTTCCTACTCAATGCTTCAGGTAAATTAAAATGAGGGACAGACTGAACTTCCTCAGATAAACGAAATGGCCGATGACAAAGCTTCATGGCATCTCGCTGTTCAAATTGATACTTGGTATAATAAACAGCTGCAATCAACTCATTGTCAGACACAGCAGTACTATCAAAATTGACAGCAAGTGGATGCCAAGGACGCCATGATGTAATGAAGGTGTGTGACATATGTGATGGTTCCATCACTCCCAACTTGGCTAAGACATCACACACATCGCCAGTCCAATTGTCTTCACCATGATTACAAACTGCGCGGTCATTAGGTACCAACTTATCTGGCCAATATCCTGACATATCTTCGCATTGCTGAAATACCCATAATGCAAGGACATAGACCAAAAGTTCTGATTTAATTGGAGCTCCTTCAACGAGCTTAGAAATATCGCGAACTGTCATAACTATCGGATTATTCAAGATCTCACCTCACGAAAACACACACCGTTTTGTTCATCGCCTGTGCAACCAATATTCAAGAGCTAGTGTTCCAGACACCTATCTCGCACCAAAATCTGGCTTCATATTAGAGATTTCCTAAGACAATTTTCCAACCGCACCTTGCCAGCCTAAACGTTAAGTCGATTACGTTTTATTGGCGCGAGAGTTCCCACTTCAAAGTCAAGCTAACGCACACCTTTTAAAGAGCACTCCACCACATGTACAACTCATGGTATTATGCTACCTGCATATTAATTATGTATTATGGGAACCCGCTGGGAATGAACTCTTTTAAAAGCACCGAAAACGTCACAGTAGTTTTACGTCGCCAAATTCCTCCACGTTTTGATGAAGCACCGCGCTCTTGGTTAGGTGGGCAGCCAATGATGCCGGAAGATGTGCAATGGCCGCGCTCGGTATCACATGAAGAACCTGAGGCAGGTGAGGTTCCACTTCACTTTCTCGCTCAAATCTGCTGCCAAGATTTACCCAAGAACTTGTGGGGAGGTCTCGGACCGAGAGAGGGGTGGCTTTTGTTCTTTCTACACCCCAATGAGAGTTTACCGCGCACTCCAGACTCTTTTAAGATCTTGCATACACGAGAGCTCGGCTCCATACGCCAGCTTCCAGAAGATTTAGGTCCTGTCGATACTGGCGACTATTCAGGAGGAAGATATAAAAACTTACTTACAGGAGAACAGATACCGCCCGTTTGGAGACGATGGCCAGTCGATCTTATCGTGTTCCCAAATCAAACAACAAAGGTTGGAGGATATACTCGAACTACGCCTACAAATTTTGCTCAAGTGTTATACGGGGGATCCTCAATACTTAACGAGCACTACCCAGAAGTTCCTGAGCCTTTTACAAACCGGATGGCAGTTTCGGTCTTAGAAAAAATCAAGGCAAACCTCGAGCGAAGGTATATCAGCGAAGTCGAAGAAATTTCATTACCCGAGCATGTCGAGCAGAAGATTAAAGACCAAAGCTTTCTCAAAGAAATGAAGATGGAGTTAGCGAAGGTAAAAGAGATTATTGCCCAATCAGGTACCCCAAAATCTCAAGTTGATAACTCCCTAAAGATACAAGCTGAACTGAAACGAGCGACATTACGTCGAGATTTACTGACTCGTCAAATTGAGTTCATAGAAAAATATCCCAACGTAAGAAAAATTACTAACTATTTACTACTATCTCAGTATCGAAAACAGGAATGGTGCGAGGTAGGTATCGATTTACTATCAACTGAAATACAGAAGCTATCTGAAAAAGATCTAGATGATGATCTGCCAGCAAATAATTGGTCTTCTCTCAAAAAACGCTTAAAAAAACACAAGCACTCTTCCTGGCAGGTAGGTCAGCGTAGGGTTTCTCGCGGCAATTACACAATTGACCTCTTTGAGTTCAATCACTCTTATTGGACATTATTCATGCCAAGAAACTCTGATCTTTGGGAGTACGTAACTCAGTATTACACAGATCCAAAATTTCACCATCTCGTACCCACTGCAGTTAGACAATATTTCGAACCTTGGTGGCGGCAACTCGATGAAGGTCGACCTCACCGAATGGGGGGATTTCATGATGGAATACAAACAGACCCATTCGACAGACAGGCAGATGAACTGCTCCTCATGCAGATTGTAACTGATGTTGCGATGAACTGGCATTGGGGTGATGGAGGGGCGTATTACTTCTGGATTAATCCGACTCATCTCTCAAACAACAATTTTTCACAAGTCGAAGCAGAGTTCGAGGGAGCTTGATGAACAGTTGTGACAACCTTTTCTTCAGCGCCAATCTCCCGTTGAAAGGCTCCCGGCAATCTCGCAATCCACACCCTTGGCAGAAGTGCCGATTTGACAAGTTGGGTGTTTCATTCCACATTCATGTGTGAGGCTTCACAACCTCTATACAAGCGGTTACCGCTCCCGTAACTAGCGGATTTTTTGTGCCTTTTTTCTGGAAGGGCGCAAACCCTTTGCTATGAGCGGGAGGACGGTGAATACAACACTTCCTTCGGGAAGGAATAAGCCTGCCTGCCTTGTATCAGGTTGTGAACCTCCCGCTCGCCAGTGGGCCGTCACAAGCCCTTCTGATGTGCGGATCTTCAACTGCCGTATACAAGGGGCATTGAAATGACCAGTTCCGCCTGCGCATGTCGCGCCACAAATACTTTCCAAAATGAAATTGACGAAGTGATCGTCGCTGCATCTGATTTGCAGAACCTTGCCTATATGCAACAGCTGTTGCTGAGCGAGCGGATGCAGGACAGCTGTGAGCGAGATGCTTTGTTCACTTTGCACTATGCCTTCCGCGACCGCTTGGAAGCGCTTCAAAAAAGCTGCGGACATATTTTTGAGGCGTACTCCTCCTCGAACACTGCCAGCAGTTTTCAGGAGTACGCCCGGGAGCAGGTCGCTCATCCGCAGCCCAAAAGCACAACAGTGCCGTTTCCAGACAAAGCCGGTTCCTGACGCTCTCAGGCAATCGGCTTTTTTAGTGATCATGCGATCATCGTGATGGGCTGACCATCGCGCAGGTCTCGTGCAGGATCACTGTGCTTAAGCGTTTGATACACACGTATCACACGCTTTGGTGCCTGAGGTGAAACGCACTTACACCCCGCATCTCGCCAAGGGTGCCCTGCTGGTCTGCGGTGCTGTTGTGGCATTCGCAGGCCAGCATCTGTTGATGCCGCATGTGGGATGCAAACATAGCAAGATTTGCAAAGCTCGCGAGTGAGGCATGGCCTAGGGTGATGGGGCTTTTTCCTTCCCAAGCGAGCTGTGCCCTTTATGTATTACTGTTTGTTTTCGCCGTGTATTTTCATTAGTCCGGCCCCAAAAACTGCCTGTGCTTTTGCAGGGAATGCTGTACGTTCTCCTCAGGCGTGGGAGGCTGGTTATGCGGCATGAGGCTTTGCAGAAGAACATCTATACGCAGCGGATCAACCGGGCGATGGATTATATTGAGCGCAACATCTGCGAGGAGCTTTCGCTGGCGCAGATTGCGGATGCGGCCTGTTTTTCTCCCTATCACTTTCACCGCATTTTCCGGGCTATGACCGGGGAGACGGTGAACCAGTTCACCAGTCGCTTGCGGGTTGAGAAAGCGGCGCGGCGGCTGAAGCAGAACCCGTCGATTTCCATTACGGATGCGGCGCTGGATATGGGCTTTGCCTCCCCTTCTACCTTTGCGCGCTCGTTTCAGGCGCGGTTTGGCATGCCTGCCAGCCAATGGCGGCGGGATGCGACAGCCTCGGTTGAGGCGCGGGCCAATGAGACCATGGTTCTGGAGCGGCCACGGTCCGGTTTGGTGGCGGACAAGGTGGAAGTGGGCAAGCTGGAGCCACGCACGGTGGCTTATGTGCGGCGCACCGGCAACTTTCAGGAGCGGCCTGAGATTTTTGGTGAGGCCTTCGGCACGCTGATGGCGTGGGCTGGTCCGCGGGGGCTGGCGCATGGGGCGGAGATGATGTGTCTGTTCCACGATGATCCGCAGGTGACTGATGCGGAGCTGATGCGTTTCAGCTCCTGCCTGACCTTGCGCGGGCCAGCGGATGTGGAAGGTGAAGTGGGCAAGATGGTGGTTGGCGGCGGGCGTTATGCCTGCGGGCATTTCGTGATCACCCATGATCAATCGCAGGCGGCGTGGGAGTACATGTTCGGCGACTGGTTGCCTCTGAGCGGGTATGAGCCGGAAAACATCCCCTGCTTCCAGCTGTACCCATCCATGACCGGTGAGATGGGGCCGCATGAAGTGGTGATCTGCATTCCGGTGCGGCCGCTTTCTTAAGCCGGTTGTGCGCAAGTTGCGTCTGCGGTTTATCGCGGGGTTAAGAGGCGTGGCCTTAGGTTCCGGTGGTGTTGGCTGGTTCGCGAGAGGGTCATGGTCTTCGGCTGGATATTCAGGCGCCTGTTGTTCTATCGCCTCCTGACCCTGTGCAGGATGTGGGGCTTCTACCTGTCCCTGCTGCTATGGGCGCGCAAGGGGCTGTATCTGGGGCTGCTGGCTGGCGTGCTGATGACGGCACTAACGTTTGCTTATGCTCTCGGGATCTACTGGGTTACGGATTGGGTCTACGGCCAGTCGGAGGGCTATCTGCTGGCCGAGATAAGCTGCTGGCTGCTGTGGTTTCCGCTGGTGTGGATGGCCGCACTGGACACGCAGCTCTACATGGTCTGCCTGCGCACACCGAACCAGAGAGTACTCGGCAACCTGCTTTCCACCTGGGCCTATGAGGAGAAGTTTCTGGCGCATCTGAACATGGTGCGCGAGAAGGCTGGGCGATGATGAGCGCTGAGGAACGGTGTCAGCGCTCTATCTTGTCATTCACTCTATCGCGTTTTGCAGGACAACAGGATTTTGGCGGTCTGTGTACGTTCATCCACGAGTGGCTTCTTGCTCAGGATACCGAACCTGTTGGGATCGGCATTGGGCAGAAGAGAGTTACACATGGGCGTGACCGTCTCGAAGATCGTTTCCAGCACTTTCTGATCCCGGAATGGATTGGTGGTTGGGGTGATGCTGAGCAGGAACTGCCAGTTCTGCGTTTTGTCTGGCTTGCCATAGGACATGGTGTATTTGCCAACCTTCTTTGTGTAGGTCAGCGGGTATTTGCCAGACTTGATGTTCTCATGAATGAGTTTTTGATTGGGGCTTTGGCAAGCTGCCAGAGCGACACCGCTGAGTACAAGAGCTGCAGCCAGTTTCAGTTTCGGGTGCATGATCGACCTTTGGTTTGAAGGCCAAACCTGCTGCACACTGATGGCAGCAGACATGACCTTGCGCATGGAAGGTCTCATGTCTCATCTGGAGCCGGAGTGAGGCTGAATGTGATGAGCGCCCGGCCTTAACCGAAAATCTTGTCGATCTCTTCCTGAGAGAGGAGCTTCCAGGTGCCTTCTTCCACGCCTTCCAGTGTGAGGCTGCCGAGCCTCGCGCGGTGGAGCTTTGTGACGTGGTTGCCGGTGGCGGCGAACATGCGGCGGACCTGATGGTAGCGGCCCTCATGGAGGGTGAGCCGTGCTGTTGTCTCGCTCAGCACTTCCAGTTCCGCGGGCTTGAGCGGGGTGGTTTCACTTTCCAGCATCATGTCTCCGGAGGCGAACAGGTCAGCCTCGCCGCCTGTCATGGGGCGGTCCAGCTCTACCTCGTAGACTTTGCCTACATTGGCCTTGGGGGAGATGATGCGGTGGAGGAGTTTACCGTCGTCGGTGAAGAGCAGGAAACCGGTGGTGTCCTTATCCAGCCTGCCGACGAAGGACAGCGCCGGTTTGCGGGCGCGGAAACGGGGTGGCAGCAGGTCATAGACCAGACGGCCATGATCCTTCATGGAGCAGGTGTACCCCAACGGCTTGTTGAGCAGGATGACGGAGCCTTCCGGCGGGTCCAGTGGCTCGTCATCGAACAGGATGTCCTCGTGCGGCAGCTTGCTATCGGCTTTGATGGGGGTGCCGTCTTTGTCGGTCACCCAGCCATTGCGGATGGCAGCCTGCATTTCCTTGCGGCTGCCGTATCCCAGATTTGCAAGCAGTTTCACAAGGCGCATGATCTACCTATTCCCTTTCACCGCGTGGATGACCTTGTAGCCGCCTTGATCAGCGACGATCTCGTAGGAGGCAAAGACCTTGTCCAGTGTTGCCTCGTAAGGCAGATGGCGGTTGGCGACCATCCAGAGGTGACCGGAGGGGCGCAGCGCCTTGGCGGCGGCTTTGATGAAGCCCTGCCCGATGTCAGCGCGGTCCTGCTTGCCACCGCCATGGAATGGCGGGTTCATGACGATGAAGTCGTAAGCCCGGGTGAGGCCCTTGGTGACGTCCTGCCAGATGAAGTCTGTTGCAACTTCGCCGGTCTTGCCCTTCAGGTTCTGCTCTGCCAGATCCAGCGCGCGCTTTTCAGCCTCATACAGATCAATGGCTTTGACCTTGTTCACCTTCACCACCTCAGAGCTGAGATAGCCAAAGCCTGCACCCAGATCAGCACCGCGGCCCGGCAGGCGGTCCGGCAAGGTTTTGATCAGCAGCTCGGAGGCTTTGTCGATGTGATCCCATGCGAACACGCCCGGGCGGCTGACGAAGCAGCCTTCCAGAATTTCGCGCGGCGCGTCCAGGCAGCTCCAGTCTTCCAGCAGTTGCTGGTTGATGGTGGTTTCCGAGACTTCCGCCCAGAACACACGGCATTTGTTTTTGGAGAGCTTGCCAGAATTACCTGCCAGTTTTGTCAGGTCGCTTTCCGCTGTCTTGGCGCCTTCGGTGTTGGAGACACTGGCGATAACAATGCCGCCTTCCCGCACGCTTTTGACGGCCTGCGCCATCAGGGCACGGGCTTCGTCGCGCTGGCGTGGAGGCAGAACCATGACCACCGGATAGGTGCCGGAGACGTCTGGCGTGACCGTAAAGCCTGCGCGTTCCAGACTGTCCTTATCGCTGGCGAAGGTCTGCTGGCAAACCACGCGGGACTTTTCCAGCCCGTTCATGGCAAAGCCCATGCGGGCGCGCAGGAACAGAGCCTTCTGGTCTGCGCTGCCGTCTTCAAAGAAGTCGAGGCTGCCGTTTTCAAAAGGCAGAAGAAGCGTATCGAGAGCCGGGTCTTTCATGGGACTGTCTGCCTTTAAGAGGTGTGTACGATTTCGCGGGTTTCGCGGAAGCTGATGTCCGGGTTTTTCTCGCCCACGTAACTTACTTCCCAAGCGTTCTTGAAGAGGTAAACCGGTTTGTCGTCCCGGTCCAGAGCCACGTGCGCGCGGTTGGTCTCAAGGAACTTGTCCAGCTTGAGAGGGTCGGTGCACTCTGCCCAGCGGGCGGTGTTGTACATGACTGGCTCGAAGCCGATTTCGGTCTGGTATTCCGCTTTCAGGCGATCCACCACAACGTCCAGCTGGAGCACGCCGACCACGCCGACGATCCAGTTGGTGCCGATGGCTGGTTTGAAGATCTGCACCAGACCTTCTTCTGCCAGATCCTCCAGACCGCGACGCATTTGCTTCACGCGCATGGTGTCTGTCAGGCGGACGCGGCGCAGGATTTCCGGTGCGAAGGCTGGCAGGCCGGTGACGTGGATTTCTTCGCCCTCAGAGAGGGTATCACCCACACGCAGCTGGCCGTGGTTTGGCACGCCGATCACGTCGCCCGGATAAGCTTTTTCCGCAATCTCGCGCTCTTCAGCAAAGAAGAAGATTGGCGCGGACACGGTGATTGGCTTGCCTGCACGCACATGCTTGAGCTTCATGCCGCGTTTGAAGGTGCCGGAGCACAGACGCACGAATGCGATGCGGTCGCGGTGTTTCGGGTCCATGTTCGCCTGAACCTTGAATACAAAGCCAGTGACCTTGTTTTCTTCTGGCTTGATGGTTCGGCCACCGGTTGCTGGCTGAGAGTGCGGAGACGGTGCGTGGGCTGCGATGAAATCAAGGATCTGGTCGATACCGTAATCACGCAGAGCGGAACCGAAGAAGACTGGTGTCAGGTGACCTTCCAGGAAGCTTTCCTGATCGAATTCAGAATAGCCTGCGCCGCCCAGCTCTACGTTTTCTTCCAGCTCTTCGCGGATGTTGTCGAACAGCTCACCCACCAGCTCAGGGTCTTCGAGGCCCTTGACGTCTTTGATGGTGTCGAGCGGACCGCCGCGGCCTTCAGTGGAGGTGAAGAAGCGGTTGCCGATGTGATCGTAAACGCCGAAGAAGTCGGAGCCCATGCCCACTGGCCAGCTCATCGGGGTGACGTCCAGCGCCAGTGCTTCCTGAATCTCGTCGAGGATTTCCAGTGCGTGACGGCCTTCACGGTCGATCTTGTTGACGAAGGTGATGATCGGAATATCGCGCAGGCGGCAAACCTCAAACAGCTTGCGGGTCTGGCTCTCGATACCTTTTGCAGCATCGATCACCATGATGGCGGCGTCTACGGCTGTCAGCGTGCGGTAGGTGTCTTCAGAGAAGTCTTCGTGGCCCGGTGTATCCAGCAGGTTATAGATGATGCCATTACGCTCAAAGGTCATCACGGAACTTGAAACGGAGATGCCGCGTTCCTGCTCGATTTTCATCCAGTCAGAACGGGCACGGCGGCGCTCACCACGAGCACGCACCTGACCCGCAGCACGGATCGCACCACCGCCCAGAAGCAGCTTCTCGGTGAGTGTGGTTTTACCCGCATCCGGGTGAGAAATAATCGCGAAGGTGCGGCGTGCCTCATAGGCCTGTGTGCCTGCTGTGCTCATAGAGCCTCCTTTTGCAGGCAAACCCCTGCATATTCTATGTACCGCAGATTTGAGGGTATCCATCTGACGCGCAGGTCTGAGTGTCCTTTCCGGCAAACTCCGGTCCGAAAAATTCCGGAGCTTTTGAAGGACATCGTGCAGGCGCAAAATCTGCTGAAACTTTTGTCGGATTGGGTCTTACAGAATGTACTTGCGCAATGCCAGCCCTTCCCTGAACTTTTTCCGCAAGGCATGGCTGCCCTGCAAATGCGCAACCATTCCGGTAAGTTCTTCGACCACGGCCCCTTCATCGCATAAATGCACCCCAGGAACCCGGTGGCACGGTTTAACCTCTCGCGGAGAATTGTGAGAGTAAGCTGAGATACGTCTGGATAACTTGTTTTTGTAGCATGTCGCGCAGGAGGGGCACACGTGAGTAAAAACAGAAACGCACAACCTGAAAGACCTGAAGAAAATATTGCTTTGACCTCTGCATCCTCAAAGTTTCCTCCCATAACCATTGCTTTACCTGCCGGGACAGCCACAGGTGATTTCTCTTATGTGGTCTATGGCAAGCACGAGGATGGCTGGGTCTACTGGGATTCGCAAAGCAAGAGTTACCACTCCTTTAATGCAATAAAGAACGGTTTTTGCACAAACTGTGTCAACACCCCCGATATCTCCGGCTCATTATCGGTAACTATCAACCTTCCGTATAGCCAGCCGCTGCCCAAAGGCGTTCTGGTGATGTTTCATGGTAAAACCAAAGGAATATCCGTGACAGGCAATGAACCGGCCATGCCTTCCCCGACCACAAATCCAGGTGAAAGGTTCGGACTGTTTGAAATCAACTATGTGGCGGATCAGTTAGATATCGATATAACAAACATAGATCAGCTGAGTTTGCCGTTTACGGTGGAGAGCAGCCCGGCTCCCTTCCCTCTCAGCAACGTGGGCATCCCGCTCACTCAGGACGAACTGATCAAGCGCTTTCAGGACACGTTCAAGCCGTCATCTGAGTTTCATCAATGCCTTGATGTCACAAACAAACAACTGATTGCGCCACAGGATCTGTTAAGCACCAAAACTGCTCCCGATGCCTTATCATACGCGGCCCCGGTCTTACAGGCACCATCCTCCCCAAATGCATTTGAGAACAAGTCCTATTTCTACACAGTAGCAGAAACATCCCGCACCGGTGAAACCCCGGTGTCCCCCCCTGTGTTTGGCGGGTTCCTTCTCGATAAAAAAGGAAAGGCAAACGCCTATGCCATTTCAATTGGCTGGCAACAAGGCGGCAAGCCTGCTGCCTATCATTCACGTAACTCCTGTGCCACAGGACTAAACATTTACCGCGCTGAAGTGCCAGCCGTCAGAACGGGAGACCCTGTTCCCGCTGCTCCTGCGAACCTATCGGATTATAAACTCCTGAAAAGCATAAGTATTGCAGACTGGAATAAACAACCCGGATTTACCTGCAAGGACGACAGCGTTCACTACGAAAACCCGTTTAAGCACCCGCCTGTAAATGACTTTAGCTTTAACTCCCTTTCAAACTGGTTTGATCAGCCACTCGTGGACTTCTTCACACACTATGAGACAGAGACTTTTGTTCTTTATCAGTTTCCTCAGTTAAACGGATCTCCTTACGGAACGCTATGGACAGGACACGTCAACTGCGTATCGCCGAACAAGGGACGGGCAATCACCGACCAAAAGTATGTAGATGAAAAAAACAAGAAGCAAGATATCGCAGCGACCTGGCAATGGGGAGATGGCAGCCGGAAATATATGGTACTTCAACTTGTTGGAAATGCCGTTGACCCCAATAACTACAGCAATTCTCAGCTTTCTAAGGCTTCCGGATTAAAGAAAGGAGAGTTTCAGGGAACCGTATTGAACATCTATTTCCCTTATTTCTACGAGAATGCCGGACCTCTTCACATACTCCCGGAGCCTCCGATTTTTAAAAAGCAATTTGCCGGAGGGTCGTTGCCACCAGCACCTGAAAAACTGCAAAACTCAGGTTATTCACCCAGTGAAATGGTGTTTGGCTGTAGTGGCACTTTTGCCTTTTTGACTGACCCTGATGCGCTTGCACAGACAAATGGCGGATTGCTGGCCTCCAGAGCACTTGCCAACATTCAGAATATTATTGTCTCTGCACTGAATCGCGGTATCGCGAAAGCGCATGTTTATGCAGTAGGACCCCAGCAATATACAACTCACTATGCATTCTCAAAGAAACCTGTGGCGCTGCAAACAGGTCCGGCGGACAAGTGCGTTCATAAGGGAACTTACACCTACTATCTGGCGGGTGTGCTCAATGACGGCTCTGTAACGGCTCTTTCTGTGCCTCAAACCATTGTTCTGCACAAAGCAGCTCAGGTCGAGCTGAATTGGTTGCCACACCCCAAGGCCCTGTATAAGGCCACTCGCATTTACAGGCAGTCTCAACTCGGTTTCTTCGTTTTGGTTGGCGAAGTGGTCAACACAGGCCAACCGCTGACCCATCCGTTTGTGGATACAGGTGATGTCAAACAGGTGGCTCCACATGAGTTTTACCCCGGAATGGGTTCATCTGATGTGGCGCACTGTAATGAATACTCTGGCTTCCTCCACCGCAACTGGAGCAGAGACAATCCGAACGGGATCAGTATAAACAGTCTGGTCTATGGCTTTCCCTATGACGATCAGGGCAGTTTTTCAACCAACATCGACTATCGCAATAACCTGCCGACACAGGTTACCGTGACCATCAAGGGCTAAGTATGTATCTCAGGGCGCTGGATATCCCCCAAGTAAGCTCCAAAAACAGGCAGAAACAGTGACTGACACCCCGCCCTAGATCTGTGCGGCGATAGTGTCTGCGGGCAAAACCGGTGAGCTTTCGGAGGAGATCCACCACTCCATCGCCAACCTGTCCGAGCGGTCGGACCAGATGCAGGATGCGATGCAGGCGTTTTTGAGCCAGGTGCGGGCCGGGTAAGTTAGTTCGATCTCTATCGAAACATCGCTTAAGTGAAGTGGGTTAGAGCTTGAGGTGGGTTTTCCATCTCTTGCTTCAGGAGCGTATCGTGCTGCTCAACTATCTTTACTCAGAGTTTTATGAGGAACAGGTGTTCCTTGATCTGCTTGGCCTGTCTTCATCCGACTGGCAGAGCCTGCTAGAGCGGCGGGTGATGCCTGCTGCCTCCTATCTTTTCACCAACAGCTCACTGTGTGTTTCCTTCCTCGGGCAGTATCAGGAACGGGAGCTTTATCGCTTTCACCTGAAGAGCCATCGGCGCTGGTTTGAGGATCTGCAGTGCTTTGGCCTGACACAGGAACAGGCCGCCAAGGCGTTCTTTCTCTCCCGTTTCCGCAGCGCCAAGGAGGCGTTTCTTGCCGGAGAGCTGGGCGCGCGCCTGCACGCGCTGCATCCTGATGTGATGGCTGCTTTTGATGGCGATCTGGAAGAGCGTACCTGGGGCCACTTTCTCAATGGCACCTATGGCATCTGCACCCGTGACGGTCAGCCGGACACAATCTTCCAGAAACAGGCTGGCGTGCGGTTTATTGAGAAGATGACAGAGGCTCAGCCTCACCAGTTCTCAAAAGAGCACCTTGGATTACTGCGGCAAACCGTGGACTTTCTGGACGTCGTCGAATCCGACTTCGCCCCGCATGAGGTAAGTCAGTCCTCGAGACAGCGCTGTATCATCGATGTGCGGGAGCGGTATCTGGCGGAGCGGGTTGCGGCTTAGTTTCCCTCGCAGGTGGTTTTCTCGAGCAAATGTGCCCAGACATTCTTTGGAACGGCGATGGAGAATTTGTTTTGGGCGGAGGCGACCATGATGCCGGTGAGTTTGAGTTGGCCGTTTTCTTCCACCATGACTGGGCCACCTGAGCCGCCGTAGTTGGTGTCGCAGCTGGTGAGCCAGAGGTTGCCGCGGTCTTTGTAGAGCTTGCAGTTCTTATCGGCGGCAAGCAGGAACGGACGGTCTCTGGCGTATCCGGCGCTAGTGAGGTCAAGGTTCTGTGTCACTTCCGGCGCTTTGCTGATCACTGTCATGGGGGGCACGTCTAGCGGTTTGGAAAGGATGATCACGCCTACATCGGTTGCAGCGTGTTTCAAGGTCGGGCGGTTTGTGAAGGTATAGCCATCCAGCAGATGGGTGCAGGCGGCAGTGGTGTGGGCGATGAACTTATCGCGGCGCACGCCTGCTACGAAGTTGATCTTGGACGGCACATGAGCTTTGCCGGTGCGGGCGTTGTAGAGGCAATGGGCGGCGGTGATGACCATACGGTCGGAGATCAGGGTACCGGAACACATGGAGCGGGAGCGGAACCCGGCGACATTGACGCGGCCAATGGCGTTCCACGGCTTATCCCAGCTGTCGATGATCTTGCGGTTGTCTTCACCGATGATGCCGGGGAAGAACTTTTCCGATTTGCTGGATTTATCCTGCGCCAAAGACGGGCCAGCGCTCAGGGCCACCATGAGAAGTGCAGCGCTGAGCACGCATTTGGAAAGAGCATTCAAAAGCATATGCAGATCCTGCTGAGCCTGTACCGGCGAAAACATCCCTGCATTTATAGGCGGCTTGCGGGCATTCGCCCAGAGCTAAATGGTGTCTGCGGTTTGCCTGTTACTCGGCTTTGGCTTTCGCGTCAGCGCGGGCCTGTGCGATGACCGGCAGATCCATGTTGCCGTCCTGGAACTTGAAGTTGAACTGGATGCGGCTGATCTTCCACGTCCCGCCTTCATGCACCAGTGCGATGTTGTAGGTGCCGTAGACCACCCAAAGGTCACCGCCCTCTGCGCCATCAATAAAATGGGTGGCGGTGGCGTGGACTTTCACGTTGGCCTTTTGCTCTTTGGATTCAATGAGCGGATTGCCGATCTGATGGTGGGTCTGGTCGAAACCGGGCAGCAGCTCTTTCCAGGCTGTTGTGATTTCGGCTGGTGTCAGATCCACGGGTTCCCCTGCACCGAAGGAGGAGTAATCCAGATGCACACGGCTGGTCATGACACCTTCGACGGACTCCCAATTTCGGTCGTCGACATCAATGAAGAAACGACTTACGCGATTTTGGATTGGCCCAATAGTGTCCATCTACATGCTCCCAGCTGGTCAGGGCATCCGATGATGCTCTAACTGTTCGTTTTCGCGCGTATCCGTAAGCCGAAATCTGGTGTGCGTTTCAGGGATAAGCCCGAGTTCGTCTCCAAAGAGTACCATAGCCGCAGGCAGACTAGCGCATTTGCCTGCACTACATACCTAAGGAATATAACGGTTACGTAGCGGAATGAGGACCTTCTTCCGGTTCTATGGTTTTCAGAGGGATAATTCCCCGCCGCATTTCCGCCACAAATAGTGACGGATTACTGATCTTTGGGCCGGTGGATCAGACGCGTGGCGATGGTTTTGCTGTGGGCCTGCTCGCTGCTCATGGTCTGGGTCATAGCTTCCAACGCCGCTTCGGCCCATTCTGCCTCGTTCTGTTTGACCGACCAGATCTCGTTGGGCAGGAAGGACAGCATCTTGTTGTCATCGAAGGTGGCCAGACGCAGCTGAGGTGGGATATGCCCCAGCTTCTCGCGCAGAACGGCCAATGCCCCTTCCAGAACAGGCAGAGAGGACACCATCAGGTTCTGCGGGGCTTTGCCGAGCTTTTCCCAGAGCTCCAGCATCATCTGCTCGCCATCTTGCGTGCGGTTGCGGGCAGATTGCAGGGTCCAGTCTTTCTCAGCATTTTGCGGCATGACTTCCAGATAACCGCGGGCACGCTCGGTGATGGTTGGCTGATTGCTACCGCCAATGAGGAAGTAGACCGGCTCTCCGTCCGCGTGTTTGGCAATGGCGGCGGCGAGATCTTTAGCGCCCTCAAAGTTGCTGGAGGTGATGATGGGCGCATCGGTGTTGCCGTAGTCACGGTCCAGAAACACCATTGGTTTGGAGATGGTTTTGCCCAGATGCTGCTGGCTGCCAGAGGTGGAAGATACCACGAACAGGCCATCTACATTTCGCTGAACAAGGCCGCTGGCCAGTTCCTTTTCCGTCTCCTCATCGGAGTTGGAGCAGCTGATGATGAGCTGGTAGCCGGTTTCGCGGCAGCGGTGTTCCAGTTCTTCGGAAAGCTTGGCGAAGAACGGGTTGGCTAAGCGCGGAATGATCAGGCCGAAGGTGTTGGTGCGTTTCAGCTTAAGGCTGCGGGCTGTCAGGTCGAATTTGACGCCATGCTCTTCCACATACTCACGAATGCGGGCTTGGGTGGCTTTGCTGATGCGGTACTTTTCCGCCTTGCCGCCCAGCACCAATCGCACTGTGGTGATGGAGACGCCCAGCGCCTTTGCAATTTCATCTGGCTTTTTGGCCATTGCGTGCTTTCTCGCCCTGATTTTTGTAGGTACGCTTAACTGTCGAGTGGTAGTCAGCCTTCCTCAAATTGCCAAGCAGAATATGGCAGGTGCGGGGTGGTGTCCGTGGATATCCCGCAGCTTTTGCGTGAGTTTGAGCACCACGGGATGCTCAAACTCTGTTTTGCTGGGTTTAAAGCAGATCTTTCGCAGAGCCTGCGATTTTGACGTTGATGCCCTGCGTGAGCGCCTGAGCCACGAAGGCCTGCAGCACATCCTGCAGTTTATCTTCCGGCACATAAGCCACAGTGATGTGGTTGGACTGGTGCCCTGCCATCAGATCATCACGGCCCACACCATCGAGCGTGCAGTTCATCAGAGGCCACTCATAGGTGGTTGCCTTGCGGCGACGTTCGAACTCGTCTTCTGGCAGTTCAACCGCATGGCCAGTACCGATGTGCATGATGACTTGGGTGCCCTCATAATGCGCGCGCGCCCAGAGGAACGCTCCTGCCTTACACTGGCCTGCGATACTGGACCCGCCTTTCGGGAAGTACATGGCTGGCTGGCGATAGCCTGTTGCCCCTGCAAGGCCGCCTTTGAGATGCTCAAACGGTACGGAGCCGGAGATTTCGAAGTCCCAATAGAAGGTGCCTTCATACTCGCTGCCCCACCGCACATCATGCAGAGTGGTTTCAGCAGGCAGGCCCATGGCATCCAGCAGGCGCCACATCATGGTCTGCGGGATGGCAGTGCCCATGTCCACTTCGTTGATGCAAGGGATTGGTTTGCCTTCCCAGATGATGGAGCCGTCTTCATCCGGGATCGGGAAGCGCTCGGTGGACCCGATGGCGCCTTCAGCAAAGTCAGAGGCTGCGCAGCTGTCTTTCAGGCCCTGCTGGTACTGAACGCCAACAGCAGACAGGCCGAAGCGAGTGGTGAAGCGGGCCATGGCGATCATCATGGCGCATTGTTCCAGCACCTGCTCGCGGGTGAGTTCGGTCGCATCATCACTGCCGAACATAAAGGTCATGCCACGGTCCTCATAGAACTTGAGGCAGTCTTCACGCAGGGACTGAGGCACCTTCTCCATTTCCACCAGAAGGGCGGACTGGGAGAGGCTTTCTAGCGGCATGCCGATGTCTGTGAGGGCTTTGACCGGGAAATAGCCGTTCATCATGCCCATGCAGAAGGTATCAAACAGGCCAAGGATTGCTTTGTTTTTGAGGATGTACTCGCCAACCTGCTGACCGGCCTGCCCTGCTGGTGTTTGCAGGAGGGCATGGTTTGCAGAGATATCTTGCAGATAAGAGGTGTCGTGGCTGAGTTTTCCGTCTTTCAGCCATGTGGCCAGACCGGATTTGAAGAAGTCATCTTCAAAAGTCTGAGACCAGAGGCGGGAATACTCAACACCCAGACTGGTGAGAGACCCAGCCATGCAGAGCATGCCCACCAGACCCGGCCATGTGCCATCAAAGTTGGCAAGCAACAGGATCGGACCTTTGTGCTTGGCAAGGGATGGCGCGATGTGGTGCGAGTATTGCCATGCGGTGAGTAACACAATGAGCGGAGCTTCCGGATCGATCTTCGCAAACAGCTCAGAGCCTTCTTTTTGCGAAGAGATGAAGCCATGACCGCGCGCTGCATCATACTCATGGGCGCGTTTCATCTTGAAACCTTGCGCGGTCAGCTCAGTTTCCAGTCGCTGCGCATAGTCCTCATAGGTTGGCCAACAGGTGACGTTGGCACTTTCGCGAAGATCTGCATTGGTGACGACAAGAATTTCCTTGTCCGCTACGGAGATAGGCGCCGGGGCCTGAGGCAGGTTGAGCACGTGGTGTCCTCCTGAACTTGTTTTGATATTTAAATTGCTTTTTCCATGAGCGCCTTGTGGTGCTGATGGTTGTCGTAAAGATTGAGGTAGACCTGATATTTGGCGGCGTGGAACTGAGCGGTGTTGCCTTCTGGCTTGATGAGCCCACCAACACGCACCAGCTTTGCGCTGGCCGATGGAATGTCCTTGAAGTCACCACAGGCCACAGCGCCCAGAATGGCAGCCCCCAGCGTGACGGCATCTTCTTCTTCCGCCAGCTGAATTTCCCGCCCTGTGATGTTGGCATACTCTCTGAGCCAGAGCGGGTTTTTGGTAGCCCCGCCACACATGAACAGCTTGGTGATGCTGTGCCCGGCCTTGGTCATTTCCTCAATGATATGGCGCGTGCCGTAGGCAATGGCCTGAAGCGTTGCCAGATAGAGGCGGGCCAGAGCATCCCGGCCTGTTTCCAGTGTGAGGCCAGAGACAACACCCTTTGCATGCGGATTGGCGCGTGGAGAGCGGTTGCCGTGATGATCAGAGAGCACATGAAGGTCACGGGTTGGATTTGCGTCCCGCTCCTCCAGATCCTGCACCCAGTTGTTGAGGAGTGCGATCTCGTGCAGGCCCTGTTTGGCGGCTTCGGCTTTGAGTTCCTCATAGGCATCAGACTGCTGGATAGTCCATTCGACCAGAGAACCAGCAGCACTTTGTCCGCCCTCGCCCAGCCAATAGCCCGGCAGCATGGCACCCCAGTATGGGCCCCAGACGCCCGGTACCATGACGGGCTTTTCATTGACAATCATATGGCAATTGGAGGTACCGCTGATGATGGCAAGTCCACCATCCGGCTCCGCCCCGATGAGTGCCAGACCGCCTGCGTGCGCATCAATGATACCCGCAGCAACGGGTGTGCCTGCATTCACGCCGAGGTCCTTGGCCGCTTGTTCTGTCAGACCTCCGGCAGATGCGCCTAGATCCAGCACTTTCTCCGGCACTTTTTCCGGCAGGTCATGCAGGCCGACGGCTTGCAGCATGTCTTCAGCAAAGCGGCCTTCATGGGCCAGATAGTTCCATTTGCAGGTCAGCGTGCAGGTGCTGGCTACATCCGCGCCCGTTGCCCGCCAGACCAGATAGTCTGCCAGATCAAAGAAACGCACGGTGCGCTCATAGCGGTCCGGATAGTGGTTTTTCAGCCAGAGGATCTTGGGCAGTTCCATTTCAATGGAAACTTCACCGCCGACATATTTGAGCGCCTCATCTCCGGTGGCGTTGATTTGGGCGGTTTCTTCTGCGGCGCGATGGTCCATCCACATGATGATGTCCTGATCGGCCTCTCCGTTTTCGGAGACGGAGACCGAGCTACCACCCTGCCCGACTGCGACCAGCGAACAAGTGGCATCCACGCCCAGCGATCGGATTTCATCAGCAGAAACGCCAGCGGTGGCCATCGCCTCCTTCATGGCGGCGCAGATCTGTTGCCAGATGTCTGATGAGGACTGTTCGACGAAGTTGGCCCGACCATGAAACTGCTTGATGGGCCGCACCGCAAAGGCCAGCCTCTCGCCCTTTTCATTGAAGAGCCCGACGCGTGCGCTTGCAGAACCGACATCAATGCCAGCGTAACATGTCTGTTTCATACGCGGCCTCCCTTTTCGACTCGCGATTGTTCTTCTCCTTTGCTAACTACACCTGCTAACTCGTGTTAGCAAGAGCAAAGCAAATGAGATTTATGCAAAAATTCTCATAGGCAGGCACAGCAAAGCAGGCCGGCGGACAGTTCCACCAGCCGTGACTTTTCAGGATTTGATTGGATCAGGGTGGGTTAGTTTGGCTCTTTCGAGCGGTTTTGTGCATCACTCAGCAATCGCGCAAAAAAGCCGTAGCCGATGCCAAAGGCCAGTGCACGGATCACCAGATCGATGATGAAGAACAGTCCCATCTCATCCCCAGCAAACGTGGGAAACGGACTGGCGGGAGCAACAACGCCCTCACCCGCCAGCAGGTAACTGCGCACTGTCATAGAGATGGGAAGGCTGGCTGCAAGGGAGCCAACGAACAGCCCCCAATAAGTCGCCCCGGTTGGCGCCTTGTGCTCGTTGCGCACAAAGATCAAGCTGGTCAAGATCACGGGCAGGCCAAGTTCGATGAACATATTGCCCGCCTGCTTGATACCGTATTGAAAAACCAACAGAGTCACGGCCACCTGCACCACCGTGTAGCTCACGATAAACCAGCTGAGGTAAAACCAGAGAGAACGGTGCAGCTTGGTCATGGATCATACTCGGCTTAGGACGTGGTCAGCTCGTTCTCTTCAACATGGTCAGCCACGGTTTGCAATGGCCTGTGCATCTCATATTGCTGCAGCGTTTTTATTGCCCCCAGCTTTGGAAGAGCCTGCATGATGATCTCATCGCTTTCATCCACGTTGATGAAGGTCAGCGCTTCCTTCTCTACATTGGCGAAAGCAGTGGCAATCAGTGCTGACGCAAACCCCTTACCGCGATGCTCCGGCGCAACAGCAAGCTGCATGACAGAGCCGGTTTTGCGGGTGAAGGTGATATAGGCAGCGAGCTTTCCATCCTGCTCGATCTTGTAGGAGGTAGCCTCGTCGCCCAGAGCTTTGACTGCGAAAGCAGAGTTCTGCCAGCTTGGTGGCTTTTGCCAGAGTTCAGAGGCCAGTGGCTCCAGTTCGCTCCATGAAGCAATGACAGGTTGAGCAGTGGTTGAACGTTCAGAAAACGCAGTCTTTTGCAGGCTGAAGCATTGGAAGTTTCTTTCCGTTGCAAAGCCCAGCTTCTCGTAGGCTTTGACAGCGGCCGTGTTGCTGGTGATCACTTCCAGCTGGATTTTACCGTACCCAGCTTTCAGAGCATGCTCTTCAACTTTGGCAAAGAGCTTACTGGCAATACCTTTTCCGCGCGCCTCTGGTACGGTACCAGTTGAGACGGCATAGACCGTGCCAGGGTAAGCTGCCTGTTTGCCGATGAACCAGAACCCCACCAGCTGCTCATCCTCAACCGCCACCCAAGACAGCTCAGGATCAAACCCACGGGTGGTGATCATCCTCTCAAAATCCGCCAGAGGCATTTCCATCTGAATGACATAATCGGAAAACGCCGAGACCATCACCCGATGCAACTGCTCCATCGAAAACGCCGAAGCCTTCTGAAACAAAATCACCCCAATCCCCTTATCCCGTGAATCACCTTGGACGGTGCGCCTGTTTCAATACCTACTCTGTTCGAGGGGGAGGGCTCAATGTTTGTGTGGGGTGCGCCTTCATCAAAGCAGCTTGTTACAAGCCGGATTGCTATGTGGATTGCGCTTCTGACAGAATGCGCATTTCGCGTTCACGGGACTCGGCGATTGGATCTGGGGTATCAGACTGAGAGTTGGCAGGTCCGGGGTGACACATGCAAACGCTTTCTTCGGTTCCGGTCTGGCGCCATGTCTCTAGCAGGTTGCTGAAGTCGCTCTTCATTGAGAAATCATAGATCCCTGCAAAGTCTTTGTTGTAGCGAATCCCATAGCGATCAGCCTGCCGTTTAAACGACCAGCTGAGGTAGTTCAAAAACAGCGACTTGATGCGATAAGGGCGTTTGAGAACACCTTTGAGCGGACCACCACACTGGCGAACCCAGCCTTTGAAACCGGCGTCATGCAACGCTTTAACACAGACGTTCCGGATCTGAGGAAACAGGTGCACATGCTCATGTCCATCAACAAAATCCGGCAGTCTGCCAAAATCACGCCGGAAGAACTCGATCTGGGAGGCTATCTCTTTCTCGATCACATCCGCATCCAGTAGACGCAAATGCGATTTAAGCAAGAGCTGCGGCATTGTCGGGAAAGCATTCCAGTTCAATGCCAATGAGGATGGTTTGAGCCAATCCCCAGTCAGAGTGATATGGAGCCCGATCTGGATATCAGGTCTGCGCTCACTCAACTCCTTCAGGGCTGCGACGTCTTTTGGCCACGCAGACGTGACCACCATGCAGGACGTGCCTTGTATTTTGTCGTTTTCCAAGAGCCACAAAATACTTTTGCTGATTTCCGAAGTGTAAGCGTAATCGTCAGCCACCAAGCGCATCGGCGGCCTCTGGTGTTTTCGCTTGTTGATTGCTTTCTTCCGCAATGATGTAGATTGGTCGCTGCTTAATTTCGCGCAGCATATGACCAACATACTCCCCGACCACACCCAGCAGGATGAGCTGCAATCCTCCGAGGAACACTGTTGCAGTAAACAGCGAAGAATATCCTGGTACATCATTGCCAAGAATGAGGGCGGACAGAACAATCCAAAACCCATAAAGCGATGATGGAATTGCGATGGCAACACCAAGGAACATGGTTGCCCGCAGCGGTACCGTTGAGAATGAAATAACTCCTTCAGAAGACAGGCTCAGCAGCTTCAGGAAGTTCCACTTCGTGGTACCCGATATGCGCTCTTCCGGTTCATACTCGATTGCGCTTTGTTTAAATCCAATCCAGGTGGACAGGCCTTTGAAGAACCGAATACGTTCCTGACAAGCCTTCAACGCTTCTAAAGCGCGCGGCGACAGGAGTTTGTAGTCAGCAGCATTGGCGGGGATTTCAAAACGGCTACCAGCATTGATGAGCCGATAAAAGATCCCAACCAGCTTCTGTTTGATCGGGTGATCCTGTCGTTTGTTATGCACTGCATAGACAACATCGTTACCTTCTTCTTTCCAGCGTCTCACAAACTCCGGCAGCATTTCTGGTGGGTGCTGGCCATCGCTATCAAGGAAGACAATTGCCCCTTTTTTACAGCACTCAATCGCTGCAACGAGTGCGGCTTCCTTGCCGAAGTTTCGGCTGAAGCAAACTGTCTTGACGCTGAAACGAGCACTAGGCAGGCAGTTCATAATCTCGACACTGCCATCAGAGCTGCCATCATCCACGTAGAGGACCTCTACAGTCAGACCGAACTGATCGATCAGCTGTTCAGCAACTTTTCCAAGACGCTTATGAAAGACCTCAAGGGATTCAGCTTCATTGAAAACCGGCACAGCAAGTGTGAGGGTGGTGTCACTCATGATTATTCTCCCTCACATATAACTGCATTTGGACCAGTTGCCGGCTTCAAAACGGCAATCCAGATCTCAGGGTGTTTTTTGTAAGTCCGCTCATTTGGCATGGGCCAAAGAACCTTTTGCGGATCAGTGACGCACATTCCAGCGACCATGGTTTTAGGGGCTCTGTAATCGACGTAGATCGCGCCTTTGCTTTGGAGGTCTTCAACATCAACCCAAGGCGCTATTTTGAGGTCTGCTTTTTCGAAAAGTGACGAGCGGTGCGTTCCGTACCAAGCCACAGTTCCGCCCGGCCAACGACTGCCGACGGTATACTCAAACGGCTCGGTTTCGTGGCGGTGCCAATGCTCTTCCGCTAAGCGAGCCAGCGCCGAGCCATCATGCTGCATACGCGCTGGTTTGTTTTTCACGAAAGGTGAGAGAACAAAGATACCAATGAGAACAATGAGTAGGATGCCGTAAAGGACTGCCCATGCGCTCAGGAAACGTTCTTTGAATGAAGTGTTTTCTTGCTCCAAGGAGCTGGCAACAACACCAACGAGACCCGCAAATACGATACCAAGCGGGATTGACCACGCGGTCTTGATGTCTGCTCCAAGTAAAAGTGAGATTGCTGCAATAACACCGACAGGCCCAACAACAGCAAACAGGAATGGATCAGACCAAACCCGCCCTGTTAAAGTTTTCAAACCGGGACCAAAGCCAGTCTTCAGTCGCGCCCAGCCAACACCGATTGCGAGGGCCAGCAACATTGGGCCAACAGAGTAAATGAACTCCACGAGATACTTTAGGGGCATCAGCAAGTGTTGATACCACGCGGTTCCCTCACTCTCAGAACGGTTCATCGCATACTCGATTGGCAGGAAATCTGAGTTTACCAACCAAATCAGATGCGGTGTAAGTGCGATAAGGAAAATGGCGGCAGCAAAGTATGGCCCCGGTCGCAACAACAGGTCCCGCCGTTTCAGCAGAACCCAAAGTGTTGCGCTCATCAGGAACACACCAGCAATGTACTTTCCGTAGATGCCCCCTGCGCTGACCAGTCCAAACAATCCCCACCAGAGAAGGCTATCTTTCTCTTCTGCTTTTACAAACGTGAAGACCATCCAACCCCAAAATGGCAAGAAGCCCATGTTGACGTTGTATTCAATGGAGGTCAGTGTTGTAAAATGAGTGAGGAAAACAGCAAGTGTCGAATAACCGACAGCTTTCGCGCCGTATCGCTCTCCCACGATCAAGAGTACAGGCAGCACAGCCAAAAGAGTACATAGCTGAGATGCAGCGAAAACAATCCAGTCAGAACGCCCGAAGAGTTGCACGATGATGTCGATCATCCACGCAGATATTGGCGGGTGTTTATAGTAGCCGAGCTGCCACTCGTTCCCCCAATACAATGACTCAATCGCATCCAAAGGAAGATTGCTGGCAAACATAGATGGGATCACGGTGTAGATCACCAGATGCATTGCCAGGATCACCACGATGAGCCCAGTTGATCCAACATTAAGAGGAGCGAGAATGCTTCCTTTTGAAGCAAGCTCTGACTTTACGTAGTGCGCGTCCATAACAACCAATTGGGCTCAGTGAAATTACCGGAGCCTGAAATAACAATAAATTCGCCTAAAAATGGCAGTTTCCGTCGGTACAACTAACAGAGAGCCATACGAGTCTCTAGTTTCTTTTCGATAGAGCGGAGAGTTTTTAGGCAAGAGGTAAATCTCTGTGCCCTTTTAGTATCAATTTGACGAAGTAGGCGGATATATTTGCAGTAATCACACATTTCTTGAAATTGCGGAGAGCGCTTTGAGTGAGGAGTTTTCCCTCAAGTGGCGCGATCTACTTCTCATGATCTTCCCGTTTCCTACGCTGCGTTTCCGTGAGGGCTTGGGGATTTTGGGAAAAGGTGTTCTCAAACAGGGGTGTGTGAAGAAAGCTGTCGCGTTTTGGGTGGGGGTGTGGTTCTATCGTCTACTGTGATTTTCGGGGCTTCGTCTTTTCAGGGATACCTGCCCATTTTCTGAGTAGTTGCCATGCGCCAGTTCCTGCTTCCCATTGCGTCCTTGCTGCTGGGATCCGCCTTTCTGTTTTTTGCCGGTGGTGTAACCGGCATGCATTTGCCTCTACGTGGTACGTTTGAGGGGTTCTCTTCTCTCTCGCTCGGTCTGCTTGGTACGGGCTGGGCGATTGGCTATGTGACCGGCTGCTTAAGTGTGCCGAAGATTGTGCAGCGTGCGGGCCATATTCGCGCCTTTGGTGTGATGGCATCGCTGGCGTGTCTTTCTGTGCTTGCCTCGTCCCTTTTGGTTGACCCGATTGCATGGGTTGCTTTCCGCTCTCTGGCAGGTTTTGCCTTTGCCGGTGCGGCGATGATCGTCGAGAGCTGGCTGACGGAACGCTCCAACCCGGGCAACCGTGGCGTGATCTTTGGCACCTACACCATGGTGAACCTTGCTGCGACCACTGCTGGTCAGGTCGTGCTTTCCATGGGGCCGATTGATGGCTTTGAGTTCTTTGTCATCGCCTCGATGTTTTATGTGGTGGCGCTTATTCCTACCGCGGTCACCCGCACCCCTGCCCCAGCTCCACTGGCGCAGGTGAAGCTGGATCTGAAACGGCTGTGGCGGAACTCTCCAGTGGCCGTAGTTGCTGTTACGCTGACAGGCGTTTCCAACGGCAGTTTTGGCACACTGGCAGCGGTTTATGGTGGTCAGGTTGGTTTGCCAATTGCCAGTATTACGCTGTTTGTGAGTGCTTCCATTCTGGCTGGTGCTTTTGCGCAAGTGCCGATTGGCATGATCTCTGACCGCACGGATCGACGCTTTGTGGTGATTGCGATTGCCATGGTCGCTCTGGCGGCGGACTGCATCTTCTTGTTTGCTGATACCAGCAGCGCCAATATTGCCATTGCGTCTGCTGTGATTTTTGGTGCAGCGATCTACACCTTCTACCCTGTGCTGGTTGCGCACGCGAATGACCACGCGGATGCGGGGGATGCCATGCAGACCAGTGGTGGCTTGTTGCTGATGCTGGGTGTGGGGTCCATGATCGGGCCGTTTCTGGGCGGTGTGCTGATGAGCGTGTTCGGGTCGATCGGTCTGTTCATATCCACTTTTGCGGCTCATGCGCTCATTCTTGCCTTCACCCTGTGGCGCCTTACTCAGCGTTCTGCTGTGGCGGAGAGCGAGAAGAGTGTGTTTGTTCCTTCGGCTCCAACCCGCACAGCGACACCGCAAACGATTATTCTGGCGGACGAAGAAGTGGCCAAGGAAATGGAAGTGGACGAGATGTCGGAGCAACCTTCGTCTTAAGTGGTTTTGCGCAGGTATCCACCGGATGCCTGCGTTAACGAATAAATATGAGGTTAAAACTCCTATTTAAACTTGACTATAATTATCAGGTATACAATAGCTCGGAACACAACCGTTGCTTTTGCTAATCCTTTTGAGAAGTCAAGCTCATGAAAACCAATCTTTTCGCCGCTGCCATTGCTGGTGCCCTTTCCACACTTGTTGCCTTTGGTGCTTCTGCACGAGACGTCAAGCACGAGCTGGGCACCACCACCGTTCCTGATCAGCCACAGCGCATTGTTGTACTGGAGTACAGCTTTGTGGACGCTCTGGCTGCCGTTGGTGTGGCGCCAGTGGGTGTTGCGGACGACAAGAAGCGTGATCGCATCATCAGCGCGTACACCGACAAGATTGGCCATGACTGGGTTTCAGTTGGCACCCGCAAAACCCCAAGCCTTGAAGTGATTGCCTCACTGGGTCCGGATCTGATCATTGCAGATAAGACCCGTCACACTGCGGCTTATGAGAGTCTTTCTGAAATCGCGCCAACCGTCGTGTTTGATAGCCTTGGCGGCGACTACCCATCCGCGATTGCGCAGCTGGAAGCCATTGGTGCTGCTGTTGGCAGAGCCGATGAAATGAAAGCCCGCGTTGAGGCGCACAAGGCCGAGATGGCTGAGATTGGCGCGCAATTCAAAAATGCTGGCGACTACAAGATCCAGTTTGGTGTGGCGAATGCCAAGGGTCTGTGGCTGCACTCCCCTGTTTCCTACAATGGCTCCTTGCTGAAAGGCTTTGGTTTTGCCAGCGGCATGAAGTCAACCAATGGTGCGGTTTATGAATCCAACTATGTGAAGACCTCTCTGGAGCAGCTGTCTGCAGTGAACCCAGATATTCTCATTCTTGGTCCCTACGCCACACCGTCCTTTGCTGATGGCTGGAAGGGTGAAGCGCTTTATGAAAACATCAGTGCCGTGAAGAACAACCGTGTGTTCCATGTGGAAGCACATGTGTGGTCTCGTCTGCGCGGCATGGTGGCTGCAGAGATGACCGCCACTGATCTGCTTGAAATCATGAAGCAAGTTCAGAACTAAGATCCGCACATGCCATTGACTGCCATGTACTGGAGCCTTATGGGGATGGCGCTGCTCGCAGGAGCGGCGCTGTCCCTTGCCACAGGTGGCCGGCAAGATATCGGCTTTGATCAGATTCTGAGCGCGCTGTCTGCGCAGCTGGATGAGCAGAGCCTTTCCATAATCTGGGACATCCGTGCCCCACGTACTCTGATTGCTGCGTTGATTGGCGCTAACCTGGGCCTTGCCGGGTTGCTGCTGCAGGCCACAACGCGCAACCCACTTTCTTCTCCCTCCATCCTCGGTATCAACCAGGGCGCTGCTCTTGGTATTGCTATCGGGCTGGTGTTTCCATCTCTCGTGATCTTTAACATCGACACCATGGCCGTGCTGGGTGCCGCCTTTGCTGGTGGCCTGACCCTGACGCTTGCGGGTGGATTGAAGGGCACGCTCAGTGCTCTGCGCCTGATCCTTTCCGGGGTGGCTGTCAGTGCTTTCGCATTCGCGCTGGTGCGCTTTACGTTTACGCTGGACGACGAACTGGCGCTTTCCGTTATTCAATGGACAACCGGTGACATTGCCGATGTGCGCTGGAAGCAGGCCACGCCACTTCTGGTGTGGTGTCTGGCTGCCGGTGTGATGACATTCTTCATGTCTCACAAGCTCAATCTGATGGCGCTTGGGGAAGCTGCCTCGAAAGGGCTTGGGTCTGACCCACGTTTTACTCTGCTGTTCGGCATTCTTCTTGCTTCCATTTTGACCGGCGTTTCTGTGTCCGTGGCTGGCCCTGTGATGTTTGTGGGGCTCATCATTCCGCATTTATGCCGAGCCGGGTTTGGAACGGATCACCGTGTATTGGTTCCTGCCGTGATGCTGTGCGGCGCGACCCTGATGCTGGTTGCAGATGGCGTTTCCAAGCTGATCAACTTTCCTGAGGAGACTGCCGTTGGCGTGGTCTCGGCGTTGATTGGTGCACCCTATTTCCTTTACCTGACCATCACCGCCAAGGAGATTGACTGATGAGCGTGCTCTCCGAGACCTCCGCGCCTCCACAGTGGCGGGTGGACTTTAAAACCCATCGCAGCACCAAAGCGTTTCGCGTTCAGTTGCTTCTGTTCATTGCCTGCATCACTGCCAGCATGATCAGCCTTGGCATGGGCGCTGTCAGCATTCCGCTGGATGTCATCATCAACAGCCTGTTTGATCTTGAAGGACCAAAGCAGACTTACATCATCTGGAAGTCTCGTTTACCCCGCGTTCTGATTGCCCTTATGGCCGGTGCGAGCCTTGCTGTTTCCGGTGTGATTGTGCAGGCGATTGTACGAAATCCATTGGCGAGCCCGAAGATCATTGGCATCAACTCTGGTGCAGCACTGGCAGCTTTGGGAACGATCATGTTCCTGCCTGAGATGCCCGTCACCTACCTGCCCGTGGCAGCAGCTTTGGGCGGCATCGTTGCTGCCGTGATTGTTCTGTTTGCAGCTCACTTGCGTCAGGTCTCTCCTGCCCGTCTTGCATTGGTGGGTATTGCAGTTGGGATGGTGTGTGATGCAGGCGTTGATTACCTGCTGGTGACCGCTGCCACGCTGGAGATTTCCAATCCGCTTGTGTGGCTGACCGGCTCATTATGGGCGCGCACATGGGCACATGTGCAATCCATCTGGTTGCCACTGATCGGTCTGCTGGGTCTGACCATGGTGCTGTCCTATCAACTGGATCTGCAACAACTGGGAGACCAGACGGCGCGCGGTCTGGGCCAGAGCACCAACAAGATGCGGCTGTTGCTGCTGGGTGTTGCCACGTTGCTGGCCAGTATCTCTGTGGGCGTTGTGGGCGTGATCGGCTTTATCGGCCTTATGTCTCCTCACATCAGCCGGTCATTGGTTGGCGGCAGACATCGTGTGCTGCTGCCAACAGCTGCACTGGTGGGCGCCTTGCTGGTTGTTCTGGCAGATGCTGTCGGGCGTGCCATTGCGCCGCCGATTGAGGTTTCCGCAGGTATTTTGAGCGCCATGCTGGGCGCCCCTTATTTCATCTGGATCATGACCAGATCTCAAAAAGGACAGAGCGCATGAGCATCGTTCTTTCAAACGTGACTTCTGGCTACGAAGAGTTTTCACTTCAAAGCATCAATCTAACCATTCAGAAGGGCAGTTATGCGGCTTTGATCGGTCCCAATGGCTGCGGAAAATCCACGCTGCTGAAGACCATTGGGCAGATCAACAAGCTCAACACGGGCAGCATCACCGTTGATGGGAAGGAGATCCATCGGCTGCCTGCGAAAACCGTTGCGCGGCAGATTGCTTTTCTTCCGCAAAGCCCGGTTGTTCCGACTGGCATCAGCGTTGAGCAGCTGGTTGGTTATGGCCGCGCTCCGCATCAGTCCATACTGGGCATTCGCAGTCGCCGTGATGTCGAATTTGTTGAAGAGGCCCTGCACACATCCGGGCTTTACAGCTTCAAGGATCGCGCTTTGAAAGACCTTTCCGGTGGTCAGCGCCAGCGTGCCTTCATCGCCATGTGTCTGGCTCAGGATACGCCCTACATCATGCTGGATGAACCCACCAGTTATCTGGACATTCGCTACCAATACGAGACGCTGGACCTGCTCCAGCAGCTCAACAGTCAGGGCCGCACGGTCGTCGTCGTCCTTCACGACATCGCCCAGGCCTCCCGTTATGCCGACCACCTCATCGTCATGCGAAACGGCGCCCTCTTCGCAGAAGGCACCCCACACGATGTGGTCAGCCCCTCCCTGGTCAGCTCCGTTTATGAGATCGCAACCAACGTTTATGCTGATCCCGTGTCTCAGACACCCGTGGTGACACCTGTTTGAGAGGGAAACAGCTATCGCTAGCTGTCTTCCATGATCTGAGTGTAGATTTCAGGGTCGGTGACGCCTTCAGAGCCGATCAGGAGGATTCTGGAGTTTGGGGTAAGGTACAGCTCATGACAGAGCTCTGGGTCTTTGGAGGCTTCGATCACTGCGGCGAGGCCGGCGACGCCGCTTTCGCCTGCCTGGATGGCAGGGTCATTGCCATGGGGATGTGCAAGGCGGCGCACTGTTGGGACGATGAGGTCATCGCTGATGGTGAGGAAATGCGAGCATTCGCTGCTCAGGATTTCCCAGGCCATTGGAGAGGGAACGCCACAGGACAGGCCTGCCATGATCGTCTCTTCGTCAATTTCAACGGATGCGGCCTGCCGCTGCTTGGCACTTTCAAACAGGCAAGCAGCGAGGTCCGGCTCAACAATACAGACTTTTGGGGCTTCAGCCTTCCAGTGCTGCCGTAGTGAGGCAGCAACAGCAGCTGCCATGCCCCCTACACCAGCCTGCAAAAATACATGGGTCGGCGGGCTTTCTAGATCATTAAATATCTCGTGGGTCATGACCCCATAGCCTGCCATTACATCCCGCGGAGGCTCAGTATAGCCGGGCCAGGATGTGTCAGACACAACAAACCAGCCAGCGGCTTCAGCTTCACTCCGACACATTTCAACGGATGCATCATAGTCTCCATCGATGCGAATAACTTCTGCACCTAGCTCCTGCATCGCTTGCTCACGGCCCTCGCTGACTTCCGCATGAATGTAGATTTTGCAGGGCGCACCAAATCTCTGGCATCCCCAGGCAAGAGACCGGCCATGATTGCCATCGGTTGCGGATGCCAAGGTGATGCTGCTCACCTGATCTGCGTAGTGCCCGTTACGAATATCTGAGAGGGAGACTTCTTCTCCGGTGCGGCGTGATACTTCCCGCTGCAGCACACGCAATGCAGCATACGCCCCGCCTAGGGCCTTGAAGCTTCCAAGACCAAAGCGAGGACCTTCATGTTTGTAGAGGATCGCCCCTACCCCAACCTCCTGCGCCAAAGACGGCAGAAAAAATAACGGGCTGGGTGTATATCCTTCCCACTGGGTGATCTCGGCAATCGCCTGAGCGAAAGCAGTTTCGGGCAAAACGGAGAATGCTGCCGGGCCAAAATCAGGAGACCCCTGCGTATATGAGATGCTTTTAGACATAGGGATACTCCTGCTTACTTGCCTTTTGGGAGACGCTGCTTTGCCAACTCAGCCCAGAACCGAGCTCCTGTCTCCAGAAGCTCATCGTTGAAATCATAATCAGCTGCGTGCAAGGGTTTGGCGTGGGCGCCTTCCGTGCCGTTTCCCATCAAGAGAAAACAGCCGGGAACTTGTGCAGCAAAGTTTGCGAAGTCCTCAGAAAACGTCATGGAAGGGCGCGCACCGTCATGCTCCAGCCCCATCGTTCTGGCTGTTTCAATCACATGAGAAGCGGCATCGGCATCATTGATCGCTTCAATGAACTCCGTGCGGAACTCCACTGAAACATCGACACCATGGCTCACCCCAACACCCTCTGCAATCTGCCTCAGATGGGTCTCGACCTGTTTTCGGTGTTCCGGAGAGGCAGCACGGACTTCTCCCTTCAGCAGCGTGTGACCCGGTAAGACGTTGCGCTGACCATCGGTGATAAACTCTGTTACTGAAACCACAGCGCCAGAAGACGGTGGCAGCTTTCGGGAGACGATAGTTTGAAGCGCCAGAACCAGCTCGGCAGCTGGGGTCATTGTTTCGCGACCAGCCTGAGGCATTGAGGCATGTCCGCCCTGCCCTTTGATCGTGATCTCAAACAGACTTTCACTGAAGCAGATCACCCCTGCCCGGGTAGATATCCGCCCAACAGGTTCTCCCGGCAGGTTGTGCAGTCCATAGACCTCATCAATTGGAAACTGCTGCAAAACACCTTCGTCAATCATGGCCTGCGCACCTAGACCATGCTCTTCGTTGGGCTGGAACAGGAGCACAACTGTTCCATCAAACTCAGGAGATTTGGCCAGAAGCTCCGCAGCCCCCAAGAGTATCGTGGTGTGTCCATCATGGCCACAGGCATGCATCACGCCCTCATTGCGAGACCGGTGCGCAAAGTCGTTGAGCTCGGTGATGGGCAGCGCATCAAAGTCCGCACGTATGCCAATGGCTTTATGGCCGTTACCGGCTCTTAGGACACCAACGACACCTACGCCCTCATGGGTTTCAATGCCCAGATCACGCAGATGGCGCGCGATCCGTGCCTTGGTCCACTCCTCCTGAAAGCCAAGTTCGGGATTTTGATGAAATTCATGCCGAAGGGCCTGAAGACGATGCGCAAAGTCAGCCATGGAGTACTCCCGAGAGGCGGCATGCTGTAGTTCAATTGGTCGAATGAAAGAATACTTCATGTGTCGCGAAAAATGCGCTGAATATAAGCCCATGATATGCAATAATCTTTCACATGACACCTCTCGACTCATATGACCGCGCCATTTTACGCATACTCCAAGCAGACAACCGTACCTCCCAGCAGAAGATTGGAGAGGCCGTCAACTTGTCCGCCCCCTCCGTCCAACGCCGCATTCGGCGTATGGAAGCAGAAGGTGTTATTGCTGCCAATGTTGCTGTGGTTGATCCAGCAATGGTGGGCCTGCCGATCACCATTTTCGTTGAGGTAGAACTGGTCAGTGAACTACCAACCGATATCGACGCAGCCAAGCAAATCTTCCGCGATGCCCCGGAAGTCCAGCAATGCTTCTATGTGACGGGAGAGATTGATTTCGTATTGGTCGTCGTCGTTGAAAGCATGTCAGCTTACGAAGAGTTCACCCGCCGTATTTTCTTCAAAAACGGAAACATCAAAAAATTCAAAACCTTCGTTTCAATGGATCCGATTAAGACAGGGGTGAAGGTTTCGGTTTGATGGGGAGAGCTAGACTTACAGGTGGAGCCATATGCCGAACTAGCAACACACCAATTGTTTAGCGACTTACTATCTAACAATTTCAAGGAGATAAGTGGTGCCCGGAGGCGGATTCGAACCACCGACACGCGGATTTTCAATCCGCTGCTCTACCAACTGAGCTATCCGGGCCTGTCGCGTTGGGCAGTGTGCCCCGCTGAGGTGAGGGTCTTATAGGATGGGAAAGTTTGTCTGTCCAGCACCTCAAAGAGTTTTCCCAAAGGCTTTTAGGGGGTTAAATCTTTTTTTTCGCTGAAGACCTTGCAAGCAAGAATTCACCCTACAAAAAAGGGCGCTGGTGGAGCGCCCTTTTCATTCCGATATCTATGGATTTTAAACGGTGACCCAACCAGACTGTTCGTGGGATTTGGCCATGGACTGAACGAGGCCTTCGATGAAGATGCCGCGTTCGAAGTCGATCAAATGGCTTTCTTGCCCCTGCAGACTCTTCAGGATCTCATTGACTTCGATGATCTTCAGGTCGTTGAAGCCGAGGCCGTGGCCTGGAGCTGGGATAAAGCGGTCGTATGGCTCATGAGCCGGACCAGCCAGAATGGTGGTGTAGCCCTGTCCTGCGACATCGCCTTCGGCCTTGTAGACGTGCATTTCGTTCATGCGTTCCTGATCATAAACGATGGAGCCTTTGGAGCCGAAGATCTGTACGGCGATACGGCCTTTGCGGCCCCATGCGGAGCGGTTGAGCTGCAATGTGCCGTTGCCGCCGTTTTCCAGCTCAAACAGCACGGTGGCAGCGTCAAAGGTTTCTACGGTCTTATCGTTGCCGGATGCGTCCTTACGGGTCGCGTATGGCTTGGTCATGTGGCACATGACTTTAGCGATGCGCAGGTCCAGTGCCATAAGCAAAGACATGGTGTGTACGCCGAAGTCGTCCAGAGCACCGAAACCAGAAGCTGCACCACTCTTGATGCCCCATTCATCATCCGGGTTGGCCATGAAGTCTTCATCCATCTCAAGACGAATCTGAAGCACGTCCCCGATCTCACCTGAGTTGAGCAGGTCGCGGATGCGGCGCATCATCGGGTTCTGGATGTAGTTGTAGCCGAGGAAGGTTTTCTTGCCGGACTTGCGGGATGCTTCGAGCATCTTCTGGGCATCTTCAAAGGAAGGCGCCATTGGCTTTTCGCAGTAAACGTGCTTGCCAGCTTCCAGAGCTGCAATCGCCATTTCCGGGTGGAACTCGTTCGGCGTGGTAATCGAGATAATATGAATATCAGGGTCAGCCAGCATATCGCGCCAGTTGCCCGTTGACTTGGCAAAGCCGAAGTCTTTTGCGCGTGCAGCTGCCAGCTCTTCATTCACCTCAGCAAGCGTTACCAGTTCTGGCTTGAGCTCACCACCAAACACACCGGATACGGCATTCCATGCCAGAGCATGACATTTGCCCATATATCCGGTTCCAATCAGACCTACGCCGATTTTTTCCATCTCAGTAATCCTGAAAGTGCTCCCAGAGCGAAGCGGGTTCTTGTTCTTAATTGGTTCCCACAGAACGCGCTTTGAAACGGAGCATTGCTAGAAAGAAGGAGCGGCATGATCGGGTAATGCCGCTCCTCAATGTGCCATTGAACAACCTGTATGTTGCGTATGCCTGGACCGAGAACTGAGTTTAGTTCCCGGAAATACGCATCACACGGTGCCGCCCAATGATGCCTCCAGACTGGCAAGCTCCTGCCCGCCAGCCATCAAGTCTTGTAGTTCCTCAGCGGTGATCTCGCCCTTCTTCGCAGTGCCGAGGGTTTTGCCCCGGTTCAGCACTGTGAAGCGATCCCCCACTGCCATGGCGTGACGTACATTGTGCGAAATGAACACGACGCCAACACCTTTCTTGCGGACTTTATCCATGGTCGAGAGCACGTTTGAAGTCTGACGTACGCCCAGAGCAGAGGTCGGCTCATCAAGGATGAGGACTTTCGCACCGAAGTACACGGCGCGTGCAATTGCGACTGTCTGGCGCTCACCGCCGGACAGTGTGCCCACGGCCTGATCCGGTTCACGCAGGTTAATGCCCATCTTGGACATCTCTTCCATGGTCACTTCGTTAGCGTACTTGTGATCAAAGTAAGAGATTGGTCCGAACTTCTTGACCGGCTCGCGACCCAGCCAGAAGTTGCGGGTGATGGACATGAGCGGGATCATGGCCAGATCCTGGTGCACCGTTGCGATGCCAGAATTCATTGCATCGCGCGGGCTTTCAAAGACCTGTTTCTGACCATCAACGAAGATCTCGCCCTTACTTGGCTTGTGCACGCCGGACATGGTTTTGATGAAGGTGGATTTACCTGCACCATTGTCACCAAGCAGACAATGCACTTCACCGGGCATGACAGAGAAGGAAACACCAGCCAAAGCAATTACGGAACCGAAGTGCTTTTCGATGTTCTTCATCTCTACGATAGGTGATGTCATGATCAGCGCTCCCCTGTGACGCGCTTGCGGATCATGTTGTTAAACAACACCGCAATCAGCAGCATGGAACCAAGGAAGACCAGATACCAGTCCTGATCGATGTTGGTGTAGCTGAGGCCGATCAGCACCATTCCGAAGATGATGGAGCCGAAGAACGCACCAATCGCAGACCCATAACCACCAGTGAGCAGACAGCCACCAATCACCGCTGCAATGATGGCCTCAAACTCCTTCTGGAAGCCACGACGGGCATCGGTGGAGCCTGCATCCATCACGGTGAGGATTGCGACAAGCGCTGCACAACATGCGGTGAACATGAACAGGTACATCTTGACCTTGCGCACCGGAACACCGGAGTTGCTTGCTGCGTTGCTGTCGCCGCCAGCTGCAAAGATCCAGCTGCCATAACGGGAGCGCAGGAGCACCCAGGTGGCCACAAGAGCGAGCAGCAGGAACCAGATGATATCAACCGGAACACCGTCGACCTTTGGTTTGCCGGATTTGAAGGTGTCGATCCAGCCAGATTCCGCCAACCAGTAGAACAGAGGTGTAAACGCTTCGCCGCTGAAGAACTCAGCCAACCACGAGCCTTCAAACTCCTGACGGATGCCACGGAGCTGGGTGGAGCCACCAGTTGCAGCTTTGAGGCCAACCAGAGACAGACCACGCAAGATGAAGAGGAACGCCAGCGTTACAATAAAGGACGGCAGACCTGTGCGGATAACGATCTGCCCGTTGAGGGCACCCATCGCAGCTGCCGCCATGAAGGTGACAATAATCGCTGCAAACAACGGCAGGTCGAAGGTGACCATTGCCGCGCCGAAGATCAGCCCTGTGAACGCAACCATGGATCCAACGGAGAGGTCAAACTCGCCGCCGATCATGAGAAGTGCCGCTCCGATTGCCAGAATGCCGAGCTGGGCAGCAGGCGTCATGAAGTTCATGATCCCCGCAAGGGTGAACATCTTGGAGTCAGCAGTGAAAAGAAAGAAGATTGTTACGAGAGCAAGGCCAGCAATAGCGCCGAGTTCCGGACGCTTCATGAGCCGGGAGATGAGCGAGATTTTTTTTACTCTTTCGTCCGCGCTCTCAACAGCAAGATCGGACATTTTATTTCCCTCAGTTTGCATTGATGAGAGGGATGCGTGCACCCCTCCCATAGCAAAGCTCCTTAGAGCCAGTCACGTATCCTTACCCGAAAACCGAATTTCACTTTTCGGGGATACGTCCTAGCGGATGCCTTGGGCGGACAGCTCAACAACCTGGCCTGCTTTGTCAGCAGTGATCAGGTTTGGACCGGATGGAACGTTGCCACCTGGAATAAGTCCGTACTCTGCATTGAGAGCGAGGAAGATAACTGGCAGGTAGCCCTGCAGGAACTGCTGCTGGTCAATTGCAAATGCTGCTTTGCCGTCAACAACTGCCTGCAGGAAGCCTGCGGACATGTCGAAGGTTGCTACATTTACTTCACCAGTGCGTCCTACAGCTTCAACCGCTGCTACTGCTGGCTCACCCACGAGAGAAGCACCAAGACCCATGATGGTGTCGATGTCTTCGTTGGATTCCAGAGTTGCCTTGATTTTAGCTTCTACTTCTGCCGGATCGTTGTTGGTTGGAACAACGGTCACGTTGCCACCGAAGCCAGCTGCAAAGCCTTCACAACGCAGGTCGAGGGAAACGTTGCCCACTTCCTGATTGACGCAGATGCCGACCTTGCCGCCCATGTCAGCAAGCTTCTTACCTGCTGCTTTACCGGCGTCAAACTCATCCTGACCTACGTGAAGCAGGGTGCCGAAGCTTGCGGACACGTCGCTACCGGAGTTCATGGAGATGACAGGGATGCCAGCTTCCACTGCTTTGGTGATGGATGGACCAAGCGCGTCGCCATCTGGAATGGACACAACAATTCCGTCCGGCTCCTGAACGATGGCTGCATCGATAAGCTGGCTCATAGCCACCATGTCAAAAGTTTCTGGAGCACGGTAAGAAACGTTTGCGCCGCTGTCTTTTGCTGCTTTGTCTACACCGTTTTTAACAACAGACCAGAATGGGTCGTTTGCCTGGCCGTGGCTCACAACAATAATGTCAGCAGCCATTACAGCAGGTGCAGTCATGATCGCAGCAGCAGCTACGAACGCGCGTAAAGTCTTTTTCATATAAACCTCCCAAGATTGGCGCATGCCAATTTTAAGTCAGGGTTTCCCCTAGAAGTCCGGTGTGTATCTCGTCCATAAACACCAGAGTTCGAATGCGTCTCCGCATATATTGTAGTGCTCAGCCGTCCCACGGGCGAAAGCACCCATCCCCTTTTATATCAACGCAAGCCTGTTTGCGGCAAATCCGTGCCGGATCTGCAAGATACAAGGTAGATGGACAGAGCGCGTGTTACCGGCCCTACAATCGTAGAATTCATCCAAATTTTTTCAATTCGGAAAATTCATTCCAAATTTATAGAACGTACATTGCGGTTTTTCAAGTTTTGGAATAGATTTTTTTCATGACACAGAATTTAGATGCAATTAGCCCAGACATTCCCTCGGATTACGAGAGCCTGAAGGCTAGAATAAGTACTCTTTCGGAGAGCATGCCGAAGAGACTTTTGCAGTGCGCACGGTACGCATTAGCAAATCCGGACAGAATCGCTCTTGGCACAACAGCGGAGATTGCCAGCGCTGCAGGCGTGCAGCCGTCTACTCTTGTACGCTTTGCGCAGACTCTGGGGTTTGATGGTTTCTCGCAGATGCAACAGATCTTCCAGGGGCAACTGGTTGGCCGCAGCTCTGAGTATACAGAGCGCCTGACCAAGATCCGTGAAAGCGGAACAAACACCCCTGGCAGCATTCTGGGCAACTTCGTGGAACGCTCCAAACAGTCGCTGGATGATCTGCTGCGGCAGGTGGATACGGTGGCGCTGGAACGCACCATTGAAGCGCTATCAGCTGCAGAAAACATACACTTATTGGGACTTAGACGTGCATACCCAGTGGTTAGCTACCTGCACTATACATTGGGCAAGATGGGCGTCAGAACCAATCTTCTGGAATACACGGGAGGCATTCTGGAAGAGCGCGTTCAGTTCATCAATGAGAACGATGCATTGTTTGTGGCGACCTTCAGCCCCTACTCTCCAGAGGTGGTTGAGTTTGCCAGTAAAGCCTTTGGCCGCGGCGTGGCGGTGGTGTCTTTGACAGACAGTGTTCTGTCTCCAATCGCCCGCGTTTCTTCAACCGTTCTGGAGGTTAATGAGGCAGAGCACGGCGCTTTCCGTTCACTCTCCACAACCATGTGCCTTGCAACTTCTATCGCTGTTGCAGTTGGCGATGCGCGAAAGTGGACCTCCCTCTCCTAGAGTATCTCTAAGGAATCAAAGGGAAGCCCACACAGCACCGAAAATAGAAGAGAGCTTCTCCAAATTTTGGAATGAAGCTCATTCTATTTTGAACATACATTCCACTTGTGATTATTTTTGGAATATGTAATCTTTCAGGAAATGCTAGTACCTGATTGGGAGAATCCGTTGAAATCACTTGATGTCATCACAATCGGCCGGTCATCGGTCGACCTGTATGGAACGCAGGTTGGCAGCCGACTTGAAGACATGTCTTCGTTTAATAAGTATGTCGGCGGCTCACCAACCAATATGTCAGTCGGAACAGCTCGTCTTGGGCTGAAGTCTGCCCTGATCTCCCGCGTAGGGGATGAGCACATGGGCCGCTTCATTCGCGAGCAGCTGGTTAAAGAAGGCGTTTGTGTCGATGGTCTTGTCACCGACAAAGAGCGTCTGACCGCACTTGTTATTCTTGGTATTCGCGACAAAGAACAGTTTCCGCTGATCTTCTATCGCGAGAACTGTGCCGACATGGCGCTGTGCGAAGATGACATTGATCCTGACTTTATTGCCCAAGCAGGGTGTGTGACCGTCACAGGTACGCACCTTTCGCATCCACGCACTGAAGCTGCTGTACTTAAAGCGCTGCGTCTTGCGAAAGAGAACGGCGCGCGCACTGCTCTAGACATTGATTACCGTCCGAACCTCTGGGGTCTTGCTGGTCACGGTGACGGTGAAGAGCGCTTCATCGCCTCTGAGAAAGTGACTGCCGAGCTGCAAAAGCACCTGCACTTGTTTGATCTGATCGTGGGTACGGAAGAAGAATTCCATATCGCAGGCGGTTCCACCGATACGCTTGAAGCCCTGAACGCGGTGCGCAAGGTCAGCAAGGCTGCTCTTGTTTGTAAGCGTGGTCCTATGGGCGCCGTGGTGTTTGAAGATGAGATTGGCGCGAGCCTTGATGACGGCAAGTCCGGTCCGGGCTTCCCGATTGAAGTGTTCAACGTGCTTGGCGCGGGTGATGGTTTCATGTCCGGCCTGCTGCGCGGCTGGCTGAAAGATGAGACCTGGGAAACCACCCTCACCTACGCGAATGCTTGTGGTGCGTTTGCTGTATCCCGTCACGGCTGTGCGCCGGCTTATCCAAGCTGGGAAGAGCTGCAGTGGTTCCTTGAGAACGGGTCCACCGAGCACGCTCTACGCAAAGACAAGAAGCTGGAGCAGATCCACTGGGCGACCAACCGTAAAGGTGACTGGTCCAACATGAAGGTATTTGCCTTCGACCATCGCTCTCAGTTGGAAGACATGGCTGCCAAAGTTGGCGCTTCTGAAGACAAGATCCCTGAGTTCAAAGAGCTTTGCCTCAAAGCTGCTCAGCAGGTTCGCGCAGGTGGTGACGACTACGGCATTCTGTGTGATGGCCGTCTTGGTGAGGAAGCGCTGTTCAAGGCAACCGGTACGGGTCTCTGGATTGGCCGCCCTGTTGAACTGCCGGGTTCCCGTCCGCTGGAGCTGGAGATTGGTCCTGACCTTGGTAGCCAGCTGGCAGAATGGCCAGTTGAGCACGTGGTTAAGGTGCTGTGCTTCTACCATCCTGATGACAGCGCTGAGATGAAAGCGCGTCAGGAAGAGACGATTCTTCGCCTTGCACATGCGTGCCGCGAAAATAATCTGGAGTTTTTGCTGGAAGTCATCCCGTCCAAGGTTGGACCGGTTGATGATGACACCACCGCGACCATCATTCAGCGCTTCTATGATCTGGGTGTCTACCCTGACTGGTGGAAGCTGGAGCCATTGAAGACCGACGCAGGCTGGCAGAAAGCTTGTGACGCGATCGAAAAGAATGACCCTTGGTGCCGCGGTATTGTGGTTCTTGGCCTTGATGCACCGGCTGAAGAGCTCGCAGCGAGCTTTGAGGTTGCAGGCAAGTACGACCTTGTGAAAGGTTTTGCTGTAGGCCGTACTATTTTTGCTGAAGCGGCTGAGAAGTGGCTTGGCGGAAACATTTCTGACGAAGAAGCCATTGCGAACATGGTTGCGAAATTTGAAGGTCTCGGTTCTGTCTGGGAGCAGGCCCGAGCGGATAAGAAAGAAGTTGCATGAGTACGATCAGATTAACAGCCGCACAGGCTCTGGTTCGCTATCTAGCAGCCCAGAAAACGCCTGAGGGAGACAGCTTTATTGCTGGCGTCTGGGCTATTTTTGGTCACGGTAACGTGGCGGGTCTTGGTGAAGCGCTTTATCACGCCCAAGACACGCTACCGACCTATCGCGGTCACAACGAGCAAGGCATGGCCCACGCGGCGATTTCCTATGCCAAAGCGTCTAACCGTCGCCGTGCGATGGCTGTGACCACTTCCATTGGTCCAGGTGCGACTAATATGGTGACCGCTGCGGCTCTGGCTCACGTGAACCGCCTGCCGGTTCTGCTGCTTCCAGGCGATGTGTTTGCAAACCGTGCGCCAGATCCTGTGCTTCAGCAGATCGAAGACTTCCAGGATGGCACCGTCAGCGCAAACGACACTTTCCGCCCTGTGAGCCGTTACTATGACCGCATCCAGCGCCCTGAGCAGCTTCTGACTGCTCTGCCGCGCGCTATGGCGGTTATGACTGATCCGGTTGAGTGTGGTCCTGTAACTCTGGCCATGTGTCAGGATGTGCAGGCAGAAGCGTTTGACTGGCCGCTGAGCTTCTTTGAAGAGCGCACCCTGCACTTCCGCCGCCCTGCACCAGATGCGCTGGAGCTCGAAACTGCAGTTGCTGCTATCCGCGCTGCGAAGAAACCAATGATCATTGCTGGTGGTGGTGTACACTACTCTCTGGCAACGGACGATCTGAAGAGCTTTGCTGAGACACACAACGTACCAGTTGCTGAAACGCAGGCTGGTAAGTCCGCTCTGCCATGGGACCATGAGCTGAATCTGGGCAGTATTGGTGTGACCGGTTCTGCTGCTGCGAACGCAATTGCGGAAGATGCTGATCTGATCATCGCTGTGGGCACCCGCCTGCAGGACTTCACCACAGGCTCCTGGGCGCTGTTTAAGAACCCGGGTCGTCGTATCTTGCAGCTGAACGCAGCCTCTTATGACAGTGGCAAGCACAACGCGCTTCCGCTGGTGTGTGATGCGCGTGTTGGCCTGCAGGCTCTCAGCCAGAACCTGGGCAACTGGAAAGCTGAAACCGATGGTGCGTCTCACCGTGCGACATGGCTCGCAGCTGTAGAGAACGCAACTGCAGCACCTGATGGTGGCAATGAGCTGCCAACTGATGCGCAAGTGATCGGTGCTGTTCAGCGCGCATCCAACGCAGACACCACTGTTGTGTGTGCTGCTGGTGGCCTGCCGGGCGAACTGCACAAGCTTTGGAAGACCGACAAGCCGGGTGGTTACCATCTGGAATACGGCTTCTCCTGCATGGGCTATGAGATTGCCGGCGGTCTTGGCGTTAAGATGGCCAAACCTGAGAATGAAGTGGTCGTCATGGTTGGCGATGGCAGCTACATGATGATGAACTCCGAGCTGGCGACCTCCGTCATGCTGGGTCACAAGATCATCGTGGTTCTGCTGGACAACCGCGGTTACGGCTGCATCAACCGTTTGCAAATGGCGACCGGTGGTGACAACTTCAACAACCTTCTGGATGACGCATACCACGTTGAGCCATCCAACATCGATTTTGCAGCACATGCGGGTGCAATGGGGGCAACCTCTGAGCACGTTAAGAGCATTGAAGAGCTAGGCGAAGCTCTTGAGCGCGCAAAAGCCAGCACCAAGTCCTACTGCATTGTGATCGACACCGATCCGCTGCCAACCATGCCGGAAGGTGGCCATTGGTGGGATGTGGCTGTGCCGGAAGTATCAAAAAGAAAAGAAGTAAATGAAGCTCGCAAGGGCTACGAAAGCGCGCTGACCAATCAGCGTTTGGGGGACTAAGGCCAATGATCCGTTACGGAACCAACCCAATTGCATGGAGCAATGACGACGACCGTACTCTCGGTGCGCACATTTCTCTGGAGCAGTGCCTTAAAGAAGCCGGTGAAATCGGCTTCGACGGCATCGAAAAAGGCCACAAGATGCCAACCGAGCCAGAAGCGCTGAAAGCTGCACTGGCACCACACGGTCTTGCCTTTGTTTCCGGCTGGCATTCTCTGAACCTTCTAGCGCACAGCGTTGAAGACGAGAAGAAGGCGATCCAGCCTCACCTCGACCTGCTGAAAGCTATGGGCTGTAAGGTTTGCATCACCTGCGAAACCTCCAACGCAATCCATGGTGCTGATGACACCGCGCTTGCAGATAAGCCTGTGCTGGCTGACGAGCAGTGGGCAAAGTTTGGTGCGGATGTGGAAGCGATTGCTGCTTACTGCGCTGAACAGGGCATATCCCTCGTTTACCACCACCACATGGGTACTGTGGTACAGACAGGTGAAGAGATCGATCGCTTTATGGAAGTGACCGGCCCGAACACCTACCTGCTGCTGGACACTGGCCATGCATGGTTTGGTGGTGCGGACCCGGTTGAAGTTGCCAAGAAGCATATGGCTCGTGTGCGTCACCTGCACGCGAAGAACGTTCGTCCAACCATCCGTGAGCAGGTTGAAGGCGAGCGCCTGAGCTTCCTAGAAGGCGTGCGCCGCGGTGTATTCACCGTTCCTGGCGATAAAGAAGGCGGCGTTGATTTTGAACCTGTGCTGAAGATTGCAGCTGAGCATGGCTATGAAGGCTGGCTGGTGATTGAAGCAGAGCAGGATCCTGATCAGCGCAATCCGTTCACATACCAGAGCATGGGCCTGAAAGCACTGCGCGAGATGGCTGTAAGCGCTGGTCTTGATAAGAAGGTAGTCGCATGAGCAAGCTTCTCGTAAAACCTAATGGCAAAGAGGGCAAGGTGCATGACATCACGCCTGAAAGCGCCGGTTGGGGCTACGTTGGCTTTGGCCTTTATCATCTGGAGCCAGGCGCAAGCGCCAAGGAACTGATGAAGGGCAAAGAAGCCATTCTGGTTATCGTGGAAGGCAAAGCGACCATCACCTCTGATGGTCAGGACTTTGGCACCCTTGGTGAGCGTAAGAACGTGTTTGAGCGCATCAAGCCATGGTGTGTGTACGTTCCTGCCGGAGCTGAGTGGAGCGCAACCGCTGTTACCAAGCTGACACTGGCTGTATGTACTGCCCCTGCAAAGGACGGCAGCTACCCTGCCCGCGTGATTGGCCCGGATGACATTCCAAGCGTTGAGCGCGGCGTTGGTGCCAACACCCGCTATATCCACCCAATCGCCATGGAAGATCAGGACTTTGCAGAGAGCCTGCTGGTGACTGAGGTTTACACACCTCAGGGCAACTGGTCCTCTTACCCTCCGCATCGTCATGACGAAGATAACTTCCCGGAAATGACCTATCTGGAAGAGACGTACTATCACCGTCTCAACCCGGAGCAGGGTTTCGGCTTCCAGCGTGTGTTCACTGAAGATGGTGAGCTGGATGAAGCGATTGCGATGTCCAGCGGGGATGTTGTGCTTGTACCAAAAGGTCACCACCCATGTGGCTCACCTTATGGCTACGAGATGTACTACCTGAATGTGATGGCTGGCCCGATGCGCAAATGGCGCTTCCAGAACCACCCTGACCACGACTGGATTGCTCAGCGCGACGCAAAACCTGCGGACGCCTGAGGTACTTGATATCCGCATGTTCCCGTAAATTCTTAAGCGGGAGCATGCGTTTAATAAACGCGCCTCCTTTTGGGAGACCCACCAGGCAACTCTGCTGGAGTGCGCGATATAAACGCTGTTGTGAAAGATAAGTTATGACTGTTTCAATTGGCCTGTTGGGAGCTGGCCGTATTGGCAAAACCCACGCAAAAGCTGTGAGCCAGCTTGCAAATGCAAAACTGGCGGCTGTGTACGACCCGTTTGAAGATGCTGCAAAAGAAATCGCAGCTCAGACTGGTGCACGCGTTGATGGTCTGGACGCCATCATGAATGATCCGGCGATTGACGCTGTGATCATCGCAACCCCAACCGATTTGCACGCTGAGCAGATTGAGCAGGCGGCACGCGCTGGTAAGGCAATCTTCTGCGAAAAGCCAATCCATCTGGATGGCGACCGCGTTCGTGAGTGCCTGAAGGTCGTTGAAGAGACCGGCGCAAAGCTGATGGTTGGCTTCAACCGTCGTTTTGATCCGAACTTTGCTGAAGTGAAGCGCCAGATTGAAGCTGGTGTGATTGGTGACGTTGAGATGGTTCAGATCACCTCTCGTGACCCTTCCCCGCCACCAGTCGACTACGTGAAGCGCTCTGGCGGTCTGTTCAAAGACATGATGATCCATGACTTTGACATGGCTCGCTTCCTGCTTGGCGAAGAAGTTGTTGAAGTGAACGCAATGGGCAGCGCGATCGTTTCTGAAGAGATCGGCGCAGCTGGTGACGTGGACACAGCTACTGCAACTTTGAAGACTGCAAGCGGCAAGATCTGCACCATCACCAACTCCCGCCGCGCAACCTATGGCTACGACCAGCGCGTGGAAGTTCACGGTTCCAAAGGCATGGTTTCTGCCGAGAACATGCGCACCACTACTGTGACTGTTGCAAACGGTGAAGGTTACACTGCTGAGCCTCTCATGGACTTCTTCATGGAGCGCTATGAAGCAGCTTACCGCATTGAGCTGACAGCCTTTGTTGACGCGCTGACCAGCGGTTCCGAGATCTCTCCAAACGGTTTCGACGGTTTGAAGGCTCTTGAGCTGGCAGAAGCAGCAACAGCTGAAGTTGCAAAAGCACGCGAGCTGGCAAACGCTTAAGTCTGCTTTCAGATTTGAATATGAGAAGGGCCGATGCATTGCACCGGCCCTTTTTTAGTGTCTCAAAAGTCTAGCTTACGCCATGGCTGCCTGTCTTCGCACTGTCGCGATGCGGAAGCGGTTGGCGACGTAGGCGCCGTCTGTGAGGCTGGCGTTGCCTGCTGGGTTGGCGCCGGTGACGTGGAAGTCAGAATAAGCAGCTGACTGGTTCACGTAGATGTTGCCAGTAAGGTTCACAGAAAGCGGTGCACCTGCCCAGGCATAGGCATCGGTGGCCTTATCAATCACAGCTTCATCCGTTGAATATAGCGCTGCGGTGATGGCACCATGGCTCTTTGCAGAACCGGCTGCACGGGCGATGGCATCGTCGATATCATCACAAGCGATGATGAAGGAGATCGGGCCGAAACGTTCCTGCATGTAGGCTTCTTCGTTCTTGGAATCGACAGCAACAACAGTTGGTGTCGCAGAACGGGCACCGTTCATGCCTTCAACAGGCTCGGATGAGCGGATCACCTTGCCCAGTTTGCCTGCCGCATCGATACGCTCCAGCGTGGCTGGATTCTGTACGGCACCGAGGATCGCTGCTGCACGGGCCGGATCACCGAGGAGCTTGTCCAGCGAGATCTTGATGGCGTCTGCCACTTCCTCAAAGCTCTTCTTGCCGTCATTGGTTTCAATGCCATCACGCGGAACGAAGATATTCTGCGGTGTGGTACACATCTGACCGGAATAGAGCGACAGGGAGAACGCGATGTTGCTGGCCATGCCACGCAGGTTGTCGGTCGACTCGATCGTGATCGCGTTGACGCCTGCCTCTTCAGTGTAGACCAGCGCATCGCCTGCGTTTTCACGCACCCACTCACCAAAGGCATTGGAGCCGGTGAAGTCGATGATCTTCACGGCATCAGCGGTGACCAGTTCCTTGGCTTTTGGTGCGTCAGCGGTATCTGCAGCCAGCAGCAGGACGTTTGGATCGAAGCCTGCTTCTTTCAGCACTTCACGGCCAATCTGAATGGAGATGGCCATTGGCAGGATCGCCATTGGGTGCGGTTTGATGATGACCGGGTTGCCAGTGACAAAGCTTGCGAACATGCCCGGATAGGTGTTCCAGGTTGGGAAGGTCGCACAGCCGATGACCAGCGCAACACCACGAGGTACAACGCGGAATTTCTTGTCCAGCACGATTGGATCATGCTTGCCCTGCGGCTTGGTCCAGGTCACCTCAGTTGGTGTCTGGGTCATCGCGTCATAGGCGTAGGCAACGGCCTCAAGGCCTCTGTCCTGCGCGTGTGGGCCACCTGCCTGGAACGCCATCATGAACGCCTGACCGGAGGTGTGCATCACCGCGTTGGCGATGAGGAAGGACTTTTTGTTGATGCGGTTCAGCATCTCCAGCGCAACGCCAACGCGCTCTTCTACGGATGCTTTGGCCCAGCTCTTACCAGCTTCCTGCGAGGCTTTGACCAGTTCGGCCGGATCAACATCTTCATAGGTGACGCCCAGTTCCTTGCCATAGGGAGACGTTTCGGCGCCGGTCCACTTGCCGTTGGTTGGCTGGCCCAATGCAAATGGCTTGCCGAGAATCCCCTCAAATTCTGCAAGCTGATCGTCTTTTGCTGTTTCGCCATAGATCTTGCCAGAGGCGATCTCAGGGTAAGCAGACCAGTAATCTCTTGATTTACTTGTCTTTACTGCCTGAAAGAGCGTGTCTTTATGTGCTTCAAAAAAGTTACTCATTGTTCCTCCTCGAAAAACCTGCGGCTGCCGCAGTGTTTCTTCGACCAATGTGTGAGTTGAATTCCAATTGACAGCGGTTTCACTTCCAGACAATAATTTACCGACCGGTCAGTCATTTCAAGCAAAAATTGCTAGAACCATCGACCAGCCTACGAAGTGATTAGGTTTTCCAGAGGGCTCTCCTCATGAATTTGGAAGTTCATTGAAGGAGATTCGGTGGTTCACTGGGGAGTGATGACAGATCAAAGAGCACGTTGCGTTCATTTGCATTCACGCATCATGCTCTAACATTTCTTATGAGCGAATTCTTATCGTTTGATTGGAGCGATCAAACGGAACGCGCTCTATTGGAGGGAGAGACCATGAGCGAGACGAGCGTCATTTCCGAGCAGAGCATTCTGGTGGATGTGAAAGACACCTACCATGTGATTACACTGAACCGTCCTGACAAACTGAACTCGTTCAATGACGAGATGCACCGTGCGCTTTATGCCGCACTGGAAGCAGCCGACGCGGATGAGAACTGCCGAGCTATTTTGCTGACAGCGGCGGGCAAAGGGTTCTGCGCAGGGCAGGATCTTGGTGACCGCGTGAAGCCGACACCCGACTCCCCTCCACCGGATCTCACCCAGACCATCGGTGATTTTTATAATCCCCTCATCCGCAAGCTGAAGTCGATTAACATGCCGATCGTGTGTGCGGTCAACGGTGTGGCTGCCGGGGCTGGTGCCAACATCGCCATGGCGTGCGATATCGTGATTGCCTCAGAGAAAGCCAAGTTCATTCAAGCCTTTGCCAAGATCGGGCTGGTGCCGGATTCTGGCGGCACCTACTTCCTGCCCCGTCTCGTAGGCTCTGCCCGGGCGCGCGGGCTTGCCATGCTGGGCACGCCGATCACCGCTGCACAGGCGGAGGAATGGGGCATGATCTGGAAGTGCTCTTCTGCCGAGACGTTTCTGGATGAAGCCACGGCCATGGTTCAGGAGCTTTCTGTTGGGCCGACCATTGGTCTTGGTCTGATCAAGCAGGCGCTTAATGCCTCTGAAGGCAACACGCTGGATGAGCAGCTTGATCTGGAGCGGGATTATCAGGGCGAAGCGGGCCGTACGCCGGATTATCTGGAGGGTGTGACTGCCTTCATGGAAAAGCGGGCCCCGAAGTATTCAGGCAAGCGATAATGAACAAGCAGGAATTGGCGGAGGCCGTTGCGGCCTCCATGTGGGAAGAAGACGAAGCAACACGCGCTCTGGGCATGACGCTGGATGAGATTGCACCGGGCCGTGCTGTGATCTCTATGAAGATCCTTGAGCGCATGACCAATGGGCACAAGACATGCCACGGAGGGTACATTTTTACCCTGGCGGACAGTGCGTTTGCTTTTGCATGCAACAGCCATAACCAGCGTGTTGTGGCGTTTCAATGCTCCATCACTTATCTCGCCCCGGCCTTTGAGGATGATGTTCTGACGGCAACTGCCGAGGAAATTACCGTGCAAGGCCGATCCGGCGTCTACGACATTCATGTGTGCAATCAGGACGGCGCACGCATTGCAGAATTTCGCGGAAACTCGAGGACCATCAAAGGGACGCATATCGAGTTAAGCACCTAATTTATTTGGATGACCAGCATTTGAGGAGGAGAAAATGTTGGAGGTTGAAGAACGCAGGCCAGATCTGGAGTCTATTGAAACGGCTGGACGGGAGGAGCTGCAAGCGCTGCAACTGGAGCGCATGCGCTGGTCAGTTCGCCATGCATATGAGAACGTAAAGTTCTACAAAGACAGTTTTGATGCAGCTGGCGTGCATCCCGATGACTTGCAGAGTCTGGCTGATCTGGCGAAGTTTCCTTTCACCACCAAACAGGATTTGCGCGACAATTATCCGTTCGGGATGTTTGCTGTTCCTGAGGAAGACATATGCCGCATTCATGCATCCTCCGGCACCACAGGCAAGCCGACTGTGGTGGGCTACACCAAAAAGGATATTGAGACCTGGGCGGGTGTTGTTGCCCGTTCCATTCGCGCAGCAGGCGGTAAGCCGGGTGATAAAGTGCACATCGCTTATGGCTACGGGTTGTTCACTGGTGGGCTTGGTGCGCACTACGGTGCTGAAGCCCTTGGCTGTACGGTGATCCCTATGTCTGGCGGTATGACAGAGCGTCAGGTTCGGTTGATTGAGGATTTCAAGCCTGAGATCATCATGGTCACCCCGTCTTATATGCTCTCCATTCTGGATGAGTATCGCAAAGAAGGGCTGGATCCGCGCAAGAGCTCCATCAAGATCGGCATCTTTGGTGCTGAGCCGTGGACCAACTCCATGCGTGAAGAGATCGAACAGGCGTTCGATATGCATGCGGTTGATATCTATGGCCTTTCCGAAGTCATGGGTCCGGGTGTGGCGCAGGAGTGCGTTGATACCAAGGATGGTCTGCACATCTGGGAGGATCACTTTTACCCTGAGATCATTGATCCGGTGACTGGTGAGGTTCTGCCCGACGGATCTGAGGGTGAACTGGTGTTCACTACGCTGACCAAAGAAGGTCTGCCGATCATCCGCTACCGCACCCGCGACCTGACACGCCTGATGCCGGGCACCGCCCGCAAGATGCGGCGTATGGAAAAGGTCACCGGACGGTCTGACGATATGATGATCGTGCGCGGTGTGAACGTGTTCCCAAGCCAGATTGAAGAGCAGATGCTTCGCTGTGATGGTCTCTCCCCTCACTATCAGATCGAGCTGGCCCGCAAAGGTCGCATGGATCAGCTGATGGTGAAGGTGGAAGCGGCTGCCCATGCCACCTCTGATGCAGATCGTCTGGCGAGTGCGAAAGAGCTGGCGGTTCATGTGAAAAACAACATCGGAATTTCGGTTGGGGTAGACGTGGGCCTGCCAAATTCCATAGAACGAAGCCAAGGCAAGGCCAAGCGGGTTGTGGACCTGCGGCCTAAAGAAGACTAACGGACTACTGAGAATGGCGCGCACCAGAGCAGCGGATTATGACGATAAACGCAAATCCATCTTGAAGTTATCGGCGCGCGCCTTCGCGCAGCATGGCTACGACAAAACATCCATGGCGCAGATCGCCAAGATCTGCGGCTTCTCCAAGGCTTTGCTCTATCACTACTATGAGAACAAAGAGACGCTGCTGATTGACATTATCAGTGCGCACCTTGAGGAGCTCGTAGATGCGGTGGAGAGTGCCGGTCAGGCGGAGCAAGAGCCACTGGAGCGTTTGCGTAGCCTGTGCCGTGCTTTGATGATGGCCTATGAGGACGCAGATTCAGAGCACAAGCTGCAGATCAACGAGCTTTCGTTTCTTCCAACCGAGAAGAAGCAGGACATCATTGAACTGGAGCGCAAGTTGGTTGCGATCTTTGCTGATGCTGTGGCTGCCACCAATCCGCAGTTTGGTGATGGCGACGCGCTGATCAAGCCCGTCACCATGAGCCTGTTTGGCATGCTCAACTGGTCTTACCTCTGGTTTAAACCGGGGGGCGACCTGAGCCGCGAAGGCTATGCGGATCTGGTGGTGCAGCTTCTGCTGAATGGCTCGCGTTCCATTCAGGGAACTGCGGCGAGCTGATCTCCCCTACCCTTAATCTGATTTTACCAATGCCTGCGCGGTGAGCTGCTGCATCATGTCTATGTAGCGGTCTTGCGTCCAGTTGCAGGTGATACGCAGCTGTTCCCAGTTGCGCACCGAAAGGAGCGTGAGGAGCAAATCGGTTGCTTCTTCTTCGCTCATTTTATCCGTTAGCTTGCCATCAGATTTCAGTGCCTGCACCGCCTTTTCGCAGCCATCGCGGATGGCGAGGATTCGGTCATTCCAGGCTGCTGCGGCTTCTTCATCCGTCTCCTGCATGGCCATGAGCGCCTTGGCCACACCAAAAATCGTCGGGATGTAATTGCCCCAGGTCTCGACCCAGGCCTCCAGTCTTTCCGTGCCGGATGCTGCACTCCGGCTTTTGGCCAGCTTTGCATCGATATCGTGCACTTCATCCAGATAACGCGTTGTGGCAGTGAGCAAATCTGCGCGATTGGGAAAGTGCAGATAGAGCGCCTGACGGCTAATTTTGGCGGCCTTTGCAATATCTGACATGCGCACAGCATTGCCATTCCCTGCTTCTAGCAATTGCCAGGTGGACTTCAGGATACGATCTCGGGTGGGAATATTCTGACTTGACATGGTGTCAATATAGATGCGATTGACATGATGTCAACTTGACACCATGTAAAGTTTGAAAGGCATGACAATGAAAACGATCATATTTGGTGCGACAGGCACCGTTGGCAGGCTCGCCACAGAGAGGATGTTGGCAGATGGGCACAGGGTGACGGCCTTTGCCCGCACACCCGGCAAGCTGAAGATTGAGCATGAAAACCTGACGTTTCTGGCAGGCAATGCAGCCTCTGCTGAGGAGGTTGCAGCAGCAGTTGAAGGGCATGAGGCGGTGGTGATTACGCTGGGAGCCGGCATGTCGCGCAGCAGCACGATCCGGTCAGACGGCACCCGCAATGTCATTCTGGGCATGCAAAAGCACGGGGTGAAGCGGCTGGTTTGTCAGTCCACCCTTGGGGCGCATGAGAGCTGGGCGAACCTCAACTTCTTCTGGAAGCGGATCATGTTTGGTGCGTTGTTGCGGCCTGTGTTCAAAGACCATGAACTGCAGGAGGAGCTTGTGCGGGTGAGCGGTCTGGACTGGACCATCGTGCGGCCCAGCGCGTTTGCTCCAGAGCTGGCAACCGGCAGCTACAAAGAGAACTTCCCCGCATCTGAACCGCGCTTGTCGCTGAAGATTAACCCAGCAGACATCGCCGGTTTTCTCAGTCGCCAGCTTTCTGATGCGCAGTACCTTCGCCGTGCCGTGGGGATTTCCACCTGAGGCGTGCGGTCAGATCAGAGGGCCTTGCAGATGCCGCTGCTGTCATAGACCTCTTCAGCCGCCAAAACGGCTTCCCATTTACTGAGACGGTGTCCGTCTTCGATGAACTCCCGACCTTCGGACACCACATAGTACCAGCCTATCGCACCGTTCTCCTGGGTGAAGCGGTCAACTCGCATGCAGATCTCGGGATTGTCGGGGACGCGGCCAATGCCTCTGCCATCGCCGATCTTTGCTCCTTCAGCAGGGCCCCAGATGTATTTCGGTTTTCTCATTTCTTCTCTTTCAGGTGGTTGCGCTGTGAGCGAGCCAACATAATGACAGTAAGCGATCTGAGAGGAGATGGTGCCAAGCGCCTTTGTTGCTTCTCCGCCAGATGCTCTCACATAGGCTTTATGCAAAATCTGCCATTGCCACATGAGGCATGGCGGCATTGCCAGCTCTTCCCAAAGCAAGATTGCGACTTCGAAGGACAGCAGCGAGCCGCCAACAAACATGTTTCTCTGGCCGTCCCTCTCCTTCCAATAGAACCCAGGTAGCCATTGCATCTCCAGCTCCATTTGTTCACTTTATGTTCTATATCGCATTATATGGCGAAGCAAACCAGCAAATTCCGCTGATGCGCTGCCTAGGCTTTGGCGAAATGCAGGTGACAGTAAAAATGCTGCTTGCAAGACTCTTCGATTTTTCCGAGAGTTACGGCAAGACTCAAGGAATGGCCCCACATGAAAACAGAACGTGAAAAAATGGAGGCAGGTGAGTGGTACACCTGCATTGATGATGAACTAGAGGCAATGCGGCAGGCGGCCTATCGCGCCGTGCATGAACATCGCACGCTGCACCCAAGTGAACGTGGGCTGATCAGCCCTGCCCTACGTGGTTTGCTTGGCAGTGCCACGGACAGCACGATCATCGAAACACCGTTCCATTGCTCCTATGGCGTCAACATTCATCTGGAAGAGAGGGTCTTCCTCAACGCAGGCTGCACAATTCTGGACAGCGCCACGGTGCGGATTGGGGCGCAGACCATGCTGGGGCCGAATGTGCAGATCTATTGCGCGCAGCACCATAAGGATGCAGAGAAACGCTGTGCCGGGTTGGAGGTTGCCAAGCCGGTGACCATCGGCAAACGCGTCTGGATTGGCGGGGCTGCGATCATCATGCCGGGCGTGACAATTGGCGATGAGGCCATTGTTGGTGCTGGCAGCGTGGTGACCAAGGACGTGCCTGCCGGGGCAACCGTGGTGGGCAATCCCGCTCGCATTCGCGGGTAAAGCAACGGCTGCCGGGGTGTATCCCAGCAGCCATCTCTTGTTTCTATCAGGCCTTCAGCGCCTGAGGCGTTTCTTCTGCCTCGGAAGATACTTTTCGCTTGCCGAACCACATTCTGCTGAACAATCGATCCTTCAGGATAAACTGGTGGAAGGCCCATCCGCCGATGTGCAGCAGGATCAGCGCGCTCAGTAAGGTGGCAATCACTCCGTGGGCGACGCGTGCCGGATAGATCATCAGGTCTGCCGGGAGTGCCTGGCCAGAGCCGCCAAATGCGATTGCGAAGAGATCTGCGTTTATGGCCATGGTCAGGCCTGAGACAACCATCGCTGCAATGAGCAGGTAAAGCGCCCAGTGCGCCAGCCCAGCGAGCGTGTTGAGGGCGGCGTTGCCCGCGTCAGCCTTGCGGGGTTTGCTCGTCACAAAGCGGGTGATGAGGCGCAGGATGATCAGCACCCCAACCGTCATGCCCCAGATCATATGCCCTGTCATGCCCGTCAGCTTTTCCGGGTCTGCGTTATCCATTTCGGCCAGCATGGGGCCTCCCACCACCAGTGCCATGAAAATCATAAGGGCGACAATCCAGTGCAAGGTAACCAAAACCGGGTGATATCGAGTTGTCATTGCATGCTCCATCCATTTTCAAGGAACCTGCCTACGAGTTCCTGATCAATTCTGGGGCATATTTTACGTTACACGGCGAGAACAAGAATGCTACTATTCGCAACAGCGTGTTACTTGAGAGGAACATTAGAACATTCATGAAGTCTTCTGATTGGGAGCTGATGCCCGCCTTTCTCGCCGTGGCGCGGGCTGGCAGTTTGCGGGCCGGGGCAGAGCTGCTTCACACCAATTACGGCACAGTCAACCGCAATATTCAGGCGCTGGAAGCGAGTTATGGCGTGGCGTTGTTTGTGCGCTCCACCAAGGGCTTCAAGCTGACAGAGGCTGGCGAGGCTGTGCTGCCGTTTGCTGAACAGGCCGAGCAGGTGATCATCAATGCGCGCAAACGGGTGGAAGGGCTGGACAAAACCGAGGCCGGAACGCTTCGCTTTTCCGTTACGCCCACATTTGCCTATGATGTGATTACGCCGATTATCAGTCGCTTTCAGGAGGCATATCCGGATATTCAGGTGGCGCTGCGGCTGACTTCTGCGGTTGAGAACATCAACAAGGACGAGACGGATGTGTCACTGCGAGCCGCCTATGATGTGAGCGGCGACGTGGTTGCCCGCAAGCTCTATCCTATGGCGATGGGCATTTACGCCAGCAAGACTTACATCGACACTGCGTTTGCAAAAGCTGGCCCACAAGGCGCAGGTCTGTCGTGGATCGGATGGCCGGAGAATGGTCCGTTCAGCAACTGGATCTCACAGTCTGCCTTTCCTCAGGCAGATGTGCGGCATAGCGTTTCTGATGGATATATGCGGCTGCGGATGCTTCGGGAAGGCTGTGGCATTTCTCCCCTACCAGTGGTGTTTGAGAAGTACTTTCCTGACCTGTGCCGTGTGCCTGGTACGCCGCTGGAGTTTGGGCAAACACTCTGGATCGTGCTGCATGCTGATTTGCGTAAGACCGTGCGTATCCGCCGTTTTGTGGACTTTCTGGCAGATGCGCTGATGGATTTGCGGCCAGATATGCAGGGCGAGCTTTATCGGCGCTAGAGCAGGTTGCGTTCATCTGCATTCACGCATCCAGCTCTAACCTTTTGTTTTAACGCGTATTCCTATCCGAAAACCGGAACCACTTTTCGGGAATACGCTCTAAAGGATGCCAGCTTAAGTGCTGGTCACAATAACCTCAATTGCAGGTTGGTGTTGCTACGTATAGTGTGCAAGCATCCTATCATTTCAGCCAAGCAAGTGATCTATGAAACTGTTTTACGCTCCCGGCACCATCTCAATTGCCGTTGCCATTGCCCTTGAAGAATCCGGCGTGCCGTACACCACGCACAAAATCGACTTCAAGAACCCGGAGGTCAGCCGTCCGCAGCTGCTGGAAGTGAACCCGAAAGGCCGCGTGCCTGTTCTGGTGACCGACCACGGTATTCTGACGGAAGCCGGTGCTCTGCTGGATTACATTGCCGACCTTGCGCCGGATGCGAGCCTGAAGCCCTCTGATCCTTACAAAGCCGCCAAGATGCGCGAGGCCATGTACTATCTGGCCTCCACCATGCACGTGAACCACGCCCATAAACTGCGCGGTGCCCGTTGGGCGGATAAGGAATCCAGCTGGGAGGACATGCGCGCCAAGGTGCCGGAAACCATGACAGCCTGCTGCGCGTATGTGGAAGAGAACATCGTCGCCGGCCCTTACGTACTCGGTGAGACCTTCAGCATTGCCGACGCCTATCTTTACGTGGTCAGCACCTGGCTCAAAGGCGATCAGGTCGACATCACGCCTTTTCCAAAGTTCCACGCTTTCCAAAAGCTGATGGAAGAACGAGATTCCGTGAAAGCTGTGAAAGCAGCTGGAATGCTGGGGTAGACGATAAGTTATCCGTTTTGGACAAAACACCCGCTGATGAACGTCATCAGCGGGTGTTTTGTCATCTTTTTAGTTCCCTAAAAGAATTTAGCCCCTTGACCGCCTTAAGAAACTTGTCAGCATCACGTTTTGAGTTCAAATAAAGCAACTTAGAAAATACCAACACAAATCGAGATAATGACCACTCTTCGATTGCTTGCTCTATTATTAATCCTAGCGTCCCCCTATAAAGCGTTTGCGGGTGTAAACACTAATATTAATAAGAAAAATGACGAAGTAAGGATCACAAAAGTACAAGATCTCTTGCTAGAAAATTTCTCTTCAAAACAATATCTAGCTGCACTGTTTGTATACTTTGAGCAATACGCTTATCCAAATCCAGTTCCAAATGAGATAAGAGACCTTTTACATTTTATAGGCCCACTCAACAATATGAATGTATTCTTCGGATTTGCTAAGGAAGATGCAAATTTCATTATTGAGTTCACTAATGGCAAAACCTGCCATTTGCATATTGAGAAGTATCATGCCCGCTTAACTCTGACCAAGCAAAACACCTATGCTGAAAACATTCAATGTATGAAAGACAGCTACCTCGTTGTTTCTGGTATACCAAACTCCCTTGATGCCAATTATGAGGAACTTAAAACGGCATTGGCCATCAAAAAACTCTGTAAAACAGGACATCTCGATGATGAAAATGTCTCCTCGTGCATAGATAAGCAGTTAGCCAAAATTCCTAAGTTTAAGTAAGTGTCTTCGACCTAAGAAAGCGCTCCCCGCTAGTAGGCTATATCAGCGGGTGCTTTTGTTATGAAAATAGCCACCGTGAATGCCGGAGAGGGCCATGCGGTTGACGTAGGTGGGTAGTTGGTCTCATAGGCCCTCCCTATCCTTGTACTTGTCTATTTTCAGGGTGCCTGAGATTGAGAACAGCTTTATGAGATCTGGTTTATCGGTGGGTGTTGGTTTGGCGAGGGTGCAGCGGGGTGTTTGTATCGGTGCTTCCAACATTCCTACTCCCTTCCTCCAAGCCCAAAAAGCACCGACTGCCAAGCGATACATCTCAGATCAGATGCAAACTTGAATCGATAGTCGTTATGCGCGTTATCGGGCTGATAACAATAGATAGTGTTCCTTGGTTTTATTATTTCTGCAGTGAGCGCTGCGAGTCATAATTGGTCAGTTGATTAAGATTGTCGGCAAGAAGGGCAAGCTTATGGCTCCTGGCAACAATAACGAACAACAGCCCAATGAAAATCCTGCTCCGGATTATGAAAACTGGATACAGGCCATGGGGCAGGAGTTGAACCTGCAGTTTGATCCAGCGGATCTGGCAGGTGAGAGACCCGTTGGACAACCAGAGAACCAGGCTCCACCAGAGGTGCGGGTCAACGATGCCGATGCCCAGCAGCCTCCGCAACCGGGCCAGCCCATGATGCCACCGCTGGCTGTTCCCATGCAGAACCGCCCCAATGAGCAGCCTAAGGCAGGCAGCCGGATGCAGGTGGAGTACAAGGACAATGGCACCATGGTCATTGATCCCTACTCCGTGCCTCGTACCATCGCGACAGCTCATGGTGCCGGACTTGATGGTGTGCGTCACGCCGTTTACGCACCGACCAGATACTCCACTGATGTGGAAGGCAAGATCACACCGCCGCTTCAGGGAGATGCATTAGCCCAACAAGCTCTTGGCCGTGGCGGTACGGGATACCTGCAGACCTACCCCGACATGGAAGACGCTGTCATCAAGCGCCCTTACAGCTTTGGTGAGGGAGAAAACCAGCAGTTTCTGGGAATGGAGTCGATCATTCACGAAACAACCATCCTGTCCGCTCTTGGGGAGTTTGAAGGTGCCAAAGGCGTTGAGAACATCATCAAGGTGAAAGGTTCTGGCGTGACCGGTGGCGGCGAGCCCTTCGTGATCATGGAGAACCTGAAGGGCGGCACGCTGGATGATCGTATCGCCAACGAGGGCCTGCCCCCCGAGCAGCTGGATCAGTTTGCAGAAGGGCTGCTCTCCGGTATTTCCTTCCTACAGAACCGCAATGTGATCCATCAGGATCTGAAGATCGACAATATCATGTTCCGCAATCAGGGCAGTGTTGAGCCGGTGATCATCGACTTCAACGCAGCCTCAGCCACAGAAGGGATTGCGGCTGCAACGGATGATTATGAGGAGTTCCGCTATGAGCGGGATGGCGAACCGAACATCCAGCCCCCGGAGAAGCAAGGCGAGCAGATCAATCTAGCCAAGATCACGCCAAAGGCAGATTCATGGACTGGTGGGCTTTGTCTGGCGGCAGCAGTGATTGGCAAGCAAAGCCAGCAGGCGTTGGTGCAGGAAGCCAGACAGGCCGAGGGCAATCAGGCTGTTGTTGATGAAGCTTTGGATCGTCGGTTAGGCACTGCGCCTGAGCACATCAAAATGGCCATCAAAGGCATGATGCGGGTTGAGGTGGGCGAGCGTCTGACAGCTGAGCAAGCTCTTGCGCTGATGCAGCAGAACAACCCGAACTTTGTGCCGGAAGAGCAGCCTCAGCTACAGGAACCTGAGCCACAGCCGCAAGAGCCGGAGCCACAGGAGCCGGAACGGGTCTATAGCGACGAGCCCAAGGAAGGCAGCCCTATTCGCGTTCAGAGAAAACGCAATGGCACTTTGGTGATTGAACCGGACAGTGTGCCAACAGGCATTGAAATGGTGCCTCAGCGCGGACGAGACGCCCGCCAGTATGGCAACCGCTATCGCGCAACACGGCACAGCCTGCGCATGAACCAACATGTTCCGCCGCCTATCGTCGATGGGGAGCACGATCAGCCGGGTGTCCTTGCCCATGGTGCAACAGGTGTGCTTCAGGACTTCCCGGAGATGGAAAATGCAGTTTTGAAGCGACCCAATGCGGTGCAGGTGGAAGCGGGAGAGCCGTTGACCTATATCGGCATTCCGCAGCTTTTACATGAAGCGAAGATCCTGACGGCACTGGCAGATTTTGATGAGGCAAAGGGCTACGAGAATATTCCCCAGATCAAAGGCACTGGCATCACTGAACAGGAAGAACCCTACATGGTGATGGAGAAGCTGAAGGGCGGAAACCTGACAGAGCGTATCCCAGAGGAACGTGGTATGCCTGAGGAACAGGCCGAAGCGTTCGCCAATGGACTGCTGAACGGTTTGTCCTTCCTGCACAAGCGCAACATCGTCCATCAGGATCTGAAGCCCGACAACATCATGTTCCGCGAGGAAGGTGATGAGGTGCCAGTCATCATCGACTATGACCTTGCCACCGCCCATGAAGGCGTCGCAACCGGCACTGGCGAAGGTGAGCCTGATGGGTTCGACCTGAGCGGCACACCGGACATCATGCCGCCGGAAGCCAAGAACCCCGGCCCCAACAAGGAAAACCTGAGCGAGAAGATCGACGCGTGGTCCGCTGGTATCTTGCTGGTGACGGCCGTTGCCGGGAGCCGCACTGCAAATCTTCTCAAGGAGGATCTGACGGACTTCCGCAATGGTGCCAACACAGATTCCAACCAGCTGCGCATTCTGTTGGAACGACATCTGGCAGGTGTTCCGCAAAACATGAAGGAAGCCATCATCGGCCTCCTCAAACTCAACCCCACCACCCGCCTCTCCGCTGAACAGGCCCTAACCCTGATCAACTATGCGAAGGATGGTCCGGGTGGTACCGGGTAGGGTGTGATGCTTTGTCCGCGAGGGTGTTATACCCCTACACCCCGAGCTTCACGACTACGTTGAGGAGTGTGTCGCGGAGGGATTGGACTTCTTCTTTGGTGAGGTTCTGGTAGATCACGCGGCGGTCGCCGGCCATGACGCTGTCCATGGCTTTTTCGACGGTGGCTTTGCCCGCTTCTGTCAGGCGCACGATCTTGCTGCGTTTGTCGGTGTCATGGTCGATGCGGGTGACGAGGCCATCAGCTTCCAATTGCTTGAGAATTTTGGTCATGCCGCCCGATGTCATCAGCAGAGCCCGGTATAGATCACTGGGGGACATTTCCCAGGGCTCAGGACGCCCACGCAGAGCCACCAGCACCTCAAAGGCGCCATTGGTCAGGCCGTAGACTTCCAGCTCTTTGGTGCAGTTCTGGTCGAGGATTTCGGCGAACCGGTTCATGCTGAGAAACAGCTCGGTTTCAACGGAGACGGCTTCCGGCCAGTTCTGGCGCATTAGCTCAAGGGCTTTGCCCATCGGGTAGGCTTTTGACATGAGATCCTCATCACAACTCTACCGGTTTTCTAAATTAAATCTTGCCAGAAAGATAGTTTGAATATATCTATCCAGAAAGCTACTTAGAAAGACAGGTGTAAAATGAGAAGTTTCTGGGACAGAATCCGGCATACAGTGCTGTTTGAAGTGGTTGCTCTTTCCGTTGTCGCAGTATTTGGCAGCTGGATTACGGGGCACTCATTGCAAGAGGTTGGTGCCCTTGGACTGATGTTATCCCTGATCGCTATGGGCTGGAACTTTGTTTACAACTGGCTCTTTGACAGATGGTATGTGGCCAACCGCGGCACCAAGCCAAGAACCATCCTTGTGCGTATTGTACACGCATTTCTGTTTGAGGGTGGCCTGCTTGGATTTGGTCTTGTCGCAATCATGTGGTGGTTGCAGATGAATTTTATTCAGGCATTGCTACTCGATATCGGCTTTGCGGTGTTCTTCCTGATCTATGCCTTCGTTTATAACTGGGTTTACGATCTGGTGTTCCCAGTCCCCGCGCCTAGAGCCGCCTGAAATCGCAACGCTGACATATAAACGCAAGAAAAGCCGGAATAACGCAAATTCCGGCTTTTCCTTTCAAACCAACGCAAACTGGCGGTTTGTCTGATCAGATGTCGTCGTAATCGACTGTGACATCATCTGTTTTGGGTCTGGATTGGCAGGTGAGCACGTAGCCTGCCTCAATTTCCCATGGTTCCAGTGAATAGTTCACGGCCATGTCGACTTCACCGGAAACGACCTTCGCACGGCAGGTGCAGCACATTCCGCCCTTACAGGAGAATGGTGCCTCAATGCCTGCGCGCAGAGCGCCGTCGATGATGGTCTCACCCGGCTCCAAGGTGATGTCGTGACGGGCTCCGTCGACAATCATGGAGACTTTGGCGTTGTGGTCTACAGCACTGGAATCCTTAGCTTTATGTGCTGCGTGTGGATCACCGCCGTCTGCTGGAACGAACAGCTCGTTATGGATGTGTTCCAGCGGGATGCCGTGGTTTTGACAGGTCTGCTTGGCCGCTTCGATCATATCGCCGGGACCGCAGAGGAAGACGTGGTCAATGCTGTTTTCACCGACCGTCTTGGTGATGAATTCCTCAATCTTTTCAGATGTTAAGCGACCATTGAAGAGGCTCAGTTCCTGTTCCTCACGGGACAGAACATGGTAGACACTCAAGCGATCGAGGAAGCGGTCCTTCAGGTCATCCAGCTGATCCTTGAAGATCACGCTCTGAGAGTTCTTGTTGCCATAGAACAGGAAGAAATGACTGTTCGGCTCATCTTCCAGTACTGCCTGCACCATGGACATGATCGGCGTGATGCCGGATCCTGCTGCGAAAGCGGCGTAAACCCTTGCATCTTCAGTGGTTCCTCGTGGCAGATTGAAGCGGCCCATTGGGGTCATCACGTCAATCTCGTTGCCAACAGCCACGTGGTCGAGCGCGAAGCTTGAGAAGCGGCCTCCCTCCACTTTCTTGATCGCAACGCGGATGTCATCGTCCTTCGGAGAGGAGCAGATGGAGTAAGAACGGCGGGTGTCTTCACCGTTGATAAATTCGCGCAGTGTGAGGTACTGCCCTGGAATAAAAGAATAATCTTCCTTCAGGTCCGCAGGTATCTCGAAGGCGATGGAGACGGCCTCCTCCGTTTCTTGATGGACTGACTTGATCTTCAATCTATGAAACCGTGGCGACATGGTTTCCTCCCTTGCACCTGAACCGGTCAGATGCACTTGAAATAATCAAAAGGCTCAGAGCAATCGTTGCAGCGGTACAGCGCCTTGCAAGCGGTTGAGCCAAACTCGGAAATACGACTGGTGTTGGCAGAGTTGCACTTGGGACAACGGACTTGCTCCTCCCCGAACAAAGCCCGACGCGAGGCCTTGCCATTGGGTGGCGCAATTCCGTAAGCCCTTAGCTTTTCACGCGCTTTTTCTGAGAGCCAATCTGTGGTCCAGGCCGGATTGAGGACGGTTTTCACCTCTACCTTGTCAAATCCAGCGTTGAGCAGAGCCGCTTCAATGTCGAAAGCGAACATGCTCATGGCCGGACAACCGGTGTAGGTTGGTGTGATGGTCACTTGCACAGAGCCATCCGCCTGCACGTGCACATCGCGCAGAACACCAAGGTCCTCAATGGTCAGAACCGGCACCTCAGGATCCGGTACATCGCACACCGCATCCCAGGCTTTTTGGTCCAGTTCAGATCTCAAAATTTTCGCTGCAACTGCCATGGGTTAACTCCCAATCACCACTGGGCTTGCGGGAACGAGCGCTGCAGGTACTGCATTGGCGACAGAATATGCCCCAGATGCTCGCTGTGTTCGCCCTTACGGCCACCGGTCTGCATCCAGCTTTCCGTTGGACGTTCCAGATTGGCGCGAACCAATACCGTGTTCACTGTCTCATCCCATAAGTGCTTGATAGACATGGGATCTACGGCAATGCCTTTTGCAACAAGCGATGATACAACCTCGTCACACTCAAACATCTCGCCGGTGTACATCCAGAGGAACTCCAGCGCATCACTGATGCGGTTGTGGCTTTCCTCGGTGCCGTCACCCAGACGGATCACCCACTCAGCAGAATGGCGCAGATGGTAGGCAGCTTCTTTTTCTGCCTTGGCTGCCAGACCGGCCAACAGCTCGTCTTCCGATTTCATCATGGCTTCCCAGAAAGGATGCATGAACGCGGAGAACAGGAACTGACGGATGATGGCATAAGCGAAATCATCATTGGGCTGTTCAACAAGCAACAGGTTAGTGAACTCGCGCTCAACCCTATGGAAACACAGGTCATCTTCGTCGCGGCCTTTGCCTTCGATCTGACCTGCATAGGTGTATAACTCGCGGGCATGGCCGATCAGGTCGAGTGCAACGTTGGTGAGTGCGATGTCTTCTTCCAAGTGAGAAGCATGGCCACACCATTCGCTCAAACGCTGGCTCAGGATAGCGGAATCGTCTGCCAGTCGCATACAGTATGTAAATAGTGCCGGATCTTTCATCATGGCCTCCTTACATGTTCGCGACTTCGTCAGGGAGCTCGTAGAACGTTGGGTGGCGGTAGATCTTCGAGGCTGTCGGCTCAAACATCTCGCCCTTCTCATCCGGATCGTTTGCTACGATTGCAGCTGATGGCACAACCCAGATGGAGAGGCCTTCACCGCGGCGGGTATAGACATCCCGCGCTGCCTGAAGTGCCATCTCTGCATCAGCTGCATGGACGGAGCCTGCATGGCGATGAGACATGCCATTGCGTGCTCTGATAAAAACTTCCCAAAGTGGTGTTGCTTGTTCGCTCATGTTCCGCCCTCCCTTAAGCAGCTGATTTCTTTGCGGCTTGCTTTGCAGCGTACGCCTGCGCAGCCTCGCGCACCCAGGCACCGTCCTCATGCGCCTTGATGCGGTCTTTCATCCGCTGCTTGTTGCAGATGCCATTGCCTTGAATGGTGTTGTAAAACTCGTCCCAGTCCGGTTGACCGTGTTCCCAATGGCCTGTTTCCTCATTGAACTTGAGGTCCGGATCCGGCAGCGTGATGCCCAGAACCTTTGCCTGTGGCACTGTCGCATCCACGAACTTTTGACGAAGCTCATCGTTGGTGAAACGCTTGATTTTCCACTTCATGCTGGCTGCTGAGTGCTTGCTGTCCTTGTCGGAAGGGCCAAACATCATCAGTGCTGGCCACCATAGGCGATTGACGGCGTCCTGCACCATCTCCTGCTGTTCTGCAGTGCCTTTCATCATGGCCACGAGAAGATCGTAGCCCTGACGCTGGTGGAAGCTTTCTTCCTTACAGATGCGGATCATCGCGCGGGAGTAAGGTCCGAAAGAGCAACGACAGAGCGGGATCTGGTTCATGATGGCCGCGCCATCCACCAGCCAGCCAACAGCACCTACATCCGCCCAGTTGAGGGTTGGGTAGTTGAAGATGGAAGAGTACTTGGCCTTGCCGCTGAGCAGTTGATCCACCAGCTCTTCGCGTGAAACACCCAAGGTTTCTGCGGCGGAATAGAGGTAAAGACCGTGGCCGCCCTCGTCCTGAATCTTGGCAAGCAGGATAGCTTTGCGCTTCAGGGATGGAGCGCGGGTGACCCAGTTTCCTTCCGGCAACATGCCAACCACTTCGGAATGCGCGTGCTGAGAGATCTGGCGGACCAGCGTTTTGCGGTAAGCTGCTGGCATCCAGTCGTTGGGTTCAATCTTCTCTTCGCGGTCAATACGGGCTTGAAAAGCAGCAAGCTTCTCTTCGTCCTCAACCTCGGCTTCAACAGCTGGGTTGTTCAATGCTTGCGTGTACATAGGTTACGTCCCTCCCAAGAGCACACCAATGTTCGTCTCCGCTTCAATATGTCACAGAATATCATTCTCACAAGTTTTTTCTGTAACATTTAAGGGCGCATTTTAGGACAATTCTAAATTCTCTAATGATTACAAAGGTTGGAACCGTTCAAAAAAAGCAGGCTCAGGAGGCGGCAAAGTGCCCTCTGCATTCTTGGCATTAGAATCAAGCCAGGTCTCACCGCGGTCTCTCAAGGCGCTGTAAATGTCTGCCGCCAGCTCTCGGGCGATGCTTCCTGCCCAGTTGTCTGGCAAGGCCTGAAGAGGCAGCTCAGGGTCTCTCAGAACGAGCCTTCGCAGGTCGTGGATGAGCATGATGCGGATGACCAGCGCGTCTTCTGACGAGATGCCCGGCTCACTTCGTGAAGCTTCTGAGAGGCATGCGTGGAGACCGCGGTAGTTCTCAATGAACTCGCTGTAGCCTTGTTGCAGACTGTCCAGGTTCCAGGCTTGTCGTGCCAGCTGCAGCGCTTTGTCTGCTGGGGCCTTGGACTGCATATAGACAACCTTGCCGGAGGATCTGGGATTGCCCTGCCCGTTGTCTGGCTTGATCAATACATTGGGTGCAATGACGCCGTAGCCTTGCTCCATCAGCTGCTCGCGGCGGTCTGCCCGGTCGTCACCTTCGCTCAGGATCGCTGTGATCCAGCTGCCATTCCCCTTGGCGGGGCCTCGGGCGTAAATGCGCGGAGTGGCTTGACCGAAGGCTTCACGGCCCATTTTGGTGAGGCGGTAGAAGGAGTTGCGGCCTATGCGGGTGCGTTCCAGCCAGCCATCAGAGGCAAGGCGTGACATGGCTGTGCGGACGACACCGGAGTTGATGCCGATCATCTGCATGATCTCGGTGATGTTGCCCATCCAGAGCTCTCCGCCGCGCTGAGCAACGCAGTCACCAAAGATGGAGATGATCATGGACCATGAGCGGATTGGCTTTTGCGCATGGAACCTGTCGATGAGCTTTTGCTGCTCTTGCTCTAGATTGCCCACGACCACGCGCCTCTTGAGATTTGGACCCCACATAGTTGTAAGGGCTTCCTGCCGCCTCATGCAAGTCCCTGTTTGCAAAGAACAATAGGAAGCGCAGCAGAGAATGATGGTTTTGATGCCCGAGAGGATGGCATGAAAAAAGCCGGAGGCAGAACCTCCGGCTTCAAATCATCTGCTCAACAAGTTCTGCTTATTTTGCAGTAGCGTCGGTGATGCGACCAGCCAGTTTTGGCTCGTATGCACCGCCCTGTGCTTTCAGGAAGTCAGCAAGTACGAATTCGAGGCCTGGGCCGTAGTCGTATGCGTTTTTACCTTCTGCGGAGAAGATCTTGTAGCCGTCGCCACCGTTACGAACGTAGTTGTTGGTTGCGATTTTGTAGACTTTTTCTGCGTCGATTGCAGAACCGTCTTCCAGGGTCACTTCAACAATACGCTCACCAGCAGGCTTGGAAGCGTCGAAGGTGAACTTCAGACCAGCAACCTGTGGGAAGCGGCCGGCGCCTTCTTCGATCTTGGACAGACCGTTTTCCAGAGCGTCTTTGATGAACTTACCCTGAAGGTCGAAAGTCGCCAGAGTGTTCTGGAACGGAAGAACTGCCAGAGCTTCGCCCATGGTTACTTCACCAGCGTCGATGGATGCACGCAGGCCGCCACCGTTGGTGATTGCAATCTGAACGCCCTGATCTTTGGTTGCGTCGAGCATAGCGTCAGCTACGAGAACGCCCATTTCACACTCACGTGCGCGGCAGGACTTACGGTCACCATCGATCGCAGCAGTTGTGTTGCCGATAACTTCGGTGCGGATTTCATCAAGTGGGCCAGCGAGTTCTGCGATACGAGCCTTGATAGCTTCGTTCTCAGCAACTTCTTTGTCCATGATGATTGGCTCACCAACAGCTTCGATCACGTCGCCGTTGTCGTCGAACTTAACGTTCAGCTCACCGAGGAACTTACCGTATGCGTATGCAGATACGATCGCAGCTTTCTTACCATTTGGAGCTTCAACCCAAGTTGGGTATGGGCCTTCAGCACGGTCAGAAGTGTTGGACAGGTAAGTGTTGGTGTGACCACCAACGATCACGTCGATACCGTCAACAGCAGCAGCGATTTTCTTGTCTACGTCGTAACCGGAGTGAGACAGAACGATGATCTTGTTCACGCCCTGCGCCTGAAGTTCAGCAACGTGCTTGGTTGCAGCTTCGATTGGATCGTAGAAGGATACGTGCTCACCTGGGCTGGACAGCTCGTGAGTGTCATCTGGTGTCAGGCCGATGAAACCGATTTTCTCGCCGCCACGCTCAACGATAGAAGTTGGCTTGAGAACGCCGATCAGCTTGCCTTCTTTAGAGAAGTCAGCGTTTGCCAGCAGTACAGGGAAGTTTACGATGTCCATGAAGCCACGGAGAACTTCTGGGCCATCGTCAAATTCGTGGTTACCGACGGTCATTGCGTCGTAACCGAGAGTGTTCATGAACTCAGCTGCAGCCTTACCTTTGTAGTAAGTGTAGAACAGAGAACCCTGGAACTGGTCACCACCATCAACCAGAACGGAGTTTTTCGCAGCAGCGCGGCGTTCTTTAATTGCTGTTTCCAAACGAGCAGTGCCACCCAAACACTTGCCCTTTGCATCATCCTTTGCAGAACAAGTAGAGTCGTACTTGTTGATTGGCTCAATGCGGGAATGGAAATCATTCGTGTGCAAAATTGTCAGATCAAATTCTGCCATAGCCGGTGCAGAAACACCAAAAGACAACAAAAGCGCAGTTGCGCCCAAGAGATGCTTTTTCATAGGTCTTGCCTTTTTTCAATTGCCCCAAGCAATTTAACGAGACGGCTACGCGAGAATCTCTATATCCGCGCAAACCTCCCAAGAACACGCTCGGTACAATTGCCCATAACTGTGACAGGCACAAGACTAAAGCAGATATATTTCGCCATCTAATTGAAAAAAAATTCAGAGCCTGACTTTTTTATCGCTTACCTATCCGGCACCTGTTGCAAGGGGTAAGATTGTTGAGAATCCTTTTAATATATCAACTTCTTGGCTCAACAAATCACAGGTAGAAAACACCGAAAATACGTAAAAATTGTCGAAAAAATCTTCAATTTTTCGAAATATTTATCCCCAAATCCTCAATGCAGAATACGTGGATCTTCTAGGTCAGAGATATCAGATTCACTGAACTCTTCCTCAACTGCAGGTACGGAATAATGACCACTCAACCACTTGTTGAGATCCACTTGCTTACACCTGTCTGAGCAAAACGGCTTCGTCGCTTCCTGCGTCGGCTTTTCGCAGATCGGGCATTTTGCGGATGGCTTCTTCATCATCTCTCTCAACTGCTGGTTTGGGTCTTCGCAGATATGGCTGTTTACCTCTCCGGCTCAGCGGAGCATCTGCCAGAGCCTCTAGCCAGTATTTGCAGGGACATCAAGAGATAAAGTCAGGTCACTGCCGAGGTTTTGTCGATTTCGGAATAAAGACGGCCTCGCCACCTCTTCACAACTGCAAATTATCTCCTAAATTTAAGGTGTTAATCAGTTTAGGTGCAAACAACTTTGCAGCTGCTAAAGTTCGGACTAAGATTACTCATAGGCAGGCACTTTTAAGTATGCGCGTATCCTTGCCCAACAACCGGAAGCACTTTGTCGGGGTACGCCATGAGTTCTTTATCTATTTGAAAGTATCTCGCGAAAACCGGGGAAGCGTATAATGAATAACGAAGTTTCTTGGATCCTTACAGCGCGCCTGGCCACTGCAGAACCAAAGGTCTTTGAAGGACTGATGGTTGAGATGGTGAAATCCGTCCAGCAGATGCAAGGTGATACCACAGCCTATGTCTGGTACCTGTGTGAGGACGGGCAATCCTGCGAGATCTTTACAAGCTTCAAGGACAGCAACTCTGCCCTGCTACATCTGACGTGGTTTTCAAACACCTACGCTAAGCAGTTCATGGATACGCTGCATCCAACTGGTATGACCGTTTATGGCAAGCCAACACAGGAGCTGCGAAACGCTCTAGCGAGCCTTTCACCGCGATATGTGCAGACTGTTGGAGGGTTTGCGCGTTAGCCCTGCTGATTAGGCAGCAGGAACAGCGTCTTCGTCCCAGGTCTTCTGTGTCGGATAGCCAGCGGACTGCAGAAGGTTTGCGGTCTCCAGCAGCGGCAATCCCACCACGCTTGGGTATGAGCCAATCACACGGGCGATAAACGCGCCTGCGAGGCCCTGAATAGCGTATCCGCCTGCTTTCCCGCGCCACTCGCCCGAAGCAAGGTACTTGTCCGTGTCATTTGCAGACAAACGGCGGAAACGGACGCGGGTTTCAACCAGCTTGGTGCGGACCACGCCATCCGGCATGTTCACGCATACGCCGGTGTAGACCTTATGCATACGGCCAGACAGCAACTGGAGACAGACACTGGCCTGCTCTTTGCTCTCGGCTTTAGGAAGGATGCGGCGCCCGACTGCGACTACAGTGTCAGACCCCAGGATGATGGAATGTGCTTTTTCTTCATCCCGGTCGATCAGGACACGAGCAGCGGCGGCTTTGCCGCGTGCAAGTCTTTGCGCCAGCGCGCGCGGGCTTTCCCCACGCACAGGCGTCTCATCAATGTCTGCAGGTAGAAGGAAATCCGGTTCAATACCAATCTGCTGAAGTAACGCCAGACGACGTGGTGACCCGGAGGCCAATACTAGCGGCAGTTCTTTGGTCATATGCCAGTTCCCCGATAGAATTACAGACCAGAGCTCAACCAAGGCAGGTTCATCATGAACCCGCGCTCAGTGGATCGCTTACTTGTAGCGATAGGTGATACGACCTTTTGTCAGGTCATATGGTGTCATTTCCACGAGCACTTTATCGCCAGCCAGAACGCGGATACGGTTTTTGCGCATACGACCAGCAGTGTGAGCGATGATTTCGTGATCGTTTTCAAGTTTCACACGAAAAGTCGCATTAGGAAGGAGTTCGACGACGACGCCTGGAAACTCCAGCATTTCTTCTTTAGCCATTAGGATTCCTGATTTGTTAAATGGAATTTTCGCGGAACCTACCGGATAACTCGTCAAAAGTGAACAGGCTACCTCCATTTCTTGGAGGGCAGTTTCACGAGTTTTACCGCATATTTCTTGTTTTTGGGTGGAAAACACATGCAAAGGCCACGCGTAGAGCGTTTTCAGCAGCTTATTGCATGCGCTGTTCAATCTTCCGCTTCAGTGTGTCACGCACCGCGCGATAGGCATCCATGATCTGTGCACGGCTGCCTGTTGCCACTGTCGGGTCGATTGTGGGCCAGTACTCAACATCAACGTGCTGGGTACGTGTCAGCTCCAACGCCATGTGGTGAGCTTCCGGTGCCAGCGTCACGATGAGGTCGAACCCGTCTTCCGCCAGATCCTCAAAGGTTTTGGGATGATGGTTGCTCAGATCCATACCCAGCTCGTCCATCACGGAGTCCACGAAGGGGTCTCGCTCGCCTGCGAAGACGCCGCAAGAGCGCGTGTAGACCTGTTTTGGATACAGCAGCTTGGTCAGCCCCTCTGCCATCGGGGAGCGTACGGCGTTCATTCTGCAGATAAACAGGATCGAACTTGGCCGTGACATAAACTCGGCCATCCTTACCCCCGATGCTGCAAGGCGCAAATAAGCGTAAACAGGCGTCGGGCGGTTTGATGGTCGATGGTGATTTTCCCCTTCAGACGCTCTTCCAATATGCAGGCACCATCGTCGTGCAGTCCGCGGCGCCCCATATCGATGGCTTCAATCTGCTTGGGAGAGGCACTTCGAATGGCATCGTAGTAGCTCTCGCAGATCATGAAGTAGTCTTTGATAATCTTCCGGAAAGGTGTGAGCGAGAGGATATGAGTTGCGATTTCGCTGCCCATTTCATCTCGAATTCCAAGCACAAGCTTGCGCTTGATCATCGCAAGATCCAGTCGGTACGGGCCCAGATCGGGCCCGACCGGAGAAAACATGTTTTCCTCTACCAGATCAAAGATCGCAATTTTCCGCTCGCGCTCGACATCCTTGTCGGCGCGCACAATCGAATCCCGGTCAAGAACCACCTCAAAGAGGCGTTCTCCTCCTTGTTGTCTCTGTTCTTCGTTTACAGGGACTTCCTTGTTCATCGAGCGATCTTTTCCCTACTGGATCAAGTGACTAGTGATTTAAGCGAATTGAGACTGAACGTCCATGTGCCTGCAAGCCCTCCACCTCTGCAAGGGTGACGGCTGCCGGGCCGATCTGCGCCAGATTTTCCGGATTACAGCGCAGGAGCGATGTTCTTTTCACAAACTCCAGCGTGGAAAGACCAGAGGAGAAGCGAGCAGAGCGTGCCGTTGGCAACACGTGGTTGGAGCCGCCGACATAATCGCCGATTGCTTCTGGTGTGTAACGACCAACAAACACAGCGCCAGCGTTTCTCATCTTTGGCAGCAGCGCATCCGGATCATCAACACAGAGCTCAAGGTGCTCAGGAGCGAAGCGGTTGGACAGCACCATGGCATCGTCCAGATTATCAACGGTGATGATGGCGCCGAAGTCATTCCAGCTCTGACGGGCTACGTCTGCCCGCGGCAGCGTGGTCAGCTGACGCTCAACAGCTTCTTCAACGGCTTGTGCCAGTTCTTCACTGTCTGTGATGAGAATGGACTGCGCGACCGGATCATGTTCAGCCTGAGACAACAGATCAACAGCGACCCAATCCGGGTTATTGTCTTTGTCTGCCACCACGAGAATCTCTGAAGGACCCGCGATCATATCGATGCCGACAGTGCCGAATACACGGCGCTTTGCTGCGGAAACAAATGCGTTGCCCGGGCCAACGATCTTGGAGACTGGCGCGATTGTTTCCGTGCCATATGCCAGCGCACCAACAGCCTGAGCACCACCGATGCGGTAAATCTCAGAGACGCCAGACATTTTGGCAGCAGCCAGCACAAGTGGGTTGAGCACGTTGTCCGGGCTTGGAACCACCATCACGATCCGCTCAACGCCCGCGACTTTTGCAGGAACGACGTTCATGAGAACGGAGGATGGATAACTGGCAAGGCCACCTGGTACATACACGCCAACAGCTTCCACTGCGGTCCAAATAGCACCCAGTTCTACGCCGATTGCGTCTTTATAGGTGTAGCTTTCCGGCAACTGCTTTTGATGGTGGGAACGAATACGATCATGGGCAAGCTGCAATGCTTCCAGTGTTTCAGCAGGGATCTGAGCAACAGCTGCTTCGATCTCCGCTTCAGTTACTTTTAGCTCGTCCATTGATTTGGCCGACATACGGTCAAACTTGTTGGTGTACTCGAGCACGGCCGCATCACCGCGCGTTTCGACATCATGTAGGATGTCGCGCACGATATGATCCACATCCTCTGAAGTTTCCCGCTTGCTTCCAAGCAGGGCACGAATTTCTTCTTCGAAACCTTCAGACTTTGAGGAGAGCTTTATCGCCACGTTATCGTTCCCAATTTACTTTTGTTCTCAGAGCACTACTGCCTCTGAGGTGATGTTCCATTTTTTTCGAATTGCGGTCCAAGCCTTTAAGTTGTGCCGGGATTTTACGAAACTATCCCGCGCTTTCCAACTAGCCTTCCAGATGATGTTCGGGTCTGTTATCGGTTTCCCAGACAGAGCCCAGATCAGCAAGCTGTGCTTCGATGCATTCGATGTTTGCTGCAATAGCAGCCCCACCGGAAAACTCAAGCTTCAACTGACCAGCCGGCGCATTTGTCTCTTCAAACAACACACAGAGCAAAGACAGGACCATGTCTTTGTTTGTCTGGTTGATCTTTTGTGCTTTGACAGCATCAACACGAGAGATGGAGAGCACGGAACGTGCCCGCATACGTCTCTTCTGGTTGTTTGCGTCTGTTTCCCAAAGGTATCGATTCATTGTGAGAACCAGACGACGTTCGCCAGGTAAGTATTTGATATCCGCGAGTTTCAGAACACTGTCCTGCACCATGGAAGAGATGACTTGCAAGTCTTCCTGATCCAGTGCCATCAGCTTCATCGGTTTTACCTGTTCCATATCGATCCCTTGCAGAATTTCCTAGGCTCGCGCACCGTACATAAGCGCGAGACATCCTTACTATTACAACAATTTACAGAAAAACATCTATGAATGAACGCAGCAGATTTCAAGCTTGAAGGTACGGTCCGTCTTCTTTGAGAAATTCTCCATGAAAAAACCCGGCCTGAAACAGACCGGGTTCATATCTTTTGCGCTCTGACGATTAAGCAGAGATGCGCTCAATGACTGCGCCGCAACGAGAGAGCTTGTCTTCCAGACGCTCAAAGCCACGATCAAGGTGATAGACACGGCTAACTGTGGTCTCACCTTCAGCAGCAAGGCCTGCGATCACGAGAGATACGGATGCGCGCAGATCGGTTGCCATAACCTGAGCACCGCGCAGAGTTTCCACCCCCTCGATGGAAGCGACCTGCCCGTCCAGAGTGATCTTGGCACCAAGACGTGCCAGCTCCTGAACGTGCATGAAGCGGTTTTCGAAGATGTTCTCGGTGATCTTGCTCACGCCTTTGGAGCGTGTCATGAGCGCCATGAACTGTGCCTGCAGGTCCGTTGGGAAGCCTGGGAATGGTTCGGTGGAGATATCAACCGGGCTGATACCTGCACCGTTGCGGCGTACTTTGAGACCCATGTTGGTTTCAGTGATCTCAGTACCGGTCTGGCGCAGAACGTCCAGCGCGCTTTCCAGCAAATCGCCGCGTGCACCTTCCAGCGTGACTTCACCACCTGTCATCGCAACAGCCATTGCATAGGTGCCGGTCTCGATACGGTCAGGAATAACCGGGTGACGATGTGCACCGAGGCTATCCACGCCCTGAATATGAATGGTGTCTGTTCCAGCGCCTTCGATCTTAGCGCCCATACCGATCAGGCAGTTTGCGAGATCTGTAACTTCTGGCTCCTGAGCCGCGTTTTCAATCACGCTCTCGCCTTTTGCCAATGTCGCAGCCATCATAACTGTGTGGGTTGCGCCAACGGATACTTTAGGGAAGACAACACGACCACCCTTCAGGCCGCCTTTTGCTTCTGCCTGAACATAACCGCGGTCCATCTCAATATCAGCGCCGAGTGCTTTCAGGCCATCGATAAAGAAGTCTACCGGACGCGTACCAATTGCACAGCCACCAGGCAGGGAAACGCGCGCGCTGTGCATGCGGGCGAGCAATGGACCGATGACCCAGAAGCTTGCACGCATTTTGGAGACCAGCTCGTAAGGAGCAGTGGTGTCGACAATGTTACTTGCATTCAGGTGAATGGTCTGGCCAGTCATTGTGTCCTGACCAGCGCGCTTGCCATCTACAGAGTAATCAACGCCATGGTTGGAAAGAATCTGTGTGAGCAGCGCGACATCGCGCAGGCGGGGCACATTCTCGAGTGTCAGTGTATCTTCGCAGAGCAGTGACGCGATCATCAAAGGCAGCGCAGCATTCTTCGCGCCTGAGATCGGAATAACACCATTTAGCTGATTACCACCAACAATACGAATTTTGTCCATATTTCATAACCCCAATAAAGCCCGCAGAGGGAAACGCAAATTTGAAGAGGAATTGATTGTGCCCACTAACATCAGCGCTATGGCATAAACAAGGCGTCACTTTCGCCCTGCTGCTTCCCCAACGGTTTTCCCCAATAGATCCTACTGATATTTCGCAATTAGCAGGATATACGAAGTCCGCGGCGTCTTACCTCGTCAAAACCCTTCAGTTTCTGACGAGTTTTACATGTATTTCTAATTTAGCGAAAAATGCTAGATTTTTGCTTAACGCCCTTTTTCACGCCCCAACGCGCATGGCGAGCAAGCTCAATCTTCGTCAGCGCTTCGCTTTGCAGCTTGTTTTCTGCGGCGCAGATTTGCGCGCAAGGCTTCAGCCAACCGATCAGCCTTCGGATCGTTTTTTGGCTTGGATGCAGACTTTATCGCCTTATCCTCGCCTTCTGTTTTCTTTGAATCTGTCATGCGCAACAGGTACACGAGGTCGGGATTGAAGCCAAGTGCCCTAATATACGACAAGTGCATGGCAATGCTCTCATTTCGCTGTGTTATTCAGTTTCCACAGAACTGCCAATAAAACCTCTTGCAGGTTTAAAAAGGTTATGACATAAGCCTCCTCGTTCCGAGGGCAGCGCCCACGGAGCACTTACCTCGTTGCAAAATACGCTGGTTTGGAAGATATAGGAAGCGCTTAACTGCTTCATATTTATGCGATGCTGCCGTAGCTCAGGGGTAGAGCACTCCCTTGGTAAGGGAGAGGTCGAGAGTTCAAATCTCTCCGGCAGCACCATTCTTCTAATCGCGATGCACAGATTTCGGCACGCTGCCGTAGCTCAGGGGTAGAGCACTCCCTTGGTAAGGGAGAGGTCGAGAGTTCAAATCTCTCCGGCAGCACCATTCTTCTTCTACATTGTTAGAAATTATGCGCTGAAGTCGCGGCTTCTTGCTTTTGCATTTCCCCAAAACGAGAAATCAGATTTTAAAAAATCACAGATTTTTAGAACAACTTGCAACTCTGCCGTGAGCAGATGCTGCTATCCGCATAAGTCTTCCAGATACGTGCGAGCACTTATCAACGCTAATCCATCGATAATCCAAAGGTCCCGCGAAATAATTGAACTTTGCAGGACACTTAAATATCACCGTATGGAAATAAAATTCCACTGCGCACGACTGTGCCCCGACTGCCTCAACGGCACTGTGTCTCAGATACAACGTGCCACAATTCTACCAAATTTCATCTTGGGGTTGGTTTACATATGGCGGCGGTCCTGCGACGTTTCTGTGGTCTTGGGGGCGTATTGGGGTAGTTTTCCAACATCCGTTTTTGCGGAACCGGGGAAGAGGATATGCCTCCCAAGCGCACTTGCGCGTGCTCTTGTGCAAGTGCCCACTGATTTTCATTTTGTTGGAGTTTCAGGAGGTGAAAATGGATCAGGCAGTCATCGAAGCGGATGTTCCCGCAGCTGCAACCGGCAAGTTTACAGAGGCAGAGCTGCAGATGCTCCGCTACCAGCTCGAAGAAGCAGAGTTTGCGCAACTTATTCGACTAGTTTCCAGCCTTCCCTCAGAAAAATGGGAAAAGGCAGTCGAGGCCCTCTCCTCGCTTTAATGCTCTTCGCGTTCATTTCTTTACACGCGCCGCACATCCGGCCTTAGCACCCACCTATCCCTCTCCGAATATCGGAGTTGCTGTCAGGGGTATATGGATCGCATTACAGGCTACCTACCTTGGAGGCAGGCTGACGCCTCCGAGGAGGCACTTCAAATCTCATAGATTTTTGGGAAAGCTGATCAGACCATTGCAGAGTTTGCGTCTGTCAGAACCTTGTTGCCATCCCAGTTTTTCTTGTGCCCGCGGATTTCCCGCGGTGCTGGACCGAAGTAACCAGCTGTTTTCACAAAGTCTCTTGGCTGCAGTATGATTGAAGCGATGCGCTGGTAGAGCGCTTTTGCCGAGATCGGCTTGCAGAGCAGCTCATGTATACCCAGTTTTCTAGCTTCAATAATACGGCTGCGCTCTGTGTGCGCGGTGACCATAATGATTGGGATATAGGCGTATGGATTGTTCTGGGTACGGATCATACGAACCATATCCGCACCGTCGAGGATTGGCATAACCCAGTCGAGAATCAGGATATCCGGGTTCGCGCGATCCATCGCCTCAAGGCCTGACGCACCGTCTTCCGCCTCTACGATCTTACGGGCACCAAACCCCTGGAGCATTGTCCGCAGAATCGTGCGCATGTACGCACTATCTTCAACCACCAGAAATGATAAGGATGAGAGGTCTATACTCACGCAGTCATGCCCCGGTCACTTGACGCAACCCAATTTAATTAGAACAGAAATTCAGTTATTAGTTACAAGGTGTGGCAGAGAACATAACAAATTGCAAGACTGCCCAATTATAGTTCTATGTCAAAGACTGTCTCTGCGATATAGATAGGCTGATATGCGTTAGGTGAAAATATCCTTTGATAAATCCGCATTTCCATGGACCGCGTCAATGTGTCCTTCGACAGGGATAAGGATTATCGCTAAGTTTAGGCTAACTCTAAAGTATCGCCGAATAATACCGCCGCAATATAAGGGGCAAAAAATGGACTACCAAAATATCTTCAATGAGGCGATTGCTTCTTTGAAGGATGAAAAACGGTACCGCGTATTTGCTAATCTCGAGCGCATTGCAGGGCGTCACCCACACGCACTCTGGCGTAAAGAAAATCAAAACCTCCGTGAAATCGTCATTTGGTGTTCGAACGACTACCTGGGTATGGGTCAACACCCTAAAGTGATTGAAGCCATGACAGAAACCGTTCAGCGCATGGGAGCAGGCGCAGGCGGTACACGTAACATCTCGGGCACGAACTACCCTCTGGTACAGCTTGAGGAAGAACTCGCTGACCTGCACGGCAAAGAAGGCGCTCTGGTGTTTTCAAGTGGTTTCGTCTCCAACGAAGCCTCCATCTCCACCATTGCTAAACTGCTGCCTGATTGTCTGATCCTGTCCGACCAGCTGAACCACGCTTCCATGATTGCGGGTGTTCGCGGCGCAGGTACGTCCAAGAAGGTATGGCGTCACAACGATCTTGAGCACCTTGAAGATCTGCTCAAGGCTGCTGGTAATGACCGCGCAAAACTGATCGTGTTCGAATCCGTGTATTCCATGGATGGCGATATCGCACCGATCGAGCGCATTTGTGACCTTGCTGACAAGTACAATGCGATGACTTACATCGACGAAGTGCATGCTGTTGGCATGTACGGTCCACGCGGCGCAGGTATTGCTGAGCGTGATGGTGTGATGGATCGTATCGACATCATCGAAGGTACACTGGCGAAAGCATTTGGTGTGATGGGTGGTTACATCACTGCTTCTCAGACCATCATTGATGCGGTTCGCTCTTATGCTCCGGGCTTTATTTTCACCACTGCTATTCCTCCAGGACTTGCTGCAGCTGCAACAGCTTCCATCAAGCACCTGAAAGAATCCGGTGTTGAGCGTGAAGGCCAGCAGCGTCAGGCACAGCGCACCAAGGACGTGCTGAAAGCAGCAGGCCTGCCTGTGATGCCTTCTGACACACACATCATTCCAGTCCTCGTGGCTGACCCTGATCTGTGTAAGCAGGCAACCGACCTTCTGCTCGATAAGCATGGCATCTACATTCAGCCAATCAACTATCCAACCGTTCCACGCGGCACAGAACGTCTGCGTATCACTCCAGGCCCTGTCCATAACGACGCCCTGATTGATCACCTGCGCGACGCACTGGTTGATGTATGGCAGACCCTTGAGTTGCCATTCACCGACGCTCCAGCCGAAGAAGAGCTGGACGCTGCACAAGGTCAGGCTGTTTATCAGTTTGCTGGCGGCTAAGCACCAACGCATAGAAACATCAAAAGGCCGGCTCTTTAGTCGGCCTTTTTTGTTGCCCTCACTCACCAACAAAAAAGAGGCCTGAAGCGGATCGCTTACAAGCCTCTCATTGATCTGATCTTTTTGCTAAATACAGCTGATGACTGATTAGGACGCCTTGCGCTTGGCGGCTTCCACAGGTGTGCTGTTTTCCTGCAGATCACCATCATCCAAAATACGCCACTTCGGCCCTTCCATATCATCGTACTGCCCTGCACGCAGAGACCATAGGAACGCTACCAAACCTGCGCCACCAAGAACCAACGCAACCGGGATAAGGTAGATTAAGACTTCCATAGTGCTGCTTAGGCCTCCTGGCTCGGCTGGGATGATGTGCCTGCAATCATTCTCAGGCGTACTGCATTTAGCGTCACGATAATCGAAGAACCCGACATAGCCAAGGCTGCAACGAGAGGTGTGACAAAACCTAGCACCGCAAATGGCACTGCAATCAGGTTATAGATGACAGAGATGGCAAGATTCTGGTTCATTACCCAGCGCGCTTTCTGAGAGATTTTCAGAGCGCTCATGACTGGAGCAAGACTATCTCCTAGGAACACAGCATCAGCTGCGGCCTGGCTGACGTGAACAGCAGATACCGGTGAGATGGAGACGTTTGCAGCTGCCAGGGATGGCGCATCGTTAAGACCATCACCGACCATCAGCACTTTCTTGCCCTGCGCTTTCAGCTCTTCAATGCGGTCAATCTTGTCCTGAGGTTTCAGACCTGCTTTCCAGCTCTCAACGCTGAGTAGATCAGCAGCATGCTTCACTGCACCTGCATGGTCACCGCTGAGGATCTCAATCGCAAAGCCAGCTTCTTTCAGCTTCTGAATGGTCTCAACCGCCCCTTCCCGCATAAACTGGCCCACAGGGAGAAGATGAGCTGTTTCATTTCCCATCTGAAACGCTACGAAGGACGCATCCGGATGTTGCTCTTTCGCCTGAGTGAGTTGCTCTTCCGAAACATTGCAGAATGCCGGAGAACCTAACTTCACCTGCAGGCCATCAATCTGTGCTTCAACACCCTTACCCGCGAGTTCCTTCGCATCTGGCAAGCTTTGCTGCGCGCCAGTGGCTCTTGCAATAGCCTGAGACAGTGGATGTGAAGAAGACAATGCCAGACGACCTGCCAGCTCCAACTGCTCTGCTGAGAGCCCATGCTTTTGTGAGAGCGATGCTTCCGGAAGGGTTAGCGTGCCTGTCTTGTCGAACACGATGGTGTCGACACTTGCGAGGCGCTCGATGGCATCGCCAGCATTCAGCAAGACGCGTTCATTGAAGAACAATCCGCTGGCAACAACTTGTACTGCAGGGATGGCAAGGCCGAGCGCACACGGGCATGTGATAATCAGAACCGAGATGGCGATGACCAGCGCTGGCTGCCACGCCATGCCAAGCATGATCCAGCCAATCAGCGTCAACAATGCGGCTGCATGGACCACAGGCGCATAAAGCTGAGAGGCTCGATCTGCGATGTGAACGTACTTGGAACGGCCTTCCATTGCTGTTTCGAGAAGCTTATTCACCTCATCCAGCAATGTACCTTTGGCGGCTGCGGTGACTTCAATCTCCAGGACACCATATGTGTTCATAGTACCTGCGTAGACGAGATCCCCTTCCCCGACTGCTTGCAGCAGAGTTTCACCTGTTATCAGGCTCTGGTCCACTTCAGACGTGCCTGTTGCGATCCGACCATCTACAGAGATGCGCTCACCAGCGCGGACAAGCACACGATCGCCAACAGCCAGTTTGGAGAGTGGTACGTCGAGTGTGCTGCCGTCTTCTTGAATCTTCGCAGCACTCTCTGCTTTCAAAGTCGCGAGGTTTTCAGCAAAAGAACGCGTTTTTCTGCGCATCAAATGATCGCAGTAACGGCCCACCAACAAGAAGAACAGGAGCATCACGGCGCTATCAAAATAGGCGTGCTCAGCCTCCGAAATGGTTTGCCATACTGAAAGGCCTGTTGCGAGCAACACTCCGATCGTGATCGGCACGTCCATGTTCAGGCGGCTGGTCTTGATTGCCATATAGGCACTGCGGAAGAAAATACGTCCAGAGTAGACCACGGTTGGCAGTGCGATCAGCGCAGAGATCCAATGGAAGAAAGCGCGGGTCTCATGATCGATATCAGAGGCATTGCCGGACCAGACAGAGATCGACAGCAGCATGATGTTCATTGCGGCAAAGCCGGAGACCGCGAGGGCTCGCAGGATCTCTTTACCAACAGCATCGCCACGGGATTTTACCTGTGCCGGATCAAAGGGATATGCCTTGTATCCAAGCTTTTGCAGCATATCGACGATCGGAGACGGGTTTGTCTTGTCCTCATCCCAATCTACGGAGAGCCGGTGAGATGACAGGTTTACGCGTGCTTTTTCAACGCCATCCAGCTTCTGGAGGCCGCGTTCAATTTCGTACATACATGCAGCACACGTAATACCGTCGACAGCAAGGTCCATATGAGCCTTGCCATCGTCCGTATTTGTTACGAATGCAGCCCAATCCCTCTCAGGCGCAGACATAGCAATACCGCCTTACTCAGCGAAGAAAGTCTTGTTTTTGGAACGGAAAATCGGCAGTGCTTTATCGTTTCGATCTGCGATTTCTACGATGACGTTCCAATGGCCAGCACCTACACCAGATGCATTGGCGACATATTCACCAGCTGAACGTTCGGACAAAACAAGATCCTGATCAGCAGCGGTGATTGTTGGGCGATGCAGTTTTACGGTGACGGCTTCGCCAGTAATTGGTGCGCCAGCTTTGTCTTTTGCAATTACCCGGATGTGTGCGGAGCCATCGCCATTGCGTTCAATGACGGCATCTACGCTCCAGTTGAGTGCGGCCTGAGCTTTCGCCTTGGCAATTTCTTTGTTGTAGCGTTGGCTTACTTTATAGGAGCTATCCACTTCCAGCCCAGGAAATGTATCAATCGCGATATAGATCATCACGGCATTCATGGCAGCAATTGCACCGAAGAATGCGATGAGGCTGAACAGAACCGTGCGGCCAGTAATCTGCCTAGGTTTGCGCGGAGACTTGTGGTCTACAGCCATTGTCATATCCTAGCTCCTTCTTGGCGGCTCTTATGATGGGGAGAGTCTCGCCATTATGACCATGTAAGTGATAAGGGGCGTACCCCTCATCACGCAAGTTTAAATAGGTAGTTTTACCTCAAAGGACTTCTATTTGCCCGGTGCCCGGAAGAAGTCACTCACAACAGTGGTTTCACCAGTTTCGCTGTCGATCAGCTTGAAGCTCATCGGTTTAGAACCTGGAAGCTCAACACCTGCTGGTGAGAATACAAGCGCACGAACAGAGCGTGTGGTGTCCGCATCCACTGTCAGGGTTATCTGCGTGTCCTTGGTAAGGTCCGCAGCACTCTTATGAATGCCAACCACTTCAAGTGTTGTACCTGCTGGCATGCCTTCAACACTCAGAGTGAACGCCTGTTCCTTGTTGTGCTTGTTCAGGAGACGGAGCGCATAGCCGTTTCTGAAACCGCCATCACTCTGCTGAACGTAGAGCGGGTTACGGTCGTGCACGACGGACAGGTCTGTCATGGAGCGGTTGAGCTGCATGTACAGCATTACACCGGCGATCGCAGCAATGATTGCAGTGTAGATCACGGTACGTGGACGGATCAGGCGATAGACTGCCTCTTCACCTTTCTCACGGCGCTCAATGTTGATGTCGGTGTCATACGCAATCAGGCCAGTTGGTTTGCCAACTTTGGTCATGATTGAGTCACAGGCATCGATACACAGGCCACACTGAATACAGTCGAGCTGCGCGCCCTTACGGATATCAACACCGGTTGGGCAAGCATAGAAGCACTGATTACAGTCGATACAGTCACCAGCTGGCAAACCTTCTGCCAGACGTTTCTTGCTTTCTTTGAGGTGACCACGTGGCTCACCACGGTCGTAACGATAAGTTACGTTCAGCGCGTGCTCATCAGTCAGAGCGGCCTGAATACGTGGCCAAGGGCACATGTAAACACAGACCTGCTCGCGCATGTGACCTGCCAGCGAATAGGTGGTGAAGGTCAGAATGCCGATCCAGACATATGCAGACATTGCTGCCTGTCCGGTTGCCAGGTCATAAACAAGGGTTGGTGCGTCAGCGAAATAAAGAACCCACGCCCCGCCAGTCCACCAGGCAATCATCAGCCAGATAAAATGCTTTGTTCCCTTTTTGAGAATCTTTTCAGCATTCCAAGGCTGCTTGTCCAGTGCGATCCGTTTGCGGCGATCGCCTTCAATCATGCTTTCTACGCGGAAGAAAAGGTCGGTCCAAACCGTCTGCGGGCAAAGGTAACCGCACCAGAGGCGACCTGCGATTGCGTTCATCAGAAACAAGGCAACAGATGCAATGATGAGCAATCCGGCAAGGTAATAGACTTCCTGAGGCCAGATTTCGAGAAAGAAGAAGTAACCTCTTTTACGTTCAAAATCGACCAGAACAGCCTGATCCGGGAGCAAAGGTCCCCGGTCCCAACGAATGAAGGGGGTAAAGTAATAAATTCCAAGGGTAATAAAGAGAATTGCCCATTTGATTTTACGAAAACGGCCTTTTACCTCCATGGGGTAAACTTTGGCAGCTGACGCAAACCAGGACTCATCCTCTTCGTTATCGATGGGTTCAACTTGGCTAGACATAACGTCTTCCTCAGTTGGCGATGTATTTGTGCAAGTGAAGCGAGGGCACTTGCGCGTCCTCGCTTGTTTTTTATTTTAGCGAATAAAGAGAGTTTACTGACCGCCGCCGAGAGAGTGAACGTACACAGCCAGAGACTTGACTGTTGTTTCACCCAGACGATCGATCCATGCAGGCATCACACCGTGGCGCGGTGCATTTACCTGCGCAATGATGTCATCTACAGATTTGCCATAGAGATAAGTAGGTGCCGTCAGGTTTGGAGACCCTGTTTCTATATCACCCTTAAGATTGTCCATATGACAAGCTGCACAGTTCTCTTCATAGATAACTTTACCAGCTTCCAGATCTACGCCGTCTTGCGTTGGAAGACCTGCAACTGAACCAACATAGTTGGCAACCTGAACGATCTCTTCTTTTTCGAGCAGTTCATCACGACCAAATGCAGGCATTTCTGCAAAGCGGGATTCGTCATGTTCTGAACGAACACCGTAAGAGATGGTGGTTGCCAGAGTGTCCAGATCGCCACCCCAGATCCAGCTGTCGTCCTGAAGGTTTGGATAGCCTTCAAAGCCAGTTGCGCCGGTGCCATGACAAGGTGCGCAGTTGTCACCGAATGCCACTTTACCCTGAGCACTCGCATACTCGAGCAGTTCTGGTGTGTTGAGGATCTCATCCAAAGACGCTTCAAGAAGCATCTTACCGGTTTCGGCGCGTTCTGCAGCAGCTACATTGAACTCTTCAGTCGCAACAGCACGCTGGCTGTAATCCAGAAGACCCTTTGTGTAACCGTTGACCAGCGGCCAGCTTGGCATCAGGACCCAGTAGATCACTGACCACACGATGCTGCCGTAGAACATGTAGAGCCACCACTTCGGAAGCGGGTTGTTCAGCTCTTTCAGGCCATCCCATTCGTGACCAGTGGTTTCGACACCCGATACCTGGTCAATTTCCTTTTTATGTTCAGCCATTAGTCGTCCTCCCGAAGCGGGATCTGTGAAGCATCGTTAAAGCGCTCCCCATTGCTTGGCCAGCAAGCGTAAAGAATTACACCTGCGAAAATGGCCATGAAATAGAGGAGACCACCAGTTTGCGCGAAGTGTGCGAGGGCGGTGTAAGTCGCGTCCATCATCGCCTCCTTAGCGCAAGTTTGCTTTTTCGTCGTAGAGGCTAAAGTCTACGAGTGTGCCAAGCATCTGAAGGTAAGCCACCAGTGCGTCCATCTCAGTCACTTCTTTAGCATTGCCATCGAAGTCACGGATGAGAGCACCTGGGTAACGCTCTTCGAAGCCTTCTGCCGCATCGCTATCAGGCTGAGCCTGAGCTAAGAGGTCTACTTTAGCGCTTGCGATCTGCTCTTCAGTGTAAGGAACACCGTAGAGTGCATTCACTTTGAGGTGGTTTTCGATCTCGATTGTAGAAAGCTTAGCGTCCATCAGGAATGGGTAGCCAGGCATTACAGAAGTCGGAGATACGGAACGTGGATCAACCAGGTGATCACGCTGCCACTCATCAGAGTACTTGCCACCTACGCGAGCGAGGTCAGGACCAGTACGCTTAGAACCCCACTGGAATGGGCGATCGTACATGGATTCCGCTGCCAGGGAGTAGTTGCCGTAACGCTGCAGCTCATCACGCATTGGACGGATCTGCTGTGAGTGACAAGCGTAGCAGCCTTCACGCACGTAGATGTTACGTCCAACAAGCTCAAGCGGGGTGTAAGGGCGCATACCCTCAGTTTTTTCGATCGTGCTCTTCAGGTAGTAAAGAGGAACGATTTCAACGAGACCGCCGATTGAGATCATGATGACGATGCCAATAATCAGGATCAGCGAGTTTTTCTCGAAGATTTGGTGTTTTTTCCAAGCAGACATTCGTGATCTCCCGATTATTCCGCTGGCGCCATTGCAGGCTGGCCTGCAGCTTCGGTTTCAACTTCTTCGCCTGCACGAACTGTCATCACGAGGTTGTAAACCATGATGAGAGCACCAGAGAGGAAGAGAAGACCACCGAATGCACGCATGACGTAGAACGGATACATCGCATCCACTGTTTCGATGAAGGAGTACTCAAGGAAGCCCAGCTCATCGTACGCACGCCACATCAGGCCCTGCATGATACCGGATACCCACATGGAGCAGATGTAGAACACGATGCCCAGAGTAGAGATCCAGAAGTGCCAGTTAACGAGACGCAGAGAGTACAGAGCCTTCTTGTTGTAGAGCCAAGGAACCAGGCAGTACAGAGCACCGAAGGAGATGTAGCCAACCCAGCCGAGTGCACCAGCGTGTACGTGACCAACAGTCCAGTCAGTGTAGTGTGACAGGCCGTTCACAGCGCGGATGGACATGAGAGGACCTTCGAAGGTCGCCATGCCGTAGAACGCTACAGACACAACCATCATACGCAGAACAGGGTCAGTACGCAGCTTGTCCCAAGCACCGGACAGGGTCATCAGACCGTTGATCATACCACCCCAGGACGGCATCCAGAGGATGATGGAGAAGGTCATACCAAGAGTAGACGCCCACTGTGGCAGTGAGGTGTAGTGCAAGTGGTGAGGACCAGCCCAGATGTACAGGAAGATCAGTGCCCAGAAGTGAACGATGGACAGACGGTAAGAGTATACCGGACGCTCAGCACGCTTCGGAATGAAGTAGTACATGATCGCCAGGAAGCCAGCTGTCAGGAAGAAGCCCACTGCGTTGTGGCCATACCACCACTGAACCATCGCATCCTGAACACCAGCCCAAACGATGTAGGACTTAGTAGAGTAGATGCTTACTGGCAGGGATGCGTTGTTGAACAGGTGCAGAACTGCAATTGTTACGATGAACGCGAGGTAGAACCAGTTTGCCACATAGATGTGGGACTCTTTACGACGCCAGATGGAGCCGAGGAAGGTGAGCAGATAGCCAACCCAAACGATGGTCAGCAGCCAGTCTGCATACCACTCTGGCTCAGCGTATTCTTTACCCTGAGTTACGCCGAGGAGGTAACCGGTACCTGCAACAACGATAAAGAGGTTGTAACCGAGGACTACAAACCATGGGGCGATTGTACCAGGCAAACGGGCCTGACAGGTGCGCTGCACAACGTAGAATGAAGACGCGATAAGAACGTTACCGCCGAATGCAAAAATAACAGCTGAAGTATGCAGCGGACGAAGACGCCCGAAATTGATCCATGGCAGGTCAAAGTTCAAAGCTGGGAATGCCAGCTGAGATGCAATGATCACACCTACCAGGAAGCCCGCGATACCCCAGAAAACAGATGCCCACGTTGCAAATTTAACAGGAGCCATATTGTAGTTTGGCTTACCGTTAATTTCCAGCGGTGCAGGCGTGTTGTTTCCGTCGAAGTATCGGCGAAAAATGAAGAAAATACCGGCCAATGATGCTAGTGCAATCAATGCGGTATGAAATGCCAAGACCTGATCCCAGGTTTTCCCTGCAATGACCAGACAGAAAATCGCTACCGCGAGAAGAAGGAGGGAAAATCCGCCTTCCTCGAGCGACAGATATCTGACTTTCCGCTCACCCATGATGTTCGCCCCATATAAAGTAAACAAGTTCGTCCAGATAGGACTACCTGACCGTAGTTCTATGGGTGGCAAATTGCCCCGCCCTTGATACATGTCAAAAAGAACTCGAACAAAAAAAATAAAATTACTCTAATTCGCAAGTACACCCCTTATTTTGGGGTTTTCGTCATATATTACATATAATTAGCCCGAGATGCGTTGTTTTGGCGCAGCTTGAAGCGTGTTTTGGCGGGCTCGGTATAAATTAGCGTATTTTGATAGGTAAATCAGCGTAGGCACGCATACATAGAATCATGGTGAGCTGGATAAGTTCCTCGCGAAATTCTGCAGCGCACAAAAGCACCGCTGCGATATGCGTCTTAGGTCGCACTCTGCGCCCTCGCCTCATCTGCCTGACCAGCAGAAACAGGCCCCAGTACATATCTTGTGACGATCGGCATGAAGGCCAGAAGCCCCATGAAGCGGGCCAACTGATGAGTGGCCACAAACACCGGATCGATATCCAGCAAGATCGAGATGAGAAGCATGGCCTCCATGCCACCGGGCGCAAATGACAGAAAGACCTTATCGAAGGAGATCTCGAGAGCCCATGAGGTGACCACAGCTCCGCCCAAAGCGACCGAAAGGCTGATGGCAAACACGATAAACGACGTGCCCAATATTGGCTTTAAGGTGTTGCGATCCATCTTACCGATGTAGAGGCCAACATTGGTGCCCATTATTATATAGCAAGGCGTCGCCAGCCATACCGGAAGCGCGAACTCTAGCATACCCGTTGAGTTGAGAGCGGCACTGGCAAAAAAAGCACCGGTCAGCATTCCCGCCGGCGCTTTTAGCTTGAGAGCAGCATACCCGCAGACTGCGCAGATCAGCAATGCAAGGACAAGTTGAAGCCCATCTCTCAGGCTCATTACATCATTTGTCTCAGAAAAGATGACCTCTTTGCTCTCAACGACACTGGAGATGATCAGAGGCAGGACTGCGATCAGGAGAAAAAGGCGTACGAGTTGGACGATCATGATGCGATCCATGGGCGCTCCCCTCTCCTGCGCAAGAGCAGCAGTCATTCCCAACGCTCCCGGCAGACCTGCAAAGAAGGCTTCATCCCGACCCCAGCTACATTTTTTATAGGTGTAGAGGTAAACGCAGGACGTAATGCCACTCACGACAGCAACCAGTGCCAACATGGAGAGCGGCCATAAGGCAGCACCTGCCCAGAAGTCAGGTGAGACAGCGGATCCCATCGCCGCACCGATGAAGATGTAGTTGGCAGAGATCAGGCCGCTTGGGAATGTGAAGCTGTTGTCTTTGAGCAAGGGAAGAGAAATAGATTTGGCGAGAACAACAGCTACCATCGGTCCAGCGAGAAAACCGGCAGGTAGTGACAGTGCCTCAAACGCAGCAGCCCCTGCTCCGCCGAGCGCCAAAACTCCTAGTAATGTCAGAATGTCGTTTTTACTCACTAGCTTACCTCTCTGCGCGGGTCATTACAGCAGAGGTACAAAGCGAAATTCATATGATCAATCTTGATTCAATCAATCAATATATTATTTCAATCATAGAGTTTAGAACTGTTCGCAAACAGCTGCGAATTGCTTGAAGGGACTTGAGTTTTTTAAAAACTCAGTGTTGTTGACAGGGATCAAAGTTCAATTAGTCCATTTGCGTATGGTAGCGTCATGACCGATCTAGAGCAAAAATATGCGTCTTTGAACGTACCTCGTTATACCTCCTATCCAACTGCCCCTCACTTCAGTGAAGCAGTGACACCATCTCTCTATGGAGAATGGCTGGAGAGTATTCCTCGTGACACCCCACTGTCGCTGTATCTACATGTGCCGTTTTGTCAGGAAATGTGCCATTACTGCGGATGTAACACCAAGGCGACGCGCAAGATGGCGCCGGTGCTTGCGTATGTGGAGTTGATGCTCAAAGAAATCGACCTTGTGCTGAAGCGTTTGGGCACAGGTCGTGAGGTTCACCATATCCATTGGGGTGGCGGCACTCCAAGCCTTGTACCTCGTGAAGCTTTCCTAAAGATCGTCGACAAGCTAAAAGCCAACTTTGTCTTCTCAGAGGATATTGAGCACGCAATCGAGCTCGACCCAAGAACAGTTGGCGACTATCTGGCCGAAACCCTCAAGATGGCTGGCATCACACGCACCAGTCTGGGTGTTCAGGACTTCGATGAAGACGTTCAGAAGCAGATTGGCCGTATCCAGCCTTACAACACAGTGAAGAAAGCAGTGACTGCTCTTCGCAATGTTGGGCTGCACGATATCAACTTCGACCTGATGTATGGTCTGCCGGGGCAGTCTGAAAAGACGATCCGCGAGACTGTTGAATACACCAAGGAACTTGCACCTGGCCGTGTTGCTCTGTTCGGTTATGCGCACGTTCCGTGGTTCAAGAAGCATCAGCAGCTGATCAAAGAAGAAAACCTGCCGGGTGCGAATGAACGCATCCGCCTTTCTGATGTTTCCCGCGATGCGCTCGTTGAAGCTGGCTATGAAGTGATCGGTCTGGACCACTTTGCTCTGCCAACTGACGAAATGGCGATTGCTCTGAAGGAAGGCCGTCTGCGCCGCAACTTCCAGGGCTACACAACAGATACTGCTGACACCTTGATCGGTTTTGGCTGCAGCTCCATCGGCTTCCTGCCACAGGGCTACATTCAGACAACTCCATCTGCTCGCGAATGGGAGCGTATGGTGGTTGATGATGTTCTGCCGATCAAGAAGGGCATTGCTGTCGATAAGGTCGATCTGTGCCGCGCAGAGATCATTATGCAGCTAATGACCTACTATGAGGTCGATTACGCAGCTACCGCTGAAAAGCATGGCCTGCCAGTTAGCGAGTTCGCCAGCATCCCAGCGGACATGCAGGAGATGATTGCAGACGGTGTGGCGACGCTGGAAGGCACTGTTGTGACTGTGACAGATGCAGGCCGGCGGTATGTACGCGTGGTTGCTGCCGCGTTTGACACTTACCTAGCCACCCAGCAGGCACGGCACTCTGTCGCAGTTTAAAAGCGACGACATACCGGAATGAAAGAAGCGGCCTTAACGGGCCGCTTTTCTTTTATGCAGACATGCTGACAACAAAAAAGGCGCTGAGAGTGCAGCGCCTGTTTCCTTATCTTGTTATCGACGCTCTATAGTGAGCGCCCTGCACCTAAGCTCAGCTTAGTGCATACCAGTCAGCTGACAGATGCCACAAATGTTGGTGATGTGGATGCTGTCCTGCTTTTCGACTTTGATCAGACCGCGACGCTTCAGCTGAGAAATCACGCGGCTAACGGTTTCGATGGTCAGACCAAGGTAATCTGCAATTTCCTGACGGGTCATGGACAGAGCAACGGTTTTGGTATCTGGCTTACCTTCTTCATTTGGGCCTGTGCAGCCGTGTCCACCACGGTTTGGCACCAAGCTCATTAGGAAGGTAGAAACGCGCTCTAGAGCAGACTTGCGGCCCAGCAGAACGGTATGCTCGTGGAGGATCTCCATCTGAGAGAGCAGACAACGGTTTACGTAGTGCTGCATCATCGGAGAGGTAGAGATCTCACGGCTTTCAAAGACCTGAAGCTCAACTTCGGTCAGAGCTTCTGCGGTGCAATCAAAGAAGTCGCGGTTGGAGAAACCGAGCATATCCCCTTCGCGCAGAATGTAGACCACCTGGCGGCGACCATCCGGAAGCAATTTGTAGAGCATCATCACTCCACGAACGACTTCATAGAGGCGCTCTGCCTTATCACCTTCATAGAAAAGTACATCGTGCGCGGACAAGCGCTGCTTACGACCCAAATGCTTTTCCATTACTTCTGGCTGCCTGAAGTTTTCCTGACAACCGTTGAATGGTGCCTGGCCATCAAGGTCGCTAAGCTTTGTCAATGTGGCCGATACCATAATCCCTCCTCGCGGATACCTCCGCAAACATCGTGCCTGGGCAAGTAGCGAGAACTATTCGTTTATTCTCTAAATGCCTCTTGGCCATGACAAGCATCCGTCATTGCTTGCCTGACCTGTTGATGCAGATTTACTGATTAGAATGCAACGCCTAAATACGCATTAAAACTTATGGAGCAGGTTCATATTTCAGTAATTTGATCTGAAACAAATGAATTTTTGCGTTAGATCAAGTTTACACGAAATCCAATAAATCCTGTTCTTTCAATGGCTTACGAACAACTGGTGTTGAGCTAATTTTTGGCAGTTCCCGCGTGATCTTCCAAAGAGGCTGACCGCTGATTGCGACAATTTGTGGCGCCTCATCCAAAGCGGCAACCTTCTCAATCAGGTCAGATCCGGCGAGTCCAGGCAGGTGCAGGTCAACGAAAACAGTGTCATCTACACGCGGTGATGCATCTGAGAGAAACGATTCTCCGTCTGCAAACGCGGTGCATGTGAGATCAAGGCTCTCAAACATTTCCGCAATTGCATCGCGTACAGATACATCATCTTCAACGATATAGATCACAACAAACCCCAGCGTTGTTCTCGTAGCTCGAGAGACAAAGCACAATAGGTGCAGCACTTTGTCTCACCAGCCACCATAAACAAGCGCCGGGGTCTTGTAATGCGTAGTAACACGCGGGAATAACAAGATTGGCCGAAAGTATAGCCGGTCATTCCCTATTAGTTTGCGCTACATCAAGCAGCTGGAGGTTCACCAGTGAGGACGATGCGAACGAGGTCCGCAGCATTACGTGCACCAAGTTTTTCCATGATGCGCGCACGGTGAACTTCAACAGTACGTGGAGAAATCTTGAGGTTTCTGCCAGCTTCTTTGTTGGAAGATCCTGCTGTGATTTCGGTCAGAACCTGACGCTCACGAGGTGTCAGAGTTTCTGCACCTGGGAAGGTCATTGTGTTCGCACCGCTCGCCTGTGCAGTTCTGGAAACTGCTTCACGAACGCGAGAGATGATGGATTCTACGTCGAATGGCTTTTCAATAAAGTCGTAGGCGCCAGACTTGATCGCCTCGACAGCCATTGGAATATCGCCCTGACCGGAAATAATAAAGATCGGTGCTGGGAAGTTCTCGCCGTTCAGGCTTTTCAGAATATCAATACCTGACCGTCCTGGCATATGAACATCAAGAAGTACGCAGTTTGGCGTCTCTTCTTCTACCCCACCAAGAAACTCTTCAGCGTTCGCAAAGGATTTTACGCGAAACCCTTCTGTTTCAAACAGTAGAGAAAGCGCGTCGCGAACCGCTGGGTCATCGTCAACAATATGGATCACAGACGGCATTGTCATGATTGCTCAGGTCCTTATTCTTGTTGTTCTAAACAACAGCTTCAGCTCAGCTCGTTGCTTTTGAGTTTACCGGGAGCCGCAAAGTGAAGGTTGCACCTTTACCTTCCTCATATGGTTCTACAAGTAAATCGCCACCATGGTTTTGGGCTATACTACGAGAAATCGCAAGTCCAATACCCAAACCGCGCCGCTTTGTCCCAGTAAAGGCCTTGAAAAGGTGCGACACTGCTTCCTCATCCAGGCCTGGTCCAGTATCCGTAACCTTAACAAACACATTGTCTTCGTCACGTTCGACAGAGACAACTACTTGCTTAACAGGTTGATCCTTTACGGCTTCCCCTGCATTTCGGATCAAGTTTACAAGAATCTGTTGTATTTGTACGGAGTCCAACTCAAGCTGGTAATCGTAGTCCACGAAAGTAGAGATGAACTCCACATCATCAGCTTCGTGGCCCACACGAACCAACTCAAGACAATCATCAATCAGTGTTGCCAGCCCGGTTCCGATGCATTGTGGCGCCTGCCGTTCAACAAAGTTGCGCATGCGCTGAATGATCTGCCCTGCCCGCTCTGCTTCAACGACTGCCTTATCCATCAAGCTGATCATGGCATCATCTGGCTGTTCTGCTGCGCGCGCTCTGCGAGCGGCGGTTTGCAGATAGAGCATCAGAGCAGTGAGAGGCTGGTTGACTTCGTGCGCAATTGCAGCGCCCATTTCGTCGAGGGCATTCACACGGGTCATCGTCACTAGGTTGGACTGAAGCACGCGAAGGCGTTCTTCATATTCCTTCGTGGCGCGAAGATCCTTCAGAACACCAATGAACTGGTGCCCGCTTTCCGTCTGCGCTTCGCCAACAGAGAGCTCTATTGGAATTTCGGTGCCGTCCTTATGGCGACCGACAACTTCACGACCAATACCAACAACCTTCGCATCACCGGATTTCAGGTAATTCTGGATGTACTGGTCATGCTGTTCAGCAACGGCGCTCGGCATCAGCGTGTTGACATTTTTGCCAACCACTTCGGCGCTCTTGTAGCCAAACATGTTCTCGCAAGCACGGTTATAGATTAGGATCGTTCCGTTATCATCAATGACAATGATGCCATTAACGGCTGTATCCAGAACACTGTGCAAGCATGAAGAGGAGACCATAGTAGTTTCCTAGTTGTTGTAAGCGTACCCGCACGCTTATCTAATCGGGTATCTAGATGGGTATTTTGACTAATCAGCTATCCCATGGCCTAAGCTAGGTCAATCACCTAGCCTGCGACTGATTTAACGATTAATTCCCTTAAATTTGTTGATATATTAAGTAGGAGACATGCGTTCTCTAAACCTAGGCGTGCAAACTTAGAGCTGTAAGAGGTCTCAAACACAGCATGCATGCCTACCGATTGGCCTTACAAGCGCTACAAAACCCTGAGAACCCTTAGGTTAGTTTACGGAAAATATTATTTTACAATTCTCAGGTGCTCGCGCAAAATCATTGCCAAATTTGGAATAAGACTAAATAGAGTAAACCAAAAGTAGTAAGCGTGTTCACCTATACGGCGCGTATATGTCGCAGGATATATCTTCCCCAAAGCCTAGGTTTTCCACCGATGCAGGCGGTTTTCATTCCAAAACACACGGTATCGAAGGCAGTTGTTTGAGTCGTCAGTGCTGTTTGAAATAATATTTCGCTAATCATAAATCGGGATCTGGCGAGCGCATCTGATGGTTTTTCGCCAGTTCTGACAGGGCCTTGCAATTTGCGCGGATAGAGAACTCATGTTGCAGCTGCAGCAGGTTCAAACGCAGACCATTCAGCAGCAGCAGCTCGTCGTGACCGTGCAACCGTTTATGGATTGGAAGACTGCAGAAAATCTTAGAGACATGCATAGCCGCAATGTCCGCTACATTTCTGGAAGGCACCAAGGCGTCTGTTCGCATTTTGGTTTGCATGTTGAGTGCTGCCGCGTTCCACTCCTGCGATGAGCAAACCGAGGCTTCCTGATGCTCGACGATAATCTCTTTAAGCAACTGGCCAATCATTCCGGCCAGATCCTGCGGGTCTATTCTGGTTTTCTGGCGCAGCACAATGAGTGCCATCTCGCCAACCAGTTCAACAGTGATTGAAAACGAGTTCCAGCGGGAACTTTCCAAGGCTTGCTGGAACTCTTCTTCGTCCAACAAAGCTTTCCAATGAACGCCGGCACGAGAACGCGAATATTCCTGAACATTCTTATGTGTGAGGTAGGCCGCACTGCGCCCTAAATACCCCTTTAATTTATCAAGGGTATCAAGGTCGGATCTATAAAAGAAGAACGCATAAAGGCGCTTCAGCCAGCTTGGACTATCGAGAGAAACTTTCTCAATATTTTCAAAGGCCCCTTGCCTGTTCTCTTTTGTAGAATTGCGTTGTTGTCCCAACTCATAGCCTTTCGTCGAGGTCAGAAAATTCTACAGTTACAAAGACGCAATAACTCGTATTGAACTCTTGCCTTTCGCAAAAGATCGGTCAACTGTGCAATATTGAGAGACAAAAAACATTTAATGGAAGTAACGGACGCACCAGTCCGGCGGGGGAAGCATGCTTCAAGGTTGGATCGTAGTCCTTGTCGCTTTGGCATATATACTGCTCTTATTTGTTATCGCGAGCTACGGTGACAAAGTCGCAAAAACCCGCGTTAAGAAGACCAGAGGGCGGCCACTGATCTATGCCCTCTCGCTGTCGGTCTACTGTACATCATGGACATTTTTTGGATCTGTCGGATCTGCTTCCCGAAATGGTTTCGAGTTTATTGCCATCTACCTCGGCCCCATTTTGATGTTTGCTTTTGGTTACCCGTTGATCCTGCGGGTCATCCAGCTGGCAAAGGCGGAGAAGATCACTTCCGTTGCTGACTTCATTGCCGCCCGATATGGCAAGAACCCAATGGTTGGCGCGATCGTTACGCTTATCGCCTTCATCGGCATGATCCCTTACATCGCATTGCAGCTGAAAGCACTGGATCTTTCAGTGGGCACTATTGTGCTGCACCCGTTGCTGTCGCTGGATGATGCTGAGATCTCCATCTTTGGTGATGAAACACTGATGATCGCCATCTTCATGGCGGTGTTCACCTGGCTGTTTGGTACCCGCCATATTGATGCGACTGAACACCAGGAAGGCCTGATGCTTTCCATTGCGACTGAAGCGGTCGTCAAGTTGGTGGCCTTCCTCGCAATTGGTATCTGGGTCACCTTCATGCTCTTTGATGGCCCATGGGATCTGCTGCACGCTTCTTTTGCCAACACCAACAGCTCTCAGGATCTGTTCACGAACATCAATGCCAGCAAGTGGGCGGTGATCACGCTGCTCTCTTTATTCTCTATAGTTCTGCTGCCGCGCCAGTTCCATGTGACGGTGACTGAATACAACAGCGAAGCGGAATTGAAGCGGGCAACGTGGCTGTTTCCAAGCTACCTAATTGCTATCAACCTGTTTGTTGTTCCTATCGCTCTTGCCGGCTTGACCATTCTGGGCAACACAGTTGATCCGGACATGTTCGTGCTGGCCCTACCTCGTGCGTATGATGCTGACTGGCTGACCTTGCTTGTGTTCATCGGTGGCCTATCAGCCGCAACGGCCATGGTGATCGTGACCACTGTTGCGCTGTCGATTATGGTTTCCAACGATCTGGTGATGCCGATCATTCTGCGGCGACGCAGTGAAGATGAGATCATCTCCACCTCTGGTGAGGATATGAGCCAGTTGGTTCTGGGCATTCGGCGCATGTCCATCTTCCTCGTCATTCTGGGAAGCTATGTTTACTACCGCGTTGCCGGTGACAGTGCTGCTCTTTCCAGCATTGGTTTACTTTCGTTCGCAGCCATTGCGCAGTTTGCACCTTCTTTCATTGGTGGCCTGATCTGGCGCAGAGCGAATGCACGCGGAGCAATTGCGAGCATGATTGCTGGCTTCACAGTTTGGTTTTACACCTTGCTGCTGCCGGTATTTGCGCGGGAGAACATCTTTGGCGCCACCATTTTGAACAACGGCCCATTTGGCATTGAGATCCTCAAGCCAGAAGCGCTGCTTTATCTGGATGTAGATCCATTCGTTCATGGTGTGCTGTGGAGCCTTGTCGCCGGTCTTGTATTTTATGTGGTCTTCTCTTTGACCCGTCAGCCAACCGCCATTGAGCGCATTCAAGCGAATACTTTTGTGCCAACCGGTATCACGCAGGCCCCTGCTTTGCGGAAGCTGCGCACTACTATCACTGTAGGTGATCTTCAGGCGACCATCTCCCGCTATGTGGGCGAAGAACGGACGCAGCGCTCCTTTGATACGTATGCTGCTGAACACCGCATCACGATCGACAGCAAAGAAGAAGCCGATGCTGTCATTTTGAGGTTCTCCGAGCAATTGCTCGCCAGCGCGATCGGTTCAGCCTCTGCCCGCCTTGTTCTGTCTTTGCTGCTGAAGCGCCGTGATCCGGGTACTCAGGAAGCGATCAAACTGCTCGATGATGCGACTGAAGCCATTCAATACAACCGCGACCTTCTGCAGATCGCGTTGGATCAGGTTCGCCAGGGTATCTCCGTTTATGACAAGGATCTCCGCCTGATCTGCTGGAACCGGCAGTATCGTGAGATGCTGATGTTGCCCGCCAAGTTTGGTCAGGTGGGGACATCGCTTGAGGAGATGATCCGACATATCGCTGAAGCTGGTGAGTTTGGAGATGGCGACGTCGATGAAATCGTCGGCCTGCGCATGCACAACTTCATCAACCGACAGGAGACCTATCAGGAGCATCTGGTCAGCGCTGGTACGGTTCTGGAAGTGCGGACAAGCCCAATGCCCTACGGCGGCTTGGTGACCAGCTACACGGACATCACAGAGCGTGTACTGGCAGAAGAGGCTTTGGCACGGGCAAATGAGAACCTAGAGCAGCGTGTTCGGGACCGTACAGAAGAACTGACCAAGGTGAATGAGCAGTTGGAAGCAGCGAAGAAGACTGCGGAGCTAGCCTATCAGGACAAGACCCGCTTCCTCGCTTCTGCCAGCCACGACATTCTTCAACCGCTCAATGCTGCACGGCTCTATTCTTCCACCCTCACTGACCGTTTCACGGATGGCGATCCTGAGGACCGGAAGCTGGTAAGCAATATTGAGGCCTCTCTTGAGTCCGTGGAAGAGATCATCGGTGCTGTGCTGGATATCTCGCGGCTTGATACGCGGGCCTTCAAGCCTGAGATTTCAACTTTCCGTCTTGATGACATACTCAATCCGTTGCGGGTTGAGTTCACGCCAATAGCTAAAGAAAAAGGCCTGAAACTCAAGATCCGGAGTACAGATGTCTGTGTCCGCTCCGATCGTCGCCTGTTGCGCCGGTTGTTGCAGAACCTGATCTCCAACGGCCTGAAGTACTCTACGAAGGGCGGCGTTGTCGTTGGGGTTCGTAAGACGAAGAACAACATGGCCAACATCGAGGTCTATGATAGCGGCATCGGTATTCCGGAGAAACAGCAGGAGCTGATTTTCAAAGAATTCCGCCGTCTTGATGATGGGGCTCGCATTGCATCCGGCCTCGGCCTTGGCCTCTCCATTGTTGAGCGGATCAGCAAGGTGCTGGGTTTGAACGTTGCGCTCAAATCACAGGATGGCAAAGGCTCCCGCTTCTCTGTCGCCATTAAAGAAGCCATGAGTGTGCCGGTGGCTGAGAAGCAGGCACAGCCGCGGGCTATCGTCAGCCAGCTGGCAGGGCTTAATGTTCTGGCTATCGACAATGAACCGCAGATTCTGGAGGGCATGGAGTCGCTGCTGCGCACATGGAAGTGCAATGTGGTTACGGCTCCAAATGCGCAAGAAGCGGCTAAAGTGATCTACTCCAGCAAAACACAGCCAGACATCATTCTGGCGGATTACCATCTGGATCAGGGCACCGGCATTGAAGCAGTGGTGCATTTGCGCTGGAAGTTTGGTGTCCACTTCCCTGCTATGCTGATCACAGCTGACAGAACAGCTGAGGTCCGCGCGGAAGCAACTGACAAGGATATGGAGATGATCCATAAGCCGCTCAAGCCTGCCGTTCTTCGTGCCCATCTGATGCGCTGTAAAGCGGCGCTTGGGGATGGCTGATCAGCGATCGTTTCCATCATCAGCCCAACAAAAAAGGCGCTCCGGAGAGCGCCTTTTTTCGTAATTCATATCAAAGCCTGATCAGCCAGCAATACTTTGCCATTGACCAGCTTCAATCTTCGCCGCTGCGATCACTGCCTGCGTGCGGCTTTCAACGCCCAGCTTCTGCAAGATTGCAGAAACGTGTGCTTTGACAGTCGCTTCAGATACAGACAGTTCGTAGGCGATCTGCTTGTTCAGCAAACCTTGCGAAAGCATCATCAACACGCGCACCTGCTGCGGTGTCAGAGATGCAAGACGCTGAGCCATTTTGGTTGCTTCATCAACGGTGTTCAGGTCGATGTCCGGTGGAATCCAAACGCCTCCCTCCAGAACAACAGAAACACCATCCTGAATAACATCAATACCAAGTGACTTTGGAATATACCCGGACGCGCCAAACTCAATGGCACTGCGAATTGTGGTCGGATCTTCTGTTCCTGAAACGACGACAATTGGCACACCCACATATTGAGCACGCAAGTACATTAAACCAGAGAACCCTCGCATGCCCGGCATGGACAGATCCAGAAGGATCATGTCTACGTCTTCCTCCCGATCGAGAGCTGCGGTAACTTCATCAAGGCTCCCAGCCTCAATAATCTTTACCGACGCGAATTGCTTCTCGATTGTTTGACGCATTGCACCACGGAACAGCGGGTGGTCATCAGCGATAATAAAGCGGTGGACCGCGTTGTGCACGCTGTGCTCCTCCATTTCTTGTCGTGGACTGTTTCCAATGGTCTTCGATCCGTCTCATCGAAATACGATCATCAGACATACAGTTTTCGACGCCTCAGGAGCATGAGCGAGAATTTCGCAGCTCTCCCAAAACGCCACGATAGATTTTTCACAACCAGTGAACTCCGCAGAGTCTCATTGATCGCAACCCCCTATACAAAAGCATTATGCGAAACAAGGAGGTGCTGGCAAGCATGAAGTTGATTGTTTTCACCCATCTCATGCACTTTTACGACAAAACAACCAGTAATCATTAAGATATTGCAAGAAGGCATGCACAGATCTCAATAGTTGCGCCCAAAGTATGGGTCGCAAATTGTCGATGTTTTTCTGCTTTCAGTGCTTCGAGGATTGGGGATTAGTATTAGGTAGTAGAATTTTAGTCTAGCGGTTCGCTTTGGGCACTGTAGAGTATGTATACGTTGAGTAAGCATTACTGGAGGTGGGAGTGCGTACACCAAATAGAGTCGCCTATTGGACCAAAACTCGTGCGCTCATGGCCGCAACCCTCACACTCTGGCTCATCTTCTTCTGTCTGGCGATTTACTACGGCGCTCTATCTACGGGGCAAGGCGCATCCCAAGAGGCTTTGAATGGACTTTTTGGTTCTCTTTCAAACAGCTATGTATGGGGATGCATTCTGTTTTTTGTCGCCAGCATTCTGATCTCCTGGTTCTGCAGTGCACAAGATCGGCTTGATGAAGGCAGCACTGGCGCTTCCAAACGTCAGGGAGGCAAGTCATGAGTCTTTCAAGCCTTGATCCTCATCCGTCGCAATACAAAGGCATTCCGCTTGCACTTTCCCTATTTGCTCTGGCCCTGTTCCTACTGACAGGTCTCTTGGCCGTGATGGAGAAAGCTGGTGTTGTCGTGGTGCTGATCGAAGCACTGATGGCCCTGCTGCCTTTGCTGGTGTTTGCCATGGTTGGTATCCTTGCCAGAACCATGAAGCTCACTGAGTTTCACTGGGGTGGTAAAAATGTACCGGCAGGGCTGACCGGCATTACCTTGGCAGCTTGTTTTGTTGGTGGGAGTTTCTTTCCGCTATTTCTCTCCCTGATCTTCCTACCAGAGTATGTGAGCTTTCCAATCATTCTCGGGTGGGTGAGCAGTCTGGTTCTGTGCGCGGTCTTGTTTGCATCGCCGCTCAGAAAGTTTGGTTCTGCGACCATTCCTGAGTTTCTGGGTGTGCGCTTGCAAAGCAATCTGGTTCGATTGGTAGCAAGTGGATTACTTGTTCTGGTGGCTGTTCCTTTATTGTGTGCTGAAATGCTTATTGGGGGCCAAGTACTTGCCACCTCTCTTGGAGCAGCAGCAACAACCGGCATTCTCCTCTTTGCAGCTGTGCTGCTGATCTCAGTGGTCTTGGGTGGTGTCAGTGCCGCTGTGTGGACGCAGGCGCTACAGGGCGTGCTGATGGTGTTTGCCTGCTTTTCTCCTGTCATCCTGCTTGTTCTGGATCAGCTCACCGCTCCTCTCGTAGCGGAGGGGGCTGAGTTCACGAGTGTCGTTGGAACATCATTGAACACGCAACTCGCTGCGATTATCGATATCGAAAACACTAGGATTGGTTGGTTCCTGACCCAAGGCCCCTATGCAGGTGGCCTGTGGCCTTTGATCGGAACAGCGCTTTTCTTTGCTGTTGGAATGGCGAGCTTACCACATCTGCTCAGCAAGTTTCAGGGTACGGAGAGCTCATCGGATTCGAGGAGAGCTGCTGGATACTCCCTTTCTTTCCTCCTTCTATTGATGGTGATCGGCTCAGCCTACTTTCTGCTTCTGGCTGATGAACGACTGCAGAGTCTGCTTGGTCCCAATGCGCTTGATCAAGGCAGCCAGAGCGGTCTGATCGCAGCTTTGATCCGATCTGGCATTGTCGCAGCGGCACTGGCAACCAGTTCTGCTTTATTGATGGCTCTGTCCACCAGCATCTCCAGAGATTTGATTGAAACCTTTGCCTTGCCAAAAGCTTCATTGAGCCAGAAAATCGTGCTGGCGCGCCTAGTGGTGCTGGGTGTTTGTGCCTTTGTCACCTATCTCACCTACAGCGAAAGCCTACTCTTCCTGGATATGTTGGCTTTTGCGCTGTCACTTGCAGCCGCCACCTTCTTCCCAGTTCTGATCCTCTCATGTTGGTGGAGCCGCTTCCATGCGACCGCAGCTTACAGTGCAATGCTGGCAGGCAGTCTGGCGACTGTTCTTTATGCAATTGCAGTTAAGAGCGGATCGACAGGGTTCTGGTTTGGCTTCCCAGCGGAGATGGGCGGTTTGCTTGCTGCGTTTTTAAGTTTTGTGGTTGGCATTTCACTCAGTTACGTCACTTTTTCTGAAGATGAACGCCATTTTCATCTCGCAAGTTTGCTCGAGCAACCAAATGAACGAGATCTTACGATAGATATCCCTGAGAATTCTGACGATGATGAACCAGAAGAACTCATAGAGATTAAGACGTAATTTTCAGAAAGTTCTAATCAAACCATTACAACTACTGGGGCGCGTTTGCAGTCCATTTACGCCAATTCCAGTTTACAACTTGCGATAAGTCGAATTCAATAGAGCTGCGTTTATAGTTTATCTCCAATAGAAGCCTAGGAGAAACCTATGGACGCTTTACAACGTGCTGCCCGTGCCAGCGTTGCCCGTATTTGCGGATTTTACTGCCTTGGCGTGCTTTTCATTATGGCTGCGCTCAGCTTTGATCCGGCCAGTTCATTTCGCGCAGGCGCTATGCTTGCAATCGCTTTGAGTGCTGCTCTTGTTTACAAAGCCTGGAATATGCCATTCAACAAGAATGATGGCGATGATGCCTGGGCTCTGATCAAAAGCCAGGACAGCAGCAGCCAAGACCCCAACAGACTGCACAGCGATGCATTGCGTACGGCCTACCATGAGTATTCCAAGCGCGCGATGGTGGTTGCTTTGGGGCTTTGGTTTGTCAGCGTTGTTGCCAGTTTCTCAGACTGATCCGAAACTGGAGTTATGAGCCAAGATAATGCAGGGTCATTGAGCGTCTGTGTGGCGCTCTTCTATGCTCGATGAGATAAATACCCTGCCAGGTGCCCAGATCCAGATCCCCATCAACCACTGGAATTTGCAAGGAAACTCCAGTCAGCATGGTTTTGATGTGGGCGGGCATATCATCCGGGCCTTCATAGGAATGAAGCCAGCCACCATTTTCCGGCGCTACGTTTGCAAGGGCCTTTTGCAGGTCCTGCAAGACGGTTGGGTCGGCGTTTTCCTGTATGGTGACGGATGCAGAGGTGTGGCGGACAAACAAGGTGAGCAGGCCATCCTTGAGCTGGACTGACTTCGCCCACTCGCGGATCTCGTTGGTGACTTCATAAAAGCCGAGACCTTGTGTCATGAAGACCAGTCGTCCCATGGACTGGGAGAGTTGCGTCTGGCCACTGTCAATTGTCCAGACCTCGCAGCTATTCTTTGTTTTCGACCAACCCGACATGCTGGAAACCCATCCCCTTATTATTAGTTAATTAAGATCGTGTCGTTGTCATTGACGCGAGATTGCGCGACAACTTCTATAACAAACATATTGGCAACTGTTTATTGTCGCTTCCGGAGAAACTACATGGCTGAGAATTTCGCCCCTCTGTCGATAAGTCAAGAGGCTGCCGCAGAAGCAAAGGCATTTAACAAGGAAATGACAGAGCAGCTGAGAGCGCTCCCTGATCAATGGAGTTTTCCCCCTTCTGTTACCCGTGAGCGCCGCCTGCAAGGGCTGGGTGCCTTTCCGATCCCTACCTACTCCGAGAATGCAGAGGAGCTGGAGATTGAAGGACCACACGGGCCAATCTCTCTGCGCTTGTTCAGAGCTGACGAAAATTCATCAAAGGGCGTTATTGTTCATTTTCATGGTGGTGGATTTGTTTTTGGTTCGGCCGCTTTTCAGGATCCCTATCTCGAAGAGATGGCGACAAACACCGGATTAGACGTGGTTTCCGTTGAATATCGGCTTGCACCGGAGTGTCCTTTTCCGCAGGGGCCGGATGATTGTGAGGCGGCCTGTCATTGGATTTTGAATGAAGGGGCAAGCAGATTTGGATGGAGTAGCTTTGGCCTGACAGGGGAAAGCGCGGGGGCAACTCTGGCCCTGATAACAGCGCTACGACTGCGTGATAAACACGGTATGGTTCCCTTTAAAGCATTGGTTTTACTAGCAGGTTGGTATGATATCGGCCTGACGCCCTCTGCTCGTTTGTGGGGAAATGAAGTTCTGTTTCCAACCACGCGGGATATGCGGATGTTTGGAAAGCACTTTTTGATGGGAGAGGAAAGCCCAGAAGATCCTCAGATTTCCCCGCTCTATGCCCGGCTGGAAGGGATGCCGCCGACACTGCTAAGTGTAGGTACAGAAGATCCCCTACTGGATGATACTTGTTTTCTCGCGTTCAGGTTGAAATCGGCTGGAGTGGACGCCTCACTTGAGGTTTATCCCCATGGATGTCATGTTTTTCAAAGTTTTGATCTTGCTCTTGCCAAGCTGAGCACCCAAAGGATAGATAGTTTTTTTCGGACGAAATTCGGTTCGACCTGAGCTAATTGTTAATAATTAGTGGGGTATCGCAGTAGCGCTTATGGACCGAGGCTGCACAAAGGGTTGGATATGGCAAGCTTAGAAACACTTCTCTCGTTTGTGAATACATGGGAATGCGACGAGAACGACCATCTGAACGTGCAGTTTTACTTCTCCAAGTTTGAAGAAGCTGACCGTCAATTTAGAATGCTGACCGGATTTAGCGAAGCACTGGTTGGTGCGCGCCGGGTTCGGCATGTACGTTATCATGCAGAGTTGGTTGCTGCATCGTTGATTACAGTTAAGTCTTACGTGGCTTTCGATGGCCCTCACATGCTCTCCGTTGTGCATGAAATGATTGAAGGCTCAACCGGGGAAATCTGCGCGACCGCAATTGACGGCTACACGCCAAACCCTTCCTCTGCAAAGCAGCTTCGTGCTCGCTTTAAAGACGTTGAAGAGAACATCTCCAAGCCAGCGGTTCCACGTGGCATCTCTCCTAGCCCGTTTTCCGGTAAGCCGACCGTTGATGATTTGCTGAAGAGCGGTGCGATGATTACTGGTCGCTCTACTGTTCTGCCGCGTCATCTGAACGCTGAGCAGAAAGCGGAAGATGCATTTGCACTTTCCTGCTTCTCTGATGCTGCTGCCCATGTTTGGGAGCGGACGCCGATGAATACGGCGTGGTTGGATGAGAACGAGTATGGCCGTGTGGCTCTGGAGCAGAAGCTTTCCTGGATCAGCCCGTTGAAGCTGGGTGATATGGTGCAGGTGATTTCTACGCTGACCAGTGTGCAGGAAAACACGTTTACAATCCGCCATCATTTGTTTGAAGCGCGGACTAAGCGACTGGCTGCGGTGTGTGATCAGGTGTCCATCAGCATGGACCTGAACAGCCGTAAGACTGTTCCGCTGACTGAAGATTTCCGCTCTGCTCTGGTGGCATTGCAGAGCCAATAAGCTTTGTGATCAAGGAATTAGAAACCGCCTTCCTGTGAAGGCGGTTTTTTTATGCCCGCTCAGTTAGCAGAGCCGGACTGCTCATCTTTCTGAAAGTCGTCCTTCATTTCTTCGACGACAGAGAAGAAACGGCGCATTGCGTTTTCGGTAAACTCCAGAGCCTCATTGAGTTTTTGCTCTTCCTCTTTGCCGAACCAGCCTTCTTCCTGGGGTTTGGCGAGGGAGAGGTCTAGGCCGGTTTCGGGTTTGATGGCGGCGATGCTGGCATCTTCGGTCAAGATAGCAAGTGCTTCGGAGATACGTCTAAGTTCCTGACGCATCTTATCGTTTTCTGCTTCCAGACGGGTAATTTCGTCCTCATAGACTTTAATGCCGTCGATGGAGGGCTGGCAGACAAGTTTGTCGCCTTTGTTGGAGCATAGGGAAACTATCCCCGTGCGGGTGTCGAGCCGCAGCAGTCCGTTATCCGTCTCCTGCATTTCGAAGCGAACGGGGACTTCCGGCTCACTTTCAGCAAATGCGCTTGGTGCACCCATCGCAATTGCGAGGGCGAGAATTCCACTGGCCAGATAAGACTGTTTCACGACTTCTTCCCATCTCTGTTTCAAATCAATGAGTTAAGGTGTCAGATGCTTGCAGTGCCACACCTGCTGGCAGGTATGGCTTTCAGTTTAGCAGCAATCAGAGCGCCTTGACCATCCGATCAGACATAGGAGTGAAATGGGGACTACTCGAGGCTTTCGTAAGGGCCGCGTCCACTTTTCAACGCATCTTCCAGCAGTTCGAGACGATCCTGTCCCCAGAATGGCTCGGAGTTGAGCAGATAGGTTGGAGAACCGACGGCATTTGCTTTTTCTGCCATGCGGGAGTTGACGGTGTAGGCTTCCAGCATATCGGCGGATTTTGCCGCTTCGAGTAAGTTATCCGCATCAAGGCCAAGCTCTTTGAGGATATCAGAGAGGACGTTCTCCCCGGCAGCATCAAGGTCTTTTTGCCAGACGGCTTCGAACACTTTCTGGGAATAAGCACCAACTGGGCCGCCTTGCTCCTGCAGCAGAATTGCGATGGAGTCCGCCAGCGCGATGTCCGTTGGGAAATGGGCAGGTTTGTAATTCATTGTCACACCACGCTTTTCTGCCCAGCGCTGAAGCTCGATGAAGCGGTATTTCTGGCGGGCCGGATGGCGTTTACCCAGTGGCAGGCCACCGGTGAGCGGGAACAACACAGCAAGGTTGACCGGGCGAAAGGTCACGGTGACATCATACTTTTCCGCAATGCGCAGGAACTCCTGATGGCCCAGAAATGCCCATGGTGACAGGTGCGTGTAAAAGTAATCGATCTGTGCTGTCATGATTGTTCCCCACTGTATACAGTCGAGCTTATCCTGTTGCAAAAAAAGCCGGATTTCAATGGGTAAGCCCTGCACAAGCGTTCACAAAAACGCGCATTACGTATGAGGCCTGCAAATATCCGTTTGCACACTCCAAATCCCGTTTGCGTTCTTTTGTGCGTTGGTTTGCGTTCTTTATGGTTTTGGTGCGTTCAAATGCAAAAAAGCCCCCAAACCTGAAGGATGGGAGCTTCATTCTTCATTCCTGAGAGGAATTCAATCAGGCAGGCTCGTTCACGATGCTTGCGATTTTCCACTGGCCTTCGATGTTGATGAGCAGGTAGTGGCAGGTGAAATCGAAGATGGTTTCGCCTTCGTCATCTTCCTGCTGCCAGTCGAGGCTGACGCTCGCGGTGGAGCCAGAAATATGGGAGGAGACAACTTCGTAGATGGAAGAGGTCACATAATGCTCGCGGTGCACTTCGAGGAGCGCTTCGATGTTCTCGCAGAGTTCGGCTTTGTCATTGAAGACGTGGCCTTCTTCCAGCTGCCAGATCACGCATGGAAACGCGAAGCAATCCGCGATCTGCCCGGCGTCATAGTCCTCATAGGCATCTGCATAGCTATCAAACAACTCGGAGAGCATTAGTTCTGTTTCGTCCTGAACACTCATAGTGACTGCCCCTTTTCCCAGCTTATTGATGTGCCAGCATTTTTCACGTAGGTCGGGCTCTGAAGCCCGTTTTCCCTTATATGCCGTGGATAGGCCTTAGTTTGCCAGTCCTTTTTTCAGAAGGAAACAAAATTCATGGGTATTTTCCGCTTTTTATGCCCGTTCCCCAACCACATCACAGAATAAATCTCATGGTTTGACAGTCCTGAGTTGAGCAGTATCGATTTATCCCCCTCCCCGCGGGCTTGCGCTAAAGTAACTCTCCTTAAAACCTAACCGTTTGAGCTGCTTTAGCTGTTGTTTCACGCGTATCTTTATCCGAAAACCGGTGCCCACTTTTCGGAGATACACTGAATATGTTCTCGGTTTGCCCCATTTCTGATTGGCACATGTGGTCATTGGTGGCAAAGTGCGCTCAACTGTTTTCAGGATCGGACATTTCGTTGTTGGCAGATACCACTCACCTTCCTTCCGTCTTTACCAGCTGGTTTGACAGCCGTGGCTGGGCACCACGTGCACACCAGCTGGAATTGTTTGAGAAGGTGACCTCTGGCAATTCCGCGCTTTTGATCGCGCCCACTGGTGGCGGTAAGACCCTTGCGGGCTTTCTGCCCAGTCTGGTGGATCTGCACCAGCGCACGAAGGCAGAGAAGCGAAAGCCGGGGGCAGCTGCGTCCTCAGGCTCAGGCGGATTGCACACGCTTTATATGTCTCCCCTCAAAGCTCTGGCGACGGACATTCACCGGAACCTTGAAGTGCCGATTGAGGAGATGGGCCTTTCCATCAAGCTGGAGACCCGCTCTGGTGATACGCCAAGCCATAAGAAGCAGCGGCAGAAGCGTATTCCACCGGACATCTTGCTGACCACACCGGAGCAGATCTCACTTCTGCTGTCTGACAAGAACGCAGAGCGGCTGTTTGCTGATCTGCAGTATGTCATTCTGGATGAGCTGCATGAGTTGGTGACGTCCAAGCGCGGCGATCTGCTGGCATTGGCGTTGACCCGCTTGCGCAAGCTGGCGCCGAACCTGCGTTGTATCGGCCTTTCCGCAACCATTGCACATCCGAATGATCTGCGGGCGTATCTGGTGGAGCAACCGCTGTCGCAACAGGTTCACCACGCGGAGATTGTGCAGGCCAAGGGTGGGGCCAAGCCGCATATCAGCATTTTGGAGACGCAGGAGCGTTTACCGTGGTCCGGCCATTCCTGCATTTACGCCCTGCCGGAGATTTATGAGGAGATCAAAGCCCACAACACCACACTGGTGTTCGTGAACACGCGCTCTCAGGCTGAGCGGTTGTTTCAGGAGCTTTGGCGCATCAATGAAGAGACGCTGCCGATTGCTCTTCACCACGGCTCGCTGGATGTGGGCCAACGCCGCAAGGTGGAAGCGCATATGGCGGCAGGTCAGCTGAAGGCGGTTGTCTGTACCTCCTCGCTGGATCTGGGCATCGACTGGGGTGACATCGATCTGGTGATCAATGTGGGTGCACCCAAGGGTGCCAGCCGTCTGGCACAGCGCATTGGCCGTGCCAATCACCGTATGAATGAGGCGTCCAAGGCGATCCTCGTGCCGTCCAACCGGTTTGAGGTGCTTGAGTGTCAAGCAGCGCTGGAAGCTTCAGAGGCTGGAGAGCAGGATACCCCTCCCCTTCGTCAGGGCGGGCTGGATGTTCTGGCCCAGCACATCATGTGCGTTGCCTGTGCAGCTCCCTTTGAGCCTGAAAAGCTCTATGAGGAAGTGATCAGCAGCCAGTCCTACCGCTATCTGGACTATGATCTTTTTGTGAAGGCCGTGGAATTTGTGGCCACTGGTGGTTATGCGCTGAAGGCTTATGACAGATATGCCAAGCTGCGCCCGACCAAGGAGGGGCTGTTTCGCGTTTCTCACCCTCAGTTTGCCCAGCAGTACCGGCTCAACTCCGGCACCATTTTAGATGCGGCCACGCTTAAAGTGCGGCAGGTGAAGCCACGTGGCCCCAACAGCAAACGCCCCTTGGGATTTGGCGGCAAGATGCTGGGTGAGATTGAAGAGTGGTTCATTGAGCAGCTCGCGGTGGGTGATACATTCGTGTTTGCCGGGCAAGTGCTGAAGTTTGAAGGCCTTAAGGAAAGTGAGGCCTATGTATCTCGCAGTTCCTCACAGGATCCGAAGATCCCCAGCTATCAAGGGGGCAAATTCCCTCTCAGTACTTATCTAGCTGAAGGCGTTCGACATTTTGCCTCTGATCCTAACACTTGGTCATCTTTGCCCGGTCAGGTTCGCGAATGGTTGGAGCTACAAAAAGATAAATCACAGTTACCAGATTATGAACGTCTACTGGTAGAGACCTTTCCGCGGAACGATAAACACTATCTGGTGTGCTATCCGTTTGAAGGCAGATTGGCTCACCAAACGCTTGGTATGCTGCTGACACGCCGCCTTGAGCGCGCTGGCCTGCACCCGCTGGGGTTTGTGGCCACGGAGTACTCTCTGGCCCTTTGGGGTCTGCGAGATATGGGGCTGGCGATTAAGAGCGGGCGCCTGCGGCTGGATGAGCTGTTTGAAGAAGATATGCTTGGAGACGACCTTGAAGCGTGGCTTGCTGAAAGTAGTTTGATGAAACGTACCTTTAGAAATTGTGCCATGATCTCTGGTCTTGTGGAAAGACGCCACCCCGGTAAAGAGAAAACCGGGCGGCAGATAACTATAAATACGGATCTTATTTATAACGTACTGCACGAACACGAACCCGATCATTTGCTTTTACAAGCAACATGGACGGATGCAGCAACAGGACTTCTGGATATCTCTCGTTTAGGTCACTTTCTTTCTCGTATCGACAAAAGAATCACGCATAGTGCTTTGGGTCGTGTTTCCCCATTGGCTGTTCCGGTTCTTCTTGAGATTGGTAAAGAGCCTATATTCGGAAGTGCGACTGAGGCGCTGCTGGCGGATGCAGCGGATGATTTGATACTGGAGGCCCAATTGTGAGACTTAACAGTCAGTTGCAGCCACGAGTAGAACCGAGTTATCGTCAACCTATTCCTGTATGCCATGACTTGTCTCTCGCAAGAGAACTTGTTGGCCTTCACGACAGTGGAGCCCTGTGGTGGCCAGAAGAACGGACCCTCGTGGTCTCGGATCTTCACTTGGAAAAAGCAGCTAGTATTGCCAAGAGTAAGGGGCTTATGTTGCCCCCTTATGACACGGCTGCCACGCTGGAAAAGCTGGCAGCTCTGATCGATCTGTTCAATCCTAGCCGTGTCATCTGTCTGGGTGACAGCTTCCATGACAGCGAAAGCTCCGAGCGCATGCCTGCGGCCTATCTTGCCATGCTGGCAACCATGCAGCTGGGGCGTGAGTGGATCTGGATCACCGGCAACCACGACCCTGAGATTGCCAGCCACATTTGTGGTGAGCGCTATGAGGAACTGTCCATCAGTTCCCTCAGCTTCCGCCATGAGCCCAAGGAAGGCGCTGAGCGTGGCGAGATTTGCGGACACCTGCATCCGGCAGCCAAAGTGCGCCGCATGGGTCGCACCATTCGCAGAGCCTGTTTTGCAACCAATGGCAACCGCCTTGTGCTGCCAGCCTTTGGTGCCCTGACGGGTGGCCTGAATGTGATGGACACAGCCTTTACTGACGTATTTGCGCAGAAGCGGTTCTCGGTGTTCATGCTGGGCAACGGGCGATTGTTCCCGTTCACGGCTTCCAAGCTGTTAAGCGACTAACAAAAAAGGCCCTTCTGAGTTGAGGGCCTTTTCTTTTATCTGCTTTTCTTAAGCGCTCTAGCCTTTGTTTTTGCGTATCTTTATCTGAAAACCGGTGGCCACTTTTCAGCGATACGCCTTAGTCTTTCTTGAAGATTACGCCTGCGATCCAGCCGGTGAACAGGGCCAGAATGATGGCCAGCGCGCCGTAGACGGCTGGGTATTGGCGAGACAGGTTGAAGGTCACCTGCTCAAAGCCGATCTTGGCCACGGTCAGCACTTGCTCCTGACTGTCCAGTAGCACGCCCCCACTGAAGAGGAAGGTTGTTACCTTGTAGTCGCCTGTCGGAATGGTGGCTGGCAGGTCAACCGTGGTTGAGAACAGCGTCGGGCTCAGGAAGTTGATGGACTTGGACATCTGCGAATAAAGGCCGTGCTGCACGCGGTCGCGCAGGAAGGCTTCCTTAAACGCCTTACGCTCAGTGGCCGGAGCACGGGTGCCCAGGGCTGCGAGCGGCAGGTTTTCCAATCCGATGCGGTATTGCTTGAGCCAGTCTTCAGAGGCGATGTTGCGCAGGTCATCTGTGGCGTGAACAGCGTAGAAGCTAGGCACGGCGATATACGTCTGCGAGGTGGCATTGATCCAGAGGCCGAGGATACGATCCTTGCGCCAGGTGGTGACACGCTCCAGCGGACCTTCTACGACCACCACCACATCCTGATTGCCGGTTCTGGAGACGGTTTCTGCGTCTCTGGCGATCTCTCCGTAGACGAGGATCTGCGTTCCGGTGAAGTTGGAGGTGATGGCCACGCGGGAAGAGGAGACGGCTGAGACGAGCTTCTCAGCGAGGGCTGGCGCGGCAGCAGAGAATGCGATCAGCGTGACGGTCAGCAGTGTGGTCAGGGATTGGAGTGCGAGCCTCATTTGACTGGCTCCTCAATCACGCTGACGGAGTACAGGTCTTCCGGTTCCACAACAAGGTTGAACGCAAAGCGCAGGCCGACAAGCAGCACCAGCAGGCCGAGGCCAAGGCGCAGATGTTCGCCGCGCATGCCCTGCCCCACCTGAGCGCCGAACTGGGCGCCGATGACGCCACCGATCATGAGCGTTAGTGCGAGCACGATGTCCACGGACTGGGTGTTGATGGCATGCAGGAAGGTTGCCACGGCCATGGTGGCGAGGATCTGCAGCAGGGACGTGCCGATCACGATGTTCGCTGGTACGCGCAGCAGATAGATGAGCGCAGGCACCATCATGAAGCCGCCGCCGATGCCGAGGACGGAACCGAGGAACCCGATGGAGCTGCCGATGCCGAAGATCGGAATGACGCTCACATAGAGTTTGGAACGACGGAAACGGACTTTGAATGGCAGGCCATGAACCCAGTTGTGTTGCCCCGGTCTGCGTCCGGCGGGTTCCTTGCCGCTCTTGCGGCGCATGATGGCCTTCATGGATTCACCCAGCATCAGCACACCGATGGTGCCGAGGAAGGTGACGTAGGCCAGTGAAATCACCAGATCCAGCTGCCCAAGTCTTTGCAGGATGCCGAAGATCCAGACACCGAGGGCCGAGCCGATCACACCGGAACACAGGAGGACACCTGCCAGTTTGAAGTCGATGCCCGCTTTGCGCCAGTAGGACAGAACGCCGGATGCAGAGCTGGCGACGATCTGTGTGGTGACGGTTGCAACGGAGACTGCTGGCGGAATTCCGGAGAAGATGAGCAGCGGTGTGAGGAGGAAGCCGCCCCCAATGCCAAACAGCCCTGAGAGGAACCCGACGGTTCCGCCCATGGCGAAAATCATGAAGACATTAATCGGCAGTTCTGCGATGGGTAGATAGATCTGCAAAATGGCACCGCGGGTAACACAGGTGACCTGACAGCGCGCCCCGAGTCACCATTTATCCAACAACATTGTAGAGTGTTAAGCGCCATTCCAGACGCTCTGTCAATCTACGCGGAGCAGCAAGTGCAAATCTAACCAGAAATCCCCTAGTAACGCTAAATTATATGGTCTGAGAGGCCAGTGCCGTCATCAGGCGCTGGTCCGGTTCACCCGTTGCTTCCATTCCTAAACGAGCCTGCAAGCTTTTGATTGCACGGCGCGTGTTTGGTCCCATTACACCATCCGGGTTGCCTGGATCGTACCCCATGTTCAGCAGCGCCTGCTGCATCTTCTTCACAGTGGGAGAACCCGCCTGTGAAACGGTGGTTTTCGGCTTGCCGGACCATTCGGTCGGGATCACAACTTTGTTCGCAGCAGGGTCGACCGGCTTCATCTGATAGGTCGCGACGGCTTCCAGTGCTTCTGCATGCTGGCGCTTGGTGAGGTTGGCGGCAACTTCATCACGCTTGCCAGCTGCATCCTCGTCTCCCTGCAGGGCAGCGAGTGCGAACCACTTGTAGCTTTCGACCAGATCCTGCTCCATGCCGAGGCCACGGGCTGCCAGGATTGCCAGGTTGAACTTGCTGTCTGCTACGCCATGGTCCGCTGCGATGCGGAACCATTTGACGGCGGATGTGTAGTCAGGCTCACCATCAATGCCCTCCACGAAGAGCACGGCCAGATTGTGCATGGCTTTGATGTTGCCCTGAGCTGCGGCCAGTGAGTACCAATCGCGAGCCTGAGCCAGATCTTTCACAACACCGCGGCCCTTCTCGTAGAAGCTGCCCAGACGATACTGCGCAGGGGCCAGACCTTGTGCGGCGGACTTGCGGTACCATTCAGCGGCGGAACCGAGGTTTGCCGGAACCAGATTGCCTTCGGTGTAGCGACGCGCCACTTCAAACTGCGCGGCAGCATCACCGGAGACGGCTGCGGAACGCAGGTCCATCGGACCGATGGCGTATGGCAGATCGTAGGCGGACTGGTTTGGCGCAACCTGCTGGATTGGCGGCTGCGGGATGATTGGCGTCACGTGCTCACCAAAGCTCGTCGCCGATGCTTGCGGAGAAGTGGGAACGCTCGCAGTGGTGATTGGGTCAGCGGCAACTTCCGGCGCAACCTTTTGGGTTGGCTGGGCGTTTCCAGCTGCCGGGCCAATATCCGTTGCCTGACCGAAGACCAGTTCCTTGGTTGGTTCGGACGGCGCTGTGGCGGAGCCGGACTGCCAGATGCTTGTGGAGCTGACAGGTGACGGTAACTCTGTTTCTGATGGCACACCTGTTGCGCTGCTCAGAACGTCAGGTGCTGCCACCGCATCAACGCCACCGCTCAGCAGAGAGGTGTTGTCTTTGCCTGGCATTTCCGCGTTTGGCGCCATGATGCTTGGCGGTGTTTCAGAACCGGCAGTGTCCACGCCATCAGTGCTGGAGAAGACGCCGGATTTGAACACCTGGAAAGCGCCGATGGTCAGAACAATTGCAGCAGCGGCCAGCATGATCGCGCGGCGGCGGCTGGATTTGCTTTCCTTCTTCTTGCCTTTGGCTGGCTTTTCAGCTTTGCCCAGCTCAACTGGCTCTGCGGACAGATTGATTGGTTCTTTAACAGCCGTTTCTGTCTCAGGAACCATATCTTCTGCGCTTAGAGAGATCGGCTCTTCAGCGACCTGAAGCTTGCTGAGAACCTGAGCGGTTGCGGCTGCCTTTTTGGCGCGCAGGCTTTCAGGCACCTCAACATTTTTGGTGCGGTTTGGGCTGATGTAATCCCGCAGGCGACGTGCCCGCTCCGGTGCTTTACTCTTGCCGGATGCTGGCTTAGCGTCTTCCTTCTTCGCTTCTTTTGCTTCCTTAGCAGCTGCTTTGGCGGCCCGGCGTGCAGCGGCGATGAAGTCTGCCTTGCGGTTGCGTGGTTCTTCCGGCTCAGAGGCTACAGCTGACTGTGCAGCCGTATTGCCTTTGCGGCCCATGTTGAAGGCGCCCAGAATGCTGCTGATCTGCTTGTCGCCAACCAGCTTCTGGTGTTCCTCGGAAATCTCAGTGTCGCCAATGGCGGCGCGGATGCTTTCCAAATTTTCCAGGCGGTTGGAGATGGTGCCCAGAACATCGCGCACGTCTTGCAGCGCATGCTGGTCTACATCGCCCTTCTGGCCGGAAGCTTCCAGCAGGGATTGCAGGTCAAGACGAAGAGCGGAGATTGCTGCTTCAACAGCTTCGCCCTGATGCTCGCCGTTACCAAGTGCCAGATTGTCAGTGGCCGCTTTTACAGCGTCCTGAGCGATCTGCTGGGCCTTGTCCACCATGTCGGTGTGCAGGCCTTTGAGTTCCTGTTCAATATTGCCGATGGAACCGAACTGGCTCTGTGACATATCCAGTTTATGGGACAAGTCCGCGATCTGCTGTTCCAGACGGTCAATTTCAACGTCAGAAGATAGGCCAGATGGGCTGGAGATGGTTGCTGCCAGATCCTGCAGCTGAGCTTCGATATCGCCATTGGTTGCCAGCGCGCCAATGTGGCCGCGCAGTTCTGCGATCTCGGCGCGGATCATGGACAGAGCTTTGTCAGAAGACCCGCCATGGGCGCTGTCTTCCACCATTTGGGTTAGCGTCATCACACGCTGTTCAAGACGGGCGAGCGCTGCGCTTTCGTTCTCGTTCAAAGCAACTTCGAAGGAGGTGTCAGCGAGGCGAACCTCAATGTCATCCACCTTGTTGCAAAGGTGATCGAGACGGCCTTCGATGGATGTGAACGCCTGATCAAAGCCGGTTGAAGTTTCCGGGCTGCGCTCCATGCGGTCCAGCTGCTGACCAATGTTGGACAGACGCTCTTCCAGACGGTTCAGCTGATCACTGTTGCTAGCGTTTTCCGGGCCTTCAGCCAGAATGTTGGAGATGGAGTCCAGTCGGCCATGCAGGCGGTCGATCACTTCACCATCCGGCATGCGTGTTTCAACGCTGCTGAGGCGGGACTGAATATCGCGCTGGATAGCGGAGAAATGGTCCAGCTCATCCATGCGTGCAGTCAGGAAGCGGATGCGTTGATCCACATCATGGATCATGCGACCGGAGTCCAGGCGGTCAATAACTTTTCTGAGCTGTGCTACTTCTTCGCGCACAACTTCAAGGCCAGCAGTACCGGAGCGGTGCAGAACATCTTCCAGACGATCGCCCATGGAGGACAAACGGTTTTCAAGCGAGTTGAGCTGGTCCACACGTGGGAGCTGGCGGATTTGTGTTTCCACTTCTGCCATGCGCTGAGACAGGCTTTCATAAATCGCCGGGTCAACGTTCTTTTCTGCCAGTTCCTGCAGGCGGGACTGGATGGAGGCATGGGCCATGCCCAGAGCGTTGAGGCTGTCTTCGATGTCAGACCGAGACAGAGACGCCTTCATCTGCTCCAGCTCGTGGCGCAGTTCCTTAAGCAGCAGGCCATTGCCTTCCTCATCGCGCAGACGGCCGATGATTTCTGAAAGCTGTGCGCGATTGTCGGAGGTCCGATCCATCATCTCATCGCGCAGGCTGTTGAGCTGGGTTTGCATACCGTCATGAAGCATTTCAAAACGTGCTTCGTCCGGCTCACGCATGTTGTCGAGCTGTTCGGCCAAATGCTTGAAGTGGCCGTCGATCATTGTGTTGAGCTCGGAATACTCCGCAGATTTTTCCGGCTGTTGCATGGCAGGTTGCGGCGCGTGCTGCGGCTGCACACCATGAGGTGCCCCAGCGGTGTTGAAGCGCGGCTCCATCTGGGTCACAGGCGGGCGGCTAAAGTCTTGCGTAGCGGGTGCCCAGGACGGCTCTTGCGGTGCTGGCTCAGGCTGGCGAACAGATGCATTGCTTTCAGCCTTGGACGGCATGCCCTTCCCTTTTTCATTCTCGTTATGAGCAAGGGAGTTGAGGCGCTCGTCCAGAGCGTTCAGTGCATCCAGAACAGAGCTGATGCGCTTGACCTTGGAATTTTCTGCGGTTGGTGCCTCTTCCTGCTTTGCGGTTGGGGCAGCCCATTCCATCTTCTCCTGTGGAGACGGAGATGGTGTGTAGGCAGATGGCTGCTCAGAGCGCATTGGCATAGGAGCAGGTTCGGCGTACGGCTCAGCAGGATGGCGCGGCGCATAAGCGTCGCCCATCTCTGGCGCAGGGCGCATGGCAGGCTGCTCGTTGCGGCGCATGACTGGCGGGCGCGGATGTGACAGCGGATCACGGGAGATACCAGCGCGCGCATACAGGTGCTGATCCACGGACGGATCATACTGGTCTTTGTAGGCATGCGGGCTGGTGGACTGGTCCAGTCCAGATCTCAGATCAGAGCGGTGCCACGGATCGCGCGGGCGCGGATTGTGTGCGTGTGGCTGTGGCTGTGGTTCGCCATAGCCACGGGACGGACGGCCTTGTTCTGCATGCATCAGGCGGCTTAATGCCTGAGCCACTTCATTCATCGCCTCTTCCTGAGAGGTTGGCTGAGGTTGCCCGTAGGGTTGCTGGCTCGCGCCACCATACTCGTCAGCATATGGAGAGTGGGTCGCATGCCTTGCTGCTGCAGGATTTCGTTGCGCCATTCCACTTTCCTCCAACCACTTAATGTGGTCTGCATCCAGCCCTTCACCAAAGGACGTGTCTGAAGCGGATTTTCCAAATTCTGGTTTATTCCAAGACATGCCTGAAGGGCCCCATAAAACTGTCCGGTCCCGCGCGGTGTCCTGTTCACTTGCCCTAATCCAAATTTTTCAATCAACGTCAACTGCCTTACGCAGTGCATGAATAGGTCAAGGAACGAATCACTTTGCGGTTTTGCACCGGTCTCAAAACTCGTGGGACTATTTTTTTACTCGTTAGGGTAAATAGTGGGTTAATAGGTCGAATTCTGCGTGAAGAGCCCTTAAGGAATGTGAATTATGGCTGTTATCGGGCAGATACCATGCATTTTTAGGGGTTACGGAACCAACTCATGAAAATAATTCGTGTTCCGATTTACCCGAATTAAGGGTTATCAAGCGGCTTCTGCTAGACCTACGTGTTCCTGCCAATGTATAAACTTGATAGAAATTGCGCGGTGCATCATTTAGCATGTACTCATGTACACATGTCGCGGGTTACCGGCAGTGTCGCGGAAGCAAAAAAGAACAGGTCAAGCAGATGAGCGAAGCCCTACATATCAATGAGATGATTGTTGATGTTGTTGCCAATGAGCTGGGTAAGGGAAAGAAGACCCAGTTTTCAATTGGTGATCTGGCAAAAGAATTTGATGTTACACTCCGCACTCTTCGGTTTTACGAGGATAAGGGACTCCTGAATCCTAAGCGTGACGGGCTTAATCGTATTTATAACCGTCGGGATCGCGCACGCCTGAAGCTGGTTTTGATGGGCAAGCGGGTCGGTTTTTCGCTCTCCGAAATTCGCGATATGCTGGACCTTTATGATCTGCGCGACGGTCAGGTCACGCAGCTGGAGGTCGCTCTTGGACGGTTCCAGGAACAGATTAAAGTTCTGGAAGGCCAGCGCGCCAATATCGATGAAGCGATTGAAGATCTGCAGCGCACCGTGACGATTGTCGAAGGTATGCTGCGAGAGAAAAAGAGCTGATTTTTCAAGCTCGAACAGGTGGGGCACACACCCCACCTTTTTTGTTTGGCAGCTCTGTTTCAGCGCTTCGATATATTCCCAGAGAATACATTCAATAAAATTCAGCTATTGAAACTCTCTCGTGCTTGTGCTGTTTCTTAATTTAATTGTTATCCAAGCCATAATCTCGCAAAATGCTCGCCACGCGTATGCGATACTTCTGGAAATATTCGTTTTTTCCCTTCCGCTGTGCTTCCTGATGCTTTTCCTGAGCACGCCAGCGCAGCACGGCCTCTTCATCCTCGAAAAATGACAGTGATAAAATTTTCTCAGGATTGGTGAGGCTCTGAAAGCGCTCCACGGAGATAAAGCCCGGGATTTTCTCCAGTTCCGGCTTAATGGAGGCGGCCATGTCCAGATAGCTGGCTTTGTGGTCTGCGAAGGGCTCAACTTCAAAGATAACGGCAATCATGCTGGGAACTTTCATTGATTAGAATGGCGATCAAGGCTTGGCATGTGGAGCAGATGCCAGAGTGAGAAAGGTTCTGTCTTCTTTCAGGATGAACTTCTCTCTCATTGCGAACTCATAGTTTTCGCGCCCCAGCGGGTCTTTGGCAAGGGTGGCTCTGTACTCTTCGTAGTGAGCAAGGCTTTGCACATTGTAGATGCCATAGGCTAGTGTGGTGGAGCCCTCATGAGGAGCATAATAGCCGATCAGATCTGCACCGCAGCGTGGGATCGCCTGCCCCCAATTGCGGGCATACTGTTGAAACTCCTGGCGTTTTGCCGGGTCAATCTCATAGCGGATGATACATGTAAGCATCACAGGTCTCCGGTTCGTTTTAGTGATACTGAAGGTGTAGCAAGGCGAAATGCGGTGTTGTTTCGATCGTGATCGAACTATCACTTCTTTGTGTGTGCTATAGTCCGGAGACTGTTTCACGAATGGAGCCGCACATGAAAGAAGGACCAAACATTGCCGGGATCGCCGCGCTGATTGGAGATCCGGCACGGGCAAACATGTTGCAGGCTCTGATGACTGGCGTTGCCCTCACCGCCAGTGAGCTAGCCCAGGAGGCTGGTGTGACACCACAAACCTCCAGCTTTCACCTGAGCCGTCTGGCCGAGGCCGGGCTGGTGAGCCTGCGCAAACAGGGGCGGCACAAGTATTACAGTTTGGCGGACGGTGATGTGGCAGCTCTGCTGGAGGCCATGAGCGGAATTGCCATGCGCACCGGGATGACGCGCGTGCGCACCGGCCCCAAGGAACCTGCCCTGCGTAAAGCACGGGTTTGCTACAACCATCTGGCGGGTGAGTATGGTGTGCAGGCTTATGACAGCTTGTTGGCGCGGGATTTCCTCGTGGAGGATGGCGAGCAGCTACACTTGACGGGTGACGGGCGCTCGTTCTTAACCGAGCTGGGCGTGGTGCTTCCTGAGAAGGAGACAAAACGTCGGCCTTTGTGCAAATCCTGTCTGGATTGGAGTGCGCGACGCTCGCATCTGGCGGGGATTGCGGGCACTTCCCTGCTCTCGTTCTTTCTGGATCAAGGTTGGGCCAAGCGTGTTGAGGGCAGTCGTATCATCGAGTTTTCCAGAGACGGCGATTCTCGCTTTCACGCCATATTTTCCCTTTAAAATTGAAGGGCAGACAAAGGTTACCCGTCACTTTCATAGTGCTAGAGGCAAGGCACACTGAGATTTCACAGGGAAGTTATCAGGTGGGAACCCGCAGGATTCCGCGGATACGTACCTGCCCCTAAGAAATTACACTTGGGTATAACTTGCCGCAGGCGCGAGGGCGCTCTATATTCCGAAACAAGTTGACGTTTACGCAAACGTTAAAGCCATGCCTCTAGGGTTGGTCGGAAGGAAAAATTGAGATGCCGAGTTATAGTGCTCCCGTTGAAGATACCCTCTTTTTGCTCAAGGACGTTTTGGGCTACGAGAAACATTCCAACTTGCCAGGGTTCGCCGAGGCAACGCCGGATCTTGTTGAAGCTATCCTGAAAGAAGGCGCAAAGTTCTCTGAAGAGATCGTGCAGCCACTGAACCAGAGCGGCGACAAGATTGGCTGTACCCGCCATGATGATGGAACCGTGACAACACCTCCAGGCTTCAAAGAGGCTTACCAGTCTTACGTGGAAGCTGGCTGGGGCGGTCTGTCCATTCCAGAGCAGTACGGCGGACAGGGCATGCCTGCGACCCTTTCTGTTATTCTGAATGAGTACCTGTGTTCCGCAAACCAGGCGTTTGCGATGTACCCTGGCCTGACCGCCGGTGCGATGGCAGCTCTGCTTGTTCATGCAAACGACGAAATTAAAAACACCTACCTGCCGAAGATGGTGACTGGTGAGTGGACAGGTACTATGAACCTGACCGAACCACACTGCGGTACCGACCTTGGCATGCTGCGCACAAAAGCAGCACCACAGGGCGATGGCAGCTACAAGATTTCCGGCACTAAGATCTTCATCTCCGCTGGTGATCAGGACCTTTCCGAGAACATTGTCCACCTTGTTCTGGCACGTATCGAAGGTGCCCCAGAAGGCACCAAGGGTATTTCCCTGTTCGTCGTGCCGAAGAAGAAGCTGGATGCGGACGGAAATCCGGGTGAGATGAACGGTGTGTCCGTTGGTTCCATCGAAGAGAAGATGGGCATCCACGGCAACGCGACCTGTGTCATGAACTATGATGAGTCCGTGGGCTATCTCGTTGGGGAAGAGAACAAAGGCCTGCGTGCGATGTTCGTCATGATGAACGAAGCACGCCTTGGCGTTGGTATTCAGGGTCTGGCTCAGTCTGAAGTGGCTTACCAGAACGCTGTGACCTACGCGAAGGACCGTATTCAGGGACGCTCGCTGACCGGACCTAAAAATCCGGAAAAACAAGCTGATCCAATCATCGTTCACCCGGATGTCCGCCGTGTGCTGATGACCATTCGTTCCTTCAACGAAGCAGCACGTGCGCTTTACATGTGGACCTCTCTGCATGGTGACGTGTCCCACCTGTCTCAGGATGATGCTGAAAAGCAGGCATCTGACGACATCATGGGTCTGCTGACACCTGTTGTTAAAGGCGTCCTGACTGACAAGGGCTTTGACAACACCGTTATGGCTCAGCAGCTTTATGGTGGTCACGGCTACATTCAGGAATGGGGTATGGAGCAGTTCGTTCGCGACGCTCGTATCGCCATGATCTATGAAGGTGCTAACGGTGTTCAGGCGCTTGACCTTGTAGGCCGTAAGCTGCCAGCAAACGGCGGTCGTGCAATCCAGGCATGGTTCAAGGAAGTCGGCGCGTTCATTAAAGAACACGAAGGCGACGAAGAGCTTGGCGTTTACATGAAGGGTCTGAAGCAGTCCCTGAAAGACCTGCAGGCCGCGACCATGTGGTTCATGCAGAACGCTATGAAGAACCCGGATGATGCGGGTGCCGGTTCTACCGATTACATGCACCTGTTTGGTCTGGTGGCTCTTGGTTACATGTGGACCAAGATCGCGATTGCTGCGAACCGCAAGATCAAGGACGGTGCGAACGGTCAGGAAGACTGGCTGAAAACCAAGCTGACCCTTGGCACTTTCTTCATGGAACGCGTGATGCCTGAATCTTCAGCGCATCTGGCACGCATCTCCACTGGCTCTGAAACCATGATGAGCCTGGACGCGGAAGCGTTCTAATCACTTTATCGCAATTCGAGAGCCCGGGATCTTTCTTGGGCTCTTGTCCTGCCCTATTCTCGATCTGATATATTAAACTGACAGATTTTAGGAGTGCGATATGGCGGAATATGAACTTCAGTGTTTTGCGCAGAGCGGCAATGCCTACAAGGTTGCGCTGATGCTGGAGCTTTCCCAGGTATCATGGACCCCGGTGTGGGTCGATTTTTTTAATGGTGCCACCCGCGATCCTGAGTTCCGCAGTGAAGAGAATGAGATGGGAGAAATTCCTGTGCTCCGGCACGGGGAGACACGGCTGACCCAGTCTGCCGTGATACTGGAGTACCTTTCCCAGCAGCTTGGCACATTTGGATGGGAGAACGAGGAAGAACGCCGGGAAATCCTGCGCTGGCTGTTCTGGGACAACCACAAGCTGACCAGCTATGTGGCGACCCTGCGCTACATGCGAGCCATGGTGAAAACCGGTGAGACTGATGTGACCCGCTTTTTTGAAGGCCGGGCCATCGCCGCTTTGAAGGTGCTGGATCAGCGCCTTGCGGACACAGACTTCCTTGTTGGAAATCGCCCAACAATCGCAGACCTTTCGGTGTGCGGATACTTATTTTGGCCAGAAGAGATTGGTGTGGACTTCGGCCCTTATTCAAATGTGAATGCATGGCTTGAGCGGATTAAGGCCCTGCCCCATTGGGTAGCCCCTTATGACCTGATGCCCGGCCACCCCTTGCCTACACCAGCCTGACCAATTTTTTCGCGGAGGACAATATGGCAGACGCCCTTATATTCGATCATGTTCGCACCCCACGCGGGCGCGGCAAGAAAGACGGCTCCTTGCATGAAGTTTCGACAGCGCGCCTTGCAGCGAACGCTCTTGAAGCCATCAGAGACCGTAATGAGCTTGACACCAAGCTTGTAGACGACGTTGTGCTTGGCTGTGTTGACCCAGTGGGTGATGCAGGTTCTGACATCGCGCGTGCAGCTGTCTTCGCAGCAGATTATGACCGCTCCGTTCCTGGTATGCAGATCAACCGTTTCTGTGCATCCGGTCTTGATGCGGTGAACATGGGTGCTTCTCAGGTCATGTCCGGCCAGAACCAGCTGGTTGTTGCTGGTGGTGTTGAAGCGATGAGCCGCGTTGGCCTTGGCGCTTCCGGTGGTCCATGGCCTGCAGACCCGCAGGTGGCTATTCCTGCCTACTTCATGCCTCAGGGCGTTTCCGCTGACCTGATCTCCACCAAGTACGGTTTCAACCGTGATGACGTGGACGCCTATGCAGTTGAGAGCCAGAAGCGCGCGAAGAAGGCTTGGGACGAAGGTCGTTTCAAGAACTCTGTTGTGCCTGTACGCGACATCAACGGCCTGACCATTCTGGACCATGACGAACACATGCGTCCACAAACAGACATGCAGTCTCTGGCTGGTCTGAACCCATCTTTTGAGATGATGGGCAACATGGGCGGCTTTAACGCTGTTGGCATTCAGGCTCACCCTGAAATCGAGAAAATCAACCACATGCACCACGCTGGTAACTCCTCCGGTATCGTTGATGGTGCGGCGGCTGTGTTGATGGGTACGAAAGAAGCTGGTGATGCGATTGGCCTTAAAGCCCGTGCACGCATTAAAGCTTTTGCCAATATCGGTTCTGACCCTGCCCTGATGCTGACCGGTCCGGTTGATGTGACCGAGAAGCTTTTGAAAAATGCAGGCATGGAAATTGGCGATATCGACCTATTTGAGCTGAACGAAGCGTTTGCTTCTGTTGTTCTGCGCTACATGCAGGCCTTTGAAATTGACCACTCCATTATGAACGTGAATGGCGGTGCGATTGCGATGGGTCACCCACTGGGTGCGACCGGCGCAATGATCCTTGGCACAGTTCTGGATGAACTGGAGCGTCAGGACAAGAACACGGCTCTTGTTACTCTTTGTATTGGTGCAGGCATGGGTACTGCGACCATCATTGAGCGCGTTTAAGGGGGGAGAACGACAATGACATACACACACTTTACCCTTGAAACCGATGCCGACGGCTTTGCAGTTCTGAAATGGGACTCGCCTGAAAAGCCAATGAACGTGTTTGACGAGTCCGTCATTAATGAGCTGGACAAAGTCATCGACGACATCACTGCTGATGACGCCATCAAAGGTGTTGTTGTTGCTTCCGGCAAAAAAGCGTTTTCCGCTGGTGCTGACCTTTCCATGATCGGCAAGGCTCTTGGTGATTACAAGAAGCGCCAGAGCGTTGATCCTGAAGGTGCTGCGAAAGAGCTGTTTGAAGGCACTCGTAAGCTTTCACTCGTGTTCCGCAAAATGGAAACCTCCGGCAAGCCATATGTGGCTGCAATCAACGGCGTTTCCATGGGTGGTGGCACCGAGTTGGCTCTGGCCTGTCACAAGCGTATCGGTGCTGAAGAAAGCCTGAAAATGGCTCTGCCTGAAGTTAAGGTGGGTCTGTTCCCAGGTGCTGGTGGTACGCAGCGTGTGATGCGCATGGTGCCTGATCTTCAGGGCGGCCTGCAGTTCCTGCTGATGGGTCAGAACCTTGATGCAAAGAAGGCCCAGCGTCTGAAGCTGATTGACGATGTTGCTCCTGAAGCTGAGCTGGTTGATGCAGCCAAGAAGATGCTTGCTGAAGGCGTTGACCCAGTCGCGCCTTGGGACAAGAAGGGCTTCAAGATCCCAACCGGTAAGGTTTACTCCCCATCCGGTATGCAGTTCTGGCCAGCAGCGAACGCGATCTACCGTCAGAACACCTATGACAACTACCCGGGCGCACGCTACATGCTGCACTCCGTTGTTGAAGGCCTGATGGTTCCATTCGACACTGGCCTGACCATCGAGAGCCGCTACTTTGCGCATGTTCTGCAGAGCAAGGAAGCAGCTGCCATGGTTCGCTCCCTGTTTGGTTCCATGCAGGAGCTAAACAAAGGCGCACGCCGTCCAGCAGGTGTACCGGAAAGCAACCTGAAGAAGGTTGGCGTTCTTGGCGCAGGCATGATGGGTGCTGGCATTGCCTACGTGACAGCAAAAGCTGGTTTGGAAGTTGTTCTGATCGACCAGTCTCAAGAAGCTGCTGACAAGGGTAAGTCCTACTCTTCAGACCTGATGGACAAGGCTATCAAGCGTAAGAAATCTACGCCTGAGAAGAAAGAGAAGCTGCTCAGCCTGATCACTGCGACCACCGACTACAGCGCGCTGTCTGACGTGGATCTGGTTATTGAAGCTGTGTTTGAAGACCGTGAAGTGAAGCGCGTTGTGACCGAGCAAGCAGAAGCAGCAATGCCAGCTTCCGCGATCTACGCGTCCAACACCTCTACTCTTCCGATCACGTCTCTGGCAGAAGCATCTTCCCGTCCAGCAGACTTCATCGGCATTCACTTCTTCTCTCCAGTAGACAAGATGATGCTTGTTGAGATCATTCTGGGTGAGAAAACCGAGGACAAGGCAACTGCTGTTGCTCTGGACTACGTGAAGGCGATCAAGAAGACCCCGATTGTTGTGAATGACAGCCGTGGTTTCTACACCTCCCGCGTTGTTGGCACTTACGTTCGCGAAGGCATCATGATGCTTTCCGATGGTGTTCCGGCAGCGATGATTGAGAACGCTGGCAAGATGGCAGGCATGCCTGTTGGTCCGCTGTCTCTGGGTGATGAAGTTGCTCTGGACCTTGCCTGGAAGATTAAGGAAGCCACCAAGAAAGACCTTGGTGATGCGTACCCATCCAGCGGATTCGATGAGATCCTTGATGCGATGGTTGTGAAGCATGAGCGTCATGGCCGTAAGAACACCAAGGGCTTCTACGACTACAAAGGCAAAGACAAGGCTCTGTGGCCTGGTATCACCGAGATCACCGGCCCAGCGAAGTCCGCTGATGAGTTCGAGGTTGAAGAACTGAAGGACCGTCTGCTTGGCATTCAGGCTCTTGAAACCGCACGCGTGTTTGAAGAGAACTGCCTGACAGACGTTCGTGAAGCAGACGTTGGCTCTATCCTCGGTTTCGGCTTTGCACCGTTCTCTGGTGGCACACTGTCCTACATCGACGGCATCGGCACCAAAGAGTTCGTAGAACGCTGTGACAAGCTGGCTGCCAAGTGGGGCGACCGCTTCGCACCTAACAAGCAGCTGCGCGCAATGGCAGAAGCTGGCGAGACTTACTACGGTAAGTTCTCTCCTGCAGAGGCTGTGGCGGAAGCTGCTGAGTAATACAGACCCGGCTGGGCTTTACCGCTCAGCCCTCTGGTTTAAGTTTGAAGCGCCGGTGGGAGACATCTCACCGGCGTTTTTATTGGGAGAGCTCTCTTTGCCTGTCGTTAGCTTTAGGAAGCGTTTACGGCATCGGGGCGGTGTTCATGAGTTCCTTCATGCCGCGTTTAACTTGCTCTTCTATTTTGCTGAAGAGGAAGGTTGTTTTCATAACGCAGGCATGATGCCCCATGGCCGAGATTGTTCTCATCGTATTTTGCCTTGTGATCGGGATTGTTCTGCGGCTCACCAAAGCGCTTCCTGACACAGCAACGAAGGTGTTTGGCGGCTGGGTCATCTACGTTGCGCTGCCTGCCATGGCCATCAAGAATGTGCATGGGGTTACCGTTTCAGCCGACTGGTGGTTTGCAGCCGCCACTCCGTGGATCGGCGTGGGCTTTGCAATTCTGTTCTTTGTTCCCATTGGCAAGTATTTCAAGTGGTCGTGGCAAAGAATTGGCGCGCTTCTGCTGGTTGCCGGATGGGCCAACACCAGCTTTGTCGGCCTGCCGATGATCTCAGCCCTTGCAGGTAGCCAGTATCTCGGCGTCGGGCTGGTGATCGACCTCTTCGGGTCTTACCTTGCCCTCTCCATTCTCGGGATCAGCATTGCAACCGTTGCCAGTGCCGGTGCTTTTGAACTGCCTGTGATCGTTCGGCGCATTCTCACGTTTCCCCCGTTTTGGGCGATCATTGTTGCGCTTGCGACCAACCATCTGGGCCGTCCGGTCTGGATTGATGATGTGGTCGGTACTCTGGCCGACACGCTGACGCCTATGGCTCTTGCAGCTGTTGGCTTTGCCTTGAGAGTTGAGCACTTAAAAGGGCGATGGGCACCTATTGGCCTCGCCCTCACCTTCAGCCTGGTTCTGGCGCCGCTGTTCCTGTATCTGGTTTATGCTGGCCTTGGGCAGCTGGAAAACAACATCGCCCGCATCGCCCTTCTGGAAATGGCAATGCCCCCCATGCTGGGCGCAAGCCTGATCGCCCTGCAGTACAACCTGGAAAGCGAACTGGTCGCCGCCACCATCGGCATCGGCGTCCCCCTCTCCCTAGCCACAGCAAGCCTCTGGTGGTTCTTTGTGTTTGCGGGATAGGGTGAGACCATTAAGTGAGTTCTTTGGAACCCTCTACCCTCCACTCATACACCTTCTCTTCTTCCCTCTCCTCAATCAGCTCAAAGCCGTGGCGGAGGTAGAAGGGGTTGGCGCGGCTTTGGGGGAGGACGTCGAGGCGGATGGGTTTGGTTTGGGTGGCGGCTTGTTGTTTCAGGAGGGTAAGTATCTCTGCTCCGATACCGCGACCTTGTGCATTCGGGTGGAAGTAAAGACGCTCCAGATAGAGATGGTCTTGTTTGTCCCACAAAACGTAGAAGCCCAGAACCTTATCGTTCTCAATGATCTTCCATGTAGAGGCAGGGTCAAAGCTGTCTTTGAAATATTGCCGGTAGAGCTCATGGTCGAACATGCCATTGGCTTCCATATTGTCTTTCATGGCCAGATGGCGGAGGTCTGCGAGCAGGTCAAAATCAGCTGCAGCAGCAGGTACTATGCGCCAAGATGAACACTTCGGAGTATACTCATAGTAGTTGTTGATGCCCTCGGAGTAAGTCAGGTGGAAGCCGTGGTGCTGGTAGAAGGCGTTGGCGGGGCTGATGCGGAGGGCGTCGAGGCGGATGGGTTTGCTTTGCTTGTCCGCTTGTGCCTTGATCTGGTTCAGGAGTTTGGAGCCAATGCCGAGACCTTGTGCTTCAGGCAGCAGGTAGAACATATCCAGATAGAGGTGATCCGGGAGGGTCAAGACTACATAGAAGCCGATGATTTTGTCGTTTCGTTGGACTTTCAGCGTCTTTTCAGGTGCGAACTCGCTTAGGAACACCTCGCGGGCTTTGTCGTGATCAAACAAGCCATTGGCTTCCGCGCTTTCCTTCATGGATGTGTAGCGAATGTGCTGGAGTTCTTCGAAGTCATCCTGAGAAGCTATTTCAAGTTGGAAGGCAGGTTCGGGCGTGAACTCATAAATGTTCTCGTAGCCTTCTGAATGGATCACAGAGAAGCCATGGGTCTGGTAGAACTCATTGGATCGACTTATCCTGAGCGCATCCAAGCGTATTGGCTTACCAGCTTTGGTGGCAATCTCTTTCAGGTGACGAAGTATTTTTGAGCCAATCCCTTTCCCTTGCGCTGCCGGGCGCAAGAACAGCATATCCAGATAGAAATGGTCTGGATGGGAATGGAATGCATAGAAGCCCAGCATTTCCCCTTCCAACTCAATCTTCCATGTGGCGTCGGGCTTGAAGTCTTCGAAGAAGTGGCTGCGGGCCAAGGGATAGTTGGTGAGGCCGTTGGCAGCCCACTCGTCTTTCATGGCCTCGTGGCGCAGATCAGCGAGTTGTTCTGCATCTTCGGGCTTTGCGTGCTTCAGGATGAACGTTGGCGTTCCCGGTTTGATATGTTCCAGAGGGAGTTCGTAGTAGTTGTCGAGATCCTCAGTTCGGATCAAGCGGAAACCATGGCGAATATAAAAGTCATTGGCTCTGCTTAGATGAACAGCATCAAGGTGTATGGGTTTCTCAGCGTTGCACGCAATTGCCTTAACATGCGAGATTATCGCTGTTCCAATACCTTTGCCTTGAGCTTCTGGCAGCAAATAAAGATGATCCAGCTCAAGATGAGTTGGCTGATCGAGCAGAGTGTAAAAACCAAGAGTTTTTACTCCCCGCACGACTTTGAAAGTCGACGCAGGTGCAAAACTCTGATGGAAACCAGACCGCAACACATCAGGATCAAACCTGTCCAGCGCTTCAAGGCTTTCGCGCATGGCTTCTACGCGCAGGGCCGCCAGGTCTTCTGCGTCTTGGGGCTCTGCTGCGTAGATTACAAACTCACTCATCCCTGCCTCCGCCGGTGAGGCTGGACAGGCCAGCCTCATTTGATTCCGATGGAGGGAAGATATTGGATAACTACCTAGATCTTCAACACAATCTTGCCGACGGTGCGTTGGTTTCTCATGTCTTTCAGAGCAAGCCCTACATCTTCAAGACTGATCTGTCTAATCCTTGGTACAGAGATCTCACCAGTTTCCAGAAGCTTTGAAAAGGCTGTGCCTGCTTTAACCAGATTGGCTTTGGCCTTTGGACCTGCGCGCAGCCCCGAGCCCAGACTAAGCTGGTGGAAACTGAGGCCTTTCAGGAACGCATTGTCATAGGCCGCAGGGCGCACGGTGCTGACGAGTTCGACCATCTCCCCTTCAAAACCAAGACAGCTTGCAGCGGTGATGTCGTTGTCGCCGCCAACTGTATCAAGCGCTACGTCAACGCCTTGCCGTCCAGTTTCTTCAAAAGCGATGCCAATCACATCTTCCCAGCCATAGTCGATTGCGCGGCTTGCACCAAGGGAACGCACGTAGTCGAGATTGCGCTCAGAACACGTCGCCAGAATTTTCTCAGTGCCGAAGTGTTTGGCGATCTGAATAGCGAAGCTTCCTACACCGCCTGAGCCACCCATGACCAGCAGAGTATTGCGGTTTTCGATGTCCAGCTTATCCACGAGGGCACGCCATGCAGTCCAGCCTGCGCATGGAGTTGCTGCGGCTATGACCGGGTCCACATCCGGGTGTCTGACGAGTGCCTCAGCATCGGTGACAGCATATTCTGCAAACCCGCCGTGGGGCTTGAACATGTTGCCGTGATACAGAACTGCATCACCCACAGCCCAGTTTGTGACACCCTCACCGACCTGTTCGATGATGCCGGACACGTCCAGACCGGGCACCCAACTGTCGCTCATATCGTGAGCAGCGGCGCACCATTTGTTGATCTTTGCATCAACTGGATTGAGGCCGGTGGCGACCACCTTTACCAGCACTTCACCTCGTGCAGGGGTGGGCTTTTCCACGTCAGCCAGCACGAACTCGTCGGTCTCTTTGTGGTAGGTCACAGCTTTCATGGGTGTATCCTATGATCTTCTCTGCCAGCCTTTAGGCGCACACGATAAGCGCTCCGGCGGCCATCCTCTTGTTTTGGAGGTACTGTAAGGAAGACGCACTTAAAGGAAAGACCGATTACTGCGTATATGGAATGGAATAGAAAATTTGGCATCGCCCCATATGAAAGAGTAGGTTGGGTGCCTATATAGGGATCAAAGCATTGTAAAGCAGTTTGCGATTACCCTGTCCTTTGCCTGGGTTTTACGTCCACTGCCCTTTTTGAGCACGGCTATTGCGGAGATTTTGATGTCAAACGATAAGTTCAACCGTTTTCTTGGAGACACGCCGGGACGCGTGCTCATTCGGCTGATTTTTCTATCTTTGATTGTCGGGATTGTGCTGTCTGCGCTGGACTTTTCGCCGCTGACCCTGATCTACTCCGTGCAGGATTTCTTTATCCGGATCTGGAATATGGGCTTCTCGGCCATTGAGCGCTTTGGCTCCTACTTCTTCCTCGGAGCCATTGTGGTGGTGCCGCTGTGGTTTATCTCACGGCTGATGAACTGGCGCGGACGATAACCGCGCCTGCTCTTAACTTACTGCATGCAGATATTGTGAATGTTGACGGACAGGTTGTCGAAGATCTCCGGATCTTCGCTGGTGTTGCCGATCAGAACAGCCACTTCCAGTGCTGCCAGAACAAAGTCCGACTTTACCAGAGCTTCTTCTGAGGACCAGTTGCCGCTGTATTCCAACAGGTCTGCGAGCCATACACGGGCACGGCGAGCAAAGGTTGCTGCAAGCTCTTGCAGGTCTTCCGGCAGCTCTTCATCCTTATCGCCCAGCACTGCGGACAGGAACAGCTCGCCACCGTCTGCCATGCCAGCCTGGAAAGCTGCGATGTAAGTGTCCAGTGCTCTGCGGAAGTGCAGCGTCTGTGTGGAAGGATCACCAAGGATCTGCAGGAAGCGGTCGATGTATCTTTGCAGAACAGCGCGCTCTACCCCATTGACTGAGGAGAACATTTCAGAAATGTCCTGTTCGCTGGTTCCGGTGGAACTGGCAAGCTGATCAACATCCAAGCCCAACAGTCCGCTTTCCCGGATCATGTAATCCGCAGTATCCAGTACAACGCTTCTATTGGTGACCACAACACCCATATGTGTCTCCTAGCCTTCCGAGGCATTTTATTTGCACTTTACGGAGGGGATACTGCGCATTTTTCATAAAATGGCAAGACACATTTACCTATTCAGTTCTTAAAGGTGGAATTTTATATTTTACTAAAATTTTATATAAAAAGGACTTGTTTTTGAATTATAAGTACTTCGCTGCCACGCGGTACAGGTTTGAGTGCCGGTTAACCAATAGTCTAAGATTATACGAATAACCACCTCCCAGCACACCTGCAAGTGGAAGACCTTCATTCCTTACCAGTTTAAAGACCAGTTCCTCTCGTTTTCGCAGCCCTTCATCGGAGAGGGCAAGGCGGCCTAAACGGTCGTCATGGTGAGGGTCAACACCGGCATTGAAGAACACCAGATCTGCTTTGAACGTGGTGAGCACGCGTTTGAGAGTATCTTCCAGAATTGACAAGTACTCGTCGTCCTCCATGCCGTCTTCCAGCGGCACATCCAGCGTAGAGGCTTTCTTTCGGACGGGGTAGTTCTTCTCTGAATGGAGTGAGAGGGTGAAGACGCTGGTGTCGTGGGCGAAGATATCGGCAGTGCCATCCCCCTGATGCACATCCAGATCGATGATCAGTACGCGGCGGACCATGCGCATGGCCTGCACTGCCCTCACCGCGACTGCAACATCGTTGAAGACGCAAAAGCCAGCCCCCTGCGCAATGCGGGCGTGGTGAGAGCCTCCCGCGGTGTTGCAGGCCACGCCATGTTCCAGCGCCAGCATGGCCGTCAGCAAGGATCCACCTGTTGCGCACTGGGCACGGAAGGAGACGCTCTCAGTCATGGGAAAGCCGATTTCACGGGCAATAGCGTGCGGTACGGTGCAGCTCAGCACCTGATCCACATACTCCCTTGCATGAACGCGCAGCAGATCATCGCGTGAGATTGGATCTGGCTCATGGAAGTCATAGAGAGCGCCTTGCGGGTCTGTCTCTTTCAGCCACCGTGCGACCTCGGCATACTTTCTCATGGGGAACCTATGGTCCTCCGGAATGTCCGCTGTGTAGGCGGGATGATGCACAATTGGTAGTCTCACGAGAGCAACACCTTCTCTGTTTCACGCCAATCTAACTGATCTCACAAGATTATAAATATGGACAAAAACAGAACAAACCAATATGAGCATAGAGAAATCAATTTCCCCAAGCCCATTTGAGCTGCAGGCCCGCATTGCTCTCGTGCGTTTAAAGGTTTCTCCGTGTCTACAAATTTCAAAGTGACAAACCGCTCTTTCCTTGCGCTCGCTGTTCCGATGACCCTGGCGTATATCTCCACTCCATTGCTGGGGTTGGTTGATACTGCAGTGATCGGGCAGCTGCATGATGCTGCTTTGCTGGGCGGTTTGGCTGTGGGCACGATCCTGTTTGATGTGATCGGCGCATTTTTTTACTTCCTGCGTGCAGGTACAACGGGTCTGGCAGCACAGGCCCTTGGCGCCAGCAATGGCAATGAGATGCGGGCTGTGTTGGCACGGGCTCTACTGTTGGGGCTGATTGGCGGTGTCATTGTTATCTTCTTGCAATGGCCGATCCTGAGTTTTGGCCTGCCGATCATTGGCGGTACGGAAGCGGTTCAGGAAGCTGCGGCGACCTATTTTGCAATCCGTGCGTTTTCTGCCCCGTTTGTGCTCGCCAACTACTCCATCCTTGGCTGGTACCTTGGGCTGAGCAAGGCCGGCATCGGGCTGCTTATTCAGACCTTCCTGAATGTCACCAATATGGTGCTTTCTGTGGTGTTTGTGCTTGGGTTCAACTGGGGCATTCCAGGTGTTGCTGTGGCGACCTTCATTGCGGAGATGCTGACCTTCTGTCTGGGGCTCTATCTGATCAAGCGCGAGCTGAATGGTGCACCGCTGCCGACATTCTCTCAGATTATCATCTGGGAAAAACTCAAGCCGATGCTGGCATTGAACCGGGATATCATGATCCGGTCCATGGTGATGCTGTTTGCCTTTGGCTTCTTCACCTCACGCAGTGCGGCTCAGGGTGAAGTGGTACTGGCAGCGAATGCGGTTCTGGAGAAGTTCATTCTGGTCGCGGCGTTCTTTCTGGATGGTACAGCGTCAGCTGCTGAACAGGTGGTTGGGCAAGCGATTGGTGCCAAGCAACGCACGGCGTTCCGCAAGGCTCTGCGACTTTCCATCGGCTGGGGCTTTGGGCTTTCCTTCGGCGCAGCAATGGTGCTGTGGCTGACCGGCGGTGTCGTCATTGACCTGCTCACCACTCATGCAGAAGTGCGAGAGACAGCGCGGACCTTTATGTTCTGGGCTGTCCTGACGCCAATCATCGGCACTTTGGCCTTCCAGATGGATGGAATATTTATTGGCGCAACGTGGTCTCAGGACATGCGGAACTCTGTGGTGGTTTCAACCATACTGTTCCTTGCCAGCTACTATCTGCTGTTTCCGATCTATGGAAACGACGGGCTCTGGTTCTCGTTGCTGGTGTTCTTCGGTGCACGTGGATTGACGCTGAGCTATCTGTGCGTCGTGCGTGAACGGCAGTATTTTAGCGCATTGCAGCCAGCTTCCAATACGGCTAACTGATCACAAGATTAAGAGGCGAGGCTGCTGAAATGTGCCTCGCCTTGATTGTTTTAGTCGAGCGTTTTGTCTGCCCAGATGTCGTTGTCGATGCCGACCAGCTCCTGCAGGTTGGAAACACCGCGGGCTGCGACCAGACGGGAGAGATGCTGATTGATCTTCTTCACCAACGTCTGTCCCTCATAGACCATGCCGGAGTACAGCTGGATCTGGTTTGCCCCTGCAAAGATCTTCGCAGCCGCTTTTTCTGGCGTATCTACTCCCCCAACACCAAAGAGAGGTAGGCCTGGCCCTACAGCGCGTCTGGTTTTAGCCAGAGCGATGGTTGCGCGTTCGAACAATGGGGCGCCTGACAGACCGCCAGCTTCCTTTGCCTGCTGCTGATCTTTGAGTGTAGATGGGCGGGCGATGGTGGTGTTGGAGACAATCATGCCATCGACCTTGTTGGTCATGACAACCTCAGCAATCTCCTTGAGCGCTTCTTCCGTCACATCCGGTGCAATCTTCAGCATGACCGGGACTTTGCGGCCCAGATGGTCTTCCTGCTCGTCACGTGCGTTGACGATGGCAGAGAGCAGGTGCGCAAGAGCATCTTTTTCCTGCAGGTCTCGCAGGCCAGGTGTGTTTGGAGAGGAGATGTTGGCCGTCAGGTAGTCTGCCAGTTCAGCGAAACGCTTTACACCAAGCACATAATCGGCGACGCGATCTTCGGAAAGTTTGTTGGCGCCCACGTTGATGCCCAGAACACCCGGCGTACGACCTGCTTTGCGGATGCGCTCGTAGACCACATCGTGACCGTCATTGTTGAAGCCGTAGCGATTGATCACGGCGCGGTCTGCGCTGAGGCGGAAATTCCTAGGCTTTGGATTTCCTTCCTGCGGCTGTGGGGTCACCGTGCCCACTTCAACATGCCCGAAGCCGAGCTTCATGAGTGGTGTGATGGCTTCTGCATTCTTATCAAACCCTGCAGCCATACCGACCGGGTTCTTGAAGGTCAGATCACCGAGCTTGTACTCAATTGCTTTGTTCTCGACTTGTCCGAACGTTGGTGCCAGGCCTGAGGCAAGCATCTTGATGGTTGCGTTGTGTGAGGTCTCAGGATCCAGACAATGCAGTGCCCGAATGCCCACTTTGTTGATCAGGTTTTCAATCGACATTTAAAGCTCCGGAAACTGGTGATTGCCTTCAGCGTCCAATGGCAATGGTTTGACCCACTTGACCTTAGAGACAGGAAACTCGCCGTAGAGATGCGGGAAGAGCGTACCACCGCGGGAGGCTTCCCACTTCATTTCATTTTCCGGGAAGTCTTCGCTCTCAACGGCAATCAGCAGCAAGTCGGTTTGTCCCGCAAAGTACAGTGCAGCGGTTTCTTTCACGGTCTCAGCGCTGGAGAAGTGGATGTAACCATCGGCCAGATCGATCGGAGCACCCGCAAAGATACCGGCGGCTTCAGCTTCTTGCCAAAGCGCCTTGGGGGCGATCTTGAATATGAGGGACATGGGAATTGCCTTTCAGGAGAGACGTCTACTCAACTGAAGCCATGCTCATACATCCACAAATCGGTGGCTGGCAACCCCTCTCTTTCGACTAGTGCTTGCAATAGGATTTTATTCACCACATACAAGATCTCTAAGAGGTGCAGAACAAGGCTGTTTTTCTTGCAAATCTGTACGGTTTATGTCCGGTTGTTTCCGCTGTTGGAGGATGAATGTTAGATCACGAGCACCTTTGGGCAGCGCTTGATAAAGTGGCTGAGCGGCATCAACTGACACCCTCTGGCCTTGCACGCCGTGCGGGACTCGATCCGACCTCCTTCAATCCCTCCAAGCGCTTTGCTGCTGATGGTCGCCCACGCTGGCCGTCAACGGAGTCGCTCGCCAAGGTGCTCGAAGTCACTCAAATGACCTTCGTGGACTTTGCCGGATTGCTGCAAGACAAAACAGAGATCACCGGTACATATTTCCGGTCATTTCCAGCGTATTTATGCACGAGTGATGAGTTACGAGAGGTGGATCTTGAGGATCTCTCGGGTTTTCAGCTAGATAAATTCTGCGATAGCTTCATTTTTCCCAGTTCTCAGAGTGAGAAATTCTTCGCATTGGAAGTTTCGAGTAATAGTTTTGAACCATACTACAGGGAAGGACAAATACTCATCGTCTCTCCCGAGAGCTCTTTGCGGCGAAATGATCATGTTTTGATAGCGACTAAAACCGGAGATTTACATTGCGGCCCGTTGCAACGGCAAACGAATGAGCGCATTGAATTTCGACGGCACACCCCGGATGACACACCAAGGGTTGTTCAAGTTGCGGATCTGGTCTGGACAGCAAGGGTTTTGTGGGTGAGCCAATAAGCAGACAGGGTGCTTATGCGGATTACCAAGACCACGTGTTTTCTTTTTGGAGTGGCGCTTCTTGGCGTCGGGTTTTATGCGCTTGTTGAGCACAATGCAGAAACTGCTCTGCGTGGAAACGCACGCACCCTCTATCGCCCCTCCTCTTTCCCGGTTGAGCATAAGCCAAGCGCTGAAGAAAAGCAGAAGGAACTGGCGGCTCTGGAAGCTGCTCGCCTTGCTGCCGAGGCCAAGATCCCCAAAACACCGCCTAAACATCCTGATGGATTGCGCAATGTGGGTGGCACACGCACGCCTCCTCCTGCGGTGACAGCTACTCTACAACGTGTTGCTCACGTGAAGATACCGCGCAAGTCCAAGCAGCCTCCTCCAAAGGAGTTGGTGCTCTATCGCCCTGTTGCGGTGGATGGAGCCACGCTAAGCGATAAAAAGAAACGGATTTCGCTTCATCACGTCCAAGCTGTTCCTCTCAGCACAACATGCCCCAGTGAAGATGGTGAAAGATGGCCTTGCGGGATCAGAGCACGGACGGCTTTGCGTGCTTTCATCCGCCAGAAGCGTGTCACCTGCTCTGACATGAAGCCCATGCAAGGGGATGATTATGCTGCAACCTGCAACGTGGGCAAACATGATCTTGCCACTTGGCTGATTGAGAATGGCTGGGCAAAGGCTGAGCGCGATGCCCCTGAAGCCCTGAAAGACGTTGCTGCGAAGGCGCGGCGGGCTGAACAGGGTATCTGGCGTTCCAAGCTGGTGCAGCTGAGTGATGATGTGTCAGCCACATTGGTGAACTCATGGGAAGAGCTTGCGGACGACAGCACCTCCGAGACACCACTGGTGATGGAGGGAGAACCTGCCATCATCTGGCGTCCACGCGAAGACGTCACTGCGGAGACCTCTGCAACGGAATAATTCATTTTTTACAGGGCCTTGGAGAACAAAAGTATAATGTCAGGGTTTTGGAGTACACTAAAACGAGAAGCCTGTTTTCTGGCAGGAGCTGCAACCACAGCCTTTTTCTTTCTGGCTGGGGCGGATCTGTTGCAGCCCTCGGCGGGCCTTGCCGTGCAGATCTTCTGCTTCATCTGGCTTTTCAGCGTCATGCTGTGGTGCGCCTTTGGCGTGGTGCGCCATGCGGACTGTCTGGCCGTTATTCTGGGGGAACCCTACGGGACACTGATCCTGACCCTGTCGGTGATCGGCATTGAGGTCTCGCTCATTGTTTCCATTATGCTGACAGGTGGCACCAATGAGCCTCTGGCACGCGATACGATGCTCGCGGTGCTCAACATCGTATTGAATGGCATGGTGGGTATCAGTCTTCTTTTGGGCGGCCTCAAGTATGGAGAACAGCCCTTCAACACCACAGGTGCCCGCTCCTTCCTTTCAGTTCTCATTCCGCTTGCAACATTTTCTCTGATCTTACCCCGTTACACCACTTCCACCGCAGACCCATCTCTTTCCACCGGACAGCAGATTTCCTTCGCGGTGATGATCAGCCTGCTTTATGCAGTATTTCTTGCGACGCAGAGTATCCGGCATAAGTCCTTCTTCATTCAGCCCAAACCGCACTCCGGTGTGGCTCTGTCGTTTCTGATGGCGAAGGATGAAGTGGAGGATGACAAGCACGCTCATGATGAGGATGACCATCATCATGATCTGGAAATTTACTCCACCGGCTATCATGCGATGTTCCTGATCCTGACCATGTTGCCGATCGTGCTGCTTTCCAAGAAGTTTGCGGTTCTGGTGGACTTTGGCATCGCCAGCTTCCACATGCCTGCTGCCTTTGGCGGTGTTCTTGTGGCGCTTCTGGTTCTGACGCCAGAAGGGCTTGGCAGTTTCCGCGCGGCGCTGGCCAACAGGCTGCAGCGGTCGGTCAACATCTGCCTTGGATCGGCGCTGGCAACCATCGGGTTGACTGTCCCGGCAGTTTTGATCGCAGCCGGGATCTTTGACATTCACATTGTGCTGGGTGTGAAGGACACAGATATGATCCTGCTGCTCCTGACTTTGATCCTGAGCATGATCACATTCACAGGGACCCGAACGAACGCCCTACAGGGCGCTGTCCATCTGGTTCTGTTTGTCTTCTACTTCATCCTTATCTTCCAACCCTAGGAGGCCGCGCTCAAGAAGATCAGCGACCATGTGGTCCACCCAGATCTGGTTGCCCAGCGATGTCGCGTGCACGCCGTCCTCGCAAAAGGCAGCGCTGGTGATTTCCGGTATGGCTGCCATAGAGATAGCTCCACGCTCAAAGCAGAGCTGTGTGCCGACACGGTTGATCATCTGACGGCGCGGCTCCAGAACACCTGCCAGCGCTTTTGAGAGGGCTGGCACGTAGTTGGGAGACATGAGGTTGGGCCAGTAAAGGCGCGCATTCGGGTACTTGGTGCGCAGCGCGTAGATCAACTCGCCAAAGCCCTTCTTCCAAGCACGGCCGGATTTGAAGTTCTTCAGATCATTGAAGCCGATACTGATGCAAACGTGAGTGTAGTCCTCATCCGGCAGGTTCGGCACAACTACATCCCTCAGCTGTGCTGATGTTGCAGAGTTATTGCCCGCAGCCCGCCATTTGATGGGCTGGCCGCTGATTTCTGAGAGTTTGGTGGCCAGCTTGTAGGTCAGACCATTTGTGGTGTGATCAAGGCCGACACCTGCAACGGAGGAATCTCCGACGACAAGCAGGTTGATCTGTTTGCCCTGCCCAGCGATTTCGCCGGATTGAGGACCCGGAGCAGGTGCAAAACGCACGGAGTTGGCGCGTGCGCGCAAACCTTCGACAATATAGACGGGTAAAAGTGCCCAAGTAAGCCAGCTGGGAAAAGACATAAAAAAGCCCCCTCGTTTGAGGGGGCTAATTCATCACGCTGCAAGCTCTCCTGCAAGTGCTTTTGCAATCAAACTACGGGTTTCTGGAATACCGTAGAGAGCGATGAAGGATCCGAAGCGAGGACCTTTCTCCTGCCCCAGAAGTACCTGATAAATCGCGGAGAAGAAGGTCTGCGCGACACCTGGGCGACCGTCTGGGCCCGGCTTGGCTGTGTTCTGGTAACGCTCAATATTACGACCAATGTCGTAAATTGCATTCTGGATGTCACCACCGTCCGTATCAGCAGGCAAACCAGCCAGCACTTCGTCCAGCTTTGTGAGCATTTCGATCTCAACTTCATCCGGTGCCTTGAACTTCTTCGTAGGCTTTACGAAGTCGTCGTAGTAGCGGATTGCATAGCCAACCAGCTCGTCCAGCATCTTATGCGTTTGCGCAGAAGAACCCGGTGCGTAGCGGGAGATGAACGCCCACAGCACGTCCTTGTTTTCTGCGTTAGATGCAGAAACGAGGTTGAGCAACATTGCGAAGGAGATCGGCATTTCTTCCTTCGGTGGGTTGCCGTAGTGGATGTGCCAGACCGGGTTCATCAGCTTTTGCGCTGCTTCCATGCCGTCAAACTTGGACAGGAAGGTGCAGTACTCGTCGACCGCTTTCGGGATCACATCAAAGTACAGCTTCTTAGCCGTCTTTGGCTTCTGGAAGTTGAACAGAGACAGGCTTTCCTGAGAGGCATACTGGAGCCATTCTTCCATAGTCAGGCCGTTGCCCTTGGACTTGGAAATCTTCTGGCCTTTGTCATCCAGGAAGAGCTCATAGTTGAAGCCTTCCGGAGCTGGACCACCCAGAGCCTTACAGATCTTACCAGACAGATTCACACTGTCGATCAGGTCCTTACCAGCCATCTCATAGTCGATGCCCAGCGCGTACCAACGCAGCGCCCAGTCGGCTTTCCACTGACACTTTACGGCGCCACCGGTTACCGGCACTTCCACACGCTCTTCCGTTTCCGGATCAATGTAGGTCACAGTGCCTTTTTCGACATTGCGATCCACCATTGGCACCTGAAGAACAATCCCGGTGCGCGGGCAAACTGGCAGGAACGGTGAATAGGTTGCCTGACGCTCTTCTCCCAGTGTTGGAAGAATGATCGCCATGATCTTGTCGTAGACTTCCAGCATGCGCAGGAGCGCTTTGTCGAACACACCAGACTTGTAGTACTCGGTGGAAGACGCGAACTCATACTCAAAACCGAATTTGTCCAAGAATGCCATCAGCTTTGCGTTGTTAGCAGCAGCAAAGCTTGGGTACTCATTAGAGAATGGATCCGGCACGCTGGTTAGTGGCTTGCCAAGAAATGACGCCATCATTTCCTGGTTAGGCACGTTGGTTGGCACTTTGCGGAAGCCATCCATATCATCTGAGAAGCAGATCAGCTTGGTCGGGATCTTGTCTTGCGTGAGCAAACGAAAAGCGGTGCGCACCATGGTGGTGCGGGCAACTTCGCCAAAGGTGCCCATGTGAGGCAGACCAGATGGACCATAGCCGGTCTCGAACAAGACCGGCCCGGTCTTGGGTTTCTTCTCCAACCGTTTGACCAGTTTGCGTGCTTCTTCAAACGGCCAGGCTTTAGATACCTGTGCCGCCTCGATAAGTTCTGGGCTGAGATCGAGTTGAGGCAAACTGTTCGTAGACATGGATTTTGAGATCCGTATTTGGAGATTAAATTGTAACTGAGTTTTGCTTTCACCAGCTATATTTAATGCCGGAAAGCTGCGCGAACTTATGTAAAACTGGCGCCCACGTCAATGACAGTTCTCGGGTTTTCGGCTGTAACCCCTTGTATGAGGCAGGAAGCCCCCTTACCTTTGCAGTCATTAACCGCTGCCGTACGATTTGGCATAGCAAAAAACTAAAGCAAACCAAGAGGCAAAGCTTTTTGCTTTGGGGAGATATGGGTACAATAGATAGATTACTGAGCGTAGAAGAAGCTCTCATTCATGTGATGGTGATGGTTTCTGCCGCTGATAGCGCGATGAGCGATGCAGAGCTGCGTCAGCTTGGCGATATTGTGGGCATTCTCCCTGTCTTCAAAGACTTTGATGACAATGACCTGATCAAGATCACTCAGCAGTGCGCTGAGCGTCTTTCCGGCGAAAACGGCATGAACGCAACATTGGCGCTTGTGGCTGAATCTTTGCCAACCAAACTGCATGATACAGCTTATGCACTTGGTGTTGAGATTGCAGCGGCTGACCTTCGTGTAAGCCCTGAAGAAGTGCGCATGCTGCAGTTGCTGCGCGACCACTTAAAGCTGGACAAACTGACCATCGCTGCCATTGAGCGCGGCGCACAGGCACGTTTCCGTACTCAGTAAGTCAACATGTTATGGAAGGCGGGCGGCACGACTGCCCGCAAGTCTTCCCTCGCCCTGAGGGAATGACGCAGACAGAGCCTTAATGCACTGTCTTGACCATATCCGGCAGGTCCAGCGAGAACGCCGGAATTTTCACTGCAAAGAACTCGCCTTTGTCCGTTTGCATACGGTAGTTGCCTGTCATGATCCCTGAGGAGGTGTTGAGAGGGCAGCCGGACGTGTATTGGAATGAGCCGCCGGGCTCAATGATTGGCTCTTCCCCAACGACCCCTGCTCCGTTGACCTCCTGCGTGTGACCATTGGCGTCGATAATATGCCAGTGACGCGAGCGCAGCTGCACGGTTTCAGAGCTGAAGTTTTCAATCGAGACCGTATAGGCCCAGAAGAACTGCTCATCTTCGGGAGTAGACTCCTCAGCAAGATAATACGGTTCCACAGTGATCTGTATATTTCGGGTAACGGCACGATACATAGCACAACCCATATTTCAGGAAAATTCCGCTGCAATTACAACAGCAGTACGCATCCTATTTTTAATAAGTCTAGCCTTTTCACCCCGATCTTCGCAAGAGCAACGATCTTACACCGAGGGATCTGGGTGGTTCAAAACCATATGCCTGACCATGAAAACGCGAGAAATGGCCGAAAGTGTGCAAATCGCAGCAAAAGTCCACGCAACCCATGAGAAGTAAGTGGGAAACAGGCAAAATGCGACGAAGACGCCAATGGTTTCAAAGCCTTCAGCCAGCCCTCCCAGATAATAGAAGGATTTCTTACCGCGCAATGTGGTCTGCATACCCAGCTTTTGTGCGAGAGTGGCAAATGCAAGAAATGTGGAACCGTTAATGTAAAAGCTGAAAAGTAACGCGGCTGCGGCCAGGGCATTCTGTTCAGGGGCAACAAACGCGAAGGCGAGCGGGATGGCACCGTAGAAGATGAAGTCGAATGTGATGTCGTAAAACCCGCCTAGATTGGTGGATCCGGCCGCGCGTGCAATTGCCCCATCCAACCCATCGGCGAAGCGATTGAGTAGAATGAACAGCAGTGCAGTATAGAACTGACCGGCAGCCACCGCCGCAGCTGCAGCAAGACCAAAGCCGAGGCCAACCAAGGTTACAGCATTTGCCGTAATCCCAAGATCTGCCAGTGCTTTTCCCATTCTGTTGAGTGGGGGATCTATATAGCCGCGGAGTTTTGCATCAAACATATCGTATCCTATCAGATATGCTTTTCGTCTTAGGCCTTTTTTGCGCAGGTGCCTATATTAGCAAACCCGCAATCCACACGCGCTGCGATCAAGATTACTTCAACAGGACTTGATCGCAAATGCGGTGCTAGCACGCCTTTGAAGGGAAAGAAGCTTTCACTGCAAAGACCTGAGTGTGGGTCAGCCTTTCTTGTGGTCCTTTCGGATGCGCTCCAGCTCGCTGAGCAGTTCAACCTTCAGATCTTTAAGTTCATGCAAAACGTGGCGTGTTTCTTCATGCACGTTGATACGGTCTTCCTCTAGATCCTTATCGTGCTCCTGCTGCATTGCTGCAACGATTATACCGATGAACAGGTTCAACACCGTGAAGGCCGTGCACAGGATGAACGGAATGAAGAACATCCACGCATTCGGGAAGACTTCCATCACCGGACGCACAATGCCCATGCTCCAGCTTTCCAGCGTCATAATCTGGAACAGAGAATAGGCTGAAGCGCCGATGGAACCGAACCATTCCGGAAACACTGCGCCGTATAGCCGTGTCGCCATGACGGAGAAGACATAGAACACGAGCCCCATGAGCAGAACAATAGAGCCCATGCCTGGCAGCGCAAGGATGAGGCCGCCGATGACGCTTCGCAGCGATGGGACCACCGAGATCAGGCGTAAGATCCTGAGAATTCGCAGAGAACGCAGGATGGTTGCCGGGCCGGTTGCCGGCACAAGCGCAATGGAAATGATGAAGAAGTCGAAGAGGTTCCAAGGGCCTTTGAAGAAACTCGGGCCAAACGCGATGATACGCAAAGTCAGCTCTACGACAAAAATTGCGAGGATCAACTCGTCCAGAAACCGCAGGATCATGCCGTAATTCGCAATCAGCGACATGCTTGTATCCAACCCCAGGATAATAGCATTCAACGCGATTATACTAATAATTGTGTATTCCCATTGGCGGCTTTCAATGATGGATCGCAACTTCGCCCGCATTTCGACACTTGACCTCACAATACGTATTTGGGCCCACCCTAAGTATTTATCTGATGGCTTCAAGTTGAAAGGGGCCAGCAAAATAATGGCGTGCAGAGATGAAGAAATCGCCAAGAACTAGAGGTAGTAAAGGCAAAACAACACCACCAAATTTAGCTTATAGTTTTCATGGGGTTGCTCGTTTCCACAAGACCTTACACAAATTTGTTCAAATTCTGTAGATATTGCGACAGCAACCCACTTAGAGGCTGATGCTTTGAGAAATATGAGAGGGTTGGTATGAAAGATGTCGTTTTAACTTCGATAACGTGGCGTTGAGACCGCCGCTTGTTCTGACAACCGGCGGTCGTATCTTTGCGCTTAAGTCATTTCGACTTTCTGTTTGTGGCTGGCCTTACGGTTGCGTCTCAGCTTTGCCACGTCCTGCCGCAGTGTTCTGAGTTCTTTCATGATCTCACTGGCTTCCATGCGCACATAGTGATGGTGTTCTTCCATCTCCTTTTCATGCTCCTCCTCCATGGCTGCCACGATGACGCCGATGAACAGGTTCAACACAGTCAGCGCTGTTGTGAGGATGAAGGGGATGAAGAACATCCAGGCGTTTGGATAAACATCCATGACCGGGCGCACAATCGCATCGCTCCAACCCTCCAACGTCATGATCTGGAACAGTGAATAGGCTGAAGCGCCAATTGTGCCGAACCATTCAGGGAAGGTCTCGCCATAGAGCTGCGTGGCCATGACGGAGAAGACATAATAGACGAGAGACAGGAGCAGCATGATTGAACCCATACCGGGCAATGCCAGAACCAGCCCTCCGATTACGCGTCTGAGTGATGGCACAACTGAGATCAGGCGCAGGATACGCAGGATCCTGAGTGAGCGCAGTATAGCAGCTGGGCCGGTGGTTGGAACAAGAGCAATGCTTACGATTATGAAATCAAAGAGGTTCCAGGCTCCTCGAAAGAACCGTAAGCCATATGCATATACGCGAAGAGAAATCTCAACCACGTAAATGCCCACTACGATGTCATCCAATGTGCGGAGAATTGGGCCGTAATGTTGTTGAACAGTCTGGCTGGTTTCTATCCCTAGTGTTATCGCATTCAACGCGATAATGGATATGATTGTGTACTCCCAAGCCTTGCTTTCGATGATCGCACGAAGTTTTTCTCGCATCGTCCATATACCCAGAACATTACGTTAGGGAAGGTCAATTAGAACTCCGAAACCAGATGTTTTTTATGTTCTTGCAATGTGAAACTTATCAGGACAGCAAACAGCAGATTACTCAGTGTGGTAAAAATGTAGTCCACTCTTAGGTACTTACACCGCCTTAGCTCCGGCTGTGCACTGAATGTTTTAGTGTTTTCGCTGTGTAGTCATACTCGCAGTGTTTTCTGTTAAGCTGCAACCAAGCGAAGGAAACCCCATGGTCAGAACCGTTAAGGACGACATTACCCGGTTTATTATTGGGCAAGAGCCGGTGTTTCAGCAGGTGGTTCAGGAGTTGATACAAGGCCATAAGACCAGTCATTGGATCTGGTTCATCTTCCCGCAACTTCGCCAACTCGGACGCTCCTCAACGGCGCACTTTTATGGGATTGAAGACCTTAATGAAGCACGACGGTATCTTGCCTATACCCTCCTCGCCTCACGTTTGCGCGGATGTTGCCAGTTGTTGCTTCAGCATTCCGACCTTACCTCTCGCCAGATCCTTGGTGAGATTGACAGCATGAAGGTGCGCAGCTGTGCCACCCTGTTTGCATATGCGGCAGATGATCCAACAGTGTTTCATCAGGTGCTCACCCAGTTTTATGAGGGCCAGCCCTGTGAGCTTACGGTCGTTGCACTCGGTATCCCTTGGAAACCTTCTTAGCATCCGCTGAGCTAGGCTCCTTCTGCATCCTTGATTTTTCCACGGTGCCGAACGATGCCGTGCTCGGTTTTTCGCCAGTAATGCGGTTTGACGATGAACTCAAACAGGGCTTTGTAGGAGGCAATGCAGCCAAGTACCCAATAGAGAGGAATGCTTGCGATCTCCCAGCCGCGAGGTCTGAAGCCCCGCTTTGCGCTGCCTTGAAGGACAGTCACGACAGTCCCCCCCAAACCGAACAGGAAGCAGAAGAGTGCGTAGATGCTGAAAGCATCGAAGGCTTGCAGGCCGGTTTGGTGGACACCCCAAAGGACTTCAGCAAACATCAATGCTGTCAATGGAGCGGCCCAGAGGCACAGCATACCGCCAAAGAAGGTCAGCAGCAGGAGGGCGAAGTTCTTTGCGCCCAGTTGCTTATAGGTCAATCGTGGGTTTCTGAGATGGACGGCAAGTGTTTGTATCCAGCCTTTGTGCCAACGAGTGCGTTGATGTAGCCATGCTTTGAGCGTGAGCGGCGCTTCCTCATAAGTGGAGCTGTTCAAGGTACGCGTTCTGAAGCCCTGTCTAGCAAACCTAACTGCGAGATCCGCATCTTCGGTGACGTTGAAGGGATCCCATCCCCCGACTTTACGAAGCGCGCTGACACGGAAATGGTTGGAGGTTCCACCTAGCGGGAGCAGCAGGTTTTTGCGTGAGAGGAACGGAAGGAAGACATCAAACAGAGCGGCATACTCGAAGGCGAATTGGCGCACGAGCCAACCTTCTTTAGCGTGATCGATGGATAGCGAGGCTTGCAGGCAGACAACGTCGTGTCCTTCCAATGCAAACTGGCAGATCGCTTTTTTAAGCTGCTGCGGTTCTGGACGGTCTTCTGCATCAAAAACCGTGACAAACTCGCCCTTTGTGGCAGCTAGGCCAACTGAAAGTGCTCGTGGTTTGGTTTGAGGTTTGCCAGGAGGAAGGATGATCATCCGCATGGATTTGCGCAGAAGTTTGCGGAGGTTCTTTTGCGTGAGTTCATCATCCTGTTCCACCAGAAAGATAACATCGAGCGCCTCTTTTGGGTAATCCAATGCATCCAATGCATCAACCAGTTGGCGGCAAATAGCTGACTCTTTGTAAAGTGGGACCAGAACGGTGTAATGCGGCCACTTTTCAAGTTCTGGGACCACAAAATCCTGTTTGTCGGAGTAGGTGAAGAAGGAGGCAATCCTGAGCAATCCGATGGCTCCGAGAGAGAGCGTCAGCAGTATGAACAAGGTCCAGTAGAACACATCAAATGCAAAGCCGATTGTGCTGAGGAAGAAGATTGGCGAGACCGTGAGAAGCTTTCGCTGTGACGGCATGAAACGATGAACCGCTGACATGGAAAGATCATCTTGCGCCAAGGCGTTAGAGCTGGCTGTGGTGATGGTGAGTGCCTTCTGGTACTCAGGCGTTACCATGACAATTTTGCTGGTGGCTTCATCAAAGTATCCAAGCGCCCGCTCAAAGGCCTCCAACTGATGGCCGAAGGGAGCGGCGGCGAAGACAACTTTCTGGTTCAGGTCCAGTGCTGGTACAAACAAAATGCCTTCTGTTTCAAAGGGTTTCAACTTGCTCGAGATGGGAGCAATGGCAGAGAGGCTGCCATCTGCAGCGTAGCGGATGTTCATTTTGCCGGAGATGCCCCAATAAAACACGGAGGCATCCAGAAATCCCTGATCAATCAGATAGCTGCTGACGCATTTATCTTCGGTTGAGCATCGGGATTTTGCAAAATCAATCAAGGCATCAGAGCAGTTGCATTGCAGCAAGACATCTCGCTCTAAAGCATTGCGTAAACGCAGAAATTCTGGGACATAGCGTTCTTTATCAGAGGCACCTGAGATGGTTCGAACAACTGGTGATGACTTCTGTGAATGGGAAGGAACGTCCAGTGGTGTGATGGTCGTCATGCGGCTTCGTAGAGCTTGTCCGGCTTCGGCGGAGCGCATGCTGTCGATACGGCTGATGGAGAGCGCCAGAGAGCGCAGCGTGTTTGCCTGCTGCACTGACCTCGACGGCTCGTTACTCACTGAGTTATCAGAGTGTTCCCGACTTCCCCATGATACTTCCGCCCCTGTTAATCCATGAGGCTGGTTTCCGGCTACAGGCCTTTCCCTCTCGCAGACATTCACTTAGTATCTCCTTGAGAATTTCCCGTTAGGCTTACGCTCTGTTGCAAACTGGATTGGATAGCTTTTGCGTTTCCCTTTATTCTTCATATTGCTGATTTTCTGTAGTGCCCAGCCGCTCATTTTCGCGGCGTCAAATGCCATGGCACAGAATGCATATGGCACTGATACATGGGCGATTTCCCAGAGCTCTCCCTTGTTGGGAGCGGGAAACGATGGCTCTGAAAATGCAGTAAACTCGCGAAAAGCTCCCTCTTCTGTGACAATCCCACTGTTCTCAGGTGGACAATCTGGCTTAGCGACAACTGGTAAGGCACCGGAGCGTATTCGCTTCATTGCAGCCGATGATTTTCCGCCCTTCATTTTCCGCGATAGTGAAGAGCGTTTGATGGGTTACAACGTGGATCTTGCCCGTGAGATCTGCCAGAGCCTGAAAACGGCTTGTAGCCTGAAGATCCTGCCGTTTAATCATCTGGCCAATACCGTGGCCAATGGTGAGGCTGATGCAGTGATTGCTGGCGTCAGCATGACACCGGACAACCTTGAAAAGCTTTCCTTTTCACAGATTTACATGCGGTTTCCGGGCCGCTTTGTGACCAGCAAGCGCAGCACTCTGGAGCCTCTGCCTGAAACAATGGGCGGCAAACGGGTTGCGGTGGTTCAGGGATCTCGGCATGAAGCGTTTTTGGAGCGTTTCTTTACAGATGCGGTTGCAGTTCCCTTTGAAAATGAAGAACTTGCACGAAACGCTCTTGTGAGTTCCGAGGTAGAAGCCTTGTTCGGCGATGGGATGCGGTTGTCGTTCTGGCTGGATACGCAGAAGGCCAACGGGTGCTGCAAGTTTGCTGGGGGGTCGTGGCTGGACCCAAGTTACTTCAGTGGCGGGCTGGCGATTGCAACAAAGGCAGGCAATACCAAGATGTTGAATGCGATCAATCTTGGTCTTACCCGCCTTCAATCCAATGGCCGATTAGGGGAACTTTATCTCAGATATTTCCCACGCGGTTTTTTCTAGTGCCCTGCTTTTGGCGTACCATCTTTGTTGACACGGCTGGACAGCCAGCCTTGTACATGGGTTAGGGCCTTGAAAGGCAACAGCAATGCCCAGCCTAACTGGCGCGGCTCCTTGCCCTGAAACTCTTTCAATCCAAACGTGATGTTCTCCTGCCCGCCTTTGGGATCATGGACATAGGTGGAGAACAACCGGTCCCACCAAGGGAAGTTGAAGCCGTAGTTGCTATCGGTTTCGATTGGGCGGGTTGAATGGTGAATGCGGTGCATGTCGGGCGTTACGATCACCCATCTCAGCACACGATCAGCTTTCTCCGAGAGCTTGATGTTGGCATGGTTGAACATGGCAGCCGCATTAAGGACCACCTCGAAGATCACAACAGAGAGAACAGGTGCACCAAGCAAGGCGACCACGACCACTTTCCAAAGCATGGAGACGGCAATTTCCAGCGGGTGGAAGCGAAGTGCGGTGGTGACATCGAAGCGCGGATCGGTGTGATGCACCTTATGCAGATGCCATAGGAACGGAACTTTGTGGCTTGCGACATGCATGGCCCAAACGGCGAAATCGAGGGCAAAGAATGCGATGATCCCTCCGAGCATAGGATCTAGCGCCAGCCAGTGAACCAGACCGAAGCCCTGCATCTGCGCCCAGTAAGCCGTTGAAACTGCAGCAAAAGGCAGGGCAAAGCGCAGCATCAGTGTGTTGATTGCCGACAAGATAAGATTGGTGGACCAGCGCTGTGGCCGTTCCTGGCTCTCTGAGCGCCGGGGGATAAAGATTTCCAGCAGTGCGAACACAAGGAACGCTCCTGCAAAAATTCCCAGGCGAATGACGCCTTCTTCCATAATGTATTCCGTTCTATTTTCGCGTAGGTTCTACGCATTTATATTAGCTAATTTGAATATGGGCCTTATTGAAGACGGGGACAAGTAAATTTCCTGTCACTTTTGATGTGAAAGAGGCGTTAAAATAGCGTCATGACTGAGATTTTATGGACACGTCCTGAAGGTGAGTGCCTTGGCACTCTAGTGTTGGCTCATGGTGCGGGTGCGCCGATGGATGCCAATTTTATGAACCGGTATGCGGAAGCGGCGGCTGTGAATGGTATTGCTGTGGCTCGGTTTGAGTTTGGCTATATGGCTAAGCGTCGGGAAACAGGGAAGAAATCGCCTCCACCAAGAGCTGACAAGCTGATTGGCGAGTACCAAAAAGCTGTGCAGCTGATTTTGGAAAGCGCTGAGGGGCCGGTTCTGATTGGTGGGAAGTCCATGGGTGGGCGCGTTGCGGCGATGCTGGCGGGTGGTGAGAGCCTTCCGAAGCGGGTTCTGGGCGTTGTGTGTCTGGGCTATCCCTTTCATGCCATTGGGAAACCTGATCTGGCAGATTGGCGTATGGAGCCGCTGCAAAATGCACAGCGGCCGATCTTCATTGCGCAGGGTGACCGGGATCAGATGGGGAACCAGAGTGAGGTGCAAGCTGTTGATCTTCCTGAGACAATCAGTATTGACTGGCTGGAGGATGGCAACCATGATCTGGCACCGCGCGGGGCTTCTCCCGCGACGTGGAACGGCAATATCGAGCAGTCTGCTGCGAAGACCGCCGAGTTCCTTAAGAGCCTGATAGCTTAAGCTTTTTTCTGCCCTGCGCTTACCTCGCAGGGCTTTTTGTGTGGGGTATTGAAGTGAGTGATGTTGTTTGGACTGCTCGTCAGAGTGGCTGGGTTCCCAAGTCGGATGATGCGCGAACGCCTTATGATGTAGATTATGCCCGCATTGTTCACTCTCATGCCTTTCGCCGCCTGCAGGGGAAAACCCAGATCCTCAATCTGGGCGACAGCGATTTTTATCGCACGCGCCTGACCCACACTCTGGAAGTGGCGCAGATTGCCTCCGGCATCACGCGGCAGTTTCGGGCGTTCTTCAAAGATCATCCAGCCTATGACTACATCCCTGAAGAAAGCCTTGTTAAAACAATCAGCTATTGCCACGACATTGGACATCCTCCGTTTGGGCACGGGGGTGAAGTGGCGCTGAATTACTGCATGCGGGAGAATGGTGGGTTCGAGGGCAACGGCCAGACCCTGCGCATTGTTTCACGGCTGGAGAAGATGTCTGCCAAGCATGGGGCGGATCTGACACGGCGGGCATTACTGGGCATGATGAAGTACCCGGTGGCGTTTTCCCGCGTGCATAATCCCGATTTATCCCCGCAGCTTAGCCCCAACACTTCAACAGTGAGCCTGATCGACAGGAAACGCTCAGCTCCGCCCAAGTGTTTTATGGATGGGGAACAAGAAATCGTCGACTGGGTGCTGGAGCCGCTCTCTGAGCAGGATCGCTCGCTGTTCTGCAGCTTTGCGCGTAAAGACGGCAAGCACGCGAAATCCCGTTTTAAATCATGGGATTGCTCCATCATGGATCTGGCTGATGACATCGCTTATGGGGTCCATGACTTTGAAGATGCGATTGCTTTGGGGCTGGTGCGCGAGGAGCAGTTCCGGGAGGATATCTCAAAAGACAACTGTTCTGCATTCCTTGAAGATCTGGCTTCCAGCAATCCGGGTAAGTATTCTAAAGATCCTTATGAGCAGATGATTGCAGGGCTGTTTGGCAATGCCAATCGGCGAAAGCAGTTCATCGGTAAGCTGGTTCACTTCTTCATTGTGGCTGTTCAGATCAAGGAACAAGAGGCCTTCAGCGAGCCGCTTTTGAAGTACAAAGCTGTTCTACCGGAAGGCCATGCGAAGGTTCTGGATGCACTCAAAGGCTTTGTCTTTAAACGGGTTATTCAGGCGCCGAACGTCCAGCACCTTGAGTTTAAAGGGCAGACCATGGTGGTTGCTGTCTTTGAGACGCTGATGAGCGAACCCAAGGCATTCTTGCCGGAAGATGTTTATGCGGACTTCAAAGAGGCTGAAGATGGTTCACGGATCATCTGCGATTACGTTGCTAGCATGACAGACATGATGTTGCTGAAAACCTATGACCGGCTGTTCAGTCCGCGCATGGGGTCGATCTTTGATCGTGTTTAGCGGCATAACCCATTCAGTTTCAATAGGTTAAAGAAAAACGCTGTCAGAGGATTTCTGACAGCGTTTTTTATTGCGTTCGTTTGCGTTATTTACGCTTTTTCTGAAAGGATTAGTCCTTGAACACCTTGTTGGCGTCCAGCTCGTAATCCTTGGAGCAGAAGTCGCACTTGATGTGGACGGTGCCTTCCGCTTTCATCTCGGCTTTGTCTGCCTCAGAAAAGTTCTGCATCATGGCAGTGATCTTTTCTTCAGAGCAGGTGCATTTGTCTGCCATGCTCTGCGGGGAGAAGACGGATGCACCACGTTCGTGGAACAAACGGTAGAGCAGACCTTCAACGGTGAGGCTCGGATCGATGAGTTCGTCATCTTTCACGGTCTCAACCAGTGAGCGTGCTTCGACCCATGCGTCGTCTTCGTCGACCTGATGAGCTTCGTGTCCTTCCGGAGCATCGCCCGGATGGATGTCTGCCTGTCTCAGGCGATCCAGAGACTGTGGCAGGAACTGAACCATTATGCCGCCAGCAGCCCAGGAGTGCTCTGCACCCCCTTCTTCTGCCTTGGTCAGCACTTCAGCAACGCCGAGGCGAACGAATGTCGGGATCTGTTCGGACTTCTGGAAGTACTCATGCGCAGCTTCTTCCAGAGTGGTGCCGTTCAGAACCACGATACCCTGGTAGCGGCTGGTATGGGCGCCCTGATCGATGGTGAAGGCGAGATGGCCTTTGCCGAGCAGCTGGTCTGGCTTGAAGCCATCCTTGCTTGCGACTTCAGCAACCTTTGCCTCGTCAAACTGAGCCATGGCGCGCAGGCCGTCTGGTGCGTTGAAGTCTACCACCAGCATGGAGACTGCACCGTCTGTCTGGGCTTGCAGGGTCAGGCGACCTTCGAACTTGAGGGTACTGCCAAGCATGGATGTCAGGACAATTGCCTCTGACAGCAGCTTGTTTACTGGCGCAGGGTACTTGTGCCGCGCCAGCATTGAGTTCAGCACCGGCCCCATATTGATAACCCGACCGCGAACGTCCAGTGCTTCAACAGCAAATGGAACGACAGCGTCAACGCCGGCGGCGGTCGGTTGAGCAGGTGTATTTGTCATCTTGTTCTTTTATCCTTGCGCATATCTTCGACTGAAGACCGGACAACCACTTTTCAGCGATATGCACTATGCTTGCGCATATCGTCACCTGAAAACCGGCAGCCACTTTTCAGCGATATGCTTTATCCTTGAGGCGATGCACCCATGCACCACGCCATAATGCCTTTTTGGGCGTGGAGTCGGTTTTCTGCCTCGTCGAATACCACAGAATGCGGGCCGTCGATCACCTCATTTGTCACTTCTTCCCCACGATGTGCAGGCAGGCAGTGCATAAACAGGGCTGAATCGTTGGCTTCACTCATCAGGCGTTCGTTCACCTGATAGGCAGCCAGCATGTTGTGACGGGTTTCAGCATCGCTGTCACCCATGGAAACCCAGCAGTCGGTGATAACACAATCACTGTTTTTAACAGCAGCAAACGGATCGTCTGTTACTGAAAGTTCAGCACCGGATGTATAGGCCTTTTCGATCCATTCAAGAGGTACTGTCAGTTCATTTGGTGCGGCAACGTTAATTTTGAAGTCAAATTTGGATGCCGCTTCGATCCAAGAATAAAGAACGTTGTTGCTGTCACCCACCCAGGAAACGGTTTTACCCTTAATGCTTCCGCGGTGTTCTTCGAAGGTCATGATGTCTGCCATGATCTGGCAAGGATGTGAAATCTTGGTCAAACCGTTGATGACAGGCACGGTTGCATACTCTGCCAGCTCTCTGACGGCATCATGGTCCAGCATGCGGATCATGATCATGTCGACGAAGCGGGACAGGACGCGGGCGGTGTCCGGAATGGACTCGCCACGGCCAAGCTGCATTTCTGCACCGGTCAGCATCAGGGTTTCGCCGCCAAGCTCACGCATGCCCACATCAAAGGAGATGCGGGTTCTGGTGGATGGCTGTTCGAAGACCATGGCCAGCACTTTGCCTGCCAGAGGCCCCTGCCCGCGATGAACGCCATTGCGGGTGGATTTGATCTGCTTGGAGACATCCATGATGTGACGAAGTTCGTCACTTGAAAAATCACTGATATCGAGAAAGTGCTGTGGTTTTGTCAGTGTAGTCATTTGGCAGTCTCGGCAGTTTTCAGCTCGTTTTCCATGTCCGCAGCAGCGGCTTCAATTTTCTGGGCGAGCACGTCAATTTCTTCAGCGGTGATGGTCATTGGCGGCATAATGCGGAGCACGTTGTCTCCCGCACCAACCGGCAGCAAGCCATTGTTGCGCATGTGAACCAGCAGCTGGGTGTTTGGCACCTTACATTTGAGGCCAAGCATCAGGCCTTCACCGCGCACCAGCTCAAACACGTCGCCGTGCTGGTCTACAATGCAGGCAAGCTTTTGCTTTAGCATCAGGCCTTTTTCCTGAACGGCTTCCAGAAAGCCCGGCTCCAGGACGGTTTCCATAACAGCGGTGCCGACAGCCATCGCCAGCGGGTTGCCGCCGAATGTTGTGCCATGCACGCCCGGCACCATGCCGCTGGCCGCTTCATTGGTTGCGAGGAACGCCCCCATCGGGAAGCCACCGCCGATGCCTTTTGCAATCGCCATCAGGTCTGGTGCAACACCAGCCCATTCGTGGGCAAAGAGCTTGCCGGTTCTGCCAACACCCGTCTGGATCTCGTCATAGATCAGCAGCAGGTCGTTTTCATCACAGATCTCGCGCAGGCCTTTCAAGAAAGCCGGATCCATGGAGCGGATGCCGCCTTCGCCCTGAACAGGCTCCAGCATGATGGCTGCGGTTTGCGGGCCAACAATCTTTTTGACTGCTTCCAAATCGCCAGCTGGCACCTGATCAAAGCCTTCCGGTGCTGGACCGAAGCCTTCCAGATACTTTTGCTGACCACCAGCAGCCAGAGCTGCCATGGTTCTGCCGTGGAACGCATTTTCAAAGGTGATGATGCGGTTCTTTTCCGGGTTGCCCTTGGCAAAGTGGTAGCGACGCGCTGCCTTCATGGCACCTTCAGTTGCTTCCGTACCGGAGTTGGTAAAGAACACAACGTCAGCAAAGGTGTTGTCTGTCAACAGCTTTGCGAGCTTTTCACCCTCTGGAATGGTGTAGAGGTTGGTGACGTGCCACAGCTTTTCAGCCTGGCCTTTCAGCGCCTCAACGAGCTTCGGATGCGCATGACCCAAGCCGGAGACGGCGATACCCGAGGCACAATCCATGTATCGTCGACCATCAGCCGCATAAAGCCAGACACCTTCCCCACGCTCAAACGCCAGGTCTGAACGTGCATAAGTCTGCATTAGCGACGAAGTCGTCATTTCTCACTCCTCATGGATTGAGCTCTGGGCTCAAAAATCTTGGTTATTACAAAAACAAAAAACGCCATCTGGCGCTTCATTCAACACCCGAAGGTGTCCGGTTGTAAGGGAAGCGACATATAAACCGCGTTCCCTCAGGGCAGTCAATAACACGTATTGCCAGCAATACCTTACTCCTGTTCAGGAATGGGCAGCCGGCTTTTTGTGCTTCCTATCGGTGCATTCCGGTTGGTCTGCTACCTGAGGAAGGGCACATTGTGGCATTTTTAAATGATGGAGTAGAGGTCTAATCCCCTCTTCACTGGCCAGTTTTTTTCCATATCTCTTAAGGTTTATTCAATACACCTCTAGCGTGTACCGCGTCATATGAAGGTGTCATTCGGCGAGTGCATCTGCACTGCAATTTGTAGTTTACTAGTGTTTTTTACTAGTTGTTTTTCAGTGGTAAATATATGTATTAAATATCAACGGGGTAACGCTATCAGCTCTTACTTTGTGTTGGAAAGAATGCGGTGGAACTTGGTTTAACAAACAGCTCCTATTCTTTAGATTGATAATCTTCTCCCACCACAAGAAGGCTGTTATAGGTAAGTAGTAGTACGGCAATTCTGGGGAAAACCAGAGTCTTCCCCACCTCAATTCTTTGAGGTTATTGCTCGTAGGAACGCCGATATAGTACTGTGCGATAAGAGTTATACACCATCTCGTAGTTACTGATCGCTGCAAGCACACACGCTCAGGTTAGCGGCAAATTCGGATACGTCCGAGCTGAGCGAATACTGTTTTGCGCGCCACTGAAGGAAGACGGGGGCCTTTAATGAGCTGGACAGCAGAACGTGTAGAGTTACTAACCAAGCTTTGGGCAGACGGGTTAAGCGCAAGCCAGATCGCTGGAGAACTAGGCAATGTGACCCGAAATGCCGTAATTGGTAAGGTTCACCGGCTCGGGCTTTCAGGGCGTGCTAAATCAGGGGGCGGTGCAACCAAGACGAGAAAGGCAACTGCCCCAGCGGCAAGAACAGCTTCTCCAATCAAACCGACAGTGACCGAAGCGGTCGCAGCAGCAGCTCCCTCTCCTACTCCTCGACAAGTTCAGCCAACAGTGGCAGGCGCCACCGCTCTTAAAGTTGAGCCAATTGAAACGATCGAGACCGAAATCGCTCCCGTCCCAGTCGCAGAAATCTTTATTCCGGTTTCCGAACGCGCATCCATCCTGACATTGAACGAACGCACCTGTAAGTGGCCAATTGGCGATCCGGGTTCTGAAGACTTCTACTTCTGCGGTCGTCAGTCAGATGCAGGCACACCGTATTGCGCGCATCACCGCAGCATTGCCTATCAGCCAGTCAGCGACCGCCGCAACCGCCGCGCCAGCTAAAACAGACTGAAAGCAAGCGTTATGAGCCGGGTCCAGTGCCCGGCTTTTTGCTGTCTGGATGCCTGTAATGTAACGACTATCCCGCCTGTGGTTGAGGCCTAGTGCTTCTGCGCGCTGAAGGTTTGGCGGGTGACATTGCCCCAGTACGGGTCGTTGTAGCTGTCTTCCTGATAGTGGCCTAATGTGTAGTCGCTTACCACTGCGCGCCAGAAGGCGGTGGCGTGGTCAGCGCCTTCGATCTGTTTGATCTGCCAGTTGCCGGGCATCTGATCAAACAGCGCGCTGGCAAACTGCAGGCCCAGCTTATGTCGTCGGTAGTAAGGCACGACGTAGAACTCACAGACTTCGAACCCCTCCTGCTCATCCTGCTTGATGGCGGCCAGTCCGGCCGGGAGGTCGTTGCTGTACACCAGATAGCCGGTGATGTTGCCTTCCAGCAGCGTGTCCTTGGCGAACAGACCGTTGGCGTCAGGCTGTTTGTGCGTGAGAGGTGAGAACTCTGCCTCGTAAGCCTGGCAGAGATTGTCGTAGATATGAGCGGTTGCTCTATCAACCGTCTTGATTTTCATTTGTTATCCGCATTGTTTTTAGTCTGCACCTCCGGATCAGAGATGCAGCTTCACAATGCGCATATAGCAGAGATCAGTTACCCGACTGCAAACTGGTCGTTGAACGCGTAACCGGCACCGCGGACGGTGCGGATCGGGTCTTTCATGCGGCCTTTGTTGATGGCTTTACGCAGGCGGCCCACATGGACGTCGACAGTGCGCTCATCCACGTAAACATCATGTCCCCACACGCCGTCGAGCAGTTGCTCGCGGGAGTAGACGCGGCCTGGGGCGCTCATGAGGAACTCCAGCAGGCGGAATTCGGTTGGGCCGAGGTGGATTTCGCGGCCAGTTCTGCGGACGCGGTGGGTTTCGCGGTCCAGCTCAATATCGCCGGACTTGAGCATGGTGGAGACAACTTCCGGCAGAGCACGGCGGAAGATCGCTCGTACACGGGCCATAAGCTCCGGGATGGAGAAAGGTTTGACGACGTAATCATCGGCTCCGGTTGCCAGCCCGCGGATGCGTTCAGACTCTTCACCTCGTGCCGTGAGCATGATGATTGGCATGCGTTCGGTTTCTGAACGTGCCCGCAGACGGCGGCAAAGCTCGATACCGGAGAGGCCGGGCAGCATCCAGTCCAGCAAGAGCAGGTCCGGCTGGCTTTCTTGCAGCAGGAGTTCCGCCTCATCTCCTCTTGCGCATACGTCGACATTGTAGCCTTCCGCTTCGAGATTGTATCTCAGCAGCAGGCTTAACGGTTCTTCGTCTTCTACAATCAGTATCTTAGGCATACCCTAGTGCTCTCTTTGCACCTTCTGTTGTAAAGCAGTTTACCGTCATCACTGTGCATGTAAACCACTTTAACCTTTTGTAGTTGCGTCTTTTCTTATCAGAAACGCGAAGCCGCCCTCTGATTTGACACATGAAGTGCCGCGTAATGAACCCGACACTCCAAACCTTTGTTCAACGTGGTCGCCTTCCGGGCTTGCAGCTTCCCAGAGAGCAGCACGTCTCAGACAGCGCTGCTGTCTGCCAGTTCGTCCGTTTTTGGTCGATCAACCGGAAGCTGATTTCCGGAGATCATGTAGTAGATGTTCTCGGCAATGTTGGTCGCATGGTCACCGATGCGCTCAATGTTCTTTGCACAGAACAGCAGGTGGGCGCACATGGTGATGGAGCGTGGGTCTTCCATCATGTAGGTGAGCAACTGACGGAACAGACTGGTGTAGAGCGCATCTACTTCATCGTCACGCAGATGCACGCGCTGGACGACTTCCAGATCACCGGAAGTGTAGGCATCCAGAACGGCTTTAAGCTGTTCCAGCGCCAGATCGGACATGTGTTCTACGCCAACCGCCAACTGTTTGTTGTTGAATTCGCTTTCAATTGCGAGCGTCCGCTTGGCGATGTTCTTGGCCATATCGCCAACGCGCTCCAGATCATTGGAGATGCGCATGGCGGCGATGATGTCGCGTAAGTCGCTTGCCATTGGCTGGCGGCGTGCGATCACGGAGATGCACAGCTCTTCCAACTCGGCCTGCATGTTGTCGAGGCGTCTGTCCGCGGCAATGGTGCGGGTTGCCAGCTCGCGGTCCTGTCTCAGCAGTGCGCTGACGGCATCATGTACAAGTGTTTCTGCGAGGCCGCCCATTTCGACGACACGTCCGGCCAACTCTTTCAGTTCTTCATTGAAGGACGAGACGATATGATCTTTCATCGGATGATCTCCTTAGACCTCCTTGCCTATTATTCTTAACCGAAACGGCCAGTGATGTAATCCTGCGTGCGCTGGTCTTTGGGGTTGGTGAAGATGTCGTTGGTCAGCCCCTCTTCCACCAGTGTTCCTAAGTGGAAGAATGCAGTGCGCTGCGAAACACGTGCCGCCTGCTGCATGGAGTGGGTTACGATCACGATGGTGTAGTTCTGGCGCAGTTCGTCGATCAACTCTTCCACTTTTGCGGTGGCGATCGGGTCAAGCGCGGAACATGGCTCATCCATCAGGATCACTTCCGGAGACACAGCGATTGCACGCGCGATGCACAGGCGCTGCTGCTGACCACCGGAGAGGCCGGTTCCCGGCTCATCCAGACGATCTTTCACTTCCTCAAACAGACCGGCGCGCTGCAGGGAGCTGGCGACAATCTCTTCCAGATCGGCCTTGCTTTGCGCCAAGCCGTGAATGCGAGGGCCGTAGGCCACGTTCTCAAAGATGGACTTCGGGAACGGGTTCGGCTTCTGGAACACCATGCCAACGCGGGCACGCAGTTCCACTACATCAATGCGTGGGTCATAGACATCATCGTTGTCGAGAAGGATGTCACCTTCCACGCGGCAGATGTCGATGGTGTCGTTCATGCGGTTGAGGCAGCGCAGGAAGGTGGACTTGCCGCAACCGGATGGACCGATCAGCGCTGTCACCTGATTTTTGCGTACATCCAGATCCACGCCGTGCAGAGCCTGCTTGTCGCCGTAAAACACTTTCACGTCACGGCCACGCATTTTGAGCGTTTCGCCTTCAGCGGATACGGCTGGTGGGGCGCTTATTGTTGTATCCATTGCACTCTCGGTGTCTGTGGTCATTTCCAATGCCATGATCTTGCCTTTCAAATCACCAGCGGCGCTCAAAACGTTTACGAAGGACGATTGCGATTGCATTCATCGAGATCAGGAAGCCGAGCAGCACCATGATCGCAGCAGAGGTTTTCTGCTGGAAGGCAGGTTCGGGGAAGTCTGCCCACATGAAGATCTGAACCGGCAGTACGGTCGACGGATCCACCGGACTTGCCGGGATATCAACGATGAAGGCCACCATGCCGATCATGAGAAGTGGTGCAGTTTCACCCAAAGCCTGCGCCATGCCGATGATGGTTCCGGTCAAAATACCCGGCATTGCCAGTGGCAGCACATGGTGGAACACTGCCTGCAAGCGGGAGGCTCCGACACCCAGCGCTGCTTCGCGGATGCTCGGCGGCACGGCCTGAAGGGCTGCGCGGGAGGCGATGATGATGGTTGGCAGGGTCATGAGCGCCAGCACCATACCGCCGACGACCGGCGCAGATCTCGGCAAGCCGAAGACGTTGAGGAACACCGCCAGACCGAGCAGACCAAACACAATGGACGGAACCGCTGCCAGGTTATTGATGTTCACCTCAATCAGATGGGTCCAGCGGTTCTTTGGCGCGAACTCTTCCAGATAAATCGCGGCAGCCACACCAATCGGAAACGACAGAGACAAGGTAACGAGCATGGTCCAGAAGGAACCAACAGCTGCACCCCAGATACCCGCCATCTCAGGCTCACGGCTTGCACCGGACTTGAAGAAGATGGAGTTCCACTGGTTCTCGATGGAGCCTTTGGAGACCAGATAATCAGTGTAAGCGATTTCTTTGTCAGAGAATTTGCGGAAGCTTTCCGGTGTTTCCAGCTCTTCAACGCCCCACTGACCAGCAGCGGCGGCGGCATCGGAGCTGAGCGGGATGAAGGCGGTGCCAGTGACGCTGGTTGGCGTGACCTTCTCCGCTTTGATGGTGCCGCCGTTCACGTTCACGAAGAAGCTTGGCATCTTGTTGTTGAGTGTTCCGCCGTTCTCAACATTGGCGAGATGACCCTGCAGAACGGCCAGTTCAGCTTTGCGAGTTTCCAGAGTGGACTTGATTTTCTCAAGAGCTTCTCTGTTGCTCTCAACTTCAGACGTCAGGCGCTGCACAACCAGCGGATCTTTTTCACTTTTCAGGCGGGTTTGGAGGCCTGTGATCTTGGTGTTGACGCTGACTTCAGAACGGCCACGGGCTTCGATCTTGTCTGAAAGCAGTGTGATTTCGTTCTCGTAGTAGGACTTGAGCGCGGCGATGAGTGCACCGAACTCCGGCTTCTCGGCGGTGATGGTCACCTGCCCTTCGGTTCCGGAAACGGTTGCTGCGCTTGTTGTGGCGATCTCGTTTTTCTGCGTGATCAGGCCTTTGACATAAAGGTCTGCGAAATCTGAAAGCGGGATAGCGACTGGACCGGTTCCACCCAGCATGGATGTGTCGGCGACCACCTGCTTTTGCAGGATGACGTTGGCGCCGGAGGACACCAGCGAGTAAAGCACGCGGCGGTTTTTGCGGTCGGATGCAAATGGCAGCTCAGCCTTCAGACCATCACGGATGATCTTGTTATAGCTGGCGCCTGCCGGATTGGCTGGATCAACCTTTTCAGCACTCAGGTTCAGCGGCACGCTCACGTAGTTGTAGGTGAAAGCTGGCAGGCCAGTGCCGACAATTGTGAAGAGCAGCAGAACCAGAAAGGTTGCGGCCAATGCAATGGCACCGATGCCGTAAGCCTTGAAGCGCGCTTCCATGCTGTAGCGCTTTTTCAGGCGCTTGCGAGCTTCGTCTGTCGTATGGACGCCGGAAGGAATGCCTTTGACACGTCCGCCAATTGCGGAACCGGCAGTGTCCTGAGCGATATCAATCATACTGTTCCCTATATTTCTTCACGACGCGCAGAGCGAAGATGTTCAGAGCAAGTGTGATGCAGAAGAGGAGAAGACCGAGAGCAAACGCTGCGAGTGTTTTCGCGCTGTCAAACTCCTGGTCACCGACCAGCAAGGTGACGATCTGCACGGTCACGGTTGTTACTGCTTCCAGTGGGTTCACTGTCATGTTGGCGGCAAGGCCTGCTGCCATCACCACGATCATGGTTTCGCCAATGGCGCGGGAGATGGCGAGGATCAGCGCCGAGACGATGCCCGGCAACGCCGCTGGCAGAACCACACGGCGGATTGTTTCGGACTTGGTGGCACCCAGACCGGCAGAGCCATCACGCAGAGACTGGGGCACGGCGTTGATCACATCATCAGAAAGAGAGGAGACGAACGGGATGATCATGATGCCCATGACAAGGCCAGCGGCCAGAGCACTTTCTGAGCTGACTGACAGGCCAATGCTTTCGCCCCAGCCGCGGATGAATGGTGCCACGGTGAGCGCAGCGAAGAAGCCGTAGACCACTGTTGGGATACCAGCCAGAATTTCCAGAACTGGCTTTGCGATGGCGCGGACCGGAGTGCTTGCGTAATCAGAGAGGTAAATCGCCGAGAGCAAGCCGATTGGTGCAGCCACAATAATTGCGATTGCTGTGATCAGCATGGTGCCGACCAGAAGCGGGATTGCGCCGAAGATCTTGGTGTTCGCTTCGCCGTGTTCCGCACCAGCCCCTTCAAACGCGCTTTGCGGGCTCCAGTGGGTGCCGAAGACGAAGTCCAGAATTGGGATCTGGCGAAAGAACATCAGGCTTTCAAAGATCAGTGAGAGCACGATGCCGATGGTGGTGAAGATCGCAACAGCGGAACACAGGATCAGCAATCCCATGACGGTGCGCTCTACAAAATGACGAGCCCGCATTGTGGGGCGAATGGCACGGTTGCCGTACCACAGACCGCCAAGCACAAGGCCAACCATAAGAACTGATTTAAGGACAAAGGAGGTTTGAGCGAGTGAGGCGAACACCTCAGCAGCTTGCTCCTTGCCAGCATCGGAGAAGGCAACAATGCCGCCGAATGCGATGGCGCGGGCATCGCGCAGGAATGCCTGAAGTTCTGGTTTGGACAGTCCTTCAATCACCTCGGCATTGGCGCTGATGACCATCATGTCCAGCATGCGCGGCTCAACGACTGCCCATGCAATCAGGAGCACAAATGCCGGAAGTGTGGACAGGATTGCCAGATACCCACCGTGGTAAGTTGGCCGAGAGTGAAGCACGGACAACTGGTGACCAGCAACTTGCAGAGCCCGGAAGCGCCCATAGACGTTAGCGGCTACGAAGACCAGTAGAAGAAGGGCAGCGTAAGTCCAGAACATTTGATTGCGTCGCCTTATTTGGCTCTTCTGTCAGAGCGTATTTCTGCCTGCAGATCAGGCTTGTTATGCGGAAACACGCTGTAACTGTTATAGCGAATTCATGGTGTTTGTTTGGAAGCACCCGAATGCGCTGTCGACCTTTTGCGGATGCGTGAAAGCGGTCAGCTGAGGTGCTGACCGCTCTCTGATTTTTTGCAATTAGAATGCAAGTGGTGTCAGAGCTGATGCAGACTTGGAAACTGATGCGCGGTCAGCTGCTGGCAGTGGGATCAGACCTTTGTCTGCCAGGTAACCTTCGTCGCCCCAGGTGTCTTCGCTGGTGAACTCAGCCAGGTATTCTGCGATGCCTGGGATGACGCCAACGTGCTCTTTCTTGATGTAGAAGAACAGGGAACGGGACACTGGGTAGTCGCCAGCTGCGATCGCGTCAAAAGTAGGAGCAACACCGTTGATGTTTGCGCCCTGCATTTTGTCAGCATTCTGGTCGAGGAAGGAGAAACCGAAGATGCCGAGTGCGTTCGGGTTTGCTTCCAGCTTCTGAACGATCAGGTTGTCGTTCTCACCTGCTTCGATGTAAGCACCGTCTTCACGAACTTCGTGACATGCTTTTTTCTTCAGGCCGAGTTCTGCAGCGCCTGCAACTTTCTTACAGCCACCCTGCATTGCCAGTTCAGCGAATGCATCACGAGTGCCGGATGTTGGAGGAGGACCGAGAACTTCGATCTTGGTGTTTGGCAGGGATGGGTCGATGTCGGACCACTTCTGGTATGGGTTTGCAACCAGCTTGCCGTCGACTGGGACTTCTTTCGCCAGAGCCAGGAACACCTGATCAAGGGTCAGGTCCAGCTGAGCGCCAGCTTTGGAGTTTGCCAGAACGATGCCGTCGAAACCTACAGTGACTTCAACCGGGGTTACGCCAGCCTCATTACACTTAACCAGCTCCTTTGCCTTCATGCGGCGGGAAGCGTTGGTGATGTCAGGTGTGTTTTCGCCAACGCCTTCACAGAAGAGCTTGATGCCGCCACCGGAACCCGTAGATTCAACAACTGGTGTTTTGAAGTTTGTTTTCTGACCAAACTGCTCAGCTACTGCTGTTGCAAATGGGAAAACAGTGGAGGATCCAACGATCTGAATCTGATCACGAGCCTGTGCGGAACCTGCAGCAATGGTACCTGCGAGAGCGAGCGCTGCGACGCTTGCGAATGCCTTGATTTTCACCTGAAGTCTCCTGGGAGTCTTGGTTTTAAAACTGATTAATTACGTTCACCTCACAGCGCCCCGGCTGTGAGCTGGCTGTAACCTAGCGTTTGGCTGTGATGGTTATATGAACGTTGAGTATCAGTTTTATGACATCGCAAGAGTTTGATTTTACTAGATATTTTTAATCGAGTTCATTTTCGTCATAAATAACGGCACCGGGTATGAACACACGGAAGCAGGCGCCTTCATCCGGCTTGCTCTCGATCTCCAGACGGGCTCTGTGGCGAGTGAGAATGTGTTTTACGATGGCCAGACCGAGGCCTGTGCCCTTCATCTGACGGGAGGTGACCACGTCAACCCGATAGAAACGCTCGGTTAATCGCGGCAGGTGTTCCGGATCGATGCCCGGGCCGTAGTCACGAACCTCTGCGATCCAGTGTGGTGTCTCGGTGGAATCAGGGTCCGGGCGGCATGTGACATCGACTCGGCCACCGCTGGAGCCGTATTTCAGGGCGTTTTCGACCAGATTGTTGAAGACCTGCACCAGCTCGTCGTTCTCACCGCGAATCTCGGCAGGTTCATCGGGCACTGTAACATTCAGCTCGACACCGTTTTCCTTGGCGACGGGCAGCAGCGATTCCACGGAGTGGCGCATGATCAGGCCGAGGTCCACGAGGGTTTCAGGCTGGACGTGCACTTTCATCTCGATGCGGGACAGAGACAGCAGATCATCAATGAGGCGACGCATGCGCTCTGCCTGATCCAGCATGATGCCGAGGAACTGGTCTTGCGCCTTCGGGTCGCCCTTCGCTGGTCCCTGCAGGGTCTCAATGAAGCCTGTGAGGGAGGCAAGCGGTGTGCGCAGCTCGTGGGAGGCGTTGGCGACAAAGTCGGCACGCATGCGCTCCAGACGGCGGGCTTCGGTCAGGTCGCGGATGACGACGAGGATGAGACCCGGGCGTCCGCGTGGGACGGCAAGGTTTCCGCTGGAGACAGACCAGAGCGGTGCGATGTGTGCTTCCAGCCAGAGTTCCATTGGCACCTTCTCAGTCCAGTCGATGACTTCTGTGGAACCGCCATTGGAGACACGGTCCAGCGCTTCCAGCAGGGACGGCGCGCGGATGCGGAAGGACAAAGGATCTCCCACTGCGATGGTGCCGAAGCGGCGCTGTGCGGCGAGGTTCACGTACTGGGTGGTACCGCGGTAGTCGACGACGAAACACGGGTCCGGCAGTGCGTTGACGGCGGACTTCATGCCGCGATCCACGATTTCGCTGGCTTCCTTGCGGCTGACACCGCTGGGTGCTTTGACCTTGGTGCGGCTTTTCATGCCGCCGCCGATAACCAGAATGAAGATGAGAGCGTAGGCGAAGAAGGAGGCCCAGATGGGCACCTGAAAGGCAACAGAGAAGACAGCAAAAATGCCTGCGGCTGCCAGAAGGATCCAGCGTACATCGACGGTTTTGCGATAAATCGCCTGCCTGTTGAGACCCAGTCTCAACGGCTCCTGATTTACCTGCTTTTCTTCCTTGTCAGTATCCAGGGACATACGTGCCACTCTCTAAACGCCGCTGCGCGTTTACATTGTTTTTTCTTTCAGACTGACCGAGAATTTAACAGGGTCAGCATGACATTCTCGCGACGGCGGCTGCTCATTTTTGCAATTTCCCCACAAGGAGACGTAGCGAAACCAAGGATCTTGGAGGTTCGGTCCACTTAGGAAATAGCGTAGATCCACTCAGACATTTTCGACGCGTTGGCGCGGTTATATATTTAGCAGGTTTAACAAATCAAGCAGAAGAGAAGCTGAGGAATAATAATTAATCGGCAAAGCTTCATTTGAGGCAGGTTCAACGTCACGCAACTCTCATCTTTTGCGTTTAGAGCCCAATTGAAGCGAAGTGTCATCTCTCTCTTACCTTTGGTAATTGTATTTAAATGGCCTGCGCCTTTAAATAGGTACTGCGGACGGACCTGAGAGCGAAGGCAATTTGCTTGCTGGGGAAGGCTTTAGGGCACGGAATGAAGGGCTGATGATGGAAGAGATTCTCGAAAAACTGGAAGCAGCAATTTCGCAGGAAAACTGGCCAGAAGCGGAGAAGTATATTCTTCTCATGCTGGAAGAAGACGAGACAAACCCGAGCCTCTGGTACAATCTGGGCCTTGTGCGCCGCCGTGCAGGCAACAATGTTCAAGCCCTTGAGAACTTTGAAAAGACACTGGAATTTTCACCGCAGCACCAAGGCGCAATGTTTGAGCGGGCTGCGGCTTGTCTGGACATGGAAGATTTCAACACCGCCCTTAATGACTTTGCCGAGTATACAGCCGCCTATCCTGATGACGGTGATGGATTGCTGAATCTGGCGCGCATTGCGCTTCACATGGAAGTGCCCGACCTTGCATTGCAGGCGTTCCAGAAACGGGCTGAGATTGAGAATGATGCGGAGAACATTCTGGGTGCGGCTGAGGCCATGCAGATGATGGGCGATGAGGAAGGCATCAGCATGCTGCGGCGGTTGTTTGCCAACAACCCACCAGTGCGCCCTGAACTGCTGAAGATTATGAGCCAAGGATCGTTTGGCCGTGTGCCGCTCAACTCAAAGGCTATGCTGCCTTAGAGATTTGAAGCCCCCTCACCTTTACGCATCCACGGAGCGTTTGGCGCGGACAGACTTGCGGTAATGGCCCGGCTCGGCCTGCAGCTTGTTTTGCGTGTCCAGATGGGTTTCGAATTCAACCTCATCCATCGGTGCGCAATCCAGCTCCATTGCTTCCCGCTTGAACGGGAAAGCCTGTGCGATTGGGGTGCCAGCTTTGAGCGTACCTTCAAACTCCGGGTTCTTCCAGAGTGCCGGGAAGTGCACGAAACCACCTTTGAAGCGGTCACAATCCACCACGCCTGCCAGCGTTCTGAACGGCAGTTCCTCGCGATTGAGGGGATGAGTGAAGAGCAGTGAGATGCCTTCCGGTGCTTCGATGCTCCAGAAGTTGTTGAGCTTGATGATGAAGTCGCCCGGGTTCGTGCCCAGCGGTGCCCCAGTTGCCTGTTCCGGCACATGCAAGCCTATGGGGGATCGGGTTTGCTGGGCTTTTGGTGAGACCGGTTTGGGCCAATGCCATGAGAACTCACCGTCTTTGACTGTCACATCACAAGGCAGCTTAAAGAGGATGCCGGTGGAGAAGCCGTCAATGATGGGTGGGCAGTGTTTGAGGGTGCGCACCTGCTCGTTGCCCAGCAGCTCACTTTCCACGGTTGAGGGGATGTCCTTCAACCACTCTGGAAGCGCTGATTTTGCCTCAACCGGCTCTGGAATGTGGCCATGAAGTTCTGGCAGGCAACGGAACTTGAGCTTCATGAAGGCTCCTAAATGCGTCGTTTCATTGGAGTACAGGCATCGCTTTGAGCGAGGTGCCTAGATCTTCACAATGGCGGTTTTCAGCTTGTTCAGGCAGTAGGCCCACCCGGCACTGGAGTTCATAGCGCGCAGGTACTCCCGCCAGCCATCTCCATAGCGCTCAAAGTGACTATGCACCAGTTTGAGCTGGGTGCCACCCTCAACATCTGAAAACTGAATTGTCACGATGCCAGCTTTTTGCGGGTCTTCAATGAGCAGGCGTTTGGGAGAGATCTGCCAGGCAAGGACGATCTTATTGCCCTCTTCCAGTTCCTGAATGGTGCCCCAGTGCAGGCGTCTGCCGTCTTCCACATCTTCAAAGCACGAGCCGCCGACCAGCGGCTCTATGCCTAAAACACCATCCGGGGAGAACCTGTATTCCGCAGGCCACCAGGCATCAATTTTCTCCAGAAAACACACATAGGCGCTTTGAGCAGAGGCAGGCAGAAGCACCTCTGCCTTGCACAATGAAAATTGCTCCAAGACACCCATTTCGCCTGATGTCATTGCTTCCCCCCAAAATAGATCTGTCAGCCGCGTCCCTTCCTGCGGCTTGCCATCACGTAGACTGTAGCAGCAATTATCGTAATTGCTACAAAGAGAACACCGATGACATTGATGACAGGGGATATACCAAAGCGCATGCGCGCGCCAATCTCTGTCACAAGGGTCCAGCTTGGGCCAATGGCAAAGAAGGTGGTGTTGTAGTTCTCAATAGACTGCAAAAACGCGATGGCGGATGCGGTCAAAATAGTTGGCATCAGGAAGGGCAGCGTGATGCGGCGGAACACGAAGAACGAGGACGCTCCCAGATCCAGTGCCGCTTCTTCCAGCACGATGTCCTGACGCTGCAAGCGGGCCATGAACATGAGCATGCAGTAGGAAGCAATGAAGCTGGATTGAGCGATGGTTGCGGTGAACAGGCCGCCTTCCACGCCAAATGCATCCCGCCAGAAGATGAGCGTGGTTGCACCAAGCACGATGCCCGGTGTGAGCATGGGCGAGACCAGCACGGTGTAGAGGAAGGTTGTTGCCTGAGACTGCAGGCGGGTGAGCAGCAATGCGCCTGCAAGGCCCAGCGGGATGGAGATGACAATCACGCCCACGGCGATGATAAGCGAGTGCACAAGCCCATCAATGAAACGCTGATCCTGTGGCAGAGCGCGGAACCAATCCAGCGTGAAGCCCTGCCAGTCAATGACCGAAGGGGTTGGCGCTGAGTTGAAGGCTGCGATCACCATGAAGATCATCGGCAGGAACATATAGGCGAAGAAAATCACCAGATAGCCGTTCAAGACGGCGGACGCCCAATCGATTGGTGTTTTAGCTGTTTCTGTCACGCCGGTGCTTTCAAGAGTTGTTGCCGTCATTTCGCGATGTCCCGGATACCGACGCGGAAGACCCACATATTGAACAGAATAAAGACGATACAGGCCACCAGTAGTGCCAGAGAATAGGCGGCACCCTGGTTCCAGCTGTCAGCCTCAAAGAAGCGGCGGTAGATCACCTGAGAGAACCAATCGGGATGGAGGCCACGACCCACAGCGCTTGGCACCGCGATGGAGCCAGCAGAGAGCATGAAGGTCATGATCGCGCCAACAGCAATGCCCGGTTTGGCATGTGGCAGGACCACGCGCCAATGGATGCGCCATGTGGAGGCGCCGAGATCACGCGCCGCTTCGATCTGGTTTTTGTCCAGCGTGTCGATGGTGTTGTAGATCGGGAAAACCATGAAGAGCACGTAGGCGTAGACCATCACCGTAAAGACTGCGCCGTTTGATGCGACAAAGCGGAAGCCCTCGCCAGCCTCCAGATTGATGATACCCAACAGATCGAGCAGTCCATTCAGGATGCCTTGCTTCTCCAGGATCATGATCCACGAGAAGATGCGCAGCAGCTCGTTGATCGCATAGGGGATCAGCAGACCAATCATCAGGATGGCGAGTTTGTTGCGGCTGGTTGTTGTGGCGACAGCGTAAGCCACCGGGTAACACATGATGAACGCCAGAATGGTGACGCAAAGCGCATAGGCGATGGTTGCGAGGAAGATCTGGAAGTGGATCGAACTCATCATCGTGAAGTTTTTGAGAGAGTACGAAGTATCCAGTCCAACACTTTCGCTGGTGGCTTTCTCCTCGGCCTCCAGTGTGGCGATCTTTGCTTCCAGCTCGCCTTTTCTGGCAAGAAGCGGTTCTACTTCAGTTTCGATTTCAGCAATCGTACGGGTCACGCTTGTTGCCCCGCCAGACGATGGGGCTCCGAACGGGTTCAGGCCGGTGGTGTCATTGCCGGAAGGTTCTGCAAATGGATTGAGGCCGGTGGCATCGTTTGACGGTGCCGGGCTTTCCTCAGCGAATGGGTTCAGACCAGATGCACCACCAGGGGTGGAGGGTTCTGGTTTGGCAAACGGGTTGAGAGACGAAGCGCCGTCCTGCGGTTTGGCTGTTGCCTCCCCTGCATTGACCGCATCTTTTTCCGCGTCCAGCTCTTCCAGCGAGGTGTTGATCTGGAACACTTCTTCATAAGCCCGATCAATTTCCAGCGCCAAAGTGGCCGCGGCTCCGCCTCTGTCCTCATAAGTGAAGGCACGCTCGATCATGGAGAACTGGGGCAGGACGATGAGAAGCACGATCCAGAGCGCTGCTAGCCCCATGAAAAGAGCCGTGAGCCCTTTGCCGTAACTTTTGATCAGACTATTCACTGGCCAGCTCTCCTGGACGCATCACAACAGCATCCTGTGCTGCGAACCAGAGGTTCTGATCAGAGCCGAGTGGCTGGTGTGTTTTTTCCACGTTGGTGACATGGACAGCGATTGGCTGATCTCCTACCCGCATGTGCAGGTTCACAAACGGTCCTTCCAGATCGCGGCGTTCCAGTTTTGCAGACAGACCATTTTGCTGGCCATCCTTTTCTTCCAGCGTGACGCGTTCCGGGCGAACGAACAGGATGGCCTCCTCCCCTTCGTTCAAGCCATGTGCGTTGTGGCCGAACAGCTTGCCTTGGGAGGTTTCCAGAACGGCGAAGTCGCCTTCTTTGCCAACGACCTTGCCCTTGAAGACGTTCTGCTCACCCACAAAGCTGGCGACGAATGGGGTGACAGGATGGGCGTAGATTTCGTCAGAGGTGGCGACCTGTTCCACCACGCCGTGGTTCATGACGGCGACACGGTCTGACATGGTGAGCGCCTCACCCTGATCGTGGGTGATGTAGATGAAGGTGACGCCGGTTTTACGCTGCAGCTCTTTCAGCTCAGCGCGCATATGTTGGCGCAGCTTCAGGTCCAGCGCGGAAAGCGGCTCATCAAGCAGGAGCACGGATGGCTCAACTGCGAGAGCACGGGCAATGGCCACACGCTGGCGCTGACCACCTGAGAGTTCTGTCGGCAGTTTATCGCCCTGCCCGTCCAGCGCGACGAGGGACAGGAGCTCCTGCGCTTTTTCGTGGCGGATCTTTTTGGAAATGCCGCGTGCTTCCAGTCCGAAGGCGATGTTGTCCCGTACACTCATGAGCGGGAAGAGCGCGAGGTTCTGGAAGATCAGAGCGGTGGGTCTGGCATTGGCTCGAATGCCGGACATGTCTTTGTCGCCAATGACGACTCGGCCCTGAGAGGGACTGAGGAAGCCGGAGATCATGCGCAGGATGGTTGTTTTTCCGCAGCCGGACGGGCCGAGGATAGAGAAAAACTCACCAGCATTGATTTTGAGGTTCGTGGGCTGAACGGCGACAAAATCGCCAAATCTCATGGAGAGGTTTTCGAGAATTACATCATTGCCATGCATGAAGGGCCTATTGCTTTATCTTATGGTTTTCAGGGATGGAAACCTGAGGTTTTCCGCTCGGCTTCTGGCCGTGCCAGAGCGCAGTTCCTTCCTTGCAAAAACGGTGTTTGTGCCACCGCAGCGATTGCAAGCTGATATGCAAAGCGCGGCTGATGCCGCGCTTTGCTGCCAACACCGTTAGGCGTTGGTGATCTTGTCCACGTACTCCTGACGAAGCGGTGCAAACCATGGCGTATCAGCCGGGTACCACCACAGGTTCGCGAGGGTGTCGTTGTTGTAGATCTCCAGGAACTGCTTCTTGTAGGTTTCGCCTGCATGGTTGGCGGCGCCTACAACAGCGGAGTTGTAGCCGGTGTTTGCGCTGAACATGCCAGCCATTTCCGGATCAAGCATGGCGTTGATGAAGGCGTAGGCCTGCTCAGTGTTTTCAGCACCGCTTGGAATGCCCATGGAATCCATCCAGGTCATGCCGCCTTCTTTTGGCATGCGGTACTTCCACTTTGCATCTTCACGGCTGAGCAGCAGACCAGTTGTGTCCCATGTCTGGCCGATGGACGCGCCTGCCTGTTTGAAGGCGTTGGTGGCTTCGGTTGCGTTGTTCCAGAACGCAGCGATGTTTTCTTTGCGCTCGATGATGAACTTGGCAACTTCATCCCAGACGCGGCGGGCGTCTTCTTCGGTCTTGTACACGTCGAGCATACGGTTGGATTTCACCTTGCCGATTGCGTCGAGGTACAGGCCCGTGCCGATTAGAGCGGATTTCTGACGGAATGCAGCCTTGCCTTTGGCTTCCGGAGCCCAGAGAGAGCCGAAGGAGACTTCATCGTTAGAGAGTGGGAAGACGGTGCTGTCGAAGGTGATGGCTTCTGTGCCCCAGTCGAATGGCAGCAGCATGCGCTTGCCGCGGTAGGTGCCGCCGAGCTTAACACTGTCGCGCAGCATGGACGGCACAACGGCATCCACCTTGAGCTTGCTTTCGTCCAGAGGGGCCAGCAGGTCATCCGGGTAGTAGTTCGCACCGTTGGTGATGGACGGGAAGATCACGTCAAAGCCTTTGCCGCCAGCTGCTTTCAGCTTCTGCTCAGCTTCATCGTTGGAGCCGAAGGTGGACAGGTTGATCTTAATCCCTGTGTCACCTTCAAACTTCTTGATCATATTGTCCTGAACGTAGTCGCCCCATGCGAACACATTCACCTGACCAGAAGATGCCAGCGCATCAGAGGCCTTCAAAATTGCAGGAGCAGCAACAGCAGCGGCGGACGCTGCAGCAGTGCCTTTCAGTACTGAACGACGAGAGATAGACATTAACGGGCCCTCAAGAGACTAAGAAATTCTAATAGCAACCAAGGTGCGATGCAGAGATTCGACACCTCTCTGGTTCCATCACCTAGGCAGCTAACTGCAACCTGTGACAGACCCATGACAATTTACGTATATTAACTTATCGAGCGTAGCTCATTATTAGCGAGCTACGCAATATTGTATTTGTATTTCTATAAGTTGAGCGAAAAACTCTAGGTAATTTCAATCTGTTATTTATTTGGCAAACTAAAAAAGGGAGCGCCTTTTGGGGCACTCCCTTTTCATTGTCGAAGTCTACAGGCTCTTTCAGGCGCTGACATGCTCCCTTTGCCGGCGGCGACGCATGACGACGCCGTAGTGCGGCGCGAACAACATGGCGAGCACCTGCTGCAGACCAGCGACAACAGCAATCATACCGGCAGCGGAGACCGAAAACTCGTAGCCCAGCAGGCCCGGACCGAAGGCTGCGAGCAGGTAACCGAACAGGCCAGCGGACAGTGAGGCAATGCCTGAGATGAAGAGCTGGGTCTTCAGGTTATCGGTCAGCATACGCGCTGTGGCCGCCGGGCAGATGAACATGGCGATCACAAGGATAGAACCCACTGCGCTGAACGCTGCAACTGCTGCAATGGCCACCATCACGATGAGCGACAGGCCGAGCCATTTTGGCGAGAAGCCGAGGCTGGCGGAGAGCAGCGGGTCGAAGCTGGAGATCTTCAGCTCCTTGAAGAACAGCACGATGAAGCCGATCACCAACAAGTTGACGATGAACAGCTGTTTGATGCTCTCCGGTAGCGTGGACAGTACCTGCCAGTTCCAAAGATCTGAGAGGGTGTAGGCATCCAGCCAGATGGCGCTTTCCAGATTGCCGTATAGAGCGTGCTCTACGTCAAGGTGAACGCCTGCGGTTCCGGTCTGCTCCAGAATGACAACACCAGCTGCGAACATGGTGGTGAAGACCACGCCCATGGCAGCGCCGGGTTCCACATTGCCGATACGGCGGATGAGTTCGATAAGCAGCACCGCGAAGATGGCTGCCACTCCTGCTCCGATCATCATGGCCCAGGAGCCAGTCTCATGAGAGAACAGGAAGCCGAGCACGATGCCGGGCAGCACCACGTGAGAGATTGCATCGCCCATGAGCGCTTGCTTGCGCAGGACGAGGAAGTTGCCGAGCAGACCACAGGCCAGCGCTGCCAGAGAGCCCAACAGGATGCTTGGGAGGTCAAATTGCAGGAAGATATCCATCAGTTTGCTCCTCCTTTGCCATTGTCTTCAGGGTGCACCACATGGGGGCTGAGTTCCTGTTCCAGCACCTTTACGGTATCAGCAGGCAGGACTTCACCGATTGGTTTCAGGGACCAGTCGGCCAGCGCATGGGACTCTTCCGGGTGCATTTCGCGGTAGAGGTTCCAGAGCTTCTGATCACGCTCGATCAGGCGTGCTTCTGACTGACCTTTCACGGTTGGCTGGCCGTCTCCGCTCATAAACCCGCCTCTGCGCAGGATGGAGCGGGTCAGTGGCTCAAGCACCGGCTCGTTGTGCGCGATGGCGAGCAAGCCCTGACGCAAGTGCACGATGCGTTGGAAGCGGTAGTGCTTGAGCGCTGCGGCGAGCACACCGCGAACGGGCGAGACAAGGAGGGAAACCACAAAGAAACTGAAGAGCACCAGCACGATCAAACCGCCAGTTGGCATGTTTGGTGCGCTGGCTGAGAGAGCAGCTCCAATGTAGCTTCCCGAGGCGCCAATTCCTGCTGCAATGGCAACCAACACCGGTACACGGTCTGTCCAGAAACGGGCAGCAACGGGCGGGATGATGGCCAGAGCGATGATGAGCACGAGGCCAACGGTTTTGAGGCCGATCACCACGATGCCGAGAAGCAAGAGAAGAAGGGTACGGTCGAGCCAACGGACATTGTAACCACTGGCTGCTGCAAAGCCTTCGTCAAAGCAAAGCAGCGAGAATTCTTTCATGCGCAGCACAACGGCAAGGCCAACAAGGGCTGCTGCTACGGCGATTGTTAGTGCCTCAGACTTGAGCATGCCGGAGGTTGCGCCGAGAAGGAAGCCCTCCAGACCCGCCTGCCCTGAGATGGACATGGACTGGATGATGGTGAGCAGGACCATGCCGACCGCAAAGAAGGTGGAGAGCACGGTGCCGATGGCGGCATCTTCTGTGAGGCGGGTGTGGGTTTTGATCCAGTCCACTGCCAGCACGCCGATGCCGGCAGACAAGGCCGCGCCGAACAGGAGCACAGGAAGAGAACGGCCAGAGCCGAAATAGACCTGAGCGATGATAAAAGCGAGCGCTACGCCGGGAAGCGTTGCGTGGCTGACGGCATCAGAGACCAGCGTGCGTTTTCTGAGCAAAACAAAGACGCCGATTGCACCGCTGGCCGCGCCCAGAAGGGCAGCGCCGATGCAGACCAGTGCTGTGTTGTAGCCTGCAGACAGAGTGAGGGCGGCAAAGAACTGTTCCATGGCTTTGCCTTATGCGCCTGATGCTTCTGAGAGGCCGTCCAGCTGAGTGCTGGCGAGGCGTCCGCCATACGCTTTCTGCAGGTTTTCCGGGGTGAAGGTTGTTTCGACCGGACCGTCCGCCACATGCTGACCATTAAGCAGCAGAATGTGGGAGTAGTAGTCGCGCACGGTTTCAAGATCATGGTGTACGACGAGTACGGTTTTGCCATCAGCAACAAGCTGACGAAGCACGGCGACGATTGCTTTTTCTGTTGCCGCATCCACGCCAGCAAACGGCTCATCCATCAGGTAGACTTCAGAGTCCTGTGCCAGTGCACGGGCAAGGAATACACGCTGCTGCTGGCCGCCTGAAAGCTGGCCGATCTGGCGGTTGGCGAAGTCCTGCATACCAACGGATTTCAGGCAGTCCATTGCCTTTTGGCGATGCTTGCGGGATGGCCAGCGGAACCAGCCGATTTGGCCGTAAAGGCCCATCATCACCACATCGATGGCTGTTGCCGGGAAGTCCCAATCCACGGCTGAGCGCTGCGGGACGTAGGCAATGCGCTTCAGGGCCTTTTCGATTGGCTCACCGAATACCTTGGTTTCACCAGAGAGCTTCGGGATCAGGCCTAGCGCTGCCTTGAGGAATGTGGACTTGCCTGCGCCGTTGGGACCGATGATCGCTGTGAGGCATCCTTTTGGGGCAGAGTAGGAAACGCCCCAAAGAACTGGCTTGTGATGGTACGCAACTGTCATGCCCTGCACAGTGAATGGCAGATCTTCAGGTCTTATGTTTTTGCCTGCATCGGTATCGTGCAACAGGTGCAGGCCGGAGGAACTTCTGTCGTGCATGTTAGTGACCTGCTCCAAGTTTACCCTGCATGCCGCGCGCAGGAGCTTCACCGCCCAGAGCGCGGGTAATCGACGTCATGTTGTGGTCGATCATACCGATATACGTTCCTTCATAGGTGTTGGACTGCCCCATCGCATCAGAGAAGAGCTCACCGCCAACTTCCACTTTGTGGCCTTTGGCTTCAGCACCTTCCACTAGGGCACGCACGTTGCGCTCTGATACTGACGATTCAACAAACACTGCTGTGATTTTTCGATCTACGAGAAGGTCCACAAGTTCTTCGATGCGCTGCAGGCCAGCTTCTGAGTTGGTGGAGATGCCCTGAACACCGACCACTTCCAGATCAAAGTCGCGGCCAAGATAGGTGAACGCATCATGCGCGGTTACAAGAACACGGCGCTCCTGCGGGACTGTTTTGAGGATTTTGTCGCCATAGTCAGCAAGTTCCTGCACTTGCACAAGGTAAGCTGCTGCGTTGTCGCGGTATTCCTGCTCGTTTTCAGGATCGATAGAAATGAATGCTTCTGTGACGCCATCAACTGCACCTTTCCAGAGCGTTGGGCTCATCCAGACGTGTGGGTCATAGCGGCCTGTGTAGGCCGTTGAGCCTTCCAGTTTTGCGGAGTCGATGGTCTCACCAATAAAGAAGACCGGCTTGCGCTTTTGCAGCTTCAGCAGCAGATCTTCCATCTGCGCTTCCAGAAACAAACCGTTTGCGAAGATGGCGTCTGCGCGACCCATCTTTACAACATCGGAGCGGGTCTGGCGGTAAGAGTGTGGGTCGATGCCGGTTCCCATAAGCGCTTCGACGTTGACGTTATCACCACCGACAGCGCGGACCGCATCAGCCACCATGCCAACGGTTGCTACGGCGTTGATTGGAGTTTTTGCAAAGGCCGCTGACAGGCTGGAGAGGCCTGCGAAGATCATCAGTGTGACTGCAAGTGCAGCAGCTTTAAAGTAGCGCATAAAGTCCAACTTTCTAAAACGACTTGAGCAAACGTACCGGCTCTTCATCTTTTGCAGTTCTCCGATCTGGCCGCTTTGTCCTTGGCCAATATCTTCGCCCTGAGCTCTTTAAAATATAGATACCACCAGATCTTCCGCAGGTATCCTGTTTCTTCACACAGTCTAGTTGCAACTCATTCTTAATAGCAATAAAAAAATGAAGCTTTCTGAAATTTGTTGTTTCGCTGCCATTCTCATGGAGCGTTTTAAGTGAGCAGAAAGTCGACCATCAATCAGGCCTAGTTGCCATTGCCTCTTATTTGCCAAAGGCTTATTTATAGGAGCAATGGGAGGGACCTGAGATGAGCAAGATGGATTTCAATCGCGAGTTTGATGCACAACACGGCAAGCTTGTTGCAATCACCGACGAGCTGTCGCGGGTGACCTGCAACAACCCAGGTGCCCTAACGTTTGCAGGCACTAACACGTTCATCGTTGGCAAATACGAGGTTGTTGTCATCGATCCGGGTCCGATGGATCTGGAGCACCTGGACGCCCTGATGTCAGCGATTGATGGTCGTCCTGTGAAGGCCATTCTTGTGAGCCATACGCACGTGGATCACTCCCCTCTTGCTGGTCCTTTGAAAGAAAAGACCGGCGCACCTGTGATGGGTTGCGGCCCGCACCGACGTGCAGTTTCCTTCGAAGACATGGATGAAACTCCGATGGATGCGAGCTCCCAAAAAGACTTTGCGCCGGATGAAGAGCTGGAAGATGGGGCCAAAATCTCTGTTGATGGTGTGGTGATTGAGGTGGTTGCGACCCCGGGGCATACCGAGAATCACCTGTCTTTTGCCCTGCCCGACCACGGTGTGATGCTGCCAGGTGACCATGTGATGGCCTGGTCTACGACCATTGTGGCGCCGCCGGATGGCTCCATGAATGCCTACATGAAGTCACTGGACAAGCTGATGGCACGTGGCGAGACACGTTACTTCCCGTCTCACGGCGGTGAAGTGAACAACCCGAAAGTGTTTCTTGCCCAGTTGAAGCAACATCGCCAGATGCGCTCTGACGCTATTATGGAGCGTCTGCGCGCCGGGGATGATGATGTCATGACCATGGTGAAAGCCATCTACACAGACGTGGATCCAAAGCTGCATGGCGCTGCGGCGCTCAATGTACTTGCACAACTGGATGATCTCATCGCGCAAGGGGTTGTCTTGTGCAATGGTAAGGTTACACTCTCCGCAAAATTCACGCTGCGTGAGACGGCATAGCCAAACCTACACGCTGTCACGACACCCCAGAGAAACCGATCTCTCCAACTTTTCGAGACGTAATGACCAGTATTTTTGATAAGAAGATCGATCGCAGAAACACTCATTCTCTGAAATGGGATGAGATGGAAAGTCGCTACGGCATCAGCAGTGATGACGGTTTGCCTATGTGGGTTGCGGATATGGATTTCCGCCCGCCTCAGGCCGTGAACGATATGGTTGCACGTGCTGCCGAGCACGGGATCAACGGTTATTATGGCAATGACGTGCCTTATAAAGAGGCGATCATCTCCTGGATGAAGCGTCGCCATCAGTTTGACGTTTCCGCAGACTGGATCACCACCGTGCCGGGCGTTGTGGCTGGTTATTCCATGGCTATTCAGGCGTTTTCGGAAGAAGGCGATGGCGTGCTGGTGTTCTCACCGGTTTACCACGCGTTTGGCCGCGCCGTGCGCGACAACAACCGCCGCCTAGTTGAGAGCCAGCTGATTGAGCGTGATGGCGCTTATTACATGGACTTCGACAATCTGAAGGACCAGATTGACGAGCGCACCAAGATCCTGTTGCTGTGCAGCCCTCACAATCCGGGTGGTCGTGTCTGGACGGCTGATGAACTGACCCGCATCTGTGAGTTCTGTCTTGAGCACAACATCCTGATCATCTCCGACGAGATCCACCACGATCTCATTCTGGATGGCTCCAAGCACGTTGTAACAGCCACCCTTTCAGAGAAGATTGCAGAGCGGACGATTACGTTCACCTCCGCTTCCAAGACCTTCAACCTTGCCGGTTTTGCGACTGCGGCTTGTCTCATCAGCAACAAAGAGCTGCGTGATGCCTATCGCAAGGTCTGCACCGCTTGTGGTGTGCACTCAACTCCGCTTGGCTCTCAGGCAACCACTGAGGCTTACAACCACGGCGAAAAGTGGCTTACAGAGCTGTGTGACTATGTTGCAGCCAATCAGGAGCTGCTGATTGAAGGACTGGAAGCGGCTATTCCGGGCGCCAAGGTGATGCGCATGGCCAGCACCTATCTGGAATGGGTCGACTTTAAAGATGTGGACCTACCGTTTGATGAGATCGTGAACCGAATCCAGAAGCAGGCAAAGATTGCGGTCAACATCGGCAGCACGTTTGGAAAAGGCGGCGAAACCTTCCTGCGATTCAATCTGGCCTGTCCAAAATCGACAGTTGAAGAAGCAATCAAACGTTTGGAAGATGTTTTTGCAGATCTTCGCATGCAGGCAAACGCCTGATTTCAAAGCGATAATTTGAGTTATCAAAGATACGCCCGTTTCTGGGCGTATTTTTTTGTGCGCGCGTGACAATAATCACACACATATGCTATTAATTGAGTCATATTAGATTCACAGAGTTCGACGGCTTCCCCGGCTTTAAGAACTCTTCGAGTTTCGCGATAGCCTTAAAGCGGTACTCGTTGTTCACGCAAGCTTTCATAACCAGTGCTTCCCCGGCGCTGGTTATGTTGTTTCTGGGGCTACTTTCTCAAGCAAATCACGCATAGCGAGCAGTCCGGGCTATCCCGGTGCTGAGGGTTCGCTTACTGCGCCGGTTTTTGAGCTGGGATTGGTGCAGAGCCACGCTCTTTCAACATGGATGCAATTGAAGGTGGCAGCTCCAGCGGAACTTCCAGAAGCGGTGCACGCTCTGTGATTTGTGGCTCGTCGAACTCTATTTCTTCCTGCAATACCAATTCTGGCTCTTCTACCCGCGCTGTGATGCCGTAGTTTTGCAGCAGGACTTTATCCAGACTTGCCAGAAAACCTCTGATCCGGCGGGCATTCGTGCCGAAATCATGACTGCCGAAGCGGGAAGCGGAGCGGATATCTAGCAGCGTACCGACACGGTCTGGCTGGATGCGGATTGCGACATCATCCTTCAAAGAGAAGTACGGCATACGCGCTTCCATGAGCAGATAGGTTGGCTCATCCGGAAAGCCTGCTGGCAGCTCATAGACGGTTTTCCAGCCCATGCTGGAGGCTACGCTGGAGACAGCATTGTGCAGCTCTGGTGGTGGCAAGCGGAAGCGGCGAGGCACGATGTCCGGATAGCTGGCCTTTTGCATCAACTGCTTATCCTGCTCAATCTCATCATCAATGCGATCACCTGCTACCAATGCGGGCGGATCTTCCATGTCTGTCGAGATGTCGTTGAGCGGTGGGAACATGTAGAGCCCCAGCGTTGCGATGAATAGCGGGGTCAGGACTATTGATCCGTAGAATGTGCCCAGGAAGCAGTTGCCGAAGCCTTTACCGCCATCCTTCCAAAGATCGACCACAGCAATGGCAGCCAGCACGATGGCTGTCGCCCCCATGAAGAAGCCGATGACAAAGAGGACGAGCAGCACTTCTGTGTTGAATAGCTCGAAGTAATGACCAGCAACGGAGAGAATGAGAAACGGGATCGCAATGGCGCCAATGCGCCGGCTGCGCATGGCAGTGCGAGAATGTCTTAAAGGCAGTTGCAGTGTCATTCTATCCCACTCTCTTCGATCTGCAGCTCAGAGTTTAACTTACCCGTTCGTCAGGCAGGTTACAGCTCTTTACTTCGCGATACCAGATTATAGCAGTCCAGAATTACCGAGGGTTGAATGCCTTTATTATTTTCGCGCAGCTTTTGAGAGGATCGCGACGGGTGGTCCGCCGCGATCAAACTCAAGGATCAGGCTGCTGCGCCCTCACCTGCTGACTTAAGGCCAACAAGATTCACGAGATCTGTCAGGCTATCCAGCAGATGGTCGCAGTGGTCTTTCAGCTCTTCTGCAGTCAGAGCACCTGTGGTGACTGCGACGCGCAGCATGCCTGCGTTCTGCGCGGCGTGCATGTCGTGCAGGCTGTCCCCTACCATTGCGATGTGCTGCGGCTCAATGCCGGTGTGCTCAGCAAAGCCGAACAGCTGGCCCGGCTCCGGCTTTTCACCATGACCGCTGTCGTAACCCACGACGAAGGTGAAGTAGTCGAAGATGCCCAGACGCTTCAGCTGGGCGATGGCGCTGGCTTCGGTGCCGTTGGTTGCCAGACCGATTGGCAAACCGGCTGCGGCCAGTGCTTTGATGGATGAAGTGGTGTCATCAAATGCTGCAACGCACTCAGCGGCATGTTCCAGAATGAGGTCTTCGATCCGATCCAGAAATGCGCGGTTGAACTCAACGCCAAGATGGTTGGCCCATGGCTCGCTGTAACCGCTTGGTGGATTGGTCAGGATCGGGCTGCCCGGCTCACAGGCACAGCTGACGTAATCAAACTTAACGAGATGGCCAAGCTCGGTGGCCAGTTTTACATCCCCGCCCGCAAGATCCATCAGAACATGCTGGAGCACGGTGCCCCATGTCTTATTGAAATCAATCAGGGTTCCATCGCGATCAAACAAAACGGCGCGCACGTTCATTATCATTTTCCTTTAGCGCAGTTGACGGCTTTTATGGGAGACCGTCTTCAGGCCTAGCCTGAACAGAGGTGTTATTTGCAAGCGGCTCAATCTACGCACTTATACAGAGTATTACGAGCACCAATCACTATGAACGGCGCTAATCAATCGGCCACAAGCTTAGTCGCATAATAAATACACAGTTTTTTGTCAGTTTCGTATTCGGGGAAATTGCGGCCAAATGTCACCCAAAATGGCCTGATACATTAATGGTTTAGTGGCGATAATTTTAATCAACTCACAACCCAAAACCTTATCCTTTTGTATAATATAGCAAATTTCCAGAATACATCTCAGGCAAATAGTTAACGGCATGTTTCATGCATTCAAATTGCTGAGATTATTGGGAAATTCCCCCCTCTAAATTAGATTGGCTTTTTTAGTTTTTTTGGCGCTAACATATTCATGCCCGATTTGAGTATCACTCCTGCATATGAGCTGACGCTTATATCGGGTTATCCGGCTACTCATTCCGGGTAAGCATCGCAATTTCTGCAACACAACTTGTCCCAAGGGGACGGACTAAAATGGCCTTCGGAACCACTGAGCAACAAAACAAAAACGTAAAACCTGACCTGGACAAGCTTTATCGTCCAGTCGGCATTCAGGCTGTCAACGCTGCAAACTGCTGTTCAGGTAAGCAGAAAGAGTCTTATCAGCCAAAGGTTCAGGAAGAATATCCTCTTCCGACTGACTGATGCGTCAGGGGCTGCAGATCAGGCATTCGGCTTCCGTTTTGCACGAAGCAAATTGATTGATTATGTATTCCAATCACATTGGTAACAGCTGCATCCCATAGTCATGACCTAGATTGGCATGGCTTCAAAGAGGCTTAATGATCTAACGAACATTCAGTCATCTACTTAAAGAAGGCGACCCGCAGGATTGCGAGCCGCCTTAATTTTTGCCTGTCGTTCAGTTTCAGGTCACGAGCTACTTTTTTGGTGCAGTGCACCTGCAGGCCTTCCCCTTCCGAACAGCCAACGCCCATAGGACGCCTGAGAGAGCTCCAAAAACAAGAAACGCACCAACTGTGTGGTGCGTCTCCAGATCAAATTAGTATGTATTAAGGATACAGACGGACCTTATCCCATTCGGCGTCTGCGCTGTCTCTTTTGAAGACAAATCGATCATGTAGACGGAACGCGCGGTCGTGCCAGAACTCGATTTCCAATGGTTGCAAAATGCAACCGCTCCAGTACTCGGGACGCGGAATATCACCGACAGCATACTTAGCAGCGTACTTAGCGACCTCTTTTTCGAGCGCAAAACGGCTCTCCAGAGGGCGAGACTGTTTGGATGCCCACGCACCAATGCGGCTTTTTCGTGGCCGTGAGTTATAGTATTCGTCTGCCTGTTCATTAGTTACGTGGATAACATTGCCGCGTACACGCACTTGTCTGCGCAGACTTTTCCAGTGAAAACATAGAGCTACTTTAGGGTGAGCAAGAATTTCCTGACCTTTTGTGCTTTCAAAGTTTGTATAAAACACAAATCCCTGTGGACTGTAACCTTTAAGGAGTAACATCCGTACATTAGGCATGCCATTCTCATCTACAGTCGCAACTGACATGGCATTAGGATCATTGGGCTCGCTCTTTTCAGCAAGGGCCAACCAGTCGCCAAATAGTTGAAAAGGAACCTCTACGCTTTCGGAGTAACTATTTGTAAACTTTTCTTCCAGATTTTGGATGTCACCATTCATAGTTAATAGTCCCTTTAGGATCCTCACACTGTGGATGAACCGGAACTCGTAAAAGCAGCGGCTTCAACCTGAGGCTCTAGTAGTAATATGGCAGTTTTGTATAGCAAGAAAACTCGTTTACGCCAGTCGTGTTTTGTCTCGGCTGCGATCTTGCTGTTGCTTCCTGCCTGCACTCAGATGTCCATATCGGTGAATAACAGTGAGTATCAAGAACCTCTCAACCTGACTGAGACGGTTGATACCAAGCAAAAGGTCGCGGATAGCGAAATCCACCGCACTGACCGTACGGTTATTACGGATACCATCGAGGAAGCTCTGAATGAGGGTGGAAAAGGTGACCGTAGTTTTGCGCCTATGGCCTGGACCAATCCGGTCAGCGGCAACAGTGGCACAATTACTTCCCTGATGTCTGTTGATAAGACCGGAAGCATTGCCGGTTGTACTGATTTTGTGACCAGCGCAAACACTGTTGGCGGTGTGCGTGCGTATCAGGGTCGCAGCTGCCCGGACACCAATCACAAAATGAAGATTGTCCAGCTGGCTCCGTTCCAGGTTGACGCAGCTCCTGCCCAATAACGTGCTCCTCACCTAAGCTTTGCAAAACGTGAAGTAAGCCAACACATTAAAAGCGCTGAAATACTCACTTCTGATTAGCTAAGTTCGGCTGCGGCTGCTTGCTTGTTTTCATTTGCATGGTTATGTAATGGGTGAGTTGTAAACTGCCCCAATTTCTATTTGATGGATGACGATGAGAGATCCCTATTCTGTTCTTGGTGTTAGCAAAAATGCCAGTGAGGCAGAGATCAAAAAAGCGTTTCGCAAGCTGGCCAAGAAGTATCACCCAGACCAGAATGCAGATGATCCAAAGGCCAAGGAGCGCTTTTCAGAAGCGAACCAAGCCTATGAGATTTTGGGCGACAAAGATAAGCGCGGTCAGTTTGATCGCGGTGAGATCGACGCTGAAGGTAAGCCTAAGTTTTATGGCGGCCCGGGTGGCGGTGCTGGCGGCTTTGAAGGTTTCTCCGGTTTCCGCAATGCAGGACGTCGTGGCGGCTTCCGCTTCGAGCAGGGCTTTGGTGATGGTCACGGTGGCGGCGGCCCGCAGGATGCCGGCGGCTTTGACGACATTCTCAATGACATCCTCGGCGGCTTTGGCGGCGGCAAACGTCGCAGTGCAGGTGGTGGCGGTGAATCTCACTTCCATCAAGGCCCAACCAAGGGTGCAGACGCCAACCTGATCGCCCGTGTAACGCTTGAAGATCTGGCCAATCACGGCAAGGTTCAAGTGAAGCTGCCAAGCGGCAAGACTGTGAATGTGAAAATTCCAGCTGGCACGCAGAGCGGCGACAAGATCCGATTAAAGGGTCAGGGCTTTGCTTCTGCCAAGAGCGGACAGGCTGGCGATGCGCTGGTGGAAGTTCGCATCTCTACCCATAAGCTGTTCAAAGTGGATGGCGCGGATATCCGTGTGGATGTTCCTCTCACCCTCTATGAAGCTGTGCTGGGTGGAAAGGTGCGCATTCCAACACTGGGCGGTGCAGTGAACCTGACAATTCCAGCCAACACCAGCAGCGGCAAAACCATGCGCCTGAAAGGCAAGGGTTTGCCGAAGAAGGAAGGTGGCCACGGTGATCTTCTGGTTGGGCTTGAGATTGTTCTGCCAGAACAGACCGACGAAGAGCTGGAAAACCTGATGCGCGCCTGGAAAGAAGTGAAGCCCTACACGGCTCGCGGACCAGAGTTCGACTGATCAGAACATACAACAAAGGCGGGTCACCCCGCCTTTTATTTTGCCGCTAGGTTTGACAGTTATCTGAGCTGACAATCTATGACGCTACGCAACGCTTCATACTGCGCGTTTGCCAAGTCACACTCTATCACCGGTCCCGCCTTCACTCTCACTCACCAACCGCTTGATGTCATGCACCTGCCTTCCTTGCCAAACACGCACTGCAAACAACACGGCGATGCTTAGGAAAGCACCAATATATATACCAACGAGCCGATCCAGAACGCCTTCAATGTCGTTGACTGGTCCAGCAGAAGCTAAAGCTGCGACGATAAATGCATATCCGGCCTGCGTTCCTGAATATGCCCAGTAATTGGTGCTGTGATGAAGTGAGCAGACAAGGAACAGGGTTCCTGCGTAAATGGCCAGCCACCAGAAGAATGTCTCGAGACCCAATGCAACAAACAGCAGCCCTAGCCCTCCACCGAGGAGGCAGCCAGCCATTCTGTTTAGGGCAAGTTTTTTGACATCTTCAGCCGGCCCGTAAAGCACAATCAGTGTTGTTATGGTGATCTGCAGCATGGCAACCAGATCATGGCCGACGTAAACAACTGGCGCCAGAACAGAAACAACAGCCGCAGTTATGCAAAGGGCTGTGACCCAACTGCGTTCAACATCATCTAGCTGACGGATTGTGATAGGACCTGCTCCAATGCCAATGGGGCTGTCCTTTGTGAGACTATACATGACGATCGTTGCACTGCCGATGCCGATGGTTGCTGCAGCCCCCCAATCCGTCATGATCGAAAACAGTTGATCAACTTCAACAACGGAAATGTAGAGCGCAAGCATCGCACTGATAGTTCCCAGTAGCCATGCGATGTTGAAGTCGGGGCTTGCCAGACGCTTGTACACCGCCAGGGCAGCCAAACCACCAATACTTGCCATTTGCAGAATGGGTACATCTTTGAAGAGGATGACAAAAAGGTATCCAACAATCATTCCGATATAGATACCGATTATGCGCTGGCCTCCCTGAAACCAGGCATTGCTCCAGTTGGCATTGGCGACTGTGAGGGCCAGCATACCCGACCACCATGGATCATCCACATCCAGAACCAGTGCCAGCACTGAGGCCAACGTAATGATCAGGGCGGTTCGAAAGCCGTTGTAATAGTCCAGTTTCATTTCGCCCCTCAATGGAATAGGAAGATGCGCGCATCACCGCCGTGCATCGGTTTGTGATTTGAGAGAAATTCCCCCATATCAATTTCAACGGGAAATCGTTGGGATAGTCGAACCCAGGCCGTGGTCAGCGGAATGAAGGGAAGAACCCGAGGGTTTTCATCCATGCGCGACACTCCGCGACCTATGGATCTAACTGTGCCTTTATGAATGCGATAGGGATCGCTGGAGACTTGAAAATAGACTGTCTGCCCCGGCTTCAATCGTGCGGCGTGGCGCTCAACCAGATTGGCTATAATCCGCCAGTCTGTATTTGTAATCAGCGCTAATTGCGGCACACCTTCCAGAACATAATTGCCAGGATTGACCGAGTACTCGCTCACTATTCCATCAACTGGAGAGGTCAGTGAAGATTTGCGCAGGTTATATTGAGCAAGAGCGGTTGCCGCCTGAGCTGCCTCGTAAGTGGCCCGCATCACCTCTACCTGATGTGCTGCTGCGCGTAACATGTCGCGCGCACTATCGGTTTCCGCGTTTGCTTCTTCAAGAGATAGACTGATGTTATCGAGCCGTTGCTGGGTAACAAAACCACTGTTGGTCAGCTCTTCAAAGCGCTGCTGCTGAGCTGCGAGGTTTGCAACTTTGGCAACCGCTGCTGTTACTGCGGCCTCAGCGACCTGAACCTCGACCTCCGAGCGCCTCAGATTTGCCAGTGCTCTTGCCTCTTCCGCCCGTGTTTGCTGGACTGCAAGGGCGAAGGGTTCCGGATCGATTTGCATGAGCAACTCTCCGGCTATGACCCGTCTGTTCCGATCCACAGGAACCTCAGTTACAAAGCCAGAAATCTCGGGAGCGACAAGGACGACGTCTGCTGAAACGTAGGCGTCTGCTGTGTACGTTAAGAAGTAATCCCAGATGATATAAGCGCTTATCAAAGCGAATATGCTTATGATTACCTTGATTGGCCCACTTAACTGAAAGATGCCAACGGCCACCTCTTATCTCCGTACTCCCAGCATCAGGCTGACCTCGGCAACTTACTCCCGAAACGCCGACTTAGGCCCCGATCAAAGCACCGTTAAGGAAGCACGAGAAAGCATATCATTCCGTTTTTTGAGATTCCCCCTCCAGATTCTAACTAGCTAGCAAACACAAAAGTAACCTTTGCTCTGATCGCGAAACCCGCACTTTTCATTCCCAGCAGACATCTACAGACCTCCTGCAAAAGGGCACCGTGTAATCAAACACGATGCCCTCTCAAACTGATCTAATGTGTCTTATAGCTGCTTAAGCTTCGATTGCTGCCAGGCTGGCCGGGGCTTCACTGTCATCCGGGACGAAGAAGTCTGGTTGCAGGTTGACCTTTGGATTGACGCGGTATTTGTCGAAGTCGGTCATACCGTTTTCTGCCAGCAATGTGTCATCAATGAAGAAGTTACCTGTGGTATCGCCGGATGGCTTGGTGAAGATCAGGTGCGCGGCATCTGCCAGAATGTCTGGCGTACGGCTTGCCTGAACCATCATATCTCCGCCCAAAAGGTTCTGAACCGCAGCGGTTGCGATGGTGGTTCTTGGCCAAAGTGCATTTACGCCGATTTTCTTGGAGCGCAGCTCTCCTGCCAGTCCCAGCACGACAAGGCTCATGCCGTACTTGGCGATGGAGTATGGCGTGTGGTTCTTGAACCATTTTTCCTGCATATCCAGCGGAGGCGAGAGCATCAGGATGTGTGGGTTTTCTGCTTCCTTCAGATAAGGAATAGCCAGCTTTGAGCAGAGCAATGTTCCACGGGTGTTGATCTGATGCATGAGATCAAACCGCTTCATGTCGATCTTCTGAACTGGTGTCAGGTTGATCGCACTGGCATTGTTGACCACGATATCGATGCCGCCAAACTTCTCAGCAGCGGCCTTCATGGCGTTATCGACACTTTCCTCACTGCGCACATCAACCACGAGCGGAAGTGCCTGACCTCCGGCATCCTCAATCTCTTTGGCGGCTGTATAGATCGTGCCTTCCAGTTTCGGATGTGGTTCTGCGGTTTTCGCGGCGATTACGATGTTCGCACCGTCCTGCGCTGCACGCTTGCCAATCGCGAGCCCAATTCCACGAGACGCGCCGGTAATGAACAGCGTTTTACCCTTCAGACTTCCCATGTTCCCCCCAGTTTCTGAGATGGACTGCGGTGCTGAGCACCGCCTCCTAATGCTTTAAGCTTTGCTCATGAACTTCATGAAGGCTTCACGCGCTTCATCGGACTTCAGCAACTCTGCAAAGAGGCCGATTTCCTCATAGATGCGCTTTTCCAGAGGCTCACGCTTGCCGCGCAGCAACTCTCTGGAGATACGCAGTGCGTTTTGCGGCTTGGCAGCCACTTTCTGTGCCATGCCGATGACACGCTCTTCCAACTCATCTGGAGAGACCACGTGATTTACAAAGCCAGCTTCTTTAGCCATTTCAGCAGTGAAGTTTTCGCCTAATGCCAGCAGCTCAAACGCCTTGTGATAACCCATGGTTTCCGGGCCGATCAGGGTCGAACCAGCTTCCGGAATAATACCCAGATCAGTGAATGGGGTTTTGAAGAGTGCGTTTTCGGTCGCATAGACCATGTCGAAGTGGAACAGCATGGTGGTGCCAACGCCAATAGCTGGGCCATCAACGCCTGCAATCACTGGTCTGGATGGCTCGTGTAGCGCACCGAGGAACTTGCCAACACCGCCTGCTTCCAGTCCGTCACCAGACATAGCGGCTTTCAGGAAGTCAGCAATGTCATTGCCTGCAGTGAAAACTCCTGGACGACCAAGCATCACGTGGCAGCGGATGCCTTCATCTTCGGTTTTCAGTGCTTCTGCCATGTCCATGTACATGGCCTGTGTCAGTGCGTTTTTCTTTTCTACGCGGTCCATGCGGATGATCTGGACTGCGCCGTCCCGTTCAATACTGATCATATGTCCCTCCCAAACTAACTGGGTGAGGCCTGTACGGCCTCACCTTTAAAATGCGGTGGCCTGTTTTAATTTCAGGCAAGTTCAGCAGCGTCGAATGCAAGGATTGCTTCAGCTGCACGGGTTACATCGTCTTTCAGCGGAGCGCTCTCACCCAGAACGGTTTCCGCAAAGCTGCGTGCCATGAGGTTACGCGGCTTCTTGAGTGCTTCTGGCGCGCTCTTGGATGCAAGTGCACCTTTGGCCAGCAGGCCAGCCCCCAGCGTGATGCCAGCCAGACGCAGGTATGGTGTGGCGCCTGCCAGAGCCTCAGAGACCTTGCCGTCTGCCTGAGCTGCCAACATCCATTCGGTGGCAGTTTCAAGGTCAGCAACTGCTGCATCCAGTTTGGAACCAAGATCACCCAGCTCACCGGTGTTATCTGCATTCACGCTTGCAGCGATCTCCTTGATTTCGGAGATGAGGCTGCGCACTTGATCACCACCGGACATCGGCAGCTTACGCATCACCAGATCGATGGACTGGATGCCGTTGGTACCTTCATAGATTGGAGCAATACGGGCATCACGCAGGTGCTGTGCTGCACCGGTTTCTTCAATGAAGCCCATGCCACCGTGGATCTGAATGCCGAGTGAAGCAACATCCACACCGAAGTCGGTGGAGAGTGCTTTTGCGATTGGAGTGAGCAGGCCGGCACGCTCTGCCCAGAACTTCTTCTGTTCCGCATCCGGAGCGAGTTTGGCCATGTCGAGCGCATGGGCACATGCGTAACAGATCGCGCGGGCAACCTGTGTCTGTGACTTCATGGAAAGGAGTGTGCGTTTGATGTCCGGATGTACTGCAATTGGGTCCATACCATCGGTCTTTGACCCAACACCACGTCCCTGCTTGCGGTCCAGAGAGTACGCCAGCGCTTCCTGGAAAGCGCGCTCTGCAATGCCGAGGCCCTGAACACCAACTGCGAGGCGGGCGTTGTTCATCATGGTGAACATGCATGCCAAACCACGGTTCTCTTCGCCAATCAACCAACCGATTGCACCACCGTTGTCACCATAAGACATGGTGCAGGTTGGTGAGCCGTGAATGCCGAGCTTGTGTTCTACACCAGCAACGGTGACATCGTTCTTCTCGCCCAGGCTGCCATCATCATTGACGAAGTACTTTGGAACCGCGAACAGAGAAATACCGCGTGTGCCAGCTGGCGCATCTGGCAAGCGGGCCAGCACCAGATGGATCACGTTGTCGGTCATGTCGTGATCGCCATATGTGATGAAGATCTTCTGGCCGGAGATCTTGTAGGAACCATCCCCAACAGGCTCTGCCTTTGCACGCAGGGCATTGAGGTCAGAACCTGCATGAGGCTCGGTCAGGTTCATGGTGCCTGTCCACTCGCCGCTGGTGAGCTTTTCAAGGTACTTGGCTTTCAGCTCAGGAGAACCGTGCTTCTCGATGGCCTCCACAGCGCCTGTAGTCAGGGTTGGGCACAGGGTGAATGCCATGCTGCCAGCGTTCCACATCTCGAAGACTGCCACGTGGAGCATGTTTGGAAGGCCCTGTCCGCCAAACTCCGGATCACCAGTCAGCGCGTTCCATCCGCCCTCACGCCAACGGGTGTACACATCTTTCCAACCCGGTGAAGTTTTGACGCTGCCATCAATCAGCTGAGCCGGGTTCTCGTCTCCAACCCGATTGAGTGGTGCAATCTCTTCTTCTGCAAACTTTGCAGCTTCACCCAGAATAGCTTCGATCAGGTCATCTGAGAGCTCTTCCTGTCCCGGCTGCGCTTGTAGCTGTCCCAGTCCTGCCACTTCTTTCAGCGTGAATGCAATTTCACTTAGTGGTGCACGATACATTTTTTATCTTCCTCCCCTTCTGAAGCGGCCTGCCTTGCATATAGGGCCAGCAAGCGGCTTCAGAGATGTGCATTTGCGGTGTTCCTTACCGATTATCGGCGGCTGTTCAGCGGACATACGCGTAGTTTCGCGCATATCCTTGTCCGAAAACCGGCGCTTCGTCTCAGGAACACGCTATAGCGACTTGACGAATTGGCTTTTGCCTATCAAAAGGCCGCTACAGAAATTTTTCCTGTTTGGGACAGTAGTGCGATTAACCTATACGTCAAGCATCCCTTAAAGGCAGGTAGCCCCCTACATTCGTCTTAGTAAGAAAGAAAAGGTATGAAACTCTGGCGCTTGAACCCATCTGATACCCAGTTGGAAGACACGCAAATTTTTCAGGATATTTGCGATGCGCTGAGCGATGGCAAGCTGGTCGCCATACCTACTGAGACGGTTTATGGACTGGCAGCCGATGCCACCAACGGAAAGGCCTGTGCCGGCATATATGAGGCTAAGGGTCGACCTAGTTTCAATCCCCTGATCTCACATGTCGACAGTCTGGAAGCGGCACAAATCCACGCGTTTTTTGATGACCGCGCTTTGAAGCTGGCAGAAGCATTCTGGCCGGGGCCATTGACCCTTGTGCTGCCGAAGCTGCCAACCAGTCCGGTTTCTGATCTGGCTGTTGCGGGATTGGAGACCATTGCGCTTCGTGTGCCACGCTCTGCTGTTATGCGCGCCCTGTGCAAGCGGACGGGCCTGCCTTTGGCGGCGCCTTCAGCGAACCTGTCTGGCCGGATCAGCGGCACAACGGCGGAAGATGTTATCAACGATCTTAAAGATCACTTGTCTTACATCATCGATTCAGGTGCGACGCCGGTGGGTGTTGAATCAACCATTGTCTCGCTGGTTGGTGACCGCCCTACTCTGCTGCGTCCAGGTGGCCTTGCACGTGAGGATGTCGAAGCCGTTCTTGGTGAGAAACTGGTGCGTGCAGGGACTGATGACAGTGCGCCAATGGCGCCAGGCATGCTGACCTCTCACTATGCGCCCAACTCCCATATTCGCCTGAATGCGGAGGATGTAGCAGCTGGTGAAGCGCTGATTACCTTTGGCAGTGCGCTGCCTGAAGGCTCAGACAAGGCGGCCAAGCTGGTTCCCCTAAGCGACTCAGAGGATCTGACCGAAGCAGCAGCTCGTCTGTTTACTGCTTTGCGCCAAGCAGACCTGGGTGAAAACGGAAAAATTGCGGTCATGCCAATCCCTCATCATGGACTGGGTGAAGCTATTAACGACCGGCTTGCACGTGCCGCAGCACCACGCGATTAAAACGCTTTCAGAGTGCTGAAAACAGACAGCGCTCTGCACTCTTCTTTGCATTTTGCCTACAAATTTCTCCTGCAAGCCGTTGAGAGCACAGGATAACTCCCCCTGAATACTTTGGGTTTATTGTAGAATTCCTTGTATTTATGCAACACATAAAGAATAGGTATTAACCTTTTCTCATTTCACTCAATGTGAATTCATGGAGCACGCGAATAAACGGCGTGCAAATTTCAAGAATTAGCTCAATATTACAGTCATGTATTTCTTAGAGATGCAGCGGACCTCCCCCACGAGCAACACAGATTGCTCGCACCTTTAATCCGGGGCTGCGTGTCGTACACGCACTCCGGATTTTTCTTGTCTCCATGACCGCTCTCTGGAGCATTCCATAGCGGCATCAACATGGTCATATGTCAGCACCTCATCCCAATTGCCGAGATAAACTGAAGGGTTGCGCAATTGACAGATCACTCCGCATTGTGGAGTGGTATATTTAATTCGCCCAATTTTTCACAGGATTGGATTTAGGTGCCTTCACTTTAGAGTTGGCTGTCGGTTGTGTACCTGATTTCATTTTTTACGGGTTCAATATCTTGAGTACTTTGCTGCTGCACCATCAGGCTTTTTTAAATCACCTTACTCCACTTGGTCACCCGGAACGGCCTGACCGCTTGCGGGCTATTGATCGCATGCTTGAGAACGAGCGGTTCTTTATGCTGGATCGCGAAATCGCACCGTTTGGAACATTTCAGGATATTGCCCGGGTTCACAGCTCCGACTACATCAACGCCATCCACAATATGAATCCTGAAGAGGGGCTCGTTGATTTTGCACCGGATACCAACCTTTCCCCTGGTAGTTGGGAGTCTGCGATGCGAGCTGTTGGCGGATCCACTCGCTGTGTCGATGAAGTGATGAGTAAGCGCGTTTCCAATGCCTTTGCTGCCTGCCGACCTCCGGGGCACCATGCAGAGACAGCGGTTACCTCCGGTTTCTGCCTGTTCAACAATGCTGCGATTGCAGCACGCTATGCGCAAGATGTTTACGGGCTTGAACGTGTGGCCATCATGGATTTTGACGTTCACCATGGAAATGGCACACAAGAGATCTTCTGGGCCGATCCTACAGTGATGTACACCTCCACACACCAGATGCCGCTGTTTCCGGGAACTGGTGCCGTGAATGAAACCGGTGAGCACAACAACATCGTCAATGCACCACTGACAGCGGGCGATGATGGCACGCAGTTCCGTGAAGCCTTGGATTACGCGATCTTGCCTCGTATCCGGGAATTTTCTCCAGACCTCATCATTATCTCGGCTGGCTTTGATGCGCATGAGCGTGATCCACTGGGTGGACTGCGCCTCACAGAGCTGGATTTTGCGTGGGCGACTCGCAAGCTCATCGAGATCGCGGATGATTGCTGTGAGGGCCGCGTCGTTTCCCTATTAGAAGGTGGGTATGATCTGGAAGGCCTTGCGCGATCCGCTGCTGCTCATGTAATGACATTGATGGATTACTAATTGGGAGCCCCTGTTCCCAACTGAGCGAGGACATATTGGTGACAGAAGAAGCAGCCGGTTCCATTGAAAATCTTAGCTTTGAGCAAGCGTTAGCTGAGCTGGAAACCATTGTTCGCAATTTGGAGCAAGGTAACGTACCGCTGGAGAAGAGCATTGAGCTTTATGCGCGCGGCGAAGCTTTGCGTGAAAAGTGCGACGGCCTGCTCAAAGCTGCCGAAGAGAAGGTGGAAAAAATCCAGATGAACACCTCTGGAAACGCGGTTGGTACAGAAGCGCTGGATAACTAAGAAATTCAGCTAGTCCAGAACAGAAATTCTAGTTTTATCAGTAGTAACTAGAATTTACGCTCTAGTACACGCGTTCATTTTTTCAACAGACCCCGCCTTGAGCGGGGTTTTTGTTTGCCTGTGAAACATCCAGAACACCGATTTACTTCGCTGATAAAAATTTCGTGATAATTAATTATTTAGCCTACTAAATAAAATTGAACAAAAATTACTGAGCACAACACACACTTGTTATTCTATGGGACTGTGAAGTTTTAATTGGAACAATACTTAACTGGAGATATTTCACAGAATATTGTTTCAGGGCAGAGAATACAAAGATCATCATTGATCGTATTACCGACCGGACGGTCTAGTTTAAATTGGTAAGTATTCTTCATTTATCGCGGGTTATTGGCACAGACAAAAAAAAGGGGGCTACGAAAACCGTAGCCCCAAGTCGATCACTGTGCACGTGGCCCCATCGACCACACATTCGACATAGGACGTTTCGTCGCAGATTGCATCACCCCATGGGGTGACAAAAGCGCAATTTGTACTAGCAAATGAAAAAAAATACGTTCTCATCCCCTATTGACAGGGGATTCTTAGGGACATCCCTACAAAAGGACCTAGCATAAAAGATCAATTATTCATGACAGGCAATTGCACAGTGGGCAGCCTTGCTATAATCGTGATCAATTACGGAAGACACTTGTCCCGGCCATAATTTGGAACATATACCATGGTCGGTTCCATAGGTGTTAAGCTGCCAGATAGTCAAAAGACTCAAGAAGACCCAGATGTCCCTGCTAGATCAAATTCATAATCCATCTGATCTCAAAAAGGTCCCGGAAGACCGCCTTCAACAAGTTGCTGAAGAGCTGCGTGAGGAGATGGTTGATGCTGTTTCTGTCACCGGGGGCCATTTAGGGGCCGGATTGGGTGTTGTTGAGCTAACTGTTGCGCTCCACCACGTCTTCGATACGCCCAAAGACCGCCTGATCTGGGATGTGGGGCACCAATGTTACCCACATAAGATCCTGACTGACCGCAAACAACGTATACGTACCTTGCGCCAGGACGGTGGGTTGAGTGGATTCACCAAGCGTTCTGAGAGTGAGTATGACCCATTTGGTGCGGGCCACTCCTCTACTTCTATTTCTGCCGGTCTCGGTATGGCTGTTGCCCGCGATCTTGCTGGTGGCGACAACAATGTGATTGCCGTTATTGGTGATGGCGCGATGTCAGCTGGCATGGCTTATGAGGCCATGAACAACGCTGGTGCATTGAACTCCCGTCTGATCGTTATTTTGAACGACAACGATATGTCGATTGCTCCGCCAGTTGGCGCTCTTTCCGCGAGCCTTGCACGTCTTGTTTCCGGCAAGACCTACACAGGCTTCCGCGAAGCGGCCAAGCAGGTGGCGAGCGCGCTTCCAAAACCGTTGCAGGAGAAAGCAGCGCAGGCTGAAGAGTTTGCACGCAGCTTCTTTACGGGTGGTACTCTGTTTGAGGAGCTTGGCTTTTATTATGTTGGCCCGGTTGATGGACACAACCTTGACCACCTGTTGCCAGTACTGAAAAACGTTCGTGATGCCAAAGAAGGTCCAATCCTTGTTCACGTGGTGACCCAAAAGGGTAAGGGCTATCTGCCAGCTGAGAACGCCAGCAACAAGTACCATGCGGTTGCCAAGTTTGATGTTGTGACTGGTGAGCAGTCCAAGCCAAAACCAAACGCTCCGTCCTACACTCGCGTCTTCGCCAATGCGTTGATTGAAGAAGCGAACAAAGATGAGAAGATCGTTGGTATCACCGCAGCAATGCCAGATGGTACTGGTCTGGACGTGTTTGAAAAGGTTCACCCAACCCGTATGTTCGACGTGGGCATCGCTGAACAGCATGCAGTGACGTTCGCAGCGGGTATGGCTTCAGAAGGCTACAAGCCGTTCTGTGCGATTTATTCCACTTTCCTTCAACGTGGCTACGATCAGGTTGTCCATGATGTAGCGATCCAGAAGTTACCAGTGCGCTTCCCGATTGACCGTGCGGGTCTCGTAGGCGCTGACGGCGCGACGCATGCTGGTTCCTTTGACACTGCTTTCCTCTCCTGTCTACCGGGCATGGTTGTCATGTCTCCGGGCGATGAGGCTGAGTTGGTGCATATGGTTTCCACGGCTGCAGCTTATGATGAAGGCCCGATTGCCTTCCGCTACCCACGCGGTGAAGGCATTGGCATTGATTTGCCAGAGATTGGAACTCCACTGGAGATCGGCAAAGGCCGCATCGTGAAAGAGGGCTCTCGCGTTGCTCTGGTTTCCTTGGGCGGTCGCCTGCAGGAAGCGCTTAAGGCAGCGGATACTCTTGATGCAGCTGGTCTCTCCACCACGGTGGCAGATGCACGCTTTGCCAAGCCGCTCGATACCGACATGATTGGCCGCCTTGCGAAAGAGCATGACGTGCTGATTACCATCGAAGAGGGCTCCATCGGAGGCTTCGGCAGTCAGGTGCTGCAGTTCCTTTCTGACAATGGCTTGCTGGATGGCTCACTCAAGGTACGCAGCATGATCCTGCCGGATGCTTTCCAGGACCACGCGAAGCCGGAAGCCATGTACAAAGATGCAGGACTAGACGCATCAGGGATTGTACATCGCGTCTTTGAAACCCTTGGTAAAGCTGAGGATTTGCCGTTAAGGCTTGTTTAGAACTACTCATTTTTGTTCATAACTCAGCGAAAAAGATAATTGAGGGGCAGCTTCGGCTGCCCTTCTTATTTTCTTTTTGCACATGGCATGTAATGTGACTCCAGTTTTACATTGTTGGCTGGTACGCGCATGATCCTGCTGCTTGCAACTTTTGCGTCCTTAATGTTGTCTACGGCCCTCATTCTTGCAGGGCATGGACTTTCCTCGACGCTTATCCCCCTCAGAGCTGATTTAGCCGGGTTCGGAGACCTCCAGATCGGTCTGATCTCGTCCAGTTTTTACATCGGTTTTGTGATCGGGTGTGTGTTTGGCCCGTTCCTGATCCTACGAGCTGGTCATATTCGTGCGTTTGCTGCGCTGGTATCGTTGATGTCTGGTGCAGCCCTGTTGCACCCGATCCTTCTGGATCCGCTGGCGTGGGCGCTGTTTCGCGTCATTACCGGTTTGTGTTTTGCCGGTATCTTGCTGGTTGTCGAAAGCTGGTTGAATGACCAGGCAACCAACGAGAACCGCGGCACAGTGATGTCGCTCTACATCATCTGCTATCTGGGTGCGACCATGGGTGGCCAGCTGATGGTTGTTGGTTTTGACATCAGCACTTTCGTACCCTTTGCGATTGCGTCCATCTTTGTCAGCATCGCAGTGGTTCCAGTCGCACTTACCAAAGCGGTACAGCCAGCGCCGATTACGCTGGTGCGGTTCCGCCCGATCAATCTCTATCAGACGTCAGCTGTGGCGCTGATTGGTTGTTTGCTCATCGGCCTCGCCAACAGCTCCATGTGGGCGCTTGCACCTCTGTACGCCAAGCAGATTGGTTACAGCACCAACGAAGCGGCCTACTTTGCTGCCGCAATCGTTTTGGGTGGCGCGATCACGCAGTGGCCGATAGGTCGTCTATCAGACCGTATGGATCGTCGTATCATCATCTTGCTGCTCGGGTTCACTGCTGCTGCAGCATCCCTGCTGCTCTTTATCCTTGAGAGCGGGAACTTTTGGGGAACTTTCACCATCTTCCTGATGCTGGGCATGGCCAGTCAGCCGACCTATGCGATTGTTGCTGCGCACGCCTTCGACTATGTGGAAGCTGAAGACTACGTTGAGACGTCCTCCGGCGTGCTGATGTCGAACGGAATCGGCTCAATGATCGGCCCTACCCTTGCAGCTGGCTTGATGTACAGTATCGGTCCGGAAGGGCTATTTGTCTGGGTCGCGCTTGTTGAAGTGGCCTTGGCGCTCTTCGTTATCAGTCGCCTGTTCATCCGTCCTGCCGATGAGGCTCTGGAGAAGACAGACTTCGAATACGGAGCAACTTCCAACATGGGTGCCGTGCTTACACCTGATCCGCTAGATATCGAAGATCCTTACGTTATTCCGCCTGAAGAGTTCCCTGCCTATGAACAGGAAGAGGAGGAAGAACCATCAGAAGAAACGGATGATTTGCCAAATCGCAATGATGAGGGTGAGAATCCGCCTACAACTGATGAGACTCAGGATAATTCCAGATTCCCTTCTGGCTAAGTGTAGACACACTCGACGGAAGCAACTAAGAAAGACCCATGGTCAAGCCGCGTAATACATTACATGTACTCAGAAGCGAGCGACACCCGCTTGTCTTGCTTGCCAGCGTTGCGATGCTGGCCCGAGTACTGCTGCTTGTCCTGAGTTTTTCCGGCGCAACGGCTGATCCTTCTGCTGCTGCGCTCATGCAATTGTGTGCCCCTTCAGGGGGCTCGCATATTGCCAAGATCGAAGGCTCGACTCATACCGAAAATCCGCTGGGAATAGGCTGCGATTGCACGTACATGTGCCCGCATACGTCCAAGCAGGCGACTTATTTTTCGATAGAGCCCGAGAACTGGCAGAGCCCTACCCTCGTGGTTGTCGGTTCTCTCTCCCTTGAAAGTGCTCTAGGAAATGTAAAAAGCCTCCGCGGTCATAATTTCCTCATCCGGGCTCCTCCAGTCGTCTAGTTTTTCTTTTCCGATCAACAAAACCTGATTTGACTGTCCTCTACTGCCTATATTTACAGGTAGAGAGCTATTCCTTGGATGGAAATTATGAAAACACGTGCTCTTCTTGTTGCAGCAGCTCTTGTTGCGTTCACCGGTTCTGCTGCTCTTGCGGAAAGCATTCAGCATGGCAACCTGACAATCAAAGATGCCTGGACACGCGCTACCCCACCAAAAGCAAAAGGTGGCGGAGCATTTGTGACCATCACCAACAATGGCAGCGAAGACGCGCGCCTGACCGGTGCAGTGTCCAACTATGCCAAGCGCACTGAAATTCACGAGATGGCCGTGAATGATGGCGTCATGAAAATGCGCAAGCTCGACGAAGGCGTTGTTATCCCAGCAGGCGAAACCCTTGAGCTGAAGCCTGGTAGCTACCACGTGATGTTCATGGGCCTGAACCAGCCATTCAAAATGGGCGAAGAGCTCAATGTTACTCTGGAATTCGAAAAAGCCGGTCCAGTAGACGTAACTTTCCCAGTTATGAAGATGGGTGCCAAGTCCGGCAAAATGCACCACTAACCAATTGAACTGTGCACGGGTGGAATAAGATGAACGTTGCGAAAACAATTCGATATGGAGCGTGGGCTGCTGTTGCCGTTCTCGTTGCCGCAGTTTCTGCTGTGACGGTAATGAAGTTTGTACAGGACGACGTGCCTCAGGCCGCGACTGTGCAGATTGGCGGTCCGTTTGAGCTGGTTGATGGCAAAGGTCAGGTCTTTACCGACAAGAACCTCAATGGCAAACCAACCTTGATGTTCTTCGGCTTCACGTACTGTCCTGATGTGTGCCCAACAACCCTTTCTGACATGCAGGGTTGGATTGAGAATCTGGGCCCTAAGGCGGACGATCTGAACTTCGTTTTCGTCAGCGTTGATCCTGAACGCGATACACCAGACGTGATTGCAGATTATGTTGCAGCGTTTGACACTCGCGTTGTTCCACTGACTGGCTCCGTCGACCAGGTTAAAAAAGTCGTCAAAGACTACCGCGTATATGCGAGAAAAGTACCTCTGGATGACGGTGACTACACCATGGACCACACTGCAGCGGTTTACATGCTGAATGGTGATTTGGATTTCGTGGGAACCATCAGCTATCAGGAACCAGAAGAAACAGCACTTCCTAAAATCAGAAAGTTGCTTGGTAGCTAAGATAAGTTTAGGGTGTCTGAGAGTTCAGGCACCCTTTTTTGGATGAAGATATGAAAGATCATGCAGCTCTCTATGCAGGCACAGCCGCCATTGGACTACTGCTGATCGCGGCCACTGCATTCCTTTGGATGCGCTATGGCAATTTGCTTTTCTCTGACAAACTGTTAAATGCACTGGCTGGTTGCTTCGGCTTATAAGCTGAGCTTTCTGAGTTTCCCAGTCAGGTGACATATGCGGCTTGATCAATACCTCGTCGAACATGGCTATTTTAAAACACGTGCCCGGGCACGTGATGCGATCTTGCGCAATACGATTATGGTGGACGGCAGTCCTGCGAAGAAGCCATCTCAGAAGGTTATTGGTACCCCGCAAGTCTCCATTGATGATCCTGCCTCTGCTTATGTTTCTCGCGCCGCTCTGAAGCTCATCAAAGGGCTGGAGCATTTCGCACTCGATCCTGCTGATAAGATCTGTCTGGACATCGGGGCCTCAACTGGCGGCTTTACTCAGGTTCTGTTGGAGCACGATGCGAAGGTGGTGCATGCGATTGATGTGGGCCATGATCAGCTGGCTGAGAAGATCTCCAATGATCCGCGCGTGATCCGCAAAGACGGGCTGAATGCGCGGGAGCTCACCCTTGAGCATCTTGAAGGACAGCATCCGGAGTTTCTGGTTTCTGACGTGAGTTTCATCTCGTTGAAGCTTGCCCTTCCTCCTGCTTTGGAACTGGCTGCTGATGGAGCTGTTGGCGTGTTCCTTGTTAAGCCGCAGTTTGAAGCTGGGCGTGAGCGGATTGGTAAAGGTGGTCTTGTTTCAGAAGAGATTGCACAAGAAATCTCCGTTGAGCTGCAAGAGTGGATGAACGACCAACCCGGTTGGTCAGTTCTGGGAATTACCACCTCCCCCATCAAAGGTGGAGACGGGAATGTTGAGTACCTGATAGCTTGCCGGAAGCAATCGTAGCTCACATTCTGAAAGCCTCTCTCACACCTGAATGGTCCGAGAGAGGCTGTTGTTTTCTTCTGGCTTAAGCACGCAGTTGGGAGACGAACCCTTCGACGCGACCTTTAAGCTCATCAGCAAGTTCAGTCAGGTCTACAGACGCCTTCTTCACGCTGGAGGCCGAGGTACTGGTGTCTTCGGCTGCCTTTTCGATGTCATTCACATTGGCAAAGACTTCTCTGGTTCCGTTGGACGCCAGCTCTGCACTACGGGCAATCTCGCTTGTGGCGACACCCTGCTCTTCAACAGCGGCAGCAATGTTGGATGCCACTTCATCCAGTTCGCTGATCGTCTTAGAAATGCCGGCAATCTCATCAACCGCACCTTGTGTGGCTTCCTGAACGCTGCTGATTTGCTCAGCAATGCTTTGGGTGGCCCGGCCTGTTTGGTTGGCGAGGTCTTTCACCTCGTTGGCCACAACAGCAAAGCCTTTGCCAGATTCACCGGCACGGGCCGCCTCAATGGTGGCGTTGAGTGCAAGAAGGTTGGTCTGATCAGCAATGGCGTTGATAATGTCGATCACCTCACCGATTTTGAGCACAGCTTCGGACAGACCACGAACCGTCACGTTGGTTTGTTCTGACTTGGAAACCGCCACAGCAACAGTTCTGGAGGCCAGATCAACCTGAACGCCAATCTCGCGAATGGAGGCCGTCAGTTCTTCTGCTGCGGAACTGACGGTTTGTACGTTGACCGATGTCGCTTCGGCTGCGCTTGCTCCAGCTTGCGCGCGGGATTGGGCTTTGTTGGCTGCTGGTTCCAGAACATCTGCATGAGACTTCATATCGGATGCTGCTGAGGAAACCGTTTCGACAACGCTGCCGACACTCTTTTCAAAGTCGGTGACGATCTTTGTTCGGGTCGCCTTTTCAGCTGCGATGCGTTTGGCTTCCTGCTCCTTCTTGTCCGCCTCCATCTCTTTGACTTTGATCGCATTGTCTTTGAAGACGCGCACAGCGGTGATCATGTCGGAGATCTCATCTTTCTGACGACGCTCCAGAATTTCAGCTTCCAGATTGCCTGATGCCAGTTCTCCCATAACATGGGTGAGTGAGGAAATCGGCTTGCTCAGAGAGTTGGCGAAGATCCATGCGCCAAGAGCTGCCAGCACTGCAAGCACTGCGCCCAGAACAGAAACCAGCGAGAACATGTGGTTTGATGCTTCAAGGATCTTGCTGCGCGGGATGGTGATGACCAGTAGCCAAGGTTTTTCCGTTTTCGCAATGCTGATCGGAACACCAACCTGCAGCATCTCTACGCCTCGGACTGAGGTGTTCGGAAGAATGCTGGTGTACTTTGAGCTTAGCGGCTCCAGAACAGCCTCCGAGAACCCTGCGGAGCTGGCAGATTTTGTTACAAGCTCACTATCAGGGTGGGAGACGATGGTGCCGGAGGAGCTGACCAAGGTGAGGTATCCCTCTTCATAGGGGCGCATCTCGTTCAGTCTTTCCTGAATGGCAGAGAGTGCGATGTCTACACCGGCAACACCATCTCTTGCGCCAAACCCATCCACCGGCACAACAAGGGATGTGATGAGAGTTTCAACACCGCCGACTGAATAGGTGTACGGCTCCAGAATGACTTCTGTTCCGCTTCGTTGAGCGAGCAGGTAGTAGTCCCCTGCCCCATCCTTGTCGTAGTCAACAAGTGCTTCGCGGTCGATCTGGCCACCGGAACGGAACCAGTACGGGATGAACCGTCCGGTTTTGTCGTGATACGGCTTGCCTGCAAAGTCCTGATCCTTGCCGTCAAATGCATCCGGCTCCCAGGCTGCCCAACTGCCGATCAACTGGCTGTTGCTTTGAAGGACGCTTTTCAGGATGTCAGCAGAAGCAACGCGGTCTGCGCTCTCGCTCTTTCTGAGCACATCAAGGGAGTTTGCTGTGTTTCTGACCACTGCGAAGGATTGGTCCAGTTCAGCTTTAACAGCTGCAGCGCTTTCCTTTGCAATTTCGTTGGAGAGCTTAATCGCTTGCTCTTCAATCACACCAGCACTGATGAACAGGACGGAGCCCGACGAGGCAATCATCGATACCAGCGCAATCACAACAACCCAAAATGTCAGTTTCCCTTTTAATTTCATGGACGGCATCGAAAACTCCTGCTGAACATTGCCGATATTTTTATTGGGAAGTTTGCAGCTCTAGACTGTATGTCTTCATGCATGCAACTCGCATTCAGCTGGGAAATCGATCAAATAAGAAAACAAAAAGTTTATTTTTGAGAGCATTTTAAAAGCATCAGTAGATTCATCTGAAAAACAGAAAAGAAAAAGCTTATCGAGGTGCCTCTACGTCGATTTTCCACATTACCCTTGCGTCACACAGCAAGATTTCCTCTAGATTAGATGCAAGAGATAGAATCGACTCTCGCTGGCTCAGACGCGGATCGCTGAACTTCATGAGATCAAGCATTGCATGTGTCCCTGCAGCGCTGTAAACGCAGTGCCATGTCTAAGAAGCCTGAAGCCACTGTAGAAACCCTTCGTGTCGCCCGCCTTGCCCATAAAGGAGATGGCGTTGTTGAGAGCGAAGCCGGACAGATCTTTATTCCCTATACCCTTGAAGGCGAGCTTGTGAGCGCCAAGGTGCAGGGACCACGTGCGGAACTGAAAGAAGTTATCGAGCCAAGTGCGCATCGAGTTGCGCCGGTGTGTAAGCATTACGGCACATGTGGTGGCTGTTCGCTGCAGCATATGGATGAGGCTTCCTACAAAGATTTCAAGAGACAGCAAGTGGTTGACGCCCTTGCCTCCCGCGGCATCGAGAGCGCGGTTGAGGATGTTATTGTCTGCGACAAGGGTAGTCGCCGTCGTGCCGTGTTTGCGGCGGTTAAGGCAGGACATAAAGTTCTGTTTGGCTATCACACTGCAAAGTCCAATCGTCTCGTGGACATTGAAGAATGTCCGGTGATTGCACCCGAAATCATGAAGGCCGTGCCGGGCCTGCGCAGACTTGCAGGAGAGGTGCTGCCGCGCAAAGGTGAGCTGAAGTTCACCGTGACCACCACGCAGAGCGGTCTTGATGTGGCGATTACTGGCCTTGGCAAGAACAAGGACAAGCATTACCTGCAGCTCTCTCAGGGAGCTGTTGAGAATGACCTTGCTCGATTGACCGTTGATGGCGAGACAATCATCGAGATCCGTCCTCCTCTGCTGGATATGAGCGGTGTGGCCGTTCCAATCCCTGCTGGTGGCTTTATTCAGGCGGCTCTTAGTGCAGAAAACACCATGGGTGATCTGCTTGCAGAAGGCCTTAAGGGCTGCAAGCGTGTAGCGGATCTTTTCTGCGGTGCTGGAACGCTCACGTTCAAGATTGGTCAGTTTGCCAATGTGCATGCGGTGGAGGGAGAGGCTTCCTCTTTGAAAGCCCTTGATCTGGGTCTGCGTCGTGCCAAGGGGCTTAAGAAGGTTACCACTGAGCGCCGTGATCTGTTCCGCCGCCCTATCGTTGCCAAGGAACTGGACAACTTCGGTAAGGGCTATGACGGCGTTGTGTTTGATCCGCCGCGTGCTGGTGCACTTGCACAGGCGCAAGAGTTGGCTAAGTCTCCAGTGAAGAAGATCGTTGCTGTTTCCTGTAGCCCTGCCAGCTTTGCCCGCGACATGCGTGAGTTGCTGGACGGTGGCTATGAGATCAAACGCGTGGTGCCGATTGATCAGTTCCTCTACTCCCCTCATGTGGAAGTGGTTGCGCTGCTGGAGCGCAGCGCTTAAGCGCTTTTTTGTGAAGGCGGCGGGTTACCTACAGTTTGCCGTCTTCCCTGAATTTTGATTACCTCCCCTCCCATTGAAAGCACGTGTTACCGAAGCTTCACGACCTGTGCGTATACTTTGCCGCGTTGGTAACGTGAACGGGTGGTCGAGCTATTGATCAAGGGCCTTTCGGTTTTTGCTGCTATCATTTGCATTGTACTGGGCCTGCTGACGGTGTGGACCCCTATTCCAACGGGTGTGCCTTTGCTTGCCTTAGGTGCTGTGCTGTTGATTGCCAGTAGTCGCCGATTTGCGAAGTTTGTGCGACGGCACCGGAAGAACTTTATCTGGCTCAATCAGGCTCTGCATTGGATTGAAGTGCGATCCAGCGGGCGGTTCAAGAAGATCATCAGACGAACGCGCCCGCGCTATTTCAAGAAGCGTCAGGGCAAAGGGCAGTCTTCACCTAAAGATAATGGTACTAAGTCTGCCGCGTAATTTTACAGCACAACCAAATCAGATAGGCTCTTTTCCAGTTACAGGAGAAGTGTATGCCAGCTTACGTCATTGTTGATACAAAAATTGAAGATCCCATCGCCTACGAGGATTACAAGGCTCAGGCACGTCCGATTGCGGAAAGCTATGGTGGTGTTTACCGGGCCCGTGGTGGTGATATGGATGTGATCGAGAGCGATCTATGGACGCCGCACCGGCTGGTTATTGTTGAGTTTCCCAGCATGGAGAAAGCGCAGGCTTTTCTTAGCAGCCCAGAGTATGCCCCTGTTGCCAAGATCCGTCATGGTGCTGCCAAGTGCAGCCTGACCATTATTGATGGCATCTGATTGACTGGTGGCTAATCGGTAATGCCGACTAGTTGCTCAGACCGCCGCTGACGATGATGTAAGGTGCAGCATCGTTGAGGTTCAGAGCGGACCAATCACCATAGGAGGCTGTTGCGTGCAGGCCGACAGCTTCCAGCAGATGGCGGATATGGTCGCGGTGCACGAAGCGGCGCATGTTGTTCTTTGAGTAATGCTGACCATCACTGTCGTAGTGGGTCTGCATATGGACAAGGCCGTTTTTGTCTGGTCCGGACGTATCCTGCCACAGCGATACGCGCTGCCCTGCTACCGAGCGTACCATGGTTGGTTTGCTCTTCTGGCCCCACTTCTCCCAAGGACGCGACTTCGGGTTTTCCATGCCGAATGCGAATTTGCCAGTTGGTTTGAGGTGGGAAGCGATGGTCTGGAGGACAAGGATCTGATCGGTGTTGGTAGCGAAGGCCTGGAAAGCGTTTCCGGTGATAATGATGCGGTCGAATTTCTGATTGAGGTGAACCGTTCGGGCATCTGCCTCTAACCATGTCACTGCATCTGTACGCTTCACAGCTTGTGCGATTTTCTTCGGATTTCGGTCGACCCCAACAACGTTTACGTCCTGCTGCGAGAGAGCGTTGGACAGCGCTCCTGTACCGCAGGCGATTTGCAAAACGCTACCGCCTGGTGTGCAGGCAAAGTTGAACAGGTAATCATCATCAGCTCCCCAATCTTTGTCCAGACTAGTAAAGCTGCAGGTGTTGCTCTCCATATCCGTGCGATTTAGCTGCATGATCATTGCCTTCCGGGTCCTGTCCTTCCTAATAAAAGTTAGGTTAAGAGTGTTAACGTCTTGTAACAGGATAGGCGGATTTACGGCTAAACGAAGATTTATGAGGTATTTAATCTGCCTAATGATTGTTTATAGATCTGTGTTGCAGATAAACATCATGCTCCTCGCCAGAACTGTCTAGTTCTTTGCAGCAGGATCTCAGGGTCACATGCGAGCAAATGCAAATCCACTTCAAGTACTGGCGTATTCGACTTGGCTTGCTTCAATCGCCAGTTCTTTCGCATGGCCAATCGGGTCAGGGATTGCGGCTCTTTTTGAACGAAGCACTCTTCTAACGGGCGGTTGAACTGGATACGCAACTGGTTGAATTCCATCGTGCGAACAGCAGTTGTGTAGATGGACAGTTCGGAGATGGCTGACCAGCGCACAACACCAAGGCGTTCCAGATACAGGCCGGTGTCATTGGCCGCCATTTGAGGACGTTTGTCTATAAACGGGTAATGCCAGTAAACGCTCAGGAAGACGGGAAGTGAGGCCAGTGCCGGGATGAGTGACCCGCTGACGATGCCGGTTCCCAGCAAGGCAGCGCCAAGGAGGAGGCTGCCATAGACGACAGGTTCCCCTGTGCCCTTTTTGTATCCCAGTGTGAATGGTTCAGCCGAGCTTTGCTCTTCCTGCCATGGGTCAAGATCAAACTGAGACATGCCCCCGCCACTCTCCATATTGCGCCGGGGGCTAAGCTTGTTAGTCCGCCGGGGTTTCCGTTGCTTCCACTTTCAGGCCAAAGCCTTCAAGGCCAACATAGTGGCGCTCCCGTGAAGCGATAACGCGGATGGAGTTTGCACCCAGATCTTTCAGGATCTGCGCACCAAGGCCAACTTCGCGCCAGTCTTCAGAGCGGCCCTGTGCAGACTCATGCTGCTCATTTTCAGCCGCTTCCAGACCATCGCGATGACGGTTGGACTTGCTGGCAACGCCTACCGCACCTTCACGCAGGTAAACAATAATGCCTCGGCCTCTTTCCGCAAAGTCTTCCATGATTGCTTCCAGAGGTTTGGTTTGCCCAAAAACGTCATCGAGAACGTTTTCCAGATGCAATCTGACAGGAATATCCTGACCATCGCGGATGTCGCCGTAAACCAGCGCCAAGTGGCCAACATTGTCGAACGGAGTAGAATACACGATGGCACGTGCCTTGCCCGCTGTGGTGTCTACGTCGAACTCATCGATACGGCTGACGAGGTTTTCGTGACGCTGGCGCCATGCGATCAGATCCGCAACGGAGACCATCTTTAGGTTATGCTCTTTTGCAAAAGCTTCCACCTGTTCACCGCGCTTTACGGTGCCGTCGTCGTTGACCAGCTCACTGATCACGCCAACTTCCGGCAGGCCGGTCAGCTTACATAGGTCAACCGCCGCTTCGGTGTGGCCGGAGCGCATGAGGACGCCGCCCTCTTTGGCGACCAGCGGGAAGATGTGGCCTGGGCGGACGAAGTCAGCCGCGCCGGCGTTTGGATTGGCAAGACCGCGAACGGTGGCACAGCGCTGTTCTGCGGAGATGCCTGTGGTCAGGCCTGGAGCGTAATCGACGGAAACGGTGAAGGCGGTTGCCAGTGGAGCGTCGTTGTTGGCGACCATAGGCTCAAGGTGCAGGCGCTTAGCTTCTTTCAGCGTCATCGGAGCACAGACGATGCCAGAGGTATGGCGAATGATGAACGCCATCTGTTCCGGGGTGATCATGTTGGCCGCTACAATGAGATCGCCTTCGTTTTCACGATCGTCATCGTCGGTCACAACAACCATCTCGCCGTTTTCGAACGCGCGCAGGGCTTCGGCTACTCTTGTTTGAGACACGACGTACTCCTTGTTTTCTTTTAGTCCGAGAAAATCGTTAGGGGTCACCTGATGGCCCGTCGCCTCAGCGATCTTCTGGGCCATCTCCCGAGAAATCCATGCGCTTGGGTCGTTGCACAGTGCGGTTACAGATGCAGGAGACAAACCAGCACGACGTGCAAATGCACTTCTGCTTTCACCATTGTCTTCCAGCCATTCAGTCAAGCGCATAATCCTAGCCCCTTGGCCTTGCAATTTTCAGTGATACTGAAATCGCGCTTTTAAACTCGGAAATCAAGGGGCAAATGGAAAAAAGCTTACCGCTTTCTACCTAGGTCGTATGCAAGTGCTCTGTTGAGGTGAATAAACGGTTTGCAGCTTTGTGTATCTGCGCTGAGCCAGGCTCCCTCACCCTGCCTACCTCTTGATGCAACCGAACAAGCACCAATAGCACCACATGGCATCCCATGCAGTGGTGAAGCTAGAATTCCCGAAGGTCGGGAGGGGCAAGGCCGCAGGCAATACCTGCGCATTGAGTTAGTAATAGAGTCTTCGGCATTGGCTACGCGCCTTGCCCGGGCATTTTGGTATGGCCAACATCGCCTCTTATCCTGAAAGACATGATAGCCGGTTTCCCGGAAGGATAGTGGCTTTGCTCAGATAAGTTTCCGTATCCGAACAGGTCCGCTACCCCTGACATGTGCTGCTCTGACCAGCAAATGCCACTGCGTGATGCCCTTCAGGCTTGGGCCCTTCCTCTCAGACCATGCAGTCACGCCTGAAAATCGGTGCCACCGGACCACCAGAAGATGCGTTACCTCTCCTGACAGCCCCACCCAGCCCACGACACGCTGACGGACGGTCCGCCAGCTGCCCGTCACGTGGGCATGGGATTAGTATGAGCGCATAACTGAGCGAGGGGGATAAGATTTTTTCACCATCACACGTCTCAGGGCCATCTTGCATAAGCGCGGGGAGCAACAAAAAAGGCGCCGGTTTTGCCAGCGCCTTTCAATCAGAATGAAATCAGAGGTTGAGATTCATTTTAGCGCTCACCGCACTGACCTCTGTCGCGCAGGACGTGATCGGCCAGAACGCACGCCATCATGGCTTCACCAACTGGTACTGCACGAATGCCAACGCACGGGTCGTGACGGCCCTTGGTCATCACGTCCACCTCTTCCCCACTGCGGGTGATGGATTTGCGTGGTGTGAGGATGGAAGAGGTTGGCTTCACTGCAAAGCGAACCACCACTGGCGCGCCAGAAGAGATGCCACCGAGGACACCGCCAGCCTGATTGGAGAGGAACTCCGGCTTGCCATCTTCGCCCATGCGCATTTCGTCAGCGTTTTCTTCGCCAGTAAGGCAAGCCGCTTCAAAGCCATTGCCGATCTCAACGCCCTTCACAGCGTTGATGGACATCATGGCGGATGCCAGATCCTGATCGAGCTTGCCGTAAAGTGGTGCACCCAGACCGACTGGAACATGCTCCGCAACCACTTCGATCACAGCGCCAATGGAAGAGCCATCTTTGCGGATACCATCGAGGTACTCTTCAAAGAACTTTGCTGCTTCTGCATCCGGGCAAAAGAACGGGTTGTTGTGAACCTCGTTCCAATCCCAGTTGTCACGATTGATCTTGTGCGGGCCCATCTGCACCAGAGCACCACGGATCAGGATGTTTGGAATGACTTTGCGAGCAAGACCGCCAGCTGCAACGCGCGCTGCGGTTTCGCGAGCGGAGGAACGACCACCACCACGGTAATCACGGATGCCGTACTTTGCATCATAAGCATAGTCAGCATGGCCCGGACGGTAGCGCTCTTTGATCTCAGAATAGTCTTTAGAGCGCTGGTCGGTGTTCTCAATCATCAGGGAGATGGGTGTGCCGGTCGTGCGCTGCACGCCGTCTTCATCCACCATTACACCAGAGAGAATTTTCACCTGATCCGGCTCACGGCGCTGGGTCGTAAACTTGTTTTGTCCCGGCTTGCGCTGGTCCAGATACACCTGAATCTCTTCTGCTGTAATTGGGAGCAGAGGCGGACAACCATCGACAACGCAGCCAAGCGCTGGTCCGTGGCTCTCGCCCCAAGTCGTTACGCGAAACAGATGACCAAAGGTGTTGTGGGACATGTTCTAGTGGTTCACTTTTAGAGCATGAGCACGCCCACATTCGTCGACTCTCTTCAATCGAACGGAACGTACTCTGGAAATTAAAGTGGTTTTAGGAGGGTTCTCGCAAGAGGTCAATTGAGAGCCTTGCAGCACTTGCGTCAATTTCCCAAAAGAACAGGCAGATTTTGAGCTTGTTCTTCAGATCCAGGCTTCTGATCCATCGCGCCAGAGCAGGAACTGATCCTGCGGGGTGTCCAGATCTGGGATTTCGGCTGGAGCATAACCGCAGAGCAGGCCGCGCAAGACGCGCATGACCACGCCGTGGGCGACGATAATCATGGGGTCTTTCTGCTCGGACATCCATTCGGCGATGCGGTCAGAGACCATTTTGTAGCTCTCCCCTTCCGGGTGAACGTAACCCCATTTGTCTTCACGGCGCATGCGGATGACTTCGGGACGTTCAACCATCATTTCAGGAACTGTCATTCCCTCCACGTTGCCAAAGGTGATCTCGCGCAGGCGCTCGTCAACTTTGTAGTCGTTGGGATCCAAGCCCATTTCTTTGCGCAGGATCTCCATGGTCTCGCGTGCGCGGATCATCGGGGAGCAGACAAAGATGAAATCATCAGGGGTTTTGCCGAGATCGACGAGGAAGTCTTTCATCACCATGCCATTGCGACGGGCCTGCTTGCGGCCAGTGTCGTTGAGCGGGATATCCTGACCGCCCTGCATGCGCCCTTCCAGGTTCCAGTCGGTTTGTCCGTGACGCACATAAAGCAGCGGAGTTGGTGTTATCTTCGCGAGGGGCATCAACGAACCTGTCATTCCATGGGCCTTTGGCAATAGTTTAGTCGGCAACCGATTTGTAACGGCTTCTTACGAGGTAGATGTGTCATTCCTCATTGAGAGACAACAGTTATGCACACATTCTTGATTAAAGTCATACGTGGCTTTACCGGCTCCCTGAACGCAAAAAAGGCGCCCCGAAGAGCGCCTTTTCTCAAACTGATAAGCTTTGATCGCTTAGACGACGGAGATGTCCGGAGCGTCAACCGCCTTCATGCCGATCACGTGGTAGCCGCTGTCAACGTGGTGAGTTTCACCGGTGACGGAGCGGGACAGATCGGATGTGAGGTAAAGCGCAGAATTTCCGACATCATCGATGGAGACGGTTTCACGCAGTGGTGCGTTGTACTCGTTCCATTTGAGGATGTAGCGGAAGTCGCCGATACCAGCTGCTGCCAGTGTTTTGATCGGGCCAGCAGAGATCGCATTGACGCGGATCTTCTTTGGACCAAGATCAACTGCGAGGTACTTCACGCTTGCTTCCAATGCAGCCTTTGCAACGCCCATGACGTTGTAGTTTGGCATAACCTTCTCAGCACCGTAGTAGGTGAGAGTTACAATGGAACCGCCTTCGGTCATCAACTTCTCTGCACGGCGGGCAACGGATGCCAGCGAGTAGCAGGAGATCTGCATTGTCTTTGCAAAGTTGTCAGCGCTGGTGTCCAGATAACGACCAGTCAGCTCTTCTTTGTCAGAGAAAGCGATCGCATGAATGACGAAGTCAATCTTGCCCCATTTTTGCTCTAGAACTTCAAATGCTGCATCAATGCTTGCTTCGTTCGTAACGTCGCAATCACCTACAACAAGTGCATCGAGCTTCTCTGCTAATGGTTCAACGCGCTTCTTCAGCGCTTCACCCTGATAGGTGAGTGCGATTTCAGCTCCGGCATCGTGTAGTGCTGTCGCAATACCCCAAGCGATGGACCGATTGTTGGCCAGTCCCATGATGAGACCACGTTTGCCGGCCATCAATCCTTGCGCTTCTGCCATGTTTTTCTCCTGAGTGAATATCACTTTATCTGGCGAACAGATTAAAAATGCTATGGCACACTGTTCATTTGGCTTCAAGCCATCGAAAAAAGTCCAATCAGACATGGACGTGTTCTTGCGCTCCCATTATCTGATAGTGAAAGCCAGATCAACTTCCAACACTGCGACAGAAAAATGACTATTCCAAATTTGGTGAACGCGTTTGAGAGCATTATCGGGGCCGCACATGTGCTTGTCAGCGACAGCGACAAAGCCCCTTTTCTCGTTGAGTGGAGAGACAAGTTCAAAGGGGCCACACCCATGGTCTTGCGGCCCGGTTCCACTGCCGAGGTTGCAGAGTGTGTGAAGCTTGCGGCACAGCATGACCTGAAGGTGGTTCCGCAGGGAGGAAACACTGGTTTGGTGGGGGGCCAAATCCCCAATCCAGATGGCAGTGAAATCGTGCTATCCCTTTCTAGATTAAATAAAATTCGCCACATCGACCCTGAAGGGTATACGATGGTTGTAGATGCAGGGATCACATTACAAGCCATCCATGATGCGGCTGAAAAACATGATCGTTTGTTTCCTTTGACGCTCGCTTCGCAAGGCTCCTGTGAGATCGGCGGCAACATTGCAACCAACGCCGGTGGTACCGCTGTATTGTCCTACGGGAACACCCGCGACCTCGTTCTCGGGCTGGAAGTTGTGCTCGCAAATGGTGAGGTCTGGGAGGGACTTCGGACCCTTCGCAAAGACAATACTGGTTACGATTTGAAACAAATATTTATCGGCTCAGAGGGCACTTTGGGAATCATTACGGGTGCTAGCCTCAAATTATACCCAGCCCCGGCGTCAGTCGAGGTTGCTCTGGTCGCGCTAGATTCGCCTGCGAAGGCCCTCTCCCTGTTTTCATTGGCAAAAAGCCACGCGGGGAACATGCTCACTGGCTTTGAACTAATGCCGCAATCGGGCATGCAGTTTGTATGTGAGCATATGGAGCAGTCCCGCTATCCGTTCGAGGAGCAGCATCCGTGGTATGTGCTCATCGAGATCTCTGCGGGCACCAAGGACATCGACATTGCCAGCCTGACAGAGACCATCTTCACCGAAGCGTTTGAAGCTGACTTGTTGCGGGATGGACTGCTGGCGCAAAGCAAGGCGCAGGCTGCTGACTTCTGGCGGCTGCGGCATGGTCTGTCAGAGGCGCAGAAGTTTGAGGGTGGCTCCATCAAGCATGACGTCTCTGTTCCTGTCGCGAAGGTGCCGGAGTTTCTGGAAGAAGCGATTGCGGCTGTTAAAGAGGCCGTACCGGGATGTCGTCCTGTACCATTCGGGCATATGGGCGATGGCAACATCCACTTTAACATCACGCAGCCAAAGGGCGCCGATAAGGCTGAGTACCTTGCCAAGTGGGATGATGTGAACCGCGTGGTGCATGGCATTGTTGCCAGCTACAACGGCTCCATCTCTGCAGAGCATGGCATTGGCATCTTGAAACGGGATCTGCTGGCTGAAGTGAAGAGCGCAACTGAGATGAACATGATGCGCTCTATTAAAGCAGCGCTTGACCCAACCAACATGTTCAATCCGGGGCGCGTGCTCTAACAATATTAGTCAGGTGCTTCCAATCCTTCCGGGAGCACCTGTCCTCCGTCGACGACGATCTGCTGGCCAGTGATGTAAGAGGCTTCATCGCTGGCGAGGAACAGAACTGCGCTGGCCACTTCGCGCGGGGCGCCCAGTCGTCCGAGTGGGACCATCTGGCCCATCTTCTTTAAATAGCCATCTCCGAGATCATCGAGTGCTTCTGTCTTCACATTGCCGGGCAGCACCGCGTTGATGGTGATGTTATGTGGTGCCAGTTCCAGCGCAGCGGTGCGCATGAAGCCGAGTTGGCCTGCTTTTGATGCTGCATAATGGGACCAGCCGGGATCACCGGTTACAGGGCCGGTGATGGATGAGGTCAGGATGATCCGTCCCTGCCCTGTCTCTTTCATATGTGGAAGCGCTGCTTTGGTGCAGTAGAATGCGGAGCGCAGGTTGGTGTTTTGCACCAGCTCCCATTGCTCGGGCTCCATTTCCTCAATGCTTTGCTTTGGGAAGATGCCAGCGTTGGCGCAGATGATATCCAGTCCAGCTTGTTTGACTGTTTCATCCACGGTGCTTTTAACGGCATCCCAGTCCGTCACATCACATTGGAGAAACTGTCCTGCCCCGCCGATCAAAGCGAGCTCCTTCACCGCATTGGCACCGGCTTCCTCTCCGCGGGCGGCGATGGTGACAAAGGCACCGGCACGAGCAAAGGCCAGAGAGATGCCAAGGCCGATCCCCTTGGAACCGCCGGTGACGATGACAGACTTCCCTTTTAGCGATGCAAGCATCCTCAGTCCTTCCAGATCATTCATGTGAGACTGAGTATGTTGAGCAGAGCCTAAAACAAATCTAACTGACCGCTGTTTCCTGAAGAGCCACCAGCAGCCTTTTTCCGTGGTTTGGGTTTTGCGGCTGGTTGGGGTGGCTGAGGTGGGACGGTGATGACCTCACGATCCCACAAAGACGGATCATCATTTGCCACGCTGTTGACGCGCGTGGACACCGGAGTGGCAATCAGGAGACCTTCATCCACAGGTTGCAGCAATTTAACTGCGTCTCTGGACATCACAGTTCCGTTACTCAACCAGTCATTAAAGTGCTCTTGAGGGATGATTGCAGGCATACGATGATGGATTGGCTTTACCGTATTGTTGGCCTCAACCGTGATTACAGCAGCGGTATCAATGTCTCCGCCATCCGGATGGGAGTAGGTTTCCCACAGGCCAGCGAAGGCTAAAAGGCGGCCATCTGCTGGCGCGATCCAGTAGGGCTGCTTTGCCGCACCTTTGCGTTGCCACTCGTAAAAACCGTTTGCAGGGATCAGACATCTGCGGTGACGAACGGCGGCACGAAACGAGGGTTTCTCTTCCAAAGTCTCTGCTCTGGCGTTGAGCAAAAGCGTGAAACTTGCGGGGTCTTTGACCCATGAAGGCACGAGGCCCCAACGCGCTAACCCAAAGTGGCGCCCACCATTTTCGTGTTTTACGAGTGCAATTGGCTGAGTCGGTGCTATGTTGTATCTCGGTGGAAAGTTGGGCTGTTCGATGTATTCAAACAACGCTTTGACTTCTTCCGGAGACGCTGACAGGCTATATCTACCACACATGCAGATTACTCTGTTCACATTTTAGTAAAATTGCAACCAATCGAGAGATAGGTTCCGCGCGACAGATAGGAAGCTGGGAGGCTGCAATGGATATGTACTGCGATAAAATTGGCATAGGAGATCTTTCTCCTGAGCTTTTGACGCATGCAAACATCAATCCATCCACGGGCCTTGCAACTGACTATCTCAACCATTTCAATGAAGTGGTCATGCTTCTTGAAATGCTTCCTGACATTCCCGATTGCGCAGAAGATGTTCTGGCATGGGAACCGGCAGACTATATCACACATTTCAGTGCCTCTAAGTTTTCAGCAAAAGAACTGGCTATTCGCGCGTATGGAGCTGTTGAAGAACGGCTGCGCAACGCGCTTGAGAAATGTATTGCCGAGATTGATCAGGAAGTGATCTCACTTCAAAAGATGCTTGGCTCAGCTGAAGTCACAGGTGAACTGCTGCAAATCGTTCAGGATAAGGCCGTTACCGTCATCAGACCGCTGCTTTCACAGGCAGGGTCTATCATCCATGGTCACTTGCCGGATGAGACAATCAGCACTGAGGAAAGCACTCAAGCGGATGTCGACGCCCTGTTTTCATGAGCAAGAAAATATCTCCGGAATACATCGAGGCAACCAGCGTTGCCTGTGTCCAGAACAATAAAGTGTTGCTCGTTAAGCGAGCTCAATCCCCGTCCAAAGGCCTCTGGAGTTTTCCAGGTGGCAAGGTTATGGCCAGCGAAAGCCTTGAAGAGGCGGCGCAGCGAGAGTTTAAAGAAGAGACCTCTCTGGTTGCAACTGACCTGAAAACATGGACGGTGTCCTACCCCTCCCCTGAAGACAGCAAGGTGCAGTATCGCATTCATGTTTTCACCTGCAGTCAGGTGGAAGGTGAAGAGAAGGCGAGCTCTGATGCGTCCGAGCTGGGCTGGTACACATGGGAAGATTCCATGAACCTGCCTTTGGCCCCAGGAATGCAACAGCACATTCTAAACCTTCTAAGATGCAGTTAGAGCTTGCGCGTATTCTTGTCCGAAAACCGGAACCACTTTTCGGGAATACGCTGTCACATCTTTCTACCAGCGCTAGTTGCAACAAGGGAAAACAGGAAATCCCCAAGGTTCCATAGTGGACAGAGCGCGGGGAGACCGCCATCCTTACAGAATCTGAAGCAACCAGCATGCTGTGAGATGTGGCTTGACTGAACTTGCAAAACGTAAAGCCTGGATGCGGTCCTGTGTGGCCCCTGCTCGGTCTCTTGGCCGTGGGGTTTGTGCTGGCCTGATGCTTTTAAGTATTGCCGCGGCGCCCAGCGCGTTTGCACAAAGTTCACCACAATCTCCGGGCAAGCCAGCTCAGCCAGAGTTGAAAGAGCCGCCTTATGAGCAGCAGCTCATCCGCCTTTCAGAAATTCTGGGTGCGCTTCATTATCTACGCCCGCTCTGCGGCCATGACGAAGCCGATGAATGGCGCCAGCGCATGTACTCTTTGCTGGGTGCAGAGGTGCAAAACGAGCTGCGCCGCAGACGGCTTGTTGAGCGGTTTAATCAGAGCTATCGGGGATTCGCCTCGGTCTATCAAACCTGCACTCCAGCGGCGATTGAGGCCTCTCGCAGATTCGCGAACGAAGGTGTAATTATCACCCAAGAAGTCACGGGTAAGTACAGCCGCGATTGATAAAAAAGCCGGTTGCAACCATTTTCCACAGACAATTATTGCGTGTTTTTTGGATAACTCGGCTTTGCCACAAATATTAACCATAACTTACAGAAGCTCTGGACGAGTTTACCAAAACATCAGTGAGTCGGTTGTTCCTGCCGTTTCGCGTGTTAACGTCCGTTTAACAGATAAGGCATGCGACGCTTCATTTGTTTTCGTTTGCCCGTTACATGTAACGGCAAATAACAAGAAGCAGCACATAGAGGGACATGAGAGCCAGCATGATCAAGGACGACGCTATCGCCGGCGAATTCACAGAAGAGATCGATGCATCTGATGCAGACATCCGCCGACTGGCTCTGAGCTTCATTCAGGAAGCTTGGGAGGATGGTCTATCTCACGGCATCGACAGTACAGCTCTTGCGCATGCAGCGCTGTTCTCTGCCATGATGGATCTGGTTTCTCTTTACGGAGAAGAAGCCGTTTCCAAATTCGCGCAGGAACTGCCACAGCGCGTTGAGCGCGGTGACTACTCTCTAGAGCGCCGACTGCACTAATCCAGCTTAGCTGATTTTCAAAGAGCCCCGATTGATCGGGGCTTTTTTGATTCACGGGGTAGCGTTTAGCAGAACAGCTCGTAACCAACCTTTGCCAGAATGATCGCGGCGAAGACGAGAAGAACGACGCCCGCGCCGTGGTTGATGGCGGAGAGCCAGTTGTCATTCATGCGGTTGCGTAGCTTTGAGACCAGAGCGGACAGACACGCCCACCACAAGAGCGCTCCGCTCAGCACGCCAAGTACGAGCGCAAGCGCGCCGATGTAGTCGCCCTTCTCCGGAGCGTGTTCTCCCAATGAGCCAAAGATCGCGATGAAGCCGAGGATGGCGCCGGGATTGGTGACCGTCATGGCAAACGAGACAATCATACCGCGCCACACGGTTGGGCCGCCATCACTGCCACCCTTCAGGTGCGGATGAGAGCGGAACACGACGACACCGAAGATGATCAGCAAGAGACCGCCGATGGTCTGGATGTAGAACTCGTGTCTTGCGACAAACTCTGAGATTGCTGTCACACCGAAGGCCGCAGCGGTGGCGAATACGCCATCAGCAAGCACGGCACCGAAGCCAGCGATAAGGCCTGGCAGAAAGCCGTAGTGCACTGCCCTTCTGATCGCCAGCACGTTTACAGGCCCAATCGGCGCGGACGTGATGAGCCCGATGATCATACCCGTAATGAAGAGTTCTATATTCAACGCTTTAATCCAAACTTCCAAACTGCGCAGAAGACCTGTCAGATCTTCCTATAAATTCTCTAAAGGCCCTCTAGCTTGTGCATAGGCATTCTGTCGTTTCTTCCTTGATTCCCTACAAGCCCTTAAACTAGGGGGCAAAACACAAGCCCCTCGTCCGTTTCGGAGCACTTCATGTATTTTCGCCTACTCATCATAGGGTTACTTTGCGCCTCAGCCCCGGCTATGGCTGCAACACAGGCAATCAAAACCGAAACGATTCGCATTCAGCGCCCCAAGGCTGAGCAATTTCCGCTGTTGGACGAAGATTTCAACAGAGATACCAGTCTTGAAGATGCGTTGGACAACGAGTTTGCTGAAGAACCTCCTCTGCCAAAGCTGGAAGTCTTTTATGATGATACAGGATTGCCGGAGGCTGTGAAGGTGACGCGCGCGGCGCTGATCAAGATCGCCCGCAGTGGTGACGTTTCTGCGCTGGCACCGCTGTTTGCCAAGCAGGAGCAGCCGCCGGAACTGTCGTTTACACCGGTTCGTGATCCCGTCGGTTTTCTGAAGGACAGCTCTGGTGATGGTGAGGGGCACGAGATCCTCGCGATCCTGCTGGATATCGTCACCGCTGGTTACTTGCGACTGAATGAGGGCACGGAGGAAGAAACCTATGTCTGGCCCTATTTTGCCCGGTATCCTTTGCACGACCTGACCCCTTCTCAAAAGGTTGAAATGTACCAAATCGTTACTGCAGCTGATTACTACGAGATGCTGGATTATGGCGCATGGACCTTCTATCGCCTTGGCATCTCCAAGAATGGCGACGTCCGCAGCTTTATTGCCGGAGACTAAAGCTGCTCCGATGACTGTTTGATGAAAGCCCATCAGAGGTTCTGGTGGGCTTTTTGTTTGCGCGATTGACTATCCGGCCTTGCGGATTTCGCGATGGCTTTCGTTTTCCGCTTCCAGCAGGTCCATCTGCTCCGGCTTTTCCATGAAGCGCGTATAGAAGCTGCTGTCGAGCTCGGCGTAATAGGCATAGCCGCGATAGAGGGGCAGGAAGCGCAATTTGGCGCGTTGGTCCTGCGCGATATCGTGCAGCACATCCTGCAGGTTTTCACGCGGCAACACGTGGAACTTGCCGAGCCACTTCTCCAGCATCAACTTGAACAGGCTAGGCAGACGTTCCTGCTGACCGAAGTCCACCACTGAGAGCTGACCGCCTTTTGCAAGAAGCTTGGTGCCGTTGCGCAGGGCCTCTTCCCATGGCGGGATCATGGAGACGCAGTAGGAGAGAAACACGCGGTCGAACGTGTCGATGCCGAACTTCTCAAAAGGATCAAAGCTGGTTGCATCCCCTTGGGCCAGATGGATGCGGTGAGACAGGTCGGCTTTGTGAATGTTTGCCTCTGCCGTCTTCAGCATTTGCGAGGAGATGTCGACGCCGAAGAACTGGCAGGTTGGATAGGCCCGTGCGGCTTCGATAAGGTTGCGCCCGGTGCCACAGCCCAGCTCCAACACCGTGCTGCCCCGCGGCGCTGAGAGGTGTTTGATGAGATGATCGCGGCCAAGAAGGTAATGCTTTCTGGTCAGATCATAAAAATGCCGTTGGTTCTTATAGATTTTATCCATCAGTGAGGCTGAGGACTTTTCGTTCGCCATTTCACTTCCCTCACATACTTATTCTTGTCAGTTATAGATGTAGAGGTGGAAACCACCGTAGATGGAGGAGCGATCCAGCTTGTTGAGGCGCGCGCTTTCCGCTGCCTCATAGGTCCACTGCCCCAGTATTCCGTCTTGCACCCGGCCCGGCAAAATACTTGGCTCGCCAGCTGTCCTGAAGATGACGCGTGCGCCTGTTCTTGCCGTTCGGGATATTCCTGCCCATAGATCGTTCAGCTGCCTGTCTGTCATCCAGTCCTGTGCATCCAGCAGGACGTAGGCATCAAGGCTGTTTGCATCCTGATTATCCAGATGCTCTGTGAAAGACCGATTAACAACGCGCACGCGGGAGGCTCTTTTACGGATTTCCGGGAAGTGCTGCGGCTTCAGATAGGGCGGCAGAGGACCTGATGGACCGGTTCCGCCCCTGCTTTCTGATGGGGCATAGCCACGGGTGAAGGCTTGCCATGCGAAGTAATTCTCTTCCATGGGAAAATCGCAGGCCAGCTTTTCCAGACGCTGTTTGAGCACTCCGGCCATATTGCCCCCGCCCTCTGCTGCAAGGCTTTCGTACTGTGCAGGTGGGATGCCGAGACCGTAGAGCGACATCTTTTTGGAGGTTGCCCAGCGGATCAGGCGCTTGTCGAAGAGCGGGGCCAGCGTTTTGTCAAAGTACGACCGTTGCTCTTTTACATTCTGCGTCTCTGCCATCCTGGTTAGATCGACGCCGTAGACCTTCGCAATGAGATGGCCGAGACCGATGAAGTAGCCGAGCATGCCGTGGTGGTAGAGATCCCGCGAGAAGAGGGTGATCCGCTTGCGGCCCCATGCGGTCATGTCCCTGCCCTCCCAATAGGCCATGGTTTCGGGATCGATGGCAGGTTTCAGGTACTTCTCATAGGCCGCGATGTTTGCCTTCTCATCTGCTTCGCCAAAGAAGCGGTAGAAGGTAGCGTAGTCGGGGAACTCCTGAAGGGCGGTGAGTTTGAGGCGATTGAGGGCGACATGGGCGCGGTTGAGGTCGACCGCAGTGATCTGCTGCGGATTGGCCGTGAGATAGGACATGACGTTGCAACCGCCCGAAGCGATGGTGACCATTCTGGAGTCGGGCTTTAGTTGCAGAGCCTGCATGTCCACCTCGGGATCCTCCCAGATTTGCGGGTAGACCAGCCCCTTAAAAGCAAAAGTGAACAGGCGTTCCAGCACGCCTTCCATGGAGATCAGCTTTGAGCGATGTACTGCACGATCCAAACGTTTCTTTGACTGCCTGATAGTTGATGTCACGTGCATCTCCAGAATCAAGAACTGAAATCAATGTGAAGCAAGAGTTAGTTCACGCAGACGACAGTTTTGCGACGTCAAAACATCATGGATATTTGCAGAAACCCGCCAGAAATTTGGGATTACTGGATTGATCAGATAAACACCTCAAGGCCTTTGGTTTTCTCTTTACCAGCCTTATCATTTCAGAAAACATCGCCACGAACGCGCGCGGAAGAGTGGTCTCATCAAGTGCTGGTTCACCCACAGAAACAATTCTTTTTCCGTGGTGTGAGGCAGGCGGATGGGTTATGAAACACTCTTGTTGTTTTATTCATTGGAAGGACAGGCCCATGGCATCTGAACGCACCATTCTCACTTCGCGTCGGCTCGTGAAGGTTTTTGGCGATGATGCCAAGGAGTTCCTCCAAAATCTGGTCAGCTGTGACGTGAGCGAACTCAGCGCGACCTCCAGTGCATTTGGCGCTTTGCTGACACCGCAGGGCAAGATCCTCTGGGACTTCTTTGTGTTTGCAGATGAGAGCACGGATGGTTTTCTGATTGACGTGAGTGCTGATGAGCTGGATGCATTTGCCAAGCGCCTCGCCTTCTACAAGCTGCGCGCTAAGGTGACTGTTGAGCCTGCTGATGAAGCTGTTCATGTGGTTGCTGAGTGGGGCGATGATCTGCCTACAGACAAACCGCGGGATCCGCGCCTTGCAGAGATAGGCCTGCGCTATATCGCGACTGGTGAGGTTGAAGAGACGGCCTCTGAGGCTGATTATCATACGCATCGGATTGGTCTTGGCATTCCGCAAAGTGGACAGGATTTCCAGCTGGCTGACGTATTCCCGCATGATACGGACATGGACAGCCTGAATGGCGTTGCCTTCTCCAAGGGCTGTTTTATCGGACAGGAAGTTGTTTCCCGCATGAAGCACCGCGGCACTGCCCGTAAGCGCATCATCAAGGTTTCCGCAGATGGCGAGCTACCGGCTGCTGGTGGAGACATTCTGGCAGGTGAGAAGAGTGTGGGATCGCTGGGTTCTTCTGCTGGTACCGCGGGGCTGGCGATGTTGCGTCTGGACCGTGCGAAGGCGGCGATGGACGCGGGTGTGCCTCTGATGTGTGATGGCGTTATGCTTTCCCCTTCCATTCAGGCGTGGGCAACCTTCAACTGGCCTTCATCTGACTAAGAGATATTGCTAGAAACCTAGATACCTCCGACGACTGGCTTGATTGACATATGTGTGCAGAGCTTTCCTCATCTTCTCCCCGTGCCTGGCAACGGATGCTTTCTGGCCGGAGACTGAATCTCCTCGATCCTTCTCCGCTGGATGTGGAACTCTCTGACATTGCTCATGGGCTGGCCCGTGTGGCGCGATGGAATGGGCAGACGATCGGCGATCACGCCTTCTCCGTTGCGCAGCACTGCGTGGTGGTGGAAGAGATTGCGCTGATGCTGAAGCCTGATCTGGACATTCAGTGGCGCATGGCGATCCTGCTGCATGATGCCCCGGAGTATGTGATCGGCGATATGATCTCGCCCTTCAAGAACGTGATGGGTGGCACCTATAAGGTGGTTGAAGAACGCCTGCATCATGCCATTCACCGGGCCTTTGATTTGCCTGCTGATCTGCCAGCCAGCATTGCCAAGCTCGCCAAGAAAGCTGATATCATCAGCGCTTATCTTGAGGCGATCCATCTGGCGGGGTTCAGCAAGGAAGAGGCTGACAAGATTTTCGGAAAGCCAGCCAAAGTGAGCGCTGCGCAGCTGGACGCGTTAGCGGAGAGCATCAAACCTTTGCCGACTAAGGATGCGCAGGAAGCTTTCCTTGCACGGTTTGCTGAGCTGAATGAAGCTCGTAAAGCTATCGGAGGCCGCTGATGCTGCATGTGTGTCCCCTTTCCAAGCTGGAAGACACATTGCATGTTGCAGCACCAACTCACGTGCTTTCTCTCGTTTCCCCGGGCACAGATGTGGTTTTGCCTGTGGAGCCTAAGCCAGCGCATCATCTGGTTCTGGAGTTCAATGATATTGCAGAGGAACGTGACGGGCTGATTGCTCCTCAGATGGAGCATGTGGAGCGTTTGCTGGCCTTTGCCAAGCAGGCTCAAGCAAACGGTTCGCTTCTGGTGCATTGCTGGGCTGGGGTGAGCCGGTCGACAGCTGCGGCCTACATCATCACCTGTGCAGCATTGCCGGAGGCTGATGAGCGCGCACTGGCGCAGCATTTGCGCAAGGTTTCTCCTGTAGCGACACCAAATCCGCTTCTTATCTCATTGGCAGACACTCTTTTGCAGCGAAATGGGCGCATGATACAATCTATCAAAGAGATTGGCCGCGGTGCTGAAACCTTTGAGGGCAACCAGTTCTTCCTTGAACCTGCTGCCCTTGCTGAACTTGCCTAATGAACACGGAGCAGACTTTGATGAGCAATGCGATGGAAACAGGAGATGCAGCCCGCCCGGGTGCTGGCATGGAGCCTGTTCAGCTCGGCATTGGTCTGAATGCTGTCATCGTTTCCGTGAAGGACAAAGTACCGTTTGTTCTGACGGTGCCGCAGAAAGTGCAGGACGAACGTTCCGGTTTGCCGTCGGGTCCGTTTGATCCGCGTGTTCACCGCACCTTTGAACTGGGCCTGCGTGCTTTTGTTGAGGAGCAGACGGCTCTTCATATTGGTCACGTGGAGCAGCTTTATACGTTTGGAGACCGGGGACGTTACTCACTGGCAAAAGCGGGTGAGCCGCATATGGTCTCAGTTGGCTATCTGGCTTTGACACGCCAAACGCCAGAGTCAGAAAAGCTTCTGGCCGCGCAAGGTGCGCGGTGGCGTCCTTGGTATGACTTCTTTCCATGGGAGGACTGGCGCGGTGGGCAGCCGAAGATGCTGGAGGAGATCATTCACCCCAGCATGGAAGCTTTCAGCAAGAGGCCAGATGATGATGCCCGCACCTATCAGGAGCTCAGCCGGAAGGATCGCTATCAACTTGCATTTGGCGTTGGTTCGCTGAAATGGGATGAAGAGCGCGTTCTGGATCGCTATGAGCTGCTTTATGGCTCTGGGCTGATCTATGAAGCCCTGCGTGACAAGCAGCCGACAGCCCTTGAGCGTGGCACCCTGCCCGACCTTGGCGAAGGCCTTGCTCATGATCATCGGCGTATTCTGGCCACTGCCCTTTCCCGTTTGCGTGCCAAACTGAAGTATCGCCCGGTTGTTTTCGAACTGATGCCGCCGGAGTTCACGCTGACTGATTTGCAGCAGACTGTGGAGGCTATTTCCGGTCGGCATTTGCATAAACAGAACTTCCGCCGCCTTGTCGAAACAGGACAACTGGTTGAGCAAACTGGGGGAACTTCAACCGCTACGGGCGGGCGTCCGGCAGCGCTTTACCGGTTCCGACGGGACATTTTGAAGGAGCGCCCTGCTCCAGGTTTGCGGGTCAGCCTACTCTGATTCACATTTTCGCCTTAAATGACGTTACGTTATCTACAATTTTTTTGAATTTTTTCTCGGCAGAATTTCATAGGAAAAACGGAGTTGTGGATTCAACGAGAGGCCTTATGGTTAATCTTGTTAAGATTTTGATTGTGTTGATATCCTACAGCCGCTCCAAGATATCACAGGTGTCATTTTCTGCATGACGCCTTTTATTTCCTATGATTTTTGGCCCGCTGAAAAATCCACCCAGACATGAAATAGCCCTAGTTTTTTGGTGAGTACTGCCCCTGCATATTAACCATATGCTGACTGTCAGCGGCGTGAACTGTGGCAGAATAACTGGGGTTTTGGCGGGCTTAACTTTATATCAAGGTTAAAAGCGAAAAATGCGCTCATCCGGAAAATTGACGGGTGGGAGTGATTTTATCGGGCTTCTTCATCCTGTCGATCTCAGAGTTTGGGGTTCCCTTTTCAGGGACTGAGAAGCGCTGAGTTTTGGGCGTTGATTTGGAGTAGATTGCGTATGTCGGGCCATGGGATGAAGAAGAATGAAGGACGCCGTGCTGTCCTCATGTACTTTAAGTACCCTATTCTAGCTGCAGGGCTTGCAGTTGGAACCTTTGCTGCATCTCCAGTTGCGTTGCAGGATATTCCGGCACTCACCGGAACTCTCGACGAAGATACACCGCGGTGGCTTCAGTCTGTCTCTGCAGGAGACAGCCAGAAGTTCGCGAAGTACTTCGTGCCTGCTGAGGAGAAAGCACCACAACGTTATGCGGTGAACCGCACCGGCAAGGGTGATATGCAAATCACCAACCTGCCGAGCCGCGTTGTTGCCTTCATCCAGAACGCAGGCAAACCAAAGAGCACGGATCGATTTGTTTCCCAGCTTCCTCAGATGGCCTTCAACGGTCATTATGGCGGGGATGCGCTGGCAGGTCTTCCTGAACAGGATCAGACCGACAACTCTCCACTTGGCAAAGCCGCACGCCGGGCTGCACTGGCAGCGCGCAAGCAGATTGCGATGGCCAAAGCCGCTCCAAAGCAGCCTGAGACGCTTTCCATTGCCAAGCAGAACGAAATTGCGCTGGCAACCGCTTATGCGCCAGCAACACCACAGACAGACAAAGCTCCGTTTGATGCGCTGCTGAACAAGCCGCAGGTGTCCATTACGCCTTCCGGCAAGCCGCAACTTTCTGACAAGGAACTGGCGTCTTACTCCGAGACCAATCCGCACTGGTGGTACATGCGCCAGCTGCCAAGCTCGGTGAAGAACTCCAAAACCGAAATGCGCTGTCTGGCGGAAGCGATTTACTTTGAAGCCCGCAGTGAGCCGCGTGACGGTCAGATTGCGGTGGCACAGGTTGTTCTTAACCGTCTGAAGAACCCTGCTTACCCGAACACGGTTTGCGGTGTGGTTTATCAGAACAAGAGCATGAAGAACGCTTGTCAGTTCTCCTTTGCCTGTGACGGCATTCCTGAGCGCGTGACTGAAGCTGGCCCATGGGCAAAAGCGAAGAAGATCGCGCAGCAGATCGTGAATGGTGAAGTGAGCATCCCAGCCGTGGACGCTTCCACGCACTATCACGCGACTTATGTTCGTCCGAACTGGGCTCCAACCATGCAGCGTAAAAAGCGTATTGGTAAGCACATCTTCTACAAGACCTACAAAGGCGGGTGGAGCTAATCCCCTCCTCCTGGTCTAGGCAAGTTTGGTAGCCTGATCGCTCCAATAAAAACCCCGCATCAGCGACCACTGATGCGGGTTTTTTCTTTGCTTGAAGCTCCTGTATTCGCGTATCTTTATCCGAAAACCGGCTCCCACTTTTCGGCGATACGCAGCGGTTGAACGCTATTCGACTTCCACGATGGTACGACCGCGGACTTGTCCCTTCAGCAGCTTGGCGGCGCGTTCTTCAACGTCTGCCAGCTTGATTGTCTCGGAAAGGGTGTCCAGCTTGGTCAGGTCGAGATCCTGCACCAGACGGCGGTAAGCTTGCTCACGCAAAGCCATTGGCGCCATCACAGAATCCACACCCAGCAGCGCAACACCGCGCAGGATGAACGGCATAACGGATGCTGGCAGATCCATGCCTTGTGCCAGACCGCAGGCTGCGACAGCACCGCCATAGTTGGTCTGCGCCAGCAGGTTTGCCAGTGTGTGGCTGCCTGCCACATCAACTGCACCTGCCCAGCGTTCTTTGCCGAATGGCTTGCCCTTCTCCACCAGTTCTGCACGGTCAAGCACTTCTGTTGCGCCGAGGCCTTTGAGGAAGTCGGCTTCTTCTGTCCGGCCCGTGAAGGCAATGGTTTCAAAGCCGAGCTTGGACAGCAGGCTGATGGCAACAGAGCCAACGCCGCCGGATGCACCGGAGACGGCAATTGGGCCGTGGTCAGGTGTGAGGCCGTATTTCTCCAGCGCCATAACGCAGAGCATGGCTGTGTAGCCAGCGGTGCCGATTGCAGCGGCGCGGGCGGCGGAGAGTTCTTCCGGACGATGCAGCAGCCATTTAGACTTCAGACGGGCGACCTGCGCGTAAGCACCAGTGTGGACTTCGCCAACGCCATAGCCGTTGAGAATGACCTGATCGCCAGCCTTGAAACGGTCGCTTTCGCTGGAGAGCACTTCACCAACCACATCGATGCCCGGCACCATCGGAAACTTGCGGGTGATGCCCGGTGCGCCTGCCAGGGCCAGACCATCCTTGTAGTTGATGGTGGTGTGCGTGACTTTGACTGTCACATCGCCTTCAGAGAGCTGGTCAACTGTGACCTTATTCCACTTGGCAGGCAGCGGTTTACGACCGCTTTCGTCTGCTTCAATCCAAAGGGCATCAAACTCGCTCATGGCCAATCCTTCTCGCCAAATCATGTTGCATGAAAGCTGGCAGAAGGAGGGCCATAAGGCAAGAAAATAACGCTAGGCAATATTGCGGTGTAACACGCTGAGAAACCTAGCTAGTTCGACTATTGGGGGCCTTACGCAGGCTTGGCGACCAGTCGCCCTGCGGTGGCGGATTGCTCGCGGATTGGCCAGTGCACGATCGCCGCGAAAATGCCCAGTGCAATTCCCAGCCACCAGATGGCATCATAGTTGCCGCTCTGCTCATAGAGCACGCCGCCCAGATAGACGCCCAGGAAGGAGCCGATCTGGTGGGAGAAGAACACAATGCCGAACAGGGTTGCCATGTAGCGCGGGCCGAACATCACCGCAACGAGGCCGGATGTTGGCGGCACTGTCGAGAGCCACAGAATGCCCATGGTGGCTGCGAAGATCAGCGTCGACATCTCCGAGATCGGCAGGGTGATGTAGAGCATGATGGCGATGGCGCGGGCCAGATAGATGAAGGAGAGCAGATATTGCTTCGGGAAGCGTGCACCCAGAATGCCTGAAGACATGGAGCCCACGATGTTGAACAGGCCGATCAGTGCCAGCGCCCATGCGCCGACAGACACATCGAAGCCCTGATCCACGATGAAGGTTGGCATGTGCACGGTGATGAAAGCCACGTGGAAGCCACAGACGAAGAAGCCGAAGACCAGCAGGATGTAGTCTCTGGTTTTGAAGGCCAGACCCAATGTCTGAGACAGGGTCAGGTTGTCCTGCGGGTTTGCGGAGCTGCCAGCAGCAGGAGCTGCGGAGCGTCCGCGCAGGATGTAGGCAAAGAGCGGCACAATGGCGATGAGAGCTGCCATGTAGACCAGCGCACTTGACCACCCGAAGTTTTCAATCAGGCCGAGGCCAAGAGGCGCAAAGAGGAACTGACCGAAGGAGCTTGCTGCTGTGCCCATGCCAAAGGCGATGCCATGGTATTTTGGCTGAACGGAGCGCGCGAAGGCTGCCAGCACCAGAGAGAATGAGGTGAAAGCAACGCCGAGGCCGATAAGAACACCGGCAGATACCTGCAGCAGGAGCGGTGTGTCTGACAGGCTCATGAGGTAGAGGCCAATGGCGTAGATGATCGCGCCCAGCACCAGTGTTCTGCCAGTGCCGAACTTGTCTGCCATCATACCAGCGAAAGGCTGTGCTGCTCCCCAAATTAGGTTCTGAAGCGCCAAAGCGAAGGCGAAGACGTCCCTGCCCCAGCCGAACTCAGAGGACATGGGTGTCAGAAACAGGCCTAGCGTCGCGCGTGGTCCGAAGGACAGAATCCCGATGATACATCCACTGATGATGATAAGCGGGACGTTTGGTCCACGCCGGACAGAGGCGTTGGCGCCAGCTTGGGTCGCTTGGGACATTGCAGCTTCCTTTCCTGCCTCCAGACGGGTGTACGACTGGTTGCCGGATCAATGAGGTCGGTATTTTTCGCTGAGCAGCGGGGGAGTAATCAGGTGTAATCCAAAATCACACTCTGCAATAATTGAAATTACTTAGGTCATCCATCAGTAATTGGAATGAGTTTTTGACCCTAAGGTATTTTAGCGAGATACAATCACAGATGTAAACAAGCGCATATGTGAGAATACTAATATATTTCAATTTCCTAGCGAAACTCGCAGAGACGCTTGACTTTGATTTGGCTCCTGACCTAATTCCCCCATCTACATTTAGGGGCCGACCATGACCTACTCATTTTCTTTCGGAAAAACACTCGCAGCGGGCCTGCTCGCTTTTGCTGTAAGCGCACCTCTGGCTGCATCTGCTCAGGACGATGTTCAGAGCCAGGAAGAGCTGACCGCACGCGTTGAAAAGCACGCACCATCCAAAGAGCTTTACATCAAGGACCGTCCGATCCTTGGCTGGAAGATCACTGGTGACAAGCTGGCTGACCTGCCAGAAGCGATCCGCGGCCCTCTGGGCTCTGTTGATTCCACCAGCTACGACGATGCTTACATCGCGAAGAATGTTGGCTCTGTTGTTGCGCTGCAGATGAGCAAGACCGGCCCTGATTTTTACGTGATCGGCAAAGAGACCTTCGATTCCAAGTATGAGATGGTTGGTCTGGAAGAAGTTGCTGCGAAGAACACCCGCCTTGTGAAGCGTCTGGACATGGCTCCGGAAGTGCTGGCGCTGTTTAACGCAAAAGACGCTGGCCTGACCGGTGCGCTGAAGACTGTTCCTGTTGAGATGGTTCGTATGTCCGCGATTGGTTATGAGCCAGCTGCTGAAGTGACCATCCAGTCTCCATGGGGCACTCAGACCAAGCCTGCTGATCAGGATGGTTTCCTCGTGTTCGACACCGGCGAAAACCAGTACTACATGGTCAATCAGGGCGCTGATGGCAACCCATCCAGCTATGTCCCTGCCAAGTAAGAGCAGTCCCCTGCTCTAACGTGCGTTTTAAAGCCCGGCGGTTCTTGTAAAAGAGCAGAACCGCCGGGCTTTTGTTGTTTGTACCCTGCAAATTTAACAAATTAAGTGGCTATTTTGTAAGCTTATTTCCAGCTTAAACGCAGGGGTTATATGCATTCGGCAAAAGAATAGGTTGTCGTTGGCGGGCAAGAGGTCTATAAAAACTCAAAATGAGCATAAGGGTTGGCATCGGCTTTCTAGCCGTGTTTTTTTATAGATCCCTTATACTCACACTGAGTATAATCCGGCTAAAGACCGGCAGAACAAGGGATAGCGCATGTCCGCCACGACTACATTCGCTGAAACAGACAGCCCGGCTGTCAAAGACATTGCTGCCGGCATTGATGGTGCTGCTGTTCAGGCTGGCGTGCCAGCAAACGAGCGCTATGCGCCTCTGGAGCGACCAGACCTTGCCTACACACCTGAAGTGGCTGAAGCGACCGCTGAAGCCTATGAGAAGGTGAAGGACTTTATTCCGGCCATCGAATGGGCTGCGCTTGCACCGCTGATCTTTGCGATCAACAAAGTGAAGAAAGAGCGCAACGCTGTCATTCTGGCGCACAACTACATGACACCGGACATCTTCCACGGTGTGGCTGACATTGTTGGCGACAGCCTGCAGCTGGCGAAAGAAGCTGCGAAGACAGAAGCTCAGGTCATCGTGCAGTGCGGTGTGCACTTCATGGCAGAGACGTCCAAGATCCTCTCCCCTGAGAAGACCGTTTTGATCCCGGATATGGATGCCGGTTGTTCTCTTGCTGAATCCATCACTGGCGAAGATGTGCGCAAGCTGCGCGAAGCCAATCCGGGTGTTCCGATCATCACCTATGTGAATACCTCTGCTGATGTGAAAGCTGAGTGCGATATCTGCTGCACCTCTTCCAACGCTGTTCAGGTTGTTGAGGCCATGGGCACCGACAAGGTTCTGCTGATCCCGGATCAGTACCTTGCGGCGAACGTGAACAACCAGACTGATGTGGACGTGCTGACCTATGCAGGTTCCTGTGAGGTACATGAGCGCTTTACCGCTGAAGAGCTGCGCGATTACCGCGCGATTGATCCGGACGTAAAGATCATCGCGCACCCAGAATGTCCGCCGGAAGTGGTGGCAGAGGCTGATTTTGCAGGCTCCACCTCTCACATGATCGACTGGGTGAAGGACAACAGCCCTGAGAAGGTGATGATGATCACCGAGTGCTCCATGGCAGACAATGTTGCGGCGTCCACTCCGGGCGTCAACTACATTCGTCCGTGTAACCTGTGCCCACACATGAAGCGCATCACCCTGACCAAAATTTTGGATTGTCTGCTCGACATGTCCGGTGAGGTGATTGTTGATGAAAGTGTGGCCGATCGCGCCCGTGCCTCCGTAGAACGCATGATCAACTTGAAGAACTAGAGGCTTTCGTGTAGCTGGCTTATTGAAAAGTCTTCAGTGCACCCTGCTGCCTGCAAAAAAGGCAGCGGGCCTTTTAGATCAGGTCCCCATAGTCTGGAATAATCTCTGAAATGTCTCAGTTCGGTTCTTCTCTCGCCCCTGCTGTTGCTCTGAACGGCGTGGATGATGTTGTTATCTTAGGTGGCGGCCTTGCTGGCCTGTTTTGTGCGCTTAAACTTGCGCCTCGGCCAGTGACCATTGTGACCAACGCTCCAATCGGCGGCGGCACATCTTCTGCGTGGGCGCAAGGTGGCATTGCAGCTGCTGTGGCTGAGGGTGACCACCACTCTGCCCACACTCAGGACACGCTGACTGCCGGTGATGGCATCTGCGAAGAAGCTGTTGTTGAAGGCATGACCCGTGAAGCGTCTGACCGTATTCACGATCTGCTGGATTATGGCGTTCCGTTTGACAAAGACCTTGCAGGCAAGCTGGCGCTTTCCCGTGAAGCTGCTCACTCCAGCCATCGTGTTGTGCGTGTGCGCGGCGACATGGCTGGTGAAGCGATCATGCAGGCACTTGTTGATGCGGCCTACAAGACACCGTCTATCCGCATCATTGAAGGTTACATCGGTTGTCAGCTGATCACCGAAGGCCGTTATGTTACCGGTATCACCGCGCGTCGTCGTGGCGGTACACAGCGCATCACCATTCCGGCAAAGGCTGTTGTGCTGGCATCCGGCGGTGTTGGGCATCTTTATTCCACCACCACCAACCCGGGTGAGGCAAACGGTCATGGTCTTGCCATGGCGGCTCGTGCCGGTGCGCTGGTTTCTGACGCGGAGTTTGTTCAGTTCCACCCAACCGCTCTGGATGTTGATCTGGATCCTGCCCCGCTTGCCAGTGAAGCAATCCGCGGAGATGGCGCGATCCTCGTTAACAATGATGGCCGCCGCTTTATGGAAGGCCTTCATCCGGATCTGGAACTGGCACCACGTGATATTGTGGCTCGTGCGATCCACACGGAGATTGCTGCTGGTCGCGGTGCATTCCTTGATTGCCGTGAAGCCATTGGCGCGAGCTTCCCTGAGCATTTCACCCGCGTTTATGCGGCTTGTCAGAAAGCTGGCATTGATCCGATCAACGGTCTTATCCCGGTTGCTCCGGCTGCGCACTACCATATGGGCGGCGTGCTGACTGATGCCTCTGGCCGTACCTCCGTCGACAATCTGTGGGCTGCCGGTGAAGTTGCTGCAACGGGCGCACATGGTGCAAACCGTCTTGCTTCCAACTCTCTGCTGGAAGCTGTTGTGTTTGCGGCGCGCATTGCAGAAGATATTCAGGCGCTCATGCCGCATCACCGCGTTCATGCCTGGGCGGAGATTGATGACAGCGAAGATCAGGCTTCCAAGCGCAATCCTCAGGAGCGTGCAGTGGTGTCTCTGGTTCGCTCCCTCATGTCCCGCAATGTTGGTGTTGTGCGTGATGCGGAAGGCCTGACCACAACGCTAGCCCGCCTGCACAATGCCGAGAAGCTGTGTCGCCGTGACTCCATCCTCAACATGGTGATTGCGGCTAAGCTGATCACCGGCTCTGCTCTGCTTCGTGAAGAAAGCCGTGGCGGACACTTCCGCTCTGACTTCCCGCAGAAGGCAGAGGCTGCCAAGCGCTCTTATGTGAAGCTTGCTCAGATCGAGAAGCTTGCCGCTGATGCTGTGGCCAGCGACCTTGGCAAGAAGGCTGTTGCAGAGGAAGACATGCTATGAGTGTTTCTTCCTTACCTGAACTCTCCCTGATCATGGTCGATGACGCTATTAAGGCCGCCTTGCTGGAAGACTTTGGCCGCGCAGGTGACATCACCTCGCAGGCAACCATTCCAGCTGAGGCAATGGCGACCGGTGTGATTGCGGCTCGTAAAGACGGCGTGCTGGCTGGCATTGATCTGGCTCTTTCTGCGTTTCGTCAGGTGGACCCGAACCTCAATGTTACCGTGCTAGCGCAGGACGGGGATAAATTGGTGCCGGGTACCATCATTGCCCGCATTCATGGTCCTGCTCGTGCGCTTTTGACAGCTGAGCGTGTGGCGCTGAACTTTTTGAGCCACCTTTCCGGCATAGCAACGGCCACAAACGCATTTCAACGCAAAATTTCGCATACCAACGCAACGATTGTGTGCACCCGAAAAACCACTCCGGGTCTGCGTAGCTTCGAGAAGTATGCGGTGCGTTGCGGCGGCGGCATGAACCACCGGTTTGGTCTGGATGATGCGATCCTGATCAAGGACAATCACATTGCAGTTGCTGGCGGTGTTATTCCCGCAATTGAGAGCGCACGTGCCTTTGCTGGTCACCTTGTGCGCATCGAGGTTGAGGTGGACACGCTGGACCAGCTGAAAGAAGCGCTGACAGCCAAGCCAGATGTGGTGATGCTAGACAATATGGGCCCTGACCTGCTTAAGCAGGCCGTTGAGATCAACAATGGTCAGGCTGTGCTGGAAGCGTCTGGTACCGTTACGCTTTCCACCGTTCAGGAGATCGCCGAGGCTGGCGTTGATATCATCTCTTCCGGCTGGATTACGCACTCCGCGCCAATTCTGGATCTGGGTCTCGATATCGAGATCGGCTAGATCGCCAGAGCGTTTGATAAGTTGAATTGAAAAGGCCCGATCTGATGACCGGGCCTTTTTCTTGTTCTGATGTTATCCAACAGCTTACATGTTTGGATAGTTCGGTCCGCCAGTGCCTTCCGGAACGGTCCAGGTGATGTTGCCGTTCGGATCTTTGATGTCACAGGTCTTACAATGCACGCAGTTCTGCGCGTTGATCTGGAAGCGTGGTGGCTCGCCGTTTTCTTCCACCCACTCATACACACCAGCGGGACAATAACGGTTCGACGGTCCATCATAAACATCGTGCTCAGAAAGCTTCTGCAAGGTTTCATCGCGCAGCTTCAGATGGATCGGCTGATCTTCCTCGTGGTTGGTGTTGGAGAGGAAGACAGAAGACAGCTTGTCGAAGGAGATCTTCCCGTCTGGTTTCGGGTAGTTGATCTTCTTGCAATCTTTGGCTGGCTTCAGGCTCGCAGCGTCGGTCTTGCCGTGTTTTACGGTGCCGAAGAAGGAGAAGCCGAACAGCTCGTTGGTCCACATATCCAGACCACCGAAGACCATGCCCATCAAGCTGCCGAACTTGGTCTGCAGCGGCTTAACATTGCGTACCTTCCAGAGATCCTTACCGATTTCGGAATTGCGCCATGCGATATCGTACTGGTCCAGCTCTTCGTTCGCTTCGCCGCGACCAAGAGATTCAACAACGATGTCAGCAGCCAGAATGCCGGAGAGCACTGCGTTGTGAGAGCCTTTGATGCGTGGCACGTTTACGAAGCCAGCGGAACATCCGAGGATGAGACCACCTGGGAAGGACAGTTTCGGTACGGACTGATATCCCCCTTCGGAGATCGCACGTGCGCCATATGAGATGCGCTTGCCGCCTTCAAAAACGTCCTTCACTGCTGGGTGGGTTTTGAAGCGCTGGAACTCGTCAAACGGAGACATGTACGGGTTCTGGTAGTTGAGGTTCACAACGAACCCAACGGCTACCTGATTGTCTTCCAGATGATAGAGGAACGAACCGCCCTGGGTTTTGCCATCCAGCGGCCAACCCATGGAGTGCTGCACCAGACCAGCTTTGTGCTTGGCTGGGTCAACTTCCCACAATTCCTTGATACCAATGCCGTATTTCGGATGATCGCTGTCGCGGTCCAGATCAAACTTGTCGATCAAGGTCTTGGCCAGAGAGCCACGAACGCCTTCAGAGATCAGCGTGTATTTACCGAGCAGAGCCATGCCGCGCATGTAGCCATCTTTATGAGAGCCATCACGAGCAACGCCCATATCACCCGTTGCAACACCAATCACCTTGCCCGCATCATCGTAAAGCACTTCAGCTGCTGCGAAGCCTGGATAGATTTCCACGCCGAGCGCTTCTGCTTTTTCTGCCAACCAGCGACATACATTGCCCAGAGACACAATGTAGTTGCCATGGTTGTTCATGAGCTTTGGCATCAGGAAGTTTGGCAGGCGAAGGGAACCGGCAGGGCCAAGCAGGTTGAAGTGGTCTGCGGTTACCGGTGTCTTGATCGGAGCGCTTTCGTCTTCGCGCCAATCCGGGATCAGGCGATCAATACCGATTGGATCAATCACAGCACCAGACAGGATGTGCGCACCAATCTCAGATCCTTTTTCCAGCACAACAACGGAGACGTCCTCTCCCTTTTCCGCAGCCTGCTGTTTGATCCGGATTGCTGCTGACAGACCTGCAGGACCGCCACCCACAATTACAACGTCGAATTCCATGGATTCGCGTTCTGCCAGAGTTTCCCCTTCAGACATATTATTCTCCCTCTACACTTTATCCACTTCATTTCGCGTCAAATGATGTGGCAGCGCATTAATTCCACGCCCCTCAAGTGTCAAAACTTTATTTAGTCTCTGTGTAATTGACCGGATACTATAGCGCAATGCGTTTTAAGGTGCATTACGTGGCGTACCCCAATAAAAAAAGCTTCCTTCACAGCAAGGATTTATTGTGATTTCCCCAAATCTACGTGCATGACTTTACACTGTTCCCAATTGAGTTAGCGCATTTACGTTTTTCTATTGGACACGTGCGCTCTCATATAGAATATAGGGCTAAACGGGCTGCTGCCCAACTATGGTGCATTGCAAAAGAGTTACTCCCTTTCATCTGCACCTTCCTGTGTGCCACAACTAGAAAATGGCTATGTCTGAAGTTCCTGTCGCAAATGCCGCCGAGCTGGAGGCTTATCTGGAGTTCCTGAGTGCTGTCGGTGTCGACTGCGCGATGGAAGATGCTCCGGTTGATCGCTTTGCGCAAACCCAGGCTCAGATGGAGAAACAGGCACAGGCACGCCCGGCTCCTCAGCAGAACTTTGCACCAGCCAACTCCTTTGCTTCACCGGAGCCAACACAATCCCAGCCGAAGAACCTTAGTGTTTCTCCTGCTGAGATGGCACGTAATCTGCGTGAGAATGGCGTTTCGGCTGATGACAAGATGAAAGCGAGGCAGATTTTGGAGCGCCAGCGGGCGGCCAAAGAGTCTGCCGTGCAGACCGTCATGCCAAATGCTGCTGACAATGCTGTTGTGCCCAATGCTGAAACGGTTGGCTCTGCCAGAAGTGCTGCAAGCTCTGCTCAGTCGCTGGATGAGCTGCGCAAGATCCTTGCCGGTTTTGAGGGTTGCAATCTGCGCCTGACTGCCAAGAACCTTGTGTTTGGTGATGGCAGCTCCAAGGCCCGTGTCATGTTTGTTGGCGAAGCACCGGGACGTGAAGAGGATATTCAGGGCGTTCCATTTGTTGGGCGTTCCGGCCATTTGCTGGACCGTATGCTCAAGGCTGTCGGACTTGATCGCTCCAACGTTTACATTGCCAACGTTGTTCCTTGGCGCCCTCCGGGGAACCGCACCCCTACCCCGCATGAAACCGAGATCTGCCGTCCGTTTATTCAGCGTCAGATTGAACTGGTTGATCCTGAGATCGTGGTGTTCCTGGGAGCAGCATCTGCCAAGACGCTGAGCGGTGCCCGTGATGGTATTCGCAAGTTGCGCGGTAAGTGGCTGACTTATAACGGTGAAGGCACTCAGCGGAAAGCTATTGCAACCTACCACCCTGCCTATCTGCTGCGCAGCCCAGCGGAAAAACGCTATGCATGGCGGGACATGCTCCAGATTCGTGCTGAGCTTGAAACAACCGAGTAATCCCCAGTGCTGCACATGAACTCTCTTAGTTCTTGAGGTGTAGTTTTGTTATAGAGATCACACAGTTGCGTTTTATTGCGTAAATTGCCATTTCTTTTGGCTATTGCTCTTCTCTCCTGACGATTGCTGCCTATATTGGATGAAGCTGGGTCACCCAGCGACAGACAAGTTATCGACGCAAAGGAGAATTTTGAGTTGTTGAAGAAGCTGCGCAGCTACCTTCCGGGCAAGTGGGGAAAAGTAAGACCTGTTGTTCCCGTCGTCCGTATGAGTGGTGCTATCGGAGCTGCGTCTCCATTGAAATCAGGTTTGAACCTGAGCGGTGTCGAAGACGCGCTGGAAACGGCCTTTAGCTTTAAAGAAGCTCCGGCTGTTGCTTTGTCCATCAACTCACCTGGTGGTTCTCCTGTTCAGTCACATCTCATCTTCAAACGCATTCGCCAGCTGGCGGATGGGAACAACAAACAGGTACTTGTTTTCGTTGAAGATGTTGCCGCCTCTGGTGGCTATATGATTGCTTTGGCTGGTGATGATATCATCGTTGATCCAGCCTCCATCATCGGCTCAATCGGCGTTGTTTCTGCCGGTTTCGGTTTCACCGAGCTTCTGGAAAAAGCTGGCGTTCAGCGCCGCGTTTACACCAGCGGTGAGAAGAAAGTGACGCTGGATCCGTTTGCACCAGAGGTCAAAGAGGACATTGAGCACCTCAAGACCTTGCAGCACGAGATCCATGAGATGTTCATCGATATGGTGAAAAGCCGTCGCGGTGACGTGTTGAGCGATGATGACAACTTGTTTTCCGGTCTGTTCTGGACTGGAGCGAAGGCACGCGACCTTGGCCTTGTAGATGGGCTGGGTGATCTTCACTCCACAATCCATGAGCGGTACGGCAAGGAAACGAAAGTGAAAGTTGTTGGCACCAAGAAGCGTTTTCTTGGCCGCTTTATCCCGGGCGCAAGCCTTAAGGGTGGTTTGAATGAAGCAGCAGGTACGCTTCCAGCTGCCGCACTTGCTACCCTGGAAGAAAAAAGCCTTTGGGCAAAGTTTGGTCTTTGAGCAATCTCCATAGGATTGCCAAAATTGCCATAAATAACAATGCTTCACATAAGTGATGGAAGGAAAATGCAGATGACTGAGGTATTGGGAACTGTTGCTTTGATTGCAGGTGGATATGCTCTTTACAAAGCCGTAAAGAAGGAAATTTCCAACATGGCATTCAAAAAACAGCCTGCCTATGCAACTGCTCGCAAGCGTCCGGTTGATCCAGCATACACACGTCTGGTTCAGGATCCGGTCACAGGCAAATACCGCCCTACAAGCAACTACTAAGAGCATCAGCTCTGTAGTTGCACCCTTTGCGCCCGCATGACATCTGGTCTGCGGGCTAGCGGTCGTTCTCGACTACTCCCCCTTTCTCTTAGCGCTGCCACCGCGAGATTTGTCGCTGCTGCGACATCATTGGGCACAACTGGCGTTCAGCCTGTTAAATACGCGGTAAACAGAGAAACATCCCTCTGGAATGCTTGACCTTCCCTGTTTGACGTGGCACCTGTGCCCCAACTTGGATTTTGCGTGGTTTTAGCGCAGTACATTTTGGATTTTCAGGAAACACTCCCATGTCTAGTGAAGCCGTTCCGGCACATATGCAGCCAACCAAGTCCTTTCAGGGTCTATTGATGACCCTCCAGAGATTCTGGGCCGATCAGGGCTGCGTTATCTTGCAGCCTTACGACATGGAAGTTGGCGCGGGTACTTCTCACCCAGCGACGACACTGCGTTCCCTTGGTCCACGTCCATGGAAAGCTGCTTATGTTCAGCCATCCCGCCGTCCTACCGATGGTCGTTATGGTGAAAACCCAAACCGTCTGCAGCACTATTATCAGTTTCAGGTTCTGCTGAAGCCATCTCCTGAAAACCTTCAGGAACTGTATCTGGCTTCTCTGCGCGCAATCGGCATCGACACAGACATCCATGACGTTCGCTTTGTTGAAGATGACTGGGAAAACCCGACACTGGGCGCATGGGGCCTTGGTTGGGAATGCTGGTGTGACGGCATGGAAGTATCTCAGTTCACCTACTTCCAGCAGGTTGCAGGTTTTGAGTGTAAGCCGGTTTCCGGTGAGCTGACCTACGGTCTGGAGCGTATCGCAATGTACGTTCAGGGCGTTGACAACGTTTATGACCTGAACTTCAACGGTCTGGAAGGCGACGAAAAAGTCACCTATGGCGACGTGTTCTTACAGGCTGAGCAGGAATATTCCCGACACAACTTCGAGCATTCCGACACTGAAATGCTGTTCCGTCACTTTGCAGACCATGAGCGCGAATGTAAGCGACTGCTGGCAGCAAGTGCTGAAGCCATGGAAAAAGCTGGCGATGGCCTTCAGAAGGTTGTTCTGCCTGCATACGATCAAGCTCTCAAATGCTCTCACGTATTCAACCTGCTGGATGCGCGTGGTGTGATTTCCGTGACCGAGCGCCAGAGCTATATTCTGCGGGTTCGTGAGCTTTCCAAAGCGTGTGGTGCTGCATTCCTGCAGACTGAAGCTGGTGGTGTTGGCTTCAAAGGCTGATCCTAGTCTACCTGATGAATTTTCAAATGCCGGGGCAGAAATGCCTCGGCATTTTTCGTTATCAGCCCTTTCTCTCCTATGACTCCTTGAAAGATGACTGCTGAAAATCGGTAGGTTTTCAGAACCGCTACCAATTGGATATTTTCAAATGATATCCTGTTTGATTTGCAAATCGACTCCCCTGTTGCCAGAGGCCTGAGTTCCAGAGTTGCTTGTTAAAGTTCTGACGTATCAAGCTGCCTGATGTTTGTATCACCGCGTATCTTTAGCCGCTGACCTAAATTGGGGTGCATTCGCGGAGTTCTGACTTCCATGACTGTTGAAAGTACCAAGGTGCTTCAAGACGGCGACACTGCTGTTCCCTCTCAATCGCCTCCAAAGCCGGTAGAGCAACCTTCTTCTACGCAAAACCTTTCTGATGAGCAGATTGCTAGGGCGATCGTGTCTCGCTTAAGCAGAGACGATAAACTGGCTATGCGTGATGGTGACAAAGCGTTCTGGCCTGGCATTCGCGAGATGATGAAAAGCGGTTCTCAATCAGGTCCGTGGGCTGCAGGCGTTTTGCCAGAACATCATTTGCCAGGTATCCATTACACAGAGGGTTCTCGCGGGATTGTAATGAAAGGGGCAACCACCTTTCCGGCAGCGATAGCCCGCGCGGCAACCTTTGATCCTGAGCTGGAGCAGCGGATTGGTGCGGTCATAGGCTATGAGATGCGTGCGTTTGGGGGGACACTGTTTGGTGGTGTCCCTTTGAACCTGATGCGTCATCCGGCTTGGGGGCGCTCGCAGGAGTCGTATGGGGAAGACAGCTTCCTGATAGGAGCCATGGGGACGGCGCTCGTCCGCGGCGTTCAGCAGCATGGCATGGCGTGCGTGAAGAACTTTGCCTTGGCATCCATGGAGCAGTCCAAACTTTCACTGAACGTGACAATTGGGCAGCGTGCCTTCTATGAAATGTACCTCCCGCATTTTCGAAAGGCTGTCGAGGCGGGCGCAGCGGCGATGATGACCTCTTACAGCTCTATCAATGGAGAACTGTGCGGTCATAACAAGGAGCTGCTGACACAGCTCTTGAAATCCGACTGGGGTTTCAAAGGTTTTGTGCTGAGTGATTTCATCTTCGGTATTCGGCACGCCAAAGAAGCAGCGAACGCCGGTGTTGACCTAGAGATGCCCTTCCAGCTTCATTACCACCAGAGCCTGCCAGAATTGATTGAGACTGGCGAGGTGAGTGAAGCCACGCTGGATGATGCGTGCTATCGGCTCATCTTGCAGCAACTGCGTGTTCTGCGAAAAGGGAATTACGAGAAAAAGCGCGTTGGATGTGCGGAGTTCCGTGCTGTCGCACAGGAGGCGGCTGAAAAGTCGATTGTTCTACTGAAAAACGAGGGCGGCTTCCTCCCCCTGAAAGACATTGAAAGCATTGGTGTTATTGGCCGTTTGGCAAGCGTAGCGAACACAGGAGACAAAGGCACCAGTGATACACAGCCGACTCATGTCATCACCCCACTTGCAGGTCTGCGGGCCTATTACAAGCACAAGGTAGACATCTGGCAGGACCGGGGCCAGAACATCAATCGCGCCTTGCAAATTGCCAGGCGCGCTGATGCTGTGGTGTTGGTTGTCGGGAACGACCACAGCAGTGAGGGAGAATGGGTTTCAGCGGGTTTGGCTGCTCAGTTCCATGGGGTTTTGCCGCAGCCACGTAATCGTGAAGAAGCGCAGATTGCCTCGCAGTTCCTCAGATCGTTCGGTGGTGGAGGATCAACTGGGAAATCTGAGGGTTCCAGTGCGGTTGAGGACGGTTACGGCGCCGGTGATCGCTCCAGCTTACGTTTGCCACCGCATGATGTGGAGCTAATCAAACAAGTGTGTGCGGTCAATCCGAACTGCGTTGTTGTTGTTATGGGTGGCGGCACGATTTTGATGAATGAATGGGAAGACAAACCTGCTGCCATCCTGCTGCATTGGTATCCCGGCATGGAGGGGGGAACCGCTCTTGCTCATATTCTGTCCGGCGAAATCTCACCGAGCGGCCGCTTGCCCTTTGTGATCCCCCGCCGCGAAAGCGACCTCCCCGACTTTGACCGCAATGCGCGCAAGGTGATCTATGATCTTTGGCATGGCTACAGGAAGCTGGATAAGGATGATGTAACACCGGCGTATCCATTTGGTTTTGGTTTAAGCTACTCCCAGTTCCACTATTCTGAGCTTGAAGTCTCCCGGCCTGAAGAGCTGATGGGCGGAAGCATTCAGGTGCAGGTCTCTGTTGCCAACATCGGTCAGGTGAATGCCGAAGAGGTTGTGCAGGTCTACATAGCACCCAAGGGTTCTGCAGTGGAACGAGCCAAGCAGGAACTGAAAGGGTTTCAGCGGGTTCCTATTCCAGCGGGTGAGAGCCGACGCGTGACAATCACAGTCCCCATTGAGGAGCTCGCTATCTTTGATGGTGATCGGAACCAGATGGTGGTGGAACGCATCCTTTATGACGTGATTGTCGGTGGCTCCAGTCAGGATCCCAATAGCCTGCGACAAGAACTGAAATTGTTTGGCGAACTTGGTGAAGTTGCTGAACTAGTTGAATAGGCCTTGGTTACTAAGCGGGTTGGAACTCTGAAGACGGATAATACCCCCACTGTTTGAGGATCATTCCATTGGAGATCTGCCGTACAGTTCTTTCATAGCGCATTCTTGCGTCGTCTCCATGCTTCCCGTCTGAGAGCACATTTGCATGTATCCTCTCAAAATCCTTGAGGTCTGCTAGAGCCAACTCTTTTGTAGATTTCAACGCAATCAGAAGTGCTCTAGATAAAGCTAAACGCGATAAGGTTATAGGGCTTTGATCATCGGGAAACACATGGCTGTCATGATACGCTATACACTCATCTAGTGTACCATTACGGAAGGGATTATATGACAGCACTTCTTGTGGTATTTTTTTTGTATTTTTATAGACCACAGACGTTCTAACCTGCCCGATCCACTCAAAGTAATCTTTCAGATACCCCATCGTTACTTTTATCCAAGGCAACCGGTCGAAATAAAAATCCTGATTGACTAAAATTGACTTACCTGGAATTAGATTAGCCAAGAAATTCTTATTCACATAGTCATCTAGTTGCACCGACTTACCAACGTCAATGAAGCAGATTTCAATGGGAGTTGCAGGGAACTTGAAGTCAACCAGGTCACCAACATGAAGATCAATTAGATCTGAGTAGTTTTCGATGTTTTGCTCGAGCCTTGGTATGAAAGAGTCACCAAACCGATACTTGAAGGCTCCCCATTCTTTAAACTTCTCCTTACCGTTCTTGAGACGGGGAAGAAAACCAATTTCGAAAGCTTGAATGGGTTTGCAACGGAACACGCTCATATCATTTTGAGAATGTGTATTGTCCCGAATACCGTGAGCCAGTGAAACTGTTGAAGAGCCCAAAAAACTCCCGCCGTCAATCAGCACTCCATCTCCACGATAATGATCTCGCGCTAACAAGTAGAGAAGACTACGCTCTTCTCGTGACAGCATTCCTTCTGCGTTGACCACATCAGGTGGGAGAACTCGACAAGTCAGATCTTCACTATTTCTGAAACGTATCTCCTTAATCAACATTTCACTCATACCCGCACCCATTAGTTTTCTCTCAAAGTTCATCGAGGTTACAACGCAATTACCTTCACGACATCCCTGTTTTATTTGACTTCATTCTACTATTAACTCCACATGCATAAGTATTACCTCCTTTCAACTCATTGAAAATTCAATGTATACCCATACACCCTTTCCAACGTAGATCGCCTTTGGCGACGGAGAGCTGTACACACCCCTGTTGATGGGTGGTCCTCCTCTGCAGTTTTTTGCTCAATTCCCGTGGTGCGCTGCCTATTGGGGGTGACAATGCCCTTTAGTATTGCTAGGCACTACGCACTCTAGAAATTTGCGATTGATTGACCAGTTAAAGGCGTCGTTCACCAATGCCAGATCTTCTCCTCGAACTCTTTAGCGAGGAAATTCCTGCCCGCATGCAGCGTCGTGCGGCTGAGGATTTGAAATCCCTCCTGACCAATGCTCTTGTTGAAGCAGGTGTGACCTATGAAGGCGCGAAGGCTTATGCCACTCCTCGCCGCCTGGCCCTGCACATTGCCGGCTTGCCTGCTGGCTCCAAAGCAACCCGTGAAGAGCGTAAAGGCCCGCGCGTTGGCGCGCCTGAAAAAGCACTGGCTGGTTTCCTGCGCGGCGCAGGTCTTTCTTCTATCGAAGAAGCTGAAGTTCACAATGACCCTAAGAAGGGTGATTTTTACGTCGCTGTTATCGAAAAGCCTGGCCGCAAGACTGAGGACATTGTTGCTGACGTGATGCCTGACATCATTCGCAATTTCCCTTGGCCTAAGTCTCAGCGTTGGGGCTCCGGCAACCTGCGCTGGGTGCGTCCGCTGCATTCCATCGTCTGCACCTTTGGTCCTGAGACCGAAGAGCCGGAAGTCATTCCGTTTGAAGTTGATGGCATTAAATCCGGTCAGACCACTTACGGTCACCGCTTTATGGCACCTGAGGCAATCGAAGTGCGCCGCCTGGAAGACTATATGTCCAAGCTGGAAGCCGCCAAAGTTGTGCTGGATGCGGACCGTCGTAAAGACATCATCGATACAGATGCGAAAAACGCAGCGATGGCACTTGGCCTTGAACTGGTTGAAGATACTGGCCTTCTTGAAGAAGTGGCAGGCCTTAACGAGTGGCCAACTGTTCTCATCGGTTCTTACGACGAGAGCTTCCTTCAGCTGCCTGACGAAGTGATCCAGCTCACCATCAAGGTGAACCAGAAAAACTTCGTTCTGCGTGATCCGGCAACCTCCAACCTCTCCAACAAGTTTGCGCTGACTGCAAACATTGTTGCGAAAGACGGTGGTACCAAGATCATCGCCGGTAACGAGAAGGTTGTTTCCGCGCGTCTGTCCGATGCGAAGTTCTTCTGGGAAACTGATCTGAAGACCAAGTTGGAAAGCAACGTTTCCAAGCTTCAGGACATCGTATTCCACGAGAAGCTGGGCAGTGTGGCAGCTCGCGTTGATCGTCTTGAGCGCCTTGCTGCTGAGATCGCTCCGCTGGTTGGTGCTGACATTGAGCAGACCAAGCGTGCCGCACGTCTTGCAAAGGCTGACCTTGTTTCCGCGATGGTCTTCGAGTTCCCTGAACTGCAGGGTCTGATGGGTCGTTACTACGCTGAAGCACAGGGCGAAGATGCTGCTGTCGCACAGGCGATTGAAGACCACTACAAGCCGGCGGGCGCTTCTGATGATGTTCCAACATCACCAGTTTCCATCGCTGTTGCTCTAGCCGACAAGCTGGACATTCTGGCTGGTTTCTGGGCGATCGATGAGAAGCCAACCGGCTCCAAAGATCCGTTTGCCCTGCGCCGTGCTGCTCTGGGTGTTATCCGTCTTGTGCTGGAAAACGACCTTCGTCTGCCACTGCGTGATGTTCTGGTTCAGAGCCTGCGTCGTAATCTGGCTGACATTGCTGCTGCTCGTGGTGAGAGCGCGCTTTCCGATCTTCCATTTATCGGCAAAGGTAAAACTGGCGAAGGCGTTGTCAAAGACATCTTCTCCATGGTTTCCAAAGCTGCTGATGTTGTTCTGGCGAACGTTTCCGACAAAATCCCTGAGACTTCTCTGGAAACCGGGCTGATTGATGACCTGCTTGGCTTTTTCGCGGACCGCATGAAGGTGGTTCTGAAGGACAAGGGTGTGCGTCACGATCTAATCGACGCTGTGCTGGCACGTGGTGGTCAGGACGATATTGCGCTGATTGTTAAGCAGGCGGAAGCTCTGGCTGGGCTGCTGGGCAGCGAAGATGGTGCGAACCTTCTGGCAGGTTACAAGCGTGCGGCTAACATTTTGCGTGCAGAAGAGAAGAAAGACGGCAAGACCTTTGAAGGCAAGCCTGACGCTGCTCTGCTGGAAGAGCAGGCAGAAAAAGACCTTGCTGCAGCGCTGGATAGCGTTCTGGTTGAGATCAAGCCTCTGCTGGATACAGCTGACTTCTCTGGTGCGATGGCGGCTCTTGCCAAGCTGCGCGGTCCGGTTGACGGCTTCTTCGACAACATCCACGTGAATGCTGAGAAGCCTGAGGTTCGTGAGAACCGCCTGAAGATCCTTTCAGAAATCCGTGCCGCTGTTCATCAGGTCGCAGACTTCTCGAAGATCGCTGGCTAAGCACACTTCATAAGACATTCAAAAGCCCGGAACTCTGTTGAGTTACCGGGCTTTTTTGTAGGCTATGTTTTGACGGCTTTGTCGTACTCAACAGCCGTTTGCGCGATCTCTTCCTTGAGCCAATCGCGCAGTTTCCGAACGCTTGGGCTGCGAAGTGCCCCTTCCCTGCAAATGAACCAATAGGACCTGCCAGTTGAACAGCGGTGGTCAAACGGGATCTTGAGCTGGCCTTGCTTCACGGCATTGGCGACCAGAGTATCCCAACCCAAGAAGACACCATGACCAGCGATGGCAGCGTCCATGCACAAGGAGGCGTTGGAGAAGCCATGGCCTTTCGGCAGCTGGCTTTCCTTCAGGCCGAAGGGGGCGAGCCAGTCACTCCAGCGATAATAGGAGTTGTAGTCGCGAATGATCACTTCATTAAGCAAGTCTTTGGGCTCTTTGAGACGTTCAGCGACTTCAGGAGAGCAGACCGGATAGATGAAGTGTTCGCAGAGGCGCTCGGAATAGACATCATCTGGTGCGCGTTTGTGGACGCGGACACAGGCATCAACGTCGGAATGGTTGAGATTGACGAGTTGGTCGTTGGCATCCAGCCGGAGGTTGATGTCCGGGTTGGCCTTCATAAAGCTGCTCAGGCGCCAGACGAGCCACTTTTCAGCGAGAAGCGGTGCAACTGACAGGAACAGGCTTTCTTCCCTATCCCGGTCTGCCAGAGCGACAGCTTCCGAGATCTGCTTCAGGCCCAATGTGAGTTCGCGACAGATTTCTGTACCGAGGCTGGTGAGTTTCAGTCCGCCGGTCTCGCGTGTGAACAACGAACGGCCCAGCTGGTGCTCGGTTTTGTGCAGTTGCTGGCTGACAGCACCGGACGTGATACCCAGCTCTTCTGCTGCATTTTTAAGGGATCCCAGGCGTCCAACGGCTTCCACAACACGGAGGCCGGCGAGGCTGACCTGATTGAGATTTTTCATCGAGAACAGTTCCGAGCAGTAAATCTAAACCGGGGTTTAGTTATTCCAGATAGCACTTGCAACGCAATTGACGCATTGTCGCTCCATAAAGTTACAAAGGAAATGACAATGAAAAATCTTTTAAAAGATCTGTTGCGCGGAAAGTCCCAGCGTAAATCCAAAGCCCCAGCTGGCTCCAAACCATACTGTGCTGATCCGCTTGCACACCCTGCTCTTCAGCGGATGGATACCCGCGAAATTGGTGATGTTTACATCAACCCAGAAAAAACGCTGCCTTAAAAGCAGCGTTTTTTTACTTTGTCCCTCAGTACGGGATGCCAACTTTTTTATAAATGAAATGCATCAGCCAGGCAGGTCCAACCAACAGGAATTGCAAGTCCTTGAAGAAGGAAGGCTTTTTCCCCTCAATATGATGGCCGATAAACTGGCCGACCCAAGCAATCACAAACACTGCCAATGCCGTCTGCCAGAGTGGGATCCCAAGCCCAAACTGCTGATAGGTCATGTTGATCCAGACCATCAATGCTGAGAACACCGCCATGCCGATGGCCAGTGTGATGGATAGTGACAGGTAGTAGATGATCGACAGCCCCAAGCCGATCGTGCACCAGTTCAACCATGGTGAGATGTTTGAAAATCCGATTGGTGTTGGGACAGACCACAACAGTGCCGTGACCGTCCAGAAAATGATCGGCACACAGATCCAGTGAATTGCTTTGTTTTTATGATTTTGGTGGCTTTCGCCATACTCGCCTAACAGGCGATCAATGCGACGCCCGGTCGCTTCTGAAAAGCTCATATTACCCTCCCCGTAATATCAAGCAGCATCAATGCAGATAGCATGCCGTACAGGGAAGGTATTATCAAGCTGACAAAACTTCGGCGGGCATATTAACCACTGCCCGCCGAAGGAGTTGTTTTAGCTATGCGGTGCCAGGCAAACCCCAGCATTTTCCTTACGACATTGCGCATCAACTGCTGAAAGCGCTGTCATATTTACGATGCCGCGTGAGGTCACGGATGGTGTGATGATGTGCGCGGTTTTCTTCGCGCCCAGCAAAATCGGACCAACATGGAGTGCGTCTGTCATTGCCTTGATCAGGTTCAGTGCAATGTTGGAAGCGTCCAGTGTTGGGAACACCAGCAGGTTGGCAGGGCCAGAGATATGCGCATCTGGCATGTAGCGTTTCAGGATTTCCGGCTTCAGCGCGGCATCCCCATGCATCTCACCTTCGGCTTCCAGATCAGGCATTTGTTTCCAAACCATCTGCAGGGCTTCCCGCATTTTGTTGGAGGTCTCGGACGGACGGGAGCCGAAGTTGGAGTGTGAGAGCAGTGCAACACGTGGGGTGATACCAAAGCGCTTGATCTGCTCGGATGCCAGATGAGTAATCTCAGCGATCTCTTCAGCAGATGGGCATTCTGTCACGTAGGTGTCTGCCAGGAAGTATGCACCGCTGGTGTTGATCAGCAGGGAGAGCGTGGAGAAATCTCTGATGCCATCAGAACATCCGATGATGTTGTTGATGTCGCGCAGGTGCTTATCGAAGCGGCCTTCAAGGCCAGTGATGAGCGCGTCAGCTTCTTCCCTATGCAACGCCAGTGCACCAATCACGGTGGTGTTGGTACGCACGATGGTTCTAGCAGCTTCAGGAGTTACGCCTTTACGGCCAACCAGTTGCACCAGAGTATCAACGTAGGACCGATAGCGTGGATCGTCTTCCGGGTTTACGAACTCAAAATCTGTTCCCGGACGAATGCGGAGGCCGAAGCGCTCACAGCGGTTTTCCAGAACCTGAGGACGACCGATCAGGATTGGGGTTGCCAGGCCTTCTTCGATCACCACCTGAGCAGCACGCAGGACGCGCTCGTCTTCACCGTCAGCATAGATAACGCGCTGTTTGTCAGCTTTTGCCTGCGCGATGATAGGCTTCATCACCATACCGGAGCGGAACACGAAGCGATTCAGCTTGTCCATGTAGGCGTCGAGATCTTCGATCGGACGGGTTGCGACGCCGGTGTCCATGGCGGCTTTTGCAACAGCTGGTGCAATGCGCAGGATCAGGCGGTTATCGAACGGGGATGGGATGAGGTAATTCGGGCCGAATGTGTGGGTGACGCCGCCGTAGGCTTTAGCGACCACATCGGTTGGTTCTTCCCGTGCCAGACCTGCAATTGCTTCCACTGCGGCCAGTTTCATTTCTTCGTTGATGGCGGTTGCGCCAACATCCAGTGCACCACGGAAGATGTAAGGGAAGCAGAGGACGTTATTCACCTGGTTCGGGTAGTCGGAACGGCCTGTGCACATGACAACATCGTCACGAACAGCCAGCGCATCTTCCGGCATGATTTCCGGGTTCGGGTTGGCAAGACCCATCACCAGAGGACGCTTCGCCATCTTAGCGACCATCTCCGGCTTCAGAACACCAGCTGCGGACAGGCCGATGAAGACGTCAGCATCTTCGATGATATCATCAAGTGTGCGCTTGTCGGTTTTCTGCGCGAAGACAGATTTCCATTCATCCATAAGGGCTTCGCGGCCCTCATAAACAACGCCTTCGATGTCGGAGACCCAGATATTCTCGCGCTTTACGCCAGAAGATACGAGCAGGTTGAGGCATGCCAGCGCTGCTGCGCCTGCACCAGAAGCGACGACCTTGATCTCTTCCAGTTTCTTGCCAGCCAGTTCCATGCCGTTGCGAACAGCCGCTGCAACGATGATCGCTGTGCCGTGCTGGTCATCATGGAAGACCGGGATATTCATCTTTTCGCGCAGGCGTTTCTCAATTTGGAAACACTCTGGCGCCTTGATGTCTTCCAGGTTGATACCGCCGAAGGTTGGCTCCAAAACGCCAACTGCATCTACGAACTTATCAACGTTGGTTTCATCAACCTCGATGTCGAACACATCGATGCCTGCGAATTTTTTGAAGAGGACGGCTTTACCTTCCATCACCGGCTTGGATGCCAGAGGACCAATTGAGCCCAGACCCAGTACCGCAGTCCCGTTTGAGATCACCCCAACGAGGTTTTGACGTGCAGTGTAGTCGGCTGCCTTTGACTCGTTCTTATGGATTTCCAAACACGGAGCAGCTACGCCCGGAGAATAGGCAAGCGCCAAATCTCGCTGGTTTCCCAATGGCTTAGTTGCCTGAATTTCCAATTTACCCGCGCGCGGATACTCGTGGTAAAAGAGCGCTTGTTCATCGAGTTCGCCGGAGGTAGGGCGTTTTTTGTCCGTCATCGTCTATTCTTGCCTGACCTAGTGAATGAGCGGCTCGCCACCGGGAATCATTATGACTTCCGGTTCAGATGTCGCAGTTTGGCAAAACCTAGACCATTGCCTAGGATTCTGCACCGTCTAAGTACGTCTTAAAGCGTATAAATGCGCGAATTAGAATAAACAAAACGGTAGCATTCAAAATATGCCACAAGGAATGTGTCCCAACTGGCAAAATTGAGCAGATTGGCTCGTCCAGAATCCGGAATCCCATCGATATCGCGAAGACGATGCCTGCCAGCAGCAACGCGTTGGATGTCTGCCGGTTTTTGCTGCGGGTGAGGCCCGCAAAAAGCAGGATAGCGACGAGGGCTGGGAAGTAACCGGCTGTGGGGCCGATGATGCCTTCCACCAGCCTTGGGCCGAATGCCATTGCCCCAAAGAAGAGCAGCGTTGCGCCCAGTGATATCAATAGGTTGGCACCCATATAGCGTCGCGTGGCCAGATAAAAATACACCAGCATGAAGATCGCGATCGGGATCACATCTGCGAGCATGGACCAGAGGGTTGCGAAGGTGTGAAACAGGAACGACCCGATACCGATGATGGCCAGTAAAGCGATGAGAACCAGCGCTGCGTTATCTTGTGCGTTGGTTTGCGTTACATGCGTATTTTTTGCGTTGCTGCGTGCTTTGAGCCAGATTTGAAGGGCAAATAGCGCGGCAATGATAAATGCAACATTGCTAATGGCATTGAGTGGCTCAGACCAGAAGGCAGCGGAGGTTCTTTCGCAGTATTGGTTCAGGTGCTGGTTCCAATCCATGAGACCTCCGAGCTGGTACCGGGTTACCTCGTGCTGCTTTGAAAGACCACTGTACCGTTCAACCAATGGACCCGGCTAGCCCTCAAGATTTTTTGGATCTGCTGTTGCCGGGTTTTGGCGGAACCCTCCTCTAACACTTTTTGCAGGTGCTCTTTGTGCACGAGCATGGGCAGAGCATGTGCGGACGACTTGAGCGCACGATGTTTTGCGTTGATCAGCTTCTGCCTGATTTGTGCCGCGGTGCCGAACTCCTCTGTCTGGCTTGGAAACACCGCGATCAAGTTATCCCCGTTGCCGACCCGTTCAGCCCGTTCTATGAAAGCGGCTGCTTCTGTTTGCCATCCGGTTTGCAGGATTGCGCCGGGGCGGATGAGCAGCACCCAGCTGGATCGTGCGCATTTCTTTGCCCCTTCTTCCAGAGCGGATGCGGGATCAGCGCTGGCATCGATGAAGTGCGCGCCAGAGGCATCAGCGACGACCTCGGTTCCATCGATGGAGCCTTCGTCTGCGATGACGACTTCTTTCAGGATGCCTTCTGCCGAGGCCGGGACCAGAGCGGACAAGGTGTGCACCAGTTGGTGCTCGCTGTTCTTGCTGAGAATAAGTGCGCTAATCATTCCAACAGCTTACAGTGATTTGCCAGAGTATGGGAAAGTAAAGGCTTGCAAATCCAGATATTTTGAGCAATGTTCCACTTATGTTCTCATAAGAAGATGAAAGTGCACGCCCCATGTCAACTGCACAAAATCACAGGGTCGAGGCAGACGCGACAGATCCGCTGGGTTCTGCTTTGCCAGTCAACATGACAGGCCGTGGACGGGCTGCGCATTCCAACAAGGCTGGACGGTTTGAGGCAGAAAGCAGGGAACTGGTGGATGATGGCTGGGGAACAATTGATGAACTTCCGCCAATCAAGACCGAGGTTCAGACGGAAGCTGCGCGGCATGTGATCACCAAGAATACGTCGCCGGACCTGCCTTTTGATCGTTCCATCAATCCCTATCGGGGCTGTGAGCATGGCTGCATCTACTGCTTTGCGCGGCCAACCCATGCCTATATGGGGCTTTCGCCGGGATTGGATTTTGAGAGCCGCTTGTTTGCCAAGCCCAATGCGGCGCAGGTGTTGGAGCGAGAGCTGGGTGCACCTTCCTATCAGCCTAAGCCAATCGCCATTGGCACCAACACAGATCCGTATCAACCAATTGAGCGCACCCAGAAAATCATGCGCGGTATTCTGGAAGTGCTGAACAAGACCGGGCATCCGGTGACCATCGTCACCAAGTCTGCTCTGGTGATGCGGGATATCGATATCCTTGCGGAGATGGCTGAGCGCAATCTGGCCAAGGTGGCAATTTCAGTGACAACTCTAGACCGGAAGATTGCCCGCAGTCTTGAGCCGCGCGCGTCTACACCAACGCGGCGCCTGCAAGCGATCAAAGCGCTGTCTGATGCGGGTATTCCAACTGCTGTGTTGGCAGCACCGGTTATTCCTGGCCTGACGGATCATGAGCTGGAGAGCATTCTGGAGATCTGCAAGGAACATGGGGCGACGGAGGCCAGCTACATTTTGCTGCGCTTGCCGCGCGAGGTTTCTGAGCTGTTCAAGGAATGGCTTTTGCGGGAAGCTCCGGGCAGTTATCGCCGTGTGCTCAGCCTGCTGCGCTCCATGCGGGGTGGCAAGGATTACGATGCGCAGTGGACGCAGCGTTTCAAGGGCAAAGGACCCTATGCAGATCAGTTGGCGAAACGGTTTCAGCTGGCATGCAAGAACAAGGGATTATCTTCCCGATCCCTCAAGCTCTCTTGCGATCACTTCATCAAACCAACTTGCGGCGGTGTGCAGCTCTCATTGCTGTAGATGAGGCTTGTTGTTGCGGTTGAAAGCGACCGGTCTGCGTGGCAAAGAGGGGCATGTCGTATTTTGCAAATTCCCTCTTTGATATCGCCTTTCCTGATGCTCCGGACCTGCGTTTTGAGCGCTCTGTTGAGCAAGACCTGCAAGGGCGCTTTGCTGGCATTGATGAGGCCGGACGCGGACCATGGGCTGGTCCTGTGGTGGTGGCTGCCGCCAGCCTTGATTACAACAATCTGCCAGAGGGACTGAACGACTCCAAAAAGCTGACAGAGGCCAAGCGCGAGGAGCTTTTTGAGCAGATCCTTGAGGTGGCTGATGTGAGTGTGTGTGTTCAAAGTGCGCAGACCATTGATCGCCTGAACATTCGTGAGGCAACGCTGCAAGGCATGCGCACCTGCGCGCGCTCCCTTTCTGTTCCGGTCAAACGGTTCTTTATTGATGGCAAGGACGTTCCGCATCATCTGCCTCAGGAAGGGCAAGCGATGATCAAGGGTGATGGTCGCTGTCTCGCCATCTCTGCAGCCTCCATCGTTGCCAAAGTAACCCGAGATCGGCTGATGGTGAAGATGGACAAGTACTTCCCGGAGTACGGCTTTGCCAAGCACAAAGGCTACGGCACCAAACAACATCAGGAAGCCCTCGCCGCCCATGGCGTCACCCCCCTACACCGTTGCTCTTTCCGACCTATCCGAGAGATGATTGAGGGGTAGTCAGGTCAGCCTGAAAACAGGTGGGGCTTGCAGAGTGATATGATGACATCCGGCGATCTAAATCAGTTGCTCTCAAACAAGCTCACGCGCTTCTTCATAGTCTACTCATTCCTTTCTGTTGTGCTTGCCTCGGTTATTGCTGGCATTTCCTGGTTTCATGGTGGGAGTAAATTGACCCATGTTGATCTGCCGCTCATTTCGGATAGCAAGCTGTCCGTTGATGGCGACTTCATTGTGACCCGCCTGCCAATGTGGAATCGTGTGCAGATCTATCATCGCGAACGTGGGTTTATCTCCGGCTTCTTTCTGGAATATCAAAGAGCGACCGGGGCGTTTAAGGTCTTTCCAAATCAACGACTTGTCGATTGCGGCTCCAACTGGCCAACAGATTCCAGTTACCTACAGTACACCTTCAACGGAGAACCACTGGGCAGAACGCAATCAGCTGACGTTGCTGAAGCGTGCAGCGGTCATCACCGTCCAACACCCGCGAGTAAACTGGAATATCTGGGTGTCTTCTTCCAGTTTGATGGCTTTGGTTATTCTCTTCAGGCAGCGAGTGAAACAGGCCTGAAAACATTGAACCGCAGAAACATTTTTGCAGACCTGCTTGCGCTGTCTCTCTACCCATTTGCACTCATGAAAGTTTTTGCATTTCTGCTGGGAGCGCAAGTGATCTGGTTCTTCTACAAGGCCATGAGATTAAAGCCACGCAAAGAGCATCCGTGAGCTTTAGATTGTTATCTGCTTACAGCTGTCTATCCGAAGTGCTTTTGCCAAACCTCCTGGGTTTGCAGGAGCACTCGCTGAACGTCGATCATCTCAGCCGATGCAGAGCTCTCAGATAGCTTGATGAGTGCACCTTTCGTGTAGAACCTCTCCATCTCTGTATTCGCCAGCCCAATGAAACTGCGTGTTTCATTGGCATCAGTTGGTTGTGCCTTAGCAGCAACCTGTTGACTTGCATTATGTGGGCTCAAAGCTTTGGTAAGGGGAAAACTGGCGGGATCTATCATTTGACCAGATGCTCCGATGGCAAGAGTTCGTCAGCTGGCTAAATCGTCAGCTCTACGCGCAGTTGCAGGTTGCCGTATTGTTGGTAGGAGCCGCCAGTGCCCGGGCTGTCGGATACTATTTCGGAGACGGCTCCGGCAGGGTCGTCCTTGAAGGCGCGTTTGGTTTCCGGATCGACGATCTTTTCAAAGTCTTTCAGGTAACGCTCGTATTCCTGAAGTTCCAGAATGGCGCTTTTGACTTCGGCGTGGGCTGCTTCTTCCTTCGGCGTGCGAGGTGCGAAGAAGTGCTTCAGGATGCGGGTTTCGCTGAAGTCCATTGTGATTTCCGGCATTGGCTTTTCAGGCTGTTTTGCTTCCTGACTTTGCCGGGTCGTGTTCATCAGCGTTGGAGTGGGCGCAGCAGAATTAATTGTATTCATCATTTGATCTGAAACTCATTGGGCAAGCAATAACTGGTGATCAAAGATGCAAGTTACATGCCATCAGAACCCGCAGAAAAACAAGACCTCTGATAGCGGATTCGTGCTGGAGTCGGCAGAAACTTCCGGGATGTTCGGCAGCCCGGCAGTTTCTTCAGGCACACGAGCAAACTCTCTTGCGCGACTGCTGAATTTCCTGAATGGAAGTGATGCTTAGAACGGAACATTCAGGCGAAAGTCGCCACCATAATTATAGAAGTTGGAAGTGCCGATGCCGTCGTAGTAGCCGTTGAGTTTCAAAGCGATGCCTTTGGCAAAGACGCCGGTGATGCCTGCATCAACTCTGGCGCGGAGATCACCGGTTTCCAGAACCGGATTGGCGATGCTCTCCGGGTTCTCGACTGCAAAGTTCCAACGGCCTGTTACGCGCAGGTTCGGCTGGAGCCATGTGGTTTCGTCCAACTGGTAGCTATAGGAAATGGCTGGTCCAAACAGCACTTCGCCCTGTGCGCTGGTTTGGGACGGGACGTTTTTGTCGTCCGGATCCGTAAAGCCGTCAGCCTGTTCGCGGAAGTAACTGATGCCCACTTCCGGCGTGAAGCGCCAGTTGCCGTAGTCGATTGGACCGGAGAGCTTGGAGTTGATCAGCCAGCGGTAGCTGTCAAAGCTGCTGGTGTTGTTGGTTCCGATCGGGCTGATTTCATTGCTGCCCCTGCCCCACGCTGCGTTGACTTCCAGATAGAGCTGCTCATTGAGGAAACGGGCTGCTGCATAAGGACCGATCATCCAGCCCCCGCCGCGGCCATCCTGACCGATGGAGCTGTCGCTGGTGCTGGACCAGTCCAACTGGATGAGGCCACCAACGATGAGGTTGGGCGTCACGAACGCATGGGCGCCGACGTGGCCGATCCAGAAGCTGGAGTAACTGGAACCGTTTTTGCCCCGGTTGCCGGAAACCCGCAGCCAGACATCGTAGTTCGCCTCAAACGGAACAGCCGTGAAGGGTTCCGGCTCAGGCTGTGCTTGTTGCTCAGCTGAGGGGGCGTAAGCCATGAGCTGCTGATGGGCTGGGGTTGTTTCGTCTTTGTCTGCCATCTGCGACAACGCCAGAAGAGGCGATGGCTGAACGCCTGCCTTCACACGGTTGAGGCTCGTCATGAAGAACAGATCCTGCTCCTCCTGCGTGGCGTTGACGGCCAGCTCACCCAGCCGCATTGCAGGAGCTTTCGAGCGGCGGTCCAGCATTGGTGAGAAGGCTGGCTGGTTGCCAAGGATGAGTGAAGTGCGAGCGACGGAGAGTTCAGCAGCAGCGGCGGCTGCGCTTTGGTTTGTGTCGCTGTGTGCTTCCCTCAGCACCAGATGGAGCGTGGATTCTTTCTGGATGTTGTAATCGGAGAGCGTTCTGCCGTCTTCCAGCATTTTGCCCGCAAAGATGAGGCGTTGCTCGTCCTCTGGAATGCCTTCCTTGTCCCTGATTTTCGCCTTTACGTTTTCAATAGGTTCAGATGGCTCCACGTCCAGCGTGATTGTCTTTCCCGTCAGCGTCTTGACGAAGATCTGCATGGCGAGCGCCGGTGCAGTCCAGACGAAGGCGGCGACCATGAACGTGGTGATGAAGGTGCTGAGCTTGCGCGACAAAGAGGTGTTGCAGGTGAAGCCGGACAAGGCACTCTCCATTGGTATTTTCAGGCTCATGAGCAATTGCAGATGCGCACCGCTTTGAAGCCAAATCAGATTCCTAAAATTACAAATAGAACAGTAAGTCTATTTTTATCGATAAGTATTTTTCATCACTCCACAGCTTCAGGCTTTCGCTTTAGAGCTTGGCGCGTATGCTGAGTGAGACGAGATATGAGGTCATCGTTATGAAACGAGCAATTGTTACCGGTGGCGCGGGGTTGATTGGGACTGGTATCTGCGCAGCGCTTCTTAAGAAGGGTTGGGAAGTGGCGAGCTTTGACCTCAATGAAGGCAGCTCCGGCGCTATGGATGTGCTCTGTGATATCAGCGATGAGAGCGCGGTTGATGAGGCATTCAGCTCTCTGGGATGGCCGCAGCTGGACTTGCTGGTCAACAATGGCGGTCATGCTACCAGTCTGCAGCTGGGGCTGAAGGAAGCCACCATGGATGACTGGCGCTCAACCTTGGACAGCTATCTGACAGCGACTTTTCTGATGAGCCGCCGGGCTTTGCCGCTGATGCCAGAAGGGTCGAGCATCGTGAACATGGCGTCTACCCGCGCTTTTATGTCTGAGCCCGGTGATTTCATCTATGCGGCAGCAAAAGGCGGTATCCTTTCGCTGACGCAGGCGTTGGCGATGTCGCTTGGTCCCAAGGTGCGGGTGAATGCGATTGCGCCGGGATGGATCTCAGATGGAGCTGACCTGAGTGAGCGGGATCATGCGCAGCATCCGGTTGGACGGGTTGGTCGTCCGGCAGACATTGCGGAGGCAGTGCTTTACTTGAGTGAGGCCGGATTCATGACGGGTCAGACGCTAACCATTGATGGCGGCATGACCCGGAAGATGATTTACGAGGAGTAATCGCCTCAAAGTGAAAGCCCCCTCTGGTGAGGGAGCCCTCCTGCGGTGATGAGGTTACGCAAGCACGAACCAGAAATCGAGATCGAAGCTGGTTTGATCGAAGTGCTTGAGGAAGTTCTGGCCGCTCTCATCCTGCAGATAGCCGTAGCAAATCTCTCTGCCCGCACCAATGTTCTCGGCAAAAGCAACCTCGGCATAGTTATCGCCGTTGATGTGTCCCATCACGTGAGCTTTCGCCTCCGGGAAGCGGGAGAGGTAGTTGCTCTTGAGCTGAGCCGCAGAGGCCAGCATTTCCTCTTCTCCGTCAACGCCACTTAACGCAAGTTTGCCGATCTCGATGGAGGAAAAGCCGGTTGGAACCTGAAAGGCGTTGTCGAGCAACCGGATCTGGGTGAGCTTGATGGTTCTTTCATCCAGCATGCTGTGAAAGGTTCTGGAGCTTTCGTCATTGCTGAAGTTTTGGGACATATTGGCAAAGGCTGCTGCATCGCTGGCCAGGATCACGTCTGCGAACTCTCCGGCCAGATTGCCGACAAAGGCGTGCATGAGAATGCCGTCCTGTTTGGCCAGATAGGACTTCTGCCAGTTTCGAGCTGCGGCGACCAGTTCGGCAGGCTCGATCTCCGCTTTTTTGGAATACTGTGCGAAGCCCATGACGGATGCGGTGGAGTTTTGTTTTAAAAGCATTTTTGTAAGTGCCCGTGTTTCTTTACTGCGATCCACACACTAAGATAGGCCAGTGACACTTTCTGTCAGGGGCATTCATGCGCAGTGTCAGGCTGTTTCAAATTTTGGATTTCATGCGTGGTCGAACACGGCCCGTCTCTGCTGAGGTGATTGCAGAGCGTTTCGGCACGTCTGTGCGCACGATCTATCGAGACATTGCTACGCTGCAATCCATGGACGCGCCTATCCGCGGTGAAGGCGGACTGGGTTATCAGGTGGAGGATGGCTACTTCCTCCCTCCCCTCGCTTTTGACCGGGATGAGATGGATGCAGTGGTGCTAGGCCTGCGGATGGTCACTGCACGGGGTGATACGCCACTCCGGCTCGCAGCAGAGCGTGTGCTGGGCAAGATCAGCGGTGCGCATCAGGAAAGCCCTGAGAGCGTCGACAGGCCGCTTCTTGCTGTGAAGGCAAAGACTGATACAAAGTCTGGCGATCAGATGACTGTGCTGCGCTCAGCTATCCATGACCGGACCTTCATCGGGTTCACATACACCTCGCTTTCCGGAGACACGTCACAGCGCTGCGTCCGGCCACTGGGCCTCACTGCCTTTGAGAGCTCCTGGTTGCTGACAGGCTGGTGTGAGACGCGCGGGGACTTTCGGAACTTCCGGGTGGATCTGATGAGCGATGTTGCTGCTCAGGAAGACACGTTTGCCTTTGAGCGGGGCAAGGAGTTCACCGACTATCTGGCGACGCTGTAGGAAGCCAGCACTCCCCCGCCAATAACGCAGAGTTGAATGCCCTTAGGTCACTTTCCCGTTCTGATGTTCATTTCAGCACATCGGGTTTTAGTCGCAGCTCGCATTCTGACGAAGTTACAACTCTAAGTTAAGGAGAGCGATATGCCTACTATCACGAGTGCAGCCCCTCAGGTGAATGTTCCAATACAGCCTCAAGCCGTTCAGCAAGCGAACAGGCCCGCTGATCTTCAAGACAGCTATGAGGAGCGGTATCTTGGGGATCTCGGTATCACGGTCAAGTACAACCCAGCGATCCCCGAGCATCAGGTTGATTCAAGTCTGGCTGCCGTCTCTGTTCATCGCACGGTGGGTGACAAACTTGGTATGACCACACACGCTTTGCACAGTGTCGTCGAGAGCGGCAAAGATGCTGTGCTCTCAGCGCGTGCCCCGTTTCTTACCAACGCTAGTCCGGCTCAGGAAACGTCTGAGACGCATAAGGCTATTACTTCGAGTACTGATGCTATCAAATCACTTCCTGACAGTTCTTATCTGAAGACCGAAGGGCGATGGCTGGATGCGTCCACGGTACAGGTCCCAGCACCTGGGAACGTCTTTGGTGCGAGCGGTCTCTTCGCATCTGCTGAGACGAGCCTGGAAATTCCTCTCGTCACGCCAGCAAGCCCAAACCGTGATGATATCGCAGCAGCATTTGGCGTGAGGATCTTCGATGAAGGACAGACCATTCCGCTGAAGTTTGATGGAAACCTAAATGCTGTTGAATATGAGTTTGGGAAAGCCTATCCGCAGTACAGACTGGATGTGGCCAATGGCTTCTTTATTGAGACACATGATTTTCCGCATGTGTTCATGCCAGCATCAGAGCAGAGCGAGATTGTCATTACAATCGGGAAGCAGCTTGAAGAAGATCAGTTCGCCATGACCAACTTCCTTGTACCGCATGGCAGCGGCATTCTGGTTCCGGGCAACACCATTCATGCGGATGCTTTCAGCACCGGCAACATCATCGCAATGCTGACGCATTGTACAGAGGCGGATGTTGTCTTGATGCACCAACCTGATGATAGCCCGCTGCCAATCAAGGTTGATAGTTCTGAACGGTTGGGTCTGGCTGAATGGCACGTCTAAGGAAACTACCGGGAAAGACTGAAACGGCTTGATGCCCAGACAAAAAGAAAAGGCTCCCGAAAATCGGAAGCCTTTTTGGTGTTCTTTTCAGAAGTTCTGAGGATTAATTCAGGCTATCAGAAACCTGTTTGATGCTCTGCTTGAGCACCTTATCCTGAACTTCTGCTTTTGCAGCGCTGGAAGCGACAATGGTTTCAGCTGCCTGAACTGCAACATCTGCAGCGCGGGAGCGAACTTCTGCAATCGCATTTGCTTCAGCCTGAGCGATTTTCGCTTCAGCTGCTTTGGTGCGACGTGCAATCATCTCTTCGAGAGCTGCCTTGGCTTCATCAGCCAGACGATCAGCTTCGACTTTTGCGTCAGCAACGATCTGCTCGGCTTCGGCTTCAGCCTCTTTGCGCTTGCGCTGGTACTCGGCCATCAGAGCCTGAGCTTCTTCACGCAGCTTACGGGCGCCTTCAAGCTCTTGCTTGATGTTGTCCGCTTGCTGGTCAAGCATTGCACCAATCTTGCCAGGTACTTTCAGGTACCACAGCAGGACAAAGAAGAGGATGAGACCAACGAGTGCCCAAAGGCTTGCATCGAACATTCTGTCACCCCTTACTTAAGTGCAGCATCAACGGCTTTGGCAACTTCAGCTTTTGCTGGAGCGCGGCCACCGATAAGTGCCTTCACAAGCTCGCCTGTTGTCTCAGCGGCGATTTCGCCAACATGTGACAGGCTTTCAGCTTTGATCTTGGAGATGCTCTGTTCAGATTCGGAAAGCTTAGCTGCCAGCTGCTCTTCAGCTGCTGCGCGGGCGCCTTCTGTTTCTGCTTTTACCTTTGAGCGTGCATCATGAGCCATGGTGGTGGCTTTTTTGCGCGCGTCGGCAAGAGCACTTTCGTAGGATGCGATGGCTTCATCTGTCTCTTGCTTGAGACGGGATGCTTCAGCCATGTCACCTGCGATGCGATCGCGACGATCTTCGAGGATACCGCCGATGCGTGGCAGGACCACTTTCGACATTACCCAGTAGAAAACGCCGAAGGAAAGAACCAACCACAACAGCTGAGACGGGAAAGTCGTGCTGTCGAACGGAGGAAAGCTACCGCCATCCTCTACAATGCCAACTTCGGCAGTTGTATTCAGGTTGCCTTGAGTATTCGACATCAACTTCTCCGTGAACGCTCTTCGTAACGCTTTATGGTTTGGAGACGGTTCTTAAGGCTTAAGAACCGTCACGCATAAAACGCTCTAATCTTTCTGTCGATTATACTGCGAACAGCAGCAGAAGTGCGACGAGAAGGGAGAAGATGCCGAGAGCTTCGGTCACAGCAAAGCCGAGGATGAGGCGGCCGAACTGTCCATCTGCAGCAGATGGGTTGCGCAGTGCGCCGGCAAGGAAGTTGCCGAAGATGTTACCAAGACCGAGAGCTGCACCACCCATACCAAGGCAGGCGATACCGGCACCAATGTATTTTGCTGCTTCTGCTTCCATGACAAGTGCTCCTAAACTAGCAAATTCGTCTATGACTTTGTTTTGGGTTTGATACCCGGATTCTACACGTTACTTAGTGGCTCGGATGAAGCGCGTCTGCAAGATACATGCAGGTAAGAACGGTAAAGACGTAGGCCTGAAGGAAGGCCACAAGGAACTCAAGAGCCGTGATGGCAACTGTGAGAGCCAGAGGCAAGACCGCGGATGCGATGCCGACAGCACCTGCACCAGTGAGCATTACCACGAAGCCTGCGAAAACCTTCAGAGTGATGTGACCAGCAAGCATGTTTGCGAACAAACGAACGGACAAGCTAACTGGACGGGAAAGGAAAGAGATTACTTCAATCGCGGAGACGAGAGGAACAACCCCTGCTGGAACGCCGCTTGGGACGAACAGCTTAAGGAAGCCAACACCGTGCTTGAAGAAACCGTAGATCGTTACAGTGCCAATCACGAGCATTGCGAGTGCAAATGTCACGATGATCTGACTTGTAACGGTGAAGAAGTATGGGAACATCCCGAGCATGTTTGCAACGAAGACGAACATGAACAGGGAGAAGACGAGCGGGAAGAACCGCATTCCGTCATTTCCTGCTGATCCTCGCAATGTGGCAGCAACAAACTCGTAGGACATTTCCGCCATGAGTTGAGCGCGGCTAGGGACCAGACCACGTCTGTTGGTAGACAGAACGAGGAACAAGGTCGCTACAGCGACGGTGACAACCATGAACAAGGAAGCGTTGGTAAAGGAGAAATCAACACCGCCAATCTCCACAGGAAAGATCTTGGAGATATGAAACTGGTGGATCGGATCGATCGCGTTGCCTGAATTTCCAGCCACAGGTAGTACCCCTGAAGTGCCAATTTACGAGCGCAAGAGCGCGATGAATTAGTTAGTCCTGCTTCTTGCCAGAATTCATCCGTCTTTCAGGTGGAGCGACTTTGCCCGCCTCCCGAAGGACGTTTAATATTCCCGCTGCGAAGCCAAGCATCAGGAGAATAATCATCCCCCACGGCTTGGTCCCGAGCCAGCTATCCGCCATCCAGCCGAGTGCCCCCCCGACAAAGATCGCAGCAATAAACTCGGAAGACATCTTCCAAGCCTGTGATAGGCCCGCCATCGCGCCGGTCTTGTTCGGTTCCTCTTTAGCAGAGGCTTCGTCCAAGTGTGTATCCAGCGTTTTGCCAAGCTTTTCTAGCCGCTCAGACAGGTGACGATCAGTTTCTTTCATGTCTTTTTTCTTCTGCTTATTCTCTTCAGGAGACATCAACATTCTTCCTTCATAGCAGCAGATAGCTCAAAGACACGGACGCCCCTGAAAGTCGGGGGCACCATAATGCTCGTGATCTGCACTGTCAAGGTTAGAGCTACTTAAGCTAAATAACTGATATTTAAGTATTTTTCAGAGTTTCTAACAGAGAATACGTATAAAGGATACTTTCAAGGCCGTATTGTACCCTATTTTAGGCCTCTTCTGTGAATCGTTCAGCCGTCTCAAGATCTACTGATACGAGCTGCGAAACCCCTCTTTCAGCCATGGTTACACCGAACAATCTGGACATGCGCGCCATGGTGATCGGGTTGTGTGTGATGACCGTGAATCGGGTCTCTGTGTTCTGCGCCATGTTCTCCAGCAAAGCGCAATATCGCTCCACGTTGGCATCATCCAACGGAGCGTCAACCTCGTCCAGAACGCAAATTGGAGCCGGATTCGTAAGGAAAACTGCGAATATGAGCGCCATGGCGGTGAGTGCCTGCTCCCCACCTGAAAGCAGCGTCATGGTCTGTGGCTTCTTGCCTGGCGGGCGGGCAAAGATCTCCAGACCAGCGTCCAGCGGGTCTTCCGCATCCACCAGTTTCAGCTCTGCGGTGCCGCCGCCAAACAAGTGTGTGAATAAACGCTTGAAGTGGTCGTTGACCTGATCAAAAGAGCTCAGGAGTCGCTCGCGCGCTTCCTTATTGAGATTCATGATTCCTGTGCGCAACTTCCTGATTGCCTCAATCAGGTCGTCTCTTTCGGTGATCAGAGTGTCTCTTTGCTCCGTGATTTCCTGCATTTCCTCATCGGCACGCAGGTTTACACCACCCAGTCGTTCACGCTCCGCTTTCAGGCGATCGAGTTTGCGCTCAGCAGCTTCGGCATCTGGCAGAGGTGCTTCCGGAGACAGGCCTGCCATCTCATGCAAGCGGGAGACATTCACTTCCAGCGCTTCATCCACGCGGCGCTCAATTTCACTGCGACGTTCCTTTGCCGCTTCGAGGCGTTCCTCCGCACGGATTTTTCGCTCACGGGCACCGGAAAGGCCTTCCATGGCTTCGCGGGCTTTCTGATCCGCGATCAGCTGGCGCTTTTCACCTTCGGCCAGTTTGTCGTCAGCTGCCTTGCGGGCATCGTCTGCTGTTGCCAGATTGCTCAGCAAATCCTGACGCTTGAGCTCGATCTCTTCCGGGCTTTCCAGCAGGATAAGACGCTCTTCGGCCGCATCATCGCGGCGTTGGCGGAGGACGGAGATTTGCTTGTCCGCGTTCTGAGCCCGCTGGACCCAGTTCTGGCGGTCGCGCTCGATGGTTTCCAGACGCTTGGCGCGCAGCTCCCCTTCCCGCTTCAGGGCATCGGTTGCACCTTTGGCTTCAGCCAGTTTGCTGCGGCAGTTGGAGACGTCTTTAGCGGCATTTTCCAGTTCAGCTGAAATGCCTTCGATATCTTGCAGCTCGTCGAGAGCGCTTTCGGCCTCTTCAAGGGAAGCAGCAGTCTCTTCGTAATCTTCGTTGGCGCGGCGGAGCTGTTCTTCCAGCGTTGTTTTGCGCACGGAGAGTTCTGTCAGAGCGCGCTCAGCAGCGGCGAGCTCCTCGCGCAGAGCCACGATGCGGGATTGCTCAAGGCGCAGTTTCTGGCGCATGTCCTGCTCGGCGACTTCGGCCCGACGGCGTTGTTCGGTTGCCTCTTCCAGAGCCGCCTTTTTCTCTTCCACCAGATCTCTGGTCTGCTCCACCAGGTCTTCCAGTTCGGCAAGGCGATTTCTTTGGGCGAGGCGTTGTGCGGCTGGAGTTGGAGCGTCTGCTGCGACGATCAAGCCATCCCAGCGCCAAAGGTCACCCTGCTTACTCACCAGCCTTTGACCGACTTTGAGCTGTTTCATCAAAGCTGAGCCGTGTTCAGCATCGACGAGACCGACCTGAGCCAGTCGGCGAGCCAGTTCCTGCGGTGCTTCTACATAAGCAGAGAGTGGTTCGGCTCCAGCAGGCAGACTTGGGTCGCTGTCCTGTTGTGCGTTCAGGCTCCAGTGAACCGGCGCAGCATCTTCCATTGCCGCATCAAGGTCTTCACCCAACGCAGCTCCCAGCGCAGTTTCCCAGCCTGGGCTGACACTCATCTTATCTACAGCGGGTGTCCAATCGCCACTTTGACCAGCGGATAGGACCGCCTGAAGGGTTTTGGCTTCCGTCTCATATCTGGAGAGAGCTGAATGCGCTTCATTTAATGGATTGCGACAGTTGTTCTCTGTCTCGCGGGCTGTTGCCAGCAGCTCTTCCGCTTCAACAGCACTTTCTTCCGCCTCTGCCAACTCTTCCAGAGCCATTTCCAGCTCTTCGCGTTTGTCGCTTGGGCCGCTGGCCGCTTTAATATCTGCCTCGACAGCTTCCAACTGGCCTTTGAAGCGATCTGCCTCTTCTTTAAAGCGCGCGGTTTTCTGGCGGATGCCGGAGATCTGGTTTTCCAGCTGCGTGTGTTTGGCGAGGAGACTGGCGTGGTCCTGCGTGATGCGCGAGTGCTTCATCTCGCTGGCATCGAGGTTGTCTTCTGCGATCAGGACCAGCTCTTCCGCTTCTGCAGCGCGCTCGTCCATGGTCTCAGCGGCTTCAAGAAGCTCCTGCTTTTCCTCTTCCAGCTCTTCTAGATGACTGGCGTTTTCGCTGGCGAGTTGGGCTTCGCGTTCGATGTCCTGCTCCATCTGAGCAAGGCGGGCCTGAAGGTCGACCAGCTTTTCTTTGATGCGGCGGTCTTCAGATTCCAGATCGTTCTTGGCGATGATGAGATGCTGGAGCGCGGCGGCGGCGCCACCTGCGGCTTCACGCAGCTTAGGGATTTCGTGGGCGGCCAGTGCCTGTTCTTTGGCGGTGGAGGCTTGTAGGCCAGCAATGTCGCGCATGCCGATTTCGGCTTCTGCATATTGTTTGCGGGCAGCATCCAGCGCTGCCGTGGCTTCATGCCAGCGCAGATACAGGATGGTCGCTTCAGCCTTGCGGATCTCGGAGGACAGGTTGCGATAACGGGTGGCCTGCCGGGCCTGACGCTTCAGGCCGTCGAGCTGACCTTCAATCTGTACGACCACATCTTCCAGACGTTCCAGATTGGTCTCCGCAGCGCGCAGTCGGATTTCAGCTTCTTTACGGCGGCTATGCAGGCCGGAGATGCCCGCGGCTTCTTCCAGGATCTTGCGGCGGGAGGTTGGCTTGGATGAGATCAGCTCGCCGATCTGGCCCTGACGGACCATGGCTGGGGAGCGTGCGCCGGTGGAAGCATCTGCAAAGAGCAGCTGCACATCGCGGGCGCGGGCGTCCTTGCCGTTGATTTTGTAGACTGAGCCCGCTTCACGCTCAATGCGGCGGGTTACCTCCAGCGTATCACTGTCATTATAGCCGGAAGGCGCGGTGCGGTCAGAATTGTCGAGGAACAGGGTGACTTCTGCGGTGTTTCGTGCCGGACGGTTGAGAGAGCCGGAGAAGATTACGTCATCCATTCCGGAGGCGCGCATGTTTTTATAGGAGTTTTCTCCCATAACCCAGCGCAGCGCTTCAACGAGATTGGATTTACCGCAGCCATTGGGCCCGACAATGCCTGTCAGGCCGTCTTCAATGACAAACTCCATGGGCTCGACGAAGGATTTGAACCCAAGGACGCGGAGGCGCTGGAACTTCACAGAGCGCCCCCTACTCTTACAACAGGGTGTAAGCGATCATACGCGCATAGATCTGCGAGCAGGTTGTTCAGCCCTGAGGGCTGCCCGCTTTGCTTACAGATTCTTATCCACGTACTTGCTGAACTCCTCAATAGAGAGTGCTCCGCTTACTTTCTCACCGTTGATAAAGAAGGTCGGTGTTGAATCTACGCCCAGCTTTTCTGAACCGTAGTCACGAACCTTGGTTACTCCGTCTAGTATTTCCTGATTCGTCAAGCAAGCCTTTACAGCATCTTCAGTGAAACCGATCTGCTTACCCATATTCAACAGGGCGGAGTACGGATCATTGGTGAATGCCCAATTGCGCTGCTGTTCGAACATCAGGGTCATAATGTCGAAGTATTTGTCTTCCGGTGCACAGCGCGCAAGCATAAAGCCAGCTGCAGCGACTGTATCCAGCGGGAATTCACGGAAGATGAAACGCACCTTGCCGGTGTCGATGTATTTCTTCTTCAGCTCTTTATATGTGGTGTTGTGGAAGTTCGCACAGTGGCCACAGGTCAGAGAGGCGTATTCGATGATGGTGACTGGCGCGTCCGGGCTGCCAATAACTTTCTCGCCCAGTGGGCCAACCTGGTTCAGGTCTGATTCAGAGTAGCTCTGTGCAGAGGCAACAGTTGGCATAGCGGCAAATGCGAGAGAAGCTGCTGTCAGAGCGCTGGTGCGCTCGAGAAACTTACGGCGAGAGAGTGTCACGTTTTCCTATCCCAAGTTATCTATGTGTTGCCCTGTCTACTAACCCACCACGTTTTATCGCAGTGGTAGCCAGAGGCCGGGTGCGAGTATAACCTCTCCTGCCCTTAGACCTCTGATCACAAGCTGGTGAACACCTGCCGTTTGCGGCACCTGCCCACAACTCGCTTTTCAGCAACAATTGGTTTTCAGGAAACTATGGCAAATACTTGTCAGAAGCTACTGAATATCCTGAGTAGTCATATTAATTTTTGGTAAGGCGGCCAATTTGACGTATGCGTCAGGGGAGAAATCGATTTTCTTCGTTTAAAACAAAGGACTTCCGCTGTTTCGCGGCAAACTGGCGAAATCTGCCTCCAGATATCTGCCATGATTAAATTTGCACTGCTAATACATACCCACAGAATTTATGCATGGAAAACAGCAATAATTTTTCGCGTTGTTTTGTTTTTGCCTCATTAATGAGTTATTAAAGATTTACCAAACTCACTAACAAGATATACGGATACACCATGAAGCGCTTGACTACCTTAATGCTTCTCAGCACTCCACTGATAGCCTGCCAAGCCTCTGTATCTGAAGATTTCGTCGAAGCTATACCTACAACTACTCAAGAAACGACGATTGAAACAACAGCTATACCTGCAGCACAAAACATTATCTATACGGGCACAGCAGATCTGGGCGCGCTTACCTCTACGAACTGGGTGGTGAGCGAAGGCAACGGAAACAGCGTTGCGCCGTGTCGTGTGCAGTTTAGCAAATCCGCTGCGGGCGCTGTGGCGTCCCCTTCTGCGGCAGCCCATGGCCTGCCTTCAGGACTGGCGGCGACAAGCGGTTGCTCCAATGAAGAGTTGAGCAGTGTGACGGCCTGGGCGGTTAATGGGGACACCATTGAGCTGCGTAATGCGCAGGAAACCACCACGGCCTATCTTTTGATGGAACGCCCTGACCTGCTGCTGGGTTACACAGCCAAGGGTCATGATCTGGTAGTGAGCCAGTAATCACTTTCCAACGTATAACAGACGTGCTGAGGGATCAGGAGTTGCCTGCAGGTGTGCGGGCAATGAGGTTCTTGCCAAGCTTCTCTAATGCGTTTTTCAAACGCTCATCAGAAACATGCGCCACCTTTTGCTCAATGCGGCGGTTTTCAATCTCGGAGAGCTTGCGCAATGGCTTGGGCGTGATCTTCTTGGTTCTGAGGGCGGGGCGCTGCACAACCTTGATGCGGCCAACCGCATTCCAGCCCAAAAAGGCATTTATACGATCACGCAGTTGCGGCGCTTCATGGGTGAAGAACAAAGCAGTGGGACCATCAGCATGAACAAGAAGGGTTGCAGGTTCGGCGACCGGCTCTCCATCGGAGCTTTTGGTTCTTGGCCAGACAAGCCTACCGGGCTGTACCTTTCCGTGATACTGCTTGCCGACAAGTTCGGGCCAAGCGGCGAGAAGATCAGCACTGGCAAATCCGCGTTTGCGCGCGACAGGGTGCATCGTCTTACCGATCAGCTCGTTTAGCTGATGGCTCGATCTTTTGGGAACCCGATTTTGCGCAGTTGCTTTCATCGTCTTCATCACGCCATTAGATTAAGGCACATATATGACCATTGCTTTATATTAGTTTTAATTTAGTCCCGTTTTTCGCGGTACCATGAATTACCAAGGGAACCCCAATTATTTAGGGATCAAAACCAAGGTTAACCCACAAAACCATGCAAGATAATCTAGTTCTTCTTTACTGGTATGACAGAAATTCTCGCCAACTGCCATGGCGAACAGCCCCTGCTGATATACTTTCCGGTGTAAAACCAGACCCTTACCATGTCTGGCTCTCCGAAATCATGCTTCAGCAGACTACTGTCGCGGCGGTAAAAAGTTACTTCGAACTCTTCATAAAGACATGGCCAACACTTGCAGATATGGCCAATGCGGAGGAGGAAGATATCCTCAAAGCATGGGCTGGGCTTGGTTATTATTCCCGTGCAAGAAATCTGTATAAGTGTGCAAAATATGTCCAATTGCATCACAATGGACGTTTTCCCGAGGAAGAAGAGCGGCTTTTGAAGCTGCCTGGCGTGGGTCCTTACACTGCCGCCGCGATCTCCACGATTGCGTTTGGGCGGCATGCTGCGGTGGTGGATGGCAATGTGGAGCGGGTGCTTTCGCGCCGCCATGCATTGCTGACTGAGCTCCCTGCCCTCAAGGCTGAGGTGAAGCCATTGATGGCTGAGGTGACGCCGCATGATCGCCCCGGCGACTTTGCGCAAGCCATGATGGATCTGGGCGCCACCATCTGTACTCCCAAGTCACCGGCCTGCGGCATCTGTCCGTGGATGGACGTTTGCGAAGGCCGCAAGCAAGGCATTGCAGACACGCTGCCGCGCAAAGCGCCGAAGAAGGTGAAGCCGACACGGCGGGGTATGGCTTTCCTGCTGAGTGATGACAAGGGACGCATTCTGCTCCGCAAGCGAGAGGACAAAGGCCTTCTTGCCGGGATGAGTGAGCCAATCACCACACACTGGTCCGATGACGCTGCGCTGGAAGATCTGACAGCCGCCCCAATTCAAGCGGAGTGGGTGCGGACAGCCAAAGACGTGAAGCACACCTTCACCCACTTCCATTTGGAAATGAGCGTCTGGCAGGCAGAGGCTCCAGCGAACTACGCGGAGCCAGAGGGCTACTGGTGGTCCGCACCCGACGAGCTTGAAGGCGAAGCTCTGCCTACGGTGATGAAGAAAGCGCTGAAGGCGGGTGGTTTGATTTAAGAAGCCATTTGCCAAAACAGGGAAGCCGGAAAGTACGGCTAATTGGCTTTACAGTCCCAGCACTGTTTTTACGGAACCAGCTCCACTGAAAGACCAATCAATCGAGTTGTTTTCGATCAAGAACATGATGGAGTTGTTGGGTTCAAAGCCGATGTTCGAGAGACGTTGGCGCATGTCTTTGTAAAGGTGTTCTTTCTGCTCATCAGAACGCCCGCCTAGCAATGCAATCTCAATCACGATGGTTGCTTTAGGGTCTCTGTTCCCGAGGAAAGTCGGGTGGAACATCATATCTTCTGGTTCGTATCGAGAAACCAAAGTGAAGTCATCGCTGGGATTAACGCCGCATGTTGCAACCAGACTTTCATGCAGCTGTTCGCTGATTGAGCGACACATTTGGGTAGACAGCACTTTGGGTACATGGATCTTGTTAAATGGCATAATAAATCTCATTCTTTGATTTGATAGGATGACTAAAAGCTACTGAAAATTAGATTGGGAAAATCGGTGCAGGTTATCGCGCCTGGACATATGAGGCCAAGTCAGCAATCAGATTAGTTGTTGTAGAGAAACGGCCTCAGGGGCAGCAAACGCTTCTTTACAGCAAAAAGCCGGGTCGATGCCCGGCTTTTCTTATTCTTGTCGCTGCCTAGTGGTGCTTATTGGAAAGCGGTTTCCATGAAGCTGCGGAGTTTTCGAGAGTGGAGGCGCTCCAGTGGCATCTCTCTCAGGATCTCCATGGTCTTCACGCCGATTTCCAGATGCTGATCCACCTGTTTACGGTAGAAGTCCGTCGCCATGCCCGGCAGTTTCAGCTCACCATGCAGTGGCTTGTCAGAAACGCAGAGTAAGGTTCCGTAAGGAACGCGGAAGCGGAAGCCGTTAGCGGCGATGGTTGCGGACTCCATATCCAACGCAATAGCGCGGGACTGGGAGAAGCGCTGTACCGGCTCACGGTGGTCACGCAGTTCCCAGTTGCGGTTGTCGATGGAGGCCACGGTGCCCGTGCGCATGACGCGCTTCAGGTCATACCCGCTGTAACCGGTGGTTTTCTCAACTGCATCTTCCAGCGCGACCTGCACTTCTGCCAGTGGTGGAATCGGAACCCATGTTGGCAAGTCAGCGTCGAGCACTTTGTCTTCGCGGACGTAACCATGTGCAAGCACATAATCACCAAGCTGCTGGCTGCTTCTGAGCCCAGCGCAGTGACCCAGCATCAACCAGGCATGTGGGCGAAGCACCGCAATGTGGTCGGTGATGGTTTTCGCATTGGATGGACCGACACCGATGTTCACCATGGTGATACCGGAGTTGTCCTCCCGCAGCAGGTGATAGGCTGGCATCTGCGGCAGACGTGGCGGTGCCACACCTTCGCGAGGCTCCTTATCACCCGCGTAGGTGATGAGATTGCCCGGTTCTACGAAGGCAACATAGCCGCTGTTTGGATCGTTGATCAGTTCCTTCGCCATCTGCGCAAAGCCATCAATGTAGAACTGATAGTTTGTGAAGAGCACAAAGTTCTGGAAGTAGCGCGGTGCGGTTGCGGTGTAGTGCTGCAAGCGATGCAGGGAGTAATCCACGCGCGGTGCGGTGAATGGGGCCAGAGGCTCAAAGCCATCTTTGGCACGGTAGGTGCCGTTGGAGATGGCATCATCCATAACCGCCAGATCCGGCACATCAAACACATCACGCAGTGTGCGTTCTGCACTGTCTGGCAGTGCGCCTTCAACGTGTGCACCATCATAGAATGCGAAGTGCAGCGGAATTGGCTGATCACTCTCAGCGATCTCAACTTCGAGGCCGTGGTTTTTGATCAGCAGATCGATCTGGTGTTCCAGATAGTGCCTGAACAAATCAGGCCGGGTGATTGTGGTTTTGTATTTGCCAGGTCTTGCTACAAATCCATAGGACAGACGGGTGTCCACACGGACGTGGCTGGACATTTCAAAACGAAGTTCCGGATAAAAAGCTCTGACCCGGTTTGTCGGCATGCTGCCCTGAGCGGCAGACTTAAAATTCTCGCGCAAGAAGTCCGTTGCCCGATCAAACAGGAAGATCAGGTGCTCAACAGCTTCAGCGGCATCTTTAAAGGATCGTGGGGGAATTGCTTCAGGCGTGCGGATGGAACGGGTTTCCATCACAACGTCGCTATCGGATATAGTCGACACGTTCGGTTTCTCCTCTTTCGTGTCACTATATATCTGAGGGATGTTTACGACAGGGTCAAGACAATCCGCAGACAAATATGATTTATTTTTTAGTGAGTGAGGATATTTTCACGCAGCGTCAGATCCAGTTCTGCGCACAGAATTGCGATATCTAGCTACATATTTACCCTTATCTCCTTCAGTTTATTCTGTAAAACTACATCCCAATTAAAAGGTGTGATTTCAGAGGAAGAGTGCAACGCTCTTTTCAGCATCACACCACAAAAGCATTCAATGATCGGGAGGGATCTTTTTTATGCACTTTGTTCGAACCGCCGCGCTTGGGCTGATAGCAGGCGCTTGTTTTACTGCAAGCGCGCAGGCTGCACAGCTGGGTCCTCGCCCTGCTTTTCTCGTTGAGCAGATGCAGGAGAGCCCGCTGAAGGAAAAGCTGCGGGCTTGCATTGGCAACCCTGCCACCACCTCCAGCTTCTCCATTGGCCACCGCGGTGCACCGCTGCAGTTTCCAGAGCATACGTTAGAGTCTTATCAGGCTGCTGCAGTGATGGGCGCCGGTGTGCAGGAGTGTGATGTTACCTTCACCAAAGACAAACAGCTGGTCTGCCGTCACTCCCAGAACGATCTGGCAACCACCACCAATATTCTGGCAACAGATCTGGCTGGCACCTGTATGACACCATTCACTGCTGCTGCGGGTGGTGAGAAAGCGACTGCTGAGTGCAGGACCTCTGAGATCACTCTGGCTGAGTTTGAAGGCCTGAAGGGCAAGATGGATGCTTCTGATCCAACAGCCACAACAGTTGAGGACTTTCTAAAGGGAACTGCGGATTGGCGCACTGACCTTTATGCGGCGGCTGGTAATGGCGGAACATTGATGACCCATGCTCAGTCCATTGAATTGTTCAAGGCACAAGGTGTCAAGTTTACGCCGGAGTTGAAGCGTCCAAGCGTCAAGATGCCGTTTGATGGGTTTAGTCAGGAAGATTACGCTCAGAAGCTGATTGATGAGTATAAAGAAGCTGGTGTTCCAGCCTCTGACGTGTACCCTCAGTCCTTCTTCCTTGATGATGTGCTTTACTGGATCAAGAATGAGCCAGAGTTTGGCAAGCAGGCGGTGTTCCTTGATGGCCGCTTCCGCATGCAGGGCTTTGATACCTCCGATCCGAGCAGCTTCAAACCATCCATGGCTGAACTGAAGGAGATGGGCGTCAACTACATCTCTCCACCTCTCTGGATGCTCGTTACGCTGGAAGACGGCAAGATCGTTCCTTCCGCTTATGCGAAGGTTGCCAATGAGGCTGGTATCAAGATCTTTGCCTGGACGCTGGAGCGCTCTGGCCTGCTGTCGCATAACAAGGGTGGCTGGTACTACCGCAGCATCAATGATGCGATCACCAGCGAAGGCAGCGTTTACGAGCTGCTGGATGTGTTGGCGCAGGACGTGAAGGTGAGCGGCGTGTTCTCTGACTGGCCAGCGACAGTTACCTTCTACGCCAACTGCATGGGGATTGAGTAAGCCCCCCTCTCCCCACACTGATTTGCAATTTGGGAAGCGCGTCCTTTATGGCGCGCTTTCTTTTTGCGCTGTCCGTAACGGGAGCTCTGCCACACTGATTAACCGATTTGCCCGCTGTCCCCGCAGTGCGTTTACCTTGTTCGTTTTAGCCAGCAAAAAAGCTTGACTCTCAAAAAATATTTTAGCTCTCCATTTTCGCCATTTTAACTCCTCATAAACCTCTACCCCAAGGGAATCCGCGACCGAATATTAATGGGAGTTAACTTCGAGACAAATATTCGAATCTGTAAATAAAGCGTTGATTCTAAAAGAATAAAAGATATCCACCGTTAACCAGTGGTTTACCATATCCGGTAACCATAGCACTCAGAAATTGCGTGAGGTGCTGCGTCGCAATGAGAGTAAAGCGTAAAGAAGGGGTGTCCCTGATGACACCCCATACTTCCACCAAGCCAGAGTGGCTTGATACGATTATTAAGGGTGACTGTGTCGAGGCTTTGAACAAGCTTCCAGACAACAGCGTGGATGTGGTTTTTGCCGATCCCCCTTACAACCTACAGCTGGGCGGAGATCTGCACAGACCTGATCATTCAAAGGTAGATGCCTGCGATGATCACTGGGATCAGTTCTCCAGCTTTAAAGCTTACGATGAGTTCACTCGTGCATGGCTCACTGCGGTTCGCCGCGTGCTGAAGCCAAACGGGTCCATCTGGGTTATCGGTTCATATCACAACATTTTCCGCGTTGGCGCGGTGATGCAGGACCTTGGGTTCTGGATCAACAATGATGTGGTTTGGCTGAAAACAAACCCGATGCCGAACTTCCGTGGCAAGCGTTTTACGAATGCTCATGAGACGCTCATCTGGGCCTGCCCTTCACAGGAGAGCAAGCCGACCTTTAACTACGATGCAATGAAGACGTTTAACGACGACCTTCAGATGCGGTCTGACTGGGTGCTGCCTATCTGCACTGGTCATGAGCGCTTGAAGGACGACAACGGCGACAAAGTGCATCCAACACAGAAGCCGGAAAGCCTGCTCTACCGTGTGCTGCTTTCCACTTCCAATCAGGGTGATGTGATCCTTGATCCGTTCTTTGGAACTGGCACCACCGGTGCTGTTGCCAAAAAGCTTGGCCGCCACTTTGTGGGCTGCGAGCGTGAAGATGCCTACATCAAGGCAGCTTCTGAACGGATTGACCGGGTAACACCAGCCAACGACGATTTTCTGGCGATGACACAAGGCAAACGTGCTCTTCCACGAGTTCCGTTTGGCAACCTGTTGGAAACCGGATTGTTGACACCGGGCGCGGAACTGACCGATGCCCGGGGACGTTTCAAAGCCACAGTTCGCGCTGATGGTTCTTTGATTTGCGGCGAGCATTCAGGATCGATCCACAAAGTGGGTGCGCTCGTCCAAGGCCAGCAAGCCTGTAATGGCTGGACATTCTGGCACGTCAAGCGTGGTAAGGCTCTTGAACCGGTAGACGCTCTGCGTCAGGTGGTTCGTTCTCAGATGCCTCGCTAACGCTGCAGCTCTTTCAGCCAGGCAAACGGTCTGGCTGTTTTACAGGGTTCATCATTGATCCTGCTTCATATCCATATGACTTGGCCCCTGCCCTCACCGGCGGGGGTTTTTTTTGTCACTTGGCAGAAGCCTGCTTTACCCCTTGCGTTTGCCAAACGGCCAAAGAGATTTGCGAGGCGGAGGAGGAGCCGCCCGATCCTCTGCACCAACACCTTCCAACTCACTTACATCCGCATCAGGTAACACAACGTGCAACGATGGAGTTTCCGGTCTGTATCCCTGAGGTTTATGAACAACCTTGATCTTCTCTTCAGCTGTTCCACCAACTGTGTCGCCGTGATTAATTACCGGGCCGTTTTTGATGAGGTAAACACCGAGATTCAAAACGAAATCAACTTTGTCAGGTGTCAGATTGGCAGATGCAGAGGTTTCAATCTCCCTGCCAATAAATGGACGAAAACCATTTGTTGCCATTATCGCTTTTTGCTTCCCATCGCTGGTCATGCCTCCGTTAAAGAACATTAAGGAAGTCCATGCAAACAAAGGCACTTCACCTTGAGCAAGTGATTGGGCATAGGTTTTTAGCTTCTCTGGCGAGATAACTGTTTTTCCCTCAACGCCGATCTGCGCTGTTACAGGTAGCTTTTCACTCAGATACGCTGCAAAGAGCGTCATTGTCTTCGCTGCGCTTAAAACTTCCAGATGCTCCTTGGGGGAACCAAGAGCAGATAAAACGATATGTGATTTACTCTCAGCCAGAGTTGCTCCAGCTTCGGGCCAAAGCTTGTCAATTGCCACTGCTTCTTCGTAGGCATCAGCAGGCAGCGGGAACCCTATATTCATTATGGCAACAGGAAGCCCATTTACATAAACAAAGCTAGCATCTTTTCCATCACTGTCATCTACGGGGCACTCAATGTGGAGCGGTTGATCAAGGTATGTGCGCGCCGTGCTCTGGCACATCTCGGCTGCCGTCAGCTCGATTGGCTGTGCCAATGCCAAATATGTAAGAAATAAGCTCATACTATCCCCTCAGTGAAATATCTTTAAAATCAGAGCAATAGTTGCACCTTGATATCATAGTGCAATCTACAAAATCGGTGAGATCATAAGGACCTACTCAAGATCTGTAGAACATGATTTGATTGATAGGGGCAGAAGCTTTAGCGTGGCAGAATGACCATTGAACAAACATTATTTGATGAAGCCAAGCTGCTGATTGAACGGCGTTATCCTACTGGTTGGGGAGGAGCGGCATCCGTCAGGACTGACAGTGGAAAGATCCTCACCAGTGTAGCACCGGACACCAAAAATGACGGGCTGTCTCTCTGTATGGAAGTTGGCGCTATTTTGGAGGCTCATAAGCTGAATGAGGCCGTTACTCATTCTCTTTGTATCTACCGTGAAGATGAGAACAGCCCCTTTGTTGTTTTGACACCCTGCGGGATTTGTCAGGAACGGCTTGTCCATTGGGGTGGAGACGTTCTCGCAGCCATCTCCAACACGGACAATCAGTTGATCTTCAAAAGTCTGCGAGAACTGCAGCCGCATCATTGGTCGATGGTGAATGGGGAAGAACTGTAGTTCTTGGCTCAGCGGTCAGCTCAGATCTGACCGCATCAAGTTTGCTTACACAAACTCCACCAGAGCCTTACGGCGCTTGCCAACCGCTAAGTTCAGCCTCTCACCTGGCTTTAGGTCGCCTTCGGAAATCATTCGAGTTTCTTCCAACACAATAGATGTGTTCAGGCGGACGCCGCCGCCGCGGATGAGGCGTCGGGCTTCGCTGTTTGTGGTGGCGAAGCCGAGTTTTACCAGTAGGTCCAGCAGGCCAAGCGGCTTGGCGAGCAGAGCCAGAGGCAGTTCGTGGGTTGGCTGGGTCAGGTCTTCCTGACCGTTGAACAGAGCTTCGCCTTGCTGAAGAGCGGCTTCTGCTGCGGCCAGACCGTGGACGATGCCGGTGACTTGAGTTGCCAGTATTTTCTTGGCTTCATTGAGTTCCTGACCTTTCAGTGAGGACAGCCGGTCAATTTCGCCCAATGGCAGATCGGTGAAGAGCTTCAGGAAACGTGGGACATCGGCATCATCGACATTGCGCCAGAACTGCCAGAAGCCGAAGCTGGAGAGACGGGATGGGTTGAGCCATACCGCACCTTCTGCCGTCTTACCCATTTTGCTGCCAGAGGCTGTTGTCAGCAGTGGCAGTGTGAAGCCAAAGAGCTGACTGCCAGAGCGGCGACCGAGGTCTACACCATTGACGATGTTGCCCCATTGATCAGAGCCACCGATCTGCAGTGAGCAGCCGAAGCGCTGGTTGAGCTCAACGAAATCAACTGCTTGCAGCATCATGTAGCAGAACTCGAGGACTGATAGTGGTTGCTGCGCTTCCAGGCGGGAGCGAACGCTGTCGAAGGTCATCATGCGGTTGACAGTGAAGTGGGTACCGAAGTCGCGTAGGAACTCGAGGAAGCGGAACTCGTCCAGCCATTCCGCGTTGTTGACGATCTGCCCCTGCCCCTCTGAAAGATCAAAGAGACGTTCCACGGTCGCACGGATGCCAGCGAGGTTGTGAGAGATCTGCGCATCATCGAGCAGCGGACGGCTTTCACTGCGGAAACTTGGATCACCCACGCGCGTTGTGCCACCACCAATCAGCAGGATTGGCTTGTGGCCGGTTTTCTGCAACCAACGCATGGCCATCAACGGTAGCAGGTGACCGACATGCAGGCTATCTGCTGTCGCATCAAATCCAGCGTATGCGGTGATAGGGCCTGCCTGCAGCTTTTCATCCAACGCCTCAAGGTCTGTGCATTGATGCAGGAAGCCACGATCAATCAGCAGCTGAAGAGCTTCGGATTTGGGGCGGAAGCAACGGGTGGTATCGACAACAGTGTGTTTCATAATTCTCTCCTGCGCCGCGCAGGAGAGCTAAAACACGAAAGCCGCCTACGCGGCGGCTTTTGGTTCTGACCTCAATTTTACATGAGTTTATAGGAACGCGGCCGCCGATATGTCGGTCGCATAATAATAAACTGCAGAAATGATAGTCAGGTTCTTGCTCATGCCCAAGTGTATGACCGCAACCTACCGCTGCTGTCAAGAATGTTTTGGCAGATTATGCTGATCAAGCATTCTCAGACCGTGTTTTTGAGCAGATTCAGCTTTTGCATCAGACCCGCTAACTCTCTCATATCATTGAAGATTGCCAGAGGGTTTTGTTGCTCAAGTCTGCTGTGCAAATTTTGGGTGCCGTGGGTGGCGCCGGTGAAGCCGAGGGCGTCCATGCCGGCGGCATTGGCTGCTTTCAGGCCCAGGTGGCTGTCTTCGATGACGAGGCACTTGGCAGGAGTAACGCCCATCTCACTGGCTGCTTTGAGGAACACATCTGGTGCCGGTTTGCCTTTCGCAACTAGATCTGCCGAGAAGTATCTGTGTTCAAAACGCTCATGAAGATTAGTCAGTTTGAGCGTGTGCTCCAGTCGTTCCATGGAGCTGCCTGAGGCAATGCACATCTTCATGTTCGGGAACAGTTTGTCCAACTCATGCAATGCTTCGTGGATGCCTTTGATTGGTTGAAGGTCTTTCTCAAAGGCTGCTTTGAGAGCAGCATCCTGATTTATGAGCGCTTCATGTTTTCGGATATCCCGGCCAATCTCAGCTTCCACCTGACTGAAAACTTCGTTGGCGGACACACCGCAGAAACGCGCGATCATATCTTCTGTGCTGATGGGGTATCCGGCTTTGGTGAAGCCTTCTGCCTCAACCTGGCACCCAATCCATTCGCTGTCGATCAGACAGCCATCACAATCCCAAATGAGCAAATCGTAGTTCATAAACAAATCCAGTTGGTTATATCGGGTACAGTGTTGCCAGCAAGCATGGCGTTTTGATGATGACATGATTTGGTCTTGCAACTTATCCCTGTAGGACGAGCTGGTAAACGGGTGCTCCGCAGAGATTTACTCCCAAAAACCTAGTAGTGAGCCTTTGCCAAAGCTCCGCTAGGCTGACAGGTAAACAAGCTGATTTGTGTAGCGGGGGACGTATGTCAGTTGCTTCTCAGGTGCGAAGATCGGGAGCTGCGCGGCGACGCAAGCTCAAGCCAACATTGATTGTCCGTATCCGCGGGGGCATTGGAAATCAGCTTTTTCAGTATGCTCTTGGGCGAAAAATCGCGCTTGAAACAGGGATGAAACTGCGCTTCGACCGCAGTGAGTACGACCAGTACTTCAATCGCTCCTATTGCCTTAACTTGTTCAAGACACAGGGCTTATCTGCGACTGAATCCGAGATGTCAGCCGTGCTCTGGCCTGCCCAGTCGTTTGGGCAGACGGTTAAGCTGTGCCGTAAGTTCTATCCGTTTTATCAGCGGCGTTACATCCGTGAGGATGAGTTGTTGCAAGACGGTGAAACACCAGCGCTGAAGCAAAGTGCCTATCTGGATGGGTACTGGCAGACTTGGGAGATTCCGTTCTCAATCATGGAACAGCTGCGTGATGAGATCATCCTGAAGAAGCCCATGGTTCTGGAGCGTTTGAAGCTGTTGCAGCGGATCAAGTCCGGTCCCTCAGCTGCGCTGCATGTGCGGTATGGTGATTACAGTCAGGCGCATAATTTGCAGAACTTCGGTTTGTGCTCTGCGGGGTACTACAAAGGCGCGATGGATTTCCTGACTGCGCGTGTGCCCGGGCTGACGTTTTATGTTTTTTCAGACAGTCCTGAACGGGCACGCGAGGTGGTTCCTCAGCAAGAGAACGTCTACTTTGCTGATCCGATGCAGGATGGAAAAGATCATGAAGATCTGATGGTTATGTCTTCATGCGATCATATCGTGACGGCGAACAGCACGTTCAGCTGGTGGGCGGCGTTTCTCAATGGGAATGAAGAGAAGCATGTGATTGCACCGCTCAAGTGGTTCAAGAACCCAAACATAGATGACAGCCTAATCGTTCCGCCGCATTGGCAGCGGTTGTAAGGTCTATGTCTCTGTTAGATCGCTAGGCGAACTCCAAGGCATCAACTTCATGCAGAATCTGCCCGATCGCAGTTTGCGGTAGGGTGAAGTGTTGATGGGCTCCACTCATCTCGCCGATCACGGGGGCGTATTCCAAACCTCTGACATGCGAGAGCCATGCATAAGCACTTTGAATGTAGTCGGCTGGAAAGATCTCCACGAGCTTGCCACCTGCCTGCGTGAAGAGCAGGTTAGTGAGGCCTGCGCCGTGTGTACCCACGATGATCTTAGCGCTGCTGAAAAGTTTCACCTGTTCTCTGTGTGTCAGCTTGCCGGGCACCACACTTTGGAAGCCGCGTGCTTCAAGTTGTTCGATAAGCGTTGTCTCATTGAGGATACGCCGTGTTTTTGCGTCATTGCGTGCAATGTAGAGCTTTTGAGTGGGCACCTTGTGCATATCGAGCCCGTAGGCTGCAAGATAGTGCGTCGCGACCATGGAGGCCGCCTGCTCGCTGGCTGGTGCCCGGAACTCACAGTTCATGGCGGGAGAGCAATGGTAGAGGGTTTTGCAGTGTATGCGCTCATTTGCCTTGCACTCTTCCAGCGTGAGGAGCGGCGTATCCTGAGCCAGAAATTCGTAAAACTCTCGCTGAAACTCCGGCAGATCTTCTCTCAGAAGGATTTTGAGAGGGAAAGTACGAGGTTCCAGATGCTCCAACAGAAACAGCAGTGGAAACGCTACATCGCAGAGGAAGTGGTAGTAGTGACGATAGCCCGTTGCCATGCCGAGCATGTTGACCGCCGCACTTTGGATCGTTCGATCTTTGAGGCGCGCAAACCGCATGGTGTTGGGGGCGGCAGCTTCTATCTGGCGGTGCTGGCTTTTCAAGACCGTGGCGCCTGTGCTGCCGAGAACTAGCGTGTCAGCCAGTTTATGCAGTCTGAGCTGGGTGTGGCCTGATGGAGTGATCGGCAAAGGATAGCGGCTTTGTTCAAGCGCGCCATGTTCTGTAAAGAATGCCTGCACTTGCTGAGGTAGGTCCCGGGAGCTGCGCTCATCCATGGTGAGCAGGTGCTTATGCGGAGACAGCCCCGGCGCAGCATTATCTGGAAAATAATTATAGCGGTAGCCGATTGCAGGAAAGGCTCTGGCGAGGGTTGATTGCAGCTTGAACCTAAGCTGCCTGCTTGTTGGCATCCAACTGCGCCATTTTGGTGCTTTACGCATACCCACCTCACCCATTCTTTGCGGAGCATGCATGACCGTATACTGACGGGGGAGTGCTCAGTATCCACGTATTCTGATCTATTAATTTTTGAGGATGTGGTCAGGGGAACGCCATTAGAATTCTGGCAAAGAAAAAGCCCGGCGTCTTTTGCAAGAGCCGGGCTGTAAGTTTTACAGAAAACGCGTTGTTACGCGAGTTCTGGTTCCACCTTGGTTGGTTCTGGAGCCACCCATTTTAGGATTGGTTTACGCGCTGCACCGGTTTCATCCAAGCGGCGGCGCGGAGCCAGGAACGGAGCACCTTCGAAGCGGTCTTTTTCACCAGCTTTTGCACTCATCACCAGATCGCGCATGGTTGCGACGAACAGGTCCAGAGACGCGCGGCTTTCGCTTTCGGTTGGCTCGATGAGCATTGCACCACTTACGACCAGTGGGAAGTACATGGTCATTGGGTGGTAGCCTTCGTCGATCATTGCTTTTGCAAAGTCCAGCGTGGAAACGCCGGTGTCTTTGAGGAAGCTGTCGTCGAAGAGGACTTCGTGCATGCAAGGTTTGACGCCGTATGGCAGGGTCATCAGGTCCTGCAGGCCAACGCGCACGTAGTTTGCGTTCAGCACTGCATCTTCAGATGCCTGTTTCAGGCCATCGGAACCGTGGGACTGCATGTAGGAAAGTGCACGTACATACATGCCCATCTGACCGAAGAACGCGGTCATACGGCCAAATGGCTGTTCGCCTTCGTTCAGCTGGTCGTTGGTTTCTACGACTTCCAGTTCCTCACCATTCTTACGGATGAATGGAAGTGGAGCGTAAGGTGCCAGACGATCAGACAGAACAACCGGACCAGAACCTGGACCACCACCACCATGTGGCGTGGAGAAGGTTTTGTGCAGGTTGATGTGCATGGCGTCGATGCCGAGATCACCCGGCTTGGCCTTGCCAACAATCGCGTTGAAGTTTGCACCATCACAGTAGAAATAGCCACCAGCTTCATGGATTGCGTTTGCAATCTCAATCACTTCTGGCTCGAACAGACCACAGGTATTCGGGTTGGTGAGCATGAGAGCTGCCACCTGACCTGCGTGTGCTTCGATCTTCTCGATCACAGCTTCAACAGCCACTGTGCCGTCTTCACGTGCCGGGATGGATACAACCTTGTAGCCAACGAGTGCAGCAGTTGCCGGGTTGGTGCCGTGGGCACTTTCCGGAACCAGAACGATGGAGCGCTCTTCACCTTTGGCAGCAATTGCGTGCTTGATGGCCATCATGCCGCACTGCTCACCATGGGCACCTGCTTTCGGGCTCATTGCCACAGCGTTGGTGCCGGTGAGTTCCATCAGCCAGTCTGCCAGTTCAGAGATCAGCTCGAAAGCACCCGGAACGGTAGAGATTGGCTGAAGTGGGTGAATGTCTGCAAAGCCAGGCAGACGCGCCATCTTTTCGTTGAGGCGCGGGTTATGCTTCATGGTACAGGAGCCCAGAGGGTACAGACCTGAGTCAATCGCATAGTTGTTGCGGGACATGCGAACATAGTGGCGCATGGTTTCCGGCTCGGACAGAGCTGGAAGGTCTACTGGCTCGCTGCGCATGTGGTTGCCGAGGCGTGGAACGAAGTCCATTGGCTCGTCCAGATCCACACCGCAGTTGTCCATGTGGCCGATTTCAAAGATGAGCGGCTCTTCCATGTCCAGTGCGCGGTTACCAGTAAAGGTCTGGTGCGGCATTGGAGGGCCAGCTTCACCTGCGCGTGTCGGGCGTCCCTGATGGTTCATAGTCATGCCAGCACCTCCTTCAGAGCTTGCGCATAGGCTGCACGGTCCTCATCGGTGTTCACTTCAGTGCTTGCAACAACGATCAGGTTGTCGATGTCACCACCGGACTTGTCCAGACGACAGACAGGTACACCGCCCAGAACGCCTTTTGCAGCCAGTGCTTCAATCACTTCGTGCGCGTTCTTTGGTGTGCGGATGGTGAACTCGTTGAAGAATGAGGAGTTCAGCACTTCAACACCATCGATCGCACCAAGAGCATCTGCCAGAGCGACTGCGCTCATGTGGTTGATGCGTGCAAGACGTGCGAGGCCTTTTCCGCCCAGCAGGGTCATGTGGATGGTGAATGCCAGAGAACACAGACCAGAGTTGGTGCAGATGTTGGAGGTCGCTTTGTCACGACGGATGTGCTGCTCACGTGTGGAGAGGGTCAGCACGAAACCGCGCTTGCCTTCCGCATCCACGGTCTCACCACATACACGACCCGGCATGTTGCGGATGTACTTCTGACGAGTTGCGAACAGACCAACGTAAGGGCCACCGAATGTTAGTGGGTTACCGATGGACTGGCCTTCGCCAACCACGATGTCTGCACCCTGAGCGCCTGGGCTTTCCAGAAGGCCAAGGGAGACAACTTCAGTGAACACAGCAATCAGCAGCGCTTTGTGGGCGTGTGCTTTTTCTGCAATCGGCTTCAGATCAATCAGCTGACCGTAGAAGGATGGAGACTGAACCACCACACAGGAGGTTTCATCATCGATCTGAGCCAGAATGTCTTCTGTGCCCATTGGGTCAGCAGGCAGCGCAACAACGGATGCGCCCGGAAGCTTGGCGGAAACGCCTTCAACCACTTCACGGTACTGTGGGTGCAGACCGCCGGAGAGAACCGCTTTTTTCTTACGGGTCACGCGGTGAGCCATCAACACAGCTTCTGCAGTGCCGGTGGATCCGTCGTACATGGACGCGTTAGCAACATCCATTCCGGTCAGGTTTGCAACCTGAGTCTGGAACTCAAAGAGTGCCTGAAGCGTACCTTGTGTAATTTCTGGCTGATACGGGGTGTAGCTGGTCAGAAATTCGGAACGCTGGATCAGGTGATCAACGGTAGCAGGAATGTGGTGTTTGTACGCCCCTGCCCCGACGAAGAACGGGAGTGATCCGGCACTGACATTCTTGTTTGCCATTGCAGAGAGCTGACGCTCCACCTGCATCTCGGTCTTGCGACGTGGCAAGGTTGTCAGTTCTTCAAGGCGAACGGCCTCTGGAATATCGGCAAATAGCTCATCGATTGAGTCTACACCGATACGCGCCAGCATGTCGGCGCGGTCGTTGTCTGAAAGCGGAAGATACCGCATGTTCCCTCTCCATCAGATTGTCTGATGCACATTGCAGCAAAAGCAAATAGGGCTTCTGCCATTTCCTGCCATGAGGTTGCCCGACATGGCAGGGGCTGAACGGCTTTGGCTTATTGCGTATTCTTATTCCGAAAACCGGTCGGGCTTTTCGGGAGTACGCTTTGCCTTAAAGCGTTTCTACAAATGCTTTGTAATCAGCTTCGCTCATCAGGGCTTCAAGCTGTGCAGCATTTCCGAGCTTCATTTTGAAGAACCATGCAGCGCCCTCTGGGTCTTCGTTTACCTTTGCAGGCTCATCAACAAGAAGCTCGTTGCCTTCTGTGATCTCACCATCCAGCGGTGCATATACTTCAGATGCAGCTTTCACGGATTCCACGACGGCTACTTCATCATCCTGAGCAACGGTTTTGCCGTTCTCTGGAAGTTCGACGAACACAACATCGCCCAGCTGGCTCTGTGCGAACTCAGTAATGCCGACGGTTGCTACGTCTCCCTCAACCTTCAGCCACTCGTGGTCTTTTGTGAAATATGTGCTCATTTAAGCGTTCCCTACACTGTCGTTTGTCGATTGAAATGTGATTGGGGCAGCCCGCTGCCCTCACCGGAATTATTTTGGTTTGCGGTAGTAGCGCTGTGCTACAAACGGCATCTCAGCTACCTTGGCTTTGAGTGCGCGGCCACGGACCACAAGCTCAACTTCTGTGCCAATTTCTGCCAGTTTGGATGGGACATAGCCCATCGCCACCGGCGCGCCGAGTGTTGGGCCAAAACCACCTGATGTGACGCGGCCAATAACTTCTTCTGAACCCGGTACGCGGATTTCTGCGCCTTCACGTGCCGGAGCACGGCCATCAAGCAGCAGACCGACGCGGAGATTTTCGGTACCTTCAGCCAACTGCTTGAGCACACGCTCACCACCAGGGAAGTCGCCCGCTTCTTTGCGGCGCTTCTGCATGCAGAAGGTGATGTTGCCTTCAACGGGTGTAGTGTTTTCGTCGATGTCGTGACCATAGAGGCAAAGGCCAGCTTCAAGGCGCAGGCTGTCGCGTGCACCAAGGCCGATTGGTTCTACACGCTCATCAGCGAGCAATGCTTTCGCGACAGCTTCAGCAGCGCCAGCAGGAATAGAGATTTCGTAACCGTCTTCACCGGTGTAACCGGAACGGGACGCAATCACGGAAATGCCGTCAAACTCAAGTGGACGCGCTTCCATGAAGCCCATCTCAGCAGCTTCCGGTGCATGCAGAGCCATCACTTCAGCGGCTTTCGGACCCTGAATTGCGATGAGTGCGCGGTCTTCAACGATCTCAAGCTTCACGTTGTCCGGCAGAGCAGCTGCGATGATTTTGTAGTCGTTGTCTTTACAAGCTGCATTGACAACAAGCATCAGGCGACCGTCGTCTTCAGCCGCAAGCGGGCGAGACACCATGAGGTCATCGATGATGCAACCGTTGTCGTTGAGCAGAACCGTGTAGCGCTGTTTACCCGGCTTCAGTTCCTTCATGTTGGATGGAACGAGCGTTTCCAATGCAGCAGCAGTGGTTGCGTGGTCAGGGCCTACGAGCCAAGCCTGTCCCATGTGGGACACGTCAAAGAGGCCTGCGCTTTCACGGGTGAAGAGATGTTCTTTCATAACGCCGAGCGGGTATTGTACTGGCATATCATAGCCAGCGAACGGCACCATTTTAGCGCCAAGCTCGTTGTGTAGATCGAAAAGCGGTGTTTTCAGCAGGTCTGTAGCTTCAGCCATATGGTCCCCTCAGACAGTGGCGTACACGTCAAAGACCATTCCCTTTGGAATGATCAAGTACGCCCCCTCTGTCTCGAGAACCTGAGAGATTTCCCGCACTGGCAGCTACAAAAACCAGAGCGATTACTCCTTCGGTGAGAGCCTTAACGTGCGATCCATACGGATAGCGCGCTCGGCACTGCTTTCCAGAGTGTTGCTTACTATGCGGTCCTTTTGCCTGAGAGTTTCCGGGGCGGTTGCTCCTTCGGCGATAACCCAATGGGTGGCTTATTCTCTCCCGCACAGCTCTGCACTCGCCAGCCCTCCTCTCAGAACCGGCGAATGTATTCCTTCTCAACGGCTGCAACGTGCCCCTGAGAAAGGCTGGCGCGACACTATGACGCCAAGCTGTGAACCCTTACTAACCTATTTTTTACTTTTCGTCGAATCCAAAGACGACATTTTGTCCCGGTTCATTCGGAAGAATAATATTTTCTTCCACAAATGCCCATGTCGCAGACGGCGATCCGGCCCCTAAAGTGACAGGAACGCTGAAGAGTTTGGAGTAGATTGTTTTTTCTCCGCCATCCACATCTTGTGTGACTGCTACACGCACAGGAAGCAGTACTTCGCCCCCTTTCCACGTTGGACCGGGTGTAATTGTACCCGCGATACCCAGTTTCATCGCTGAGTTCTGGCCGGACTTTTTACAGGTGCGTGCCCAATCGGTGATGATTGCCTGATAGCTGAGATTCTCAGGTGTCTTCTCTTTGCCGCGTGGGTATTTGGTCAGGATGGTTGTTCCTGAAAGTTCCTGCAAGGCGGGACATAAGGCAGGTGCCTGTAGCACGGACAGATCAAAAGTCTTCTCTGTTGCAGGCGGATTTGCTGAAGAAGATTCCAGCTCAGCATCTGATGACATGAAGCTTCCGCAGCCTGCCAATGATGCACCGATTGCTGCCAGAAGAATTGCCCGTCCTGTGTTTTTGAGCAGTGATTTTGCCAATAAATTGCCCACCATACGAATCCCAAATTTATCTGCAGTTTTTGTTTCTATATCAGCCGCAAACGCAAATGGCGAGATACATCAGTCACCTGAAACACATTGGAGGAAGCTGACAGGCTGAATATTGGAGAAAATCAGCGCTTGATGCCCGATTAAAAACTCTTTTTCTTGACAGAGACAGCCAACATCCTTCAATTGCTCAAAGTCAAAATTCAGGAATACATCATGCAGGTTACGCCCTCCCCGAAGGCACCGGTCAAAATTTTACTTTGCGCTCCACGCGGCTTTTGTGCCGGTGTTGACCGCGCGATTCAGATCGTGGACCTCGCTCTGGAGAAGTATGGCGCTCCTGTTTATGTGCGCCACGAGATCGTTCACAACAAGTATGTTGTTGAGGGTCTGCGCAACAAAGGTGCTGTTTTTGTTGAGGAATTGGATGAGATCCCGGTTGATGATCGTCCTGTGATTTTCTCCGCTCACGGTGTACCTAAGTCCGTTCCGGAAGCTGCGCGCCTGCGTAATCTTTTCTTCCTTGATGCGACCTGTCCGCTGGTTTCCAAGGTACATAAAGAAGCAATTTTGCATGACAGACGCGAGCGTGAAATTCTTCTGATCGGCCACAAAGGCCATCCGGAAGTCGTTGGCACTATGGGTCAGTTGCCGCGTGGACGTGTCTCTCTGATTGAGACTGCGGAAGATGCACGCACATTTGAGCCAAAGACAGATCGTCAGCTGGCCTGGATTTCACAGACCACACTTTCTGTTGATGACACCAAAGAGATCGTCGAAATCCTTGAAGAGCGCTTCCCGACTATTGCGAAGCCGCACAAGGATGACATTTGTTATGCGACCACCAATCGCCAGCATGCGGTGAAGGAAATTGCACCGAAATGCGATGCGATGATTGTTGTTGGCGCGCCGAACTCCTCCAACTCCAAACGTCTGCGCGAAGTTGGTGAGCGGGCTGGTTGCGAAAAGGCATTCCTGATCCAGCGCGCCTCCGAGATTTTCTGGGGTGACTTTGAAAGTGTGAAGACCATTGGCATCACTGCTGGTGCGTCTGCTCCTGAGATCCTCGTTGAAGAAATTGTTGAAGCCTTCCGTGAGCATTTTGATGTGACACTGGAAACCGTTACAACTGCTGAAGAAGACATTTCATTCAATCTACCGAAAGAGTTACGGGCTGCTCCTGCACCTAGCGGAACAAGCGCGGCAGAATAGTTATGGCTGTATATACCGATGTTTCCGATGAAGAGCTGGGCGCCTTCATCGACCGTTTCAACATTGGCACTCTGCTCTCCTACAAGGGCATTGCCGAAGGCGTTGAGAACTCCAACTATCTGGTTCATACGGAGACGGGCTATTACATCCTGACGCTCTACGAAAAACGCGTTAATCCTGATGATTTGCCGTTTTTTCTGGGCCTGATGCAACATCTCGCCGGGAAAGGCCTCAACTGCCCTACCCCGCTGATTGATCGCGATGGGCAGATGCTGGGTGAGCTTGCAGGACGTCCTGCCGCCATGGTCACATTCCTTGATGGTATGTGGGTACGCAAACCGCAGCTGGTGCATTGCTCTGAGCTGGGCAAAGGCATGGCACGGATGCATCTGGCAGGCGCTGACTTTGAAATCAAGCGCCCGAACTCCCTGAGCGTTGATGGCTGGGCACCTTTGCTGGATGCAAGCCGCGACCGTGCGCACGAGGTGAAGGCGGGCCTTGCTGAAGAGCTGACAGCTGAGCTGGATGAGTTGCAGGCGCTGTGGCCTAAGGATCTGCCGAGCGGTGTGATTCACGCGGATCTGTTCCCGGACAACGTATTCTATCTGGGCAAGGAACTTTCCGGCCTGATCGACTTCTACTTTGCCTGTAATGATGCCTTCGCCTATGACGTGGCGATCTGCATCAATGCGTGGTGCTTTGAGCCGGATGGCATGTTCAACGTGACAAAAGCGCGTGCGCTGTTGGAAGGTTATCGCACTGTGCGTCCGTTCAGCGAGTTGGAGTTCGACAATCTGCCGTTGCTGTGCCGCGGTGCTGCGCTGCGCTTCCTGCTGACACGTCTTTATGACTGGCTGTCTGTGCCGGAAGGCGCGCTGGTTGTTCCAAAAGATCCACTTGAATACCTGCGCAAACTCAGGTTCCATCGTGGCGTATCCAATGCGAGTGCATACGGGCTGGATAAATGAGCGATACCAAACGTGTTGAGACGTGGACGGACGGAGCGTGCTCCGGCAACCCCGGGCCTGGAGGCTGGGGTGTGCTGCTTCGCTTTGGCGAGCACGAGAAAGAGCTGTGCGGCGGCGAGCCGGCCACGACCAACAACCGTATGGAACTAATGGCGGCTATTCAGGCACTGGAAACCCTGAAGCGGCCTTGCGCAGTGGATCTTTATACCGACAGTTCTTACGTGAAGAACGGCATCACGCAGTGGATGCACAACTGGAAACGTAAAGGTTGGCGGACGGCCTCCAACTCTCCGGTTAAGAATGCAGATCTCTGGCAGCAGCTGGATTCGGCTGCACAGCGTCATGATGTTTCCTGGCACTGGGTGAAAGGCCATGCCGGACACGAAGAGAACGAACGCGCTGATGAGCTGGCACGAAAGGGTATGAAGCCCTTTCAGAAGTCCAAGTAAGTCGGGAAGGTTCGGACGCACGCATGGAAAGCCCGCTTCCTCACTCCCGGCTGGATAAACCCGAGAAGAAGCCTCGCAAAGCCAAGCGTGTGCTTATTCTAGCCAATCCAACGGCCACATCCTTCCGCTTTCAGCGCATCACGGAGATCGTGAAGTGTCTGGAAGAGGCTGGGATGAAGGTGGAGCTGAAGCTGACCAACCGTGCCAGTGAAATTGCCGAGACGTGTGCTGATCCAGACCTGAACACCGATATTCTGGCGATTGCTGGCGGTGATGCATCCGTCAGTGAAGCTGCTTCCGCCATGCTGGGACGGGGAATGAAGCCGCATCTGGCAATCATTCCCTTTGGTACGGCCAATGTGCTGGCGCATGAGCTGGGCGTGCCGAGCGCGCCGAAAGAGATCGCCAAGGCCATCATTGCCGGGAAGACACAGAAACTGCACAACGGCTATGCCAATGGGCGACCGTTTTTCCTATCTACCTCTACGGGCTTTGATGCAGAAGTGGTACATGTTGTGCCCTTGCGCCTGAAGCGTCGTTATGGTCGCTTCGCCTCTCTCTTCATTGCTGCTCAGCTGGCGTTCTCCCGCCGCAAAGGCAGCTTTAAGGTGCGGGCGGATGGTGAAGAGCTGCAATGTGCCATGGCATTGATCACCAATGGCCGCTATTACGCCGGAAAACACTTAGTGGTGTCTGAGGCTTCTATACTAGAGAAGCAGTTGCACCTGCTCACCTTTAAAGAGGATGGAGCCTGGGCGCTTTTCAAATACGCATGCCGCTTACTTACTGGCACCGTGGTAAAGTCTCGCAATGTTGAGTGCCGGACCATCAAAACAGCTCGCATTGAGGCCTATCGCGCTGCGGCTGTTCAGATTGATGGGGAGCCATTTGGCGGGACACCGCTTGAAGTTTCTGTCGGTGATTGTGAACTGACTGTGATCTGCGGAAACTAGAACAGTCTTTCCCTTCTGCGCTTCATTTGATGGCTACAACCTCAAATTTACGTAGTGCTTCCCGCAGGTTATAACCTGAACGTCACCCTTACATATTTTAGAGTTGAAACTTTTCCAATTTAACTCGTGAAATGAGTAGCTTAAGCAATGTGCGCTGCCGGCCACGCGTTAACATCTGCGCAACATATAATTGATAGTGCGTATGTAAGTTTCCAAACTAACGATTCTAGTTATTGCATTTTTGACGTAAAGGCCGGCGGTCTCATGATGTTGCCTCGACCGAAACTTTTAGAGATAGAAAACAGAGGCCATAAACGGCATTCCTGCCACTGGCCTGCAGTGTTGTTTACAGACAACTTCAACCGATCCTGTGTGATTGAGGACATCAGCAATGGCGGATGCCGTTTGCTGGTCAACACGGGCAAGCTGACTTCAGGGTCTACCGTGAAGATTCAGGTGCCCGCCCGAAAGCTTTCGTTCACGGGCAAGATTGTCTGGCTTCATTGCGAAGAAGCAGGCATCAAGTTTACGTCCAAACCTGCTCGTCTGTGAGCATAGCTGGATGAGCTACTGTGGTTTAGGCATTGGCAGAGGGCTACCGAAACCGATCGCTACCTTCCATGTACGGATGCTGTAGCTTTTGTGCTCTGAACGTGCTTTCAAGTAGCTCCTGTTCTTGCCGATCCCCATTGGGTAGCGTTTGTTCTGCTGCTCTTCGTAGGCCTTGCTTTGACTGGTGCAAAGTCTTTTGCGCATGTCTTCAGGCTGCTGTTGCAGATCATTCGCAATATCCTTGAGCCGCTGACCATTTGGCTCCAACTCTCCAGTCATTGCTTCTGTCAGAAGCTTGGCAGCCCGTTCGCTGCGTTCTCGCCCAGTCGTTGCTCCGAGTACGACGGCCATATAGCGCTGCCCTCCCCGGTCTGTCAGTGCAACGATGTTGCGGCCCGAGGAGCAGACAAAGCCGGTCTTCATGCCAACGGTTCCCGGCAGCCTTGTGAGCAACTCATTGAAGGATGTGATTGCCTTGCCATCAATGGTCACTTTTGATGTGGCAAACACGTCGTGGTACTGGGGGTAACCGAGGTAGATTTCTCGCCCCAGTACAGCCAGATCACGCGCGGATGTTTGCTGGGTGGCCTCAAACAATCCATTGGCATTGGCAAAATGGCTGGCCGTCATGCCAAGGCGCCGTGCTGTAGCGTTCATCCGCTGCACAAAAGCCTCTTCACTGCCAGCAACGCTCTCTGCGAGTGCTACAGCAACATCATTGGCTGACCCGACAAGCACTGCATAAATGGCATCTTGGAGAGTCATTACGCTTCCCACCTTCAGGCCCGACTTTAAAGAGGCCTGCCTCATTGCCCATGGCGACATCACCACGGACGTTTCAAGGTCAACTTCCCGATTGGCGAGCGCCTCAAAGGTTACAAGCGCTGTCATCAGCTTGGTTGTTGAGGCCGGATACCACGGGTCGCCAGCATCTTCCGCATAGAGCACACTCTGCGTATCCAGATTCAACAGCAAGGATGGTGTGGCACTTGCTGGTGTGAGGCTACCATATGAAATCAGGATCAGGCCCAGAGCGGCGTGAACTTTTCGACACGCATTACCAAAACAAAACATGCAGCTATTAAACTCAGATAGGGAAAAGAGAGCCGGACCAGATGCCCTTAGAAAATTGCCTCGAGTGTGTCACCGCCTGAGTTATTCAGAGAATACACAGAGGTGATTGATCAAAATTTCTCCAGCAATGCCGCGAAAGCCGAGTAATCACAAAATTAGCTTGTAACCACTCGGAGCTTTTGGGTTTGACTGCCCGTGTTAGCTTTGGTTGCTGCGGTCCTGCTGAGCAAATTGCTCTTTCAGCATGCGGCCAGCTTCCGCAGCACGCATTGGCTGACCGAAGTGGAAGCCCTGCACGTACTCGCAGCCCAGCTGGAAGAGTTCCAGCGCATCAGATTCAGTTTCTGCGCCTTCAGCAACCACTTCCATGCCAAGGTCATGCCCCAGCGCTACGATGGTGCGCAGGATGACAGGGCGCGCGCTCTGGCCGTTTGGACGGACGAAGGACTGGTCGATTTTGATAGTGTCGAACTGGAAGCGCTGCAAGTAGCTCAGGGATGAGTAGCCGGTGCCAAAATCATCCAGAGACAGACCAGCCCCCAAACCTTTCAGGCGCTCAAGAACCTGCACAGAGAACTCTGGATTCTGCATGACCAGAGACTCGGTCAGTTCGAGCTTCAGAGAGCCCGGAGTGAGCGCGGTGCGTGCCAGAACGGCTTTCACATCATTGATCAGATCAGGCTTCAGCAGCTGGCGGCTTGAGATGTTTACGGAAACAAACAGCGGCAGAGCGTGTTTGAACTCACGTTGCCATTGTGCCAACTGACGCGCGCCCTTTTCCATCACACGCAGGCCTAGCTCATTGATCAGGCCACTTTGTTCAGCAACTGGAATAAACTCGGACGGCGGGATCAGACCGCGGCTTGGGTGTTCCCAGCGCGCCAATGCTTCGAAGCCTGCTGTGGTCTTATCGGACAGACGCACGATTGGTTGGAAGACAACCTTGATCTCATCTTTCTCAAGAGCAGAGCGCAGGTCGTTGTCCAGCGCTAGTGTATTGCTTGCCACTGGCTTCAGCGTTGGACGGAAGATCTCAATGCGGTCACCACCAAGGCGCTTGGCGTGGTTGAGTGCAATCTCAGCATCGCGCATCAGGTCTGTCGCCTTTTCAGGGCCGCCATCAAAAATGGAGGCCCCGATGGAGGCCGTCAGGAACACTTCCTGATCGCCAAAGGTGACCGGTGTGCGCAGAGACTTGCGCAGCTCATCTGCAAAGGAAGCGATACGGGTTGCGTCCTGCTCAGAGATCATCAGAACTGCAAAGGTGTCTGCGGAGATGCGAGACAGGGAGTCCTGTGGCTTGATCAAACGGGACAAGCGGCGCGCCGCAGTGAGCAGCATGGAGTCACCGGCGGTCTGTCCGATGCTGTCATTGACCTGCTTGAAGCGGTCGAGGTCGATCAGGATTACGGTTGGGTTGCCGCTGCCTTCTGCTCTAGAGCGAGCCAATGCAGCGACGAGACGGTCCATGAACAGTTCGCGGTTTGGCAGGCCGGTCAGATTGTCGTGCACAGCATCGTGCATCAGGCGCTCTTCCGCAGTCTTTTGCGAGGTGATGTCCAGCAGCGTACCAACGCAGCGGATGACTTCACCATCTGAGCCCAGAACCGGACGAGCGCGCATCTTGAACCAGCGGTAATGACCATCTTCTCCACGCAGGCGGAACGCTTGATTGACGCGGCCACGGCGGTGATCGATCACAGCGTCCAGTGTGCCACGGAACAGGTCGCGGTCTTGCGGATGCAGGATTTCAAGCCAGAGGCGTGCAGGTCCATCCAGAAGGCCCGGTTTGATGCCAAGCGCTTCTTCAAGACCGCCACTGGTGTGGATCTTGTCGCGATCAACATCCCAATCCCAGATGATGTCACCGGAGCCTGTCAGAGCCAGTGCGCGGCGCTCAACATCGCTCACCACGGAGTGAGAGAGACCAGAGCCCGCAAAGGCGTGCTGCATGACTGTGAAGCCGAGCAACAGAACGAAGAGAACAAGGCCACCGGCCAGAGCTGGCTGCACCAGATCGCTCTGCAGCATACCGGTTGTTGCCATCCATGCTGCAAACAGCCAAGCGAGGAATAGGAACCATGTTGGCAGCAGCATAATCGCGCGCTCAAACCCACGTACGGTGAGCATCAGAATGACGCCGAAGCCAGCAATGGCCACACCACCCATCAGGATGCGCGAGATACCCGCTGCGATGGTTGGATCCCAAAGAGCCAAACCAAACAGGCTGAGTACGGTGATGAACAGGCCAATGGCAAGGTGCGTGTAATGAATGTGCCAGCGGTTAAGGCCGAGATAGGCGTAAAGGAAGACCACAAGAGCGGCTGTCAGACTGATCTCCGCGACCGCTCGATAAAGTTGGTCATCCCCTAGCGTTCGCCCGAAGACTAGGTTCCAGAACCCGAAGTCGATACACAAATAGACCAGAACAGCCCATGCAAGCGCTGCTGTTGCTGGGAACAGGACGGTTCCCTTCACCACAAACAGGATGGTGAGGAACAGTGCCAGCAAGCCTGCGATACCAAGCACAATACCGCGATAAAGCGTGTATGCGTTGATGTTGTCCTTGTAGGCCTCGGGCTTCCAAAGACGAATTTCCGGCAGACTTGGGGTGTTCACTTCCGCGATGAAAGTTACGTTTGCGCCCGGATCCAGCGTAATACGGTAGATGTCGGCTTCGGTGCTGCGCTCGCGGATTGGCGGGATGCCCTGACTTGGTGTCAGGGAAACGATACGGCGCTGACCAAGGTCTGGCACCAGCACACCGCCGCCGGTCATCTTGTAGTACGGCGCAACAAGCAAGCGATCGATCTGCTCTTCACCAGGATTGGAGAGCGCGAACACAGCCCAGGAACTGGCAGTATCATCAACGGAGCGCACCTCGATGCGGCGGACGATGCCATCTGAGTCTGGAGCGGTGGAGACCTGAATGCTTTTACTGGTGTTTGGATAGATATCGACAGAGCCGGTCAGATCGAGTGCATCAACGTCCTTCGGGACGACAATCGCCTCCAAAGCTAAAGCTTGTGATGCAACCACAATGAGCAGGAGAGCACTTAACAGAACAGCCTGAATAACGTTCTGCATGCGCTGACAATAAGTCCCTGACACCGGCTTCTCCACGATAACGAAAAATTAACTGAATTCCTTGCCAAGATCATTACATCGTCAAGGCGCCAGTTTCATGGTTCAAGCATGTGTTACAGGCAATTTATCCCCATCTGCCTCTGATTGTGGCAGCACTTTGGCTGGTAAAGGCGCAGAATCCCGGATTTTGCCAAACAAAATATGGTCTTGCCACATTCCGTTGATGAACAAATAGGAAGGTGCATAACCTAATTCAGAGAATCCGACCTTTGTTAAAAGTGCTCTGGAGACTTCATTGGAGGGCAAGCAGGCAGCTTCGATGCGGTGCAGATGCAGATCATTGAAGCAGAAGCAGCAGACCCGTGTGACCGCCTCTTTCATGTACCCACTGCCCGCAAACTGAGCGCCCATCCAATAGCCCAAAGAGGTCGCCTGCGCGACACCGCGGCGGACATTGGAGAGGTTCAGGCCACCCAGTAGCTCATCCGTATCCCGATTGAACAGGAAGAACGGATAGTGAGAGCCCTCGCGGATGTTGCGATTGTAGCGACGGATGCGTTTGCGAAAGGATGCCTTGGTCAGGTCGTCAGCTGGCCATGTCGGTTCCCATGGCTGCAGAAAATCTCTGCTGCGTGCGCGAAGGTCGGCCCATTGGGCAAAGTCTGCCATGGAAGGAGCACGAAGATAGAGGCGCTGGGTGGTCAGTGTCGCAAGGGATTGGGGAGATGTGCTTGTTTTAAAAAATGACACAGCTTCTCTCCCCTCTAAACTAGAGCTCCATTATGCAGAAAGCGTAGCCTGAAATGCAACAGGCTTATGCCTTGATGCCAGCCAAACGCTCTTTTAGTTCAGCATAATTTAGCATAGGTGCCTTCGGTCCAACCTTCACAAATGTGGGATTGTCGGTGGCAAACAGCTTTTCAGCCAGCACCTGCAATCGATCAGCAGAAACGGCGTTGAGGCGCTTCTCCAGCTCTTCGATCGCAACCGGATGACCGTAGATCATCACCTGACGCGCCAGCTGTCCTGCACGTGCTGCTGGGCTTTCCAGAGCCATCAGCAAGCCGGAGCGCAGCTGTGCTTTAGCGCGGGACACTTCCTTCTCAGAAACACCTTTTGCGATCTCTTTCAGCTGATCGACAAGCACTTCTGTCAGTTCAGCGGCGTCTTCCGGTCCGGTTGCAGCATGCACGCCAAAGAAGCCAGTGTCTGCGAAGGCCCAATGGAAGGCATAGACAGAGTAGCAAAGGCCGCGCTTTTCACGCACTTCCTGGAAGAGGCGCGAGGACATGCCACCGCCAAGGATGGAAGCCAGCACCTGAACGGCGTAATAATCTTCGTGCTCGTAAGGCAGGCCTTCGAAACCGAGGATGATCTGCAATTCCTGCAGGTCGCGCTCAATCGCGCCTTCACCACCCACATACTGAGCCAGATTGTCTTCATCCGGTGCAGAGTTAGAAAGTTTGGAGAAGTTGGCTCTTGCCAGATCGACAAGCGCTTCATGCTCCACAGCACCTGCTGCGGCGAGTACCATGTCGGACGCGGTGTATTTGCGTTCAACGTACTGGCGGATTGCATCAGCAGAGAAGCCGTTTACGGTTTCCGGAGTTCCAAGGATCGGGCGACCAAGCGGCTGGTTTGGCCATGCGGTTTCCAGCAGAACATCAAAGACCTGATCATCAGGCGTGTCCTGTGCAGCGCCAATCTCCTGAAGAATAACGTGTTTTTCACGTGCGAGCTCATCAGCGTCGATGATGGAGTCCTGTAGGATATCGGAGAGAATATCCAGTCCTAGAGGCACATCATCGGCCAGTGTGCGCACGTAGTAATTTGTATGCTCAACACTTGTGGAGGCATTCATCTCGCCGCCAACAGCTTCGATTTCCTCGGCGATCTCGCGGGCATTCCGCTTGGTGGTGCCTTTGAATGCCATGTGTTCAAGCAGGTGTGTGATGCCGTTCTCCTGCTCGCCTTCTGAGCGGGAGCCAGCTTTCACCCATACCCCAAGAGCTGTTGTCTTGAGGTACTCCATTTGATCAGTAACTACAGTCAGGCCATTTTCTAGTTTTGTTAGTTTGACCGCCATTAAACGCCTGCTTTCACGGCACGTGCACTGCCTTCAACGAATTTCGCAACTTCCAGAGCATCTGCCGGAAGAACAGAGAATTTCTCTTCGCGTTCCATCAGATCAGACAGGTGGGCTGGCAGGTCAGGATGGATACCTGATGCACTTTCTACTGCCGCCGGGAACTTGGCCGGATGCGCTGTCGACAGCACGATCATCGGAGTTACGCCGTCATTGTGTTCTTTGGCTACATGGATTGCGACCGCTGTGTGCGGGTCAAGCAAGTAGCCGCTTTCTTTAAGCGTATCAGTGATGGTCTGTGCAGTGTCTTCTTCACTTGCGCGACCCGCAGAGAACTTCTCCTTGATAAAACCTAGGGCTTTTTCGGAGAGAGTGAAGCCACCGGACTGCTTAAGGCTGTCCATCTGGCTCTTCACAGTGGCGCTGTCCTTGTCGTTCGCCGCAAACAGCAGGCGCTCGAAGTTGGAAGACACCTGAATGTCCATAGAAGGTGCAGTGGTTGCCACCACGCCGCGTGTCTCATAACGACCAGTTTCCAGCGTACGTGCCAGAATGTCGTTGGTGTTGGTCGCAATCACCAGCTTTTCAATCGGCAAGCCCATTTGCTGTGCCACGTAGCCAGCGAACACATCACCAAAGTTGCCGGTTGGAACGGTGAAGGACACTTTGCGGTGCGGTGCGCCCAGAGATACTGCGGAGGTGAAGTAATAGACCACCTGCGCAACGATGCGCGCCCAGTTGATGGAGTTTACGCCAGACAGGCCAACACGCTCACGGAAGGAGAAGTTGTTAAACAGATCCTTCAGGATGCCTTGGCAGTCGTCAAAGTTGCCTTTGATTGCCAGTGCGTGGATGTTTTGCTCCTTCGCAGTGGTCATCTGGCGCTGCTGAACAGGAGAGACACGGCCTTCCGGGAAAAGAATGAAGACGTCGGTGCGCTCACGGCCGCGGAATGCTTCAATCGCTGCGCCACCAGTGTCGCCAGAAGTAGCGCCAACAATGGTTGCGCGAGCACCCTTCTGCGCTAGAACATAATCCATCAGGCGACCAAGCAGCTGCATTGCAACGTCTTTGAATGCGAGTGTCGGGCCGTGGAAGAGTTCGAGGACGTATGTGTTTGGGGCTGTCTGGACGAGAGGTGTGACTGCCTTATGCGCAAAGCTTGCATAAGCTTCGTCAATCATCTGCTTCAGATCGTCATGCGGAATGGAGTCGCCAACGAAAGGCGCGATCACCTTGAGCGCAACCTCGCTGTAAGGCTTTCCAGCAAATCCTGAAATTTCCTCAGTAGATAATTGAGGGATCTCTTTTGGTAGATACAAACCGCCGTCGCGTGCCAATCCCGTGAGCAGCACCTCAGAAAAATCGAGTTCTGGTGCATCGCCGCGCGTACTTACATATCTCACCGTTACATCCCTTCTCGCTTAACCTGAATCAGAGTAGTTTCGTGCCGTACCCTATTGGTATTCTTCAGGTTTTCAGCTGGAACCCAAACACAGATTCCCAAATCAGTCGCATTTGTGTTTCAAGTGCGCACAGGGAAATAGCAGAAATTTTAAGAAGTTGCACGGCGAAATCTCGTTTAGGCACGTAAGATCATGCGTGACCAATGTCGCTGGACAGCATTCCTGGATCAATACCAAGAATTTCAAGAGCATTGTGCCACTTCTGATCACCTTCACCTTCAAAGATCAGCGAAGGATCTGTTTGGCAGGTGAGCCAACCATTGGCCTGCAACTCTGCTTCCAACTGGCCGGGCGCCCAGCCTGCATAGCCAAGTGCCAGAAGGGACTTTTTGGGGCCTTTGCCTGCTGCGATTGCACGCAACACCTCTACGGTGGCTGTCAGGACAACCCCTTCTTCAATCTTGAGGCTGGTTTCTTCTAGGAAGTAATCATCGGAATGAAGAACAAAACCACGACCAGCATCAACCGGGCCACCGCGGTACACTTTGCGGTCTGCAATGTCGATTGCCAGCTGGTCATCATCTTCATCATCAATGATGTTCAACTGACCTAAAAGTTGCCCAAATGTGATGTTAGGGGCCGGCTGGTTGAGCACAATCCCCATCGCACCCTCTTCAGAGTGAGCGCACACGTAGATGACGGAATGGGCAAAACGGCCATCCTCCATTGTGGGCATGGCAATGAGATATTGTCCGTCAATGTAACCCGGTTTTTCACCAGACATGTTGGGGGCGCTCTCCTCATGCTTCGAACGGATTGCCTCTTACTTGAGTGTAGAGGCAATTATATTATAGGTACTCACGGATTTTTCCGGTGATCAATGATCAGTGAGAAAAACATGGGATTGTTCACGGATCATTGATTGTCTGAGAGGCAATCTTAATGGGAATTCGAAAAGGGACCGTTTAAATAGACTCTATGATTTCTAGATTCTTCAAATCGACCCTCATCGCTGCTGCGGTGCTATCCGCCTCTGTTTCAAGCGCCTTGTCATCAAGTGTGTCTGAATGGGTAATTGTTCAAGGTGGCGCTGTCCGTCTTATTCGTGCGAGCGAGCCAACACCTGATGGCCTGTATCGCGGCGGGATTGAATTTCGCCTTGAAGATGGCTGGCATACCTACTGGAGATACCCGGGCGAAGCCGGTATCCCGACAGAAGCCAGCTTTGTTAATTCAGTCAATATAGCTAGCGCGGAGCTGATGTTCCCGGCGCCCAAGGCTTACTCTGACGGATTTTCCACATCTCTGATCTATTCAGAGAAAGTGGTGCTGCCTGTGCTGCTCAAACGGATGGACGATGCACGTCCGGCCATTTTGAATGCAAACCTGACTTTTGGCATCTGTAAGGATATCTGCATTCCTGGGCAGGCTGAGGTTTCTCTCGTTTTTCCAGCGGCAACCATGAAAGATGAAGTTGCTGACAAGCTGGTCAACGATGCGTTTGCGCAGGTGCCAATTGCACAAGGTGATCTGCCAAGCCAGTTTCCTGAGATCAAGGTTGTTGGTGAAGGCAAAGAGCGCCAGATTGAAATCAGCGCGAAAGTGCCTGCCAAAGAAAAAGCCCCAGAGCTTTTTGTTGAGGGTCCTGCCGGCTCCTACCATGGCGTGCCAAAGCTGACTTCTGTGAAGAAGGGCAAGGCCCACTGGACGCTGCCTTACATTGGCCTGCCAGAGGATGTCAGCGAGCTTGAGCTGCGCCTGACGCTTGTGACCAAAGACGGAGCCTTTGAGGAAACGCAGAATGTCTCTGTTCCTCAAACCACAGCTTCAAACTAAGCTTTTCTAAGGGCTTTAGTTGTATTTGCGAAACGAAGAGCTCGCGGCTACAACTAAAGCCCGTTTCTTTTCAGATGCAGACCTTAAGTTGAAAGGTCTGCTATGTTGTCATCCAGAGTCCTGAGCGTATCTGATCTGAAAGCCCAAGCACTTTCAAAGGTACGCCTCAAACGAGCAAATTGGGGAGTTTTCCATGGTCATTCAAGTGGGCGATAAGCTGCCAACTGTCACATTCAAAACCATGAGTGCAGATGGTCCAGTTGATGTCACCAGTGAAGAGCTGTTCGGCGGTAAAACTGTGGTGCTGTTTGCGGTTCCGGGTGCATTTACACCAACCTGTCACTTGAACCACCTGCCAGGCTTCATCGACAATGCAGAAGCCATTAAGGCCAAGGGTGTTGAGACCATCGCTGTGGTTTCCGTGAACGACGCATTTGTGATGAGCGCATGGGCACGTGACACGCGTGCAGACGATAAGATCCTGTTCCTTGCAGATGGCAGTGCGGACTTTACCAAGGCAATCGGCCTTGAGCTGGATGCATCCGCGTTTGGCATGGGCATCCGCTCCAAGCGCTATTCCATGATTGTGAAGGACGGCGTGCTGTCTTCCCTCAATATAGAGGAAGCTCCAGGCGAAGCTACGATTTCTTCTGCAGAGAATATTCTCTCTCAGCTTTAAGGGGCTCAGCCCAAAAACGTTTAAGGGGAGCCATGCTCCCCTTTTTTGTTAGTCTTCCCAAAGAACTTAAAGCTACCTGCGAGGTCGACGAGCAGCATCCGAGATCATCTTGTAACGATCCGCTTTTCGCTTCTCTTCTTCCGCGTCGTAGTCGTCGTCTTCGTCCTCATCATCGTCTTTTGTGACAGGCTTATCCTGATTGAACCAAGCCTTGATCAGGAATGCGAAATAGACGCCCACCAAGGTGAGAGCCAGACCTGCCCATGTGAACGCGTATTGCAGGTGGTTGTTGGAGAACGTCATGCGTGTCTCCCCTGCCTGTGGTAGATCACCGGCGACGCTCACTGTCTCTTGCAGGTCAATGGTGTATGGCGCAGTCTGATCAGCCAACATGCCCATGGCTTCTGCCATGGCCTTTGGCTCGCGGACATACCATTCATTGGTGCTCAGGTTTGGCTCAGCTGAGAACATGCTTGCCACCTCAGCGCGGCGCGCAAGGCCCGTGATGGTCATCTGTCCACGTGGCGGGGCAGAGCCCAGACGGGTGCTGAAGTCCTTGCGATCAATCGGTACGAAGCCTCGATTGACCAACACAGTCCATCCATCATTGGTGATGAACGGTGCGTAGACGAAATATCCCTGTCCTCCCAGCGGGCCTTTCGGCTTAGTCAACGTATCGAAGTAGAACAGCTCACCAATGATGAATTGTCCTGAGACTTCGACTGGCATGTAGTCGATCTCATCACTGGACAGCCCTTCCCAAGTAGCTGGCCCAGGTGCAGCGACAGGCGCTTCTTTTGCACGTACCTCAGCACGCTCGATCAGCGCAACTTTTTGGTCCAGCCGGTCAAACTGCCACAAGCTCAGATTCGCTAGAATGGCCAGGCCGATTGCAGCGCATAGGTGCAAGATCCAGTAGCGCTTCAGAAACGGTATGAGTCTGGACTTGCTCGCGTCAGCATTTCCAGCCTCTTCATCGTCATGTTCTAATTGATCATCAGTCACGGCGTTATCTTTATTATTTTTTGTGTGTTGTGATGGGTTTTCCGGAACCGGCTCAGGCTCCTCATGCCATTCGACATCGTTTTTGCGTGCAGGCTTTGCATCAGGTGATACATCGCCAACCTCCCTCTCAGCGATCATCAAGTTTTCCTTCCGCTGCATTGTTCTTGTACTGCAACGCGATCAACAGGCCCTTGAGAACGCGCAAAAGCGTTATGCTCAACACCACAGTGACGGGTGCCCATATGATCATATGCAGCCATAATGGTGGTTGATACGCAAACTCGACAAACAGCACACCACCAACAAGAATAAACCCCAGAATGAGAATGGCAAAGACTGCTGGTCCGTCTCCAGAATCTGCAAAGTCATAGGTCAGACCGCATCTGGAACAGGACGCCCGTAGTTTCAGCAGGCCCTGAAACAATGGCCCCTCCCCGCATCTTGGACACTTTCCGCGCAGGCCGACGGACAATGGATTGGCGGGAAGGCCTTGAAAGGCCTTTGTCTTTTTCCTCTCACTCATGTGGAGCCTCGGATCCAAGGGTGCCCGTGAGAACGCACAGCAGACACCTAGGTCATATACATATAGAAAAGGCGGCTTGCGCCGCCCTTATCTTTTTCGATTTTTTTGGCCTGAGATCCAGACCTACTCCTGGCTAATGCCGGCTGCTTAGCCGCCCCAGATGTAAACTGCTGCGAACAGGAACAGCCAGACCACATCCACGAAGTGCCAGTACCATGCAGCAGCTTCGAAGCCGAAGTGCTTGGTGGTGGTGAAGTGACCAGCCAGAGCGCGGAACATGCACACAGCGAGGAAGATGGTGCCCACGATCACGTGGAAGCCATGGAAACCAGTCGCCATGAAGAAGGTTGCGCCGTAGATGTTCTCAGAGAAACCGAAGGCTGCATGGGAGTATTCGTAGGCCTGACAGATGGTGAAAATTACACCGAGGACTACGGTTGCAATCAAACCCCACTTGAGGCCTTCGCGATCACCATGAACCAGAGCGTGGTGTGCCCAGGTCACTGTTGTACCGGACAGCAGCAAGATCAGAGTGTTCAGCAGAGGCAGGTGCCATGGATCGAAGGTTTCGATGCCCTGTGGAGGCCATACACCGCCAGTATGCTCAACACGGCCAAACTGCGCTGCTTCGCCTGCAAACAGGGATGCATCAAAGAATGCCCAGAACCATGCTACGAAGAACATAACTTCGGACAGGATGAACAGCAGCATACCGTAACGCAGGTGCAAAGACACAACGCGGGTGTGATGACCTTCGCGGGACTCGCGCACGGTATCACGCCACCACATAAACATGGTGTAGAGAACGATTGCCAGACCAATGGCAAACAGCGCCCAACCGCTTAATGTGAATCCGATAGGCTGAAAGTCAGTCCAGCCTTTCCAGTAGGAAAGGTCTAACGAAAAGTTGATACCGCCTTCGCCCATCCGCATAAACGCAATGGCACCAATTGCCATAACCAACGCTCCAACAGACCCGATGAAGGGCCATGGGCTTGGCTCGATAATGTGATAATCGTGGTTCTTCGCACCAGCCATATCTTTCTCCCCATTTCAAAAAGGTCGCTTCTGCTAAAGCAGATCCGTCTCGCGACCTAAAGCTTGTCAGTGGCCGCGTCGCTTGGAGAAGCCACTGCAGCTGTTTCTTCCTCGCCGTCTTTCGGCAATTCAAAGAATGTGTAGGACAAGGTGATTTCCTTGATGTTTTTCAGGCTTTCGTCCTTGTCCAGTTCCGGATCGATGAAAAACACGACCGGCATATCGATTGACTCTCCTGACTGGAGCGGTTGCTCGGTAAAGCAGAAGCAATCAATTTTGTTGAAGTAGCCCCCCACTTCGAAAGGGGCCACATTGAAGGTGGAGGTTCCGGTTGAAACCTGCTGCGCAAGGCTTTTGGCTTCGTACATGATCTCAGTCATCTGACCGAGCTTCACGCGGACCTTCTTCTGTTTCGGTTTGAAGTCCCAATCCAGACCCGGAGCGACGTTGGCGTCAAAGCTCACGATGATCTCACGATCGAGAATTGTTTCGGATGCCTCTTCCGCACGCTGGGTGGTTCCACCATAGCCCGTCACCTGACAGAAGAGCTGGTAAAGCGGGACAGCAGCGAAGGACAGACCAACCATTCCGAAGAACACGCCAGCACAAATCACAGCAACTGTTGCGTTGCTGCGTTTCGCTTTTGCCTGTTCTGCAGTTTCTGAATTTTGATCAGTCATCAGCGTCTCTTACAGCGGGCGATCAATGATGCCCGGGCCGAGCTTTACGATGGTGACGACGTAAAACATGGCGACCAGTACAGCCAGAGTGACTGCAAGCGCCACAGAACGGCCACGACGGGTCTTGATTTGCTCTTCAGAAAGAACTGCTTTTTGCTTGCTCATTTTCTTCTCTTTTCTGTTGTGCGTTAGACCAGACCAATCATGTTCTCAGCGAGCAACCCAGCGAAAATCAGCATGAGATAGAACAGTGAGAACTTGAAGAGAGACATTGCTGCTTTCTTAGCTGCATCGCCTTCGCGCACTTTCCAGACGCGGATTGCGTAGCCAAGGAACACCAGACCAAGGATCGCAGAGCCAACACCGAAGAAGGCCGATGCGAAGCCCAGGAAGTATGGAGACATGCCAACTGGCAGAAGCAGCAGGGAATAGAGAACGATCTGATGGCGGGTTGCGGTTTCACCAGCAACGACCGGCAACATTGGAACACCGGCTTCCTGATAGTCGCCGTTTTTAACCAGCGCCAATGCCCAGAAGTGTGGAGGTGTCCAAGTGAAAGTGATCATGAACAGCGCGATGCTGACCAGAGTAACGTCGCCAGTAACTGCTGCCCAACCAACCATTGGAGGGAGCGCTCCAGCTGCACCACCGATCACAATGTTCTGCGGTGTGCTGCGCTTGAGCCACATTGTGTAGATGACAACGTAGAAGAAAATAGTGAATGCCAGCAGGCCAGCTGCAACCCAGTTCGCGACCAGACCGAGGGTCAAGACGGAACCGAAAGAAAGCACCATGCCGAATGCAAAGGCTTCTTCGCGCGTGATTTTACCAGCAGGGATTGGGCGCTTTTTGGTGCGGGACATTACAGCATCAATGTCTGCATCCCACCACATATTTAGCGCGCCAGATGCACCACCACCTATGGCGATGCAGAGAATAGAAATGAAGCTGAGGAATGGGTGCTGGTTGCCCGGCGCCATGACAAGGCCAACAGCTGCTGTGAACACAACAAGGGACATTACCCGCGGCTTGAGCAGCGCGATGTAATCAGAAACGCTGCCACGACCACCCAGATCGGTAGCGTCTTCCTGAAGTCCTTGAGTCTGATCCAGCATTGTCATGCCTGTACCTCTGTCGCGATGGAGAAGCCTGTGCTGTTTTAGCGTTCTTGGCTTCATTCCCGGAACATTGGAGCACTTCCGGGTCTTGTGCTTCGGCTAGCACCGGGGGCATTGACCGCCCCCGGTAATCTCAGGCCAGTTACTTGATCTTTGGAAGGATCTCGAACTGGTGGAATGGAGGAGGTGAAGACAGTGTCCATTCCAGAGTGGTTGCGCCCTGACCCCATGGGTTGTCGCCAGCTACACGCTTCTTGAGGAATGCATCAGCAACACACCACAAGAAGATGAGCACGCCAATGCCGGAAATGTAGGATCCATAGGAGGAAACCATGTTCCAGCCCGCGTATGCATCCGGATAGTCAGCGTAACGACGAGGCATACCAGCAAGACCAAGGAAGTGCTGCGGGAAGAACACCAGGTTCACGCCGATGAACATCACCCAGAAGTGCAGGTTACCGAGGAACTCGGAGTACATGTAACCGGAGATTTTTGGGAACCAGTAGTACCAGGCTGCGAAGATCGCAAACACAGCACCCAGAGACAGAACGTAGTGGAAGTGAGCCACAACGTAGTAGGTGTCATGCAGAGCGCGATCGAGACCTGCGTTTGCCAGCTGAACACCGGTTACACCACCAACGGTGAACAGGAATACGAAGCCGATTGCCCAAACCATTGGCGTGCGGAACTCGATGGAACCACCCCACATGGTCGCGATCCATGAGAAGATCTTAATGCCTGTTGGAACCGCAATCACCATGGTCGCGAACAGGAAGTATGCCTGAGTGTCAGCAGACAGACCAACGGTGAACATGTGGTGCGCCCACACGACGAAGCCAACAACACCAATCGCCACCATCGCGTATGCCATGCCGATGTAACCGAACACTGGCTTATGGGAGAAGGTAGAGATGATGTGGGAGATGATGCCGAATGCAGGCAGGATCAGAATGTACACTTCAGGGTGACCGAAGAACCAGAACAAGTGCTGGAACAGGATTGGGTCACCGCCACCAGCAGCTTCAAAGAAGGTGGTGCCAAAGTTACGGTCTGTCAGAAGCATGGTGATCGCGCCAGCCAAAACAGGCAGGGAGATCAGCAGCAGGAATACAGTCACCAGTACTGCCCATACGAACAGTGGCATCTTGTGCATGGTCATGCCTGGGGCACGCATGTTGAAGATGGTGGTGATGAAGTTGATCGCGCCAAGAATGGAGGAAGCACCTGCAACGTGAAGTGACAGGATTGCAAAGTCCATTGCAGGACCAGGCTGACCAGAGGTGGACAGCGGAGGATAGATGGTCCAGCCACCGCCAACACCGTTTGCACCTGGAGGCCCCGGTACGAACAGGGACATGAGCAGCAGGATGAATGCTGGTGGCAGAAGCCAGAAGGAGATGTTGTTCATGCGCGGGAACGCCATGTCAGGCGCGCCAATCATGATCGGAACAAAATAGTTCGCAAAGCCACCGATCAACGCTGGCATAACCATGAAGAAGATCATGATCAGCGCGTGCGCTGTGGTGAACACGTTGAACATGTGAGGATCTGCGAAGTACTGCATTCCCGGCTCTTGCAGTTCCATACGCATAACGATGGAAAGAAGACCGCCGATGATGCCAGCCATGATCGCGAAGATCAGGTAAAGGATACCGATATCCTTGTGGTTGGTGGAGTAGACCCACCGCACCCATCCGGTTGGATGGTCATGTGCATGCGTTTCAGACGCAGACATAGTTGTGCTCCCTCGTAAAGTTCTTGCTCGTATGCGCAGCAGCCCTTGACGCGCGCATACTCGGCTAAATCAGTGGTCCCGATTAACGGGACGCAACCTTCACGTCAGTGGCTGCGGTGGCAGCAACCTTCTTCTCATCAGCAATCAATTTTGCGAGAAGTGTGTTCGCTTCGTCGATGTCGGACTTCGCAGCTTCGGCCCAGGCCTGGTACTGCTCTTTGGTCACGACCTGAACGGCGATTGGCATGAACGCATGGTCCTTACCGCAAAGCTCAGAACACTGGCCGTAGAACATGCCGGTGTTATCAGCACGGAACCAGGTTTCGTTGAGGCGGTATGGAACGGCGTCGATCTTGATGCCAAATGCAGGAACAGCGAATGAGTGGATCACGTCAGCTGCTGTCACCTGAACACGCACGGTGGTGTCGACTGGAACAACGATGTTGTAGTCCGTTGCAAGGAGGCGAGGAAGTTCTGCGTCTGTCAGGCCTTTTTCAGCCATGATGCCAGCGCGCTCGTCATCCTGAATCATCAACGCATCGAAAGATACGTCTTCCATGCCTTCGTCGGCATATTCATAACCCCAGTACCACTGGTAGCCAGTAGCCTTGATGGTCATTTCGTATTCAGGGATATCAAGCTGCTTGAAGAGCAAACGGAAAGACGGAACTGAGATCATCACCAGAATGAGGATTGGAACAACGGTCCAGACAACCTCGATCATGGTGTTGTGTGAAGTGCGAGATGGCGTTGGGTTCGCCTTCTTGCGGAACCGGATCATCACAACAAGCAGCAGAATTGCTACAAATACTGTCACGCCGGCCATAATGATAAGGGTAAAATCGTTAAACCAGCGAATGTCTTCCATCACTGTTGTCGCCGCAGGCTGCATACCCAGCTGCCACGGCGTTGGCTGTGCAGCACTGGCCGCACCTGCCATAAAACCCGTCAGTCCAATTGCTACAATCGCAGCAACGGCCGCCAGGTGATGCTTCAAGAGCTTCATCACGTCTTGCGCTCCCTGTCCCTCTTAATGCCGCCGAAACGGCAATCCTCTTCTTGTTCACGCACGTGGGGTGCCCACTTTGGCCCGTCCGACCAGTCCTCACACCTGCGTGAATCCCTGCGACATATTAACCCAATAAGGGTTTCTACGCGATTCCCCTTAGGTTATAGCGACTATAAGTCGCAGTATCATTTGACTTTGATCAATGTGGGTGACAAAAAACATAAGAAATCCGCAGATGCAATGGGATTTTGAGCCCGCTCCAGTGTTTTCACCTAGTTACTTTCCCCTATAAAGAAAATCGATCATTTCTATCCACGCGTCTAATTTCACACACCAAATCGTCACTTTATCGGCAAAAAGGATCGTTACCTCGGCGTGAACAAAGTGAGTCGGAACCCTCCTTCCCCGTCAGTTAAGTGGACAGCGAATAATGCCAGTTTGCGCTTTGACATCAGGAGCGGTATTCCAATATTTTAGGGAAGCACCCCTCGCCGGCTGGTTGAGGAGACAGGCACTGCGTAGCCAGTGAACTGGAGGAAGGTTTTTTGAAGCAGTTTTTACGCACGCTGACTTTAACAGTTGCGATGACAATGGCGGGCACCGTCGGGTTTTCCGGTGCAGGCTATGCGCAACAGGCACTCGGCGAACTGAAGGGCGAGTTTGGTGATTGGCAGCAGCGTTGCGCCACTTCTCCGGGATCCAACGTCGAGCAGTGTGCTCTTATTCAAAGCGTTACAGATTCTGCGCGCGATACCGTGGGCCTGACAGCGATCATTCTTAAGACGGCTGACCAGCAAGCAACCGTTTTGCGCATTCTCGCTCCACTGGGTGTTCTGCTGCCAATGCAGCTTGGCCTGAATGTTGATGGCAAAGATGTTGGCCGTATGCCTTTCATCCGCTGCCTGCCAGCTCCAAGCGGCTGTGTTTCTGAAGCGATGCTGGAAAAAGACCTGATCGACAAGCTGACCAATGGCCAGACTGCGACCTTCATTATCTTTGAAACACCAGAAGAAGGCATCGGTATTCCGATTTCCCTGACTGGTTTGAAAGAAGCGATTGCGGCTCTTCCATAAGCCCTCGCCCCTTTTTAAAAGTAAGCTGAAAGCCGATGTGATGTTGATCGCTTCGGCTTTTGTCTTTTCAGGGCCGCATTGATCCCATTTCTTAGCCCTTCTGCTTTTCAGGCATCGGCCAGATATCAGTCTCGGTAAAGCCCAGAGCTGCAAAATCGTCTTTTCGGACTGCCTGTTCCATCTCATTGCCCAGGAAGAACTCATCCAGCTGCGGAGGTTTGACAGAGGTTCCGCTCAGCATGGCATGCACTTGCCCGCGGTGGTGGATCTGATGTTGGAAGAGATGCAGTAGAATCCGGTCCGCTTGTTCACTCAACGGTTTATCTTCTCGCAGCACGAGCATTCGCGAAAGATCAGATGGCTCCAGAGCGTCAACAAGATCGATCAGCTTGGTATCGCTCTTTCTTTGTGCCTCGAAAAGCGGTGCGAGTTCGTCGAATGGATACTCAGGATCAAAAGCACGGATGCCGAGTGGCTTTCCTTCCAGAGCACTGATATAGAACCAGTCGACGGTGAGGATGTGGTTCAAGCTCATCAAAATGGAGGGGAAGAAGCTGGTTCGCTCTGCGGTCAGCTCTTCTTTTGACAGGTTTTGACAGCTGGTGAGGAGCCGGTAGTTGGCCCAAGCGTTGTTCCTTGCCTGCGCTTTAAAGTATTGAGGTGTCGTCATTACATTATCTTATTGCATTGAAATAGAACGCCATCGAACCGAGAGCCCTCTTAGTTTTCCTAAAAAGGTGCGGGCCGGGCAAAGGGTTTTTGCACCCTATATTCGATAGGCAGTTTTTTATGAAGGCACATTCTGATTGATTGCGGCTACATCGGCCCGTCAGAATAGAAAAACAGCCCCTTGCAGGTGAGCCGTGCCCATAGCGATGCATGTCTATATCGCGTTTGTTGTCACGACATTAATGATTATGTCCGTGCCTGACGCCAGCAAAATGCTGATCCTTTCCAGATCCGCATCAGGTGGTACTTTTGCTGGGCTCTTTACCCTCATTGGCGTAAAAGCCGCTGAAGCCATTCAGGTGATACTGGTCTCCTTCGGGCTTTCCTGGCTGATTGTGAGCTATCCTTATGTGTTTGAAGTTGTGACCGTTTTGGGGGCAGCCTATCTGATTTATCTGGGCATCCGCAGGTGGCGGGCTGCGGATGGAAAAATCCAGGAGCCCAGCGGACAAGGTTCAGACTTTCTCACCGGTTTCACCATCAGCATTGCCAATCCCAAAACCCTCATCTTCCTCGCAGCTCTGTTTCCTCATTTCCTCAATCATACTCATCCCGTTGATGGCCAGTTTGTTCTTCTTGGTACCACTTTCCTGCTCATCGCCACTTGTCTGGACTTGCCGCTCGTTCTTGGTGGTGGGCTGGTGGAGCGCCTGATCCGGTCGCCGCGGATTGAAGACATTCTGAAGCGGTTTAACAGCGGTGTGCTTTTGACGGCGGGTGTTTTTCTGATGGGCCTGCTGGTTTTCAGATGAAACAGAGAGCTTGCTTAAAACTCTTGCAGAAATCCCAAGGGTTTGATTGCGGAACTTATGCATGTTGGTAGCATCTCCGTGCAGCAGTTTGCTCTGCGCCAGCTGCCTTCAGGAACATCACGTTGGGTATTGGATCCAGATGATGACTATCAGCCTTTATCTTGGGTTTATTGCTGCAACCTTCATACTGCTTGCCATTCCCGGCCCTAACATAATGATGATACTGGCGAAATCGACACGAGAAGGCACAGCAACCGGGTTGATTGTCATGGCTGGCATGACCATCGCTCAAGCAGTACAGATTCTTGCCGTTATTCTGGGTCTTTCCTGGGTGGTGCGTACGTATCCTGATGCGTTTGAGATCATTCAGTTGGGGGGTGCTGCCTACCTGATCTTTCTTGGGATCTCCAGCTGGCTGCGTGCCGGGCGGCATGACAAAATAGAGAGCCATGGGCGTAAGCACTTGAAAATCGGCTTTCTGGTTGGCCTCTCCAATCCGAAGTCCCTGCTGTTCATGGCGGCTTTCTTTCCGCAGTTTATCGACAAGGCCTCCCCTCCAGATCCGCAGCTTGCTCTTATGGGCGCGACCTATCTGGTGATGGCGGTTTTGATTGATGGGTTGATTGCTATTCTTGGCGGGTATTGGCGCAACTGGATGTCCGCACCATCGGCTAAGTTCAGGCTTGATCGGGTTTCCGGTGCGGTTCTGGTTTGTGCCGGTTTGGTGCTTGCCTTCTTGCACTGACCCTCAAATACTTGGGAGCGATGGGCTTCCCTCCCCCTTTATTGACGAGTAAGCCTTGAAAGTGCACGGATTGTTCGCCACAACAGAGCAAATCCATTTATTTCGGAGTTTTACCCATGAGCGATAAACCGATTGATCTTCTCCAGACCTCAGGACTGGACGAGGAGACAGCGCGCCAGATCACTGCGGCAGCGCTGAAAGGCGCCGATGATGGGGAACTTTATCTGGAGTACAGCCAGAACGAAGGCCTGGTGTTCGATAACGGACGCCTGAAATCTTCCAGCTTCAGCACCGGTCAGGGCTTTGGCCTGCGCGCTGTTGTTGGTGAAGCCTCTGGCTATGCCCATTCCGACGACATTTCCGAAGCAGCGTTGAAACGTGCGGCTGATGCTGTGGCGTCCGTGCAAAGCGGACATTCCGGCACGTATGCAGCGCCACCGACCCGCACCAACCAGAAGCTTTACACGGATGAAAATCCGATTGGCAGTCCGACTTTTGCTGAGAAGGTTCAGCTGCTGCAGGAGATTGATGCCTATGCGCGTGCGAAAGACCCGCGCGTTCAGCAGGTAACTGTTTCTTTGGCTGGCAGCTGGAAGACCGTTGATATTTTGCGCGCTGATGGGCACCGCATTCGCGATGTACGCCCACTGGTTCGCCTCAACGTTTCCATTGTGGCTGGTGATGGCGACAAGCAGGAATCTGGATCCTATGGCTCTGGTGGCCGCGAAGGGTTTGGTGAGTTTGTTGCTGAAACCAGCTGGCAGCATGCGGTTGATGAAGCCCTGCGTCAGGCTCTGGTCAATCTGGAAGCGATCCCGGCTCCGGCAGGTACGTTTGATGTTGTGCTTGGCAACGGCTGGCCGGGCATTCTGCTGCATGAAGCGGTTGGCCATGGTCTTGAGGGTGACTTCAACCGCAAGAAGACCTCTGCCTTTGCTGGCCTGATGGGACAGCAAGTGGCCGCAAAAGGTGTGACGATCGTTGATGATGGCACCATTGCCAAGCGTCGCGGTTCTCTTTCTGTTGATGATGAAGGCACACCAACTGGCCGTACGACTCTGATCGAGGATGGTATTCTTGTTGGGTACATGCAGGATCGCCAGAACGCGCGTTTGATGGGTGTTGAGCCAACTGGTAATGGCCGCCGTGAGTCCTTCTCACATCAGCCACTTCCACGCATGACCAACACCATTATGGAAGCTGGTGATAAAGACCCAAAAGAGATCATTGAGAGCCTTGAGGACGGTATCTATGCCGTTTCCTTTGGTGGTGGTCAGGTTGATATCACTTCCGGCAAGTTCGTGTTCTCCTGCACAGAAGCCTATCGCGTTCAGAACGGTAAGATCGGAGCTCCTGTGAAAGGTGCGATGTTGATCGGAAACGGTCCTGATGCCCTGACACGCGTTTCCATGATTGGTAATGACCTGAAGCTTGATCCGGGTATCGGTACTTGCGGCAAGGCTGGTCAGGGTGTGCCGGTGGGCGTGGGCCAGCCAACCATGCGCATCAATGAGATGACTATTGGTGGCACAGCGACCTGATTGGTTTCAGACCAGCGCAAGAATTTTAAAGGGGCAGCAATGCCCCTTTTCTTTTTGGTTTTCTTTAGTTTCGCAATGGGATAGCAGGCACTCTACCGGCACGGATGCGGTTGGTTTTCCAGTTCATCACATGGCGAATGCCGTTTTCATAAAGCACTTTCATCACCGGTGAAAACGCCTGCATATGCTCTACATAGAAGTCATCGGGACTGTCGTAGGTTCCGAAGTCATTGTTGATGCCGGTTTTCTGAATGTAGGTGTCTTGTCCCTGCCAATCGACCTGAGGCGTACTGAGACAGTTGGTGCCGACACCGTAACCACACAGGGATTGGCGGTTTGGGGCAAACTCTTTTTGCAGCGCTGTCAGAAAGGCCTCATCCAGAATAAAGCCTTCCAGATTGATCCAGCGGTCTCCCAGCCAGATCTCCACCCAGGAATGCAGGATGTTCTCTGGTGCGATTTTGTAGACCAGTTCTGGCACCACACCACGCTGCAGCTCTTTATGAATGGTAAAGCCATGCAGGCGGCAAGGGATACCAACAGCACGCATCAGGGCCATGAGCAGTGTGCCCTTGGTGTTGCATTGACCGATACCATCGGCAAGCACCTGACTGGCGGGGATATTGTCGGCCTTGTTGTAGCCGAACATGATTTCGTTGCGGACAAAATCATAGACAGCGCCTGCCCGGTCAAAGGGTGACAAATCCTTCCATTTGCGCTGATCTACAAGCTTGCGGATGGTTGGCGCCCGGAAGTTTAGCAGTGGGGTTTCCTTGAGCAGGACATCTAATTGAATGTTCGGTTTATCCAGCATTTGCGCCTCCAATCGAGAATGAATCGACTGTAAAGGCTCTAGTCACTGTAGGTTCAAGGGCTAAATTGCATCTTTTTTCAATACAACCTGAACACCGGAAATTGCAGTTCGTTAAGGGTCCTGAAGATTTGCCTTAGCTTGTCTGCATTGTGTTGAAGCCGAATTTACGATGGGTCTGTAGCTTTTCCTGCAAAAATAATAATGAGCCGCCCTCTTTCATGATCTCACTCCACCAACTGGATTTTGTCGCAGACATCATGCTGTTTTTGAGCATGGCGATTCTGGTGGTGCCGTTTGCCAAGCTGATCCGGGTTGGGACGATTGTGGGCTACTTGATTGCCGGCGTTATTCTTGGCCCCTGGGGGATTGGGCAGTATCTTGGCAGCCCTTTCAGCACACCGGATGAACTTCGCCCTATCGGTGAGCTCGGCGTGGTGATGCTGCTGTTTCTGATTGGGTTGGAACTTAATCCCGGTAGGCTGTGGTCATTACGGCGAGAGATCTTTGGCTCTGGGTCAGCACAAGTTGGCTTTTCTGCTCTTCTGATTGGTCTGGCGATCTATTTTGCTGGGCTAACCTGGCAGAAGTCACTCATAATCGGGCTTTCCCTCGCCCTCTCCTCAACCGCCCTTTCCTTGCGAATTCTGCAAGGCAGTGGGGACCGGACCACACCCATGGGGCAGACGTCCATCGCGATCCTGTTGTTTCAGGACATGATGATCGTTCCCATACTCGCACTGATGGCGATCGTGGCGCCGGTTCCGATTGATACGGGACAACGGCCCGGTTGGGAGACGGCATTGATTATGGCGTCCACCGTGCTTTTGCTGGTTGCTGTTGGGCGATATCTGCTGACACCGTTGTTTCGCCTGTTTGCCCGCATTGGTGCCAGAGAGATGATGACGGCCTCTGCACTGCTGACTGTGCTGGGAGCCGCAGCGCTGATGAAAGCTGTAGGTCTTTCCAGTGCGCTTGGGGCTTTTATAGCCGGGGTGATGTTGGCAGAAAGCTCCTTCCGCCATGAGCTGGAGGCGGATCTTGAACCGTTTCGTGGTTTGTTGCTGGGCTTCTTTTTCATCACGGTGGGCATGTCCATTGATATGAACTTTGTCTTCCAAAACTGGGTGATGGTGCTGGCTTGCAGCTTCGGGTTGATGGTTTTGAAGTGTCTGAGCATCTTCACCGTGACCCGCATATCCGGTCATACGTCAGAGAACAGTTTGCAGATTGGCGGGTTGCTGGCGCAAGCGGGGGAATTTGGTTTTGTTATCTTCTCCGCGTCCGTTGCCGTTGACCTGCTGAACCCGCATCAAAGCAGCCTGCTCTCCGCGATTATCTCCTTCACCATGGCCTTCACGTTGCTCAGTGTGAAGCTGACGCAGTGGTTTGGGGTGAAGCTCAGGCCGGAGCCGGTGAAGCCGGATGTTCCCAATACAGAAGGCGGGCGTACCAATGTGCTGGTGATTGGATTTGGACGTTTTGGACAGCTTGCCAGCCAGATGCTGATTGCACAGGGCTCAACTGTGACTGTTCTGGATATGGATGCCCAGCACATTCGGGAGGCTTCGCGCTTTGGCTATCGGATCTACTATGGAGATGGTCGGCGACTGAATGTTCTGCGGGCAGCAGGGGCGGAAAATGCCAGTGTGATTGCGGTGTGTACGGAACGTGCAGAGACGACCAGTCAGATTGTGCGCATGACCAAAACTCAGTTTCCGCTCGCCAAGATATTTGCACGCGCTCATGACCGGCGCCATGCCATTCAACTGGTCACGGCCGGGGCGGATTATCAGCTGCGTGAAACGCTGGAGTCAGCTCTGGAGTTTGGTCGTGAGATTCTGGAGGAGCTTGGAGAAGACGAGGATCACACTCACGAAATTCTTGCTGATGTTCGCCGCCGTGATGCGGAGCTGCTGGCCTTGCAACAGGTTGGTGGGCTTTACTCTGGTTACAAGCAATTCAAACTGCCAGAAGTGCCAGTGAAACCACTGATCAAACCAAAGTCCGAATCCACGGCCCTGAACGAGCCAGCACGGCGGTTGGCAGAGGCTGAAAAACAGGCTGAGAAGGAGCAGGCGGACAATTCTGAAAAAACTTCAACACATAAGCCATCATCAGACTAGCTTTATACGGAAAACTACATTTTCCCTTAGATACAATTAAGGTATTTCCCTCAGAATCGACAGAAATCAGCAAAGTCTGTTTCAGTATTTGAATTTTTGTTTTTAGGGTGCCAATGGCAGAAGCTCACGTCCCTCCGTTTTTTATTGAAACCATTGTGGTTCTCTCCGCAGCCGTCATCGCCGTTCCAATTACCAAACGGCTTGGACTTGGCGCGGTTGTGGGCTTCCTTGCAGCCGGCATGGCGATTGGCCCTTATGGCATCAGCTTCTTCAATGAGCCTGAGCGAATACTGGGTTTTGCGGAGCTTGGGGTGGTGCTGCTGTTGTTTGTGATCGGGCTTGAGCTTGAGCCCGCCCGATTATGGACTATGCGGCGAGACATCTTTGGCCTCGGCACAGCGCAGGTGCTGATTTCCGGCCTTGTGCTGACATTGGGTGCTTTGATGTTTGGCCTTTCCTGGCAGGTGGCTCTCATTGCCGGTCTTGGCCTTGCCTTGTCTTCTACCGCGTTCGCCTTGCAGATGTTGCAGGAGCGTGGGCATCTAAGCACCAAGTATGGTCAAAGGGCTTTTGGTATTTTGCTGCTTCAGGATATGGCCATTGTGCCTTTGCTCGCTATGGTCGGCATTCTGGCCCCTGCCGAAGCGGACGTAGAAGAAGCTTCCATTGCGATGCAGGTGATTACGGTTATTGCCGCTGTTGGTTTCGTGATCTTTGCCGGACGCTTCTTGCTCTCTCCCCTTTTCCAGCTTCTGACCGCATCTGGTGCCCGTGAGTTGATGATTGCAGCCGCTTTGCTGGTTGCACTAGGCAGTGCGGGCCTGATGAGCCTTGTGGGATTGTCCATGGCTCTCGGTGCGTTCCTTTCCGGCGTGATGCTGGCAGAGTCCAGTTATCGACACACGCTGGAAGCCGATATTGAGCCGTTCCGATCCATGCTGATGGGCTTGTTCTTCATGACGGTGGGCATGGCGCTCGAGCTGGATCTGATTGTCGCCAATTGGCAGCGCATCGTTTCTGCCGTGGTCCTGCTTATGATCACCAAGGGTGTGTTACTCTGGGGGCTCTCCCGCCTGTTTGGATCTTCCAACTCTGACGCACTTCGTGTAGCCGTTACCCTGCCTCAAGGTGGAGAGTTCGCCTTTGTGTTGTTCTCAACGGCGACCGCTGCGGCCATTTTGCCGGAAGAAACAGCGAATATCTTAAGTGCCGTTGTGATCCTGACCATGCTGCTGACACCGCTTGGCGCTGTTGGCCTGGACTTCGTCGCTGAACGCATGAAGAAGCATGGCGACACTACCAACAAGATCGAGACTTTTGAAGATGCTTGCCCGAGCGTTCTGATCGTTGGCTTTGGTCGCTTCGGTATGATGGTTGCGCAGATGCTCACTTCTGAAGGCATTTCTGTGACGGCTCTCGATAATAAGCCGGACCGTATCAACTACGCGCGTCAGTATGGCTACAAGGTCTATTATGGTGATGCAACGCGGCCTGATGTTTTGAAGGCTGCTGGAGGCGAGAACGCGACCTTGATTGCACTGTGTATTGAGAATGACCGCGTGATGAAGCAGGCCATTTTGCAGATCAGATCCGCGTTTCCGAATGCAGCCTTGTATTGCCGTGCAACGGATCGGGCGCATGCTTTGGATCTCACCCGCCTTGGCGTTGACTACCAGATCCGCGAGACATTCGAGTCCAGCCTCACCTTTGGCCGTAAGGCACTTGAGTACCTTGGTTTGCCAGCGGACCGAATTGATGAGGTTGAGGATGATGTTCGCAAACGGGACGATGAGCGGCTGACAATGCAGCTGGCTGGTGGTGATCTGGCCGGTTCTGATATGCTGCATCAACGCACTCCACGTGACGAAGGCAAATCAGAAAAACCTGATTAATTTAGTCAAGATATCAGCGCACTACTCTTGACCTCTATTGATTTGAAGCACATTTAGAGCGAGGGTGCATTGCATCCTCTTTTCTACATTTCGTGATCTGTGGCACTGCATTCCCACGAGGTCCACATTAATCCCTATGGTTCGATATGGCTGGTGAATATTCAATCGGTGATCTGGCGAAGAAGGCTGGCGTTAAAGTCCAGACAATCCGGTTTTACGAGCAGAAGAAGCTGCTGCCGGAGCCTCCGCGGACAGAGGGCGGCCAGCGTCGATACGGCGAAGACCACCTGAACCGACTGTCTTTCATTCGTCATGGACGTGATCTTGGTTTCTCTCTTGAGATGATCGAGAGCCTTATGCTGCTCAAGGAACATCCAGAAGATGACTGCGAGGGCGCAGACGAGATCGCACGGGCTCACCTTGCTGAGGTTGAAGACAAAATTGTTCGTCTGCAAAGCCTGCAAAGTGAACTGAAAAAGATGCTGGTTCATTGTTCCAGCGGCAAAATACATGATTGCAGGGTCATTGAGGCCCTCTCCTGCGATTGCTATCAGCATCGCGAAAAGTGAGTTTTTATGTCCAGACCAACTAGATCCGGCGCACGGGATGCGAAGTTTACCTATGGCTCGACCATGCGCCATGTGCTGGTAATGACATCTACCGGCTCCGTCGGATTGATTGCTATTTTCCTCGTTGATTTCGCTAATCTTTTTTACATCGCACAGCTGGGTATTGAAGAGCTGGCCGCGGCTATCGGTTACGCCGGTACAGTGATGTTCTTCAACTCCGCTATCGGCATCGGGCTTTCCATCGCCGCCAGTGCTTCTGTTGCCCGCCGTATTGGACAAGGGGATGCCAGAAGCGCGAACCGGCTCGTTAGTATGTCGTTGATCATCTCCACGCTGATCTCGCTGGCTGTTGTGGCCGGTAGTCTGGCGTTTCTGGATGATCTGGCGATGTTGCTTGGCGCGAGTGGACGCACCCTCGAATACACGCTGCACTTCCTTTACATCGTTGTTCCCTCCATGCCATTGCTTGTTGGGGCCATGGTGCTTTCAGCTCTGCTGAGATCTGTTGGCGATGCACGCGGTGCGATGTTTGTGACGCTTTCCAGCGGGTTTGTTACGGCAGTTCTCGACCCTATCCTGATCTTCGGATTTGATATGGGCATCACAGGCGCAGCTGTTGCCTCCGTCATCTCCCGCGCAGTGATGGTTGGGGTTGGTTTTTACATCCTGATTGTGAAACACAACATGATCGGCCGTCCGGAAATTTCAGAGGCTGTGAGTGATACGGTTGACCTGTTTAAGGTGGCGACACCTGCCATGCTGACGAACATCGCAACGCCAGCTGGCAACGCCTGGATCATTGCTGAGATGGCTCAGTTTGGTGATGGCGCCGTTGCAGGTTTTGCAATTGTTGGCCGCATCATCCCTGTGGCCTTTGGTGCGCTGTTTGCCCTTTCCGGTGCTGTTGGTCCGATCATTGGGCAGAACTTTGGAGCCTTGAAGTTTGATCGCCTGAGTAAGATCGTGAAGGATTCTCTTCTGCTGATCGTGGTCTACACGCTGGCTGCCTGGGCACTGTTATTCATGCTGCAAGAGCCTCTGGTTGAGTTCTTCAATGCGGAGGGTGACAGTGCTTCGCTGGTGTTCTTCTTCTGCACTTTTGCTGCTGCTGGCTTCCTGTTCAACGCAGCGCTGTTTGTGACCAATGCAGTCTTTAACAACCTCGGTTTCCCAATCTACTCCATGCTGTTCAACTGGGGCAGAGCAACACTGGGCACCATTCCATTCACCATTGCTGGTGCCTACTTCTATCAGGCAAACGGTGTGTTGGCGGGACAAGCCATTGGTGGCGTGGTCTTTGCCTTTCTTGCGCAGTATGTGTGCTGGCGGACCATCGAAAAAATTCGCAGGGAAAAACTGGCAGCAGCTTAATTGCTGCCAGAATTCATTGCTTAAGATATCCTGACTTACCGCTTTGCCGTTTCAAAAGGCATATTTGACCAAAAAACTGCGTCTCTATTTTTCGGAGATACGCGGTAGCCTTTTTAGAATTTGAGCGGTAAGAAGAGAGAAATGAAACAATTCCGGATGCAGAAATAATGAACCGTTTTGAACAACCGCGCATTCCAACAGAAGCACGTATCCGCTACATGGATGGTGATTATCAGGTGAAAGCACCGGGTAACTTTGTGAAGTGTGCGATCACTGGCAAAACGATCATGCTTGAAGAGCTCAAGTACTGGAGTGTTTCCCGTCAAGAAGCCTATGTGGATGCAGATGCTGCCCTGCAGGCTTATGAAAGCAATGATCTGAAGGCTTAAACCTTCGTTGATCCAAGCACTGGTTTCAGGCGCTCGAGCAGGGCGTCTGGATCTTCAATCTTCATCTCCACTTCCAAAACGCTTGCAACATTTGCAAGCCGCGCAATGGATTGCTCTTCGCGGCCATCCAAACGCACATAGTCCTTGGTTGTGGTGATCGGCAGCAGATCCTGTGCTTCTGCCACGCGCAAAATCAGGCGCGCGTCTTCCTTTGTAAAGTAGTGATGGTCCGGGAAGGACATGGTCTCAACGACCTCAGCTCCCGCTTCCTTCAAGCTGGCAAAGAGTTTCTCAGGCCGGCCAATACCTGCAAAAGCCAGTACCCGCTCCCCTTCCAGTGCATCCGCAGAGACGGGACGGATAGCAGCGCGCATCAGGTCGATACCGGCTTGCTGGGCGGCTTCCTGTTGCAGCTTGCTCTTATCCCCCTCACCCACAACCATCAACAGGCTGACGCGTCCCAGTTGCTTCTTAAATGGCATTCTGAGCGGGCCAGCTGGAATACATCTGGCATTACCGATACCGGTTTTGGCATCCAGCAGCACGATGGAGAAGTCTTTGTGCAGGGACGGGTTCTGAAAGCCATCATCCATGATGATGACGGAGATGTCTTGCTGTTCCAGAAGCTTCGCACCCGCAGCGCGATCTGCTGAGATTACCGTTGGACCACGACGAGCTAACAAGAGGGCTTCGTCTCCAACTTCAGCAGCTGCATAATTGGAAGCCTCAACTAGCAGCGGGCCTTTGTTGGTGCCGCCGTAACCACGCAGGAGAAAACCTGGAGTATGGCCCGCTTCTCGCAGCAGTGCATTCAACGCCAGAGCAAAAGGTGTTTTGCCCGTTCCGCCAGCTGTAAAGTTGCCGATGCAGATCACTGGCTGCTTGGCTTTGTAACGCGGATTGTACCTGAAGCGGCGTGCTGCCAAGAAGCCATAGAGCGCACCTAGTGGGCTCAAGAGTTTTGCTTGCCACGTTCCATTTGACGTCCACCAGAAATCGGGAGCGTTCATAGCTTAAGCCTCCCCTATTTCTGTTGGTTTCACCGGAAGATACTGTTGCAGCTCAAGCTGTGTTGCAGCGAGCGCACCGCGTCCGGATTCTACCAGAGCTTTCGCCTTTTCAGCACGCTGCTGAACCTCTTCAGGCTTATGAAGCAAATCTTCGACCTGTGCGGCCAACTCGCTTGCATTGTGCACCAGAAGCACGCCCTCTTCTTTAGAGAAGTGGCGATAGATCCAAGCAAAATTCTGAGTGTGAACACCAGAGAGGATCGCACAGCCGATTTGAGCTGGTTCAAGTAGATTGTGTCCACCGATTGGAGCGAAAGAGCCGCCCATGAAGACAATTGGAGCTACGCGGTAGAACAGACCCAACTCACCAAGCGTATCCGCGATATAGATGTCTGTTGCGTTGGTGATAGCCTCACCTCTTGAGCGCTGTGTGCACACGAGGCCCATTTGCTCCAGCTCATCCCGGATTTCTTTGGCCCGGACCGGATGGCGAGGAACAATGATTGTGAGCAGGCGATCAAACTTCTGCTTCAGCTCCAGATGAGCCTTACCAATTTCCGCTTCTTCCTCTGGGTGTGTACTGGCTGCGAGCCATCTTGGACGACCTTCGAGCTGATCTTTGAAGTCAGCGAGTTCGACCGGGTCACATTCCGGAATGTTGCCATCAAACTTGATGTTGCCTGTCGCCTTTACTCGGATGGCACCAAGCTGTTTAAAGCGGGCGCCGTCATCATCAGACTGCGCGAGCACACAATCTACAGTGCCAAAAACGGAGTGCGCGAAGGATGGAACACGGTTCCAATTGGCAAAGGACCCCTCTGACATGCGTCCGTTGACGATGATCAGCGGAATTTGGCGCTTTTCCAACTCATGGAAGGTCGCAGGCCAGATCTCAGATTCAACAGTGATGGCCAGGCACGGTGCCCAGTGGTTTAGGAACCGTTTGATGTTGCCGCGGGTATCATAGGGGACGAACTGGTGGATCACGCCTTCTGGGGCCGATGCCTCTACCACTTGCGCAGATGTCAGCGTTGCAGTTGTGAGCAGGACATGCGACCCGCCATCAACCACTTGCTTGGCCAGTGGCAAAACGGCATTGGCTTCGCCAACGCTGGCCGCGTGGATCCAGATAAGGTTTCCAGCTGGACGATCCTTTGAGGCAACGCCGAAGCGTTCACCTTTGCGGTTCTGATCTTCTTTGCCCTGTCGGGCGCGCAGCTTGTACAAGCCAACGAGCAGAGGCGCGGCCAGACGACCGAGACCTTGATAGACTCTGAAGATCACTGAACTCATGGGCCCCAGTTCTGCCAGTAATTATTTTTTGCCTGATTTGGCGATTGCGTAAGCTTTGTCAGTCGTCTCGTTCATTCTGGTTTCCAGAAGCTGACGAATTTCCTCAAGCTGTTCATCGCTTGCATCAGCCGGAACCTGAATAGGCTCGCCAAAGCATAGCGCAATATGGCTGAACGGCAAATTGATGGAAGCCTTATCCCAAGTATCAAGGTCATAATGACGGCTTGTCGCGATTGCAACTGGCAGGAGTGGCCGACCAGAATGTTTGGCCAGCTGGACGATGCCCTTACCTGCTTTACGAGAAGGACCTTTTGGCACGTCCGCCGTCATAGCGACGTTGCCACCTTCTTTCAGCGCACGCAGAGCTTCGATAAAGCCGCGCATGCCGCCACGTTTACTGATCTGGCTGGCGCGTTGCGCACCAGCGGCCCGGATGAGACCGAGCCCCAGTTTTGATGCGCAAATCGCCTGCATTTCGCCATCAGCACTTCGGGAAATCATCACCCGCACATCCCAGTCTTTTGGGCGCGCAAAGGGCATCATGAAATGCTGACCGTGCCACATGGACACAACGTATGGAACAGTGTCCTCGTGATCCTCGTAGAAGTTCGGAGGATCGAGAGTGAACTTACTGCTCTTGCGCACGAAGAGCAGATAATACGCCATGGCATAGCCCACCAGCTTCATCACAAGCGGGTGTTTGCCGAGTTTTTTCAACATTTCACAGGCCCATTTGGTTTCGGGCGGAATTCCCGGGAGGCGCAGTACTTACTTGGTTTCTGCGCCCGGATCAAGCAGACGGTGCATGTGTACAATGAAGTAACGCATCAGGGCGTTATCTACAGTGCTTTGCGCCTTTGCTTTCCACGCTGCGTGTGCTTCAGCGTAGTTCGGGTAGATTCCTACAATGTCCAGATCCTTAAGATCTTTAAAGCGAACATTGCTGATATCTTCTAATTCGCCACCAAACACGAGGTGAAGTAGCTGTTGGTTTTCTTCTTGAGCACTCATGGTGTTCGCTCACCTTCTCCACAAACAGTCCGACCGAATACCGTAAGGATTAATCCTCTACGGATATTCCCTGAAGCCTTTTAAACAATTTGGCAGAAGATGCCACTAGTCCGGGGTGATTTGTTCTAGTTTTATTGTAGTAGAGCGTTGATCCAGACAAGTCTACTAACTGCCCACCAGCCTCGCTTATGATTAAATCCGCTGCGGCAAGGTCCCAATCACGGGCTCTGGCGCGGGCCAAACCGGCATCCAATTTCCCACAGGCGACCAGTGCAAAACGGTAGGCAAGTGAGCCCAGATAAGGGCTAAAACGAATCTGCTCGCTTTTTACGCCTTCCTTTTCAAGGAAGCTGACCGGTCCGGCAATATAGGATCCGGTGACAGATGGACGGTTGGAAACACGGATCTTTTCCTGATTGAGGTAACTGCCACCGCTACTGACTGCGGTGTAAAGCTCATCGCGAACCGGACAATAGATGACGCCGACGGTGGGGCGGCCATTTTTGACCACGGCCAGAGACAGGCACCATTCATCGCGACCATTGAGGAACGCGCGAGTTCCGTCGATCGGATCAACGATAAAGACGGTTTCGTGATCCTTGCGGGCTAGATCGTCTTCAGTTTCTTCCGAAAGCCAGCCGTAATTCGGGCGTGCTTCGCGCAGTTTGGAAGCCAAGAACTGGTCAACTTCGATATCTGCGACAGATACCGGCGAGTCGCCTTCTTTGGTCCAGTTTTTTGGTGAGTTTCCAAAATAAGAAAGGGCGATCTTGCCGCCCTGCAGAGCTGCTGTGACCAGCAGCTCCAGATCTTCCTGCAGGCTATTTGTATTAGCTTCCGGCAATCGTCAGTCCTTCGATAACCACTGTTGGCGTTGCCACTGCATATCGCTCGTCCAGATCAGATGCCGGTGTGAGGTTCAGGAACATATCCTTCAGGTTTCCTGCAATGGTGATCTCGCTCACTGGGTAGGCGATTTCGCCGTTTTCGACCCAGTAACCGGAGGCACCGCGGGAATAGTCGCCTGTTACACCGTTTGCACCGTGACCGATCAAGTCTGTCACCAGCAAACCTTCGCCGATATCTCTTAAGATTTCTTCCGGTGTTTTCTCGCCAGCCTGTAAGGTCAGGTTGGTTGCACCCGGAGATGTGCTTGAACCGGAGCGGCGTGCACGACCGTTGGAGGTCAGGCCGAGCTCACGGGCTGCATAGCCATCCAGGAACCAATGACCGAGAATACCGTCCTCAATCATGTTGAGATACTCAGCGCCGGTGCCTTCTGCATCAAACGGAGCGGTTCCGCCACCGCGGGCCTTAAACGGGTCATCGGAGATGGTGATGCCTTTGCCGAACACCTGCTGGCCCATCTTATCCTTCAGGAAGCTGGTACCGCGGGCAATGGATGCGCCGTTGATTGCGCCAGCAAAGTGACCAAGCAAGGAGCGTGCGGTGCGTGGTTCGTAAACCACTGGTGCTTTGCGGGTTTCCAGCTGGCGTGGATTGAGGCGGCGAACTGTCCGCTCGCCTGCGATGCGGCCAACTTCTTCCGCAGACATCAGGTCATCCCAGTAAGTACGGGAATCGAATTCGTAGTCGCGCTCCATGCCAGTACCCTCGCCCGCGATAGCTGTCATGGAGAAACCGGAGCGGGAGCGTTGGTAGGCGCCGACAAAGCCGTGGCTTGTGGCTAGCACTATGCCGGAGAGGCCCCAACTTGCGCCAGCACCACCGGATTTAGATACGCCCTCTACAGCGAGCGCTGCGGCTTCCGCATCCAGAGCAGTTTTGGTCAGCTCATCCGGGCTCACTTCACGTGGGTCGATCAGGTCCAGCTGCGGGATTTCTTTCAGGAGGCGCTCAGGTTCGGCAAGGCCAGCATATGGGTCTTCCGGAGTGACTTTTGCCATTTCCACTGCGCGAGCAGCGAGTTCGGCTGGGTCATCACTGGCGTTGGAAGAGATGCTGGCGACCTGTTTGCCAACAAAGACGCGAAGTGTCACGTCGTTGCCTTCTGCGCGGTCGGTGTTTTCAACCTTACCTTCGCGCACGGAGACAGACAGTGACATGCCCGTAACTGCGATTGCGTCTGCTGCATCGGCTCCAGCTGCTTTTGCAGCTTCCACCAAGCTGACTGCCTGTTCTTCAAGTTTTGAATTGGCAATTGCGTCAGACATTCGCGCGGACCTCCTGTTGTCTTGCTCTTCGTGTTTAGGGCGTGCCTGACATAAGAGCAAGCACACCTGCCAAGAATCGCGGGGCTGTACGCAGAAATTGCGGGGTTCTGCCTGCAGTTCCCTGCCCTACCGATAAACCCACCTAAAGATAGTTAGAATTTTACCAAGTTCGGAAGAGATTCGCTAAGCCTCTTTAAAATCAGAGTTTTTTAACCATTCGAGTTAAGAAGTTACGCAGATTCTACCCTGTAATTTTCCTCTAGTTTGAAAAGAAGATGAATTGAAACCTCCACACCTGTGGAGGGAGGGGCAGTTCCGTGATCAACTACAAATCGCAGTTTTTGGGTCTTGCGAGCAACGACAACCACATTAATCGTGTGCGTGTCTCGCTGCCGTTTCGTATGCAAGCGGACCTGCCAGATGATCTTCTTGAAACACCGGGTGTTAACAGATCCGATATTCGCATTGATCCGGACAAGGTGCTGATCCGCCGGGAGATGGGGGGCTTGCCTCTTACCCTGTCGGTTCCGCTCGGCTCTTACTCAGGCATTGCAGCCAAGGTGACGGTCAACGAGATCACTGATGATCTTGAGTATCAGGTGGTTCTGCTGCACCGGGACCATGCGCTGAGCATTCCGCTTCTGACCGGCACTGATATGGAACTGACAGCGGATTGCTGGGAAGCGTGGTCGGATGCTTTGGCGCTGCCGTTGTTGACCATCGACAGTGATGGCACGTCCAAACTTGCGCGCCTTGGACTAAACACCTGTTCCAAAGGGGAGCCGCTGCCACGCAGAAAACTGCGTGCGCTCACAGGACGTCGCCCGCGGTTTCTTGTGGGACGTGAGACTGGTAAGCCGACGAAGCTGCAGAAGGTTTTTGCAAGCTCTCGCCGCTTTACATCCCTGCGTCGCCGGAACTCTTAGATGTAATAGGCGGCCAGACCGTCCAGCACCAATCCGATAAACAGGATCAGACCGAAGGTGGAGTTGGACTTGAACAGCTCAAGGCACTGATCCCCGTCGTCGATGTCCAGCACACGGATCTGGTTGAACAGGTGGAAGGCTCCAAGAGCCAGCCCTGCAAACGCTAGTGGACCGCTGCCAGCCAGAACGAATGCACCTGCAAACAGAACCACAGTGGCTCCGTAGAGAATGACCAGAGCCTGACGGGTTTTCTCACCAAACAGACGTGCCGTTGAACGCACTCCGACCAGAGCGTCGTCTTCTTTGTCCTGATGCGCGTAGATGGTGTCGTAACCGATGGTCCAGACAATACCGCCGCAATAAAGTAGCACGGGTGCCAGTGACAAGCTGCCGAAGACCGCTGCCCAGCCCATCAGAGCACCCCATGAAAATGCAAGGCCCAGCACAAACTGTGGCCAGTCGGTGATGCGTTTCATAAATGGGTAGGCCGCCACAATGGCAAGGGACGACATGCCCAAAATGATAGTGAAGGTGTTGAACTGCAGAAGAACAATGAGCCCCGCCAGAGCCTGCAGGATCATGAAGATCTTGGCTTGCCTGCTGGTGACCTGACCGGACGGGATGGGACGGGAGCGTGTGCGCTCTACCTTGTCATCGATGTCCTTATCGACAATGTCATTATATGTACAGCCAGCACCGCGCATTGCCACTGCGCCGATGAACATCAAGATGGCATACCAGATGTTTGGAATCGGTGCGCCAGCTGCATTTGAAGCCAGAGCCAAAGACCACAGGCATGGCCACATGAGCAGGTACCAGCCGATCGGGCGTTCCCATCTTGCAAGGCGGGCAAACGGGCGAAGACCCGCAGGCAGGCGAGTATCAACCCAATGACGCTTTATCGCATCAGCAACTGGTCCAGTGTCTTTGGTATTGAACATTGCCACCTCACCGTCATGACCGGAGCTTCTCCGCATCTCATCAGGATGACACGGCACACTCCAAGTTCGCTTTAAAAGCTAAGAGGGAATTCCTCTTCGTAGTGAATGGTCTTTTCCAACAGATCGACACTTTGCGTCAAGAAGCCAAATTCTTCGAAGAACCGTTTTCTGGTCTTTCCCTGAGGCTTCTTGAGCGAAACCTCCATTTTAACGACAGACTTTTGTGCCAGATCGTCTTCCAGCTCATGCAATATGGAGGGCAACAGCCGCTCTATTCCCTCAATCGGGGCCAGAGCAATCTGCTCAATGAACCCGACCTTGCCACCTGCCCGCACGCTATAGCGATAGCTGACGAGCACAAATCCGAGGCTTTTTCCTGTGCTTCTGATCAACCAGGCCTGCCCTGCACTTGGGTCCACCAGCAGGCGGCGGGCGGTTTCTTCCAGCGAGAGAACTGGCTCTGAGAGCGTGTCCTGCTCTCCCCATTTTGCCAGCAGCTCGAAGAACTCATTCATAAACAGCGGTGTAACCAGCAGCAATTCGACTGATGGACGAGGCATTTTTGGGTCTCTCCGGAGCTGTTGTTCGTTTACTGACAGCGTTACTCATGCTACACGCTGCATCACAATCTAGACGCACAACTCGGGAACCTGTTCCCTTCTTAATTTCAGGGTCTACCTCTCATGAATATTCTGCTGATCGGTTCTGGCGGGCGTGAACATGCGCTGGCATGGTCTTTGGCAAAATCTCCTGTGCTCAATGAACTGTTTGTTGCTCCGGGCAACGCAGGCATCGAACAGTTTGCCAAATGTATTGCACTGGACCTGACTGATCACCGTAGTGTCATCGAGTTCTGCCGTTTGCATGACATCAACTTTGTCGTGATTGGCCCGGAAGCACCATTGGTTGATGGCCTTTCCGACAGCCTGACCCATGCTGGTCTGCGCGTGTTTGGTCCCTCTTCTGCCGCTGCGCAGCTGGAAGGCTCCAAGGGCTTTACTAAAGACATGTGTGCCCGCGCGAATGTGCCAACCGCTGCTTATGGCCGCTTTGACAACGCAGATGCTGCCAAGACCTACATTCGTGAGCAAGGCGCTCCGATTGTTGTGAAGGCAGATGGCCTTGCTGCTGGTAAGGGCGTGATCATCGCCATGAACGAGCAGGAAGCAATGGACGCAGTCGACAGCTGCTTTGATGGTGCATTTGGCGATGCAGGTGCAGAGGTTGTTGTTGAAGAGTTTCTTGAGGGTGAAGAAGCCAGCTTCTTCGTTCTGTCTGACGGTGTGAATGCGCTGCCACTGGCCACTGCGCAGGACCATAAACGTGCGTTTGATGGTGATGAAGGCCCGAACACTGGTGGTATGGGTGCTTACTCCCCTGCCCCTGTGATGACCGAAGAGATGATGGACCGGGTGATGAAAGAGATCATCCATCCAACCATCGCTGATATGAAGGCGCAGGGCTGCCCGTTCAAAGGCGTGCTTTATGCTGGCCTGATGATCACCAAGGATGGTCCGAAGCTGATTGAATACAACGTTCGCTTTGGTGACCCTGAGTGTCAGGTGCTGATGATGCGCCTGAAGACCGACCTGCTGCCAATTCTGCTTGGGTGTGCGGAAGGTACTTTGGATCTGGTTGATGCGGAATGGCATAGTGATCCTGCGATCACTGTTGTTATGGCCTCCAAAGGCTACCCAGGTTCCTATGAGAAGCTGACTGAGATCAAAGGTCTGGTGGAAGCTGCGGCTGACCCAGACGTGGAGATCTTCCACGCAGGCACCGTGGTTGCTGATGAGAAACTGCTGTCCAATGGTGGCCGTGTTCTGAACATCACCGCACGGGCGGCGACCGTTTCTCAAGCACGGGCGAAAGCTTATGCTGCGATTGAAAAGATCGACTGGCCGGAAGGGTTCTACCGCAAAGACATTGGCTGGCGCGCTGTTGAACGTGAGCAGCAGGGCTGATCCGGTTCAGCTTTGACCTATAAGTTTTGAAGAGAGCGGCTGCAGGGCCGCTCTTTTTTGTTTTTGGCATGGGTCTGGCCAAAAAAAATCCTCCGAAGCTGGCTTCGGAGGAGTTGTATTTATCTACACTATTCGGCCGGGCCACGACAGCCTGTGCCCAGACCAACAGATCAAATTGATAAACTACCACAAACAACTGCACGAGGCGAAAAAGTGCCATGCAGGAGCTAAAGTGCAACCTCTAGCAAATGTGAGTATGCATAAATGCACAACTCATAACAATGGGGGATTTTCCCTGATGCCTTAAAGTTGCATAGGCCTAAGGTGAAAGCAACTGAAAGGTCATTGCTCGAGCCACAGCGTGCGTACGGTTGGTCACTCTAAGCTTTTTGCAGGCCCGTTTTATGTGGTGTTCTACAGTTTTCTCAGAGAGATTCAGGATATGGGCGATTTCTTTATTTGCCCTCCCCGCCGTCAACCACAGCAGGCATTCATGCTCCCGCGGCGTGAAACCAAAAAACTCGCTTAGGGTTTCGGGTTCTTGCGCATAGGTATGGAAAAGGTGCACCGCACCCTTCAGAACCGGATAGTTGGAGGTCATCTGTGCATCGAAGCCCAGCTGGGTGCGTTCGCATGAGGCAAAGCTGGCCCCACCGACCAAATGCTTGTTGGAACACTCCAGAGGGATCGTAACCCCAAACTTCAGCCCAGCGGAGCGAACATCATTGAAGAAGTCGCTATCCACCTTGCTCGTTGGCCGAACGGTATAGTCCGTCCAGAGCTGATCGACCTTCCTGCCGCTGAGCAAGTGGTCCATACCCGGGTCTTTGAAATAGTAGTGATGAGAGTTGTAGTGCTCGACCCAGTCCTGCGAATGGTTGGACAGGCAGATTGGCTGGCGATCCTCAACACGGCCTTCAATCTTGGGCACGATGATGTAGGCGCCTTTTTCAAAACCGAGCTTTTCAGCAAATCGGGTGAGCTCTTCCCAGCGCGCTTGCAGAGATGAACAGTTCCATAGCTCTTGAGAAAACTGCAGGAGATTTCGGTCAAAGCCCGCCGGATAGCCCATGGAATAGTTCATCGTAACACCGCAAGATTGGAGCCCCGCTACACATCAGCCAGTCGAGCCTTACTCAACTGCCGCCAAATAAAATGATATGTTTGCCCCAACGCCCATCTATTGTTTATCTATGTTCGTCGCGGTGATTATCACTGTATTCTTCTCGGTTTTCAATTGGAAAGCTGAGGGGAACACCTATATTTTTATTATAGATATCAAAGGAACAGGCTATCAATGAGTACTCCCAAGATCGGCGTTGCCCTTGGTGGCGGAGGCGCCCGCGGTCTCTCCCATATTCCTGTTTTGCAAGCTCTTGATGATATGGGCCTCACCCCTCATGCCATTACGGGCACTTCTATCGGTGCATTGATTGGCGCCGGATATGCTGGTGGGATGAGCGGTGACCAGCTTGAGGAGTACACGCTGGAGACACTTGGCGAGTGGAAGAAGGTGCTGGGCAAGCTGGTAGAAGTGAGCATGCCCAAACGATTTGCCGACCTGATTGGCGGCAAGTCCAGTTTTGGCCAGTTCGATTCCAAGCGTGTTCTGGAAGTCTTTGTCGGAGATGTTCTGAAGCAGGACTTTTCTGAGCTTTCCATCCCATTTCAAGCCATTGCTGCAGATTACTACAAGGCAGAGGAAGTGCGCTTTGCGGAAGGTAACCTAGTAGACGCGGTTTCTGCCAGTATCGCCATTCCATTTGTCTTCAAGCCTGTACACCTGAACAACACGGTGCTGATTGATGGTGGGGTGGTGAACCCCCTGCCCTTTGACGTGCTGCCCAGCGATTGTGACATCGTGATCGCCGTGGATGTGGTTGGTACACCGAAGAAGGATGAGAAGCGCGCTGTGCCCAGCGCGACTGAAAGTGTGTTTGGTGCCACCCAGATCCTGATGCAGACCATTTCTCAGGAAAAATTGAGAATACGGGCACCGGACCTTTCCATATTCCCGAATATCAAGCAATATCAGGTACTTGATTTCTTAAAAGCGCGGGAAATTCTGGAAGATAGCGCTGGGTTAAGGAATAGTGTGAAGGTTGAGCTTGACCAGAAGATCGAGAACTACCTAATCTCCTGATAAGAAGAATAGAAAGAAGTGGAGTCTGGGTTGTCTATTGTGGACCCTGAGTGGCAAACACCTATCAATGACGGCAGAAAGCTACCTCCTGAAGTTCCGGTCGCGGTCACGCTGAACGGAGAGGGCTTTGCTGTGTTCATGGCCACGCCCAGAGATCTTGAAGACTTCGCCGTAGGATTTGCGATCAGTGAGTCCATCGTCTCCGGTATCAAGGATGTGCAATCCATTGCCTTGCATGAACATGGCGAGGAAGGCATCAGCGTCAATCTGGAAATTGAAGACGAGCAGTTCTTCACCGCTGTGAAACGCAAACGCCTGCTGACCGGGACGTCCGGCTGTGGGCTGTGTGGTCTTGATAGCATTCGCGCGGCATTGCGTGCGCTTACTCCCCTTTCTCCGCAGCCAGCTCCCAAAACAGAGAGCATCAGCGCCATGTTTGAGGCGATGCAGTCCAAGCAGACGCTCAACGACATTTACGGTGGCGGCTTGCATGCAGCTGCCGTGTGCTGTGGTGAGGACATTCTGGCTGTACGTGAGGACATTGGTCGCCATAACGCTATGGACAAGGCGCTTGGAGCCGGAGCGCGCAGTGGTGAGCCGGTCGATCTTGTCATCACCACCAGCCGGTGTAGCTCTGATCTGGTGCAGAAGGCTGTCAGCGCCCGTGTGGGCACGCTTGCCGTTATGGCCACGCCTAGCGATCTGGCCGTTAAGCTGGCACGAGAGAATTGTTTAAATCTGTTTAGTTGCAACCGTGGATACAGCTTCACACGCTACAGCTAGCGACTCATCAAGTTCGTGGGCGTTTAAGAGCCTGAGGAGTCCGGCGTGTCCGACAATATTATTGCAAAGAAATCAACAGCTCCCGCTGGTGGCTGGGGTGCCGTGTGGAGCTGTGGTCAGGCTCTGTTGCAAAACACGTCGCTCACTTCGGGAATCAAAACAGTCTTAAAAACCAACCAGCCTGACGGGTTTATTGGCCCCGGTGTGGCGTGGGTGGACCCGGAAAAAACAACTTCCATCGAATTTTGTGAGAACGGTGTGAAGGCCGTGGCCGCGGAAATGACCGAGAAGCGGATCACTGAGTCGTTCTTTCAAGAGTACACCGTCTCCGAGTTACAGACGTTTTCTGACTTCGATCTTGAGGATCAGGGCCGCCTGACCTGCCCTTTGCGCTACAACAGGATTACGGACCGCTATAACGAGATCACCTGGGCTGAGGCTTTCAAGGAGATTGGCGCTGAACTGCGGGCAATTAAAGATCGCAAGGAGGTTGTGTTTTACACCTCCGGGCACGCCAGCAATGAAGCGGCTTTCCTCTACCAGCTGTTTGGCCGCATTTACGGCACCAGCAACTTCCCTTCCAGCTCCAACATGTGCCACGAGGCCAGTGGTATTGCACTGGAGGAAGCGATTGGGTGCGGGTTGGCGACGGTTCGGCTGGAAGACTTCGCCAAGGCGGATGCGATCTTTGTGTTTGGCCATAACCCGGGCGCGACGGATCCACGTATGCTGCCTGTTCTTCGCGATGCGACCAAGCGGGGGGCGCAGGTTGTGTCCTTCAATCCGCTGCGCGAGCGTGGGCTGGAGCGGTATGCGGACCCGAAGAACCAGCTGGAGATGGTGCGTTTTGGCTCTCGCCCCGTCGCCAGCCACTTCTTCACGCCCAAGCTGGGCGGCGACATGGCTGCTGTGCGCGGTATGGTGAAGGCCATTCTGGCGTGGGATAACGAGCGTATCCTCACCCATAGCATCATCGACCGTGTGTTTATTGAAGAGAACTGCGGTGGGTTTGAGAGCTATGAGAAAGCGCTGGAGCTGACACCGTGGAAAGAGATTGAGGATCAATCTGGTCTGACCCGCGATGAAATCGAGAAGGCTGCGCTGCTCTATGTGCAGGCGGATCGTCCGATTATTACGTGGGGCACTGGCATCAGCCAACACAAGCACTCTGTGGCGACCATTCGCGAGATCATGAACCTGTTGTTCATTCGCGGTAATGTTGGCAAGCCGGGCGCAGGTGCCTGCCCGATGCCGGGGCATGCGAACACGCAAGGCATCCGGCGGATGGGCATTACCTCTGACCCATCCGAGGAGTTTTTGCTGGCTCTGCAGGATGTGTTTGAGTTTGAGCCGGAAATGCACGCGGGCGTGGACTCGGTTGAAGCCATCAAGATGATGAATGAAGGCAAGCTGCGGGTGTTCATGAGCCTTGGCGGCAACTTCACCCGCTCTGCCCCAGATACAGGCCTGACAGAAGAAGCCATTCGCAAGTGTCGCCTGACCATTAACATTGCGACCAAGCTGAACCGGAGCCATCTGATGACTGGCTCCCTCTCCTACATTCTGCCGAGCCTTGGGCGCACGGAGTATGATGAGCAACGGTCTGGCGATCAGATTGTGACCGTGGAAGACTCGCTCTCAAAGATCCATAGCTCCGCCGGAGTTAATCCACCTGCCTCTGATCTCTTAATGTCCGAGCCTGCCATCATTGCCGGGCTTGCCAGAGCGACCATTGGCAACAAGGTGGTGAACTGGACGCATTTCATTGAGAACTACGACCGTATTCGCGAGAAGATTGAAGAGGTGCTGCCGGAGTTTGCCGGGTTCAACAGTCAAGTTCGGACACCAGGCGGCTTTTATCTGGCCAACCCGATTGCCGACCGTCGGTGGGCGACGAAATCCGGTAAGGCTGAGTTTTCCGGTTACTCCCTTCCGCTGGCTACCGCTGCTCAGCTGACCTCCAAGGCGCCGAAGCTTACCTTCACATTGCAGAGCATGCGTTCCAACGATCAGTTCAACACCACCATTTACTCGCTGAATGACCGTTACCGCGGCATTTCTGGCGGGCGTAAAGTGGTGTTTATGAACCCGATCGACATGCGCCGTGCTGGTGTTTCCAGAGGCGAAAAGGTTGATATTGGCACTGTTAGCGAAGATGGCCGCAACCGCCGTGCCCTGGATTTTCAGGTGGTGCCCTACGACATCCCTGAGGGCTGCATTGCCTCTTATTTCCCAGAGGTGAACGTGCTCGTTCCAGTGTACTCCACGGGCGACCAATCCAACACTCCCACAAGCAAGGCTATTCCGGTGACGCTGTCGAAATCTCGTCGGCGGGGGTGATTGTGTTGTTTTGAGAGAAGCACGATCATGTGAAAATAATTTATATGTAGTCAGAATATTTCTGTAGTTAAATAAATATGCTCCAGTAAGGGAAAGTCTCCATTTCTTCAGCTTGGAGCTTATGTTGGGCTTCTGTTGCATTTAACTTCATGTCCCCCAAGTCGAATTAGTTTCACAAGAAGGATGATGCTTTGCGTAGTTTGTTTCTGGCTTCAGCTCTAATACTTGGAAGTTTGTATCCCGCCATGGCTCAAGATATTATCAAGGTCAACACCAATAAGGCAGTGCAAGAAGCTATAGATGCACTGGAGGCTACTGCTCAAAAGGCAGGGGCAACAATATTTGCTCGTGTTGATCATGCAGCGGGAGCCGAAAAAGTTGGCATGTCTATTCCAGCGAACCAGTTGCTGATTTTCGGTAATCCGGCTCTTGGCACACCTGCGATGGAAATCGATCCGCGGGCAGGTCTGTTCCTGCCACTCAAAGTGCAGGTCTATGAGGATTCCGAAGGGCAAGTCTGGTTGGCTTATGAAGATCCGAAAGAAACAATGAAGGATCTGGATAATGTCGATAAATCCCCAGTAATCGAGAAAATGCGCGGTGTTTTGGCGAAGCTAACCTCCAAAGCTGCCAAATAATCGAGACTTCACGTCAAAAACTTCAGTCTATTCCAGGGTCTGTAGAATGACCCTGGATATGTAAAGACCAGAAAGACTGATATCTTTACTTTCCTAAAGTCATTCAAGCACCGCAATATTCCGTAGGATTGAACTGCCTCTTACTTCCCACGGATAAGTTGGCACGTACTGGCGTCCCTCACCAGAGACCAATCCAGCACGCCAACAGCGCACACAATAGGTGCCTGATCTGCTATATTCTCGTAGAGTGCACCAGTATCCCATGACGATTTAGTGCCAGGCACCCAACTTAACCATTCTTGCATTGCAGAGATGGGTTGATTTGGTGTCAGCTTGTTGCATTAAAGCTCCCACCAATGCGGCGTTTCATTGCAATTTTCTGGAAGCCCAACGTCGCGACGAAGGTCGTTGCGTTCAGGAGGTAACGGCTGGACAGGCTCTCGCAACTGACCAACAGCAAATTTTCTCATGATGCGGTAGATTGACTGAAGAATGAACATGTCGTCATATGCCCATGTAAACAGCAATCATGGAAATGAAACATATTTAAAAGTACTATGAAGGATTTTCATGATAATTCCAGCTAATGCGGTACCTCCTCTCCAATGCCTTCGTGCTTTTCTAGCAGTCGCCCAGCTTGGAAACTTCACCCGCGCGGCCGAAGCTTTGGGGCTTACTCAAACAGCCGTTAGTCATCAGATATCACAGTTGGAAACCCATATTGGCGCCCCGGTCTTTGTTCGCAATCGGCCAAACGTACAGCTTACTACCCTCGGACAAAAACTTCTTCCTAAGGTAGAAACCGGATTGGGCGATATTTGGGATGCATTCAAAGAGGCACAGAACTCCGATAAAACACAGAGTATCGTGATTTCAGTCTCACCCGAATTTGGCACGCAATGGTTGGCACCTCGACTTGAAAGATTCTTCAATTTGTTTCCGTCGATCAGCTTGAACATGATCCTTGAGTATCGACGGGCTGACCTCAACTCGGGGAAAGTCGATGCCGCGGTATGGCTTGGAGCAGGTGATAAAGCTTTATCCGCAACTAAACTCGGTGTTGAAGAAGAGTTTGCTGTCTGTTCACCAGAACTGGCTCAAGAATTGCCTAATCAGAATGCAATGTCCGTCGCACCATTGCTTCAATATGCTGGAGCTCGGCACACTGTTCTCGATTGGGAGCGCTGGTTTCAGCAACTATACGGTGTCTCACTCGCTGAGGAAGGGATCCGCCGCAAAATTGAATATGGTCCGGTATTTGATGCATTTCCTGATATGCTAGCTGCCTGCCAGCGAAGCGAAGGTTTTGCGCTTGTTCGCTCGTCGCTGGTCGCAGATGCGCTTTCCTCCGGACAACTTAAGCGCTGCTTCATTGAGACCGTAACCTCAGATCTACACTACCATATCGTTACACTACCCAAAGCCCGACGCAGACCTGAAGTTGAGCAGTTTTGCCAGTGGATTATAGCTGAAGCAGCTTTAGGGACAGATGTACATTAAGTTGCGTTGGACAACACGGCCACTTAGAAAACACTATGCTCCGACAGATGGCCGTAATGAAACTCAAGCTATCCTTCCCGGCCAGTATCCAGGCAAGCATTGGCAACAGCTTGCCTGAGCAGATCAAACCTATCTGTCGACAGCTGTGAATGAAATTTTGCTTCCCCACTTGATGCTGCCAATTTTGGTGAATTCGATGAGTTTGTACATGTAGGGATGACGGTAGTGCCGTCCTAATCATGCTCCATCCTCTCCCTGGCCAATGCATAAGCCACGGAAAGGTTAGCGCCTTATGATCCACCGCGTTCGCGCAGAATTACACTTTCCAGCCATCACGATATCTCAAAGGACTACGTTACCTCCTTTTACTCAAGGAGTGCGTTTCAGTTCCAATGACACTCTCAAAACTCCGAGGTCAAAAGAGGAGATGTTGACATGTGGTATTATGTCCATAAAGTATAGTAGCTATATTTATGTTATGGAGAGTCGTTATGTTGTTCAATTCATTGCAGGGTAAAGGCGCTGTTGTGCGTCGGTTTGCTCTGGGTTTTGTTGCCTCAATTGCGTTTGCAAGCGCTGTTTCGGCGGAGCCGTTTCAGGAGGTGACTGTTGGGGTGCCGGTGCCTTCACTGGCGGAAGCAGAGGCGTGGTACGCCAAGTTTCTTGGCCCTGACACTGAGGTGCTCAGACCTGTTCCCGGTATTGTGGAGTTCAAGGTAGCGCCGGGGGTTTGGTTCCAAGTCTTTGAGGTAGATGACACGCAGCCAAGCGGCGCTATCGTCCGTTTTATGGTGGAGGATATGGCAGCGAGCCAAAACGCGCGCACGGCGCTAAAAATCGACACGGGAGAAGCCGTGGAGATACCTGAGGTCGTGACATACTCCGAGTTCGCCGACCCATTCGGAAACGCTTTGGGGCTCTATCAAATGCCTTAATGCAACGGCCGAGCAGTCTTAGGGCTATCGGCTTTTACCACTCAGCACGCTGGCTGGATCTGAAGTCAGCGTGCTTGGCTAACTTGCACTAAGTAAAACGCCAATAGTTTACTATGAAAATTCGCAATTATGGCTGAGAGTACGTTTCGTCCTTCGCTAGGCATCTGATTCCAGTGATAGGCGGTTCTGTTCCTTCTAGGCACAGCTAAAGAGGCAGAGCTTGTTACGCGGACATGCTCACTTCTATATCCGCATGGTTGCGGCTCGTTATTTGGGCTACAAACCTTATCCCTAGATCGAGTACTGATAATTAAACAAACAGCGCCTTTTGACAGGGCTAGGCATAATGGGCCTGGGAGCGGGTAGGAATGATACGTTTTAAATGGTGGGCAAAGAGATTAATCGGCTTTTATTTTTTGCTCATAACTCTTGCTTTTTTGTTCTCTGTTGCATCGATGAGATTTGGTAGTTTGGCTATCTTAGAAAAGAAACTCAATCCTTCGACCTTTGTGTTTTGGCAAGACGGTGAACTATACAAAAACCCTCCGCTGTTTACGCAGGTTATGGCTGACGCGAAAGGGCAATTTACTTCTCACGAACCCAGCAGCTTTGAAGACGTCGATATTTGGGTGCTAATCTTGGAAGGTTACGCAGACATCAAAAACGTAGAGCTAGCACCGCATCTAGGTATCGATATCAATGATGCAGCAACACCTTCCTCTGCGATCACAAAACGTCTTATGCAGGCTAGTCTGATAGTTCGACTACATCCATTTCCACTCACTATTGCCCGAAAACACATTGTCTTGTTGAATGCAGAATCTCTTCGTGAAAATTTCAAAGAACAATGTTTTGATGAGATAACGTATGGATCCATGATAGGGGATCATAATCAGAAACTTTGGGAGCAATGCAGGATCAGTGAAACTGAACCGGAGACCAAACATCTTCTGTATAGCTTCGGTAGATCAACTTTCTTCAGTGGGTAAGGCAGCTCCCTCACTAGATGCTATCAATTTCGGCGAAGTCGATGAGTTTGTGCATGTAGGGGAGCAGGTCGAGGTTTTTGCTGGCGACCCAGTCGTCGTTGTAGAGTGTATCCAGATAGCGCTCGCCGCTGTCGCAGATGAGGGTGACGATGGAACCTTCCTGATCGTTTTCCATCATCTCCTTGGCCAGAGCCAGAGCACCATAGAGATTTGTGCCTGTTGAGCCGCCGCATTTGCGCAGGATGACCCCTTCCAGCCATCTGATGGTGGCGATGCTGGCTGCATCGGGAATGTCGATCATTCTGTCGATCACATCCGGCATGAAGGAAGGTTCTACCCTTGGTCTGCCGATCCCTTCTATAAGCGAGGGTTTGTTGCGGACGATTTGGGGATCGCGGTTGCGGTAGTACTCATGAAACACCGAGTTTTCAGGATCAACGACACAGAGCTGTGTCTTGGAATAGTCCTCTGTATGGAGGCGGATGTAGCGGCCAATGGTTGCCGATGTGCCGCCAGTTCCGGCACTCATGACGATCCATTTGGGAGCGGGGAAGCGCTCCAGCTCCATTTGTGAGAACAGGCTTTGGGCAATATTGTTGTTGCCGCGCCAATCGGTTGCCCGCTCCGCGTAGGTGAACTGATCCACGTAGTGTCCGCCAAGTTCCTTCGCCAATCGCGCCGCCTCACTGTAGATCTGATAGGGCTCAACGAGATGCACCTCACCGCCCAGCGCCTCTATCTCACGGATTTTGCCGGTGGCGGTTGCTTTGGGTGCCATGGCAATGAAGGGATTGCCGATGAGGCGGGCGAAATAGGCCTCCGAGATTGCCGTGGAGCCGGAGGAGGATTCCACGATAGGCATGCCTTCCCTGATCCAGCCATTACAGATGCCATAGAGGATGAGTGAGCGGGCCAGCCGATGTTTGAGGCTACCACTGGGATGGGTGCTTTCATCCTTGAGGTAAAGATCAATGCCCGCTTTGGTGAGTTTGGGAATGTTCAGCTTGATCAAGTGCGTATCAGCCGAGCGCTGATAATCTGCCTCAATGTTCTTGATGGCCTGCAGTGCCCATGCCCGGCCTGAGGGATTCCGATGATTTTTGTGGCTGCTGAACTCCAGCATGGAAGCACCTGATCTGTTGTTTTGGAGGCGGATGGTGCCTCGCTGGATCAAGTATAGCTTCTGTACTCTTTGCCGGATGGACCGATCCCTGCTGTGCGAAACAGAGGGTAAAGCTTGTGGCGAAAATCATCGGGTTTTCAGAGGGGAAAGGCTCGGTTAGGCGAGCCTTTCCGTAGGCATTTAGCTCGCCAATGCGGGGATCATGCCTTTGACGCCATCGGCGAGCATACCCATGGCGATTGCAGCAAGCACCATGCCCATGAGGCGGGTGACAACGCCCATGCCGGACTCGCCCAGTTTGTTGGCGATTGGCTTGGAGACGGAGAACAGGAAGCCGGTGAACAGAGCGAGACCAACAGCTGCGATGGAGAGATCAATCTTGGCCCAGATACCGGAATGACGTTCAGCGGCGACGATGGCTGTGGCGATAGCGCCCGGTCCGGCAACGATTGGGATGGCCAGTGGCACAACGGCGATGTGGTTCTGCTCTGCTGCGGATGCGGCTTCCTGCGGGGTCTGGCGGTGGCTGTTATCGCTGCGCAGCATGGACAGCGCGATCAGCAGAACGATTACGCCACCCGCAGCGCGCAGCTCGTGCACGGTGATGCCGAAGAACTTGAGAAGGATGCCACCCGTCCAGGTGACGGTGAGGAGTGTCAGTGCGATGGCGCCGGCACAGGTCCATGCGATACGGCGGGCGGTGGCAGCGTCCCGGTCCGCTGTCATGCCCGCGAAGACGCCGGTGTTTCCGATGGGGTTCATCATGGAGAACAGCGCTGCGACGTAGGTGATCAGAGCAGTTTCAGTCATTAGATGCTTTCTGTTGTTGGCTTTGCACGCAGTGGTGATACTGAAGAAAGCATGCAACATACTGATCGCACCGAGAGGTGACAACTTAAAGGACTGTAATGATTGAGTGTTCTGGTGGAGATCAGTTATGGCGCGTCAGGGATGCGCGGTACTGGGCTCTGTACTGAGATGGCGTCAGGCCGAAGTGCTTTTTGAAGATGTTGGTGAAGGACGATGCGTTCTCATAGCCAACCTCATAGGCGATGGAAGCCATGGTCTGGTTGGAGGAGCGCAGCAGGCCCAACGCTTTGTTGAGGCGCATCTCCAGCTGTACCTGCTTCGGGGACTTGCCGAAGGAGGCTTTGAAGTTCTTCTGCAGGCTGCTGACCGAGAAGCCCTCTTCCTTCGCAAGCTCGGAGATTTTGACGGGCGCGGGCAGCTGGTCCTTCACACTCAACAGACGGGCACTGGTCATGTTTTGATTGGCAAGGTCGGAGCCCTGCCCGGTTGCCAGTTCCAGAGCGGTGTTGAGGATGGTGGATGCGCCGGTTGCGTCTGCGGCGAAGGTATCTGTCAGAGAGGCAACGAAGTTGAGGTACTTGAGCGCAAGCGGTGACAGTTCCAGATGACTGTCATTGGCATTACGGAAGAACTGGGTGATGGCTGCTTTGTCGCTGACGTCGATGATGAGAAAGCGGCTGCCGGAGGTGGTTTCGCTGTCATGCAGGGTTTCCGGCGCGATGAGGCCGACGGAGCCGACCTTCAACTCTTTGAACTGGCCACCGATCTCGATATCCATCTCGCCCTGCAACGGAATAACAGCCTGCGCGAACGCGTGGCGGTGCCCGAGTTCCAGCCGGTTATATTCGCGGATTACAGCTTGAAACGACATCTCTTTCTTCCGGGTCTCAACTTTCTTATCTGAACGTACTAAGCCTGTTGATGGCTAAGGGATACAGCGTAGGCGCACAAATCTCAAAAAGAAAATCTATTTCCTGTTTTGCCTAATTCCAATAAGCAGGAAATGGGGCAAGATCTGGCCTGCTTTGCTGAGAAGCCTCGGCCTAGCGGTGATGGCGTGCGACAGGTGCGGCGCCAGACCTTTGTTAACTAAGCGGACTATTTGCATGTTACAGAACCACTCAGCGGGCAAGACCAGCGCTGCGACGATGATCGGGAGCATCTCCATTGTTTTGTGGGGCACCCTTGCGGTGTTGACCAAGCTGACAGGAGATCAGTTCCCGCCGTTTCAGTTGCTGGCGATGACGTTCACCGTTGCGACGCTCACACTCTCCGGCAAGCTGCTCAGTGGGAAGGCTGATTTGCGGTCTGCATTCAAGTTGCCTTTGTCCGGTTGGTTGCTCGGAGTTGGTGGATTGTTTGGTTTCCATGCGCTTTACTTCGTAGCCCTGCAGAATGCGCCTGCAGTTGAGGCTGGGCTGATCGCTTACATCTGGCCGCTGCTCATCGTGCTATTTTCTGCGCTGTTGCCGGGGGAAACCATCACGCGGTGGCATGTTTCTGGCGCGCTTGTGGCGCTGGCTGGATACTGGGTGTTGCTTGGATGGAAGGATACTGCTGGCAACTTGCAGTGGGAGTATCTCATTGGCTATCTGGCCGCTGCGGGCTGTGCGCTTATCTGGTCCAGCTATTCCGTTTTAAGCCGCCTGATCAAGAACACCTCTTCAGATGCGGTGATCGGCTATTGTGCCCTGACCGCTGCGTTTGGCTGGCTCTCGCATTTTCTCTGGGAGACCACAGCAGTTCCAGCAGATCCGCTGCAGATTATTGCTGTTCTCGGCCTCGGCCTGGGGCCTGTTGGCGTTGCTTTTTATACTTGGGATTTTGGCGTGAAACACGGCAACGTTCAGCTGCTCGGCGTGCTTGCCTACGGCGCCCCGCTGATCTCAACGCTGCTGTTGATCCTATTCGGTGAAGGCACTCTGGAAGCCAACGTGATTATCGCTGCATTGGCGATTGCAGGCGGTTCCTTGATTGCAGCGAAGCGAGTGGCTTAAGCGTTTACGCCTCACTTCTCTGGCCAGATACTTAGATCGAAGCATGGCCGAAGATAGTCATAAGTATCTGGTTGATTTATCGACATAATGAGGTTTGTTAGAACTCCTCGACCATATCGTATATGCTTGTGAAGTTCATCATTTTCATCGAAAGAGCGTTCAATATGACCTTTGAAGCCCGAGAATGGAAAATCATGGCTTAATAGTAATACTGGAAAGGCAAACGTTAAAAATATTGATATTGTGTCGACACTGGCATCTGCTTTAAGTCCAAATGTACCCGGCAAATCATCTTTGCCGTTATGAGAGTCGAGCGGAATTGCGGAAAAAACAGCTCCCACAAAACTTGGATGAGCCGTACCAGACAAGATAGGGGTTGAACTACGCCCCCAGTTGGCAAACGTTGTCGCAGTTTCACTATTCTGTTCACCGCAAAAATCCTCCCAAGCTCTAGTGACTTTTTTCCTTATTTTCCCACCTCTTAGGTGTTCCGCCCAAAATGTTTTGGCACTCTCTGGGGTTTCACTTTTCACAAACTCATCAGCGAAAGATGGCTGATGAAGGATTGCTACAAAAACTTCCAAATATTCGCATAGGGATCGTAAGATTGGGCGCGAAGCATTATCAAACCCTAAAGTAGATAAATGTCGTAGCGCTAAGGAATCACTGACTATTTTGCTCGTAATAGCAAGAGTAGCTCTCTCAAAATCATTTGCTTTCTTATTTTCTCTTTTTTCGGATGTAATCACCGTAAATAAGCTAACAAACCAGCTAATGTGCTCATCCAAGATTGCTAACCAGAAATCAAAGTACTGTAGCTTTTTTGCGGCGTTTCGTTTGATTGAATGCTCAATACCTTCACTTACATTGACGCCTAGTCGTGTTTTTGAAGAAAACTCAACACCATGTTCAGCCCAACTTTCTCTCATAAGTTGTTGGAACATTTCCTCTAGAGAAGAAGTTTCGTTCATGTTTCTCGCTTCCCCTGAAAGAACGTCTTTAGCATGACGGCGGAGTCGGTTTCGGCCAGGCCGGAGTAGACGTCGGGGGTGTGGTGGCAGGTTGGGGAGGAGTAGAAGCGGACGCCGTGGTCTACGCCGCCGCCTTTTACATCCCCTGCTCCATAATAGAGCCTGCGGATGCGGGCGAACGAGATCGCAGCGGCGCACATTGGGCATGGTTCCAGCGTGACGTAAAGATCGCAGCCTTCCAGACGCTGGGAGTTCAGCTGCTTGCCAGCTTCGCGAATGGCCAGCACCTCGGCATGGGCAGTTGGATCGTTCAGCTCCAAAGTGCGGTTGCCTGCAGCGGAAAGCACCTTGCCATCTTTGACCACAACACAGCCGATGGGCACCTCCCCTCGCGCTTCTGCCGCGCGGGCTTCGTCCAGTGCCATATCCATAAAGGTTGAGTTCAATGTGGGCGTCTTCATGAGCGCCAAGCTAGTGCCATTTGCAGAAAAGGGGAAGCTGGTTTGCGGACAAAGATATGCAAAACAAGAGATAAAACAGCTCCTCCTGACTTGCCTGAGCAAGAGTTGCTTCTACTCTGAATGCTAAAGCGCCCTCATTTGTGAACGTGATCAAAAGGCTTGTTTTCGACTGTGCTAGAAACGTATTAATCTGGCACATGCGTTTCATCTCGTTGAGACTGCTATTGCCTTGGTATCCGGTACAGTGAGTGTCAAGTTTTGAGCATGTTCAGAAACTTTCAGAAACGTCAAACGAGTCTGCTTAGAGCTAAGGCAATCCTTGGTGTGTTTGACCAATCTGCCGAAGCTTTCATTTTCCCTATGCTGGATAATGGCTATGTCTATCTTGCAGCATCAAGGTTGTCTCTGTTCAGGTCTGATGAACACTGGGCTGCTGTCTTTGAGCTTTTCGGCTTTTCACCGCGTGCAGGTCACCCAGATCTGTCGATAGTTACTATCGGAAGTAAGTTGCATGATAGAGATAAACCATCAGACTACATGTCCGAAGAAGCATACAATAACTATCTGAAAAATAATCCACACTGGGAGGTGAGGAAGTTCTCTCCTATCTCAAACGAGGCTTGGAAAGATGAACGCAATCCGGAGTTCGTCGCAGAACAAGGTGAGATCATCCTGCGCGGTCTATCTTTGGAAATTCCTCAAGTAAGTGCCTATGCTGCCAAGCACGTTATATTAGAGGAAGAACAACCTGCAGTATTTGAGCTCTGCCGCTACCTTGAGTATGATCATCGCGAAGCACTTCTAGCAACGAAAGCCGAACGTAGCGTTAGTGTTCCTCCAGAAATGAAGCAAATCATGCTCTTGGACGAGTGGCATCATCCCGACTTGGTCAATGGGCAAGCTCCAAGCCAGACTAAAACTTTTCGGATGCTTGCAAGCGTTCTCGAATGGAATGCACCAGAGCTGTACTCCGCAGAGGAGCCTTTGAACAATCATTGGAAAAACTGGCCTGAAGGAGGGAGCCTTTAAGGTAGTGGCGCTTCGCGTATCTTGCAGCAATACTCAAGACATTGGACTTAAACTGGCAACTCTCGCGACCTAACCTGACTGGTAAGGTTTGGCATCCAGGGAAATCTCTTAATCGTTCAGATCGAGACGAAATAGCATTCTGCGGTCATAGCTTAATAGTTTAGCAAAGTTGATTTCAACTGTTGGCTGAAAGGCCTGAATGTCCGCTGTTGGCCCTCCGGTGATACCCAGTATATCCCTGCGGCCACCTTTCCAAACGGTAGCCCATGGCTAATTGGATTATTTTTGCATCCAAGGATTGCCCGAACTATTGTCTGTTTAGATAAAAGTATCGGGGACATGTGAATGAGCAGTGTTTGGCGGCCAGAGCGACGCAACCGGAACATAGGCACTTCGTGGTCGGGCTATTCTAAATCGAACGATATGAGAGTTCCAGAAAGCTGGCAAGATAAGCATGGAAATTACTCGATGTTTTACGAGCGTCTCAAAACAACAGATACGCAAGAAATAGACATTGGCGGTTTCAAAATTAGAGCATTGTATGAAGAACCTCGCGAAGGCTTCACATACGGATGCACTCCCCTTGATGTGAGCAAACTGCTGAGATCATCTATTAATCTATCACAGGTCTTGCCTGACATCATTGCGTTCCGGCAGCCAACCCGAAAACAGCGCCAGCAAAAACCTGTTTGGGGTCGGTTTCTATACTTTGCGGATTTCGGAAAATATCATGGTACGGCTATCATACTTGAAGCTCAGGAGCTTGGTACAACGTTAAAATGGTCGAAGCGTATGCCATTGGAAGACCGTGCTGAGTACGAACGCCTAATCGCTGACGGACATGTTTTCATTGAGACAAAACGACATTTCGAAGCAGAGCTGCGAGCGCAAGGGGTACGAAATACTATACTTTACCGAACCTTGCTTCATGAACTCGGTCACCTAGCTCACTACCATCAAGATGTCCTCGACGGACAAACGGCACTTGATTTTGATCAGAAAGTTGCCAGAAATTTATATTTTTCCAAACCTAGCTCCGAACGCGAGGCTTTTGCTCATTCGTTTGGCGAAGAACTCAGTAGATCTTTGAGAATAGCCGGAGAGATACCATTTGATCCAATAAAGTTTGAACAAGCAGACATTGAAGTGAGAAAAAATTAGATCGGGCCATATCTTCGCTACAGCAATTTTCTGATCAAAAAGCCATAGTGTCAGGGTTTAATTAATCTGTGCCCAACCTTTGATGGAATTGCTCGAATGGTAGCTAAGGCCCCATATCAGAATAGAGGTGGTTATGCTCTTACGTTGAGCTACTTCGTTCAAAGCCGATTTTAGAAAAAACTGCGGAATAAAGGAGTTAAAGAAAATATCTGGCTACTTTCCTCTTCAATCTTCCAGTATTCAATTATTGCACTATAGAGATCTTTATCTTGGTTGATAGCTGAGTGTATCCTTTTCCAAACAGCAATCTCTGCATCACTATATATTATGTTTAAATCGCTTCGTTTTTCATACTTCATTACTTTGTCGTATAGATCATCAACACCGCTTGAATCTCGTCGGAGTAGTACAAAATCTTCAAAAGAAGAAACTACTAGTGAGCAAATCGCAAATTTCTCATCATCACTCCAGTCATCATTTTCGATAGCAGCAATAAATTCTTCCAACCGTTCACCATTTGCGAGCTCAATAGCCCAGTCCTGCTCACTTCCAGAAGCCGGTAATGCTAGTATTCGGTTGACCTTTTGGGTAGCCTCTAAAGTTGTGTATCTCACAAATGCCCTTTGCGTATTGACCAGCTTTCTATTTTCGCCGTCTATCAGTAAGCTGGCTGGTTATGAAATACAACGTTTATAAAAATGAATTTCTTGCTCCTAAGTGTCTGACCAGTTACCCAACTCTCACCCCAAGCTTGTGCCATTCAAATGGCAGCAAATGGCCCTCGACGCTAGCAACCGCTCTCAATGGCCTGAGTTCTCGCTGTGCAGCGAACGGCAGCTAAGTCCGCGTTTAAGCCCTCGCCATATGAGACTTCCTCACTCTCCCGCAGATACGCTGTAGCCCAACAAAAGCAGAAAAAAGTTCGCGAGTCTGCTTTTGCCCCTTTGCCAATGGGCTCTGCTTAGGTTATGACCGTTTTCAGAGCATGTTTGCGTCCCGAAAACATCCACGCAGCACGCTCCGACTTCTTTTTTTGAGCGAATTCCTGTCTTCTGATTGAACCAATCAAACGGAATGCGCTTTGACGACATTCGAATATTGTGTGGCATCTGACAGACTGCTGGGCAGCCAAGGCGGTGACGCCTATGCGAGCTTATCCAGTGTATCTGTACAGAGTGTAGAAAGTTAAAGGCCCCGGTTCGCCGGGCAAGAGCCAATGAAAAACAGCGGTAAAACCCCAAAAAGCTCCCCCCGCAAATCCGGCGAGCAGACCAAGAAATCCTCCGGCAAAAAGAAACAGGAACAGACAGTAACCGTTACTGGTGAGCGTATCGCCAAGGCGATGGCACGTGCTGGCCTGTGTTCACGCCGTGAAGCAGAAACATGGATTGAAGCCGGCCGCGTGAGCGTGAACGGCAATGTGCTGGACACACCAGCTTTTACCGTGACCCAAAAAGACAAGGTGTACGTGGATGGCAAACCTCTGCCAACCCGTGAGCGCACCCGTCTGTGGCTCTTCCATAAACCTCGGGGCACTGTTACCACCAACAAAGACCCTGAAGGTCGTAAGACTGTTTTTGACATTCTGCCAAAAGACATGCCACGCGTTGTGACTGTTGGCCGTCTGGACATCAACACTGAAGGTCTTTTGCTGCTGACCAATGATGGCGGCCTTTCCCGCGTGATTGAACTGCCTGCAACCGGCTGGCTGCGCCGCTACCGCGTGCGCGCGTTTGGTAAGGTGACTCAAGAGCAGCTGGATGCCCTGAAAGATGGTGTTGCCATTGACGGTGTTCTGTACGGCGCTATTGAAGCGACGCTGGACACTGAAAAAGGCGACAACGTTTGGCTGACCATTGGCCTGCGTGAAGGCAAGAACCGCGAAGTGAAGCGCATTCTTGAACATCTGGACCTTTCCGTGAACCGTCTGATCCGCATCTCCTTCGGTCCGTTCCAGCTGGGCGACCTTGGTGAGGGCGAGCTGCAGGAAATCCGTGGCCGCGTGCTGCGTGACCAGCTGGGCGAGCGTCTGGTTTCTGAAGCTGATCTTGATTTTGATGCACCAATCATCAACCAGATGGATGCCCGCACCAGCAAAAAAGCCGAGATGAAGAAGAAAAAGAAATCTTCCGGTGGTGCTGGTGGTGGCTGGATCAGCGCGAAAGATGCAGCAGCTGTTCTTGCCAAGCACAACAAGAAGCCGATGCGCCATGGCGAAGACAAGCGCGATGGTGGCAGTGAAAGTTCTGAGCGCAACCCATTTGGTGACCGTAAACGCGTTGGCGTGAAGCCAACCTTCGGCGACCGGAAATCCTTTGGTGATCGTGATGGCGGCGAGCGTAAGTCGTTCGGCGATCGCGGCGAACGCAAATCCTTTGGTGACCGCGACCGTGGTGATCGCAAGCCGTTTGGCGATCGCGGCGAGCGTAAATCCTTTGGCGACCGCGACCGTGGAGATCGTAAGCCGTTTGGCGATCGTGACCGCAAGGCGGGCCCTTCCCGCTATGGCAGCAATGAGCGTGGTGGCGACAGCAAGCCGCGCCGCGTGTTCAGCGCTGACGGCACCGTAGACACCTACACACCTTCCTTCGAGGATGGCGACAACCGTCGTAACGACGAAAAGCGCAAGCCAGAAGAGCGCCGCTTTGGCACCCGCACCAAGCGTGGCGGTTTTGATCTGGCGCATGGTGGCACCAAGCGTTCTGCTGAAGATGCGCCAAGCCGTGAAGACCGTCGCGGTGGCCGCTTCAACCCGGCAGAAAACGCGAAGTACACCGGTGATACTGGCCCAACTGAGGGCGAGCGCCGCTTCTCCAACCGTCGCTCCCGCGATGATGCTCCATCTGATGAAAAACGCGGCGGCTTTAACAAAGGCCCACGCGGTGGTCGTGATGGTGAAAAGCGCGGCTTCAACAAAGGTCCTCGTGAGGGTGGCCGCGATGGCGACAAGCGTGGCTTCAGCAAGGGCCCACGTGATGGTGGCCGTGATGGCGACAAGCGCGGCTTCAGCAAAGGCCCTCGTGAGGGTGGCCGTGATGGCGATAAGCGCGGCTTCAGCAAAGGCCCTCGTGACGGTGGCCGTGATGGCGATAAGCGCGGCTTCAGCAAGGGCCCTCGTGACGGTGGTCGTGATGGCGACAAGCGCGGCTTCAGCAAGGGCCCTCGTTCTGGCAAGAGCTTTGGCGGAGATAAAGGACGTGGTGGTCGCCCAGGCGGTGATCGTGGTGCGCCTCGCGGACATAAAGGTGGCAGAAACTCGTGAGAATTGTTGCTGGACGATTTCGGGGAACAGCGCTCGCTACACCCAAGACGCAGAATACGCGGCCAACCACTGACCGGATGAGAGAGACCATCTTCAATGTGCTCACTCATGCCTATGGCAATCCGGTTCAGGATGCCCGCGTGCTGGACCTGTTTGCAGGCACAGGTGCTCTTGGTCTGGAAGCGATGAGCCGTGGCGGCAAATACTGCGTGTTCGTTGAGGACGCCGTGGAGCCGCGCGGTCTGATCCGCCGGAATGTGGAGACCACCGGTCTGATGGGTGCCACGAAGATCCTGCGCCGCGATGCGACTTCTCTGGGACATGCTGGCACCATGATGCCGTTCGATCTGGTGTTTCTGGATCCCCCCTATCGGCAGGAGCTGGGCGAAAAGGCTCTGGCGAGTGCCGCAACCGGTGGCTGGCTCAATGAAGGTGCGCTGTGCATCTGGGAAGAAGATGCGAGCGTTTCGCCGGTGATCCCTGAAGGGTTCGAAGGGTTGGACGTACGCCACGCCGGTGACAGCCAGATCCTGATTGTGCGGTACGTGGGCCTGTAGAGCGACCTCTCGGCAAGGGGTTCCGGTCACGGGTTCGGGTCTGAGCTTGATGTGGAGATTCTGAGCCGGCTGCGGACATGGAGCTGAGTGCGGTGCGTGCTCGTTCAGACCGCCCTTATATATAAAGAGTAGAAGAAGGCCTTCCCGACGTGGTTTCGGGAGGGCCTTTTTGTTTGGGCTGGGTGGTGTGGCGCGGGGTGAAGCTTCACGGTGATGGGTGGATTGTTGGGGCGCAGCTGAGTGAGGTGGCGGCGGAGGCTGTCTGACACGGGTGTCGAGGTGGTTTTCAGCGGTTGTGGCTGGAGGAGTTATCCTCGGTGAGCTGGTTGGCTCCGAGATATCTGGGATTTAAGGGGATCGGGTTCACAGTTCACTTAGCAACGCGTCACACCTCAAAAGAACGCAGAATTCCCCAAACCAACGCAAAAAACGAATACTTGTCATTACTATCACTATACTTATGAGGGAAAGCCTGAATTTTCCAAATTTGGCGTTCAGCGAGTCTTTGATTCGAATGACGCAGATTGCATATAAAAAGGCCAAGGAATCTGCGAAACAAACTTTTAATAAACAATAACAAGCACTTAATTCACGGAGATCGACCCCGATTTCATCTTTGTTACATCTACCTAGTTTTGGATAAAAGCGTTGCAGGAATGAAACAGCGGTTTCGATTACTTTGATAACTCTAGGTTATTTTTAGAGTTATTATTGCATCGATAAGGATGTGCTGGCATCAATTGCTGCAGGGAATTCGCGTACACAAAAATAAAATCAGTTTTGCTTAGGCAGCATTTGGGCCGCCTTAAGTAGTTTTGTCAATTAACCTTGTTTGAGGAGTGGGTTTCAACCCGATTTAGGAGTCGAATTATGCGCCACTTTACAACTAGCGCCGCAGCAGCGCTTATGATGAGTGCCACTCCGGTCCTTGCAGCCGATCTTCCCGTTGCGCCGGAGCCCGTAGAATACGTCCAGATCTGTGACGCCTACGGTACTGGATATTTTTATATTCCAGGCACTGATACCTGTTTGAGAATTCGCGGTCGTGTTCGTGCTGAATACCGCTTCAACAACTTTGGAGCTGGCCCAAGCGACTGGTCCGAGCGGACAAGAAATTCAACCTCCACTCGTGCACGTGGTTACCTCCGCATGGACGCACGAACTCAAACAGAATACGGTCTGCTTCGCGCTTACATCGATTTGTTTGGAACAGTTGATACTCCTGGCTTTATTCAGGATGACAGCTCCGTTCCTAACGTGAACAACCCAGTCGGCTCGTTTGGGGTTGAGCAGGACAACACTGTTATGACGCTTGATTATGCGTTCGTACAGTTTGGCGGTATGACCATTGGTCGTGCGCAATCCTTCTATGACTTCTGGACCGGTTATGCATATGGTGCGATCACCACCGTTGCATACTCTGACCAAAACCTCTGGCTTGCCGGTTACACATTTGACCTTGGCAATGGCCTTTCAACCAGTTGGTCTGTAGAAGACAGAACCGCTCGCCAGCAGAACCTCTTTACTGGTGAGTATCTTAACTCTACAGGATTTAACCAGGGCTACGGCGGTATGCGCTTCCCAGATCTGGTCGCAAACATCCGTTTGGACCAAGGTTGGGGTTCTGCCCAGATTATGGGTGCTCTGACAGAAGTTCGCTATCTTGAATCTTATCCTTCCGGTCTTCTCGGTTGGGCCGTCGGTGGTGGTGTAGAATTTAATCTACCATTCTTCACCAATTATCTCTCCGGCTTCCAGGGTGTGGTTCAGGCAACCTTCTCTCAAGGTGCACTCGGTTACGTAAACAGTGACTGGCAGAACGTCATCTGGGATGCAACTTCCCTTACAGATGGTGAAGACGGTATTGCTACCGGTTGGTCCATTGCTTGGGGTTTCCAGGCAGACTTCTCACCTGAATGGAACGCAGCTATCCAGGCTTCCTTCGCCAACGCTCGCTCTAAGTTCCTTTGGAACCAGAACCAGTGGGATGTTGTCGGTAAGATCGGCTGGACACCAGTTAGCGGCTTCGAAATCGGTACAGAAGTTGCTTACCGTAACGTTGGATTGGGTGACCTGTATCCAGACACAACCGTTAACGGCGGTAACCCAACTCGTCCGCTAGGTCAGCAGGATATCATCTCCATCCTTCTCCGTGTTCAAAGGGACTTCTGAGGCCACATGTCAGAACCCATCGATTACTTAGTGTAGTCGAGAATACGAACTGGAAGAGGCGGATCATTGATCCGCCTCTTCTGGTTTTTCATTATGAAATCAATGACGCCCAAAAAGGCGTTCGATATCGTGAAGCTTTAGCTCAATCCATGTTGGGCGGCCGTGGTTGCACTGACCGGACTTCGGTGTCGCTTCCATGTCTCTGAGCAGGTTGTCCATCTCTTCGGGACGCATGCGGCGGCCTGCTCTAATCGAGCCGTGACATGCCATCGTTGCAGCAACCAGATCCAGCTTTTCTCTGATGCGTGTTGAACTGTCGTACTCAGCAAAGTCATCCGCTAAATCCTGCACCAAAGCATTGATATTCAACCGCTTCAGCATGGACGGAGTTTCTCTGACAGCGATTGCTCCAGGACCAAAACGTTCCAGGACGAGCCCCACTTCTTCCAGTTCAGAAGCTCGCTCTTCCAGACGGGCAACATCATCTTCTGGGAGATCGACGATCTCCGGGATCAAGAGCATTTGTCTTGGAACATCCCGCTTTGCGAGGTCTTCTTTGAGCTGTTCGTAGACAAGGCGTTCGTGTGCGGCGTGCTGATCCACAATAACGAGACCGTCTTTCGTCTGCGATACGATGTAGGTTTCGTGGATTTGTGCTCGTGCTGCCCCGAGTGGGAAGCTTTCTCTGTCTTCTGGCAGCTCATGCGCATGTGCGCGTGAATCCGCTGATGGCGCATCGACGAGATTATAGGCTTGATGTCCTGGTACGCCGGCAGAATCTTGTCCCATGGATGGCTCTGGCGAAGCTGTATAAGGCGCAGTTGCCTCCATCAGGCCCAGTTGTGTCTCCTGAACTCCAGCTTCCGGGATATCGGCAGCGCTCCAGACTGAGGGGGAGCTTTCTTCAGGGCGATAGGCTGATTGTTGCCAAGAGTAGTTTTGTGCTGCTTCCCTGTGACCTTGTTGGGTATGTGCAGAAGCGCCTGAATGGACGTTGAAACCTGCCCCCTGCCCCATTGGACGGATGGCATTGATCGCAGATTGTGTGTTCGCCGTAGATGCACGAAACCCAGACTGAACAAACGCGTTCTTAAGTGCGCCAATCAGCAATCCACGAACGAGTTGTCCGTCACGGAAACGCACGTCAGCTTTAGCGGGGTGTACGTTCACGTCTACCTGATGCGGATCTAGGTCGATGTTCAGCACAACGATAGGATGGCGGTCTCTTGAGAGAACGTCTGAGTAAGCTGCTTTAAGAGAACCGAGTAGGAGCTTATCGCGCACAGGGCGGCCATTCACGAAGAAAAACTGGTGCTGAGAGTTGGCGCGATGGAATGTAGGGAGACCAGCATATCCATAAAGATGTATTCCTTCCCTCAAAGCCTCGATTTCCATTGCGTTCTTTGTGAACTCTGCACCGAGGATTTGGCCAATACGCGCAAGGTCTGCATCGTCCCCAGTGCACGCCGGTAGTTCAAGCTGTCTGCGATCGGAACCAGAAAGGGTGAAGCGGATGGTTGGATTTGCGAGCGCGATACGTTTGATGATTTCGGTAATCGCTGTGGCTTCAGCACGATCCGATTTCAGGAACTTCAGGCGAGCCGGAACAGAGAAGAAGATATCTTTGACTTCAACACGTGTCCCTGCATTCAAGGCTGCTGGTTCGACTTCGCTGTTCTGTCCACCTTCTACTTCGATTTTCCAAGCGTGGGGTTCCGATGCATGGCGGGTTGTGATTTCCAATCTGGAGATCGCGCCAATGGATGGCAGCGCTTCTCCGCGAAAGCCCATGGTTCGGATGTCCATGAGGTCATCTTCAGGCAACTTGGATGTGCAGTGACGGCGGACAGCGAGTTGCAGGTCTTCCTTGGTCATACCTGCGCCATTATCGGTTATGCGCAGGAGGCTTTTACCACCAGTTGCAGTAACAATCTCGATCCGCGTTGCACCAGCATCAACTGCATTTTCAACCAGCTCTTTGACGACGCTTGCAGGCCGCTCAATTACCTCACCCGCAGCAATTCTGTTGATCGTCGTATCGCTAAGTTGTCTTACCGCCATAACCGCTCCGTTGTTCAATTGCCCTGCTTTCGTCACCGAAAACCCTCTGAGTTTCGGGAGTGCATTTATATGGCGCATCCGATCTGCATTTGTGACAGCGATTACGCCCATAATGATACAGGGTGAGCAGTGATAGTAACTACTTGTCGTTGCCAGCTGCTCAGGCTATGAGGATTTGGCTCAAGTCTGCTCTTTTTTCAAGAGACTATCAAACTTCCTCCAAGAGAACATCCATGCAGCAACAATCCCCCATCACTGGCCTCAGCCAGATCGCAGATCAGTTCAACGGTATTCTATGTGATGTCTGGGGTGTTTTACATAATGGGATGAGTGCTTTCCCAGCTGCGATTGAGGCTCTTGAGACTTACAAAGCAAACTACGACAGACCTGTGGTGCTGATTACAAACGCACCGCGACCAGCCAACGAGATTGAAGAGCACCTTCGTAGTTTGGGAGTACCGCGTTCTTGCTACGACTCGATTGTCTCATCCGGGGATGTGGTTCAGGCCGACTTGAGAGCGATTGATCATGCCAAGGTCTATCATATCGGGCCAAAGAAGAATCACAGCCTGTTTCATGGTGTTAGCTTTGACTTTGTAGAGCCGAAAGAAGCTGACATTATTGTCTGCTCTGGTTTGAATGATCGACGTGTAGAAGAACCGGAGGACTACCGTTCTCACTTTGAAGATTTGCTGAAGCTGGATCTCACTCTGATTTGCGCTAATCCTGATATCGTGGCCGAGCAAGGTGACAAGCTGGTTTGGTGCGGCGGTGCACTGGCGAAGCTTTATGAAGATATGGGTGGACGCGTGGTTATCACCGGCAAGCCATTTCATCCGATCTACGATATGGCTCGAGCAGAGCTCAATGCTCATGTAGGTAAACCAATTGAAACCCATGAGATATTGGCAATTGGGGATGGACTTCCGACAGACATCAAGGGCGCAAATGCGCAAGGCATCAGTGCTTTGTTTTTGACTGACGGCATTCATGCGGCTGATCTTGAAGGAAACTCGGAGGCTGTGGTGAAGATGCTCGAGGCTGAAGGCCTGCGGGCACATAACTTTATGGGCCGCCTGAGTTGGTAATAAAAAAGCAGTTTGCGCCTTGTTGAGGACAAGCAAACTGCTTTTGTCTTTTATTTCTGCGGTCCGTGTCCGCAGGCAAACTTATCGCATTTGATCAGGCAAACAGTTTGTCGATGTCATCTTGCTGCACATCGCCGAGCATTGCGTCGATCTCGTCCTGAGAGACACCCTCGCCTTTGTGCTGAGGACCGTGAAGGATCAGCTCACGCTTGCGGCGCTCTTCATCAGTCTCTTCGCCCTGATGTTCCGCCTGAGCTTCCTGCTCAAGACGCAAACGCTCAACGAAGTTAGAGACGCGCTCATCAATCGTGTTTAGTGTGCTGACAACTTTGGAAATACGCTGCCCTGTGATGTCCTGAAATGCGCAGGCCTGGAAAATTTCCATCACCTGATTGTTGACCGTGTCCTGGTAAGCTTCAGTGTCTTCCGGATCTGCAGCCATAATGGCTTCGGCAGCTTCCATGATGGAATGTGTTGCCTCTTCTGTTGAGGAAACAATCGCATCCAGCTCCCGGCCAGCCTCAGGGATATGGTTATCCCTCATATCTGCGACGCGAAGTTTACTGATTTCGGCTTTCATCCGCGCGATTTCTTCGCCGATTTCTGCCAGTTCCATGGTTACTGCAGGTTGGATGTGTTCAATGATGTCCCCCATTGAACCTGTCATAACCTCAGCCAGCCCCATAACGTCAGTTAAGGTGACTTCGCTAGACTTCTCACGGCTTTCTTCCAGAAAATCGATGAGTTGCTGAATATCAATTTTGGTCAAAACTACACTTTCCCTTTATTTGAGTAGGGAACGTCTCCTCCAGCAGACAAAATATCTGCCAGGCCGGAGCTCTACCCGACCTTGTAACCGGTCAGTTGGGTGCACGAAAGGGTTGGGGCGCAATCGATATGGCGTCCTCACCCCAGCCCAAATTCTTCAATGTGCGCGCAATGCAAAATTAGTCAGCGAAAACCGCTTCGATTTTGCCTTTAAGAGTTTGCGCGTTAAACGGCTTAACGATGTAGTTGTTAACCCCTGCCTTCTTAGCAGCGATCACGTTTTCCGTTTTAGACTCAGCTGTAACCATGATGAATGGCGTCTTACACAGAGCCGCATCCTGTCTGACCTGCTTCAGCAGCTCATAGCCAGTCATAGGTTCCATGTTCCAATCCGAGATGACCAGGCCATAACGGCGCTGCTTCATTTTCTCGTAGGCCTCAGTGCCATCAGCCGCATCATCGATGTCCGTAAAGCCAAGTTGCTTCAACAAGTTCCGAATGATTCGAATCATGGTCTTATAATCATCGACAACCAAAATTGGCATCTGAAGATCAAGGGCCATGTACAACTCCATATTCTCAAGAGGCTGTCGTTGCCTCTCTGCTATACTCACGGCGACCACGACATTTTTAGGTCACACTGGACGCAGGTGTCCTTCCAATAAAAGGGGTCCCCACCAATTCAACTTTCGCGAAACTAACCGCCCTACGTTATAGTTAGGTTAATTTCTCCAATACGATTTCAATAATGCTAAAAGCCTAATTGTTTTTTAGAGGTCCGCTTACTAGCGTTTCTGCGCGTTTTACCGGCAATATTGCCTGTGGTTAATCCGAGGAAACACTATGCTCAGCCTTCGTCCGCTTGCTTATGAAGACCTATCAGTCGGCATGACCGAAGTATTCGTTAAGCACGTCAGCTCTCAAGACATCGTAGGATTCGCAGAGGTTTCCGGTGACAGAAACCCTATCCATTTGTCGGAGCATTTTGCAGCAAAGACCCCTTTTAAAACTCGTATCGCGCACGGTCTTTACACCGCGAGCCTTATCTCAGCCGTACTTGGAACGCGATTACCGGGCCCAGGTGCAATTTATTTGTCTCAATCTTTAAATTTTCGCGCGCCTGTGTATATCGGCGACGATATTGAGGTTCGCGTGAGCGTTGCCGAGCTGATTGACAAAGGCTGCAGAGCCCGTCTGGACTGCAAGTGTCTTGTGGATGGGAAGGTGGTTCTGGAAGGGGAAGCTATGGTGAAAGTCCCTGCCCGCGCCGATATGGATATTCCGCTTTAAGCTGAAATTCCTGCGAAGAACTTGCAGTTTCTTGTGTCCGGCCCGTCAAACCTTATCTGAAGAGCTTGACGGGACGGGCTTCTCACGGCACCGTCTCGCAAAATTCTGGAAATTTGGAGTATGTTGCGCACTGGGCTTTTGTGCAGCAAACTCTAAATCTTTATTTTCATGCGTATTCTCATAGGAAAACCGGAGCCTCCTATCGGGATACGCTTTAGCGGGAAGTACAGTTCATGGGTGAGCCGATCAAGCAGGCGCATTCTTTTCAGCATATTACCGACCTTGCGCAGTTTCCTGACAAGCTGCGCGGCGGTGTTGTTGCGATCGGAAATTTTGATGGTGTGCATCGTGGACACCGGGCTGTACTTGATCTGGCACGTGATGAAGCAGCAAAGCGCGGAGTTCCTGCGCTTGCCATGACGTTTGAACCGCATCCGCGTACCTTCTTCCGCCCTGAACAACCTGTGTTTCGTCTGACACCGAGCCATATCAAGGCCGAGATTCTTGAAGCGGAGCATCTGGATGGTGTGATTGAGCTGCCGTTCACCAAAGAGTTCGCCAGCATGGCTGCTGAGGATTTTGTAAAGGACATTCTGGTGGATCGCCTTGGGATCTCCCAGAGCATCACCGGCTATGACTTTCACTTTGGCAAAGGCCGTCAGGGAACACCTGAGTTTTTGCGCGAAGCAGGCGAGGCTCATGGGTTTGCAGTGACCATTGTTGGTGCAGAAGGCGATGAAGGTGGTGAAGTGATTTCCTCCAGCCGTATTCGCGCAGCTCTTGGTGAAGGCGACCTGGCGGTTGCCAATGGTCTGCTTGGATATCGCTATTTTGTGGAAGCGACTGTTCAGCATGGTGAAAAACGTGGTCGTGAGCTGGGCTATCCGACTGCTAATCTAAAGCTTGCTGACAATTGTGAGCTGAAGGAAGGCGTTTACGCCGTTCAGATCAAGATTGACGGCGAGATGCATGACGGCGTTGCCAGCTTTGGGCGTCGACCGACTTTTGATGACGGAGCACCGCTGCTCGAAGTGCATGTGTTTGATTATAGTGGCAACCTTTATGAAAAGCTCGTCACCGTTTGCTTCATCGGGTTTATCCGTCCTGAACTTAAATTTGACGGTATTGACGGCTTAATTGCGCAGATGGATCAGGATAGTGCGGAAGCGCGGGCGATGATTGCTTCGATGCGACCACTTTCTCATCTAGACCAAATGCTCAACACCGACGGATAATCTCACTCTTTAGAAAGACCTAGTATGACATCAGCGGCTACGCGGGCTGGCGCTGCCAGCTCTGACAATGTGTTGCACGGCGTGCTGTTGATGATGTTCGGGTTGCTCATCCTTTCGAGCACTGATGGCGTGGTGAAGTATCTTTCTGAGTTTTTCTCACCTTTAACCGTCGCCTTCTTCCGCTTTGCTGTGCAGCTTGTCATTATTCTGGCGATTGCCCCTTTTCAGAAACGGAGCTGGCGCAGTCTGCTGCAGGAAACCACCCTGCCCCTGTTCTGCCGAGGCCTTTTGCTAGCCGTTGGATCGGTGTTCATCGTCTTTGGACTGAAGTACCTGCCACTTACTGATGCGACTGCAATCTTCTTTGTGCAGCCGGTTATTCTGGTGGTTTTGTCGGCAGTGTTTCTGAAGGAGAAAGTTGGCGCTAAGCGGTGGTTGGCGGTGTTGATTGGATTTGCCGGTGTGCTCGTCATCATGCGGCCGGGGACTGGCGTGTTCCAACCAGCAAGTCTGCTTATTCTGGCGGCCGCGTTTACATTTGCCTGCTATCTGATGCTGACACGTAAGCTCTCCGGGCAAGCCTCTCAACTGGCCATTCAATTCGCAACTGGCTTTGCGGGCAGCCTGTTCATCCTGCCGATTATCTTTTACGCATGGCTGACTGGCTTTGGCGGTGATCTGGTGATTGCTGATCAGGAAGCAGATTTCACGCTTCCGACCATTTTTCTACTCTGCCTTGGTGGAACGGGCCTGTTTGCGCATGTGTTGCTGGTCAAGGCTTTTGAAAGAGCCCCGGCTTCTGTTCTGGCTCCTATCAACTACGTGGAAATTATCTCTGCAACCACAATTGGTTATCTGGTCTTCAACGAAATTCCGGATGAGTTTGTCTGGGTTGGCGTCGGGATGCTTGTCTGCAGTGGGCTGATACTGGCGAATGCGGAGCGGAAACCGTCGCCCTCATAATGTTGAGTGGCGGAACAGATACTCTTTAGATAACTGCACTGAATAGACTTTGACGAATACTTTCTTTTTCTTGCGCGAAAGAATAGCTGGTGCGTCAATATAGGCCCTTACCCTGATCGCTGGCTTTGATATGTCAGCGTATCCCCCATTTTCCGAGAGCAACATGACAACAACAACCGCCTCGACAGACAGTCATAGTTCCAATGCCGGGCTGCATGGCATCCTGTTTATGGTCGCCGGTATGTCTCTGGCACCGCTTATGGATGGTACTGCCAAGTATCTGAGCAGTTTTATCTCTCCGGTTGAGGTATCACTTGGCCGTTTTCTTTGTCAGGCGCTGATTGTTCTTCTGATCGCTGTTTTCATGGGGCGCTCGTTTGGTTCGCTGATGAAGGAAGTTAACCGCATTCAGCTGATCCGCGGTGCATGTCTGGCAATCTGTTCGATCTTCTTCTTCAGCTCTCTCAAGTACATGCCGCTGGCAGATGCGATTGCGATCTTCTTTGTGCAGCCAATGATCCTGACAGTGCTTTCTGCTGTGGTGCTTAAGGAGAAAGTGGGTGTTCGCAGGTGGTCTGCTGTGGTTGTCGGCATGGTGGGCGCGCTTATCATTATTCGTCCAGGCTCCAGTGCTTTAGGCTGGCCTTCCCTGTTGCCGCTGGCAGCAGCGACTTCGTTTGCAGCCTACCTTGTTTTGACGCGCAAGCTTTCTGGCAGTGCGTCACTGCTCGGCATTCAGTTTGCGACTGGCGTGGCTGGTGTTTTGACGTTGACCCCGCTGGTGGTTATCGCAAGCCTGTTTGGGTTTGAGGCTGCGGCCTGGACCACACCGGATCTTACTCACCTGCCTCTGTTCGTGCTGATGGGCATTATCTCCTTCGCCTCACATGGCTGCATTGTGCTCGCCTTTGACCGCGCGCCAGCCTCTGTGCTTGCACCGCTGAGTTATACGGAGATCATCAGCGCGACCATCGTGGGCTTTGTTCTGTTTGGCGATATTCCGGACATGTTTGTCTGGTTGGGTGTTGCGCTTATCGCAAGCGGCGGGCTTTACATTGCACACCGTGAGCGGACAGCAGCGAAGCGCCAGGCGGAGAGTGAGGAGCTGGTCGACAGTTCCCCCAAACGCCATTATTGACGCGGCGCATTAGCTTCGGCCTTCAGGAAAATTACTCTTGGTCTTGAGAATATTGAGCTTTGTTGTTAGAGGCTCTTTATTCCTTACATAAGCGCTGCTAAAAGCACTCATTATGTTAGCCAAGTTTGAAGATAACAGGACTGCTCCTTTGACCTCTTTCAAGGTGTGCCAATTTCGAATTATTGGCCCGGCCTTCAGCTGAGACGCCCGCTGGCGCCCTGAAGTACCGGGAGACCTCCAACCGTCACCGTGGTGGCGGGACTTTCAAGCTTGCGCAAATCTCTGCGCTTTACCAAATGCCTATGGGCAAACAGATGCCCACATAAGCGGACTGCCAAATGACCGATACTACGAGCCGCGATTATTCGGAAACGCTCAACCTGCCCAAAACTGATTTCCCAATGCGGGCAGGCCTTCCAAAGAATGAACCTAAGATCCTTGATAAATGGAAAGACAAGGATCTTTACAAGGTGATGCGTGATCAATCCGCTGGTCGCCCAAAGTTCATCCTGCATGATGGCCCTCCATATGCAAACGGTAACATCCATATCGGCCATGCGCTGAACAAAACCCTCAAGGACATCATCAACCGCTCCATGCAGATGCAGGGCTTTGATGCGAACTATGTTCCTGGCTGGGATTGTCATGGTCTGCCGATCGAATGGAAGATCGAAGAGCAGTATCGCAAAAAGGGCAAAAACAAAGACGCTGTGCCGATCAACGAGTTCCGCAAGGAATGCCGTGACTTCGCGGACAAGTGGATCGACGTTCAGCGCGAAGAATTCAAGCGTCTTGGCATTGAAGGCGACTGGGACAACCCATACCTGACCATGCGCTACGACAGTGAAGCTGTGATCGCGAACGAACTGATGAAGTTTGCGACAAGCGGCCAGCTGTACCGTGGTTCCAAGCCTGTCATGTGGTCCATCGTTGAGAAGACTGCTCTTGCTGAAGCGGAAGTGGAGTATGAAGACCATACTTCCCACACCATCTGGGTGACCTTCCCGGTTGTTTCCGGCAATGAAGCGCTGATCGGCAAGAAGGTGGTGATCTGGACAACCACTCCATGGACCATCCCTGCAAACCGCGCGATCTCCTTCTCCAAAGACATCAGCTACGGCATCTTCAAGGTGACTGAAGCTGCTGAAGACAACTGGGCGAAGGTTGGCGAAGAGTTCATCATTGCTGACAAGCTTGCCGAGTCTGTTTTCGAAGCTTCCCGTGTTGATGCTTATGAGCGTGTATCTGACGTTGATGTGAGCACCATCGAATACTGCGCGCACCCGCTGCGCGGTGCTGAAGATGCTGGCGACTACTTCGACTTCAACGTGCCGATGCTGGCTGGTGATCACGTAACTGACGATGCTGGTACCGGTTTCGTACACACCGCACCGGGTCATGGTCAGGAAGACTTCCAGATGTTCCTGGACAACCGTGAAGCCTTTGCGAAGGCTGGTACTGAACAGGTTCCAATGACCGTTCAGCCAGACGGTTCTTACTACCCACACGTGCCGCTGTTTGAAGGCAAGTACATCCTTGACCGTAAAGGCAAGGAAGGCTCCACTAACAAAGCCGTTATTGAGAAGCTTGTTGAGGTTGGCGGCCTGATGGCTCGTGGCCGCGTGAAGCACTCCTACCCGCATTCCTGGCGCTCCAAAGCTCCTTTGATCTTCCGTAACACGCCTCAGTGGTTTGTTTACATGGACAAAGAGCTCTCTGAAGAAGCGAAGGGTGACACTCTGCGTTCTCGCGCTCTGAAAGCGATCTCTGAAACACGTTTCGTGCCTGCAACCGGCCAGAACCGTCTGAATGCGATGATCGAAGCCCGTCCTGATTGGGTTCTTTCCCGTCAGCGTGCATGGGGTGTGCCGATCACTGTGTTCGTGAACAAAGAAACCGGTGAAGTTCTGAAGGACGATGCAGTCAACGCACGTATCTTCGAAGCTTTCCAGAATGAAGGCGCGGATGCGTGGTTTGAGGAAGGCGCAACGCAGCGCTTCCTTGGTGAAGGCTACAAAGCTGACGACTTCGAGAAGGTCGATGACATCCTCGACGTATGGTTCGACTCCGGTTCCACTCACGCGTTCTGCATGGAGCGCCGTGAAGACCTGAGCCCGAAGCGTAAGGGTCTGGGTGGTGACGACTACGTTCTTTATCTGGAAGGTACGGACCAGCACCGCGGTTGGTTCCACTCTTCCCTGCTGGAAAGCTGTGGCACCCGTGGTCATGCGCCATATGACGCTGTTCTTACCCATGGCTTTACCATGGCTGAAGACGGTCGCAAGATGTCCAAGTCTTTGGGCAACACCATCGCACCTCAGGACGTGATCAAGCAGTACGGTGCTGACATCCTGCGTCTGTGGGTTGGTTCCGTTGATTATGCGGAAGATCAGCGTATCGGCCCTGAGATCATCAAGACCAACGTTGATGCTTACCGCAAGCTGCGTAACACCCTGCGCTTCATGCTCGGTTCTCTCGGTCACTATGAAGGCGAAGAGGTTGCTCTTACTGACATGGAAGAGCTGGAACTGCTGATGCTGCATCGTCTGGCTGAGCTGGATGTGTTGGTACGTGATGCTTACATGGCCTTCGACAGCAAGCGCGTGTTCTCCACTCTGTTCAACTTCATGACTGTTGAACTGTCTGCGTTCTACTTCGACATCCGTAAGGATGCGCTGTACTGCGATGCACCGTCTTCCAAGAAGCGTAAGGCATCTCTGTACGTGATCGAGCAGCTGTTCCGTCATCTGACCATGTGGCTGGCGCCAATCCTGCCATTCACCATGGAAGAGAGCTGGGGCTACCGTTACGGTGAAGCGACCACTTCCGTTCACCTACAGCAGTTCCCTGCTGTTTCTTCTGCATGGAGAAACGATGAGCTGGCAGCGAAGTGGGAGAAGGTTCGTGCGGTTCGCCGTGTGATCACCGGTGCTCTTGAGATCGAACGCCGTGAAAAGCGGATCGGTTCTTCTCTGGAAGCCCACCCAACCGTCTTCGTTTCTGACGCAGACCTGATGGGTGCGCTGAACGGTCTGGATATGGCTGAAATCGCCATCACTTCCCAGCTGAACCTTTCTGCAGACGGTGCTCCTGAAGGTGCGTTTGTTCTGGAAGATGTCGCTGGTGTTGGCGTGGTGCCGGGCCTTGCAGAGGGTAACAAGTGTGCCCGCTCCTGGAAGATCCTGCCAGAAGTTGGAACAGATGGTGAGTATCCAGAGCTGACTCTGCGCGATGCGAATGCAATGCGCGAGCTGGATAGCGCTGCTGTTTAAGCAAACAAAGTGACGAGGGAATTGCTTTGAAGAAACTAAAAGTTTGGGGACATCACAGTTCCCTCGTCCTGCTTCTTGCCATTGTCGGTCTGGTCGTTGATCAGATCGCAAAATTCTGGGCTGTCGGCCACTTTTCAGTTGGAGGCATTCCTCCAATTTCCGTTGGCCCGTTTCTTGATTTGGTACTGGTCTGGAACAAAGGCGTTTCTTATGGCCTCTTCCAGCAGACAACCGAGATTGGTCGCTGGGGGCTGGCTGCCTTTACAGTTGCCGCTTCTGTTTTCATCTGGTTCTGGAGTGCGCGGGCGATCAACCGTCTGGAAGCCGTTTGCCTCGGGCTGGTTTTATCCGGTGCGCTGAGTAATGGCTTTGACCGCCTCTATTATGGCCAGGTCGTCGATTACCTCTATTTCCACGTTGGGGATTTTTCCTGGTACGTCTTCAATCTTGCTGATGCGTGGATTGTTATTGGCGCCGCCGGGTTGCTGCTCGACACCTTATTTATTGGCAAAAATAAGGATAGCCGGCCCTAAAACTGCCTAATTCCCAATTATATGTGGGGAAGATCGGGTGCTTCTGGGCATAACTACACACTTAGGGCCTTCATGGTTTCGTGATTCCTGTTTTAAGGTGGCATCACTGGATTATGAGGACTACAGATTTCGCAGGCTGTCATATGACCCGTGAAGCCTGTCAAACGCCGCTTTGATGGTGATCGGGAAACAAGGGTAATGAAATTGCAAAGCCGTAGCAAAAAATTCGTCGTTCGCGCCTCTTTTGTTTGCGGGCTCTCTCTCGCACTATCTGCCTGTATGACAGGAAATGGTGACTTCAGCGATGGCACAGAAACCACTGATACAAACCTGGTTTCAGGTGTTCTAAGTGTCGTTGGTCTGGAATCCCAGCACAATACAGATATCGAGTACAAAGAGCGTGCACCGCTTGTTATGCCGACACAGGCTGGCAACTTGCCTCAGCCGGACAGCCGCAAACTTTCTGAAGTTGCAAGCAACTGGCCAGTTGATCGTTCCAAGGAAGAGCTGGAAGAGATCCGTGCGTTCTACAAGGTCGAGCCAGGTCAGCCGCTCAGCGTTGAGCAGATGCGTGGTCACCCTGCTGTACTGAAGGCTTCTGCGCGTCCTCGCGATTTTGCTGCAGAAAAGCGTCAGCAGGAATTGCTTGATGGCGATAAGCTGAGCCCAGCAGAACTGGCTGCCCTTGGCAGACAGTATCAGGAAGCGAAAAAGCAGCTTGGCGGTAAGGATGTGGAAGCTCCAATCTGTTCGCCTGAAGATCCTACCTGTAAGCCTACCCGCAAGTATCTGACTGAGCCGCCAGTCGCATATTCCACTCCTGTTGCAGGCGTAGCCTTTGCGACACCGGAAGTGGATGAGAGCGAGCTTGTGCGCAAGAAGCGTGAAGCGGCTGCAATTGAAGACGGTGCTCGCATCGACATGAGCAAGCAGTAAGAGAGACCTCTCTTAGGGCGTTAAAGGCCCGCTGAAAGCCTTAGTAAATTATGAAGCAAGCGCGACGATGTTCGCGCTTTTTTCATTATAGCTGCAATAGATTACGAATAATTCACGAGGAGATTAACCACAATCACGCTATAGGTAGGGCAGCTGTGTCCTGCTCATTTTAAAGGGAGCCCCCTACGTGACTGGTCGATCTCTCACGCTTAAAGCCCTCGCTTTAAGTCTCGTTGTTTTCGCAAGCCCAGTATTGCCCGTGGCTGCGGATACAACAGGGAAAGCTTCAATCGAAGACTTCTCCAAAATACGCATCGGTGGAACCGATGTCTCTCAAAGCACGCTCGACAATGGCCTTCAAGTGGTTGTTATCCCAGACCGCCGTGCACCTATCGTAACGCATATGGTGTGGTACCGCGTTGGTGCTGCTGATGAAGAACCCGGTAAATCGGGCCTCGCGCATTTTCTAGAACATCTCATGTTTAAGGGAACCAAGAATACACCGGAAGGTGAGTTCTCCAAGATGGTTGCCCAGGTGGGTGGTCAGGAAAACGCATTTACCTCTCAGGATTACACCGCTTACTATCAGCAGGTTGCCAAAGAGCATCTGGAGATGGTGATGAGCTATGAAGCCGATCGCATGTCCAACCTGATCCTGACCGAGAAGCAGGTTAACCCGGAACGCGACGTGGTGCTGGAAGAGCGCTCGCAGCGCGTGGATCGCAGCCCGGCAGCTCGTCTTTCCGAAACCTTTGATCAGGTCCTGTTTCCAAACAGCCCCTATGGTATTCCGGTTATCGGGTGGAAGGATGAAATCCAAAGCCTGAACAAAGATGATGCAATCGCGTTTTACGATAAGTACTACACCCCGAACAATGCAATTCTGATTGTGGCGGGTGATGTGACTTCTGAAGACGTGTTGGACCTTGCTAAGAAGACCTACGGCAAAGTGGAACAACGTGCAGAGCCGGGTCCTCGTAACCGTCCGCATGTGCAGATCGTACCGGGTAACCGTGAGGTGAGCCTGCAGAGTGATCAGGTTGCTCAGCCAAGCCTGCAGCATGGCTGGATCGTTCCGAGCTCGACCACTGCAGAGCCAACTGAATCTGAAGCTCTGGAAGTTCTCTCTGACATTCTGGGTGGTGGCGTTAACAGCCGCCTGTACCAAGAGCTGGTGATTGAGGGCGAAATGGCAACCAGCGCAGGTGCCTGGTATCAGTCCACTGCATTGGATGACACACGTCTCATTCTCTATTCCTCACCGAAGGATGGTGTTTCTCTGGAGGAACTGGAGAAGAAGGCGCTTTCTATCGTGAATGACCTTCTGGAAAACGGTGTCACAGCTGAGGAAGTGGAACGCTCCAAGCGCTCTATGCTGGCCTCTGCAATCTATGCCCAAGACAAGCAGGATGTTCTGGCGCGTATTTTTGGCACTGCACTGACAACAGGTGGTTCTGTCGACAAAGTACAGACATGGCCTGCACGGGTTGCGAAGGTGACACCTGAACAGGTTCAGGCCGTTGCGCAGAAGTACCTTACTGAAACCAGCGTGGCGAGCTATCTGATGCCAGCTGCTCAAGCTGAAACCGTAGAGTGAGAGGGGACGCTCCATGAAAGCTAAAGTTCTTATGGCAGCTTCTGCCTCCGCTTCCCGACTGACAGCAAGCCTGTTTGCTCTGATGGCCTTGTCATTCCTGATCGTTGCCAGCTTTGCGCAGAGCAGTCAGGCGATCGAGATCAAAGAGGTCAAGAGCCCTGGCGGTATCACAGCGTGGTTGGTGGAAGATTACACTGTGCCAATCATTGCGCTGAATTTTGCGTTTGCAGGTGGCAGCTCTCAGGACACAGATGCCAAACTTGGTGTGACCAACCTGCTGAGCACAATGCTTGATGAAGGTGCTGGCGATCTGGATTCTCAGGCTTTTCAGGGGCGCCTTGAAGACCTGACCATGAGCCTTTCCTTTAGCACAGGTCGTGATTTCTTCTATGGCTCCTTCCAGAGCTTGCAGGCGAACAAAGACCATACCTTTGAGATGCTACGCCTTGCGGTCAATGAGCCTCGCTTTGATGCTGTTCCGCTGGAGCGTATGAAAGCACAGACCATCTCTGGTATTCGTCGCAGCCTGAAACGCCCTGATGCGCTGGCGGGTCTGACCCTGTCCAAGACCATCTTCCCGGATCATCCTTATGGCCGCCCTAGCCGTGGCACTGAGGACACCGTTTCCAAGCTGACTTCTGATGACCTGAAGGCACAGCGTGCGAAGATCTTTGCAAAGGATTCTTTGAAGATCGGCGTTGTTGGTGCAATCAGCGCAGATCAGCTGGCTGTGGTTCTGGACAAAGTCTTTGCGGACTTGCCTGAAAGCGGTGATCTTGTTGAGATTCCAAATGTGGAACCTGTAACGGACAACAATGCGCATGTGGACTTTGAAAGCCCGCAGACATCCATTCAGTTCGCTCTGCCGGGTTACAAGCGTCATGATCCTAAGTTCATGTCTGCGTTCGTAATGAACCACATTCTGGGTGGCGGCACGTTCTCCTCTTGGCTTTACAACGAGATCCGTGAGCAGCGTGGCCTTGCTTATTCTGTCGGTTCCTATCTGGTTCCTTACCAGCACGCTGCTCTGCTGATGGGTTCCACAGGCACACGTGCGGATAAAGCTGGCGAAGCGATTGATATCATCAAAGCGCAGATGGAGCGCATGGCGCAGACTGGTCCTACTCCTGCTGAGCTTGAGGAAGCCAAGTCTTACCTGACCGGTTCTTATGCGCTTAACTTTGACAGCTCCAGCAGCATTGCTCGCCAGCTGACAGGCATTCAAACTCAGGGGCTTGGCATCGATTACATCGACAAGCGCAATGAGATGGTTGAAGCGGTCACGCTGGAAGGTGTTCGCGAAGTTGCGCGGGACATGTTTGATGGCATCGAGCCAACATTCGTTACAGTTGGCAAGCCGCTAAACTGATCCTGAGAGAAATCGAGAAATTGCAGCAGGCGAGTTGATGAAAATCAGCTCGCCTCTCTTTTTAATGGGCGTGGGTTTGGAGCCCCCTGCAGAACATCTGCACGTACCGGACGAGGTGGTGAGAATAGGAAGCCCTGTGCACAGCGGACGTCCATTTCCAGCAGCTCCAGTACAGCGCTTTCACTTTCCACGTGATCCACGATCAGCTCAATGCCATAGCGCTGTAATAGGCTGCCAAAGTCTGCCGGGTGGATGTTGCTCTTGGCCAGATCATCTTCATGCAACAGCAAGCGGGATGCGTGCAGCTTGGCAAAGCGGAAGCCTCGATCTGCCAGTGCGCGGAAGTCCATGCGCAGATCTGTGATGCGGTCTACGGAGAAGCGGAAGCCCAGTTCTGCAAGTGCTGCGAGGCTTTCGTACTCAATCGCGCTCATGACAGCGACATCGGCCTGCGAGAACTCAAAGATCAGCAGGTCAGAGTACGTGTCGTTGGCGCGCACAAACTCCAGGAAGCCCGGGAAGAAGTTTTCATCCATGAGCGTGCTTGGTGACAGATTGCAGAACAGGCCTGCTTCTCTGTTGCGTGTTGCCAAGCGCTTGAGGATCTGGAGAGAACGGAACAGCAGGATGTTGTCGATCGCTGGCATCTGGCCGGTACGATCAGCTTCCTGCAGAAACTCAATTGGCTCCAGCGTGTCCCCATTGGCTTTGCGCAGACGGGTCAACGCTTCGTAGTAGCGGACGCGGCGCTGCGGCAAAGTCACGATTGGCTGGAGGTACAGATCCACCCTGCCCGCTTCGATGCTGGCGCGAATTTCCTCAGCTAGTGCTGCATTTGGATGATGCATACGCGGTGCGGCCGGACGCTTCATCTCTGGTGCGCGGGTTTCAGCAAATGTTTCTTGCGGTGAGGCCATTGGCTTGCTTGCTGCACTCGCAAAGGCAGCAGCTGCCTGACTTGCCAGATCGACAGATGGTTCCTTGGCTACCGTCGCTTGAGGAGATGCCAGACGCTGCGCTGGTTGAGGCTGCAGCATGGCCTGTTTGGTGCGCTGGTCCTCAATTGCAATGCCCTGATCCTCGATGCGGGTTTCCATATCCGCCATGGCTTCCGCCATCTGCTTTACGAGGGAGCCAATGACTTCGACCTCTGCGAACAGCGGATCAATCTCTTCACGGGTACGGCGCGGGATGTTGTGTTCGACACCGGTGAGACGGCCTTCGAGATTTCCAACATCATCATCGATGACCGCGATACGCTCTTCCAAGCGATTAACGGCTTCAGATACAGCGGATTTTTCCTGAGAGCGGGTCAGCATGAAATGGATGAAGATCATGGTGCACATCGCCGTGAAAGAAACGGTGATGGCTTCGCCAACGGGACGCGCAAAAAGATAGACCATCACTGTGCCGCAAGAGGCTGCAATGGCCGAAATAGAAAACAAAATGGAAATGTTCGCCAAGCGCGTCATAACCTCAAGAGTACCTGTTGGTCCGAATCAGAGAATACATACCTGAATTTTGCCGCATTTACCGAGGCCCTTCGAACCCTATACCCATCATATTTCTAGGGAAAACCCGTGTTGTCCCCGCAAGAATGACAATCAAGCTACATATATCATCAATGCATACGATTTTCGTCATAATCACGAGCTGAACTTGGGTGTGTGATTCCGCCTCATGGTGAATTTTATCAGGCGAGAAAGTTGCCTGAAGCGTTCTGGGCAGTAGAAATTAACTGCATAATGCAACCAACCTCAAAAACGAAAAGGGTTTGTTTACCCTGTTTGCACAAACTCAGGGTGTCGAATGATTTTCGACCTGATGTATTGATTTTTGAGGTTGCCTGCCAATGGGATCCCCCAAAGCTAACAATAGGTTTTTGAACGCCTGTGTCGTGGACACCAATCGCACAGAGGCTCGCAAAACCAGCAGCGCTTTGTCGAAGTACGTGACCAGCGGACAACCTGCGCATATTCTTTCCAGCAAAGAGCATGCGGTCGCTTTTCTGCGGCATACCCCAATCAATATCGTTATTGTCGACCTTGAATGCATTGGCGGAGAAGCTGAGCTTTCAGAGATCGTTGCTGCCGTTCCACGCGCGGTGTTGATCGCTGTGAGCGCCAAAGGTTCTGTGAGCCGTGCCATGAATGCTATGCGCAACGGTGCGCATGACTTTTTGACCAAGCCTTACACCAGCGAAATGCTTCTGGAGAAGCTTGAGGCGCACCTCGGTGTCTTCAAATCCACTGCACCATCGCCGTCCGTGACAGCATCTACTGGTTCGGATGCGATTGTCTCTGGTGAAGCATCGGGCACCTCCTCTCAGTTTGAAGGGTTTGTTGGCTCTTCCAACCGTATGCAGAGCGTTTATGCGCAGATCAAACGGATGGCGACATCCAGTGCGCCGGCGTTCATTACCGGGGAATCAGGTACAGGCAAGGAACTGTGTGCACAGGCGCTTCACGCCAGATCTGCGCGGAAATCTGGGCCTTTTGTCGCAATCAACTGTGGAGCGATTCCAGCCAATCTGATGGAGTCTGAAATCTTCGGTCACGCACGTGGTGCCTTTACCGGAGCAGATGAAGCCAGAGCCGGTGCGGCCGAGCTTGCCGACGGTGGAACGCTGTTCCTGGATGAGATCGGTGAGATGGAACTTTGCCTGCAGAGCAAGCTGCTGCGCTTCCTGCAAACCGGCTCTATTCAGCGCGTTGGCGAGCATAAGACTCGTTCGCTGGATTTGCGCGTGATCTGTGCGACGAACAGAGATCCGAAGACTGAAATTGCAGCTGGTCGCTTCCGTGAAGATCTGTTTTATCGCCTTCATGTATTGCCGATCCGTTTGCCAGCTCTTCGTGAGCGCCGGGAGGATATTCCGTCCCTCGCCCTCACCTTCCTGAAGAAGTATGCAGAAGAGGAAAACCGCAGATTTCAGCGCTTTTCAACGTATGCTGAAGCACTTCTGCTCCAACATAACTGGCCAGGCAACGTGCGCGAGCTGGAGAATGTCATTCGCCAGCTTGTGGTGATGAATGACGGCGATGAAGTCACCGAACTCATGCTTTCCCCGTTGCTGCGTGAGCAGACTGTGCCAGTACTCTCCGAGATCGCCTTTGGCACTGCTGAACCAGCCCCAAGCATGGGTCGTTCCATCGAGCCGCTCTGGTTCCAGGAGAAGCAGATTATCGAGACGACGCTGGAGACGTTTGACGGCAATATTGCGCTTGCTGCAGCGGCGCTGGAAATCAGCCCTTCTACCATTTATCGCAAGAAGCAGTCCTGGGCTGAGCGCGCCAACGCGTGATGGTTTGCGTGGTAATTGCTTAACCATTGCATGAGGAATGTCTTCACGACGCATATCTAAGCTGCCTCAGGAATTGGGGCAGTATTGTCTCCCTTAGATTTAAGAGTTATACCACCGCCAAGAATCAGGTGAGTGCCGCAGATTTTGTGTTCTGCTGGCTCTAGGGGGCTAAGAATGCCATTTACAGTGAAAGGGATGTCAGCTGCAAAAGCTGCGACCTGTTCCATCTTTGCGGTTGCTTTGTTGGGTAGCGCCGCATCTGCTGAAGAAGCGACGGCGCTGAGCGCTGACTTTAAAGCTGCACAAGATGCATATGCCGTTGCCTGGCAGCAGCAGCCACTCGCTTTTACCGCAGCTAAATTCATTGCAATGCCAGCCGAGAGTTACGGTTCTTACACGCCTTTGGAAACTGCCGAGTTCCAGAGCGGAGATCCGTTGACCGTTTATGCTGAGCCTGTTGGCTTTTCCTACAAGGAGACCGGCGGCAAGTATGCGATTGATCTGAGCGTGGATTTTGAACTGCGCAACACCACTGGTCAGGTACTGGCATCTCAGGACGGGTTCACCACCCTGCATTCTGAAAGCTTCAACCAGATCCGTGAGTATCAGACTTCCCTCAGCTTCAACCTGACTGGCTTGCAGACAGGTGAGTATGTGCTGAAGGTTCGGTTTAATGACGAAAACTCTGATAAGTCCGGCAGCTTTGAGCTTCCGTTCTCCATGACAGAGGCAGCTCTTCAGAACTGATTGGCTTAAGCCTTACACAGACCATTCAAAAGCTGGCTTTGATCTTGAAGCCGGCTTTTCTTTTGCCTGATTCCGGGTTCCTGCGAACTTTCCCTATGCGACAGTCCATTGGTCTAATCTGGGTTGAACTTGCACCCAGCTTACCCCCAAATTCTCGCAGTATTCCTATATTTTTTGCCGTTCAGATTATTTTTTTGCTGCTCTCTCCTTGACTATACAGAGGCGTGAAACTACATCATTTCCCGGTTGTTAGCACTCTGCCTTTGGGAGTGCTAATCACTGTGGGGCCGCAAGGTTTCACCCACTCTCAAAGTTTTTAACCTTCGCGTCCGGGCGTTGCCTAAAAGGGACGCTCGCGTATGAGAGGAAGAGCCAATTATGAAGTTTCGTCCGCTACACGACCGTGTTGTCGTTCGCCGTATCGAGTCTGAAGAAAAGACTGCTGGTGGCATCATCATCCCTGACACTGCAAAAGAAAAGCCACAGGAAGGCGAAGTAGTTGCAGTAGGTCCTGGCGCACGCAAGGACAACGGTGAGCTGATCGCTATCGACCTTAAAGCTGGCGACCGCGTTCTGTTCGGCAAATGGTCCGGTACTGAAGTTAAGATCGACGGTGAAGACCTGCTGATCATGAAGGAATCCGACATCATGGGCGTTCTGGCTTAATTAAAGCCATCGAGCAAACCCTCGTTCCTTCTGTAATTACAAGAATTTAAGTGAGACAAACAAATGGCTGCAAAAGAAGTCAAGTTCGGTTCTGACGCTCGTGAGAAGATGCTTAAAGGCGTCGACATTCTTGCAAACGCTGTAAAAGTTACCCTCGGCCCTAAAGGTCGTAACGTTGTTCTGGATAAAGCATTCGGCGCACCACGCATCACCAAAGACGGTGTTTCTGTTGCGAAGGAAATCGAACTTGAAGATAAGTTCGAAAACATGGGCGCACAGATGGTGCGTGAAGTTGCTTCCAAAACCAACGACATCGCTGGTGACGGTACAACCACTGCGACTGTTCTGGCGCAGGCTATCGTTAAAGAAGGTGCTAAGTTCGTTGCTGCTGGCATGAACCCAATGGACCTGAAGCGCGGCGTTGACATGGCAACTGCTGCTGCTGTTGCAGACCTGACTGCACGTTCCAAGACCATTTCTTCTTCTGACGAAGTTGCACAGGTTGGCACCATCTCCGCTAACGGCGACACTCAGATCGGTGCAGACATTGCTGAAGCAATGCAGCGCGTTGGCAACGAAGGTGTTATCACCGTTGAAGAAGCTAAGTCCCTTGAGACTGAGCTTGAAGTTGTTGAAGGTATGCAGTTCGACCGCGGTTACCTTTCTCCATACTTCGTCACCAACGCTGAAAAGATGATTGCTGACCTGGAAAAGCCACTCATTCTCCTGCACGAGAAGAAGCTTTCCAACCTGCAGCCAATGCTTCCAATCCTGGAAAGCGCTGTTCAGTCTTCCCGTCCACTGCTGATCATTGCAGAAGACGTTGAAGGTGAAGCACTTGCAACTCTCGTAGTGAACAAGCTGCGCGGTGGCCTGAAAATCGCTGCTGTTAAAGCTCCTGGCTTCGGTGACCGTCGTAAGGCAATGCTCGAAGACATCGCAATCCTGACTGGTGGTACCGTGATCTCTGAAGATCTGGGCATCAAGCTGGAAAACGTAACCATCGACATGCTCGGCACTGCAGACAAGGTGAACATCTCCAAAGAGAACACCACCATTGTTGACGGCGCTGGCGATAAAGCTGACATCGAAGCACGCGTTGCTCAGATCAAAGCTCAGATCGAAGAAACCTCTTCCGACTACGACCGTGAAAAGCTGCAGGAACGTCTTGCTAAGCTTGCTGGCGGTGTTGCAGTTATCCGCGTTGGCGGTGCAACCGAAGTAGAAGTTAAAGAGAAAAAAGACCGCATCGACGACGCTCTGAACGCGACCCGCGCTGCTGTTGAAGAAGGTATCGTACCAGGTGGTGGTACTGCTCTGCTGCGCGCTAAAGCTGCTGTTGAGAAAGTATCTTCCGAGAACGTTGACATTGAAGCTGGTATCAAGATCGTTCTGCGCGCTCTTGAAGCTCCACTGCGCCAGATCGCTGAAAACTCCGGCGTTGAAGGTTCCATCGTTGTTGGCAAGATTCAGGACAACATTGCTGATGAGACCTTCGGTTTCAACGCTCAGTCTGAAGAATACGTCAACATGATCGAAGCTGGTATCATCGACCCAACTAAGGTTGTTCGTACCGCTCTTCAGGACGCAGCATCCGTTTCCGGCCTGCTGATCACCACTGAAGCAATGGTTGCTGAACTTCCTAAGAAAGACGCTGGCCCAGCAATGCCTCCAATGGACGGCGGCATGGGTGGCATGGGTGGCATGGGCTTCTAAGCCAAACCCTCATAAGTCTATGAGAATTAGGGCGTCCCTTGGGGCGCCCTTTTTTGTTGCCAGACCTGCCGTAAAACTAATGCGCTGCTATAAAACTGTGTTTTCTCAAAGCAGCCTTTAAAGACCACAAGCTAACCGGAAACCACACAATAAGACCAGCTAGGCCACCTGCTGCCTCTCCAGTAGAGAACCCGAAGATTCCTGCCAGTAAACCTGCAATGAAACCCGCGACGAACCCTGCGAGAATCCCCACCACAAGAGAACGCCACAAGAAACTCCACCAAATAGGCAAAATATCTGCATATGACATAATATCACCACCACATTAAAATGTATTCATCGAGCTAGAAAAATCATATTTACGCAACCTATGAATGACTTTACCTCGCATGGCAGATGCTATTAATCGATCACAATGGCAACAATACTCAAATTTATTAATTAAGACACTGAACCTCCCCCAATTTACTTGTTATCATCCAGAATCTTATCCCCCTCTCCTCTGTCTCCTGCATACTTATCTCATGTTCACGTAAACGGGCAGCTGGCGGACCGACCGTCAGTGCGGCGTGGGCTGGGCGGGGCTACCGGGTGAAGTAACGCATCATCTGGCGGGTCCGTTGAAACACCCCTTGAAAGTCTTTAGTGCAGGGACCAAGCGGAAGCTGGTCACCCGATGGGCGTCTACACTGGCAGCTGCAGCTGTCATGGACAGGTCAAACTGTTCCAGATAGCAACTGCTCAGAGGGGGAGGTTCTGATCAAAGCTTTATGTTTTGTGAGGGCTGATCCTGATGGGTAGGCACCTGCTCCCAATGCCTTTCGGTGGAGATCTTGTTTCATACAAAAACGCCCGGGCGAGGCGAGCAGCCAATGCCGAAGAAACTCACCTACTTACAATGCGCAGGCATTGCCTGCTTGCCTTGCTCACCCCGTTCTTCGGGGACTTAACTTCCCCACTGCATGACAGGTCATGCGGTGCTTTTGGTGCTTGTTGTTTTATTCTCCTGCCACAGAGCCCTCAGCGGACGCTCCCCCGCGTTTATGGAAGAGGTCGTAGATATCCTCCAGTGAGACGCCTTTGGTCTCTGGTGCGCGGCGTACGGCATACACAGTGCCGATACAGCAGCAGATGCCGAAGAAGAGAAAGATCTCTGTGATGGAGAAGAGCTGATTGAACTTGGGGAAGACAAACACCACCAGGAAGGTGAAGACCCAGTTCACCGTCACCGCGACGACCATTCCCTTAGCCCTCAGATAATTCGGGAAGACCTCTGACATATAGACCCATGGTAATGGCCCCATGGAGAGGGAGTACGAGATTACATAGAGGCACAGGCCTGTGACAGAAAGAGCCGTGCCGATGCCATCGCCCATGATGAAACCGCCAACGATCAGGAACTGGGAGAAGGCGCAGGCGGGTAAGCCGTAGACCATGAGTGGGCGGCGACCGACTCGGTCAATCAGAAGCAGGCTCGCCGCAGCGGCCAGCGCCAAGGCAGAGCCGAGCCCCACGGTTGCAGACAGACGACTGGCCTCAGCTGAAAAGCCGAGGTCACCGAACAGTTCCGGCGCGTAGAGGATGACGGCGTTGATGCCACTGAGCTGCTGAAACAGGAAAGTGAAGACACAGAAGCTGGTAATAGGACGATTGCGTGGGTTTATGAGGTCCAGCCAGCCGCCCTTTTGGTCTGCGACTTCGGCAAGGTCCTCTTCGATGCGCTTGACGTTACCTTTGACCCACTCAACGGTTCGATTTGGCTCGATCTTTTCAAAGACCGCTTCCGCCTCAGCAGAGCGGTTTGCCATGACCAGCCATCTTGGGCTTTCGGGAGCGCTCCAGATGCCGAAGAGCAGCAGTGCGGCCGGAATTGCGGAGAGGAGGAACATGAACTGCCAGCGGTTGATGATTTCAGCGGTGTAGCCGAGATCCAGCGTTACCAGATTGGTGAGGTAACCGATCAGTACGCCGAAAGAGATCATGAACTGGAACGCACCCAGCATTCGGCCCCGGATTTTACGCGGTGCGATCTCGGATACGTATTGCGGGCCAGCCATGGAGGACAGGCCGATCCCCATACCAATGAGAGAACGAGCGAATGTGAGGATGAAAAGGTCTTGTGCGACACCAGACAAGCCCGCACCGGTGATGAAGAACAAGGCTGCGATCATGACAGTTGATCGCCTGCCGAACCTGTCACTGAGGTAGGAGCTCAGGTAAGCGCCGATGAGACCGCCAATGGACAGGGACGCAACCAACAGGCCTCCCCAATACGCAGAGAACGCAAACTCCGCTTTGATTGGCTGATACGCGCCCGCAATGACGCCCTCGTTGTAGCCATAGAGCAACCCACAGAGCACCGCGATACACGCCAGGAGGATAATCATGCGCAATCCTTTTCAAGAGTAACGCAGAGTATAGGTGACGGTCTCTAACCAACCGGAGGATTTGCAGCTCTGAATTGAATTGGTTTTCGAAAGGCCCCAATAACACTTCGCCATCTCACGGCAAGCTTTGGAGGTTACCAGACAGATGACTGCTGCTGATCAGCGCCTGTTAGAAATCACAGTATTGCGCTTTGCGGTGTATTTGCCTTCGATTAAGCTCAGTGATGCATGATCAGCGCAGGATATTTTGAAGCGCTCCCCTTTTTGCCAACCAGGACTTACCATGATTGTTCTTCAGGACTTCCCCGCCGACCGCTTTGATGAGTTTCAGATTATTTCCATCTCTGAATATGCGCAGGACCTGATGGCCAATCGCAAGATGGATGAGCAGGCTGCCCTGAAGAAAGCCAAGGAGAGCCTGGAGCAAGCCTTTCCTGCTGGCAAAAGCAATGAGCGTAACAAGCTGCTAAGCATCCTCAACAAGACCAAAGGGCGCGAAGTTGAGGTTGGCTTTCTTTGGTACACGCTTCACGATGACGGCTCCGCGTTCATCATGGATTTTCTGGTGTACTCGGAACATCGCGGCAAAGGCTATGCCTCCAAGGCGCTGCAAGTGCTGAAGACGATGTTTGAGGAACAGGGTCTTTCGCGGATAGGGCTTCGGGTCGCCCCAGACAACCACGGCGCAATCCGCACTTACTACAAGGCGGGCTTTAACGTGACAGGGTGGAACATGTCCTGCGAGCTGTAGTGCTCTAAACTTCGTTAGGTTGCGGCGATGGTTTCATCAAAGCAACCACAACAGAGTTTGCATCACCTTGGAAATAGATATCCCAAATAACTGGCGAATATCCTTTAATTGGCTTCTTGAAATTATAAGTTAGGAGGAGCCAATCCAAACTTGAAAACACCTTCTTATCGTTCTGTTTGACACTCAGGCAAAATCCAGACCTACCGCCCAGTCGCATTATCTTCACATCCAGAATTGCTTTTCTTAGAACTGAGCGTCTTAAGAAGAGAGAGCATAAAACGAACTCCTGCTCAGTGATCTTGAGGTAAGGCATTTTATTTACTCGGATCCGGAGTACCGAAACGATCAAGAAGAAAGGAAGACCGAGCAAGCACAAAAGCAACAAGTAACGATCGCCTCGACGCCTACTCTCTAACCCACTGAAGTCGAAAGACAACAGCTCGGGATTTTCAGTGACTAAGTAAAATAGACTTGCAAGCAAAACACCAGTAACAAGCGTGATCCCTAAAAAAAACTTCCATAACGAGGCGTGGTGAAACTCCAAGGGCATTCTAATATCCGAAAGATAGGTGCGCTACTTCTCCGAGCTTACGCTTTCATATGACAATCCGTTACTCAAGCTCTCAAATTGCTTAAACTTAGTGCTCTCAAGACCTGACGTTTTGTTGATGTGACTTCATTTCCGTTGTGCTCTGGCCGCTGCTAGGGTTTTGGCAATTCCAATGCATGACCTGATTTAAGGATCTGAGATGATTGCACGCAAAGCTGCGAAAGCCCTTGCCGTTCTTCCTTTGCTTTATGCTGTGAGCCAGCCTGCCCACGCTGCGAAAACCGAGACTGCCATTTTTGCAGGCGGTTGCTTCTGGTGCATCGAGTCTGATTTTGACAAGATCGATGGCGTTCTTGAGACCACCTCCGGCTACACCGGTGGCCGTACAGAGAACCCGACCTACAAGCAGGTTTCTGCTGGTGGCACAGGCCATATTGAAGCGCTGGAAGTGAAGTTTGATCCGGCGAAGGTGTCTTACGAAGAGCTGCTGACTGCTTTCTGGCATTCTGTTGATCCAACAGACGCTGGTGGCCAGTTCTGCGATCGCGGTGAAAGCTATCAGACAACCATCTTTGCAACCTCCCCTGCCCAGCTGAAGAAAGCGAAAGCTTCCAAGAAGGCACTTGAGAAGTCCGGTGAAACAAACCGTCCGATTGTAACGCCTATCCGCACCGCGTCCACGTTCTACGACGCAGAGGATTACCATCAGAATTACTATGAGAAGAACCCGATCCGCTACAAGTACTACCGCTATCGCTGTGGTCGTGACCAGCGCGTTAAAGAGGTTTGGGGACCGAATGCCTACAAAGGTATCCCCGGTGAGCACTAAGGGCTTACGATAGAAGATGAGAAGACCAGAGGGGTTCCTCTGGTCTTATTTGTTTTAGGCCTAGTTACCTTCGTAATACATGCGATAGATGCCGCCTGCAGAGTCATCTGAGATCAGCAGGGAACCATCGCCCAGCTCAACCACATCAACGGGGCGACCCAGATAGTCACCGCTGGCGTCAATCCAACCAGTTGCAACGATGCTGGGTTCTCCAGCTTCTTCCTGCGCGTTGATTGGAACGAAGACCACGCGGGCGCCAATGGGCACGGAACGATCCCATGAGCCATGCTGCGCGATGAAGACGCCGCCTTTGTACTCATCAGGGAACATATCCCCCTGATAGAACGTCATACCAAGACTGGCTGCATGCGCATCCAGCTCGACTTCAGGATCGACCACACCGCTTGGTACGGGCTCATCGATGTAGTGCGGGGTTCTAACGGTTCCACCGCCATACCATGGGAAGCCGTAGTTCTTGCCGGGTTCTGTGGCTTTGTTCAGCTCTTCAGGTGGAATGTCATCGCCCATGCCATCGACCTGATTGTCAGTGAACCAGAGGTTTCCGCTGTCTGGATGGAACTCCAGGCCTACGGAGTTTCTGATGCCAGTGGCGTAGACTTGGCGATCCATTCCATCGGTGGTGATGGAGATGATGCCGCCGATGCCGAGACTGTCATAGAGCTTCAGCTTCATCTTGGGCGGTACGTTGTAGGGCTGTCCAAGAGAGATGTAGATACGATCGTCCGGCCCCTGATCACATACACGGGCGGAGTGATTGTAGCTTTCTTCAGAAGGAGGAATGAGCATTCCCTGACCAACAAGCACCTTCACAGCAGGTTTGCCCTGCTCTTTGTTCTCTAAAGCATCTGGAAAGCTCAAAACGCGGTTTTGCTCGGCAAGGATCAGTGAGCCATCTTTGGTGAAGCAGACACCATTGGGGATGACAAAGGACTGATTTGGAGCAAACTGACGGACTTCAGCAGCTTTTTTGGTGTCTTCATCCTGCGTCACCACCCAGACTCGATCTGTGGTTGTGCCAACAAAAACAGTTTTACCATCTGGCGCGACTGCCATATGGCGCGCATCCGGCACAACGGCGTAAGGTTCGATGCGAAAGCCTGGAGGCATCACCACCACACCGGTGTTGCGGGCCAGAGTTTTCTGGTCGTCGGTGTCCTGCTCGACATACTCGGTAGCGACACCATCAACGGTTTCGGTTTTTGTTGCTGCTAATGAAGTGGTTAGCAGCAAAGCATAAGCGCACCCTGACAGGACTCCATAGAGAACAGGTTTCGTGGTGCACATGGGTTTTCCTCCATAACGGCCTAGAAATTTGACTGAGAAAAGTTATCGCATTATTCGGAATGTTCTGCTGAGTGAGCTGTCACTATGCGCTCATTCAAAGTCTGAGGAGAATACTCAGATATGACGGGAACTCGGTTTATAGAACCACAAAAATTGAAGATATTCACTTAGCGGAAGTTGCGTTTTGTGGTGCTAGAATACGACATAACGTAAGTTTGAAAGTGTGGACAAAGAACAAAGGAAAGGTGCCCACTTGCATTTGCCTCATTTTCGTGCCAAATCCTACGCATCATCAAGAGAAGGGCTGGCGCCCTCGCCAACCTGCCTAACCGGGCAAGGTGGTCTCCGCCGAAAGGGATGTGGTTTCGAACTGAGGACGTCGTCTTCATCATTCGTAACAACCAAGCGGTAGTTTCAATGGATTTTGCGCCAGTCCTCCTCGGGAAACCGATGGAGGATTTAATGTTTGATCTTGCTAGTCAGCCTCAGTCTGCATGGCAATCGTATGTATCTGAATATGTGCCTCAATCCTTGAGGGAAGCCGTCGCTCATCTTGCCGACGAGTTTACCGCTGCCTATCTGCTTGATTGTCTGATCCTGGAAAAAGGGCTGCGTAGCCGTCTGCTTTCCAACTCAACGCGTCAGGCCAACACTCCCCTCACCACAGAAGAGCGTTCTGATCGTTTTGCAGTTCTGCTGCGTTTGTGGGCTGAAGGATGCCATACGGTCGTTGATGAGCGTTTGTTCGCTGATACGGTGCGCCGGCGCCCTGACGAGCTGGAAGCGCTGCGTGAATACTTCAGACAAAACGCGCTTCGCTCGAAAAAGAAATTCCCGAGCTAAGCAAGCTGACCTATAATCAGTAAATGATGTTTAAGCGGCGCGCGTGCCAAACTTGGCAGGAGGCGTTGCAAACGGATCTGCAAACATTGCCAGCCAGAGGCTCTGAGCTATGCGCTGTGCAGTCGCCAGCAAAAGAGGTGCGGCTTCGGGAGAGAAGATCGCATGAACTTCTTCTTCAAACAGATCCATCCATTCATGGAAGTTCTCCGTGGTCACGCCTGTGATTTTTGCGTGAGCCGGAACCGGTTTGCCCTTGTATGATCCGGTCTTCAGCAAAACGGAGGCCCAGAAATGCTTCATCTTGTGCAGATGCGGCCCCCAGTCCTCGCCCATTTCTTTTAGGAAGATCGGCCCCAGCGTCTCATGCTGGCGTACTCTGCCATAAAAGCTTTCAACCAGCAGGTTGATCTGTGCTGGTGTGATGGAAGGATCAAGCGGTGTCCGTTCACGCGCTGACATAACGGGAATTTTGGATGACACAGCTTGTTTCCTCTTCCTGACCAGTGAGCTGATTAAGCGTTGTTGTACTTTGCACGCTGCTCTTCAGAGATCTCGATTGGCTTACCGTTATCATCCACGGCAACAAAGGTGAACTGAGCATTTGTCACCTTTTCGCGGTAACCAAAACGATGGCGCAATGCCCAGGCTTCGATTGCCAGCGTAATTGAGGTTCTGCCAACACGGAGGACACGGGAGTAAACACACATCACATCGCCGACTTTTACAGGGCGAATAAACGTCATACTGTCGATCGCAACAGTCACAACGCGCTCCATGGCGCACTGGCTTGCAGCAATACCAGCCGCAATATCCATTTGAGAGACTACCCAACCGCCGAAGATATCGCCAGATGCATTGGTGTCTGCCGGCATCGCCATTGTGCGTGTGGTCAGCTCACCTACTGGCTGCTCTTCTTCGACAGCGTCTCTTGTATCATTCATAGTTCTAAAGCTCCGTCGATCCATCAGGGGAAATGCTATGCATGGCGAAGCTCAACTACTCAAGAAGGGATCATCGCCATATGGAAGCAATCAACAACCTGGGTCGCACATTTCATGGTATTGGCCCGAGCGGTTTCAGCAACACATTCTTCGACGGCATTTTCGAATAAATTCAACCAGCTGGCAATATCATCACCGCATACCTGCTTTGCAGAACCGCGATACTTGCCAATTGGGCGACCGGAGTAGCTCTGGTCTTTCATGAGAGCGGAGCACCAGAAACGAACGGCCTGCGCTTCATAGTCTTCCCAGTCGCATTTCATGTTGCTCTGGTAGACGTTTGCCAGTGTATCATTCTGACGAAGTTTTTCTGAATGATTGGCGACCAGCGCACGGACCTGATCGTGTGTCAGGTCAGGGTGAACTGGAGTGCATTCGTCTAGTGGGCGAATGTCAAAGTGCTGATAAGTCATCTCGGTGTTTCAGGAGCCTTGCAGGGACAAAGCTCATGCCCTTGTTGTTACTTTGGGTCACTTTTACTCAAATACCGAGTTTAAAGCTCTGCGGCAGCTCGTAGCACCTCTGGCTTTTCGAGGCAGTAATATCCAGAGAGGCGACTGATTACGCCTTCGCGTTTCCAGACGTTGAGCACACGGCTCACGTTCTCACGGGCACCACCAGCCATATTGGCGATCTCTGCCTGAGAGATCTTGTAGTGCACGAGGATCTTATTGCTGTCGACCTTTTTGCCAAAGGTTTCAGAGAGTTGCAGCAGGGTCTGAGCAACGCGACCATTGAGCGGAAGGAAAGAACGAGCGGCAAGAGCATCGTTGGACCGGCGCAAGCGAGTCGCCACGATTTGCAGCATGTGGCGATACACAGCGGGGTTCTCATCCGCATAACGATAAAATGCAGCTTTGGAGATAAATGCAAGCTGACTCGGCTTCAGAGCAGTCACTGTGGCTGAACGTTCACTGCCATCAAGCAAGGCAATTTCACCAACCAGAGACCCCTGCCCCAAAACGGCCAGCAGCTGTTCACTGCCATCCAACGAGACAACGGAGACCTTCATGCTGCCTTCGATGATTGCGTAACATCCATTGCCCGGATCGCCAGCCTTGAAGAGAACTGCACCAGATTTCAATGACATAGGCTGGGCAATTTCAGAGAGACCATGTGCATGCTCCTCTGCCAAACCCGATAGTGAAAAGCTGTTTTGAAGGAGTTCTTTGAACTTTGTCATCTTGCCACAAGGTCCTGACGCGCCGTTGATTCAGTTTTTTAGTTTAAGCTGCATCAATATAATTGATGATTTTAATTAGGTCTATCATGCGGCCATTTTGTGACCGAAGTCACAGAGATATTCTTTAGTTTTAGGCAAATTAGGGGTGTTCATAAATACCCCAACGTTTATGGCAAATTCAAAAGGAACGATCTCTTCAACCGCAGGGAGAGATCGTTCTTAGAACAAGAAGATATCTTTTTCCATCAAAAGAAACGGAAATTCCTCACTAATCAGGAACTTGAGCTGGTTTTCACGAGACGAGCTCTGACGCATGTTTTTCTTTTTGACGGGTTGCGCCTGTTCTTCTGGATAAGACGGGCGACACAAGATCATCGCGGAATCCTGGGCTTCATTGATTCCATGCCAGAAGAAATCCCGCAGATCCGTATCCTCATCAGCCATCGGTAGATCTGGCCCGGAGAAAATTGTCTCCAACCCTGCTTTGATGGCGCGCTTTGCAATGGCATTGCCAGTTCTGGAAACTCCGGCAGGCAGCACAAGCGCAGGCTCCCGGCCTGTCATCATGCTGAGCACCGTGATCAGCGCAGAATGCACGGCTGGGTGTTTTGCCAGATTGCCCTGAATGGCAACGAAGGCTGGCGGGCGGGCATAGACCTCCTCGAACAGGTCCACTTGTGCCGCAATCTCGGCTGCAATCGCCTCCTCAGGCAGCATCTTCATGGGACTGCGGATTGCATACCACCAGTTTGCCGGGAAGGCATCTCCGAACACTGTGCGGCCAAAGTCAGTCAAAGGCGCTGCAGGTTTTGTGAGGGTCACTGTGAGGCCGACCATGGTTTCATGCTCGGCCCAGGCCACAACATCGCGGAGCTGATAGAACTCTCTTGACCACATCTCTCCGGTAACAACGCAACCGACGGCAGAGAGGCGGCCTGCGATAATCAAATCGCAGATCGCTCGATCAACTCCGTAGCTTTGCCCAAATTCCAGACTCGTCAAGAGGATGCGCTTCATCGCGCGGATCTCCCAATCCAAAAGGTTCAGGAGTACATTTAACAAAGCCTGCAATTTTAACGCAACGGAATCTCAGCCCTCTCAGTTGGATTTCAGGGGCTCTTTGGCTCCTGACAACCGATAGATCCGTACATTTTCAATAGCTGTTTTTCCGAATAATCCCTTATTCTCTCGGGGGATGGTCTCCAGCAGCTCAACCTGATTGAAGTTGTTTTTCAGCTTTTGAGAGCGATCTCTTCTTTCCTCGGTGACATAGAGCATGTCGCTGTTTTCAGGATTTTGGAGATTATCGGGAATCATTGCATAGCGCATTCGCTCAGGAATTCCATAGACTTTAAGGCCTGAAGTCTTGAGTGCGTTCGCCATTTGACCAGTCAAACCATAGCTGGTGGTTGCAACCCAATCGATGTCATTGGCCTTCGCCAACTGCGCAACTTCATCTCCAACCTGCTGCCACCCACGCATCTGGTGGGTTGGGTCTTTTCGGCCAAGGGATGTATTCAGCGGTGTGAACGCATGCACGTAAACCAAAGCAGCGAGGACAACACCAAGCCCCACAGCGGTTGGTGCCAGAGCCTTGAACCAGCGACCGACATTCGCAGGCGGATAAGCTGCTGCGATGCCTGCAAACAGAGCCAGTGTCGGGTACATCGGTGCAGGCCAGTTGCCTTGCACGCGAGAATGAAGCGAATGGAAGAACAGATAGATCAGAAACGGCAGAACTGTCAGCACCAACAAACTGGCAGCATTATCTTGCTTCAGCATCAGGCGGATAACGCGCCATGCTCCGACCATTGCGATGATGAAGACCAACGGATTGAGCAAGCCTGCAACGGCACCAATAAACTCACCGATGTATTTGATTGAGTAGCCTTCAGGGACTGACCGACCAAACTGCTTTACGAAGGAGATCCACTCATGCTGGGAGTTCCAGTAGAGCACTGGAGAGAAGATTGCGATGGCTAGTGCACCTCCAAGCCACAGTTGCCACGACAGCAGATATCTGCGGTTTTCAGGCACCCAGATCAGCCAGAGGATGATGCCTGCGCCAAGGAAAAGCACGGAATACTTAGAGAGGAGACCCAGACCAGCAAAGATACCGACCAGGATCCACCAGTTTGCGTTCTTCGAGACTGACAGTTCCGCCATGCCCCAAAGAGCTAGACCCCAGAAGAAAACCGAGGGCGCGTCTGGAGTGGCGAGGAGAGAGCCGACGCCGATTAGAAGGCTGGCATTGAAGAATAGAACTGTCCAACCAGCGACATGCACATCGTACAGGATCTTGGCTGTTCGCCAGAGGACAAGAGAACCGATGGCCGCGGATAAGATGCTGATGAACCGCACGCCCAGAGCCGTGTCGCCAAACAGCGCCTGACCGAGCCAGATCCAATAAGCCACCATTGGCGGATGATCGTAGTACCCCAGAGCCGGGTATAGCCCCCACAAGCGGTAGTAGGCTTCATCCTCAACCAGATCCACATTCATGCCGGTCACTAACCGTGCCAGAGACAGGACGGCGACAATCAGAATGAGGTTGGTTGGGCGCAACCAAAAGCTCAGGGGCTTTCCTGCGGTGTTATCCTGCATCTATGTGCATTCCTCTGAGAGCATCTGTTTTGGTCGTCAGCATATGGAGAAGCAAAGAACAGTCCTTGCTTCTCGCAGATGTGTTTAGCCTTTGCGCCATGTGAGCGCGTTGGAAACAATGTAGTTCCAGACCGCACCCATGATGGCACCTGCTGCACCAGCAAACCACCAGATTGGCTTGTTCGTGTAGATGAGTTCTGCCACACCAACATTTGCCAAAATACCAAAGCTACAAATCACATAGAATGTGAACAGACCTTTGACCCACGCAAGCCCCTTCAAACGACGGTCACGATAGGTCAGACGGTTGTTGAGGAAGAAGTTCGAGCTCATCGCCACAAAGGTCGCTATCAGCTGTGCAACACCGAATGGCAGACCGAAGAGAGCCAGCAGGATCTTCAGGGCGATGAGGTGAACGACGACACCGGTTCCACCAACCATAGAGTACATGAGGAAGCGAACGGAGATCGTGTCATTAAAGAGTTTGGAGACCAGCAGACCGAGGTAATCCATTGTTACCAGCGTATCGAGCTTGCTCTCGCCGTGCTGGCGTTCGCGGAAGACGAAGGGGAGTTCCTTCACTCGCAGAGCGCCTTTTCCGCTGGCAACGATATCCAACATGATCTTGAAGCCCTGAGACGACAGACGCGGTGCCAGTTCTACAAACCGGTCCCGGCGCAGCATGAAGAAGCCACTCATTGGGTCTGACAGTTCCACTTTCAGGAACTTGCGTGCCAGATTGTTGGCGAGGTTGGAGCCCCATGCACGGACGGAGGACAGACCGGTTCCGACATCCCCACCTTCCACATGGCGCGATGCCACACAGATATCGAAGTTTTGAGAACGGAGCGCTTCCAACATCTTTGGCAGCAGGCTTTCATCGTGCTGAAGGTCAGCATCCATCACAGCTACATACTTGGAGCTGGAGGCCAGCATGCCTTCGATACATGCACCGGACAGACCGCGACGCCCAATACGCTGGATGATGCGCACACGTGGATCTTTTTGCGCAATGTCTGCGGTGACTTGTGAGGTTCCATCTGGAGAATTATCATCAACAACAATAACTTCCCAAGCTACGCCAGCGAGCGCTTTATCCAGCAGCTCAACTACGATCGGGACGTTTTTGCTCTCGTTATAGGTTGGGAGTACAACGGTTAGCTCTGCCGGTCCGGTAACGCGGGCATCGGATTTGCTGATTTCAGTTTGTTCACTATTGGTGTTTGACACCATGATTTCTCCAGTGTGCAGACCTTCCTTCTCATACTTGAGAGAATGGCCCTTCCATTTTTTCGGGCGACCTTAGCCGCTCTTGACGCTATTGCAAGTATTGATTGGGAAATTTGCGCCGGATTGCGTCCCCTTCGCGCCTTGCTCTCCCCTGCTCAATGGGCTAGGAGACTGACAACAGCATACTTACCTTAGAGTGTTCTGAAGAACTTCTACGGGTAGCTTTTGCAACCACCTAATTATTTCATGGATGAGACGGCCTCATGGCAAAAAAGAAAAGTGCCAAGCTCAAAGCTCGTTTGCCGCGCGGATTTGTAGATCGCGGTCCAGCAGAACTGCTGGCAATGGAGCAGATGATCTCTGTTATCAAACAGACCTATGAGCTTTATGGCTTTGAGCCCGTGGAAACTCCAATGTTCGAGTACACTGATGCTCTCGGCAAGTTCTTGCCGGATCAAGATCGTCCGAATGCTGGTGTGTTTTCGCTACAAGATGATGACGAGCAATGGATGAGCCTGCGGTATGACCTGACCGCGCCCCTCGCCCGTCATGTGGCGGAAAATTTCGAAAGCCTGCCAAAGCCTTACCGCAGCTATCGTGCTGGATACGTGTTCCGCAACGAGAAGCCTGGGCCAGGTCGTTTCCGTCAGTTCATGCAGTTTGATGCGGATACCATTGGTGCGCCTTCTGTTTCTGCAGACGCTGAAATCTGCATGATGGCTTCTGACACAATGGAACGCCTCGGCATTTCTCGTGGTGACTATGTGATCCGCGTGAACAACCGCAAGGTTCTGGACGGTGTAATGGAAGTGATCGGTCTTGCCGGTGACGAACATGCAGAAACTCGTCTGACTGTTCTGCGCGCTGTCGACAAACTGGATCGCCTTGGTGTTGACGGTGTGAAAGCCCTGCTTGGTGAAGGCCGCAAGGATGATTCCGGCGACTTTACAAAGGGTGCTGGCCTTGGAGACGCTGAAGCGGAAAAAGTGCTGGCCTTTGTGGAAGCTGGTGGAGAAACCACCGACCAGACCATCGAGAACCTTCGCGGTTTGATCGCAGACAGCAAAACCGGCGCTGAAGGTGTTGAAGAGCTGGCAACCATGGGTAAGCTGTTTGACGCAGCTGGTTACACCGATGGCCGTGTGCTGATCGATCCTTCTGTCGTGCGTGGTCTTGAGTACTACACTGGCCCGGTTTACGAAGCCGAACTCACTTTTGAAGTGAAGGACGAGAAAGGTCGTCCTGTGCGCTTTGGTTCTGTGGGCGGTGGTGGCCGTTATGATGGTCTTGTTTCCCGCTTTATGAGCCAGCCAGTGCCTTCTACTGGCTTCTCCGTTGGTGTTTCTCGCCTGATGGCTGCGCTGACTACTCTTGGCAAGCTTGGTCAGGAAGAGATTGCTGGTCCTGTGGTTGTGTGTGTGATGGACAAGGACATTGATTCCATTGCGCATTATCAGGCTATGGTTCAGGACCTGCGCACAGCGGGCATCCGCGCTGAGATGTACCAGGGTAATCCTAAACAGTTTGGCAAGCAGCTGCAGTACGCTGATAAGCGCAACTCACCTTGTGCCATCATTCAGGGCTCTCAGGAGCGTGAAGAAGGCGAAGTACAGATCAAAGATCTCATTGAAGGCAAACGCCTTTCTGCTGAGATTGAAGATAACAAAACCTGGCGCGAGAGCCGTCCTGCACAGTTTGCTGTGAAACGGGATGAGCTTGTTGCAGAAGTGAAGAAGCTTCTGGCTGCTCAAGAAGAAGATCGCAAAAACCAAAGCGAGAACTAATATGACATTGGGGGATAACCGCAGCATGGCTTTGAGCCAGCTTTTTCGGGATGCCGGTTATGAAGAGGCTACCCCGCCAATCTTACAGCCAGCCGATATCTTTTTGGATCTGGCTGGTGAAGATCTTAGGCGGCGCCTTTTCCTGACTACAGGAGAAGATGGACAAGAGCTTTGCTTGCGTCCTGACTTTACCATTCCGATTGCTCGACATTATCTGGAAACAGGTGAAGCGGGTCGTACTGCGGCATTCTCCTATGTTGGACAAGTTTTCCGACATCGACCTGGGCAACTGGGTGAAACCATGCAGGCTGGTGTTGAATCCATTGGCCGTACGGATCAGGAGCAAGCAGACGCTGATATGCTGGCGCTTGCTCTTGAGGCATCTGCCAGCCTTGGTTTGTCCTCCCCCCGTATTCGCGTAGGTGATGAGGGCTTGTTTACGGCTGTTCTGCAAGCCCTTGAGATTCCAAAGGTCTGGCAGCGTCGTTTGCGCGATGTGTTTGGTGAGCGTGATCGCCTTGATCAGGTTATCAACCGCATGGGTGGCTCTGAAGCGAAACCGGACGCCAAGCTGGGCTTCCTTGCAGCTCTTGAAGGGCGTGACCCGGAAGCTGCTGTGGCCGTGGTTGAAGATGTGCTGTCGCTTGCGGGCATTTCTGCCGTTGGCGGGCGTACAGCTCATGAGATTGCTGAACGCTTCATGGAGCAGGCTGCGCTTTCTGCCGGTTCTGGTATCGACAAAGACGTGATTGATCGTTTGACCGAGTATCTCAACGTGTCTGGTCCTCCGCCAGCCAAAGCGGTTGAAACTTTGCATGGTTTTGCCAAAGAAACAGGCCTTGATCTGGATGCTTCCATTGAGCGTCTAGCCAAGCGTACGGACCTTATGGCAGAGCGTGGCATAGATATCTCAGCACTGGAATACTCCGGTGATTTCGGGCGCCGTCTTGATTATTACACCGACTTTGTCTTTGAAATTCATCATGAATCCAGTGAACATCTGGGACAGGTGATCGGTGGTGGTCGATACAACAAGCTGGTTGAACGTCTTGGCGCGCCAAGCACTGTTCCTGCTGTTGGTTTTACAATCTGGCTGGACCGCGCTGGTGAGGGAGCAAACTGATGAGCTCTAATCTTATTCTTGCTATTCCTTCCAAGGGCCGCCTTCAGGAAATGACCCATGCATTTTTTGCGCGGGCTGGCTTGAAGGTGAAGCGTCCAGGTGGTGATCGTAACTATCGTGGTACGCTGAAGGGCGTGGACGGTGTTGAGATCGCTTTCCTTTCAGCTTCCGAGATCGCCCGTGAGATTGCAGCTGGTACCGTTCACTTTGGCATCACCGGAACGGATCTGGTCAACGAGAACATCGACCGCCCGGAGGAAAAGACCCACATCATCACCGCTCTTGGTTTTGGGCATGCGGATGTTGTGATCGCTGTTCCAACGGCCTGGATTGACGTGTCCACCATGTCCGATCTTGCTGATGTTGCTTCAGATTTTCGGGCGCGGCATGGTCGCCGTCTGCGCATTGCAACCAAGTATGTGAACCATACGCGGCAGTTCTTTGCCGAAAAAGGCATTGCGGATTACCGCATTGTCGAGAGTGCGGGTGCGACTGAGGGAGCGCCTGCGGCAGGGTCTGCAGAGCTGGTTGTCGACATCACTTCAACCGGTTCCACGTTGAAAGCCAACAATCTGAAAATCCCTGAGGATGGTGTCATCGCCAAATCTCAGGCGCACCTTGTGGCGTCCAGAACAGCGAACTGGGATGAAAAAGCGCTTCAAGCAGCTCGCTTGATGCTGGACCGTATCACCGCGCAGGACAACGCTCACAACTTCAAAGAGATGCGGACTGTTGTTACCAATCCGGCAGGTGTTCTGGAGAAAGTGGCAGGGCTTGGCTGTGTGGCTCCGTTTGGAATCGAAGGCTCTTCTTTGATCCTGCACTGCCCTGCTTCCAGAGTTCCCGAATGTGCGGATAAGTTGCGCGAGGAAGGGGCACAAATGGTGACGGTGACGCCGCTGGAGTATGTCTTCCACACGGCAAACCCGCTTTTTGAGCCTCTGGCACAAAAAGTCGCAGGCTAATCCTTAAATCACTGAGAAATCTTTGAAAACGCACCTCTGACCGGGGTGCGTTTTTTATTGCGTTGATTTGCGTTACTTAGGAGAAATCTGCGCGTTTATGTTTCTTCTGCTTAGTTACAGTAGTTTCAAAATACTTATCCATCCAATTTATGTAAACTTCGCAGTATCTCTGAGTCACCTAGACACAACCTTGGGGTGCATATCTTCGATGTGCGCAATGCATATATTTAAATATTTATGAAACTCGAGGAAAACAGATGGCTGCAGATAAAATGCCTCTCGAAGGCGACAACAGCTACGGTTTCAAGCGTGGTGTAGGCAAGGACTACTTTGGGGGAGCTCCTGGCATCACCACCATTCGTTTTGATGGTGACCTCACACTGAGTGATTTCAAGATTCGCCTAGAAGGTGGCGATCTGGTTTTTTATCTTATCGATCCGGCCAACCCAAACCAGCCACTGAGCGAGATTGCCGATGTCTTCTACTTCGACAACTGGATCGCAAACGATCATGGCATCGAACGGTTTGAGTTTTCTGATGGGACCACTCTGTCGAAATTTACAGTTCAAAGTGACGGCCGACTAAAACTCTATGGCTCCGATGGGGATGATACCTTTGTCGGAACTTCTGGCAGAGATGAAATTTACGGCAGTGAAGGCGCTGATACAATTGATGGTAAGGGCGGTACTGATATCATCAACTACCTCCTGTCAGACGCGGGTGTGACCGTTAATCTTGCAACAGGCCAAGGTTCTGGTGGTTACGCTGAAGGCGATCAGATCTCGAACGTCGAGTCTATCATTGGCTCTTACCATGACGACGTTCTGATTGGCGATGATGGCAATAACAACCTGTTTGCACAAAACGGTAATGACCATTTGGAAGGCGGTGGCGGTGATGACTGGCTCAACGCCTATGGCTCAGGTGCAGACTACCTTGATGGTGGTTCCGGAAACGACACGGTACGCTATCGCTGGTCCCGATCTGGCGTCACTGTCGACCTGACTGATCAGTCAAACAATGCAGGAGACGCTGCTGGTGATGTCTACGTCTCCATCGAAAACGTCATGGGTAGCAATAGCTATGATGACCACATCACCGGCGATGCTGGCGACAACAAAATCTGGGGCTACGGCGGCAACGACACCCTTGATGGCGGTGATGGCAACGACACTATCCTTGGCGGCAATGGAAACGACGTCCTGAAAGCCGGTAATGGTGACGATTATCTCGATGGCGGCGCCGGAGACGATGCGTTCCATTACGGTGAAGGCACCACCACTTTCCGCTATGACCTTGGCGATGGCAACGACATCATTCATGTCAACCACGATGTAGATGCTTCTTATAATGACAAAGTTGTCTTTGGCCCAGGTATCTCCCCAGCCGACGTTACAGTTACGCGTCAAGGAGAAGGCACAGACAAGTACGGTGATGAACGCGACAATCTTGATCTCCTGCTGACGTTCAAAGATGGCGGTACATTGCTCATCAAGGAAGCTTTCTTCTATGGACCGAATGGCTTTGCCTTCGGAGAACTCCATTTTTCAGATGACACTATCTGGAACTGGGAAAGCTTCAACAAGATGCGCTTTGAAAACGCAGGGGATGAAGGTGAAGAACTCGCTGGAACCTTGGGCAATGACGTGATTGATGGCCGGGGTGGTGACGACAAAATCGACGGTTACTCCGGTGACGATCATCTCATTGGCGGTGCAGGAAATGACACACTCCAAGGACATGACGGGGACGATCACCTTGAAGGTGGTGCCGGCAACGATAAGCTGAGTAGTTCCGCTGGTAACAACATCCTTGATGGGGGAGACGGCAACGACACCTTCTTTAGCATCACTTATGGTGAAGATCAGATCCTCGGTGGAAGCGGAGATGACACCATTTATGCAGTAACTGGCACATCCGTTATCACCGGTGGAGAAGGTGATGATACAATCAACGTTTCAACTGCTGAAGTTACAGTTCATTATGACCTTGGTGATGGCAATGATATTGTCGATTTGTGGTATCCAGAAAAGACACACCATAAAAATCACAAGATCATTTTTGGCTCTGGCATCTCACCAGATGAAGTAACTGTTATGCGTGTCGGAGAAGGCACCGATGCAAATGGTAATAGCCGCGATGATCTCAGCCTTCTGCTAACCTTTAAGGACGGCGGTACACTGCTCATCAAAAACGTTTTCTATTATGGGCCAACACATCTCAACTTTAGTGAGTTTCAGTTTTCAGACGGCACTGTCTGGAACTGGGAGTTCTTCAATAAGATGCTCTATGAAAATGCCAGTGATGCAGACGATTATCTCGTAGGAACCTTGGGTGATGACACAATCCACGGCCTCGGCGGAGATGACGAGATTCTCGGTCATTCCGGTAACGACCATCTCATTGGAGGTGAAGGAAACGACGATCTCTTCGGCGGAGAAGGAAATGACCACTTGGAAGGCGGCGTTGGTGAAGACAAACTAACCGGCTGGTCGGGCAATAACATCCTCGATGGAGGAGATGGCAACGATACAATTCACAGCGACACTGATGGAGTAGACCAGATCATTGGCGGGAGCGGTGATGACACAATTTTTGTCAGGTATGGGTCTGCAGTTGTAAATGCTGGTACAGGCGATGATAAACTTGATATCTCGCTGGCAGATGTCACTCTTCACTACAACCTAGGGGACGGGAATGACGTTGTTGATTTTTGGTACCCAGAAAAACTGAAGAATGAAAATCATAGGTTGGTTCTTGGCGAGGGTATCTTGCCAGATGAGGTTGTAATCACACGGACGTCGGCCACCTCAACCAGTCTTCTATTGACCTTTAAAGATGGCGGAACGTTGCATCTGGGTCAGGTCATGGACCGATACACTTTGCGCTCAGATTTCGGTGAGATCGAGTTTGCTGATGGTACGGTCTGGAACTGGGAGAACATCAACCTGAAGCTTCAAGAGCACATTGGTGACGGAAACGATGTTGTTGGAGGAACCTCCGGTAATGACATCATTGATGGCATGGGCGGAGATGACACCATTTATGGTGGAGCAGGTGATGATGTCCTCTCAGGAGGAGATGGAAACGACGACCTAAAAGGTGGCGCAGGGAATGATCAACTCAGCTCCGGTAAAGGAGATGACTACCTTGATGGTGGTGATGGTGACGATGTCCTCGCAGCCAACGGTATAGGAAGTGCCCAACTTCATGGCGGTAATGGCGATGATACCCTCTATCACATACAGGGCTCATCAATCATAAGCGGCGGAAATGGTGACGATACCATCCATTACTTTGGTGGCGATATCATAGTTCAATATGGCATCGGCGATGGCAATGACATCATTCATGCAGGTGGACTTGCAGGCCCCAACAGCAAGCTCATGCTTGTGGGAGTAAAGCCGGATGAAGTCCTGTTAAGGTATGCGGGAAGTGACTCAATTGAGTTTACTTTCAGCGATGGTGGTACATTGCTTCTTGAAAACGGCTTTTTCCAATCATCAGAAAAGCTGTTGTTCAGCGAAATTCAGTTTCTTGATGGAACAGTCTGGACTTGGGACGACGTCAACCAAAAGCTCATCGACAGTGCACCAGCCCACGCTGTAGATCATGGAGTGACCGAAGGTAATGACACCATCAATGGTACGGTTGACGGTGATATTATCAAAGGCCTTGCAGGCGATGATGTAATTGACGGCGGGGCTGGAAGAGACTTCATTTTTGCTGGAGACGGCAACGACACCGTCAAAGGAGGAGATGGCAAGGATATACTTAGTGGTGGCGACGGAGATGATCACATTTCTGGTGGCGCCGATGATGATAATATCAACGGTGGTGCAGGAGACGATCAAATCTTCGGTGGCGAAGGCAACGACTACCTCTCTGGTGGAGAGGGAGATGATATCATCAAAGGCGGCGCCGGGAACGACCAGCTTAGCGGCGGCGCTGGTAATGACACCCTTGATGGAGGTGATGGCGATGATGTCATTTCAGCCAATCATGACGGGAATAGCACGCTTATAGGTGGAGCTGGAAACGACAAGTTCTACACGCTTCCATCACCGACGCTGTCTAACTTTGTAAAAGTTGAAGGTGGAACCGGGGATGACATCCTTGAGTACATCGGCGGTGAAGTTTCATTCCATTATGACCTTGGAGATGGCAATGATACAATCCGTACAAGTAGTGTGTTGAACCCACACAGCAAGATTGTATTTGGAGAAGGCATTTCACCAGATGAAGTCGCGATAGAGCGACTGGGTAATACTGAAAGCAGCTGGTCTGGCCTCCAATACACCTTCAAAGACGGTGGTAGCATAGTCATCACGACCGCGTTCACCAGCACTCCAGGCGAACTACAGTTTGGTGAGATGCAGTTCGCAGACGGCACTGTTTGGAACTGGGAAGACATTCACAAAAAGCTTCTGGAAACCGCAAGTGATGAAGGTGAAATCCTTTGGGGCACGAATGGCAATGACACCATTAACGGCCTTGGTGGAGATGATGTCATTGATAGCGTTGATGGTGATAACCAGATTAATGGTGGAACTGGAAACGACATTATCACCAGTGGTTATGGAGATGACACAATCATATTCGGAGACAACTTCGGAAATGACACACTCATCGATTTTCATGTTGGTGAAAGCTCACGAGACATCATACAATTCTCAGATGGTGTGTTTAAGAGCTTCGAGGATGTGATGTCTGCTGCTCGTCAGGAAGGCTTAGATACAGTCATTCAACTTGATGAGGACAACTCAATCACTCTCCAACATGTCAACGTTTCGCATTTACATGCTGATGACTTCGCATTTGTCTCTTGATTTTTGCGTATAGCACTCAACTTCGAAGCCTCGGCACTACAGTGCCGAGGCTTTTTCTTAACCACATACTGTAAATTAAGACGAGAACCTCTCCAGCCGTTTTGAATAGTCTTTACATCCCAAATTGCGATGCACCATGCGAAAGAAACTTCCCTATAAGTTATTGTGAGCTTTAATAATTCTTCAAATCAACAAGACTGAGCATTTGCATTTCTTATCTAACTCAGGGTCAGCCATACGCAATCATGAGCTGCATAAATATTATGTGCAGCCTGCACATTTATAAAACTTTATGAAACTCTAGGATTGTGGCCATGAAATTCCAATTCGGAAAATACGATGACAACTTTTCCAGTAACAGCCCTGAAGATGACATTGTCTGGGCTGCTGGAGGCAATGACACCATACATATGGCATTTGGTAACAACACACTCTACGGGGAAGCTGGGAATGACAGCCTAAGTGGTGGAGAAGGAGATGATTACCTGGATGGTGGCACTGGGGATGACATTTTGTCTGGTGGTGCCGGGCACAATACTTACTTCTTCGACAGAGGCTATGACAAAGACGTTATTAAGGATACTTTGGGCAGTGATGTCGTGAAGTTTGGTGCCGGCATAACAATGGATAACATCAGGATTGCTGCCGGCGGACCTGATAACAAAGATCTGAAGATTTACCTTATTGATCCATCAAATCCAGACCAGCCCTTCGATGAGATTGCAGATGTTCTGACAATTGAGAATGGTGTGAGCAATCAAATCTTGGCTGGTCAGTTTGTGTTTGATGATGGTTCGACATTGCCAAAATTCGAAGTCCATGAAGATGGAAGCCTCAGGTACTTTGGTACTGATGAAGACGACACTTTCGTCGGCTCTGATGCAGACGAAGAGATTTACGGAAGCGCTGGCATCGATATTATCGATGGCGGTGGTGGTCGTAATGCCATCAGATACAACAATTCTGCCGAAGCAGTATCAGTCAATCTGGCGACTGGTGAGATGTCCGGTGGCGATGCCGAAGGTGATCAGCTCACGAACATAAGCCAAGTATTCGGATCTGAACATAATGACACAATCATTGGCGACGACAATAATAACGGCCTTTATGGTCTTGATGGTGACGACCATCTGGAAGGCGGTGGCGGCGACGACTGGCTGAACGCTTACGGGTCCGGTTCTGACTATCTCGATGGCGGTTCCGGTAATGATACTGTTCGCTATCGCTGGTCTGAAGCTGCAGTAACAGTCGATCTTGCAGATCAGGCTAACAACACTGGCGATGCTGCTGGCGATACCTATATTTCCATTGAAAATGTCATGGGAACAGACAAGTTCGATGACATCATTATTGGAGATGCCGGCAACAACAAACTTTGGGGTTATGGCGGTAACGACACCCTTACAGGTGGTGACGGCGATGATACATTCCTGTTTGAAACCAACTTTGAACACGACACCATCACAGACTTCACTGCTGGTGCTGGTTCAGATGACACGATCCGTTTCACCGAGGGTAGCTTCGACAGCTATGCTGATGTAATTGCAGCAGCGAGCCAATTCGGTGCTGACACCATCATTCAACTCGATGATGACAATTCGATAACTCTTCAGAACGTTTCTGTTGCAGATCTTCATGCAGATGACTTCGACTTCATCTAAGTGATTGGCGACAGCCTCTTTGCGAAGCCTCGGCGTGATGCGCCGGGGCTTTTTTTGTGGGGCGAGCCGGAATGGCATAGCTGCTTGTGGGGAGTGGCTGGTGGGTAACAGCGGTTGGGGGACTTGGCGGATGGGTGGGCTTTTTCTTGATAAGCCTGAGGGATTTCAATAGCTATGTTTTGATTTCGAGTAATGGATTGAAGGTAAGCGGTATGCGTGATGAACGGGATTTGGCGGAGACACTGGGGGTGCAGAGCAATCTTCTTGTTGGGCGGGGTGTGAGTGAGATTGAGGCTCATCCGGACCGGATTGTTCTGCGCATGCCAGAGGAGCCTTTTTGCTGGTCGGGGAATATGGTTTTCTTCCGGGGTGATAAGGTGGATCCGGAAGCGCAGATCGCTCAGTTCCGTAAGGATTTTCCGAAGGCTGCGCATACCATGTTTGGTTGGGATACGCCGGATATGATAATCGGAGCGGAGCATTCGGCTTTCACGGATCTTGGGTATGAGCTTGAGCAGATGGATGTTCTGAGTCTGACCGGACCGCTCAACCGATCTGCAGTTCCAGATGGGATCGTGATCCGCCCAATCATCTCTGAGGAAGATTGGGAGCAGGTCATTGCCCTTCAGATAGATACAGCTGTTGAGCAAGGCTATGATCGCGACAGTTTTGGGTCGTACACGCGCACCCGATTTGAAGCGCGTCGTCGTCAGGTTCAGGAAGGATCGCTGAACTGGTTTGGCGCGTTCGATGGAGACCTGCTGGTCGCAGATCTGGGCATTTACCGTGATGCGGTTGTTTCGCGGTTTCAGGAGGTTGAGACACGTCCAAGCCATCGCAAGCGCGGTATCTGTGCGGCTTTGGTGACTGTAGGTGTGGATTGGGCGAAAGCGGAGTATCCAGCAACTGTGCCGGTGCTGCAGGCTTTCAGTGATGGCCCAGCGGGACGGATTTACCGGCGCTGCGGGTTTGAGCATCGTGAGACGCTCGTAATGGCTATTCTTCCGCCTCAGGGGACTTATGAGCGCCCTGAGGAAGATGCCTAACAGGCGGTGTCAGAGGGGAGAGATCCCCTCCTGCTTGCCCGTTGGCCTTATAATGCTCTTTACGCCTTTACAGGACGTTCCAAGGCTTCTCGTTTGGCTTCCACCACTTCGCGGCAGCAACAGCCTTCCAGATGGTCGTTGACCATTCCCATAGCTTGCATGAAGGCGTAGACGGTGGTTGGGCCGACGAAGGACCAGCCGCGTTTTTTGAGGTCTTTGGAGATGGCTGTTGAGATCCCCGTTTTACCCAGTTGGCGCAGGTTGGCATAATCGCAAACGTCCGGGCGCTGATCCGGGGTTGGTTCCCACTTCCAGAAGTAAGCCGCGAGGGAGCCGAACTCTTCGCGCATTTCCAAGGCACGGTTGGCATTGTTGATGGTGGAGGTGATCTTACCGCGATGGCGGATGATGCCCTCATCTTTCACAAGACGTTCGATATCGTTCTGCGTGAACTTCGCGACTTTCTCAAAATCAAAACCAGCAAAGGCAGCGCGGAAGTTTTCGCGTTTGCGCAGGATAGTAATCCAGGATAGGCCGGACTGGAAGCCTTCAAGGCAGATCTTCTCAAACAAACGAATGTCGTTGGTGACCGGATGGCCCCATTCATTGTCGTGATAGGCCTGATAGAACGGGTCTCCGCCATGCCACCAGCAGCGGTCCTTGCCGTCTTCTCCGCGGATCAGTCCTTCAGCAATCGGTTCTGAGCTCTGGTCCATTGCCCTGCCCTTCTTGTCAATTTTTCTTTGCGCATCGGTATCACCACAAACAGGTATCTGCCTGCTCATAAAACGCGCCAAAATGTTTATGTTATGTTCTCATATAAAGCATTGGCTTGCCGAAATAGCAAGCCATCTGCATCTATCTTTTTTGAGAGGATCAGTCGAACAGGGCGTCGATGTCATCCTGAGTGACGGTGCCTGCTTCCACATCCAGAGCCGGACCATGGAGAAGAGCTGAGTCGTCACCTTCTTTTTCCGCATTGATGCGATCGCTGATTTCCTTGAAGCTTTCAATGCCGCCCCAGATCTCGATCATGCGGATGATGCGCTCTTCCACGAAGGAAAGCGTGTTCACCACTTTACTGATGCGCTGGCCAGTCAAATCCTGGAAGTTACAGGCTTCGAAGATGGACACCACTTGCTCGTGAATATCGGTAACCAGACCTTCGTGCTCAGATGGAACCATCGGCATAACGGTGGCTGCGCTCTGGTCGATGACTTCGGCTGCGGACAGGATTTGTTCAGTCGCCCCTTCTGTACCAGAAACGATCGCGCCTAGCTCCAGCGTTACACGGCCACGTTCGTCGTTATCGACGCTGGCTTTGTTGTGGAGGGCAGCAATTTCAGTTTTGGTTTCGGCAATGGCTTCGTAGATGGCGTCCAGCTCGCGCTTGAGCTTGGCTGCTTCGCCGATCTCTTCACGCAGCTCTTCCGCAACGCGGCGCGAGAGTTCCTGTGGGTCTGTGTCTGGCGAGCTCAGCATTTCCTTCAGGCTGGCTATTTCTTCCATCACCTGCTGGTGGCGCGCGGCCTCACCATTATCCTGGATTGGCGATCCAATCTCGGCACGTGCATTGTGCGCTCCGAACTGAGCCTCCGCACGAAAGGTTTTTCTTACAACTGACATCCCAACCCCGAACTCATGAAGCATAACTGCTTCTTACTGAAAGCCACATCGCTGCTTTTCCTGCCCAACGATGCGCCCTCTTTGTTTGCCGCCTTACCTTTTTGCAAACTGGCACAGGTTTGCGAAAGGAGGCCATAAATTACAGATATTAAACAGCATTCCCGGTCACAGACGCGCTCATGCACCCATAGGTTTTAATGGGTACGATTCGCAATCCTGCACTCGGGCTATCTCTCACATACTTCTTAGAGTGTTAATTATTACCTTAGATTTATCAGCATTGATTTTTAAGGATAATTTTGGCGTTTTCGCCGCACAACTCGGTAACAATCGGTTAACCTTAGTTTGAACTCGCATAAATAACATTGATAATTTTAACGATTGCTAGAGTTGCAAGTTCTAGGTTTTCCCGCAGGCATCGGGCCATTGGCAAGGACCAAAGGAGCGTGGAATGTTCGGGGCATCGGTAAAAGGTAAAGCAGGCTGGCTTGTCACCCTGTTGAGTACGGCTGGATTGGTTTGCGCGTTGGGTACAGCTGCACAGGCAGAGTACAAACCACGTGCGTCTGCACCTCCTCTTGTGCTTAGTCCGGACCTTTCCAATCCATGGGTTGTGCAAATCCCACGCTCTCAGGCAAAGGCCGTTCAGAACCTGCGTGGTTCGGCCAAGCAGAAGAAGAAGCGCACGACGTCTAACCGATACAGTCGCCGTATTCCGAAGCAGTTTTTGCCGACAACCGTCAGCTACAACACCTCTTATGCACCTGGTACCGTGGTCATTGATACCACATCACGATATCTTTACCTGGTGCAGGCCAATGGAAAAGCGCGTCGTTATGGTGTTGGTGTGGGGCGACCGGGCTTTGAATGGGCGGGGGTTCACAAGGTAACCCGCAAGCGGGAATGGCCAGATTGGCGCCCGCCGGCAGAGATGCTGAAACGCCAACCAAACTTGCCGCGTTACATGCCGGGTGGTCCGCGTAACCCATTGGGTGCACGTGCTCTTTATCTTGGTTCTACGCTTTACCGTATTCACGGTTCCAACGAGCCGTGGACAATTGGGCAAGCTGTTTCTTCCGGCTGCATTCGTATGCGCAACGAAGATGTGGCGGAGCTCTACAACATGGTTCCTGTTGGCGCAAAGGTCTATGTCCGCTAGGTATGTGCCTTTGTTGCATTCCTGTCTCGTGGAACATAAGATAAGGCAACAACTTCAAGTTGCTTGCCTTACCCCAGCTATAGGCAAAGCAGCATAAAAGACGGGCCTGTTTGAATGCAGGCACCGGACCAATGAATGTGCCGTCGCTACCATCTGAATGAGGGAGAGCTTTTCCCCCAGGCCACACCGATGTGTTTTGGGAGTGCTGCGCATGAGTGCCAAGAAGAATGGACTAGTCACCAGCAAAGACGAAGTGGTTGCGACCCTTTCCAGCATTTTGTCCAGCCCCAACTTCAGGCGAAGCCCGAAGCTGACAGCACTTCTTACGTTTCTTGTTGAACGCAAACTCTCCCGGCAGGAAGATGATCTGAAGGAACAGATTATTGGCCAGAAGGTTTTTAATCTGCCTGATGGATTCAATCCGCGAGAGAACCCGATTGTTCGTGTGAACATATCCCGTTTACGGACACTTCTGCGTGCCTACAACGAAGAGAATCCTAACGCGCACCATGTACAGATCCGGCTGCCTGATATGGGCTATGTGCCGGTGTTTGAGTGTTTGCAGCCGGCTGTTCCTTCAGAGACCTCAACAGATAGTGGTGCTTCCGAGACTGTTGCTGAAGAGCGGTCACCCATTGAGCTGCTTGATGAACCGCTCAACTCAGAAGACATCAGCCAGATCCGCGTGGTTCTGGAAGATTGTCTGAAGGATCAGAGCAGCCCGCTGAACCGGTATACGCTTGCTGCCATCGCTCTGGGTTGTTTTGCTAGCATCCTCAGCCTGCTGCTACTGGCGCATGAGACCGGCCTCGTTTTTGCCGAGGACACTCCGGCAGTTGTTGCATCCACCACACCTCCTGAAATCACAGAGGATGCTATGCCTCCAGCGATTGCAAAGGAGTTGCGCCATATTGAGGGCGAGTTGGGCGGCAACGTGATCTGCAAAATGAAGTCAGCGCGGGACAAACTGGCTGAGTAAATATAAAGCAGATGTCGCCAGCATAGACTTCTCATAGACATGATCTGCGCCGAGATCAGTTGTCGCCCACTTGCAATTTAGCCTTTCGGTGGGTGCCTTTTGTGCAGCTTCAATTTGCTGAACTACAGAGGCTTGCATTGCCCCTCAGCCAATCCATTCGATTTTGGGGAGACGGTAGAACTTAGTAGATTTTCACCTCTGAAATCATTGACTTAACATATTCCTTTTCAGGAGTTGCCTGAAACTGTGAAAGGCAGAAAATCAACTCATACGTGCATTGGGAATCAAATTTCTTAGGTTTGCATGTCCCCCACGATGCCAAAGGTATCGGTTCAATTTTCTAAGGCGGGAATATTGAGATGAAGACGACTTTCTTGATTGCATCATTTCTTACAGCAGGTCTTGTCCTTTCAGGATGCGCCAGTGTCACACGTGGTATGAGTGAAAAAGTCAAAATCTATGCCTCTCCAGAGGATGCAGAGATCTCAACGGACATTGGAATGACCTGTAGTTCCTCGCCTTGCACACTCAAGGTTTCACGCAAAGAAAAATTCAACGTTACTGTTTCCAAAGAAGGTTACAAAACGCAGAAAGTGCATGTCACCACGGAAGTTGCGGGAAGCGGTGCAGCAGCCATGGCAGGCAATGCGCTGATTGGAGGTGTGATTGGCGTAGGCGTGGACGCATATACCGGCGCGATGCTGAATCACAAACCGAACCCGGTTCTCGTTGAGCTCAAGCCAATAAATCCAGCAAATCCTAATACCCCTGCCGGCGATCTTTCACATATCCGGAAAGAGTATGAAGAAGCAGAAAAGGCTCATCAGGAGAACGTTTTACGTCGGGGTGGTGGTGTCTGATCCGCAAATCCCTCTCAAGCCTACTTGAGAGGGATTTAGATTAGCATGCTTACATCTTACCCAATTGCACCGGCTTAGGGCCGCCATAGGCCCAGTCCAGAAGCTCGATGCTATGGATGACAGGGATTTGGGTACCGCTGGAGATTTGGGTGATGCAGCCGATGTTGCCGGTGGCGACAAGATCTGGGTGTGTGGCTTCCAGATTGCCGACCTTTCGATCTCGCAGAGCTGTTGCGATTTTGGGCTGCATGATGTTGTAGGTGCCCGCTGAACCACAGCAGAGGTGTCCTTCCAGCGGTTCCTTTACGGTAAAGCCCGCATTCTGGAGCAGCTTTTTCGGTTGCCACGTGATCTTCTGACCATGCTGCATGGAGCAGGCAGAGTGGTAGGCAACGGTTAGTTCCTCCTGAAGCTGGGTTTCGCCCAGATCCTGTTCAATCAGAAACTCCACGATATCCTTCGACATCTCAGAGATCTTTTGCGCCTTCTCTGCATATTCCGGATCATCACGCAGCATGAAGCCGTAATCCTTGATGGTCGTGCCGCAGCCGGACGCGGTGATGATGACAGCATTAAGCCCCTCACCTTCCATCTCTCTCATCCATGCATCGATGTTGGTTTTGGCCTGCTCGTTGGAAGCTTCTTCCTTGCCCATATGATGCACCAGAGCACCGCAGCAGCCTTCTCCCTTTGGGAACACGACTTCATAGCCGATGCGGGTCAACAAGCGTGTGGCTGCATCGTTGATGGACGGCGCGAGTACGCTTTGGGCACAGCCCTTCAGGATCGCGACACGGCCCTTTTTCTGCACTTTAGGGGCAACGCTCTCCTGCCCGACAAACTGGGAGGGCATAGGTGATTTGGTTGGCGCGAGAGCCAGCATTGCGCCCAGTTTTGCGAGGGTACCACCGCATTTCTTCATGAGGCCAGCAAACGGGCGGCCATAAAAAGCTGCTGCAATTGCCAGACGGAAGCGGCCCGGTTTGGGCAGGATGGCTTGTAGGACAGATCTGAGCAGCCGGTCCTGCAGCGGACGCTTGTAGGTTCGCTCAATGTGGATGCGGGCATGATCCACCAGATGCATGTAGTTCACACCTGATGGACAGGTGGTCATGCAGGAAAGGCACGACAGGCAGCGATCGAGATGCTTGACGGTTTTGGCGTCAGCCGGGCGATCATTTTCCAGCATTTCCTTGATGAGGTAGATACGACCACGGGGGCTGTCCAGCTCATCCCCCAGCAGCGCGAAGGTTGGGCAGGTTGCGGTACAAAACCCGCAGTGCACACACTTGCGCAGGATCTGTTCGGAGACGGCAGTTGCACTGTCTTTGAGTTGTTCTGGCGTGAAGTTGGTTTGCATGAACTAGATCCCCGCGTACATACGGCCCGGGTTGAGGATGTTATGCGGATCGAACTGGGCTTTCAGGCGTTTGGAAAGCCCCATCAATGTTTCCGGCTGAGGCTGGAACACATCGACATCCGCACGCAGTTCTGCACTTGCGCGCAACAGTGTGGCGTGACCGCCTCCATTTTCAGCAATGAGACGACGGAGCGGCACATCATGCGGTTCATCGCCCTGCATTTCCACCCAGACAAGGCCGCCTGCCCAGTCCATCATCCAGCGGATGGCGAAGCGCTTTTCCAGCTCAGCAATCACTTTGTGTCCAGCTGTCGGACTCACCGAGATTTTCCAGAGCGGTTTACTGCTGCCGGCAAACGGGATGAGATCTCGCAGATCACCCCATGTTTTGCGGGAGGCCTGCCCTTCGATCAGCTCCTGCGACGGGAAGCGTTTCAGGATGCTGCGGAGCTTATCCAATCGGTAGTCGATGGAGACGGGAATGCCTTCCAACCTGAGCAGAGTGATGGAATGCTCCTGCGAGAGTGGGCAGAAGCCGTGAGGCAAGTGAGCTGCGGAGGAGACCTCAGCAGAGGAGCCCATCGCCTCAGACATGGCCTGTGCAGCTTCCTGCGGTGTAAGGCCCAGCAGAACAAAGGTGCATTCTTTGGCTGCTCGGGGCAGCACTTTAATGGAGAAGCTCGTAGCGACCGCCAGCGTACCCCATGAGGAGCAGTAACCGCGGGAGAGGTCATAGCCCGTCACGTTTTTTACGACGCGGCCACCAGCCTTGAAAATCTCCCCACGGCCAGAGACCGCTTCCAGACCAAGCACATGATCGCGTGCAGCGCCTGCTTTGAGGCGGCGGGGGCCGGACAGGTTTGTTGCGAAAACACCACCGATGGTGCCTGACTGCGCTGGTGCGCCTAATACCGCGCTGAGATTGGCAGGCTCAAACGGTAGTTCCTGATTGTGTTCCTTCAGCAGAGCCTCAACCTCTTGCAGAGGCGTGCCAGCCTTGACGGTGAGTACCAGTTCAGCTGGTTCGTAGTCGACAACGCCGGTGATGCCATCAACGCGCAGAGTATGCGCGGACTGCACCGCCCTGCCCCAGTTGCGTTTGGAGCCGCTGCCGATCACTTCCAGTGGGGTTCGTTCAGCGGCAGCCCATTTGACAACCGCTTCCAGCTCCTCAGCTGTGGTTGGGTGGAAACCCTCTCCCATGGTTTCGTCCTGTTCTGTCTTTTCGTCTCGCGTTTTATCTAAAAACGCGGAATATCCGGGAATGGCAGTTGGCCCTGATGCACGTGCATGAAGCCGAGCTCTGCGCAGCGATGCAGAACCGGGAACATCTTGCCCGGATTGAGAAGCTGCTTTTCATCAAACGCACACTTCACACGCTGCTGTTGCTTGAGATCGTCTTCTGAGTACATCTCCGGCATGAGATCGCGTTTCTCGATGCCGACGCCATGTTCTCCGGTCAGTACGCCGCCCACTTTCACGCAGAGGCGCAGAATGTCTGCCCCAAACTCTTCTGCTGCGGCCAGCTCTCCCGGCTGGTTCGCATCATAGAGAATGAGTGGATGCAGGTTTCCATCACCAGCGTGAAACACGTTGGCGACGCGTAATCCGTGCTTTTCGCTCAGTTCCTGCATCTCCTGCAGAACTTGTGGCAGTGCTGCGCGTGGAATGGTGCCATCCATGCACAAATAGTCCGGCGAGATACGGCCAACTGCAGGGAATGCCGCTTTGCGTCCAGCCCAGAACGTGTTGCGTTCGTCCTCCGACTGGGACACGCGCAGGTACGAGGAGCCGTTCTTTTCTGCAATAGTGCTGACACGCTCAAGCAAATCATCGACTTCCGCTTCCGGGCCGTCCAGCTCCACGATCAACAGCGCATCCACATCCAGCGGATAGCCCGCATGTACGAAGTCTTCAGCGGCATCGATGGCGAGCTTATCCATCAACTCCATGCCGCCGGGAATGATACCCGCGCCGATGATATCAGCAACGCATTTGCCGGCTTGCTCAGAAGTTGGGAAGCCGATCAGCGCAGCTCGCGCGGTTTCCGGCTTTTGCAGAACACGGACGGTGACTTCTGTGACGACAGCGAGCAGGCCTTCTGAGCCTGTGAGCAGAGCCAGCAAGTCGTAAGCCTCAGAGTCCAGATGCTTACCGCCTAAACGGATCACCTCTCCGGTGATAAGCACGATCTCCAGGCCAAGCAGGTTGTTGGTGGTCAAACCGTATTTCAGCGAGTGCACGCCACCTGAGTTTTCTGCAATGTTGCCGCCGATGGAGCAGGCAATCTGTGAGGAAGGATCGGGCGCATAATAGAAGCCATCAGCCTCCACGGCCTTGGTAATCCCCAGATTGGTCACACCCGGCTGGGTCACAACCGCCCGATTTTGCAAATCGATTTCCAAAATGCGGTTGAACTTCATCATGGAGAGCAGAACGCCATCTTCGAGCGGTAATGCACCTCCAGACAGGGACGTTCCGGCACCGCGCGGCACCACCTTCACATCATTATCGTAACAGTACTTCAGGACACGTGAGACCTGATCCACGGTCTCCGGCAGGACCACCACAAGCGGAAGCTGACGATACGCTGTAAAGGCATCCGTCTCATAAGGGCGCATCTCAATCTCATCGCAGATAACGCCTTCTCCTGGCACGATTTTTTGCAAATCAGCCACGATCCTGGAGCGCTTGTTTAATGTCTCCTGCGACGGTTTTGGCATCGCAATCGCTGCCATCAGGCCTCCCTCCTGCACCGTGGTTTGAAACTTTATTTCCAAACCACGAACTCAACCGCATTTTCCAAATACAGGGGCTGAGACTCTCATAATTTATGCAAAGAAGAAAGGCGCATTAAGTCTATTGTGGCCCGTAAAACAACGGCTTCAGATTTTCGTGAGTTTGACTCAAAGCAAGTTAATTTCAGGCATTTATGCTTATGATCAATTCCGTCCGCGACAATATGCCGTAACAATATATACGAAGGTAACGTCGAATCTATGGGAACTGCCCCATGAGTTAGACTATGTTGTTCTCTATTCGCGGTTATCTCTAGGATATAGTGGGAAGGATTTAAACATGAAGCAGTTTGGCGTCGTTGCAGCGCTTGCATTGCTGGTGAGCACAGGTGCGGCATTCGCGGAAGGCGATGTTGCTAAGGGCTCTAAAGTTTTCAAAAAATGTAAGGCTTGTCATGCTGTTGGTGAAAAAGCCAAGAACAAGGTAGGTCCACAGCTCAACGGTATCGTTGGTGCAGGCTGGGGTGAAGTCGAAGGCTACAAGTACTCCAAACCTCTTCTGGCAGGTAAAGAAGAAGGCAAGTCTTGGGACGAAGCTACTCTTGACGCTTACCTCACCAAACCTAAGAAAGTTATCCCTAAAGGTAAGATGGCTTTCGCTGGTCTTAAGAAAGAACAGCAGCGTCAGGACGTTATCGCGTACCTCGCTCAGTTCAACAAAGACGGTTCCAAGAAATAATTGGATTCCAGAGATCCTAAAGATCGGGGGTCGCAGTTCTGCGGCCCTTTTTTATTGCCAGTATGTTGGTGAGTGGCTTACGCCTTGCGCCTTGCGCACCATCTTGTTCGCCAGCACGGGCGTGCCGTTGTACTCGGTGAGGAACTCACTGGTCACGCTGAAGCCGTGGCGCTCATAAAGCTGCTTGGCTGGGTGGTTGGTCTTGGCCACATAAAGCACGGCCTCTCCTTCAATCCCATCCAACAGAAACTGCAGTAATCTTTTACCAAGACCAGTTCCCCGCCCTTGCGGATGCACAAACAGAGCCGTGATCTCAGAGTGGTTCCGCGCGCCATACGCCTTCACACCGTCCTGCTCATAGACAAACACTTGCGAGGCCAGAAATCCTTCCAACCGCTTTGGATCCTGATCCAACGGCAACAATTGGAAGCTTCGATCCTCATAAACCAACTCATCCAACTTACTCGCAGCGTAGATGCTCACGACATCAGCGAAGTCAGTTTCACGGTAGGGTCTGATGGTCATAGAGGGTGTCTTCAGAAAACGATATTGGTTGCAACATTACAGAGTAATTTCATCTGCTGATTGCAACGTGCCTGCGGACCTTGGTGGAAATAAGGCTTTGTTTCACAAATAAAAAAGGGATGCACAGGGCATCCCTTTTTTGAGTTGGTTATGGAGCCGCTTAAGCCAGTTCGGTGAAGATTTCGGCTTCTGGGAGGCGGGATTTTGGGAGGGCGGCGTTGAAGTCGTTTTCGTGGCGGTGGCCGAGAGCGATCAGAGCTACGGCGCGGTAGCCTTTTTCCTGAAGGCCGAACTCTTCGTTCAGCGCCTTTACATCCACACCTTCAATCGGCACAGCATCAATGCCGAGCGCACCTGCGCCGAGGAGGATGGTTCCCATGTTCAGGTAGACCTGCTTTTCCATCCAGTGGTCAGCATCTTTCAGCTGGTCACGGTGAATGCCAACGAAGGTCGCACGGCCTGCTTTGACAGTTTCTTTGACTGCAGGATCAGCAAAACGCTTATCGTCTTCTTCCGCCTTCAGCAGACGCTCCAGATACTCGTCGGAGATGTCAGTCTTCACGCAAAATACGATGACGTGTGAGGAGTTGAGCACCTTGCCATTGTTGAAGGAGAACATACCCTGGGTGCCCTTGGAAACGCGCTCACGCCCTTCTGGCGTATCTGCGATGATGAAGTGCCAAGGCTGAGAGTTTACGCTGGATGGGCTAAAGCGCAGCAGGGATTTGATGTGGTCAAACTGCTCAGCAGAGATCTGCTTGGTTGGGTCAAATTCCTTGGTGGAATAGCGGCTCAGTGCGACGTCTTTCAAGTTCATTCCAAATTTCCGATTTATTGTTTTAAGTCGTGTTCTGTGTGATAGATAGCACCTGGTTTTCATTGGACAAGTACGCACAAAAAATACACATAGGCACAGTTTGTATACCGTGGGTGCTGTATAACGCCTCCCTGATAAATCATTGCGATGGTCCGGAAAGTGTGGCAGGCAGTCTTTGAATGATTTGATTTATGCATTGCTCAAAAGATTGCAGGACTTCCAGCTGTTATGGCCAGACAACGACGCCCAAAATACAAGAAGGATGCCCGGGTCGGCCTGTTTGTTTCCTGCACCACAAATCTCTTCCGCCCTTCTCTTATCAAAGCTGCTGTGCACCTGCTGGAGAAGGCTGGCTATGAGGTGGAAGCGCCCAGTATTCAAAGCTGCTGTGGGCTCGTTTCCTTGCGCTCCAATGAGCTTGATGATGCACGGGATCTGGCCAAGGAAGTGATTTCGCAGTTTGGCCATTATGATTTTGTGGCTGTGCTGTCGCCGTTTTGCGCCAAGGTGTTTGAACGGGCATATATGCCACTACTCTCCGAGCAATCTGAGGAGCTTGCCAAGATCACTGCGAAGTTTACGCGCAAGTGTTTTGAGGTATCTGACCTGCTGCTTGCGGCACCAGACTTAGCGCAGAGTTTGCGTGGGTTTGCAGGCAAGGTTGCGTTTCTGGATGTTTCTGATGCGCCGAATCTGTTTGGCAGTCAAGTTGCTTCCCGTGCTCTGCTTGGGCAGATGGAGCAAGTTTCCGTTGTCGATCTGCCGCAAATCTGCGCGTCTCAGGTGAAGGGTGCGCCTGATGGCACAATCTCGCCAGAGCTTGGACAAGGGGATCTGAGCGGACTGCTGCATGCGGTTCGCTCATGCGGTGCTGGCACACTGGTGTCCACTGATCTGGCTTTGCTGATGGAGCTTTCGACGCATCTGCGCAAGTATGGGTCCGCGATTGAGTTGCGGCCTGTACTGGAGGTTCTGGCGGGGGATACGCAGTCCATGCCAATTGGCATCAGCGCCCGTGTGATGTCAGGACAGTCCGTCCTCTGATTCCCCTAGGTCGACTGCGAAACTTGCGTAGAAGTTGTGGTTCTTGTTGCTACTTGTGAAAAACACGAAAACTGCATGAAGGGAATTACGGCTTAAGGCCAGTGATTTGCCTCTTAAATCCATTAAATTCCTCAGAACGCCCTTAGAAATGTTGTAGTTCTGCGTATTGCTGAGTAGTGTGCGCGGCAACTGGCCAAGGCCATGGTCCGGCTTTGTTGCCAGTTCACAGTGCGAGGCACTTTGCCTCCCCTCTCTGCTGTTACACAGGAGCCTATAAACATGGGAAAGCTCAAGCCGGGCGTCATCTTTGGTGAAGACTATAAAACCCTGATTGAAGCATGCCGGACAGGCAAATACGCCTTGCCTGCGGTGAACGTTGTTGGAACGGACTCCATCAACGCAGTTCTTGAAGCAGCAGCTGCAAACAACACAGACATTATCATTCAGCTCTCCAACGGTGGTGCGCAGTTCTATGCCGGTAAAGGCATCAAGGACAGCTTCCAGGCGAAAGTGCTTGGCGCAGTTTCTGCTGCTAAGCACGTGCACCTGCTGGCAGAGCATTACGGTGTTGGCGTTGTGCTGCACACCGACCACGCGGACAAGAGCCTGATCCCTTGGCTGGAAGAACTCATCAAGCACGGCGAAGAGTTCTACAAAACCCACGGCAAGCCGCTGTTCACCTCTCACATGCTGGATCTTTCTGCAGAAGACATCGAGTTCAACCTGTCTGAAAGCGAGCGTCTGCTGAAGATGATGGCTCCGCTGGAAATGAGCCTTGAGATTGAGCTGGGCGTTACTGGTGGTGAAGAAGACGGTATCGGTTCTGATGAAGACATCGGAGCAGACAACCCGAAGCTTTACACCCAGCCAGAAGACGTGCTGCAGGCATATGATCGCCTGAACCCACTGGGTCACTTCTCCGTGGCAGCGTCCTTCGGAAACGTGCACGGCGTTTACAAGCCAGGCAACGTGAAGCTGCGCCCTGAAATTCTGCGCGAAAGCCAGAAGCTGGTGAGCGAAACGCACAATCTGGGTGAGAACCCACTGGCACTGGTATTCCACGGCGGTTCTGGTTCTGAGAAGTCCAAGATTACAGAGAGCCTGAACTACGGTGTGTTCAAAATGAACATCGACACCGACACTCAGTTCGCATTCTCTGAAAAAGTTGGTGCGTATGTGGAAGCAAACGCCAATGCTTTCAAATACCAGATCGATCCAGAGAGCGGCGCCCCAACCAAAAAGCTTTACGACCCACGCAAATGGCTGCGTGAAGGTGAGCTGGGCATCATCGAGCGCCTGAAAGAAGCTTGCGAAGACCTGAACTGCGTCGGCAAGAGCCTCTGCCAGTAAGCTGATCAGCCTTTATGAGTTTGAAAAACCCGGTACGGAAGTGCCGGGCTTTTTTGTGGGAGTTAGGCGGTCGTGCTTTCACCATCCAGGAATAAGATCGGCACACCGAGGCTCTTGGCAACTTTTTCAGCATGCTGCATGAAGAGCTGGTACTTCTCTTCCTTGGACAAAGCTTCTTTGCCGTTAAACTTCTGAACGGCGATCGTGTCTGGCGAAGGTTCAGAGTCGATCATGAAGATGCCCTGAATTTTGATCGGGGCTGTTGCGCCAACACCTTCCTTATGCTGAACGCCTTCCTTGGTTGAGATGATCACCTCGTTGTGCTGATGGTATGTGTTTTCCATCAACTGATCGACAGGTTGTTGCCGCTTGTCATAATCAAACTTGCCGAGATGGTTCTTTAGGTAACCATTGCGGACATGATCAGGCACATCGAGGAGCTTTTCATTCTGCTCCTGCGTGACGTTGACCATGTGTTCTTTACGATCTTTCCGGCCAATATTCAGATCACTCATGATGTCATCTGGACTAGAGACCAGAACATTTTGAGGAGGAACATCCAGAATGACGCCGAACGCGCCGTACGCAAAGCACTTCTCATCTGTCACTACAGATGTACAAATGGTATCCCACCCCTTCATGGCATCGTTTGCATCAGGTGCGAAACAGCCTGTCTGGTTGATCAGGTTCTCCATGGATCCTGTGTGAACGACAAATTTGAATGGGGCTGAGGCTCCACCGCGTTTTTGCAGGTCTTTCCGTTTTGCAGGATCGGTAAAGTTGTCTCGCTTCCAAGATTCAATAAAGACCTTTGTTTTCTCTGGAACTTCAGGCGTAACCTGCTCAAGATCTGGGACATCATCCTGTTTACGATGGAAAGCAGCAGCGATCTTTTCGCGCTTTGATGTATATGTTTTATCAGTCGCTCCAACGCCACTCACTGCGGGAAGTGTCTGGAGCCAGTCAACTTCCTTCTGATAGTTCTGGAGTGTCTTATGGAGGGTTTTGATCAGCTTATTGGCTGCATCGACTTCCTGGTTCTCACAGAGCGCTTCCGCATCGTTGATTAAGCGGCTTGCTTCCTGATCGATACTCATGAACTTCTTGTACTTTTTACTTGGGATTTTCTTTGCAATCGCAAGGCTTTCTACGATTGGAACATCAGCAGCCAAGCGCTGGTAATCCTCCCTGATCCACGGGATCTGTCCGCTCAACGCAGTGTGGTTGGATTTGGCCATGGCGATGAGCTGTTCCATGGATGCGATGTTTTCTTTAATCTTAGCGATCTTTGCCTGTGCATTTTGCTCTTTATGAGCTTTCAGATCTTTCCGCGCGCCAGCAACTCCAGTTCGGGCTGATTGGCCTGCTTTCTTGAAAGGAGAAAAGACAGCACTTTGCTTTTTGACGAGCTCCATATTCGCGAGCAATGTTTCTGCAGTTTTCTCCATGGCATCAAGTTCCTGCCACGGATCGACGGGAGCGGCTTCAGGTTGTTGTTGAGCACCGGCTTGCTCGCCATCTTCTTCAGAAAAGCTCAGGTTTAATTGGCGAGCCATATCGTTCGCCCATTTGTGCTCTTCTTTGCTCAATGATTGCAGGGGCATAGATCGTCTCCAAAACATAAGCGCCTGCCCTCCACCATCGATTAAATGAAGCAAGCACCTGTCTCTCTCATGCTTTCTGCAAAGTACTACGCCCTCTCAAATGAATGCTTTCCGGAATTTACGTATTTTCCCTCAAACTGGAGCTAAATGCTGTGTTGATACGTGGAAGCTTTCAGCAGGCCTCTACCCAATCCAATCAATCGACTGGCCGTGTGGACCGGTCCAGGCACGGGGCTCTCCGTTTTCGCAGAGGAGGAACTTGCCGGTTGGGTGCGGCTCGGCAACCTTTTCGGCGAATTGTGGGAAGACGCCGGAGGCTTCGTTGGAGATCCAGTGGGCGTTGGAGTTTAGCATCAGATCTGCGAAAGCTTCGCGCTTGCTCATGTCTCGGGTGTAGACAAGAACAGCACTGTGGAAGACCACGGGTGTGGTACCTGTTGGGACTTGTTCCAGCAAGGCTGGCAGATCTTCGAGAAGGTTTCCTTTAACCAGTTGGATTTTCCGCTGCTTCGCCACTGCAATTGCTTTTTGCAGGCGGTGTAAGCGGTCCTCCTGCCCCGGCCAGACCAGCGTTTGGAGCCATACCACGGTGTCTTCATCCTGAAGGTTCAGCGGGATCAGATCCAGCCCTGTACGCCAGACAACTTCTGGCAGCTTGGTTGGCAGTGGGACATTGCCAGTCACCTTACAGTGCAACACTGGTGTATCGGGTGTGTTCGTTTCAGGCGCTAATGTGTGTGCGCCGTTGTTGTAATCGTAGGCGTAGTGGTCCGGCAGCAGGCAAAGACCAGCGGAGGCACCTACTTCAATCAATGAAAGTGGTTGTGGGAGGCGAGCGAGCAATGGGAGGAGCGTTGCGCAGCGTCCGGATTCGTTGGTCTGCGTGCTGCGGTTCATCATCTCTTGTTTGATTGCTCTGTTATGTCGTTGCAATGTCTCATCCAGCTCTGCCACTTCAGGAACGCGCCCCGTGACCCATCTGATCGCCGCAAAAAGGAGGTTGGGTTGCTGTTTGGCCTCTGGCAATGCCATCAGGAAATCGTGGAAGATTGGCGAGCCGGCTACATGAAACGCCCATCTTCATAAATAGGTGAGTTGTCTTTGGCTTCGTGGAAGGCAAATCCCAGATATCCGCGTTCAATTGCTGAAGATAATACAGTCATGAAATTCCCCTAAAACATAAGGGAAGTCTAGGCTAGATTTGCCTTCAGGCGCAAATGGGCCTCTGGTGGAACTTGCTTGAGGAACCTCGTGCTACCAACGTTGGGGAAAGGCAGCACGAGGGGTGCTGGGAGGCCTTAACTCGGGTCTACCAGCAGGTTCTTTTTGATGCGGGCGAGTTCCTCATCAGAGATGCCCAGTGCATCACGGCGGTAGTTTTCAAAGCTGCCGTAGTCTTCTTTAACTGCATCCAGAGCTGCTGAGATTTGCTCTTTGTGTGCACCAAATGCCGGGCGCAGGGAATGCGGGCCGCTTCCCACCAGTTTGCTCAGTTCCTCAAAGGTGTAGAGATTGGTGGTGAGGTAATCGCGCATCACATCTTCCTCTGAGAAACCTAATGAAAGCATCAGCACCGCTGCCACATAACCAGTTCGGTCCTTGCCACCTGCGCAATGGAACACCAGCGGGTAGTTTTGTTCTTCCAAAAGCAGGTGCATGAAGCGGGAGATTTGCGGCGTGAACTTGCGGGCGAAGTCCTTATAGCGGTCAATGCGGGTATGGTAGATGTCTACACTGTGGTCTTTCAGCAGCTGATCGATCTGATCAAACTTGCCGCTGAACCATAGCGGGCGGATTTGAGAGGCGACTTCCAACGGCATGATCTTGGCGATGTCAGCAGGGTCAGATCCGATTGGCAGGTTGATGTTGAAGTCGACTGAGGAGATGTGTTTGTTCGGGTGCTTGCCCAACTCATCCTGTGCGCGCAGATCCACGATGGTTTCGATGCCCAGCGCACTGAGCTTCTCCTGATCAGCTTCCGTCAGGCTGTCCAACTGATCGGAACGGAAGACCATTTGCGGTTTCAGAGCCGGACCATTTTGCGGCGTGGTGAGTGCCCGAAAGTTCTCCAGGTTTTCGATTGGTTTGACCACCTTGATGGCATCGCAGTTGGATGGGATATCGATTGGCAACGTGGTTTTGCATGGCGATGTTTCTGCCATTGCAAGACCAGCAGTCATGAGTGAGCCAATCATTGTTGCGGTTGCCAGCCCGATTATTTTTCGCATGGTCATTCCTCTCAATTCGCAAATTTGAGTGACATAAAGATCGGTTTGACCTATGCAGTAAAGTTGAACTCCATCAGAATTTCAGATCGTGTTGAGGTTGGATGCCCAGTGTTGACCAGTTGGAAGCGTTTGTAACTGCCGCAGAGTTGGGCTCGTTTTCTGCTGCTGCCCGGCGTCTTGGAAAGGCGCAATCTGCTGTAAGTGCTGCGATTTCCAATCTGGAGATTGATCTTGGATCTGATCTGTTTGACCGCAGCAGTTACCGGGCTGAACTGACGGTCTCGGGCGTTTCTTTGCTGGATTATGCAAAATCCATTTTGCAGAGCAGGCAGGACCTTTTGGTGAAGGCTGGTGCGTTGAGTGAAGGGGCAGAAGGCAGCCTGAAAGTGGTGTTTGAGTATGGCACCTATGTCTCTGCGATTAATGAAGTTTTCCATGACTTCGACAAACAGTTTCCAAAGGTGGAGCTGCATGTACAGACCACCTCTTTCGGGGATGTTTTTTCCCGTCTTGCAGATGAAAGCGCTCAACTGGGGATTATCATTGAGCGCCATCCCTACAAGGAAGGTTTTCACTTCCGTGGGCTTGGGTTTGAGCGCCGCATAGCGGTGTGCCACAAGGATCATCCACTGGCAGAGCTGGAGGAGGTGCGGCTGGTGGACTTGCGTGGCTACCGGCAGATCATCTCCGAGACAGAGATTGACCGACACTCACCGGAATTTTCCCGTCAGAAAGGGCCACATCTACTGATTACGGATAACCCTCGTGTGGCGCATAACATGGTGCATGGCAGTGTTGGCTGGGCGGAACTGCCAGCGCAGATGGTGGATGACGAGGTGAAGGCTGGTGAGCTGAAGGAGCTTTCCTATGACTTTCAGCAGAATGCCATCCTCAATAAGGTCTCCCTTGTCTGGGGCAAGCAGCAATCGCAGGCTCCGGCCTGTAAGTGGTTGATTAATCGTATGTGTCAGCTGCACCAGAAGACTTGGGTGTAGACTTACACGTCCTCTTCAAACACATCCCGCACTTCTTTATGGGCCTTGATCAGCTCTTCCACGAATGCCTTAGTTTTGGCGGGGCGGAAGCGGCTGTTTGGGAAGAGCGCGTAGATGCCCCCCTCTTTCTGATGCCAGTTTGGCAAGATGCGTTGCAGTCGACCTGAGGCTAAGTCATCGTGGATCTGGAAGGATGGCAGAATACAGATGCCACCATCCCCAAGTGCACAGGCATGGGAGGTGAGCGTGTTCCAGACTGTGACCTCCGGGGTTTGAAGTGTAAAGTGTGCCTCCTCTCCGTCTTCAGATCTCCACGTCATATCTGAAGGAAGTTTGCGGTGATAGATCCATGGTTTGCCTTGTAGGTCCAATGGTGTTTCAACCGGCCCCAGAGCTTCAACCACGCTTGGCGAGGCCACTGTATATTGCTGAAACGTACCGATTTTGCGCGCGATTGCGGAGCTGTCTTCTAACCAGCCGACACGGATGGAGACGTCAATTTTCTCCTTGAGCTGGTCCAGTTTTTCATCCGTGAAGACTGCATTGACCTGAATTTTGGGATGTTTCTGGCGCAAGCGCATAAGAGCCTTGGCGACGACGTATCGACCATAGTCCTCCGGCGCTGTCACCGTAAGCAAACCGCTGGGAACTTCTTGCTCCTGTTGCAGTTCTTGTGCGGCTCGTTCTGCTTGTTCCAGAATTTCGGCAGCGCTTTCATAGAACCGCTGTCCAGCTTCCGTCACCTGGAGAGAACGAGTTGTTCGTACAAGCAAAGCTGCGCCGAGCTCTTCCTCCAGCTTTGCGACCTGATGGCTGACGATAGCTTTGCCGAGGCCGAGTTTTTTCGCGGCGGCGGTGAAGGAACCGCTTTCGACAACTTCAACAAAATGGCGGAGACGATTGAGATTGTAGAGACTCATCTTATTGTCTTTATTTTACAGACAGTGTGTAGAGATTATCCGTATTCTACAGATAGTCAAGTTGCCCTAGGTTTCTTCGCAGTTAGGAGAAACCAATGACGCACTCGTTCCTCTACATTTATGACCCGCTCTGCGGATGGTGTTATGGCTCAGCCCCTCGGCTGGCAGATCTTGCCAAGAGCTTTGAGGTGGAGATGGTCCCGGCTGGCCTGTTTGCAGGGGCTGGTGCCCGTCCATTGGACCGTTCATTCGCTTCTTATGCCTGGACATCAGATCAGCGGATTGCCAAACTGACTGGGCAGACCTTCTCCTCCACTTATCGCAGTCAGATTCTGAATGGAGATGGGCAACTACTGGATTCCACGTTTGCCACGCTCGCTATGACGGCCTGTTCCATCGTTGAACCGGATAAAGGACCGGAGGCTTTGAAGCTCATTCAGGAGGCGCGATATGTGGGCGGTGAGGACATCACCGATCTTCGTGTTCTGGTAAGTTTGCTCTCCGGTAATGGCTTTGCAGATGCTGCTGTGTTGCTTCAAGGACATATGACTTCTATTAAAGCAGAAACGACCAGACATATTGCGCACGGAAAGATGGTTTTGAACCAGATGAATGCCAGTGGTGTTCCAATTCTGGTGGCTGACACTCAGGGTGAACGGATGCTTATGCCTTCCACGCTTCTTTACAGCTCTCAGGAGCAATTTGCAGAGAACCTCAAGGGTTTCTCCGCAACCTTTCAGCAGGTCAGCCCTGCCGCTTAACCCCAAGGAAAACAAATGATTAAGTCACTTGCTCTTGCTGCAGGCCTTGCAGCAACCGCTACTCTTGCGCCTGTTGCAACCTATGCTCAGGATACTGCTGCACTGACCTTCGAGGTTTATAACCCGGGCGAGAAAGGTCTGTTTCCCGTCACTTCTACTTTGATTGAAGGGCCAACCGAAGCTGTACTGGTGGACGCGCAGTTTCAGCGCAGCGATGCTGAAAATCTGATCTCGCTCATCAAAGAAAGCGGGAAGACGCTGACATCCATTTACATCAGTCATGGCGATCCAGATTACTACTTCGGTCTGGACGCGCTTCACGCTGCCTTTCCAGATGCAAAGATCGTTGCGACACAGCCAACCGTAGAGAAGATCAAAGCCACTATTGAAGGCAAGTTTACTTTTTGGGGACCAATCCTGAAAGAAGATGCGCCACAGGAGCTAATTGTTCCAGATGCCATTGGTGGCGACAGTCTTGAGGTGGATGGAACTCCGATTGAGATTATTGGCCTTGAAGGGCACGACCCTACTCACACCAGCCTTTGGGTCCCATCAGAGCGCACGGTGGTTGGTGGTGTGCTGGTCTATGACAACTCCCATATCTGGCAGGCTGATAACCCAACAACCAAGAAGCGTGATGACTGGCAGAAGAGCCTTGATGATCTTCTGGCTCTCAACCCTAAGCGTGTGATCCCTGGGCACTTTATGGGTGAGACCAACAGCCAAACAGTGGGCTCCATCGCCTTTACCAAGGCTTATGTTGCTGCCGTTGAGAAGAATGCAGCGCTTGCCAAAACATCAGAGGATTTGGTGGCCCTGATGAAAGCTGAGTTTCCGGCTTTGGAAGAGCGCAGAACCGACGATCTTGCTCTTGGCGCCAAAGTGGTGATGGGTGAGATGAAGTGGCCTGCTGAGTAACCACATTCCCCTTCAGCCCTCGCAGTCTTCTGCGGGGGCTTTTTCATTTCGCCGACCCCTTCTCCCACTCGCTTCAAACTGTCGCAATTTAACATCCATGGATTTATATTCCTTGACACTTAATTTACTCAGAGCTACTCCTTTGCGGGAGATCAGTGGGACAACCAAGCACTTGCCCCCAACATCAAGAGGCTGAACGGCGGGTTTCGCCGGTTTCACTGATCCCTTTTGAAATCAAGACAACAGGGAGACAGGCCAAAGTTCTTTGCAGTGGGTCATTCGCCATCTCAACAACTTGCAACACCATGAAGTTCTGTGCGAAATTGCATTCCATCAGACAAGGAGATGCGGTTGGCCAACAAGGACATCATCATCAATTCAGATATGGAGATTGAGCACAAAGCCATGGCTCTGCTCATGTGCGCAGCTCAGGAACGCAAGGCCGAGATGGAACGCCTGATCAGCGGGCAGAACCTTTCTCTCTTGCAGCTCACCATTCTGCACGGGCTTGATAAATCACCGACGGGCGTCATGACCGTGGGTCAGCTCAAGTCGATCATGATTGATGACAGTCCCAACGTCTCGCGTACTTTGAACAAGCTGGTAGCTCAGGGGTATATCACCAAAGAGCGTAGCGAAGAGGACCAGAGGACGGTTTTTATCAGCATTACTGAGGATGGGCGAGCAGCCCACCACGCAGCTGATCAGGAACTGTTGAAGATGGGGCCCTCCTCTCTTTCAAAGGACGATTACGAGAAGCTCTACGAGCTACTGCTGAAGCTATAAGGCCTGCCCCTTTTGCACCACGCAAAGGGATTGGCATGATTACCGTTCATAATCTGGAAAACTCGCAGAGCATTCGTATCCTGTGGCTGATGGAAGAACTTGGCGTTCCCTATGAGATCAAGCAGTACAAGCGGGATGCGACTACGGACCTCGCGCCAGCGGACTACAAGCAGCTGCACCGGATCGGCACTTCGCCAACAATCTCTGACGGCGATGTTGTGCTGCCGGAAACCAATGCGATTGTCGACTACATTCTGGACAAGCACCCTAATGCGGTTTTGCGACCTGAACCGGGTTCTGCTGAGCGGGCGCGATATCTGTTCTGGTTTCACGCCACGCAGGGCAGCTTGATGCCGCTGCTGCTGGATAGCCTGATCTTCAAGCGGATGGTTTCTAAGGTGCCGTTCTTCTTGCGGCCGGTCATGTCTGCTGTGGTTGGCAAGGTCCGGGGTGTTTATCTGACTCCGCGGATTACGCGTATGCTTTCTTATATCGAGGAAGAGTTGGGGCGTTCAATCTGGCTGGCCGGTGAGAACCTGACGGCTGCTGACATCGTGATGGGATACTGTCTTGAGGTGGCCGAAGTTCGGGTCGGGTTTGGGGGCGAGTACCCGAAGATCACTGCTTATCTGAAGCGGATGCGTTCGCGTCCGGCATACAAGACAGCACTTGCCAAGAATGGTGATTTCCGTCCGTTTGCCTCCTGATCAGCGGGTTTCTCATGATTTTCCATCACAAAGACGTTTCTCCTTACTCGGAGAAGATCCGGCTTATGCTGGGTTACACCGGGATCAGCTGGTCCTCCGTGCAAGCCCCCCTGACGCCTCCGCGTCCTTCCATTGATCCATTGGTGGGCGGATATCGACGTATACCAGTGGCTCAGAAGGGTGCAGATGTGTTCTGCGATACCATTTTGATTGCAGAAGAGATTGCCCGGCTATCAGAGAACCCGCAAGTGTCTCCTTATGGGCAGAGTGAAGATCTCAGCGCATTTCTTCAGGAACTGGAGACGGATGTTTTCTTTGCCTGCGTGGCTTCCATACCCGTTTTCGGTGTGATCAAGGCTTTGCTCCAACAGGTGCCGTTGCGGGCTATTCCGGGATACCTGCAGGATAAAAAGAAGCTGATGACTGACACGCATCTTCTTCAGCCGTCACGAGAAGATGCAAAGGCCACGTGGCAGCGGTTTCTGGATCAGTTGGAGAACCAGTTAACCTCCGATTTCCTGCATGGTTATACGCCGGGCATCGCTGATTTCAGTGCGGTTCATATGGTTTGGTTCCGTGAAAAGATGGATCGGCGGCAGGTGTTCAAAGGGCGTCGCCTGCTCAGGAACTGGTTTCATCGGATGGTTGCCATAGGGCATGGCCACCGAACGGACATAACCACTGAAGACGCGCTTCAGATCGCCGCTCATGCAGATCCTCGCAAGATCTCTGAGGAGATGAAACGCAGTGCACTGATTGGGGCCACTGTTGCGGTCGGCCCTACGGACTACGCAACACAAGCAACGCATGGCGAGTTGGCTGGGGAGGATGAGAACCGCTGGATTCTCGCTCGCGATACCCAAGTGGCTGGGCGCGTGCACGTTCACTTACCCAAACGCCGTTTTGCTTTAACCCGGTTAGCCTGAGAAATGCCATGAAAGCCATTGATCCCAAAGACTTGCGCGGTCTTCACCTTTTCTACAATCCCTATTCCAACTGCGCACAGCGTGTGATGTTGCTGCTGGCGGAAAAAGGTATCGAAGCTGAGATGCATTTTGTCGACCTGATGCGAAGTGAGCAGCTGACGCCAGAGTATCACACCATCAATCCGGACGCAGCTGTGCCTGCTCTGGTGCATGATGGCGTCGCAATGAACGAGTCCATCGATATTCTCCGATATCTGGAGGAACTGTATCCGACTCCCTCTTTCACGCCTTCAGATCCCGCTCAGAAAGCTCAGATGGAGGCTTTGCTGGCCAGTGCTGAGGCTTCGCATATGAGCATGGTGGTGAACTATGTTTACTCCTGCGGTTATGGGCGATTGCCAACCCCACGCGACGCTCAGTTTTACAAAGACCATGTCCCCCATCGAGCTGAGTTTCATGCGAACAGGCTTGCGGGCAGAACTGCCAATGATCCAGAGAGAGCGAAGCAGATCGTTTTTGAGCAGTTTTTTGAATTAGAGCGTTTGCTTGAGACGCAGGAGTGGCTGGTCGGCGACTAGTATTCACTGGCAGATATTGCGTGGTTCCCAAACACGATCATTCTTCGCCAGTTGGGCTACTCCTTCAATTCTCTGCCACGGGTGAATGATTGGATAGCTCGGATAGAAGCGCGAGAGGCCTACAAGACTGGCATTCAATCTCATTTTTTGAAGGTGCCTAACTGGGTGATCAGGCTCATTACGAGAATGCTGAGACAGTTTGGTGGGCGGCGATAACTTGACACAAGAAATCCTGCGAACGGCTCACTTGTAAGCAGAGTGAGCTGGGCACACACTCACGGTGTACTTGAAAGGATTTCTCTCAATGTCTGTTTTGAATTTTTCTTACGCCACGATCAAAGATATGGGCCAGTTTCAGCAGTATGTGCAGGCTGCTGCGGCACTGATGGAAGAGGCTGGCGTAGAGGTTATTGTGCGCGGCAAATTCTCACAAACCAAACGGGGTGATGAGTTGTTGCCGCACATTGCAGCTGTGTTTCGCTACAAAGACCTTCAGAGCCTCGAAGATTTTTATACCTCCGAGGCCTACAAGAAGATCATCCCACTGCGCGATGAGGCCTGTGAGATGACCATTCAGGTTTATGAAGAATAATAGGTGATAGAGCTACAGCAGATTAATCCAGCGGCGGGAGATTTCCAGGCCAAGGGCGTCTGCTTTCGGACCGTGTTTTGGGCCCTGCTCTTCCAGAATTTCCTTCCAGTGTGGCACCAGCTCATTGATTGGGCCATGGAAGCAGCCGTTCCAGTGGTTGACCTGATCAACCGAACACTCAAAGTGGAACTGAATAGCGTAGGTGGCGCTGCCCATTTTGAAGGCCTGATTTGGCGTCATTTCGCTGGATGCCAAATGTATTGCACCTTCCGGCAGAGTGTACGTGTCTGTGTGCAGGATGAAGATGTGGTCGTCATCCTCAAAAGCGGAGATGACCGGATCCTGCTGGCCTGCCTCTGAAATCTGTAGAGGCAACCAGCCTGCTTCGACCGGATTACCGAGGATGTTCTCTCCCCCAAATGCGCGCGCAATGAGCTGGCTGCCAAGGCAGATGCCCATTACAGGCTTATCGGCTTCGTGGAATGCCAGAATGGTGTCGCAGACATCTTTCAGGAACGGGAACTCATCATCAGCTCTCGCGTGCTGCAAGCCGCCCAGAACAACCAGACCGCTGAACTTAGAGATATCTGAAGGAAGCGGATCATTTTCTGCCATGACACGCAGATCAATCGGCATCTTTGCTTCATCCAGAGCCTGACCAAGCAGGCCAAGCGTTACGTTTTCGCAGTTTTCAATAACGAGAACTGTCATTCCAAATCCCTGTTATGTGCAGCTGCGCTGTTGGGTTTAGCGTGCTGCAATTATCGTTATTTATGAAATCTGATCCCGATCTTTTTTAGGAGCAGATCTAAGCTTCGTATTCAAAGGCCCGCTTCATGCGCCTTTCGAGACCGCGGACCACCAGAGACAGTGAGACTGTCATGATGAGGTAGAGGTAGGCAACCACGTTGTAGGTTTCGAAGAACTGGAACGTGGAGGCCGAATAGATCTTACCAAGTTGGGTGATATCCTGCACACCCAGAACAGAGACCAGCGCACTTTCCTTGATGAGGGCGATGAAGTCATTACCAAGTGGCGGAAGGATGTTCTTGAACGCTTGTGGCCAGATGATGAAGCGGAAAGTGTGCCATCTGGACAGGCCAAGTGCACGGCCAGCTTCCAGCTGTCCCTCATCCACGCTCTCGATGCCAGCGCGGAAAATCTCCGCAATGAATGCGGAATAACCAAGAGAGAGCGCGATGATCGCACGCCACATCATGGAAAGATCACGGACTCGGAGTTTGTCGATGATTTCCAGCTCGATCAGCGGTGTCATGATCCAGTTGTAGGCAACTACCATCTGCGGTGCGCCGACAAAGGCGATGTAGAACAACAGCACCAACATAGGAACACCGCGCATGATCTCCGTATAAAACGAGCACATCTCGCGGATGATGCGATGCTTAGAGCCACGCCCTATGGCAATGAAAAGCCCGAAAATGCTGGCGATGAAGAAAGAAACGAACGTTACAAAGAGCGTGATGCCAACGCCTTTGAAAAGGGTCATGAAGATCTGGCGATAATCACCGTTTGCAGCGATGAGCCAGAGGAAGAAAACAGCAAGTACAAAAGATGCGAGCAACCACCAAGGAAGCTTGTCCAACCGGGATGTTGTGGCAGAACGCTTGCCCATCGCGTTTCCTTCAAATCTGTTTGGGTTTCCTGATGAGGAGCAGAAACCTTGAATGACGCCCTGAGGGCTGCTTATCTGGCCTATCCGAAACCCAGTTTCCTGCTTTTGGGATAAGCCACAAAATGAAATGGCGGGCACCTTGCACCCGCCAAACCAACTAAACTCTTGTTAGTTCTTGGACTTATAGTCAAAGAACCATTTCTGGTTCAAGGCATCAATGGTGCCGTCTTCACGCATGGAGCTGAGCGCCGCGTTGATTGGCTCTCGCAGGTCAGAACCTGGTGTCAGAATGAAGCCGAAGTCCTCAGAACCGATTGGGCCACCAACCACTTTGAAGCTGTCTGGAGATGCGCCCATGTAGCCAGCGGCGGCAGTTGCATCCATCAGCACCATGTCTACGTCTTCCGCACGCAGTGCCTGAACAGACGCGCCAAAGGTTTCAAACAGCTGGATGCGCTTGTTGTTTTCATCACCATCAAGCACTGAGTACACGGCGGTGTAGAAGTTTGTGGTGCCCGGCTGTGCGCCAACCAACAAGCCTGGGTCATCCGCGAATGCTTTTGGATTGTCGAAGCGGTCTTCATCAGCACGCACCAACATGAACATCTCAGAGGTCATGTAAGGATCGGAGAAGTCGATCTGTTTTTCACGTTCTTCGTTGATGGTGATGCCATCCATGCCCACATCAAACTGCCCCTGACGTACAGCTTCAATCATGCTGTCCCAGGAGGCCAGACGCCAGTCCACCTTCATATTGAGGCGCTTTGCGATTTCGTTGAAAGCATCATATTCCCAACCGATGCCCTCACCGGTTTTTGGGTCTGCAAAGTTCAAAGGTGTATACGCATTCTCGGTCACAGCAACAACGGTGCGGCCCTTCAGATCTGGTAGATCCGCTGCGGAAGCTGCAGCTCCAAAGCCGACAGAAAGAGCAAGGGTTGCGATTGCTAGTTTAAGTTTCTTCATCATCGGGTATGTCCCCTCCAAGGAAAATCTGGCCACCACGTAGAAAAATCTGGCAGAATCACACCCGGCGGATGTTGACAGCTAGCCGATCTGTGAGCAATAGGATGCGGGTGATTGACCTGTAAAATGCCGTAGTTGGCTTGATTATTTACTCTGCAAATGCAGAGGTGGTCAACGAAAGCCTTGGTGATTTCCTAGGCTGAGCGATTTGATGTTAGAAGATACGGCTAAATGTCGTGGTGAACTTTTATAGACGGATATGTCGGTGCAAAAAGATCCCCTGAACAACGACGAGCCCTATCTTGAGGATGAGCATCACATGCCGTTGGGCATAAGTTTGCTCAACTGGATCTCTGTCGGATTCCTGATTTATTTTCTTCTTTGCGCTGTGGGCCTCATTGAAGCAGGCTTTATTGCCATTGGGCACCAGACCGCAGAGCAGATCTTCTCCTATGCAACCAATCCGATTGCAGGCGTCTTAGTCGGTATCCTCACCACATCGCTGGTTCAAAGCTCTTCCGTCACCACATCCATCTTGGTTGGTCTGGTTGCAGCAGGATTGCCGATTTCGATTGCTGTGCCGATTGTGATCGGGGCCAACTTCGGAACCACGCTCACCAACACATTTGTAAGCCTGGGATATGCTCGCGATCGTGTGGATTTCCGGCGCGCCTTTAGTGCTGCGACGGTGCATGATGCGTTCAATCTGATCTGCCTGCTGATCTTTCTGCCGCTGGAGATTGCCTTTGGCTTCTTGCAGACCATCGCTATGTGGGTGGGAGACTTCTTTACAGCGCTTGACCCAGCAGATAATCTGATCACAGCCAACTTCAACTTCATCAACTACCTCACAGGCCCACTCATCCAAGAGATAGAAGGACTGGCCTCTGGTCTGTCCCAGCCTTGGAACGGGCTGGTTACTGCGGCGATTGGCTTTGTGATGATCATCATCAGCATCACCTTTGTGAGCCAGTTGCTGAAGCTTCTACTTGCTGGCCATGCTCGCCGTCTTGCAGAAAAGATGACGTCTGCTGCACCATCTTCCGGGATCTTCACAGGCCTTGTGGCAACCCTGTTGCTGCAGTCTTCGTCAGCCACTACAAGCCTGGTCGTGCCACTTGCTGGCTCTGGCGTTTTGACCACCAGACAGGTTTACCCGTTTACACTTGGTGCGAACATTGGCACCTGTTTGACGGCTATTCTGGCGGCCTTTGCAGTCACAGGGCAGCGCGAGCTGGCGTTTGAGATTGCTATTGTGCATCTGGTTTACAACGTGCTCGGTGTGCTGCTGATCTACTGCGTGCCGTTTATGCGATATCTGCCTGTTCAGCTTGCTGAGTTCGTGGGGGATCTTGGCGCGCGTCGGTTTGTGGTCGCGGCCAGCTACGTTGTTGGCATCTTCTTTCTGGTCCCTGCCCTTGGCATTTTCCTATTGAGCAGATAGGCTACTACTTTCTTCCCTGTCGCGGCCTGTTTCCTATTTTTTTGCTCGCCGCTCTCAGCTTGCGTGATTGGGTGTGCCCATGCCTTTGCAAAACCGTGTTGCTCCCAATGGAGAGCTGTGTGCTGTCTCTGCCCGTGGCATGTTCATGGGCAATCGAGGGGGCCGTATTCATGATCCAGAGACGCAAAAGCTGACAGGGCGAACGCATGCCTCCCGTCGGTGGCTGTGCTGTTCCACGACCTATAAGGACTGGCACCGGGATGTCTGAGGTAAGTTTTATACGGAGCTGTTTTTCTTCGATGAGGTGACTGCACTGGCTGCGGGGCACAGGCCCTGCTTCTTTTGCCGGAAAGAAGATGCCAAGCGTTTTGCTGATCATTGGATGCGCTGTGAAGGGCTAGAAAAACTACCCAGCTCAGATGAGATGGACAAGGTTCTGCACGCGCAACGCTGCGGACACAAAAAGTCTCCCGCTTCACTGCCAGTTATCAATCCTCATGAGAGCTGGTCCGACGGAACAGTGGTTCAGGTGGAAGATGCGTTTCTGGCACTGAAAGAAGGCACATGGTGGAGTTGGAGCTTTGAAGGTTACACGCCTGTCGCTAGTCCATTGCCTGATCAAGTAACGCTGGTGACACCGCCTCAGATCATCAAGATCCTGAAGGATGGATACGCACCGAAGTGGGGTGCGTTTAATACGTAATCCTGACAGATAGGCGTAGTACCCATTCGTTTTTCAAATGATTTGATGACGTTTATTCATTTGTTTCATTTCGTCATTTCATGCAGGAAGTTGCTTGGAATACTTTAGATGAGCAGGAATATTTCATGACGAGTGCGAGCGATATCGATGTAGGCACTGTAATTTCACAACAGCCTCAATCACTTAGCATGTTTGATTTCTTCCTATACGGAACAACCGTGTTTGCGTGGGGATTTAGTTGGTACGCCCTGAAGTTGCAGGCTGTGATCACTCCAGAAATTGCATTGTTCTGGCGATTTCTGTTTGCAACGTTCTTGATGTGGGGCTGGGCCAAGCTGGGTGGACATAAGCTGATGTTCCCGCTTCGCGCTCACCTCAGCTTTGCAGCGCTTGGCTTGCTGTTGTTCTCAACCAACTTCCTGCTGTTTTACCACGGCTCTCGTGAGCTGCCGTCCGGATTGCTCTCTGTGGTATTCTCACTCGCCTCCGTGTTCAACATTGTGCTCGGGTTTGTCCTGTTCAGGCAGAAAGTCAGCCGGGCCCTTGTTGTCGGGGCTGTTCTTGGTTTCTCCGGTATCTGCCTGATGTTCTATCAAGAGATTGCTGGAAGCACCTGGAACCTAGCAGCTCTTGGCGGGCTTGGGCTTTGTGCCCTAGGAACACTGAGTTTCTGTTTTGGTAACATCGTTTCAGCCCGCGCCACCGCACAGAAGATCTCTGTCATCTCAGCAAGTGCCTGGGGGATGGTCTACGGTACCATTTTGCTGGGTGCGAATGGACTGATGCAGGGTGCCAGCTTTGACGTTCCCTTTACGCCAGAGTTTATCTGGAGCTTCCTTTATATGGTGGTCATCGGCTCAATCGTGGCGTTTGGTGCTTACCTGACGCTACTGGGCCGTATTGGTTCTGCCCGCGCAGGCTACGCCACTGTGATGTTCCCGATTGTGGCTCTTGGTGTCTCCACTGCAATGGAAGGTTACACTTGGACGATCACATCCATTCTCGGCCTGCTGTTTGCTCTGGGTGGCAACTGGATCGTGTTGAGCCGTTCCACCAAAAAATAAGCCCAGTGCACGACGCACCGGGCCGGAAGCTGTTTCGCTCGAAGCCGCTTATTCGGCGGCTTCTGCATCCATCCCATTGTATTCCATCGTAACATTGCCGATAGACGCAACGATGTGGTGACACAGAGCATCGTGTACCGGCTCAATGGCCATTTGCGATCTGATGATGGTGATGTCACAAGGAGGAAGTGGCGGAAGCCCTTCTTTCTCTCCCAAAATACGCTGCCCTTGACGCAAAGCACTGGCTGGCAAGATTGCAATTGCCAGTCCAGCATTCACCGCGCCTGCCAGAGCTGCGGCGCTGGCACTGGTGTAAACGACCTGATGCTGGATGTTCAGGTGATCCAACGCGGCGACACCAGCCTGTCTCCATGAACAGGTCGTCGGGCCGACGGCAAGGCGCAGCGGGCGCTGATCATAAACGATGTGTTCGCGTGATCCGACCCATTGCAGGGGCTCTCGGCGCACGATCTGTCCCGGCACGCTGGTGCAGTCGCCACTGGTGACGATTCCCACGTCCAGTTCACCCTTTTGGATTCGTCGGCCAATCTCATTGGAACTTGAACATTCCACATCAAGATTGATACAAGGGTTCAACCGGTTAAATGCAGCAAGTACTTGTGGCAACAGTCTTTCTGCGTAGTCATCGGGCAGTCCGAGTCGAATGCGTCCGGCGATCTCCGGTTCATGGAACGCAGAGAGCGTTTCGTCATTCAAAGCAACCATGCGCCTTGCATATTCGACGAGACGTCTTCCGTGTTCAGTTATCCTAGAGTTACGTCCGTCTTTCACAAATATTGGTTGTCCAATACGTTCCTCAAGCTTCTTCATTTGCATGGAAACAGCGGACTGGGTTTTGTGAACAGCATCACCGGCTTTGGTAAAGCTTCCCAACTCTGCAACGGCGAGAAATGTTCTTAGCTGATCGACATCGATCGAATAAGGCATGGGCTCCCTCCCACTTGATCCCGATCAATCAATCACGATCTTGAATGGATTTCAATCGAAAACATTCTCTTGTCGAGTTACAACTTTTCGGTGATATTTGACGCATCGAACGACACAGTTCCCTGAGTTTATAACCCCCTATACCAATTCCAATGGATAGCCAGAGCAGCTTATCCAAACGGGAGAGTAGTATCATGACGCTTGCATTCCCTACCCCTTCTGAATATCGCAACCCAAATCGCGCTAATGCAGGCACCTTTGAACCGCTAACGCTTGCGCACACTCTGCATGTGCTGGCAGCCCTTCCTATGAAGCTATGGAAGCACTACCAAGACCGCCGTGCCATGATTGAGCTGACACGTCTTGAAGATCGTATGCTGGATGATATCGGCATCACTCGGGACGACGTTTACAGCGCGCTTGCTGCTGGCGATGGCAAAGATCCTAGTTTTCACCTGCGCATCCGTGCAAGTGAACGCCGCTGCGCTGAAATTGAAAAGCGCCGCCAACGCGCATAAGGCAGTTTGTCCTTAAGCAGGACATCTCCAACTGCCTTTGTTTCTTCTGAGCATGTTCTTTTCCGATAACCCGCGACTACCTTCGGGAACATGCTTTGAAATTGTGGGAGCCTCTATTGGCGGTTCTACCCCTATTTGAACCGCTAAAAAATCATCACCCACATATCAAAAGGGCCTGCATTGCGCAGGCCCTCTTTTTTATTCTTCAGCATGTGAGTTCAGAAAACTGCGTCAGGCAGATGCTGCAGTCTTTTCAAATGACTTTGCCAGATGATCGCTCAGTGCATTTGCCGCTTTGAAATGGCTTTCCTTGCCGCGCACCAGCTTCACAACATAGTTTGGCAGTTTCGGCAGACCTTCCAGTTCCAGCAAACCAGCATCGGAGCTGACCAGAGATGAGCGCGGCTGGATGGTGATTGCCATGCCACTTGCTGCTGTCATCTCAACAAGACCGGGATTGCTTGAGCTGTACTGAATACGGAATGCGCGATCGTCATCTTCAAGCGCCTCTACAGCTGCTTTGCGAATCCGGCACTGCTCCAGTCCCACTGCCAGAGGCAGTTCCTTTTCGCTGGCCAGTTTGAAGTTGCTGCCAGCAGCCCAAACAAGACGTTCACTGGAAAGAACACTTCCCTCACCGTTTTCGGCTTCATCGGCAAGACTGCCAATGATTGCGAGATCCAATTCGCCAGCTTCGAGAGCTTTGCGCAGATCTGCTGCCGGTGCACAGACGATGGATGCTTCCGCTTTCGGGTTGTTTTTCGAAAACTCAAAGATGATTTTCGCGGTTCTGGTTTCGTCAATGCCTTCCGCAAGGCCGAGACGAACTTTACCGGTCACTTCCCGTTCCGAGAACATCGCTAGTGTCTCGTCATTCAAGCGAAGCATCTGACGTGCGTGGCGCAGCAACAGCTCGCCATCCTCAGTCAGTTTTGAATGCCGCCCTTCCCGTCGGAAGATGGTGCGTTCAAGCTTGTCTTCCATGCGGCGCATCTGCATGGAAATTGCTGATTGCGTTTTATCGAGTTCTTCTGCTGCTCTTGTGAAACTCCCAGTATCCGCAATCATAACCAGAGTTCGCAGAGAATCTAAGTCTAGTAGTGCTGTCATGTCCCCAATCCATAACAATTTGATATGAATATACAGAATTATGGAGGAAAGAAAACCTAGAACAGGAATATAATACTTTATTTTCGCAGTCTTTTCGCGCTTTTCTGGTATTCTTAGCAATTCATCACAATAACTAATATAATGAAATTGGCACTTATATTGGATTAGACTCTCGAAAGAATCCAACAGTTCAAATAAAAAACTAGGAAGAAAAGCGCGAATAGAGTCCTGCCATATAATTCGGCTAGTAATTCTCATAAAAATGGAGGGTTATGCTAGATCTATTCATGCAAAGTGATGATCAGGTGGACGATTAGGCTAACTCTGAACTCTTGGTCGGAACGGAAACGGAGATAATTGCAGCAAACAACTTCCTCAATTCGTGATTTTCATCACAAAAAGTTATCCTCAGATATCTGTGAGATATTGTTACCTATGAGACAGTGTCGGCCAGAAAACACTGCAATATTGCTGCCATGCCTCTCCCTGAGCCTGCTGCATCTTGGCCAATCCCTCTGATAGGGTTGGCATATGCGATTCCTTCTTCATCGACTGGCGTGGAGTCTGCTGGCGAGCTCCATTTGCCCGTGACGAAGGCTCTGCTGTTTTCTTTGCCTGTGCTTTTTTGGGAGTAGTTTTTTCGGGATCAATACTCGGCTTTGGCGGTTCAGGAACGGTGCCCTGAAGAGCTTTGCTCCATAGATCCATCATCGGATTTTCAAAGGGCATCATTTGAGACCAGAAGGCTTCGCGGGCATCCAGAATTGGATTGCGAGCTGCTTCGGTATCCTGATGTAGTTCCGGGCACCCCTTTGCAAAGCCTTGCAGGAATGCTTCCATCATGGTGCGTTGCGGGCCAACAAGATAGTTCTTCAGCATATTTCCTTGAGAGAGCATCATCAGGATGGGCATCAGCTCCATCCAACTCTCCATGTTCATGGCATCTTTACGCTTAAAGTGACGCTGCATGGCCGAGGCCATGTTCTTATCACTTGCGAACATGCTCATGAACTCTGAGAGCATCGCCTGCTGCGGCATGGCAGTCATCCCCTGCCATTTACTCGGATCAGCCCAATTCATGAATGGAAGTTCAGCTTCACCAGATGATTTGGCTCCCGACTTTTCGGAGGTCTTCCTCTCTGGCTGCATAAAAGGCATGAAGCCGTGGCTTGTTTCGCAATAGTCTTTATAAGACTTTGCGTAGTTCTGACTGAGCATTTCCATAAGGGAAAACATATTGTTATTGGACTGTTGTAACATGAGGTTTTCCCCTCGCAAGCTTCTCAAGGCTATTTAATCACCCAACAGACGTAACGTCAGTTCCCTAATTTTGGATGTAGTATTCTGCAAATATTATGTCTAAGAGACGAAATTTGATTGAATTGGGTTCAATAGTGATGCCTGCCCTAAACAATCCGGTAGACATCAACCGCAGCTTCGCGACCGCGTAGCTGATAATCTCCTAAGTGCACGGTATGAAATTTGTCTGTGAGATGCTCCACAGTGGCATTGCTGGCCAGCGCAATCACACGGGCTTCCGGATCTACCTGTTTACCTAGCTCCTGGAGGCGAGCTGCCACGTTCACTGCATCCCCAACCACTGTGTAGTTCATCCGTTCGATAGCTCCAATGTTACCTACGACAACCGTGCCGGTATGAACGCCAATGCGAAGTCTCGGCTTCTCGGTGGCTCCTTCTTCATTCTCAAGCTCTTTTTCAAGCCTCTGAGCAATGAGGCGCACTGCATCGATTGCTGCCTGAGCATGGTTCTCCATTGTTTCCGGGGCGCCCCAGAAGGCCATACAGCCATCGCCAATGTACTTGTCAATCGTCCCGTGAGTGTGACTGATGCAGTCTGCCAACTCCTGAAAATGCGTATTGAGCAGGGAGGTAGTCTCTTCCGCTGTCAACTTGGATGCAACACCTGTAAAGCCAGCAATGTCAGAGAAGAGTATGGTCATCTCACGCAGTTCAGTACTGTTGAGGCCTTCAAACTCTCGTTCCAGTAATACTCGCACAAGATCTTTCGGCACATATCGAGAGAACGCACTGAGCGCAACACCAGCAGAGTTGAAGGCTTGGTTGGCTTGGTCAACCTCCTTCAAGCGAGATCGCGGCAAGGCACTGAGACCTTCCATATGCAGTTTACGAATGGCGTTTGCTTGCGCACCGAGGGCTACAAACGGGCTTGCAAGCTTGCGGCCAATTAAGAACATCAACAAGACCCCGACAGCCAGGAAAGCCGTGGCAGCTACAAAGATCTTATGCAAGTTATCGAAGGGTACGCTGAACTCAGAGGCCAACACGTAACTGCCGATGATGATTGGAAAGCGGTTCCCATTTCTAAGGTCGTCATAGAGATAAAGGTAAGTGCCATGCATATTGGTGTCGATGTGCGCTTCATAGGTCGTATTGAGGGACCTGCGCTTTGCATTGTGCCCCCAAATATCGCTGAGCGGCGTGTTACGCAGATCTGATATCAGCGGTATGGGCTTGGCCACGCTTGGTTTGAACTCCAAAAACGCTTCTTCTGAGCTCGCCAGAACCTGATCTCGTCCATAGAGAATAAAAGGGACCTGAGATGCTCGCCACTTTATGCGCGCCATCAGTTGCCCGAGTAATGCCGTCGGGTAGTCCAGTGTGAGCTTGGAGATCGTGTTATCTACCGGGTTTCGAATGTAGATGGCGAACTGCATGAAAGTTTCACCAAGGCTCTCATCATAATATGGAGGGGCCCACCGATGATGGCCGACTTCCATATCCTGCTCACTGGGAGGTATGACCATTTTCTCACGAACAGGTTGGTTCGCATGATCCAGTTGTACCGTAATCCGGCGACCTGTTGGGAAGGTATAGGAAATCCGCTTGATGTTGGTCTGGCGAGATAGGATGGAGATCAACTGTTCCCGCAAGGCCATTGGTGCGTCATAAATCAACGGATCAGACAAGACTTCCGCTGCCAGTAACCCCATACGCTCTTCGTTGCGGAAAAAATCTTCCACCACCTCAAGACCACGCTCCACAATCAGCGCGCCAGTTTCACGCATAATCGCGGTCGTCTGCTTGTTGGTTGCATCCGATACATACAAGAGCATGGAGCCGCCGATTAATGCCAGCAGCATGGCTGCACCTATGCTGAAAACAGCGGAGATAGACAGGCGCCATCTTTTCTTGCTCTTTTTTGTAGAGCGTTCTGTTTGGGGCTGCTTTTGAGCGTCAGCAGTCTTGTTGTTCAGGTCCATGCAGGCCTCCGTTTGGAGGTAGCTTAGAACCAATCTCCCAATTTTGCCTGAACAACGGCCAAAGCCGCGACGGCAGCTGTATCTGCCCTCAAAATTCGGGGGCCGAGTGGAATAGCATGCACGAAGGGTTTGCTATGGAGCAACGCCCGCTCTTCCTCTGAGAACCCGCCTTCCGGCCCAATCAGCACAGCCAGAGGTGCTTTCGGGACATCCTTCAGAGCTTCCAGAGGATTATGAGTGCCGTGCCCTTCATCGCAGAAGATGATCTGGCGATCGCCTTCTTCTTGTTCCCATGTAGAGAGCAGTCTCTTGATCTGAACTGGTTCCATCACGGATGGCACAGAAAGCACACCACACTGTTCGCAAGCTTCGAGCGCGTTGGACTCCATACGCTCCAGTTTGATCTTTGGGTTTTGGGTGAACTGGGTGATCACTGGACGCAAGCGCCCTACCCCCATTTCAACTGCTTTCTGAACCATGTAGTCCAGCCGCGCCAACTTCAGCGGTGCAAACAAGTAGTCGAGATCGGGTGTCGGCGTTTGCTCGCGTAGTTGCTCCGTGACGATCAGTTCGCATGACTTACGGCCGGTTGGCAGGATCTGAGCACGCCACTCACCATGCTTGCCGTTGAAGACGAGCACCTCACCGCCCTCCTTCATGCGCAGAACATTTAGGAGATAGTTAGCCTGTGCGCGATCTGCCTCCAAATGAAGGCCCGCGCGAAGTTCTTGATCGACAAATAAGCGTTGCATGCGAAACTCATAGCGTGACATGGGGGCACCATATGCCAAGCTCACCATAGATACCACGTTGCGCTTAAAGATTTGCTGGTGAGAACTTAATGTCTCAACAGATGGAAGCGGTTCTCACGGTTCCCCTTTGCAATTGTCGCGGTCTACACTAAGAGGGAATGGATTAATTTTTCCGCATATGAAAGAAGCCTGACCTTGTCTGAACGCTCCAACATTGCTGAGTATACCGTCTCCGAGATTTCCGGTAATATCAAACGCGAGCTTGAGGACAAGTTTGGTTATATCCGTGTGCGAGGCGAGCTGGGCCGTGTGAGCAGGCCGGCTTCCGGACATATCTATCTGGATGTGAAAGACGACAAGGCTGTCCTTTCTGGCATTATCTGGCGTGGCAATGCTTCACGTCTCAAGGTGCAGCCCGAGCAAGGCCTTGAGGTAATTGCAACTGGTAAGATCACCACCTTTCCCGGTCAGTCCAAGTATCAGATGGTAATTGATAGCCTTGAGCCTGCTGGTGCCGGTGCACTGATGGCTTTGCTTGAGGAACGTAAGCGCAAGCTGGCTGCAGAAGGCTTATTTGCAGAAGAACGCAAAGTGGCACTGCCACGTATGCCGCGTGTGATTGGCGTTGTTACTTCACCAACCGGCGCCGTCATTCGCGATATTCTACACCGTATCAGCGACCGTTTCCCACTGCATGTGCTGGTATGGCCGGTACGTGTTCAGGGCGAGACCTGCGGTGCTGAAGTAGCTGCTGGCATTCGCGGATTTAATGCGCTGGAAGCTGGTGGCGCTATCCCACGCCCTGATGTTTTGATCGTTGCCCGCGGTGGTGGTTCGATTGAAGACCTTTGGGGCTTCAATGACGAAGCTGTGGTTCGGGCAGCGGCAGACTCGCAGATCCCATTGATCTCAGCTGTAGGCCACGAAACTGACTGGACACTGATTGATCTGGCTGCCGATGTGCGTGCGCCAACTCCGACGGGTGCTGCTGAATTTGCAGTACCAGTGAAGGCTGAGATGACGGCTCAGGTGGATGACCTTTCGCGCCGCCTTTCAACTGGCCTGCTGAGATTGGTACAGTCGCGCCGGACAGAGCTGCGGGCCGCCAGTGCTGCGTTGCCAGCTCCACGCGATCTACTTGCACTGCCTCGTCAACGCTTTGATATGGTGGCTGGCCGTCTTGAGCACGGGCTGAAGATGAACACGCAGATCCATCGTAACTCTCTGACGGCTGTTTCTTCCGGTTTGCGTCCGATTACGCTGGAACGTCAGGTTGCTCAGGGCCGTGAACGGTTGCAAGTGTTGAAAGCTCGTGCAGCGACTGCCTTCTCCAACCAGGTTCAGCGGCAACGTCTTCGTCTCAGCAACTCAGCTGGGCTGCTCGGTTCTTTGAGTTATGAGCGCGTGATTGAGCGCGGCTATGCGGTGGTTCGTGATGAAAACGGTGTTCCGCTGGCAAGTGCACAAGCTGTGCAAGCGGGTCAAGCTTTAAAGCTGGAGATGAAAGGTGGAACAGTGGGTGCCGTTGCTGATGGTGGCGGCGTTACGCCAACACCTCCGCGAGTAGCAGTCCCTACACCAACAGAAGCTGCTGAGCCTTCAGCGCCGACCTCACCTCCAAAGAGTTTAGAGGAGCATATGGCTCAGACAAAAGCGAAGCAGGCCAAGAAACCAGCACGCAAGAAGAAAAATCTAATCGATCCAGATGCGCAGGGCAGCTTGTTTTAGATATCTTTGGCTAGAAACGGTCGCCTGTTATCTCGTCCAACAACCTACTCGAAGCAATGCTTATACCACTTGGGTCAAGCAGGCATTGCATCTTCCAGCTTGTATTGTGCTGCGATTTCTGGAGGCATTTCCTCAATCGCGCCACTACTGAAAACAAAACCAGTATCAAGCGCTTTTTTCAATCTATCGACCGAAGTACTTGTATCATACAGGTGGGTAAATTCATGATTTTCTGAGTAATGTAGGAGCTCAAGTCGCGAGAATGAAAATGCTTCAATGAAACTGTCTACAACTTCTTTTAGTCTAGAAACCGGCAACCCGCCAATCACCTCAAAGCTACCGTTTCCCTGCACTGAAACACCCCAGACATTCCTAATTTCATTTCCCAAATAAGAAACAAAATCATCATCAAGGAAATACAGTTCCACAGGTGCTAGATCAGCTTCATCAAAGGTATCCTTTATCCTCGCCTTTGCATCATATGTATTTGCAAAATAAAGAATAATATCGTCTTGACTCAATGCTGGATCACATTTTGGCGGAGCTAAAACAAACCCGTACTCATCGTCAGGAATGCCTTCAGAAATTGCTCTTCCTTCTGGCACATAAAAGTATGACTTTGATAATTTTGTAGTCATATCACTACCGTGTAGTTGCACAATATCAAGTAAATAAAGAAATAGAAAAGTATTTTCCAATAGTATGAAATCAAATAACTTGCCAGAAATTTATCAATGAAATCAAAGTGAAAAAAGCGATATTTTTTAAGGCATTGTCTTACTTAGATGGGATGTTCTACCTAAGCCAATCCTCATTATTGCGCAGTTAAGAGATCAAGATTATATTACTGAGGAGAGAAAGGGAGCTATTGCTCCCTTTCTCGATGGATTATTTCAAGATTGCACGGAACCAGAGGACCAGTCTGTTCCGTGCTTTTTCTATTTTGAACCTGAGTTCAAGCTTCATCCATCTACCACCTCCTTCACCAGGCATTGCTACGATCGGAGTGCCTAACTTCTCCGATTGCGTGGACTGGCTCACGCTGCTGCTTTGCAAGGAAGGTGGGTTTATGGATGCTATCGATCCGTGGCAGAAATCTCTATCCGAGAGACTTGGGGTCTAAGTTTCTAAGCAGAGGTAGGCTCCTTGCGCATCTCAACCGCGTCTTTCAGCAAGGCGATATGGAAACTGCCGTTTTCCTTGAAACCAATAGCTTCATATGCTTTTGCGGCTGCCGGGTGATCCGTGAACAAGACCGACTTTTGCGCTCCACGAGCTCTGGCAGCGTTAAGTGTGAGGGCAACTGTGATGCGGGCGTAGCCGTTGTTGCGGTGTTCTGGCGGTGTCCAAACCGGACCGACCTGAACGATTTCAGGCAATGTTGCGTTGAAACCGCTGAGAGAGACTGGATCGCCATCATTCAACAGTATCCATGCAAAGTCGCCTTCCTGCATTTGGCTGACACGATTTCGGATATGCTCATCATGTTCCGCACTCGGCTCACCGCCGAATGCCTCAAGCTCGTAGGCTTTGAGCCAATCGAACAGGAGCTGAGTGTCCGCTGCTGATGTTGGGATGAGCTTAAGTTGCTCAGCGAGTGCTTTTTCTGGCAGCTGAAGGTCTTCCAAAGCCAGCTGATAGAGGCCTTCGCTGCGATTGGTATTAAAGGCTTCGTTTGGAAGGCCAAGCTCGCCCAATACATAGAGTGTCTGCTCGCCATCTCCCACCATTCCAGCAATTGGGCGATTGGCATTTTTCAGGAAATACGTTGTAAGCGCAGCCAGCGCATCCTGTTCAGGCGCCTGCACCATCAGATTTCCGTTCCAGAAATGTGCAATAACGCCTTTGACTTCACCCTTATCATCGAAAGCAGCCAAATACTCTCCCGAGAAAAGTTCACCTGAATAGTTCAAGCCTGTCTTATCGATGTTGTTGAGCAGAAACATGGAGCTGTAGGCGTGGTTCATAAGGAACTGCCAGATAGCCTCTTTGTGTTCGTTGGATAATTTTTCGATTTTCATGGCAATGCTCTTTGTTGGAAACCACGAAGTATGGCGCAGTAAAAAACCCCAGTCCACTGACCGGGGTTTTCCATTATCTCAACTGATCATAGGTTTTACATCAAGGATGGCAGGAACGTGATGATTGCTGGGAAGGCGACCAGCACGGCCACAGTCAGGACATCAGCTACAAAGAAAGGAGTTGCTCCGCGGAAAACTTCCTGAACTGGGATGTCCGGACGAACACCGGAGACCACGAAGCAGTTCAAGCCAATGGGCGGTGTGATCAGACAAAGCTCCGCCATTTTCACTACAATGATGCCGAACCAGATCGCACATGCTGCACCGGACATGCCGAGCGTACTTTCTGCGGCGCTGACATCGAGCCCACCATTGAGTGCCATAATCGCTGGGAAGACCACTGGCAGGGTCAACACCAGCATACCAATCGCATCCATGAACATGCCGAGCACTGCATACCCAAGCAGAATGCAGACGATGATCATCATTGGTGGGTAATCCAGCGAGACAATAAACTCACGGAACGCATCTGGCAGGCCCGCGAAACCAAGGAAACGCACGTAGACCAGCACACCCCAGATGAGAGTGAAGATCATCACTGTCAGCTTGGCTGTTTCATGAAGAGCCAGGAAAAGCTGCTTGGTTCGCATGCCTTTGTAGAAGGCTGTCAGCAGCACAACAAACGCACCACAAGCACCAGCTTCTGTTGGCGTGGCAAATCCGAAGTAGAGGCTGCAGAAGATAATGAGGATCACGCCGATGATCGGGAAAGTTCCCGGTACGGATTCAAAACGCTCTTTCCAGCTGTAACCACCAATGGCTGGAGCACCGCCCTGCCAAGCTGCGATGACGTAGATGATCGCGGCGTAGATAAGAACGGAAACAACACCCGGCAAGAAGCCAGCCATAAGAAGCTTGCCGACGCTCTCTTCCACCAAAATGGCGTAGATCACAAGGATTGCGCTCGGTGGAATAAGAGAAGCCAACGTGCCACCCGCCGCAACAACAGCGGCTGAGAGGCGTTTGGAGTAACCTGCGGCCAGCATTTCCGGAATTGCTACGCGGGCAAACACTGCGGAAGTCGCTGTTGAGGCACCAGATACAGCTGCGAAACCTGCTGTTGCGAAAACTGTGCCGATCGCCATGCCACCAGGAAGCCAGCCAAGCCAGCGTTTGGATGCCTCGAACAGGTGTTTCGTCAGGCCCGCATAATATGCAAGGAAGCCGATCAGGATGAAGGTTGGCAGCACGGACAAGGCGTAGGTGACTGATTTGGAATGTGGGATTGTGCCGGCCATTTTGGCGGCGGTCATCACACCACGTTCAAAGCCCAAACGCATAGAGAAAATCGCAATCATGCCAACGATGCCGACGAAGGCCGCTGCGAAGGCAACACGAACGCCGATGATGACGAGGAGTAGAAGCACCCCGGTCATGATGAGGCCGATATCAAATGGGGTCATGACGCACCTCCCGGAGCAGGCGTTCGCATTTCAGGCGCTTCTTCCCCATTTTCTGCGGAGTGGAAGGTTTCTTCAATTTCAGCCTGCGCATGAGCAGCGGCATCCATCACATGCGGCAGATCCAGCACGGACGCAGTTGGATTGATGATCAGGCGGCTATACCCGAAGAGCTGCAGAACGAGGCGCAGCCAAAGCAATGAGAGTGCAACAGGCACCGCAAGTTTGGATGGCCACGTTGGAATGGAGATATCCATGGTGCTGTCGCCGAAGGTCCAAGCACGATCGAAGTGCAGATATGAGCCATAAATCAGCACGGAAATCACAAGAAGGATGGCAAAGACACCTAGGAACTCAGCGATCCATTGGGCACGGCCTTTGAACACGCCGATTACCAGCTCCATACGGATATGGCCACCAACGCGTTGGCAGTATGCGATGCCCATGAACGCGAACACGGCCATGGCTTGTTCAGTAATATCAATAAAACCGGGCACGGGCTGGTTGAACAGGTTACGTCCAACGACCTGAACAACTGCCAGCAACATCAAGATGAGGATAGATGTAGCTGCAATGAGGTTGAACAGGTTCTCGATTTTTCCCAGCGCACCATTAAAGCGGAGATAGGCCATATCCGATGCTGGATATGTGGGGCCGTTTGGTTTGGACATGTTATCAGCCCGACTTTAAGAGAAATGTTGCGCCCTGCTCTGAAGCGGTACGTTTGAGCAGGCTCTTAAGCAAACCTCCGACAAGCGATGCCTATCGGAATAAAGAAAGGCGCATCTGAATGAGATGCGCCTTTGCAAAAGCAATTACTTGCCAGCGATTGTGTTCTGTACAAGTGCGAGCAGTTCTGCAGCTGGTAGACCCTTTGCAGACATGTCTTCAACCCACTTGTCCCAGATTGGCTTACCAGCAACAGCCTTGAAGCCTTCAAGCTCTTCCTCAGAGAAAGAGATCTGCTTTACGCCATTTGCTTCCAGAGCTGGGTAGAACTTGTCGTAGACCTTTGCGTAGGTGTCCAGGTAATGCTGAACAGCTGGTGCAACACTTTCGTCAAGTGCCTTCTGGAACTCTGGTGAGAGCATGTCATAGGCGTCGGTGCTGACAACAACCGGGCAGCTCACAGTGCCTGGGTTGAGGTTATTGGTCCACCAGCTGCCAGCTTCAATGGTTTTGAATGCCAAGTGCGCGTGTGGAGCAAAAGCAACGGCCTGAACAGTGCCAGAATCGATTGCCTGATACGCTTCAGAAGCTGTCACAGTTGTTGGAACAGCGCCGATGGTCTTCATCGCGTTGCCAACACCACCAAGAGCACGCACACGCATGCCTTCGAAGTCAGCCAGCTTTGCAGGTGCATCGCCCTTACCCAGCAGGTTGTACTGCGGCATTGGAGATGGCATCAGCAGCTTTGCGTTCCAGCGACCCAGGTCTTTCTGAACTGCTGGGTGATTGTAGAGCGCGAAGTCTACCTTCACCTGAGTTTCCAGATCAGGCACACCAAGGAATGGCAGGTCAGTGGTGGTCAGAGTTGGGTTTTTGTCTGCATGGTAGGATGCGCAGAACTGAGCCATCTCAAACGCACCGATGGAGATACCGTCGAGGTTTTCGCGAGACTTTGACAGTGCACCACCGTAGTGCAGTTTGATTTCGAACTTGCCGTTTGTGCGTGCAGCTACTTCTTCAGACAGCTTCTCGACGTGCTCGGTGAATGCGCGGCGCTTGCCCCACAAAGATACATTCCAAGTCACATCAGCAGCCAGAGCTTCGCCCACGAATGCGGAGCCCATTGTTGCGGCGAGTGCAGCGGTCGCAACCTTAAGATTTTTCATTTATCAACTCCCGAAAATTATTTTCGGCCGTCCTTGCAAAACACGCAATTTCAGCCCCTCCCTAAATTCCGTCGGATATAGAAATATCACAATTTTCTCAGTAATAAACCTTAGTAGTTCGAAGGTTTAGTGAATATTCACATGCCCCTAGGTTCGGTTCTTCAATTTATCTTTGCAGGGCGCAAGTGTATAAAATATCTGCTTTTTATGCAGCCTGTCAGTTCTTCTTTGCCTAAAGTATAAAGACTTTAAGTATACCTATTAGGGTCGAAACTGCGCTACCTTACACTCCCTTACTTTCAATAATAGTGAAACTGCATTATTTTTCAAAACCTTATCCCAATGTTTAAGGTTGACAAGGATCAAAGCAGAGACTGCAATGCTGACCTAATATTTCAGGCGAGGGACAACCTCCCGTACCGCTAAGAAATAGAGGGCAAGGAGACAGGCTTATGGCAATCAAGGACATTCTTACCATTACTGATCTGAACGGCGATCAAACAGCTTCTAAGGTTGCTGTAGAGTTCGCACGTCAGGCTGGCGCACATGCGACGGGGCTTGCGCTGGCATTTGAGCCAATCGTACCGGGCTTCTTGGCTGCACCAATGCCAACCGACTATTTGCAGGTTGCTAAAAACCAGGCCATCGATGCTGCTAAGACTTCTACTGAGAAGTTCAAAGGTTACGCAGAACTCGCTGGTATCTCTACTGAAACCCGCGTGGAAGAGATCGTGACCGGTGGCAGCCTCGAATCCATTATGGGTCATTGCCGCTTGAGCGACATGGTTGTGATTGGTCAGGACAATCCTGAAGCACCAGAACCAATGCGCGAAATGCTGATCGAAGGTCTGCTGTTCGAATCCGGCGTGCCTACGCTGATCGTGCCATTCATCTCCAAAGGTGACTTCACTCCTAAGAAAGTCGTCGTTGCATGGGATGGTAGTGCAACAGCAGCACGCGCAGTGCATGCAGCGCTTCCAATTCTGGAAATGGCTGAGCAGGTGACAATCGTGATCGTGAACAAAGGTTTGCCACTTGAAGGTGAGCCAGGTTCTGACATTGCAACGTACCTTGCACGCCATGATCTGGAGATCAATGTTGATGTGATCAACAACCCACCAATCGGTGTTGGTGATGCGCTTCTCAACTACGTCTCTGAAAACGCTGTTGATCTGCTGGTGATGGGTGGTTACGGCCACAGCCGTATGCGTGAGTATCTCGTAGGTGGAGCAACCCGCGACATTCTCCATTCCATGACCATTCCAGTTCTGATGGCTCACTAATTTTATTGGGAGGCTATGTTCCCATTACGCCTCCTGATCCTTGCCTTATGAAACGGAGAGAGGTGTCGCCTTGCTGTCGCACCTCTCTTCTATTTTGGGGATGATGCTTTCAGTTCACTAACTGTGAACGGGAATCAGCCTCAATGAAACCAACGGAAACAGCACCCTAAGCAGTTTGTAAATGTCTGGATCGCTCAGACTGCTTTGGCTTTTGTTTTTGCCGCGTATTCTACCCGAAAACCGGTGCCCACTTTTCGGGAGTACGCTTTAAAACTCGAGTGAGTTTGACGGGAAGTGCGCTATGACGATCTGCAATCTTGAGGGCCTGACCTCTCCACGCTCCATTGCCATTGTTGGCCCGAACAGCAAGCAGGAGGTGATCCTGCAACGTCTTATCGACAGCATAGTGAGCAGTGGTTTTAGTGGACCCAAAACGTTTGTGGGACTGCCAGATGCATCAGCAGACGGCTTCAAAAACGTTGCTTCAATTGCAGAGGTCGAGAACAAAGCTGATCTGGCAATTTTACTTGGCGATCACACAACAGCGGCAGAGGACATCAAGCAGCTTGGAGAGCAAGGCACGCGAGCAGTTGTTATTCCGGCAAGTGGGTTTGACAGCTGGCGGGATGAACATCTTGATGCGCTTTTGAAAGCGGCACACCCATTCAATATTCGCATTCTTGGGCCGGGTAGCCTTGGGATTGCCTCCCCGCACTCCAAGCTCTCAACATTGTTGACCAGCGAACAGGCCCTGAAGGGGGAGCTGGCGCTGATTTCCCGTTCCGGCACCATCTTCAACACAACGCTTGCCTGGGCCAAGGCCAACTCCATCGGGTTTTCCGGTGTGGTTTCTCTTGGGCGCCGTTTGGATGTCGACGTCTCGGATCTGCTGGATTGGTATGCTCAGGATTATCGGACCAAGGCAATCCTTGTGCATTTGGAGACGATTGCGAACCCGCGCAAGTTCATGTCTGCAGCTCGCGCAGCGGCTCGTTCCAAGCCTGTGATTGTGATCCGTAGTGGTGCGAGCCGTGACCAGCATATCTCCGGCACAGCACATTCCAGCCGCTTGGCAACGCGCGATTCCGTTTATGATGCAGCATTGCAGCGTGCAGGCGTGCTGCGTGTTTATGATCTTGATGAGATGTTTGAGGCTGCGGAGACAATTACCCGTGTCGCTCCGTCTGCTGGACGACGTCTTTCCATCATCGCGAATGGCCGAAGTCTGGCAACGCTGGCCGCTGACCGTCTTGCCAAAGTGGGTGGTAAGCTGGCGCCGATCAGCGAAGAGACCAAAGAGAAGCTGGTCTCGCTTACCCGTACAGATGCGCGCGCGGACAACCCGATGGTTTTGCAAGAGGCTGCAAGTCCTGAAGAGTTTAAAGAGGGCATCAGTGCTTTGCTGAAAGACCCGAACTCCGATGGTGTTCTTGCCATTGCTGCACCGACTGCGTTTGAAGACTTTACTGAAATCGCGAAAGCACTGGCAGAAGCAGGCAAGGAAGATCGCAAGAGGCTTGGTAAACACCAGGCCTTTGTGACGACGCTGGCTGGCGGTGCGAACATTCCGCGTCAGGTTCTGGATGAAGCACGGGTGCCGTGTTATCCGAGCCCATCCGGCGCAATCCGGTCCTTCATGCACCTTGTTCGCTACAAAGAGGCGAAAGATCACCTTTCAGCCGTGCCGGACAGTCTGCCCAGCGACTACAAGCCGAACTTAAGGCTTGCGAAAGAGACGATCCGCGTGGCGCTGGAGAATGGCCAGAAGTGGCTTACCCCGCTGCAAACGCGCGAGTTGCTGCGGGCCTACTCCGTCAATCAGGTAGAACTGCATCTGGTCAAGACCGTAGAGGAAGCCGCCAAGGTGGCTGAGGTTCTGTTTGATAAGCACAACCAGCTTGTGCTGAAAGTCAGCAGCCCTGATCTGACCTTCAAATCCGATGTGGGTGGAGTTCATCTTGGCGTAGATAGTGTTGAAGGGGTAAAAGCAACCTTTGAGAAGATCCTTGGCAATGTGAAGCACTCTTATCCTGAGGCCGAGATCACAGGTGTCGAAATCCAGCCGATGGTGACCCGTCGGTTTGGTCTGGAGACCTATGCTGGCCTTGCAGATGATCCGGTATTTGGGCCTGTGGTTGTTTTTGGTAAGGGTGGAACTTCCGTTGAAGTGGTGGGCGACCGTGCCATTGATCTGGTGCCGATTGATCTCAACCTTGCCAAGGCGATGGTTTCTCGCACCAGCACCTCCAAACTGCTGAAAGGTTTCCGCAACAGGCCGTCAGCCAATGTGTCTGAAGTGGAGCACCTTTTGGTGAAGCTCTCTCAGATCGCAGTTGATTTCCCAGAGGTTCGTGAGCTGGATCTCAATCCAGTTGTTGTTGATGAGAACGGCATCGTGGTTCTGGATGCCCGCGTGGCAATCAGCTCTCCGGCAAAACGCCCGGGACGGCAGGGGGCTTCCCGCCTTTCCATTGTGCCCTACCCTGTTGAGTGGGAGCACACGCACAAGCTTAAAGATGGCAAGACTGTTCTTATCCGACCAATCCGGCCTGAAGATCAGGGCAAGCTGAAGAGCTTCTTTGAGAAGGTTTCCGTAGAAGATCTGCGTTTGCGCTTCTTTGCTCCAGTTAAGGAGTTCTCACATACATTCCTCGCCCGCCTTGTTCAGCTGGACTATGCGCGCGCGATGGCGTTTGCGGCGATTGATCCGGAGACTGGCAATATTTTGGGCGTGGTTCGATTGCATGCCAACCCAGACCACACCGAAGGTGAGTATGCGGTGATGGTTCAGTCCAACCTGAAAGGTATGGGCCTCGGCTGGGTACTGATGAAGCTGATTATTCGCTATGCGAAGGTGGATGGTATCCAGACAGTGAAAGGGGAAGTGCTGCGCGAGAACACCACCATGCTAGATATGTGCCGCAGCCTCGGCTTTCGCGTGAAGCGTTCTCTGGATGATGATGCACTTTCAGACGTTATTCTGGATGTGACCGCCCTTGATCGGGAGACGATGAGCTAAAGCTGAAATGTGAACAGCTTTCGCTTTTAAAATTGCGTATCTTTATCCGAAAACCGGTTCCCACTTTTCGGAGATGCGCAGTAAACCATCGCCTCCGCAATATTCGGCTTAACTCGTCGCCATTGAAGCTTCGCGGATTTCTGTCAGCGAGCGGATTGGCGTGATTGCTTCCGGATCCAGATGCAGGTGCAGCAGGGCTGGCTTGCCGCTTGCTTTTGCAGCTTCGAATGCAGGGCCGAACTCATCTGCTGTTTTCACTGTGCTAGAGTGGTAGCCATAGGCCTTTGCCACATCAGCGAAGTTTGGATTTTGCAGAGTAGTTGCGCTGATGCGGCCCGGGTATTCACGTTCCTGATGCATGCGGATGGTGCCGTAGATGCCGTTATCAACGACAACAACTATGATGTTGGCCCCTTCCTGCGCTGCGGTTGCCAGCTCCTGAATGGTCATCTGCAAACAGCCATCACCTGCGAAGCAAACAACATCACGCTCGGGGAACTTCAGCTTAGCTGCGACAGCGGCTGGCAAACCATAGCCCATGGAACCGCAAGTTGGTGCGAGCTGGGTGTTGTATTTGCGGAAGCGATGGAAGCGGTGCACCCATGTGGCGTAGTTGCCTGCACCGTTGGCGAAGATGGTGGTGTCGTCGAGGTTGTTCTCAATCCACTCCATAACTTCAGCCATCTGCAGATCACCGGTCACTTTCGGGCGAGCACCTGACCATGCAAGATAATCTGCATGAGCCTCTTCAACCTGTGCTTGCCAGCCCGCCTGCTGTTTCATATCCATCTTAGACAGAGCTTCACAGAAGCCAGCCGGACTTGCATTGATGCCTAGCGTTGGCAGGTACATGCGGCCAAGTTCTTCTGCACCCGGATGGATGTGCACCACCTTTTGAGCAGGAACAGGAATGTTCAGCATGGAGTAGGACTGGCTTGGCATTTCGGAGAGGATGTCTCCGAGCAACACGATAAGGTCAGAGTTTTCGATGCGAGCTTTGAGCTTTGGGTTGATGCCAATGCCAACATCACCCGCATAACATGCGTGTCCATTATCAAACAGCATCTGACGGCGGAAGGATGCGCCGACAGGCAGGCTGTTCTTCTCAGCAAAGGCTCTGAAAGTATCGCAGGTTTCTTCTGACCAGCGGGAGCCACCGAGAATGAAGAATGGGCGTTCGGCACCTTCCAGCAGCTCGCGGAACTCTTCCATCTGATGTTGCGATGGGTGAGTTTCGATTGGGCCCATAGCTGGAACGCTTTGCGCTTCAGCCAGTTCTATCAGCATATCTTCCGGCAAAGCCAGGACCACAGGGCCCGGACGGCCAGACGTGGCGACGTGGTAGGCACGAGAGATCATTTCCGGAATACGGTCTGGCTGATCAATCTCGGCAACCCATTTGGCTATACTGCCAAACATCTGGCGGTAGTTGACCTCCTGAAAGGCATCACGCTCTCTCATATCACGTGCGATCTGCCCCACAAATAGGATCATCGGTGTGGAGTCTTGCTGTGCCACGTGGACACCCGCAGAGGCGTTGGTAGCACCCGGACCACGGGTCACCATGCAGATACCCGGCTTACCGGTCATTTTGCCCCAAGCCTCAGCCATCATGGCCGCGCCGCCTTCCTGACGGCACAGGGTTACTGGAATGGAGGCATCGTACAGCGCATCCAGAACTGCAAGATAACTCTCACCCGGCACACAGAAGACACGCTCTGCGCCCTGATCTTCCAGCGCATCTACGATTAACTGACCACCGGTCCGCTTTGTCTGGCTCATCCCTCACTCCAGTCGTAATTTGATTGGGGGCGAAGATACGCGGAATATGCGCTCGTGAAAATCTGCAGTATTTCTCTTTATTATTCCGAGACGGAATGAACTGGGCAAATCCCAGTGAGAATGATGAAGCCTGCATGACAGATTGAGTAGTTTATTGAGTTACCCTTGCTTTTCACTTTCACAAAAGATCCATAGCCCTAGAATACCTCCTAAGCCCGATTGATAGATTGGCAATTGCAGCCTGAAGGTGCACAACACCTATAGATTTGCGCAGTTTCGATGGATGGACCCATGACCGCTGATAGTTTTGACGTGGATACCCTGACCCAAAGCGATATCATTGGCTTCTTCACTTCCCCCGATGCGCACAGGGGGCAAGAGGTCAAACGCATCGATACGCATGCAAACATTGCTTTTCTTGTTGGGAATGACGCCTACAAGATGAAGCGGGATGTGAAGTTCCCGTTCCTCGATTACTCCAGTCTTGAAAAACGCAAAAGCGCGTGTGAAGCGGAGATCCGACTCAACAGCCAGTACGCACCACAGATCTACCGCAGCACCCTGCCCATTACATTGGAGCGGGATGGTTCTCTGGAACTTGCCGGTCATGGGGACGTTGTGGAGTGGGTGGTTCACATGAACCGCTTCAACGAGCACCTTGGGCTAGACCGAGTTGCTGAGGAAAAGGGGATCAGCCGGGAGTTGGCTCTTGATCTTGCCAAGTTGATGGTAGATGCCCACAGCCGGACAACACAGCGGGAAGCGCAGCCGTGGATTGATGATCTGTTGGCGTATACAAATCAGAACCTTGATGCGTTTCAGGAGTTCCCTCAGTTCTTTCCAGCAGATCAGGTGATCGCGCTCGATAAAGCAGCGCGAGAAGAACACACGTTCATTGAGAGCATTATACTGAAGCGCGGCGAACATGGGCTTGTGCGGCTCAACCATGGGGATGCACATCTGGCCAACATCGTAATGCATGATGGAAAGCCGCTGCTGTTTGATGCTGTTGAGTTTGATGATGCGATCGCGACTGGCGATGTGCTGTACGATCTGGCGTTTCTGCTGCTGGATCTTTGTGAGCGGAAAGAGCCTGAAGCGGCGAATGTGGTGCTCAATGCTTACCTACAGCAGACACACGAACTCAAACATCTGGAAGACATACGCGTATTGCGGTTCTATCTGATGATGCGTGCTGCTATCCGCGCCAAAATCGGTGCGGCTGCTTCGTTGCACCAGGAAGGTGCAACGCGCCTGAAGACTGAGGGGCAGGCGCAGGAGTACTTCAGGATCTGCCAGAGAGCCCTGGCACCTACACCTCCGGTTCTTTGCGTGATTGGTGGATTGTCTGGAACAGGTAAGACGACACTTGCGCAGGGACTGGCGCCTAAGCTGGGGCGTATGCCCGGTGCGGTGCATTTGCGGACAGATGTTATCCGAAAAGAGATGCTGGAGATTGGTGAAGCGGATAAGGCCAGCAAGGAGACCTACACACCAGAGTTTTCCGCGAAGGTTTATGCTGAACTGCTGCGACGGGCCGAGATGGTTTTGGCCGCCGGGCACTCGGTGATCATTGATGGGGTTTATGGCAAGCCCGCTGAGAGAGACTCAATTGAGCAACTTGCCAAGAAAACCAATGCTGAGTTTATCGGGATCTGGCTGGAAGCTGACGTTGAGACGCTTATCAACCGCGTTGATGCGCGACACGGCGACGCATCGGACGCGGATGCAGAGGTGGTGCGCTTGCAGCAGACCTACGACTTAGGCGAGATTCACTGGGCCAAGCTGGACAGCAGCAAATCCAAAGAAGCTGTTTTAGAACAAGCGTGTAGCGTGACCGGACTGGAACCGGCTCTCTGATATTCCATTTTTTACAGGAATTACAAAGTGATAGCTGAGCTTTTCAGTTAACGACGACGCTTGCAAAATTGATTGCTGTCAATGCAAGTCATTCGCAATTGCAGTTCCATGTCTTCAAGAACTAAGATTTTTGGAGACGTAGATGTCTTTGCTAGCCAGAGAAACATTCGAGCAAGCACCCCACAAAGAAGTCTTCGCACCCTACCGCGAAACGTTCGTTCCACCTGTGCAGGCTAAGCCGCTGACCGAAGCGCGTGCTGGTGTTGAGCTGAAAGTCGTTCGCCTTGGAAGAGATCGGGCGGATGCCCTAAAACTGCGCTCGCTTGGTCTGACCAGTGATCGTTCGCTTACCATTTTTGAAGGCAGCGGCTCACGGGCTCGTATCCTTTCCATTGGTTCGCAGCGCGTTGCTGTTGGTGTTGATCTGGCTGACACCATTTTGGTGGAAGAGGTCAGCCAATGAGCTGTCACGATACCGCCTCTTGTCGCTGCGATGACAAGCCTCAAGTCCATCTGCTCGGCACAGCCAACTCCGGTAAATCCAGCCTGTTCAATAAGCTGACAGGCCGTAGTCAGGTCATCGGCAACTGGCCGGGTGTTACGGTTGATCGTAAAACCGGCATTTGTGAAACACAGAGTATCGATCTGGCCCTTTTGGACTTGCCAGGTGTGGCCACCCTTTCCTCTCCTGAAGATGACCGCATTGACGAGCGTATTACCCGTCAGGCGCTTTTGTCTGATCGCCCAGCCGCTCTGGCTGTTGTGCTTGATCCAATTGCGCTGGAACGCTCTCTTGCCATTCTGCTTCAGGCACTAGCATTTGATGTGCCAATTGTTGCAGTGCTGACCAAAGCAGATTTGTGGCCTGCTGGTGTTTTACAGGCCGCTGCGGATCGCCTTTCTGCTGCGCTGGCCATGCCTGTTATCGCAACTTCAGTTCATGACGAGCATTCTCTGGCAGGTCTGCGTGATGAGCTGTCTACGGCGGTTCGCTCCCCTGAGGCTCCTTCTCGCCTGCTGACGGATCCGTTTGATCTGATCAAGCCTGTCAAAGAGCTTGCGGAAGAGATCGTGAAGCTGGCTCCTGAGCTGTCATCCCAGTCCATGCCTTTGGCTCATCGCCTGATGGAAGGTGACAAGCTGGCCCGTCAGATGGTTCCGGAAGCAGTTCTGGAAAAGGCACTGGATGTTTCCAGAAAGTGTGAGCTCCGTCTGCAAGACCCAACCGAACTGGTGATGGCGACGAGCTACTTCAACCGCGCCTACTCGCTTTCACAGCTGATGGAACTGCCTGAGCCGCAGGATGTACGCGGCTTCTCGGACAAGATTGACCGTTTTGTGCTTTCTAAATGGGCTGGCCCATTTGTGTTCCTTGGTGCGATGTATGCGATGTTCTTCATCGCGATTAATGTTTCCTCCTACTTCATTGACCTGTTTGATGGATTGGGAGACGCCTTGTTTATCCAGACACCACTGAGCCTGCTTTACGCAGTTGGGCTTGAAGGTGGTGCGCTGGAAATGCTGATCACAGCAATTGGCGGAGGTTTACAAACCGTCGGTACGTTCGCCCCTATCGTCGGTATACTATTCCTCTGCCAGATTTTCCTTGAGCAAAGCGGCTATATGGCTCGTGCAGCAGTGGTTGCCGATGGGCTGATGCGCCGGATTGGTTTGCCTGGCCGCGCCTTCCTGCCGCTTATTCTGGGCTTTGGCTGTACCGTGCCAGCGGTTGTGGCGACCCGTACGCTGGAAACAGAACGTGAGCGTGTTGTGACCTCCATGATGGCGCCGTTCATGTCCTGTGGCGCTCGCTTGCCGGTTTATGCTCTGTTTGCGGCTGCTTTCTTCCCGGTCAACGGTCAGAACATCGTATTTGCGCTGTATCTGCTGGGTGTGGGCGTTGCGATCTTTACAGGCTGGGCGCTGTCCAACTCCTTCTATAAAGGCCAGTCCACCAGCCTTGCTATTGAGCTGCCAACCTATCAGATGCCGCAGTTTGTGCAGGTGATGAAGCTGGTCTGGACACGCCTGAAGATCTTCCTGTTTGGTGCTGGTAAGATCATTGTGACTGTGGTGGCTGTGCTGACGATCCTGAACTCCGTGGACTTCAAAGGAAACGTTGGCAATGAAGCCAATGGCAACTCTGTGCTTGCTGTTGTTTCCAAACAGGTCACGCCGATCTTCTCACCAATGGGGCTGAGTGAAGATGACTGGCCAGCAACTGTTGGTCTGGTGACTGGCATCTTTGCAAAAGAAGCCGTGGTTGGCACCTTGCAGACGCTTTATGTCACCACAGATGAGGAAGGCGGCACTCCCGCACCATTGGAGACCGCTCAGGACGCGATCAACACCTTCGCCACCAGCATTGTAGATCTGACTTCTCAGATGCTTGATCCGCTCGGGATCGATATTGGTGATACCTCCAGCTACTCTATTGCTGCTGAAGAGCAGGAAGTTGAAGTTGGCTTGTTCACCGCACTTGCTGCGCACTTTGATGGCAAGGTTGGCGCGTTTGCCTATATGATTGCAGTTCTGCTTTACATTCCTTGTACTGCAGCTTTGGCAACCATCTGGCGTGAAGTTGGCCGTAACTGGGCGCTGTTTGCAGCCGGTTGGACCACCCTGCTCGCCTACTCCGGCGCTTCTCTGGCTTACCAGATCGGTACTTTTGCGCGTCATCCAACATCCTCTGCAATTTGGATTGTCGTAGTGTTAGCTGCCGTCGTAGGTGTCCTTGTTTTCATGCGCCAAAAGGCAGGAAGCACTGTTGCACAGCGCGCGGCACTGGAGGCAGCAGAATAAAATGTTGCAGCGGATCGAAGGTGTTTTGGCAAAACGAGGCGGTGCCACTGTTGGCGAGATCGCTCAGGATATGAATATCCCAAGTGACTTTGCCATGGCTATGGTCTCTCAGTTGAAGGCCCTCGGGCGGATCGAGGAAGTGGGCTGTTCTTCCAGTGCTTCCTCCAGCAGCTGTGGCAGCTCCTGCGGGGGGTGCAGCTTTGCGCCAACGGTTCAGTACCAACTAAAGCAATAAGCTCTGCTTAAGCAAACAATCACAAACAGGAGAGTAAGGACACGTTCTTTGCTCTCCTGTTTTGCATTTGGCCTATGCCTTCAACTTTCTGGTGAGAAAGCCCGCTCTAGCCTTTCCTGCAAAAAGGAGGGTGTTGTGGTTAGCTTTCAAGACGCCATCAAAACCTGTTTCAAAAAATACGCTCACTTCTATGGCCGGGCTACACGTGCAGAGTTCTGGTGGTGGGTTCTCTTCAGTGTTGTGATGAGCCTTCTTGCCGCCGGCTTTGATGCCTTAATACTGGAGTCCGTTTTTGAGCAGATCCCACCAGATAATAAACATTCATCCGGCCCGATTGGCATGATTGTTTCAGCAGCTCTTCTACTTCCCGGTCTGGCTGTGGGCGTTCGCCGCCTTCATGACGTGAACTATTCAGGCTTCTGGCTGTTTCTCTGGTTCTTGCCAATTATTGGTTGGGCGTTTTTGTTTTATCTGCACGTCTTACCATCCCGACAAACTGTGCAGGTCAAATATCAGTAGCCGTGCAGCATCTCAGTGATTGTTGCTGAACCTGCTTTTAGGCACCCAGATGCTGAGTCACGCAAACAGACAAATAACGGTGTGAGGACAGGATGACTTTTGAACGCGCCATCAGAACCTGTTTCAAGAAGTATGTGCAGTTCACTGGGCGGGCGCCTCGCTCAGAGTATTGGTGGTGGGTCCTGTTCGTTCTCATTGTGATGATCGCAGCCCATCTGATCGATAATTTCGTCATTGCTCCCACGCTGGGGTTGCCCGCTGGTAGCGTTCAGGATGGTGCTCCGCTCAGCTCCATTCTGACGATCGCATTCTTCCTGCCCTCATTGGCGGTGGCTGTGCGGCGACTGCATGACAGCAACCGATCCGGGTTCTGGTTACTGATCGCTTTCATACCGATTCTCGGAGAGTTGCTGCTGCTTTATTGGTTTGTGCAGCCTTCATACCAAGGCAAAACCAGATATTAGAATTAGAATTAATAAAAACTGGATAGTGCCGCGTTGGATCGGGCATAAGCAAAAATTATGCGACACTTTGCATAGCGCATAGGTCGGAATGCAACTCACTTTTTCAAGGAAACAGTTACTACAGCAAAGACAAGTGCCCTATCTTTTGGGGTGCACTGGTCATGGATCGCGGAAAAAACATAATTATTAACAGTGTTCCGCTACGGAATTCCATGATTTGAAATCAGCACATCCCATCGACAGGTGGTCACATGGACAGTTTAGCAGTTGATCTAGCTCGATTCCAATTTGCTTTTACAATCGCGTTCCATATCATTTTCCCTGCCTTTACTATAGGTCTGGCAAGTTTTCTTGCTGTGCTTGAAGGCTTATGGCTATGGACAGGACGTGATGTATACTTACGGGTCTTCAAGTTCTGGATCGTAATCTTCGCCCTTTCTTTCGCTATGGGTGTCGTTTCCGGCATCGTCATGGCGTATCAATTCGGCACCAACTGGTCTGCTTTTGCAGACAAAACCGGATCGGTCATCGGGCCGCTCATGGGTTATGAGGTGCTCACGGCGTTCTTCCTAGAAGCCGGTTTCCTCGGCATCATGCTGTTTGGTATGAACCGGGTTGGCAAGAAGCTCCACTTCTTCGCCACCGTGGTTGTTGCCATCGGTACTGCCCTTTCCGCTTTCTGGATCCTTTCCGTGAACAGCTGGATGCAGACACCTGCTGGCTACGCCATGAATGACGTTGGCCAGTTTGTACCTGCGGATTGGTGGGAAATTATCTTCAACCCCTCCTTCCCATACCGGCTCGTGCATATGGTACTGGCTGCTTATCTGACCACTGCCTTTGTGGTTGGTGCGGTGGGCGCCTATCACCTATTGCGCAATCGCTTTAATGAGTCCGCACAGGTGATGTTTTCCATGGCCATGTGGATGATCGTGGTGGTGACCCCAATCCAGATGATTGCCGGTGATTATCATGGCCTGAACACTCTGGAGCATCAGCCTGCCAAGGTGGCTGCCATGGAAGGCCACTTTGACTCGCAAGGCCCTGCTCCGCTGATCCTGTTTGGTTGGCCGGATGAGGGAGCTGGCGAGACCAAGTTCAAGGTGGAAATTCCGTATCTTTCCAGCATCATTCTGACCCACAGCCTTGATGGTGTTGTGCCGGGTCTGAATGAGTTTCCTCGGGAAGACTGGCCACCTGCAGCGATCGTGTTTGTGTCTTTCCGTATCATGGTTGGCATTGGTGTTCTGATGTTGCTGGTCGGCTTGTGGGGTCTATGGTCCCGCGTGCGTGGTCGGCTTTACGAGAGTGAGTGGTTACAGCGCGCATCCATGGTGATGGGTCCTGCGGGCTTCATCGCGGTGATAGCGGGCTGGACAACAACGGAGGTTGGACGTCAGCCTTATACGGTCTACGGACTGCTCCGAACGGCGGACTCGGTCTCGCCTGTTGAAGCGCCCGCTGTTTGGGCCTCGCTTGTGGTGTTTGTCGCGGTGTACTTCATCGTCTTTGGTGTAGGCATCTTCTACATCTTCCGAGCCATGGCGAAGTCACCGGACGCAAGCCTGGGCGTCGAAGAAGGCGTTCCAGTCAGAACTGCGGGCATTACACCTGCCCAAGCCCTTCAACCAAATGAGGGAGATCGTTCTCATGATGCTTGATTATCCGCTTATCTGGGGTTTTCTCATAGCCGTTGCGATCTTCGCTTATGTTGTGCTGGATGGCTTCGATCTTGGTATCGGGATTTTGTATCCAACCACCAAAGATGCAGATGAACGCACTTTGATGATGAACAGTGTTGCCCCTGTATGGGATGGTAACGAGACCTGGCTCATCCTTGGTGGAGGCGGCCTGTTTGCGGTGTTTCCGCTGGCCTACTCGGTCATCATGCCTGCGGTGTATGCACCGATTATCGGCATGTTGATCGGCTTGATCTTCCGTGGTGTGGCCTTTGAGTTTCGCTTCAAATCCTCTGTTGAACGCAGGCCGTTCTGGGATCTGTCTTTCTTTGCAGGGTCCATCGTGGCGGCGTTCTGTCAGGGTCTGGTGCTTGGTACCTTGGTGCAAGGCATTGAAGTGGTAGACCGCACCTATGCCGGTGGCTGGTGGGATTGGCTGACGCCATTTTCCGTCATGACTGGTTTTGCGGTTGTTTCCGGTTACGCCCTACTGGGATCAACCTGGCTGGTTATGAAGCTGGAAGGTGTGCCGCAAGCGCATTTCCGCCGCGTGTCAAAGTACGCAGCTCTGCTACTGATCGCTTTCCTTTTACTGGTGAGCATCTGGATGCCGTTCATCAATGAGAGCATTATGGAGAAGTGGTTCAGCTTCCCATATCTGCTTTACACATTCCCTGTTCCGCTTCTTGTTGCGATCACTACGCTGATCTTATGGCGTGCACTGATGAGCGATGCGGATTACACGCCGTTCCTCGCCTCACTGGTGCTGTTCCTGCTCACATATGTGGGATTGGGGATCAACATCTTCCCCTATGTGGTGCCACACGTTTACACGCTTTGGGAAGCAGCTGCACCTGACAGCAGTCTGAAGTTCCTGCTTGTGGGGGCGGTCATCCTAATTCCGATGATCCTCGCTTATACGGCTTATGCGTACTACGTGTTCCGCGGCAAGATTAAATCAACGGAGGGTTACCACTGATGACCTCTGACAAGACTGGTGAAGTCGAGCTCCCCCTCTGGAAGCGTTTGCTATGGTTTGCAGCCCTTTGGATTGCAGGCGTCGCTTCCGTGACGGTGGTCTCTTATGCCTTGAGAAGCCTAATCATTTAGGCTTTTTGAGAGGCACTTTTTAAAAAATAAGGGCGTGCTATCCCCATAGCACGCCCTTCTCCCAATGAACCGCTCGCGGTTCCTCCTCCGCTACGGCTCGAAACTATCTGGAGTCGAACATCTCCCGAAAATTCGCCTCTCATATTTCAGGGGTGTACTGTGATATGTTTTAAAAATCCTTTCAATGCGTCAAAACCCGCAGTTAGGCGATTTTATTGCTCAAAACCGGCGAAAATGAGCAAATCAAGCAGATGCTCATATACGTGCAACGCCTCGTCCTGACAGAGGAACAGATCAACCTCTCCTCCTAATTGTTCTTATTGACGCCTTGCAACCTTCCGCCTGTCATGAAAAGTTCACTTGTTGTTTGAGGCAATAAAGATTAGTCAGCAGCCCAATTTCTTGAAGGCGGCCTTGCCGTTGTTTTGGTTTTACCGATCATTCCGATTATCTCTTTGGAGTAGCATCTATGATTTTCGCGCAGCTCACCGACATTCACATCAAAGCTGGCGGAAAGTTCGCCTACAACTGCGTTGATACGCTCTCTCATCTTTGCGAAGCCGTGGCACATCTGAACGCGTTTCGACCCCGGCTGGACTTTGTGGTGATCAGTGGCGATCTCGTGGATCTGGGCAATGCAGATGAGTATGAGCTGTTTCGGCAGGAGATCGATCAGCTGGAGATGCCGTTTTATGTGATCCCCGGCAACCATGATCATCGGGATGCGATGCGCGAAGCTTTTGCAGATCATGACTACCTGACCAATGAAGGCGCACTGCAGTTCTCTATTGAGAAGGATGGTCTGCGGATCATCGGATTGGACACGACCATTCCGGGCAAACATGACGGGCATTTTGATGCAGATAAGCAGGCCTGGCTGCGCGCAGAGCTAGCAGCGCACAAAGATCAGCCTACACTCGTGTTCATGCATCATCCTCCCTTCAGAACCGGCATTGAACACATGGATGACATCATGCTGATGCGTGCTGAGGAAGACTTCTGGCCTGTTGTCACCGGACAATCACAAATCCTGCAGATTGCTTGTGGGCACGTTCATCGGGCAATTGAGGTGTTCAAAAACGGCATACCGGTGAGCATTTGCCCTGCCTCAGGTCATCAGGTGACGCTTGATCTGGAGCCAGATGGAGAACCAAGCTTTGTGATGGACCCGCCAGCGGTACGGATCTTCCGCTGGACCGGAGGCGAGCTGATCAATCACCTGAGCTTTATCGGTGACTTTGGTGGGCGACACCCGTTCTTTGACAAGAACGGTAATCTGATCGACTAGGCTGGATCTTTCTCAGCTCCAGCATCTGCGGCGTTTTCAGCGATGTCGTGGGAGACAGCTGCACCCATTTCCTGCAGTGCTTCTTTCTGCAGCTCCCAGGCTTTCTGATTGTAGGCGAGGATTGCTGGATCGCAGAGTTCTACACGGTAACCTCTGTTGAGTGCGCCAATGCTTGTGTTCTTCACGCAGGCGTTGCCGTCCAGACCGGTGAGGATCAAATGATCAACCTGATGGGCCTTCAGAAATACTGAGAGTTCCGGCTCGCCAAAGGCATCGCTCTTGGACTTTTCAATATCCAGATCCGGCTTTGCTGTGACGCGTGGGTCCATCTGGAGGCCATCAGAGCCTTGTGCTCCCAGCCCTCCTCCCAGCAAGCGGACCAGAAAGTTGGTGTACCACCCCTGATAGACATGCCGGATGGCGATGATTGGCCAGCCTTTTTGCTTGGCCAGCTCGGCCAGTGCATTGATCTGATCGAGGCGGGATTGCAGGTAATCAGGATCCCATTTGCGGGAGCCTGTTTCTTTGGTGAAGTCGGCCTGCACATCAATGATCAGCAGCGCCGTGCCACGACGACCTTCTGATTTGATGGAAGGACCGTTGGTGGGGGTTTGAATCTTGAGAACACCCCAGAAGGTGTAGGCAGCAAGGGCTGCCAGAGCTAACAGAACTCCCAGAACCAGAATAAGCACCATTCGATCCCCCAAGCCGATTTATGCCTGCAGCTGCACACTATCATGTGGGTGCAGCCCCAAAACATTTATGGATTTTAGGGGGTAAAACCGCTGAGAGACAAGCTCTTCCCAGCGGTTCTGAGCGGTCTTAGTAGGTTTCGTCAGCAGCCGGGAACTGCTCGCGGCGCACATCATTCGCGAAGGCCTTTACGCCCAGCTCGATCTGGGATTTCAGCTCTGCATACTTGCGGACGAACTTTGGTGTCTTGTCGAACATGCCGAGCATGTCATCAGTCACAAGGATCTGGCCGTCGCAGTCTACAGAGGCGCCAATGCCGATGGTTGGGATTGGCACGCTGTCGGAGATCTCACGAGCAACTTCGTCTTTGGTGCCTTCAACCACCACGCAGAACGCACCTGCTTCAGCAACCTGACGTGCACATTCCAGCTGTTCCTGGCGGCTTTCTTCGTTTTTACCAGCAACCTTGTAGCCGCCTTCCACATGCAGATACTGCGGGCGCAAGCCGATATGAGCGACAACAGGGATACCGCGATCCACGAGGAAGCGGATGGTTTCAGGAGCTGCGGAGTTATACTCCAGCTTAACAGCCTGACAGCCAGTTTCCTGCATCACGCGCAGCGCATTGCGGTAAGCAGACTGCGGGCTTTCCTCAAAAGAACCGAATGGCATATCAACGACAACAAGGGCATTCTGAGAGCCACGCATAACGGCCTTGCCGTGCATGATCATCATATCCAGCGTGACGGCTGTTGTATCTGGCAGACCGTGGAGCACCATGCCAACGCTGTCTCCCACCAGCAGCAGATCGCAGTGTTCATCCAGCATCTGCGCGATTGGCGCAGTATAGGCAGTGAGGCAGACCAGCTTGTGATGGCCTTTCGCCTTCATGATGTCTTTAATGGTTTTCCGCCGAATTGCAGATGTATGAGACATGATTTTAGGTGCCCGTTTCGTTCATCCAAAGCAGCCGGCCCTTGCTCAGAGCTTTTGAACTGCCTGTATCCTTTGTTATCCCACGCACTTGCTGCCAGTCTGTCAGCACATTTCCTGAGTACGCGTTATTATTATTGGGTTTCGATTTTTGCCTGTGCTTTCAGAGGCATGTCCTTGCGCTACCTCACTGAAAGGCGCGCATCGCCCCTCAGAATTGCGCATTGCAACATGTGTCCCCTGCGCCTTTATAGGGAATTTTCGGAGAATATTAAATAACGTTGAGAGACCCAATGGAACTTTTGGTGCGGTATGTACTCGTCACAGTTGAGTTGCGGACTTTCTAAACTGACTGGGTGTCTCCCCTGTCCACTGCTTGAAAGCCCTGCGAAACACCCTTGGATCAGAGTAACCCAACTCCGCTGCGATCTGCTCTGAGGACAGGCGAGACCACAGAAGCAACTCCATGGCCTGAGACTGACGGATCTGGGAGAGGATGTCCCGGAAGGAGACCTGAGAGGCTGAAAGTTTGCGGCGGAAACTACGCTCGCTCATAGAGAAAACACCCGCAATTTCCTCGATGGATGGGTTGTTTTTCAATCGGCGGCGGGCTTCTTCTTCGACAGACTTGAGGAAGTCGAGACGCGTGCTTTCTTCCTGCATCATGCCAGCCAGCAGTGTTTCTACCTCATGCAAAACAAACCGGTCCGCAGTTGCCAAGGGTCGTTGCAGGTGGTCTGCATCAAACTCAATGGCATTGCGTGGAGCTTCGAGTATGACGGATGGGCCGAGAGCGTCCTGAAAGAGGCTTTTCTTTTCTGGCGGTGTCTGCATCATCTCGATGCGATTGATCGCTTGCTTACTTCCTGTGGTGAAGCGGACAACGCCGACCATGGCCGCGAACAGTTCCTGAACGAAGAACGTCAGGAGCACAGGTTCATGAAAGCGGCTGCGGGCGATCATGGTGAGGGCATTGCTGGATGATGGCTCCAGATCAATTTCCAGCATACTGCCGGTGAGACGGTGATACCGGATGCCTAACTCCAGTGCCTCTCTGCCCGTTGCGCTTGCCATCACGCCAAGGCTGACCAGACCGAGTGAGGTAATGGATTGACGATGACCAACGGCCAGACCGAGGCTTTCGTCACCCGTCAAAGCAAGTGCTTTCAGGATGATCAGGCGGCTTTGCTGATAGGTCAGACGGGCATCATGTGAGAGGAAGGCTGTCGGGTCACTGTACTGGTCCAGCACCGTGTATGGCAGGACTTTTTCAGCCGCAATGCCGCGTTGCTCCAGCTCTTGCAGCAGGTAGCGCAGCAAGTGTGGTGGCACCTTTGAGCGCTGTGCCACATCTGACAAGGCCAACTGATGATTTTCCGTCTGCATGTCCCCTCCCGCCACGCTCATGCTAGCGGAAACACGGGAGTGACCGCAAGATATGGCCGAAAATGTCCGCCCTACGTCCGTATATGTCCTTCTAATCCACCTCAATCTTCCCCTAAGGTAAGCCTTTCACAGTTCGGGGAGGGAACGGTGGAGATTATTGATAGAGGTGACGCGGTTTGCATTGCAGGTGCAGGCCCGGCGGGGCTTGTGATGGCCCGCGCATTACAGCACAACGGCATTGAGTGGGATCAGTTTGACCCAAACCCGGATGTGGGCGGTCTCTGGGACATTAAGCACGAAGGCACTGCGATTTATGAGAGCGCGCATTTCATCAGCTCTCGCAGCTTGTCTGGCTTTGCTGATTTTCCGATGCCAGATCATTTCGCGGATTACCCTAAACACTCAGAGATCCTGAAGTATCTGCATGACTTCGCAGAGGCTTATGGCCTGCGGGAGAAAATCACTTTCTCAACCAAGATTGAGAAGCTGACCAAAACCAAGGATGATCGTTGGCAGGTTCAGCTCTCTAACGGCGAATGCCGCGAGTACAAGGCTGTGGTGTGTGCCACAGGCTCGCAATGGCAGGCCAACATGCCCGAGTTGAAGGGCTCGTTTGATGGCGAGATCCGCCACAGCCAGACCTACAAGAACATTCGTGAGTTTGACGGTAAACGGGTGTTGGTGGTCGGAGCTGGCAACTCTGGCTGTGACATTGCCTGTGATGCGGGTGTGATGGGCGAAAAGGCCTTCATTTCCATGCGGCGTGGCTATCACATCATTCCCAAACATGTGTTTGGCATGCCTGCTGATGTGTTTGCAGATGGTGGGCCTGATCTACCAGTTTGGTTGATCAGGCCTTTCTTCACCTTACTGCTGCGCATGTTCAACGGCAGCCTGCAGCGGTTTGGAATACCTAAGCCAGATCATAAGCTGTTTGAGACCCATCCCTTGCTCAACACCCAGCTGGTGCATTCGCTTCAGCACGGGGATGTGACGGTGAAGCCGGATGTGGATCAGTTGGATGGCAAATACGTGGTATTCAAGGATGGCAGCCGGGAAGAGATTGACCTGATCCTTTGTGCAACCGGCTATAACCAGCAGTTGGATTTTGCGGGCGACTACTTCAGCTATGAAGGCGGACGGCCCAAGATGTTCATTCAGGCTGCTTCGCGTGAGCATAAGAACTTATTTGGCATCAGCTACATTGAAACCAACTCCGGCGCTTACAAGAGGTTTGACTACATGGCCGGGCTGGTCGCCAACTATCTGAAGGATCAGAGAGATGATCCTTCCCGTGCCAGCCAGTTGGAGGCGATCATCAGAAGCGAAACACCTGATCTTTCCGGTGGCATTCACTTCCTGAAAACGGACCGGCATGCAGGCTACTGCGATGCGGTAGCGCACACCAAGTATGTGAAGAAGCTTTATCAACGGATGGGATGGACGTTCCCGGAGGACATTCGGTTCAAGCGAGCAGTGCCAAAATCCAAGCAAGCTCAAACTGCTAAGAAGGCGGAGGTTGCTGCATGAGCACCTATCGTTTTCAAGGGCGAACGGCGGTGATCACCGGAGGTGGTGGAGACATCGCCGGACACATCGCCACGCGTTTGCATGAGCGGGGTATGAACCTCGTTCTGGCAGACAAAAATGGCCGCGCTGCCCGAGAGCTTCAAGCCCGGCTGGATAACCTGCGGGTTCATGTGTTTGAGGGGGATCTGACACAGCGCGATGAGATGGAGCGTCTTTTACGCGAGGTGGAAGAGAACTTTGGCGTGATGGATGTTCTCATCAACAACATGGCGATCACCAAGGTTGATCGCTTTCATGAGCGCACGCCAGAAAGCATCGAAGAGGAGGTCGCCATCAACATGGTCGCTCCTTTGGTGCTGAGCCGGTTGGCTGTGCCTTATCTGCTGAAGGGGGATGATCCACGCATCATCACGACCACTTCGCTTGGCGGTATTCAGCCGCTTCGGGAAACACCGATTTATGCGGCGACCAAATTCGGTCTGCGTGGTGCCATGCTTTCCTTTGCGCTGGATGAAGACCTGCACGGCATCAAAGTGAGCTGCGTTCTGCCCACAGCCACAGATACTTACATGCTGCGTCAAGAAGCGTTGGAAGGTGGCAGTGTGCTCAACTTCATCGATGAGCCGCAGTCGCCCAGCGTGGTAGCAGATCAGTTCGTGAAGCATCTGGAGAGGCCATGTTTGGAGCGCTACCCCAAAGCCAGCGATTCCTGGCTGACCCGACTGGCCATGCTGCTGCCCAACCTGATGCCCCGCATTCTGCCGTTCTTTGAAAAGAAAGGCCGACGCGGCATGGCAAAGTATGTGGCTTCATTGCGCAGGCAAGGCCTGCTGGTTGAGGTGAACGGCAAACTCTATCAGCGCCAGCGGCTTTATCTGGACAAGCCGGAAATGGAGCAAGAGTTGGAGAAGAGTTAGGCGTTTGTCGCTTGCTCCTCTTAAAGCTCAGAGTGCACTGGTCCCATCATGCAAGCTGGATGTTTCAAATATCACAACACACGTATAGGTAGGCATCTATGGTTGGCATCAAACAGATAACTTTGGTGCCCCATGCCTATTTCAAATGCCAGCTCTTCACCGCCTGCTGTTTCAAGCGGGCAGATCCAACAGGACGCGAACATCAGTTCTGCGACGACAAAGACGGAAGTCGCCAACGAGAGCACTAAAGCCGCTCACGAAGGCAAGACGGGATACTTCTATGCTCCGTTTGTGTCAGATGATGTTCTGAAAATGGTTTCCGGTACCAACCTTTCGCGCTTTAATGCCGGCAAAGAGCTAAGATCGCTCATTGTCGCAACAAACGCTGACAAGGCGAAGTTTGAAGTACTCAAACATGAGTTGGCTGAAAAGAATTACAAAGAAGCCGGTGATCTTGCTTCTGGCTTCAATTCCTACATGGCAGAAAATGATCTCTCCGAGACAGGCTTTATAACGACTGTCGGCCCAAACAAGTTTGAGGACATGCTGAAGGCGGCAAGTGATCATGCATGGCGGGCAGATGCATTGCTGCGTGTGAAGGTAATCAGCAACGAAGAGACCGGAATACTCGGCAATCTGAAAACCAAAGAGGATAAACTCTACCTTGTGGGACATGGTCGGCAAGGTGAAGAGGGTATCACCTCAAAAACGGGGCCCGAGGAGCAAGGCTGGGAAGTTGCATGGTCCAAGGATATTGCCCAGCAGCTGGCGAAGGGAGGATTGGAAAAGTCCTTCAGCGATATTCGGGTCAGCTCCTGTCACAGCGCAGATGCCCGATTGCCGAAATCCTTCTCTCCTGAAGACCTAAAAGCTGCCTCTGAGACAAAGGTAAAGAGCTTCCTGTTTATAGAAGTGGAGCGGGAGCAGTCCTTTGCACAAGCACTGGCGAATGACTTGAAAAAAGCTGGTTTCGAGCAGCCGGAAGTTTCCGGGTACCACGGTTTGGGCAAAGTATTTTCTGCTGATACGCATCAGTATCAGGCTCTGGATGAAACGGATGGAGCTGAGACAGCCAGAAGTTCATCCGTGCGGGAAGTTTTTATCCCAGTCTAACGCGTTCTACAGCCTATCGCGCAGGCTGTAGTAGAGCATGCCAAGGACCATGAGGGGCCAGCGGAGGTGGCGGCCACCGGGGAAGACGTGGGTTGGGACTTTTTCCATCACATCGAACCGGCTGGCCTGCCCGTCGATGGCCTCTGCCATAAGTTGGCCTGCCAGTGTTGCCATGGCGACACCGTGGCCGGAGAAGCCGCTAGCGTTGAGCATGTTGGGGGCGAGTTTTGCAAAGTACGGCATGCGGTTGAGCGTGATGCCCAGCGTACCACCCCAGCCGTATTCGATCGGCACATCCTTCAGCTGCGGGTAGATCTGCAGCATGGGTTTGCGCACAAAAGCCTTGATGTCCTGTGGGAACTGGAAGCTGTAGCTCTCCCCTCCCCCAAACAACAGGCGATTGTCTGCGGACAGGCGGTAATAATTGATCACGAACCGGGAATCCGCCACGGCTGCATCATTGGCAATCAAAGATCTGGCGAGGTCTTCGCCCAGCGGTTCTGTGGCAATGATGTAATTGTTGATGGGCATGACCCGTGATGCCACGCGTGGTTCAAGGCTATCGATGTAGCCATTGCACGCGAAGACCACATAGCGGGCAGTGACCTGACCGTTGGCAAGCTTCAGTCTGGCTGGTTCCCCTTTCTGGACTTCCAACACCTCTGAGTTCTCAAAGATCTGGACACCTGCGTTTTGACAGGCTTCTGCCAGACCCAATGCGAAGTTGAGGGGATGGAGGTGTGCGGCGCCCATATCCAGCGTGCCACCGTGATACGCCGTTGTATCGAGCAACTCTTGTATTTCCGCTTTATCTACAAAGCGGATCTGCTCATAATTGTAGGTGCTTACAAGCTTTTCAGCATAGGCTTTGCTGTGACTGACGTAGCTTTGCTTGTGGTCGGCATGGAGAATGCCGGGTTTCAGATCACAGTCGATCTGGTGTTTGGCAATTAGATCTTTGACCAGAGATTTGGCGGTTTCAGCTAGGGTCCAGAGTTCCCTTGCACGCTCCAGCCCGACGAGGCTTTCCAGTTCATCCTGATCCTTGCGTTGCCCGGTTCCCAGCTGTCCGCCATTGCGTCCAGAAGCGCCCCAACCGACACGGTGCGCGTCAAGCAAGTGAACCTTGTAGCCACGCTCAGCCAGATGCAATGCAGAAGAAAGACCAGCGTAGCCTGCGCCAATAACGCAAACATCGCAGGAGTGCTCTCCTTCCAGTACTGGAAAGGAGAACTGCTTGTTTGCAGTCGCGGTGTAGTAGGAGGCAGGGTATTCACCTGCCTTGTCGTTGGCGTGAAGAAAGCCTTGCGAAATAGCCATGTACATCCCTGATGGGACTTAAGGTTCTCCCCCAAGCCCCCAAGACAACGCAGGTTTTGGTTAGTGCCCTTCTTGCTTTTCTCGCACGGCTGCCTGCTGAATAAAGTTTACGATCATGTGCGCGACTTCGCTGATCTGCATGGGTGCATCAGAGGATGCGATGGCATGATCGGCAATGTCTTCCGGCAGTGTATCGCCGCGACGTTCTTTGAAGAGGGCCACTGAATAGTCCTTATTGAACTCCGGGTGTCCCTGCAGCGTGAACGCTCTGCCCTTGTAATCAATGGCTGCAAACTCACAGAAGTCGGAGGACGCGATGACCTCCCCATCTTCCGGCAATCTGGTCACCTGATCCTGATGGTAGGCCTCAATGGAGAAGCTGGTCAGGCCTTCCGGTACCCAACTTGGGTTCTCCAGAACGTAGTAGGTGAAGACACCGCAGCCCCAGCCTTTGTCTGACTTTTCAGCCTTACCGCCCAGCGCTTCTGCGAGGATCTGGTGTCCGAAGCAAATGCCGACGATTGGCACGTGCTCGTCATAGGCGTTTTTCAGGAAGGTTTTGAGCCGGTCGATCCACTCAAGGTCATCATAGACGCCATGTTTGGAGCCTGTGATCAGCCAGCCGTCACAGTCATGGACGGTTTGAGGCAACTGACCATCCACCACAGGATAGGACATGTAATGCCAGTCGGCCCCCTGCTCTTTTAAGAGCGTTTCGAACATTGACGGGTAATCACCGAAGGTCTTGCTCAGATTTTCAGGTGGTCGGCCAACTTCCAGAATTCCAAGTTTAAAGGTCAAAGAGCACTCCAAAATTCCAAGAGGCAAACGCCGCAAATATATCAGGATGGAATGTCCAGTTATATCCTGTCGGCTTTGCCTCTGTAAACTCTTGGAGGCCACTTGAGTGCGTTTCTCATGCAGCTCTTTTGTGCTGGTTGAGCGGGATCGGCTTGTTCATCGGGAAGGCTGGCAGGTGAGCGATGGCGTGCTTTAAGGCTTCCTGTTCCGGTGTCGCCTGAAAGTCAGGGAGCAGTTCCTCAAAGCGCTTTGTGTCCATCCAGTGCGGCACATCCCAAAGGTAGCGCATTTCCAGCAAGTGCTTTGCTAAGGGCCAGAATGGTTGGCTCAGGCGGATCATCCACCAGTTGAAGCTCTTGATGGTGATCGTCTGGCCGGTAACAGCAGTGAGGGCTTTGCTCATCTCATCACCGGTCCAAGTGTAGCCGGGAAAGGAGATGTCCTCGTATGTGTTCAACTGATCCCGCATTTCCAGAAGCTGGACTGCAGCTCGTGCCATATCTGGCAGATAAGCCCATGCGTGCGGGGAATCTGTTTTTCCGGGATAGATGAATTTTCCCTTCCCCAGTTTGGTCGCCATGATGAGATCGAACCAGTTTCCGCTGGCAGAGGTGTCGATGAAGTCTCCGGCACGCAACAGAATGGTTTTCACGCCTGATGTTTTGTAGAGGCGCTCCAGCTCTATTCTGATGAGACCGAGCTCATTGGTGGCGTTGTGCGGTGTTTGCGGGCCGATGGGCGATGTCATGTTGGGGCCGAAGCAGTAGTTGTTGCCCGGAATGATCACGGTCGCGCCAGACTGCTTTGCGGCGTCTATCACCTGGCGAGTGAAGGGCAATACATCCCGCTTCCACTGCGGGTATTGTGGGTTAGCCCCGTTGACGATGACGTCCACGCCTTTGGCTGCTTCCGCCATGTTTTGCGTCTTACGATCAAACTTGCGGGTTTCCCAGCCAGCTGCTTCCAGCTGCTCAATCATGTTTCTGGAAAATCTGCCGGTTGCCCCTAAAATCAAAGCGACAGGTCTCATATCTGGCTCCTGCTTTATCCTCTTTGACTATGATAGTAAGCGCTTTCTTTGCTATGTAAATTCGATTGAAATGCAGATATGATATTCAATTATGAATAGCATCTTACATCATCTTTCCTGGGATCTGATCGGCATTTTTGTGGCTGTGGCGGAGACCGGTAGCCTTTCAGCAGCGGCCAAACAGCTGAACCAGAGCCAGCCGACCATTGGGCGCCAGGTGAAAGCCATTGAGGCAGAACTGGGCGTCTCCCTGTTCTATCGTCATCAACGCGGGCTTGGGTTGACGGAAGATGGTGAAGCCTTGCTGCCCCATGCCAAAGCGATGCATGCGGCGGCGGCTCAGTTTCTGCTGCATGCGGAAGAGCGCAAGCAGAGCGGATTTGCGGGCTCTGTGCGCGTTACGGCCAGTCAGGTGATTTCCAACTACGTGATGCCCAAGCTGATCGCAGAGTTTCGGCAGGCCTATCCTGAAATCCAGATTGATCTGGTGCCTTCTGATGATGCGCAGAACCTGCTGTTTCAGGAAGCAGACATAGCTGTGCGCATGTTTACGCCAACCCAGTTGGACATCGTGGCCAAGAAGATTGGTGAGACGCCACTGGGGCTGTTCGCCAGCAAGGCGTTCCTTGAACGTGTTGGCATGCCCAAGACCAGAGAGGACCTGTTTGCGCTGGACTGGATTGGTTATGACCGATCTGACCTGATCCTGCGCGGCATGCAGGAGGCCGGGTTGGAGGTTGACCGGAACTTCTTCAGCGTGCGGTGTGATGACAGGGTGACTTATTGGGAGCTGGTGCGAGCTGGGTGCGGTGTTGGGCTTGGGCAGATCGGAATTGGCGTTGAAGATGACAGCCTTGTTCGCCTTGAACTGGAAGACCCTTTACCTGCTTTGCCCGTTTGGCTGGCCTCCCCTCATACCCTCAAGCAAATTCCGCGTATCAAGCTGCTCTTTGATTTCTTAGCTGAGAAACTGCCTAAGCTATTGTGATTGAGAGCTTCTGAGAGACTTTGGTTCTCTTAACCAGCATTGCCCCCTCAGAAAGCAGGGAGATTCCTTCCCTTACGGAAATTATCCCATTATCCCCTTTCGTACACACGCCCTGCCTCACACTTTTGGCGGTATCTATGCAGGGGGAATTGTCAGGAAAGCTGGAAAAATAGGTGTTTCAGCAGGTGCTGATTTTAAAGGCGTAGATTTTACAGTGAGTCTTTTATCGAGAACACTCCTGCAATTTTTGCCCCGTAATTTGACGGTACAAGTTCCCAAGATTGCCACATTTTACTCAGGGTGTTTTCTTAGTTCCCACAAGAACACCGAAACTTCTTAGCGAGAACTGAGAGATAAGACGGACCCAGTAATGCGTTGTATCTGCTTATCTTTCTGCTTCTCGCAAGAAGACCAAACAAAGCGTGGCCCCTCTAAATACAAAGATCACTGAATTGTAGATTGCCGTCATAAAACAAGGGAACGCGCCGTGAGTGATTTTCGCTTGTCCAGCCCTCATGCCCTCAATCCCGAGGAAGGTAGCCATCCAATGCATGAGGTGCTGGACGCCCTCGTTGAAAGCATTGCTTACATCTCCCGCACGCATGGAAACTTTCTCAGCAAGACCGCCATTACGGCTGGCCTGCCGCTCATCAATGGCCGGCTGCAGTTTTCGCAGGTTGAGAAAGCCGCCGAGAACTGCGGATTGCAAGCCGTCAAACAACGGATCGCGCTCAGTGAGATCTCCAGCAACAGCGTGCCGTGCTTGCTGGTGTTTCATGATCGCGCCTTGCGTCTGCTGGTCGGGTACGATGTTGCCACGCGGCAGGTAAAGCTTCTGGATCCGCTGGATCTGGAGAGGCCGCAGTTTCTGAGCCTTGATATTTTGCAGCGGGCTTATTCTGGTTACGCGATCCTGTTTTCCTCGCTGCATGCAAAAGACAGCAGTGGGCAGGTGCAGGAGAGTAACAAACACTGGTTCTGGGGTGAGTTCACCCGCTTCTGGCCAGACTATGGCAGTGTGGCGGTTGGGACGTTGCTCATCAACTTGCTCGCCCTTGCCTCTCCCCTCTTCATCATGAATGTTTACGACCGCATCCTTCCCAATTTTGCAGTCGCTTCTTTATGGGCATTGACGATTGGCGTGATGATTGCGCTGGTCGGAGACAGTGCACTGAAGGTAGCCCGGTCTTCCATCCTCAACAGCCTTGGCAAAAAAGCAGATCAGCGGCTGGCTTCCAAGATTTTCTCGCAAATGCAGAACATTGATTTTGCGGTCAAAACCAAAAGCGCAGGAGAGTATGCGGGGACGGTTCATGAGTATGAGAAACTTCGTGAGTTCTTCAGTTCCACTGCGTTGATTGCCTTGCTCGACTTTTGTTTTGTCGGGCTTTTTATTTGCATCCTGTTCTTCATTGTCGGCCCCATCGCCTGGATTCCGCTGCTGGCCATTCCAGTGGTCTGCCTCATCAACCTTGGAGCCCAGTTGCCGCTGGAACGTGCGGTTCAGGCGTCCAGTCTGGAAGGTAACAAGCGACAGAACATTCTGATGGAAACATTGGGCGGGCATGAAACCGTGCGGGCTCTCAATGCAGAAGCGCATATGCAGGCACGGTGGGAGCACTCGGTGGAGCGCAGCAGTGAGGTTCTTTTACAGAGCCGGTACTGGTCCAACCTTGCCATGGTTGGAACGGGGCATGTGCAGGGCATGGTCTCGGTGCTGATCATTGTCTGGGGTGTTTACCGGGTGGAAGCTGGTGCGGTGAACATGGGTGGGCTCATCGCTGCGATGATGCTGTCTTCCCGCGTGCTTGCACCAATCTCCTCCATCGCCAATACGCTGGTTCGCTTTCGCCAGGTGCTGCATAGCTATCGTCAATTGGAAGAGTTGTTGAACCAGCCGACAGAGCGCAAAGCGGGGAAAGCAACAGCAAACCTTAGCCGATGCCGCGGTGAGGTTCAGTTCCAAAATGTGAGCTTTTCTTATCCGCTCAGCGAAAAGGCCAGCATCACGCATTGCAGTTTTGCCATTGCACCGAGGGATACGGTTGGGCTGATCGGGTGTGTTGGGTCTGGCAAATCGACGGTTGGCCGGCTGATGAGCGGGCTACGTTATCCGACCGAGGGCGCTGTGCTTATCGATGGTATTGATACGCGGCAGTTTGATCCTGCAGATCTGCGTCGGTTTGTTGGCTATCAGTCTCAGGAAAATACGCTATTTCAGGGCACTTTGCGCGACAACCTTTGCCTTGGTCTGCCTCATCTTACCAATGAGGAGATTGAGGAGGTTTGCCATGTCACGGGGCTGGATGCTCTCGTGAACAAGCATCCGGCTGGGTTCAACCTGATTGTTGGAGAGAATGGCGGGGCTCTTTCCGGTGGTCAGCGGCAGTGTGTGGCCTTGGCGCGGATTTTACTGCGCAAGCCAAAGATCTTGTTTCTGGATGAGCCTTCCAGTCAGCTGGACCTTTCCGCAGAGCAAAAGCTTTTGCAGGGGCTGCAGCGTTATAACGATGGGGCTCTGACACTCATCATCAGCACGCACCGCCCTTCCCTTTTGAAGCTCACCAACCGGTTGATCGTTCTGGATCAGGGGCGCGTTATTGCAGATGGGCCGAGTGATGAGGTTCGGGAGATGATGCAGGAACCGCGTCTTCGGGAGGTGCCGCGCCCGACACAGGTCTCCATTGAGGAAAGGCTGCGCGCATGAAGAGCTGGTCGCTTCCCAAAGAGCCTTTGCACTTGCCGGAGTTTCACAGTGCAAAGCATTCGCGCATTCTGATCTTCACGTGCGCCGGGATCTTATTGCTGCTGTTCGTCTGGTCTGCTTTTGCCCATGTGGAGGAAGTCACGCGCGGCGATGGGCGTGTGATCCCCTCTCGCCAGATGCAGATTGTGCAGGCGCCGGAGCGTGGGATTGTCTCTGAGGTGCTGTTCTATGAAGGGGAGATCGTGGAACAAGGGGCTGTTCTGGTGAAGCTGGATAACACCGGCTTTGCCTCACAACTGGGAGAGTTGCAGCAGAAGATGTATGCGCTGCAGGCGCGCCTTGCGCGGTTGATGGCGGAAGCGCGACAGGCAAATCTTCAGTTGGATCTGAGCAACACGCCCTCTGACATTGCTGCCTTTCTGCAGCGAGAGCTGGAGGTTTACAAAGCTCGCAAAGATCAGCTCAATGCTGAGGTTGCCGTGCTGCGCAGCCAGTTTAGCCAGAAAGAGCAGGATCTGAAGCAGCTGGAAGCGGAAGAACAGATGCTGGGCTCCAATCTCACTATTATCACGCGGGAGTTGGAGATCAATCAGCAGCTCTATAAGCGAGGGGTTCTGCCAGAGATTGAGTTCTTGCGGCTTAAACGACAGTACACGACCATGCATGGCGAGCAGCAGATGTTGGAGGCCTCGTTAGCCAGCGCGCGGTCGGCGAAGCAGGAAGCGATGCAGCGAGTGATCTCTGCGCAGACAGCTTTTGCCTCCAAGGCGCAATCGGATCTGGTGGCGACAAAAGCAGAGCTGGCTGTGATTGAGGAGCGGTTGCGAGGGGCGGAAGACCGGGTGCATCGCAGTGCATTGGTGGCGCCCGTTCGCGGTGTGATCAACAAGCTCAACGTGAGCACTATTGGCGCGGTGGTTCAGGCAGGTGAGCCGCTGGTGGAGATTGTTCCGCTGGAGGATACGCTGCTGATTGCTGCCCAGATACAGCCGCAGCACGTGGCCTTTTTGCATCCGGGGCAAGATGTGAGCGTGAAGGTAACGGCCTATGACTACTCCATTTACGGAGGGCTTGAGGGCGTGCTGGAGCGGATCAGCCCGGATACCTCCGAGGATGAACGCGGTCAGGCGTTCTTCAAGGTGATCGTGCGCACCAGACAGAACCATCTGGGATCGGAAGAAAATCCTCTACCCATCACACCCGGCATGACGGCGAGCATCGACATTCTCACCGGCGAGAAAAGCGTGCTGAGTTACATCGCCAAGCCGCTGATCAAGGTGAAAGCAGAGGCGTTTCGGGAGCGGTGAGGAATATCCTCTCGCGGGGTTCAGATCATCTGCGAGAGGAATGTGAAGGAGCTGTAGTCCGGAGCGATCAGAAGCAGATCTTCGACATCTGCGGTTTCCAGATTGGCGACAGACTGGGTCAGACCCATCAGTGCAGCAGGGTTGGAAAGGCCCATGCGCAGGACTTCTTCAGCAGGGCACTCAAGCGTATTGATCATGCGGACCACGGACTCAAACATGGTGACGTGCGCCCCGGCCAAAGATCCGGCTTTGTTGATGAGCTTGCCGTCTTCCAGATAGACCTGATGGCCGTAAAGATCGAAGTTGTCTGGTCCACCTACGGTTGGCATGGCATCGCTGATGATGATCATGTGGTCTTTCACAGGACGCGCACGCATAGCGAGGCGCAGCATGTCGTCTGCCACGTGGTGACCATCCACGATCAACGAGCAATAAGCCGTGCTGTTGATGCCGGTTCCGACAGCGCCCGGCTCACGGTTGACCATCTGAGACATGCCGTTGAACAGGTGCGTGAAGAGATTTGCGCCTTCCTCCAGAACAGGTTTGATCTGCGCTGCGCCTGCATCGGTATGACCGATAGAAACCACTGCGCCCATCTCGACCAGTCTGGCAACGTCGCCTTTGGCCACGCCTTCTGGTGCAATTGTCACCAAAACAGGGATGTCCCGATCCCGTAGATCGCGGACCAGTTCCAAACTGCGCTTATTGAGTGGGCGGACCCAGCTGGCTTCGTGGGTGCCTTTGCGTTCCACACTGATGTGTGGGCCTTCGATGTGAATGCCTTTGATGCCATGGGTGCCATAGGCATCCTTCATGGCCTCAACAGCCTCTTCCAGCACCTGTGGTGCATCGGTGATGACCGTTGGCAGCAAGGCCGTGGTGCCGAACTGGCGGTGGGCATCTGCAATGGCCGCCAGACCTTCCGGTGTTGGCGTGGTGTTGTAAAGGACACCACCGCCGCCGTTGATCTGGATATCAAAGAAACCCGGTGTGATGAGACCTGAGAGCTTTTTCACTGTCGCATCAGTGGGCAACTGGCCTGCTGGAGACAGGCCTGCGTACTTGCCGTTCACCAGATGAACGGCGGTATCGGTCAGCAGGTTCTGCCCGTCAAACAGCTGATCTGGACTCAGCCAGATATCTTGGTTGCCCGGTGCGGTGCTCATAGAGCCTCCTCAAGCTGAGGTGTCTCAACTCTCTCAAAGAAATAAGGGTCCAATGCCTGCTGAATTTCAGCAAGCACGAGCGCCTTCTCTATGCCAAAACCGTGGCTCTGCAAAGCCCGCGCACGTTCAACAGTTTGAGATGCAAACAGTTGAAGCAGCAGCGTTTCTGGAATCTTATGGGTTTGAAGGGCCGCAAAGAGTGCCTCAAGGGCATCCTGCACCTTCTCCTGTGGCCAGTAATACCGAATGCGATCTGCATAACTGAAGTGCCGCAGCAGGCGCAGTTCCTGATCCGAGCCCTGATAATGGGAGCGCCAGTATTTGGGCTCTGACAGCATTTCAGCTTCCAGAATCTTCGAGATTTTTGGAGCTGTGCGTTGGTCCTCTTCCAACCAATCCAGCATCTGATCGAGTGCGTAGATCGCTTGCCGATAGGCGAAGGTGAGCGCGGGGCCGACTTTCAGGATCGCAAAGCCCATGTTGGCGAGGCGTGGGAAAGCATTGTCCAGCTGATAGTCGGTGCTGTGCGCTTCGAACACTACGTTCGTGAACGGGTCCAATGCAGCGCGCAGGGCTTTGCCGTCGTCTGCTGGCAGATGGTCGATATGGAACGGCGAGAACTCCACGCCCGGCTGAACGACAAGTCCGCAAATGCGCTCTTTGGCGGCGTGCAGGCCCAGCTCATCAAACTTCTCAAAATGCATCTGCAAGGTACGGGAGGCACGCGCGGGTGGGGTTGGCTCAATGCCATGAGCCTCGCCTTCCTCACGCGCGCCTCCGGGAGGAGGAACTTCCGTACCGACAATGTAGTTGAGGCGGGTTGGATCTGGTGCAAACTCTTCGCAGACTGCTGCCAGTTCGGCAGCCCGACTAGCGCTTAACTCGTCGCCGACCTGCGCGTATTCACCAGCGCAGCCTTCGGAGCAGTCCAGATGGATTTTGGTGAAACCGGCCTGCACATAGGCTTTCATCAGTTCCTTGGCTTTGGCCATGGCCTGTTCTGCTGGCATGGAGCGCCAGACTTGGGGGCCGAGGTGGTCACCGCCAAGGATCAGCGCGTCTTCCGGTAATCCGGCAGTGGCACAGATGCCTTTGACGTAGCTGACGAAATCAACGGGCTTCATGCCTGTGTAGCCGCCATCCTGATTGACCTGATTACTGGTGGCTTCCAGCAGCAGGGTTGCGTTCTTTTCTGCTGCGAGCAGAGCGGAGGCGAGGATGACATCCGGCTGTGCGGAGCAAATGGAAGGAAGCGCGGCTCTGGCGCCTGCACGGTTGGCAGTGATCACCTCAAGCAGTGGATTGCTCATGACGCTTCCTCCAGTATTTCGTAGTTTTGAACGGCAGCAAGGGCCGCGCCGCGCGTGCCACTGCTATCGCCATATTCTGCAACACGGATTTCCGGTGGCTCTGTCTGGTCCAGCAAATGGCCGGGCAGAGCTTCGGAGATGATCCGGTCGATATTCGGGATCTTGGAAAGGCCACCGCCGAGCACAATGCAGTCCGGGTCTACGGTGCATTGGAGCGCCGCAACCAATTCAGCTGCAATGCGTGCCCACATGCGCATGACTTCCTGCATCTGCGGATCACCTGCAGCGGCGGCTGTAGTGATGGCCTGCGCATCAGCGTCCTTACCGGTGACGTGCTTTGCGAGGCGGCGCATTCCGGGACCAGCGAGGTAGGTTTCAAAACAACCTGTGCGACCACATCCACACTGGATGCCATCGAGCCCAAGCTCCTTGATGGTCATGTATGGAATGCCGAGATGACCATACTCTCCGGCAGCACCGTTGAGACCTGAAATCAGAGTGCCGTTGGAGCAGTATCCACCGCCAACGCCGGTGCCGATGATCAAGCCGAAGACACTGGCATAACTGCGGCCTGCGCCGAGCATGGCTTCTGAGAGCGCAAAGCAGTTGCAGTCATTTTCAAAAGCAACAGCTCTTCCCAATTTATCGATCAGGTCCTGATGAACAGTGCGACCCGAGGCGAGCAGGTTGGCGGTGAGGAACTTTCCCGTGCGTTTGGAATGGAAACCGGGAATACCGACCCCCACCGGCAGGCCTTTGGAGCCTGCGGTTTCTTCCAGCCAGATCACCATCTCACAGAGGGCATCTACCAGATTTTCGTAGGAATCCTGCGGTGTTGGGATACGTTTGGTTTCAACCACGGCCCAATCACTGTCAAAGGCGGTTGACTCAATTTTGGTGCCGCCCAGATCTATGCCACCTGCTCGAACCATATCAGGCCTCTTCCAATGCGTAGAGCTTTACGCCCGAGACCACGCGGGTCAGCGTGCCCTGCCCTTCAAACGGATTATCGACATTGAAGCCAAGCTGATTGGACCATGCCACACCCAGCCACTGGGCAATGAGTACAGTGAGGACGGACATCCAGCCATCCTCCAGTTTGCATGGAATATGCACATCCGCCTTGGCGGAGTTGCCGATGGTCACCACGGTTTGCTCGCCAAACTGTGCCTTCACCTCATCTGCCAGATCTTCGTCATAGCGGCGGGAGTGCAGGTTATTGGAGAGGAACACGAAGACCTTGGTCTGGTCATCCACGAACGACTTTGGCCCATGCCGGAAGCCAAGAGAGCTGTCCCAGATAGATGGGATTTTGCCCGCGGCCAGTTCCATCACCTTCAGCGCACTTTCACGGGCAACGAAGGCCAGAGGCCCAGAGCCCACGAACACAGCACGCTGCGGGATGGTGAGTTTGCCCACCAGCTGATCCGCCTCTGCCAGCACGATTTCAGCTGCGTGGCTGATCTCGTTCATGTTGGCGGCGAACTCTTCCGGAGTTTCCTGTCCAAACACAGCCATGGCCGTCAGGATCATGGTGGTGAAGCTGGAGGTCATGGCGAAGCCGCTGTCGTGGCATTCGTCAGGCAACACAATCACGCGCTGGCTGGCCTGTGAGGCAGGCTGGCGGGTTGCCAGAGCACTGTCCTTGTTGCAGGTGATGTTTAGCCGTGGCGCTTCCGGAAAGATTGCATCCAGCAAGTCCAGCGTGCCAATGGACTCGGTGGAGTTGCCGGAACGACCGAAGGAAACGACCAATGGGATCACACCATTGCGTTTGAACGCATGAGGTGCGCTGACCAGATCAGTTGAAGGAACCGAGCGCATTGGCAACACAGAGGTTGCGTCCAGCGCTCTGCACAGAAGGTCACCAATATAGGCAGATGTGCCTGCTCCGCAGAACCAGACTTCCGTGGCGCCTGAGTTGGCGACCCACTCGCTCAGGTCACTGAGGCGGGTAGAAAACTCCTGCCCCCAGCTTGCCCAGATTTGCGGTTGCGCCTGAATTTCGCGCGTAGTTGCCCATTTGGTCAGATCGACCATCGCAGCATTCCTTCATAAAATCAAATAGTTACAGTAACCTTAGAAAGTGTTTCCGGTTGGTCTGGATCCAGACCCAACTGGAGAGCAATTTCCAAAATCACTGGGTACAATGCACGCAGCAGCATGGCGGAGCTTGCTGCGGGAGTAAGGCCCTGTGCACCAACGGTTTCTGGTGTCAGGCGGAAAACATTTGCGCCAACGGAGCGGAACCGCTCCTCGGCAAGGCTGAGGCTTTGATTGCTGACCTCTTCTCCCGTATCCAAAATGAGGACACAGAGCGGTTTGGTGGCCAGTTGCAGCGGACCGTGCAGCACCTCAGCTGCTGAGTATGCCTCGGCGTGAATGGCCGTGGTTTCCTTCAGCTTCAACGCCACTTCATGGGCAGCGCCGAACCCGCAACCGCGTCCGATGACATAGACGTGCGGTGTAGACTTTACGGCCTCGATGATCTGGTCAGCCTGTTCCAGTTTGGCATCAGCGCTGGCCAACATGGCTTTGGCTGCAGCTTCACAGGCTTTAGCGTAATCCGGTTTGAGCGCTGCCAGAAGAGCCATTCCGGCGGCAATGGTACAGATCACTGTTTTGGTGGCAGGAACGGCTTGTTCCAGCCCTGCTTTGATATCGACAAAGGCATCCGCTTCGGCTGCCAGCGGAGAGCCGGGTGTGTTGGTAATGGCGAGTGTATTACCGCCCGCATTCTTGAACCCGATTGCAGCGCTGATCAGATCCTTACTTCCTCCGGATTGGGAGAAAATAAGCGCGCCAGCATTGCCCAGCTGCAATCCATTCCCCAGGCTGAACACAGAGGGCGGCAAGGTTGTTACCGGCTTTTGCAGTTCAGCCATCAGTTCATAGGAGATCAGGTTGGCGGCAGCATCTGAGCTTCCACGCGCAATGGTGTAAAACGCGTCGAGCTTGTCCAGTGCTGCTGCTTTGACACTTGCTGAAAGGTCCTGAAGAACACCTTCAGCAAATGCCGGAATTGCCTGATCGATCTCAGCACGCATGTACGCGCCGGGGAGTTTGGTCACTGTATTGATTCCATCTTTTTTGTTGTTGCTGCGGTTCCCCGCAGGTCGAAACTGTCAAATTTTTCCCAGTAGGAGGTCAGATCCACGACCTGACCGGTGGTGCGCGCCTGATCCAGCGCCAGTGCGGCAACGCCTGCTTCCAGTGCGTCCACGACGGAAACTGGCAGGCTGTCCATTTCACCGCGCAGGTAAGCGCAGAGGTCCTGACACATCATGTCGTCGGCGCCGTAGTGCGCGCCGGGGCGGTCAATGGACTTGGTGTAATCTTCGTCCACCAATGTGCCACGGGTATGGGCATCGGTGACTTTCAGATAACCGCGCACGAAGTCGCCTTCCGCCATGCCTTTGGTGCCAATCACGCAGAACCGGCGGTGTTCATCCGGTACGTTGATGTTGGTGTGGAAGGCCATGGTGGCGCCGCTCTCGTATTCGAGGATTGCCGTCTGATGGTCGACGATATCTCCATCGGAGAGGAACGGATCTTCCGCCGCTTCCCAGATGGATTCCTTCACGTGATACACCTGCGTATCTGCATCTCTTGCCGGTGCATTGCTCGGAACAAAGGATTTTCTGCCGCCAAAGCTGGCGACGCGGGTTGGGCGTGAGCCGGTGACCATGTTGTAGATGTCGAGGTCGTGGCAACATTTTTCCAGCATGAAACCGCCGGAGTATTTGGAATAGCGGCGCCAATCCCGCATGAAGAAGGCCCCATGATACGGCGCGATATGCTCGTTGGCCTCGATGGACACCACATCGCCAATCTGCCCTGCAGCCTGTGCGGCACGCAGGTCTCTTGCGTGCTGGGCGTAGCGGAGGACCAGACCGATGAGCACCTGATCTGCCCCATGCTTTGACAGCAGTTCTGCCAGTTCCATGGTCTCTTCCATGGAGATCACGACAGGCTTTTCAGCGAACATGCGGATGCCAGCTTCCAACCCCAGACGAATGTGCTCCAGGTGCATGTGGTTTGGAGAGCTGACGAACAGAAGGTCTGCTTTCTCACCTGCCAGCATTTCTTCCAGCGTGTCGTAAGGCTTGATGGCCTCGTGATTTTTGAGGCGTTCAATCTGGTGCGGTTTGGGGTCTACATAGGCCACCACTTCCGCTTCACTCATATGTGCCTGCAGTCTTTCCAGAACGCTGACAGCCCGCAAACCCAAACCAACAACGATGATACGCATGTGTTTCTCCTATGCGAGTTCGAGCGCGCCAAGACGCTGCTGTGCAAGCCCATCTGCATCAAAGACGTAGGCATCTTCCGGCTTGACGTTGAGTTTAATGGTTGTGCCTTCCGGTATTTCCGCCATACCCGGAAGTGAGGCGCAAAAAGCGTTGTCGCCATTGACTTTGCCATAAGCGATAGAGTGCGCACCGAGGCGCTCCAGTACTTCCACGTGCATGGCGATTGGGCCGTTGTCATCCAGCTGCATGTGCTCCGGGCGGATGCCGATTTCGACATTGTCGCCTGCTTTGATGTTCTGGCTTGCGACAGGCAGGCTCATCAGGCCGCCGTCTTGCAGCTGCACGTGCAACATGCGGTCTTCCACGCGGCTGACCATGGCGGATACAAAGTTCATTTTGGGGTGACCGATGAAACCTGCCACAAACTTGTTGCGCGGGTGCAAGTAGAGGTCCATCGGGGTGCCGCACTGTTCCACCACACCACCGTTAAGCACCACGATGCGGTCAGCCATGGTCATGGCTTCCACCTGATCGTGGGTCACGTAAATCATTGTGGTGTCGAGGCTTTTGTGGAGCTTGGAAAGTTCCACGCGCATGTCCCCGCGCAGCGCTGCATCAAGGTTTGAGAGCGGCTCGTCGAACAGGAACACTTTGGGATTGCGAACGATAGACCGGCCAATGGCAACACGCTGGCGCTGACCACCGGAGAGCTGGCCGGGCTTATGCTCCAGGCGCTCTTCCAACTGCAGAATGGCAGCGGCTTTATGGACACGGTCCTTGATCTCGTCTTCCGGGCGTTTGGCAACGCGCAGTGGGAAGGCGATGTTTTCAAAAACTGAGAGGTGAGGATAGAGCGCGTAGCTCTGGAACACCATGGAGATTCCGCGATCAATGGGGTGGTCGTCGGAAACATCTTTGCCATCAATGATAATGGAGCCTTCGGAGGCTATTTCCAAACCTGCCACGATGCGCAACAAAGTTGTTTTTCCGCAGCCAGAGGGGCCAACGAAGACGACGAACTCCTTGTCCTCAATGGACAGGTTGACGTCCTTCAATACGGTTGTTGGTCCAAATGATTTTACGATGTTTTGTAGCTGAAGCGTGGCCATAATATTCGTCTTCTCGCGCTTGATAACGGGGAGAGGCTGCGGGCAGCCTCTCCGGGTTTTGCATGAGGCGGATGTGCTTACTTGAACTCTTCGAGTTCTTCAGCAGCGATTGCCACCAGGTTTTCAGCAGTATCGTCCTTCAGGATGATGCCCTGAATCATGGAGTTGAGGGTTGTCTGCATCGCTTTGTAATCGACAAAGAGAGGCTCCGGACCACCGGTTGGGATGGAGTCTACGAAGACTGCCCAGTATGGGTCGTCCTTGTAGAATGGCTTTTCCCAGCCAAGCTCTTCGTATTTGAGGATTGGTGTCAGACCCCATCCGTCTGGGCTGTCCAGCGTGTACTGAGATTCACCGGAGGTCATCATGCGTGCGAATTCCATCGCCAGTTCTTCGTGGCCAGAGCCTTTGAACACTGCAAGGGAGTCTGTGATGAGAAGCGTGCCGCTCACACCGTTTGGACCAGCTGGGATCGGCGCAACCTTGGTGGTGATGCCTTCTTTATGCTGACCGCGGGCCCATGGACCGTCGATGTACATGCCCACTTTGTTATCGTTGAACAGATCACGGACCTGCGTGCGTTCAAATGCGGTTGGACCGTCCTGTGCAACGTCGACCAGCTTGCCGTAGAACTTCAGCGTTTCCAGCGTGTTCTGGGAGTTCAGCGTGATTTCGTTGGTGGATGGATCGATCACCTGACCACCATTGGAATACAGGTAGTTCAGGAACTGGTGCATGGTGTTGTCGAAGTCTTTACCAGCCAGACCGACACCTGCTTTTCCGGTTTCGTCCTTGATCGCCTTTGCAGCGGTGTACATCTCATCCCAGGTCTTTGGTGCTTCACAAGCAAGACCGGCTTCTTCGAAGATGTCACAGTTCAGGAACAGACCCTTGGTGGAAAATGCCCGTGGGAAGCCCCAGAACTTGTCGCGATAGCTCACGGTGTTCAGCACGCCCGGCTGATACGCTTTCTGCTGATCTTCAGAGATCTTCACGTCAACAACCAGATTGTTGTCTGCCAGCTGCTTGAGTGTGCGCGAGCCCATGTAAGATACGGATGGCGGGCTACCAGCGGATGCAAGCTTCAGAGACTTATCCTGACAGGTGCCCCATGGAAGGCTTTCCATGTTGACGGTGTTGCCCGGGAATTTTTCCTCAAACGCTGCGATAACCTTGCGATCCTGATCCAAACCGTTGTCCCCACAACGGATGAAGTGCAGTTCTGCTGATTGTGCAGCTGATGCGCCCATTAGTGCAGCTGCGCTTGCAGCCATTGCGAATAGCAGTTTAGTCCTCATGGTTTCTCCTCCCAGTAACCAATGCTATTTTGAAATTGTCACTCCTTGATCGCACCAGCTGTGAGGCCGGCCACCAAGTAGCGTTGTAAAAATAAGAAAATTACGAGTACGGGCAGTATTCCAACAATGCTTGCTGCCATCATCTGGTTCCATTTGACTGACTGGTAGCCAATGAACTCGAGGATGCCCGCTGGCAGAGGCATAAACTCCTTGACGCTGTTGAATGTAATCGCGAACAGGAACTGCTGTGCGTAAGCTGACAGGAACACAGCCACACCCACCACGATGAGGCCCGGAACGGCCAGTGGCAGCACCACACGGCGCAGGGTGTACAGACGACTGGCACCATCCATGAACGCTGCTTCTTCCAGTTCGCGCGGGATTTTTTCCAGATAGGATTTCAAGAGCCAGATGCCCATTGGCAGCAGGAAGGCTGCACCCGGCACGATCATGGCGAAGTAGGTGTTCAACAGACCGTAGTTTCTCAGGAGCTTGTACAGCGGAATAAGCAGAACCGCGCCGGAGAACATGTTGACCGCCAGAAAGATGCCAAGGCTGACAGACTTGCCTTTGAAGTCGAACCGGGCATAAGCGTAGGCGGCTGGAATGATGAACGCCAGAGACAGAGCTGTCACCGACAGTGAAATCAGCATGCTGTTTGCGATGTAACGCGGCAGCATTGGCACTGTCTCCCACATCTGGGAGTAGGCTCTGAACGAGAAGTCATCTGACCAGAACTGATAAGGCGAGCGGAACAGGTGCTCCAGTGGCCGCAGTGAGGTCATGAACATTTCGAAGAACGGCAACAGAATGAAGCCGAGGAAAATCGCCACGCAGAAGTAGAGAAATACTTTATGTGGCAGCGAGTAACGATCCATCATTTTAGGCTGCCTCGAAACGTTTTTTGATCTGGTGAAGCGCAAACAGGTAGACCAGTGAGAACACGCTGAGCAGCGTCACCACGATCACAGCACGTGCAGCACCCTGCCCGAACTTGAAGTTTGCGATGGCCATTTTGTAGGTGTCGATGATCAGCGTTGTGGTTGCGCTGCGTGGGCCGCCTTCGGTCAAAATCCAGATGATTTCGAAGGAGTTGAAGGTCCAGATCACGGAAAGGATCGACATGGTGATGATCACCGGCAAGATTTGCGGAATGGTGATGCGGCGGAAGCGATACCAACGGGATGCCCCATCCACGTAAGCGGCTTCATACAAATCACGCGGCACGCCCTGCATGGCTGCCAGCATGAAGATGGTCACCATTGGCAGGCCAACCCAGACATCGGTGATGACAGCGGAATAGAACGCGCTGTTTTTGTAGGCCAAGAACTCGAATGGTCCATCCAGCACGCCAACATACTGCAGCACACCGGAGATGATGCCGAAGTGGCCGTTGTAGAGCCACAACCAGCCGAAACAGCCAATCGCGACCGGAACGATCCATGGTGGCATGACCAGCATGCGGAACAATGCCCGACCCGGGATCGCCGCGTTGAGCAGCGTTGCACCGATCAGACCAAAAATGATTTTGAATGAGACAGACAGGAACATCCAATAGAACGTTCTGGAAATCGTCTGACTGAATTTGCGACTGCTGAGCAGCTTTTCGTAGTTGGCGGTGCCGATGTAAGCTTCACCGCCAATGTTGGCGTTGGTGAAGGACAAGCGGATTGTCTCAACCAGCGGCCATGCCACGATAAGGATCAGATAAATTGCTGCCGGAGCAATCAAAAGCCATGCAAAGGTTGCTTCTGAGCGGAAGATCCGCTTGAGCACACCCTGTTTTGTTTTTCCCGAACCGCTGCGCTCGCCCTGATAAGGCAGCAGGTCCCCAGACGCATGTGTCATGCGCTCTCCCCAATTCCCAAAGGTGATCGGTTGTACCTCGCCGCTTGCGTCTTGTTATCGCCAGGGAGACGAACTGCGTGTTTATTTGCGAGTTGCCAAAATAATACCAAAACAAATCCATTTGTCTACCATTTCACTACCTCCTGTGAAATATTTCTGATTAACGCCAAAAAAGCCCTAGATTTCAGGGAAATCAAGCGGGGAAAAGCCTCGATATTTTCATTGGTATTCTATCGGTATTGTTTTGCATTGGTATCAAAAAGGTATTATAGGTAATACGGATTCATCATGAAGACGAGCAGAATGAGCGCACAAGAAGACACCCATACCGATCTGTTCTCAACGACATCCTGGCAGCAAAGGAGTGGCGGTCCACGCTACTTGCAGCTGTACCGGCACCTTGAATCCGCCATTAAAGATGGACGGTTAGCGGCTGCGACGACGCTGCCTGCCGAGCGGGAGTTGGCGACACTGACCGGGCTGTCCCGCGTGACGATTCGCAAAGCGATTTCGCAGCTGGTGGTGGATGGTTTGGTGATTCAGCGCCGGGGCTCCGGTTCCTATGTGGCGCCTCAGATGAAGCGTATGGAGCAGTCTCTTTCTGCACTGACCAGCTTTACCGAGGACATGCAGCGGCGCGGGAAGACGTCTTCCTCGGAGACCCTGTCTTGCGGTATCTACCTGCCTTCGCCAGAAGAGATTGTTGCGCTTGGCCTTCCTTCTGACGGGCAGGTTTCGCGGATAACCCGCTTGCGCCGCGCAGATGGTATTCCTTTGGCGATCGAGACCAGTTCACTCTCGACAGAGTTTGTTCCTGATCCGTCTCGGATTGAAACCTCGCTTTATGAGAAGCTGTCTTTAGAAGGTATGCGCCCTTCCCGCGCGATCCAGCGTATCTCGGCCTGCAAACTCACCGAGGAACAGGCAGCTTTGCTTGAGGTTTCTGAGGGAGATGCCGCGCTTTACATCGATCGCACAGCGTACCTGCCCAGCGGACGGGTGATCGAGCTGACCACAGGCGTTTATCGCGGCGATATCTATGATTTTGTTGCTGAATTGCGCAACGCCTAAAGCAGTTCGCGTTTTAGCTGAAACAGGTGAACTGCTTTAGTTTTTGCTTTGCGTATCTTTATCCGAAAACCGGCATCCACTTTTCGGCGATACGCGTAAGATACAAAAAGACCCACTGCCAAGGTTCGGAGCGGGTCTTTTGCTGTTTAGTCTCTCACATCCTGACGCCAACCAATGGCAGCGAACAGCTTGCCGTAGCAGGCGGCTTTTTGCGTGATCTGTTCTGCATCCGGTTTGTTGACGCGGGTGGCCCAGCCGATTTCTGAAATGCCCAGAATGCGCGGCGCCATCATGCTTTCCATATTGGCATCCCGCAGCACAACCTCCGACCACAAGCAACCTTGCGCGCCGATGATCTTGCCTTCCAGCTCTGGCTCATTTTCCGGTACCGGATCCCAGTTGACGCTATCAGCAAGGCTGGTGATGCCAGCCCAGTTGAGGCCGATCTCATTGAACTCGCCTGATGGTGCAATATCCCAGTAGGCATGGGCCGCTGGTGTCATGACAACGGAGTAGCCTTTGCGAGCGGCTTCGAGCCCCGGTCCCTGCTGGGTCCACGAGAACAGGATGGCATCGTTGTTGATGCCGCCATTCGCACCTTTGGCTGCTTCCTCCCACGCGGCGGGACGTACACCCAGCGAGCTGACGTAGGAGCCCAGTTTGTCCATCATCCAACCCTGTACGTCATCAGCGGTCTCTAACCCCTGCTCTACCTTTAGCTTTTCAATGGCCGGTGATTTGGTCCATGCCGCTGGCGGGCGCTCATCACAGCCAAGGTGAAGGTGAGCGAATGGGAAGATGCCGGAGACTTCTTTGGCCAGCACCTCCATATAGGTCCATGCTTCCGGTAATGCCGGGTTGATGGTGTTGTTCAGGTAACCGTGAACGGAGATCTCGTTGCTTTTATCGGCAGTCTCGCGCAGTTCCGGATGGATCTGGAGCACGGCCCAGGAGTGGGCGGGTATCTCGATCTCCGGCAGAACCTCGATATGGAGCGCTTTGGCGTGATCTACCAATCGGTTGGCAAAGGCCTTGGAATAGGTTCCGCCTTGCGGGCCATCTGCTGCGCCGTAGATGCCGGGTACAACACGGCCCTCTCCACGCATACCGGACTTCTTCCAGAGTTCCGGATAGCTTTCCACCTCCAGACGGAAGGCTTCATCATCGCAGAAGTGCCAGTGGAAGCGGTTGAGCTTGAACAGAGCCATCATATCGACGAGCCGCAGCAGTGTTTCCGGCTCATAGTAGTGGCGGGCACAATCCAGATGCTGGCCGCGCCACTCAAAGCGAGGCGCATCTGCTATCTGGCCGCATGGAATAGTGCCACCGTAGATCAGCTTGAGATTGAGAAGCGTGATCGCGCCATAAAAAGCGCCAGCTGCCGCTGATGCGGTAAGCGTGATGCCATCTGGGGCAATCGTCAGTTCATAGGCATCTTCTGAGAGCTCAGCGTTTCTGGCGAAGTGAAGCGGTGTCCCCTCTTCTGCGAGGAACGGGCCGATGTTGTTACGATCTGCCAGCGCCTCCACGGCCTCAGTGCTGTCTGCCTCCCCTTCGGTATCCCATGAACGGTCGAGCTTATAGCCAGCGCTGATATTCAGTGTTGCGCCAGAGGGCTGCCAGCTTTGCGGGGCTGGCACGAGCATCAGCTCATCAGAGGATGGATCGGCGTGTTGCTCTGGCAGTTTGGTGGAGTAAGTCTGATCAATCCCGCGCGGAGTGATTTGAACCGGCAGGATGCTGCCATCTTCCATCCGCAAGTAAGCGCCTTTGGGCAGCCAGCTGCGGTTGGAGGGGTTCATGTTGCTTTTGTACTTGAGCGTGAACGCCAGTGCCTGCCCTGTTCCCAGCTTGTCATGGTCGAACTGCAGCTCCACATACCCCGCTGTCATCCGGTGGATGTTGGCGCCTTCAACCACCTCGCACGGGGCGAGCATGCTGAAGCAGAGGGTGTAGTTGGAGATTGGTGCATCGCATTTGGCAGAGAGGATGCAGCTGACCTGCCGGTCCTCCGTTCTCCATGTTTCCATTCTGATTGCAGTATCAGCACAGGCAGCAGCTTCCATGCTCACGACTCCTCACCAATTTCTGGATGTAGCAGTGAGCACACCAAGAGCTGTGGGTTGCTTGCGTGCATGCTCTAACTGCTTGAATTTGCGAATGTCCCTGTCAGAAATCCAAGTTTCACTTCTTGAAGAACAGGCGCTAGCATAGCTTCTACTTGGCTGGCGCTGTCAACACCTTGGCCTGCAAATAAACTCAGAATTCTGAATTGGTATTACTTTCAGGATGAGCAGAAGGTTACTTTAATTTGCTCAAATGAAAGCTGTTGCTCAGTAGACCTCCACGCAATGCTGCAGCCTCTTCCTGGTTGCATAGCGTGTTGACTGCACTGCGGTTTTGCTTGTGTCCGGCGAAATGCTTTTTCGGCAGGTACACGGCGTTGCTCGGGAAGAGTGGCAGCTGATCAGGTATGCAGGCTACCTGCAAAATTCTAGGACCAGTTATTCAGAATTAGCACACGCCTCTTCCCTCCTTCAGGTTCATTTGCAGCTGCGTAACGGTTCTATCCTATGATTTGCGAGAGTGTTTGAGTTGACCGCAAGAGGCCAATGATGATGGAACGCAAGACCGTAACGACCCGCGATGGCGTGGAGCTTTCTTACCTCACTGGCGGGCAAGGACGGCCTGTTCTATTGCTGGGTGGCTGGAGCCAGACCGCAACTGTGTGGGCAGGACAGTTCGCAGATTTCTGCCAGAGCCATACGGTCTACGCTCTCGATAACCGGGGGCATGGCGAGTCACAAAAGCCGTCCGATGGCTACCGGATCCAGCGATTTGCCAAGGATCTGTTTGATGTGGCGGAGGCTCTGGACCTTCACGATTTCGATGCGGTTGGGCATTCGCTATCTGTCGCAATGCTGTGGGCTTATCAGGATATGTTCGGCACTGATCGCCCTGCACGCCGTCTGGTGTTTATCGATGAACCCGCTGCCCTGATGGCAAGGCCTTCCTGGACAGAGCAGGACATTGAAGAGGCCGGTTCTATCCACCCGACCTTAGAAGCGCTTGATGAGATGGTGCGGTCTATTCGCGAGACCCGCAGCATTGAGGATCACCTTGCTCTTATTGGCGGGATGTTCTCAAGCAGGATCAGTGATGCCACTTTGCGGGAGTTGGCTGCGGAGAATCTGAAACTTCCCCGTAATCACGCGGCAGACCTTATTGAAAACCTGATGCTGCAGGACTGGCGGGCTCTGCTGCCCAACATTCCCCAACCTACTCTGGTGTTCACAGGGGAACTCAGCTGGCATCCGCTGGCTTCGCAGCAGTTTATCGCAGAGACGATGCCCAATGCCTCTCTGGAGGTCTTCAGCGAGGCCGAAGGTGGTAGCCATTTCCTGATGTTCGAAAACCCAGCGCTCTTCAATAAGAAGGCTCTGAGTTTTCTGAATGGGTAATCCGCTGGCCTACTGCGTTTTCAGCGTGCTTTTGGAGATCATGTAGGCCGCGCCTGCCAGAGCTGTGCCGGCGAATGCATCCATGGCCGCGCGGGAGCGGGCGGAGACGGCGAACTTTGATGCTCGGGTTCCTAGGTAAGCGTAGAATAGCAGGGCCGGATATTCGAGGGCGATGTTGAAGAGTGCCAACGCCATCATGCGCAGCGCCATGCCATCCCCTTCCCCAGCAAACACGGGCAGCATCGCACCGAAGGACAGAACCGATTTTGGGTTTGCCCCCTGCATTGCAAATGAGGTGAGGAACAGCTTTAGAGCGGAAGCTCGCTTCTGCTCTTTCGCTTCACCCAGCGAGGCGGTGAAAGCGGCTTTGAAGGAGCCATATGCAAGATACAATAGATAAGCTACGCCAATCCATTTCACCGTTTCGAACAGAACTGGAAACGACAATAGCAGCGCGCTCATACCTCCGGCGGCAAGCAACGCATACATGAGGTTGGCACCGAACACACCTGCCATGCTGGCATGAGTTCTACCGATACCGTTTGAGATGCTGTCACCAACCACTTTTAGTACCGCGGGGCCAGGGGTGAAATTGAGCGCCATGAAGGTGACGATAAAACCAAACACTAGAGTGGCATCAAATGACTTGAGAAGTTCCATGGCTTTTCCAATGCAACGGTGAAAACGCAGAAAAAACGCAAAGCAACGCACATAACAACGCAACCCCAAAAACGGGAATGCGAAGGGGAGATGACTGATGGTTCATCTCCCCTCGCGCGCGGATTAGAAATTCACTCGCCGTAAGCCTTTGTCAGGCCCGCCTCTCCAAACGTGGCACCGTGAGTTCCTTTGGCTGCCCCCTCTCCGCGCACTGTCTATGCAAACTCTGTTGCTGCGCAGTATCGCAAGGGGCGTGCCAAACTGGGTCTGGAGCAGTGAATCCATGGTAACTTATTGGTATAATTAGCTATATCTTCGGAAGCGTAGGCTTTCAGGAGTGTCTCGGGAATCGATAATACTGCCCATTGTTTGATCAGTGTGCCCGCAAGATAGTCACACAGACAAAAAGAAACCCGGCCTTTTGGGGTGCCGGGTCTTCACTTTTTCAATGAGAAATCCGCGGTTTATGCTGGTTCCGCAACCTGAGACGGCGTTGCCATTTTGCAAATCTGATCAATCAGATTGCGCAGTTTCTGGCGGGTTTCAGCGCAGGTGACTTGTCCGTTGTCGTCGGTTTTAGACGCCATGTTACCGACCGCAACATATCGTGGATGCACCCAGCAGCCGTGGTCAGCTGCAAATGACGACAGACGTGGCAGCATTCTTACTCCCCCGAATGGGCCTGGAGCTGCGGCCAGCAAACCAACAACTTTTCCCTCAAGCACAGAATGAGATTTGCCAGCTGCTCGTCTGGAGGCCCAGGTGAATACGTTGTGTAGGTGCGGGGTATGGAAGCCGTTGTATTCTGGAGAAGAGATGAGGATTACGTCAGCAGCTTCAATCTGTTGGCGGAGCAATGAGAGCTGGTTCTGAACGGCGGCATCCTCTTCAAGATCGGAATGGTAGAGGGGAAACGATGCCAGCTGGTGGGAGAGGTGTTCAGTTTTATGGCTGAGGTTATGCGCTTCTTCAGCTGCAGCATCCAGCAAGCTCTTATTCAACGAGCCTTCTCTGGTGCTTCCTGAGATGAGGAGGATGTTCATGGGAAACTCCATATGACAATATTTTTGTTTTTATATACATTTTCATTTCTTTATTATGCAAGCACAAAAAAAGCGGCACTGAACTTCAGCACCGCTTTTTGAAATTTGACCGCAAACTCTCTTAGGAGAAGAAGCGCTCAGTGATCTGCAGCATGATCTGATGACCACCCCAAACACCAAGGATCGCTACACAACCAGACAGAACTGGTGGAGCTGGAATAGGCAGTTTGATCGCAGTGAAGATTGCTCCGATGATGAAGCCTGCAAGTGTAGACATTAGCAGTTCAGTCATGGTGTCTCCCGTTAATTCTTTCTTATTGTTCAGAAAACTCTGTTTTCTAAGAACTACAGCCTTTGCTTTACTGCGCGCCCATACCCCGCATTCCCCTGGGTGTATGACCGAAAACCATGAAGGACAGCCAGCTAAGGTCCTTGAATAAAATTGGGGCCTAGCCAACAAGGCAGGCCCTACCCTGTAATTGTCACTTTTAACGCAAAAAAAATCATTTGCAGAAAAAATATTCAAAATGCGCTCAGTTGCCGCACTGTCATTTTCATTAGTTTAATTATATCAATATGTTGAACAACAATCATTTATGTTAGTTCTGCGTAAAACTCCGAAATTTCCTAAGAAAACCTGCAGATTGCACACTGCTGAAAGCCTCAGAATTGTGTTGTCAGCCCCTCTCTCTGCCTTTACGTTAAAGTCAACATAAGAGCCTTTGCAGACCTCACTCTGCAGAAACAGGCCAGCAGCTCTACGCTTTTTTGTTGCGCGGTTGTTCTTAAGACGCTGTGCGAGGGGGAATAAAATGGCAGAGTACAACATAACAGCGCTGGCTATTCCGCTGTTTCTGTTTTTTATGCTGATTGAGTATGCCTATCTGCGCCTGAACGGACGGGACTTACACCGGTTTAGCGACAACATCGCCAGCCTCTCCATGGGCATCTGCCTGCTGGTTTCAGATGCGCTGCTGAAAACCTTTACATTCTCGGTATTTATATGGGCCTGGTCCTCGTACCGGCTGTTTGACTTTGGTTCAGCCAGCTGGGTCACATGGGTGGTCTTCTTCTTTGGCGTGGACTTTTGTTATTATTGGTTCCACCGCATTGCCCACACCTACAACTTCCTTTGGGGCGCTCATGTGGGGCATCACCAGAGTGAGGAGTATAACCTGACCACAGCCCTGCGGCAGAGCGCGTTTCAGTATGCGTTTTCCTGGGTCTTCTATCTGCCTCTGGCCTTCCTTGGTTGCCCGCCGGAAGTGTTCCTTGTTCAGTTTATGCTGCTCAAAGCCTATCAGTTCTGGCTGCATACGCAGGCCATTGACCGTATCCCCCTGATGGAAGGGGTGTTTTCCACGCCCTCCAGCCATCGTGTCCACCACGCCAAGAACCCGATTTACATCGATAAGAACTTCGGCGGCACATTGGTAATCTGGGATCGGATGTTCGGCAGTTGGCAGCCGGAAGTCTCTGAACATCCTTGCCATTATGGCACCACAACACCGCTGAAAACATGGAACCCGGTGAAAGCCAACCTGCAGCACTGGTCTATGCTGTTCCGCGACAGCCTGCATACAGAAAGCTGGTGGGACAAGGTTCGTTTGTGGTTCAAACCAACTGGCTGGCGGCCAGAAGATCGGCGGCGTGTCTCCAACAAACTGCAGAAAACCGGCGTCTCCAACCGTCCTAAGTTTGATCCAGTCGTGTCTTCAACCACGAAGATTTATTGCGGTGTATCGTTTGCGCTGCTGGTGTTGCTGGTGACCATGTTCATTTTCCTTTCCCCGCAGCTGAGTGCCCGCGCACTTGCGTTTGGGGTTCTGCTCATTCTGGCAGGATTGGTGATGATCTCACAGTTTCTGGAAGGGAAGTTTCAGCTGCGATACGTCGAAGTGGTGCGTGTCCCTGCTCTGCTATGGTTCCTTGCTGTGCTTTGGACTCTGCCGATCTCGACGCAGGTCTCACAGCGACTGGATGTGGCACAGGATGCCTCACCCACGATCAAACTCTCTGAAGAAACAACACTTTCTGCGCTGCCATGGTTGGAAAAGCCAGCGGTTTTGGATGGCAGCACGCCAGCTGTGCAGCAGGTGACGTGGCATCCTGACAGGGAGCAAGGGCAGCTGGAATACACGCTGCGCTATGAGCTTTCTTCCTTTCCAGAACACGTGGCAAACATTCTGTCAGGCCGTAGTACACTGGAGGAAAGCAGCCGTCTTTGGCTTCAGGAACAGCTTTAGACTGCACAGTTACTCCCCATGGGGAGCTGTTACATAGGGAAGGTGTCCAGACTTGATCCAGAGTTTGGCACCATTCTCTCCAGCGGTGATGTTGAGGTTATAGCCAATCGGAACACGAAGCCAGGCATGCTTGGGCAACTGCTCTCCAGCTTCTGTGATAGCCCCTTCCAGCACGAAGATTTCCGCACCACCTTCCGCTTTCACAGAATGGCTTGCCCCTGCCTGCCAGTGTTCCATGCGAACGTTCTCACGCTCGTCCTGAAACAACGGGGAGACCGCAACGCCTTCGCGTGTAGCATCGTCAACGCGGCCAAGCTTGTTGGTGTCCACGCGCACATGGGTGCGGTCAGCAAGGTCGAACTGCCAGAGCTTGACGAGGATGGTGCAGCCGGGTTCAGAGGCTGGCGTGTGTTTGGATTCTGGTGGGTTGCGGATGTAGGAACCTGCTGGGAAATCCCCATGCTCATCCTGAAATACTCCCGCAAGAACAAAGAACTCTTCCCCGCCGGTGTGGACGTGCTCAGAGAAGTGGCTGCCGGGGGCGAAGCGAACAACGGTGGTCGCACGAGCAACTTCTTCGCCCAGGCGATCAAGTGGTCGGCGATCAACGCCTTTCATCGGGGACGCGACCCAAGGAATATCGTCACTGAACTCCACCACTCGCTTTGAAAAGTCACCGTTGATCTTCACTGATCCCTCCATCATCCAATGGTCCCCAGTTAAGCACAGTTGCAGCTCATTTACAGATGTCACGGTGCTATTAGGGATCACTTCATTGTTAAGCTGTTTGTTGCATTCCGTTCGTAGCAGTCCCTTGTTAGGCTTCCGGCGATTTTCTGATGCACTTTGCGCTGCGCAACTACAGGACGCCCTACCATGAGCCTGCTGGCAGATTTGCTTTCTACCCTTTTTGATCGTCGTTATGTTTTTATGGGCAAGCGGGATGAACGTCCGCTTACCGAGCTTTGCAATGCCTTGATGAGCAGTCAGGGAGATGTTTCTGGCGCGGCCATCGCCCACGAGATTCTGGATGGCTACGCCACGACAGATACTGAGGGAAAACGGGCGTTTTTTGAGTTTCTGAACAGTGAGATGGATATAGATCCAGACCAGCTGGAAAACGTTGTTTCCTCTTATAAAACAGAGCGGACGGAAGCGAACTACCGCAAGCTGGTGGAGGCTGCGGAGCCGAAGAGGCAGGAGCTGGCGCGGCGTCTTAATCAGGTGCCCGGAGCGACACATCAGCTGGTGCATATGCGCAAGGATCTGCTCGGTTTCATGAAAGACAAGCCGAATCTAGCCCGCACGGACGTGGACTTCCGGCACCTGTTTAATTCGTGGTTCAACCGGGGTTTTCTGGTGTTGCGGCCCATCAGTTGGGACAGCCCAGCGCAGATTTTAGAGAAGATCATCGCTTATGAGGCCGTGCATGCCATTGATAGCTGGGATGATTTACGCCGCCGCCTGCAGCCGGAAGACCGGCGCTGCTTTGCGTTCTTCCATCCTTCCCTCCCAGATGAACCGCTGATCTTTGTGGAAGTGGCGCTGACCAAGGGCATCCCCTCCTCCATTCAGGGCGTGCTTGCTGAGGAGCGGGATATTGTGCCGGTTGATGAGGTGGATACGGCGGTCTTCTACTCGATCTCCAATTGTCAGAGCGGGCTGGCGGGCGTTTCCTTTGGTAACTCTTTGATTAAGCAAGTGGTTCAGGACCTTTCACGAGAGCTGAGCCAGTTGAAGACGTTCGTCACACTGTCTCCTCTGCCAACCTTCTGCAAGTGGGCCAAAGAGCAGGAGATCGACATTCCGCAGAACGATGCAGCCCTGAAGGAGTTGGCAGCCTACTACCTTCTTGAAGGCAAACGCAGAGGGGATATGCCTTATGATCCAGTGGCGCGGTTCCACCTTTACAACGGTGCGCTGGTGCATGATGTGCATGTGAGTGCGGACACTTCAGAGAATGGTAATAAGCAATCGGCGGGTGTGATGGTCAACTATCTGTATGACCTGCAGAAGATCTCACAGAACCACGAAGTCTTTGCAAATAAAAAGGAAATCGTGGCATCTAAGCGCGTTCAGGCACTGGCGAAAGCTGGTGTGGTGCCAGCATCCTCGCAGCCGAAGAGCGATGTTGCCTAACCGGTAATTCGTCGGAGAGCTTTGTTGAGGGGAGCCAGTCTGCGCGGCATGGGCAGGTAGACTTCCTCGAACAGTTGTTTGTAGAGCTCAACAGTTTTCGGGTCTGGCTCAAACACCTCGTTCTGGCGCGTCATGGCTTGCATGGCCTGCGTGAAATCCGGGTGGATGCCAGCGCCGACGCTCGCTGCGATGGCAGCGCCCAAACCTGCGGTTTCGAAAGTGTGTGGGCGCTCGGTTGGCAGGCCGAAGATGTCAGCTGTGATCTGCATGATGGCATCGGATTGGGACCCACCGCCGGAGACGCGCAAGACCTTGATCTTCTCACCACTTTTGCGCTCAATCCGCTTCAGGCCGCGGCGCAGTTCCAGCGTAATGCCTTCGATGATTGCTCGGTAGATGTGGCCTCTGGTGTGCACGTCTCCAAATCCGATGATGGCGCCTTTCACAGGTGTGGAACGGCCATTGTCGCGGCCCCATTTGGGCAACAGTGTCAGGCCGTGTGACCCGGGCGGTGTGCTGTTGAGCAGGTCGTCGAAGAAGACTTCCACCGGGCTGCCGATCTCGCGGGCTTTTTCCTGCTCCGGGTGGCCAAACTCTTCTTTGAACCAATTGACCATCCAATAGCCGAGGATAACTGAAGCCTCTGGAGTGAACATGCGAGGGATACCACCGGCATAGGCTGGCAAGGGGCGCTCGACCTCGAAGTATTTCCTGGAGTGAATGGTTGCTGTTGCACGCGTGCCGTAGCTGAGGCAGCCGACGGAGGCGTCCACGGCACCGCAGCCAACAACTTCGCAGGCTTTGTCAGCGGCGGCTGAGATGACGGGTAGTCCTTCCGGCAGGCCGGTGTGCTGGGCGGCTTCTTCGCTGACGTAACCGATTGGTTTGCCGGGCTCGATCAGCTCTGGTAACTGAATGCGTTTGAAGGCAAAAAGCTTCCAGAGGAAGTGGTTGGCATTGGCCCATTGCTGCTTCTTGTAGTCGAATGGGATGTAACCAACCTGCGCGCCAGTGGAGTCGCGAAACAGGTCTGTCAGCTTGTAGTTGAGATAGCCGGAAACCTGCAGGAACTTGTAGGTCTTCTTCCAGATTCCAGGCTGGTTTACAGCGATCCAGTTGACCTCACACTCGCTGCGTACGCTCTTGATGGAGCGGGACAGGCCAGCAATGCCGAAGATGGTCTTCCAGAGCCATGGGAGCGGCTTTTGCTGGTCTTCGATACGCTCGTCCATCCATGTGATGGCAGGGCGCAGAGGGATGCCGCGTTCATCGACAGCAATCTGAGTGCCGCGTTGTGTGGTCACGCTCATGGCTTTAACGGCGGCGGAGTCTGCGCCTCTGTCCCACAGCTCACGGCAGCAGCGGCCCAGCAGCTCCCACAGGATAACCGGGTCAATCTCCGACCAGCCGGGGTTATCGCTTCGGTAATCCGTGATGGGCTTTTGCACTTTGGAGAGTAGCGTGCCATCCGGTGCAAAGAGTAAGGCGCGGATGCTTTGGCTGCCGCAATCGATGGCGAGGAGTGTTTCCGTCATCCTGCCACCACCTCATGCACCGCTTCCAGCTGCTTTGGTACCTGTGGCAATGGCAAGCTGTAGTGATCCCGCCAAATCTGCGTGTATCGCGACCACTCATCCTGCCATTTGTCCATGGACCACCCCAGTTTATCTCTCAGCCGCGTTTCCAGCTCTTGTACCAGTGCGGCTCCGCCCTCTTTCAACACTAAGCCAATTCGCGTGCGGCGCAAAAGGAGATCGTCCAGATGCACGACTTCTTCATGCATTATCGCCCACTCCAGTTCTGCCCATAGGCGGTTACTACCGCAAATGAGAGAGAAATCTGCCTTGGACGTTGCTGCAATAAGTGCAGGCAAATCAGAGCCATAGTAGCCTTTGAGCCGGTTCAGTTCTGCATCTGGTAGATCAGCGCAAAGGGCATCGTCAACGGTCTCTCCTTCAGGAGTGAACACATAATCACTCGCGGCTGAGGTGTCGGGTGCATTGAGGTACTCCGCGCAGGCTTCTAGTACCTGTCCGGCCATCACGCGGAAGGTGGTGAGTTTTCCGCCTGTGACGGTGATGGTGCCGTTATCGTCCCAAACAACATGATCGCGCTTGGCTTTGGACGGATGCAGTTCTTTCGGGTCCACACCTTCATTGCCCACGATGGGCCGGACACCGGACCACGTGGAGATGATGTCCACCTCTGAGAGCTTGGCACCGGGGAAGTTGTGGTTGGCACCTTTCAGAAGATAGGCGACTTCTTCTGGTGTGATTGCAGCTTCCAGATCAAGGTTTTCTGAGTGGTCCAGATCTGTTGTGCCGATCACGGTACGGCCCTGCCATGGGTAGATGAAGACGCCGCGCTTGTCCTGCGGGTGCAGATAGGTCAGGCATTGGTGCACCGGCATACGCCATGACGGCACAATGATATGGCTACCGCGTAAAGGACGTATACGCTTGTCTTGCCCGAGCTGGGCGCGCAATTCATCTGCCCACACACCAGTTGCGTTGACTACGGTTTTGGTCGAGATGGCAAAGACTTCGCGGGTTTCCTGATCCTGTACCTCAAGGACTTTCGGTTCTTCTCCCTCACTATGGATCATCTTTACAGCGGCGTAGTTGAGCGTGGTCGCTCCGCTTCTTCTGGCATCAGCGAGAACGCGCAGTACAAGGCGGCTGTCGTCTGTGAGAGCATCGGTATATTGGGCCGATCCGAGCAGTCCTTCCTCATTGAGGCCCGGCAGCGCGGCAATGGTCTGGTCGCGGTCCAGATATTTGTGGTCCCGCTTTTTGGCGAAGTAACCGTAGATGTTGAGGAGAACGGAGAAGGCCCGGCGGGTTGGAAACTGCTTTTCACGGAAGGGAAAGAGGTAGCTCATTGGCTCAATGAGACCCGGTGCTTCCTTCAGCAGTTTTTCGCGCTCACGCACGGATTCACGCGCTAGCCTGAACTCTCCCTGAGACAGATATCGAAGGCCGCCATGAACCATTTTGGAGGAACGGCTGGAGGTGCCCCATGCATAATCCTTCTGTTCCAGAAGCAGTACATCAAGGTCAGCTCTGGCAGCCATCAACGCAACACCGGCACCGGTGATGCCGCCGCCGACGACCACCATGTCCCAAGGCTTGCCACGCTCTGTCACAGATGCCAGCTTTTCCTGCCGGCTCACTTGCCTCATATTCCCCATTGCTCCCTCCTCTTGTTTTGAGAGCTACGCAGGTTCGGTGCTGCTTGCCATTTCTGAAGCGATCAGAACACCCGGATTCATGCGCTGATCCGGATCGAAGTTCTTGCTCAGGGCCTTAAGAGCGCTCATGCCCAACTCGCCTTTTTCTGCTGGCAGATATGGTGCATGGTCACGGCCTACGCCGTGCTGGTGACTGATGGTTCCCCCATGAGCTACCACAGTTTCTGAAGCCACTTTCTTGATGATCTTCCAGCGCTCCAATGTCTCTTCATAGGTGCTGGCAACCGGAAACAGATAGGTGGTGTAAGCGCTGGAGCCCTGCGGGTAGACGTGAGACAGGTGCGTGAAGGCAAACACAGGAATGCCCTGCTTTTTCAATGCACTGGTGACTTTCTGCTCAATCACGTTGATGTACGGGCGCAAGGCTGACCAATCCATGGCAGTCTCGAAGGTATCAACACCAACGCCATGCTCCCACAGTGGGTGGCGCAGGTATGGGCCTTTGAAGCGACCTTCCTTCCATTTGTCACCCAGCATCTTGGAGAGGATACGCTTCGCCCCGTGTTGTTTGAGATAAGCGGTCGCAAGCTTTTGATTGGCGGCAACCTGCTTCTTTGAGCCCGTCAGGCCAAAGGTAAGCATGCACTTCTGGTCCGTGAGGCCCTTCAATTTGAAAAGCATGTTGAGCTTGGAGAGCTTCTTTTCCGGCACAGCCAGTTTCAGGCTGACGTCAGTTTCCGTGGCATTGCTCAGGCGCATCATGGAGAGCGGGATGCGGCCTTGCGTGATTGCCTGAATGGCAGCCACTCCGCTTTCCCAATCCGGCATGAAAACCGTATAGAACTGCTCCGTCTCAGCCAGAGGCGTGACGCGCAATTTTACTTCCGTGAGGATGCCAAGAGTGCCTTCTGAGCCGAGAACCATTTCTCGCAGGTCAGGACCAGCTGAGGAGGCTGGAAGGCTTGGGATTTCCAGCGTGCCTTTTGGAGTTTCCAGTGAGCCGCCAGCAAAGAGCTGCTCGATACGCCCGTAGCGCAAGGATTGCTGGCCGGAGGAGCGCGTAACCACCCAACCACCTGCCGTAGAAAGTTCGAAGCTTTGCGGGAAGTGGCCGAGGGTGTAACCGATGGCCGCCAGTTGTGCTTCCAGATCTGGTCCGCGCACGCCTGCCCCGAAGGTGGCGATCTGGCTTTCCTTGTCGAAGTCCAGCAGGCGGTTCATGCGGGTGAGCGCAACGGTGATCTGCGGCTTCTCACTGACGGGACATGCCAGATGGCCTGCCACAGAGGTTCCACCGCCATAGGGAACCAGGATGAGATCCTGCTGCGCCGCCCACGCCATGAGGTCACGCACCTGCTGAGAGGTTTCCGGGAATGCCACTGCATCCGGAATGTTTTCAAACGCACCGCTGCGCATTTGCAGCCAGTCAGGAAAACTCTGGCCTGCTGCATGTCTGATGCGGGTCTCAGAAGACGTGTCCAGTAAGGGATGATCGGGTGCGCGAGAAGGAGGAACGCGTTCAAGTGCCTCTTGCAAGCTGGCATCCGGTAGAGGCTTGGTTTCGCCTAAAAGCTCTGCAATCAAGGCTTTAGCAAAATCCGCCAGCTCCGCCTGGTGCGTGTCATCGCCCCAACCGTTCCATCTTCTCATCTTTGTCGCTCCCCCACACGTATAAACTGTGCTGCGTGACGCATGCTACACAGAGTTTACGCATAGGGAAACTATGCAATTGGATTATTTTAAGCGCTGTCTAATACAGGCGGGGTCAGACAAGGACCTTCTGGCGCTTTTGCTCTCCCACCCCGAAAACGCGCTTGTAGCGGTCGATTTCTTCCCTTGGGCCCATGGCCTTGTTGGGGTTATCGGAAAGTTTCACCGTTGGTTTGCCATTCACTGAGACAGCTTTACAAACAAGAGAGAACGGTGCCAAGGCATCGTCAGGCACAAGACCGCGGAAGTCGTTGGTGAGCATCGTGCCCCAACCGAAGCTGCAACGCACGCGTCCGTGGAACTTCCGCTGCAGGTGAGCAATCATGCCTTCATCGAGACCATCAGAGAAGATCACGCGCTTTCTGGTTGGGTCTTCGCCGCAAGCTTCCCACCATTTGATGGCCGCTTCTGCGCCTTTGACGGGGTCGCCGCTGTCGATACGAATGCCAGTCCAGGAAGATAGCCAGCTTGGCGCGCGCTCAAGGAAACCTTCTGTACCATAGGTATCTGGCAGGATGATACGGAGGTTGCCGTCGTGCTCTTCCTGCCAGTCTTTGAGAACCTGAAACGGTGCTTCGGCCAGCTCTTCATCGGTTTCCGCCAGTGCAGAATAGACCATTGGCAGCTCATGGGCGTTGGTGCCGATAGCTTCCACTTCGCGGCGCATTGCGATCAGGCAGTTAGAGGTGCCGACAAACTTCTTGCCGAGGCCTTCCATCATGGCCTGCACGCACCAGTCCTGCCACAGAAAGGAGTGACGGCGGCGTGTGCCGAAGTCTGCCAGAGACAAGTCATCGATCTTGCGCAGGCACTCGACCTTTTCCCAGAGCTTGGTCATGGCGCGGGCGTAGAGAACCTGCAGCTCGAACCGACCCATGTTTTTCAGTACGGCCCGGGAGCGCAACTCCATAAGGACAGCCAGAGCCGGGACTTCCCAAAGCATGACAGCAGGCCAGTCGCCTTCAAAAGTCAGTTCGTACTGGTCGTCTTTGACTTCCAGGTGATAAGGCGGCAGGCGGAGGTTTTCGAACCACTCCACGAACTCGGCGCGGAACATGGAGCGCTTGCCGTAGAACATGTTACCGCGCAGCCATGTGCTCTCACCACGAGACAGGGAGAGCGTGCGGATGTGATCCAGCTGATCGCGGAGTTCCTTCTCATCAATGAGCTTTGCCAGCGGGATGTGCTGCGCGCGGTTGATGAGGCTGAAGGTGACCTGTGTGTTCGGCTTGTTCAAAAACACCGACTGCGCCATGAGCAGCTTGTAAAAGTCGGTGTCGATCAGAGAACGAACAATCGGGTCGATCTTCCAGTTGTGATTGTAAACGCGGGAGGCAATATCGATCATTGTGCAACCATCTCGCCGGAAAACTTGACGCCGTGGCTTTGCATTTCGTCCAAGGCCTCTTTGAGGGAGCCATTCAGGTCAATCGCTCGGCAGGCATCCAGATGGACGATAACGTTGAAGCCCTGCTTGGCCGCATCTACCGCAGAAAAGCGCACGCAGAAATCGGTAGCCAAACCAACCATGTGCAGCGTGTCGACACCGCGCTCGCGCAGGTATCCGGACAGGCCTGTAGAGGTGGTGTGGTCATTCTCGAAGAATGCGGAGTAGCTGTCGATGTGTGGGCGGAAGCCTTTGCGGACGACAAGGTCGGCACCGTCGGTTTTCAGGTCTTTGTGGAACGCAGCGCCCTGGGTGCCCTGCACGCAATGGCTTGGCCAGAGGACTTGCGGGCCGTACGGCATTTCAGTCATTTCGTAGGGCTGTTTGCCCTCGTGATTATCCGCGAAGGACTTATGTTCCTGCGGGTGCCAGTCCTGTGTGAGGACTTTGACGGCAAACTCATTTTGCAGCTCATTGACAAGGGGGACGATCTGCTCGCCGTGTTCAACAGCCAGAGCTCCGCCCGAACAGAAATCGTTCTGAATATCAATCATAATCAGAGCTTCGTTGGTCGGTCGTGTCATAGTTGTTTCCTGTAGGCGTTGAGAGGTCCTGTCTAAGTTCGCAAAGCAAAATGCGAGGACGTGTAGATACACCGAAGTGGCCAGCGCGAAATATTGCGATAATCTCCGCCAAACTCAAGCAAAATATGCGGGATTAAGCAGCAACCAGAGGTAAAATCTATAATTTGTGCACTGTGTGTCTTAGCCGCCTTACTTCAAGGGCAGCTTTGTGCACAAGTGGCTGGCGTACCTACGTCAAGATTGCTGTTTCCAGAAGGCAAACTGGAAGCCGACAACCAGCTGGCGCAATCCGATTGCGGCTCCAGCGATGATAGAGAGCATCACGACTGGGGCGCTGACGGCGAGCGTGGAGAAGGCAGAGATGCCCTGCCCGATTGTGCAGCCCAGAGCGATCACACCGCCGGTTCCCATCAGGAAACCACCGAGGATCTGGCGGCGGAGTTCGCGCGGGTCGTCACAGGCTTCCCATCTGAAGTGACCTTTGATGAGGGAGCCGAGGAAGGCGCCGCTGAGGACGCCAACGACAGAGCCAACGGCGAAAGACAGGCCGCCACCGGATGCTGTCATGAGATACATGAGGGTATCGCCTACCGGGACCGTAAAGGAATGGCTGGCGACGCGGATTTCCTCAAAGCTTTCCTCAAACAGATAGCTAGTCGCGACCCAGCCGAGGAGGATCGCGAAGGCGACGGCCAGGGAGGAAATGATGGCGCGGGGGCTCTTGAGGAACTCTTTGCTGCCGATGGCGAACAGGGCAATGGCTCCTGCGACCACAAGGGCGATAGTAAGTTCGGAGAGAGCCAGTTTTTCTGCCAGAACGTGGGCGATGCCAGTGGTGCTTGCTTCTGCGGTCTCAACCGGAAACAGGAGGACACGCAAGTAAGCGGTTGGTCCACCGACGGCCATGGCCGCTGAGATGGCGATGACCAGTGAGAGCACGAAGTAGCGCATATCACCGCCGCCAAGACGGGCCAAAGCGCCGTAGCCGCAGGAGCCTGCGATGGCCATGCCGTAGCCGAACATCAGGCCACCGACGATGCATGCCAGCGGGTTCCAGCTTTGGGTGAGGTAGATGGTCTGGTCCAGTGCAATCAAGCCCTGATCTGCCAGCAGAAATGTGGATGCGATGGAGGTGGCAATGGCGAAGGCCCACATGCGCATGCGCAGCCATTCTTTGCCGTAGAGTGCGTCTTCAATTGCGCCAAGTGTGCAAAAGCGGCCCAGTCGTGCAGCAAGGCCAAGCAGAACACCACCCGCAAGGCCTGCGAGTGCCGCCAGAATATCCTCGGACATTTGATCCCTCCCAAGACCAAAACACCGGAGCTTCAATTATTACTTGTTGTCGTTGTTTTCTTCGGCGCAGAACAACTCGAAAATCAGGTCCAGGACCCTTTGTGCGCGCTCATCTTTGAGGCTGTAATAGACTGCCTTTCCGTCCCTTCGGCAATTTACCAGACCGTCCAAGCGTAATCGTGCAAGCTGTTGACTGACCGCAGACTGACGAGACGACAGAAGCTGCTCCAGCTCTGTTACTGACTTTTCGCCGGTAACGAGATGACACAGGATCATCAATCGGCCTTCGTGTGTCAATGCTTTCAGGAAATCAGTTGCATCCTTGGCATGGTTGACCATGCGTTCGATGTCTTCTTCTTTCATCCCACGTTCGATCATGGGTATAGCCATTAAACCAGATCCTGCACAACATTCGGAACGGAATGAGCAAGGTCAGCTATAGTTGAAAAAATTAAAGCTGACCCTGGAGCACACCTATTGAGTGGTGGCATACGCTGAATGCAATCGTTTTTCAACCATTGCACTGCGAATACCTCTTAGAAGTCGAGCAAATCCGAGATTTCCTCTAGGCCACTTTGGGCACATTCTTCATCAATTTTTGGAGAGGGTGCTCCGGAAACACCAATTCCCCCAACGATAGCTCCGGCAGATTCGATCGGAAGACCTCCACCCAGCGCAACGGCACCCGGAATGTCACGCAAGCCCGCGGAGAGGTTGCCAGCCTTGATCTCTTCCTGAATTTCCAGAGTGGAACCGCGGAAGCTGACTGCTGTCCATGCTTTACCGCGTGCTGTGTTGACGGTGTGGACACCAGCGTAGCGGTCGCGAATGGCTGACTGTGTCTGGCCGAAGCGGTCCACTACGACAGCAGAGATCTGATAGCCACCTTCACGGCAGGCTTCCATAGTGGCGACTGCAAGCTTCATTGCTATTTCCGGCTTCAGAGATTTGAAGCTGACAAAGGCAGATTCATCTTCTGCCTGCGCAACGCTGAAACCTGCGGTCATGACAAGCAAAGCCGCCCCTGTGATGAATGATTTCATGGAGTTCTCCCAACTGAATAGAGCCCCGGACTTGTCCGGGGAAGATGAAATTCTTTTCAATATTGTTATTGAGCTGACTGAAGCATCTGGTTCAGGGCGGGGTAGAAGAAGTCTTCTCCCGGGTAGCCTTCAATCCGCTGGACTTCGGCACCGTCAATCAAAAGAATAAAGGTTGGCGTGAAGCGCGCTTTGCTTTTCAGCGACACGCCCTTTGGGAGCGGATCATCGATGTCCATGCGCATCAAAGGGGCCTTTTGCCCCTCCTCTGTTTTGCTATAGGCACCACCGATTTCATCTTCCCAGCGCTCACACCAAGGACAGATTTCATCCTCTACCAGCAGCAGTTTTGTGTCTGCGCTGGCTGCCTGAGCACTGCTGAATGTAAGGGCGAGAATGACAAATGAGATCCAACCAAAATTGCTCATGATATCCACGATTGACAATTTAAAATCTATGATATCTAAATATTCTAATAATAGAATGTGTTTTTAGCAAGTGCCCATATGTATCCAGATCTAACTATAATCGCTGCGGGAAGTGCGGGTCTTCTCTCGTTTCTCTCGCCCTGTATTTTGCCCATTGTTCCGTTCTACCTTTGCTACATTGCCGGCATTGGAATGAACGAACTTTCCGGTGATGGGGTTACGCCTGCCATTCAACGACGCGTTGTTTTTACGTCGTTTTTCTTTGCTGCAGGCATCCTCACAATCTTCGTTGGCCTTGGTGCGACGGCGACTGTTTTCGGTCAACTGCTGCGTGACTGGTTTGATGTGCTGCGGTACATCGCGGCGGCGGTGATCTTTATTTTAGGGCTGCATTTTGTCGGTATCATCCGGCTCAATCTGCTGCTGAGAGAAGCCCGATTGGACAGCTCTTCTGCCCCTGCGGGAATCATCGGCGCGTATCTCGTCGGTCTGGCTTTTGCCTTTGGCTGGACCCCGTGTGTTGGTCCTGTTCTGGCAACCATTTTGTTTACCGCCGGTGCCAGTGATGACGTTTCGCAGGGCATGTTGCTGCTGTTTGCTTATGGTGTTGGCATGACACTGCCGTTCATTCTGGCAGCTGTATTTTCAAAACCATTTTTGAGCTTCATGGGCCGTTTTCGGAAGTATCTCGGTGCAATCGAAAAAGGCATGGGCGTTCTTTTGATTGTTTTCGCGGTGTTGATTGGGACGAACACCGTTTCCTGGATTGCAGAGCAAATGATCGAGTATGCGCCAGGACTGACATCTTTAAGCTGAGGCGTATCTGTTTCTGAGACCCTGCCGGGTCTTGCGGACAGGTACGTTATGGGAGGGATCGATGCTTAAGAAATTTGTGCTTGCTGCTGCGATGGTATTCGCCAGCATGACTATGAGCTTTGCTGAGGTTGGAGAGGACGGTCTTCACAAACAGCCATGGCTCCGCCTTACCTTCAAAGACCTGAGAGAAGACCTTGCCGCTGCCAATGAGGAAGGCAAACGCATGGTTATTCTCTTTGAGCAACGCGGCTGCATCTACTGCTCGCGTTTGCATGAGAATGTCTTCAGCGACGGGGAGGTTCGCAAGTTCATCGAAGACAACTACTTTGTGGTGCAGATGAACCTGTTTGGCGACGAAGAGGTGACGGACTTCGATGGGGAAGTTCAAACCGAAAAAAACATCGCCCGCAGATGGGGCGTTGTGTTCACCCCGACCTTCCTGTTCCTGCCTGAAGAGGTGGAGGACGGCAAGACAGCAGGCACTGCATCCGTGCAGACCATGCCGGGCTCCTTTGGCAAATGGACCACGCTGAACATGCTCCGCTGGGTCAAACAGAAGGGCTATGAGGGCGACGAACATTTTCAAAAATTTCATGCACGTGAATTTTTGAAACAAAAAGCAGCCTCAGAATAGCGTTTTCACTCAATTAGTTAGACTAAGGTTCATATATTAACATATTCAATTATGTGAATTTTAAGTTGAGTGTTTCTACGTACCTGAGTAGCATAAAAATATTGAATCGCTGTAATTGGGAGGGAGCAATGAAGGCGATTGCCAAAACTATAGCGGCTGCAACGCTGCTAATTTCTGGGAGTGCCGTTGCCGGGGTTGTTGCTCCAGGTGACGTTCAATTTGTCGAGGCAGCAGTGCCGGTCTCCTTGACCGGTGTTGCAGGTGATCCGGCCAAAGGACGGGAATGGTTCGCCAATCGCAAGCTGGGTAATTGCCTTGCCTGCCACGCCAATGATGATCTTGCTGAAGAGCAGTTCCACGGAGAGATAGGTCCGTACCTTGAGGGTATCGGAGACACCTATACCGAAGCAGAACTGCGGGCGATTGTTATCAACTCGAAGGAAGTCTTCGGGGACGCGACGATCATGCCTGCCTTCTACAAGACCGATGGTTTGAACCGCGTGGCAAAGAAGTTTGCGGGAAAGACAATTCTTTCAGCCGAACAAGTTGAAGACATCGTCGCTTATCTGGCGACCTTGAAGGAATAGGCAGGATTGCCCTGGGTGTGCTGCGGTCCTGAGCGGTCGCGCACCACACTCAAAATTATTGCTCAAGCGTATCGTTTGCCGAACCATTCTTCGCGCTTTCCGGCGATACGCTCCAAGGAGGACTTTTTGAAAATGACTGTTACCAGACGTGAAGCGCTTGGTCTTGCAGTAGGAGGCGCAGCAGCCCTAACGACACTGCGCTTTACCGCGCCAGCTTTCGCAGCAGGCAAAGCTGTTGAAGATGCAATTCTGGAGTTCACCGGCGGTGCAACGCCAGGAAGCGGTGACATCACCATTGGCGCACCAGAGATTGCTGAGAACGGAAACACTGTTCCGATTGAAGTCTCCGCGCCGGGTGCTGCCTCCATCATGCTGCTTGCAGCTGGCAACCCAAGCCCGGGTGTTGCGACCTTCCACTTCAGCGCTCTTTCCGGTGCGCAGGAAGCCAAGACCCGTATTCGCCTTGCGAAAACACAGGACATTATCGCTGTTGCGAAGATGCAGGACGGTTCTGCCATCACAACCAAGCGCAGTGTCAAAGTCACCATTGGTGGCTGTGGCGGTTAATCAGAAAGGCATCGGGAAAACAACATGGCAAAGGTTAAACCACGCGTAAAAGTGCCTAAGAAGGCAAGCGCCAACGAGGTCGTGACCATCAAGACACTGATCTCGCACCCAATGGAATCCGGTCAACGCAAGGACAAGAAAACTGGCGAGGCCATTCCTCGGAAGATCATCAATAAGTTTGCGGCCACCTTTAATGGTGAGCCAGTGTTCATGGCAAACATTGAGCCATCCGTCTCTGCAAACCCCTACATCGAATTTCAGATGCGGGTACCAGAGTCCGGTTCAGTTCGCTTTGAATGGACTGATGATGATGGCTCCGTCTACGACTTGGAAAAGAAGATCACGGTAGCCTAACGAGCCATTCTTTGGGAGGAGAAGGGTATGAAAAGGACGGTTTCTATACTCGCTGGGGGGCTTCTCTGTGGCGTACTTAGCACAGCTGCACTTGCCGATGACGGACGCGAACTTGTCATCGACGGGGAGACCATAGCAACAACAGCAGTCGCAGCGGATGACCATCCGCTGGACGAGATCATTTCCGGCTGGCGGTTCCGCTCCGCTGAAACTCAGGCGCTGCAGATGGATGACTTTGAGAATCCTGCGTTTGTGGCCATTGAGTATGCTGAGGAGATTTGGGAGACACCTGCCGGAACATCCAACAAGTCCTGCGCGGACTGTCATGGGGATGCAGACAGCTTTGCTGGTTTGCGCACCAAGCTGCCGCGCTGGAATGACGAGATGGGCAAACCTGCCACGATGGAAATGCTGATCAATGCCTCCATCGAAACGCATCAGGGAGCCGAACCATGGAAATGGGAAAGCGCCGAGATGCTGGCGATGACGGCCATGATCGGGTTGCAATCCCGCGGCATGCCGGTTGCTTTGGAGACCGATGGCCCGATGGCTGATTGGATCAAGAAGGGTGAAGAGCTTTACTACACCCGGGTTGGCCTGCTGAATATGGCTTGTGCCAACTGCCATGAAGACAATTACGGCAACATGATCCGCGCTGACCATTTGAGTCAGGGACAGATCAACGGTTTCCCGGTGTATCGCCTTAAATGGGGTGGTCTGGGCTCCATTCACCGCCGCTTCAAAGGCTGTATGGATCAGGTGCGTGCTGAACCTTACAAGCGCGGCAGTGATGAGTTTATTGCCTTGGAAGCTTACGTGGCTTCTCGCGGAATGGGACTTTCAGTCGAAACCCCATCCGTTCGTAACTAAGCGATTTTGGAGGTTGCTCATACGCAGCAACCTCCTGATCTAAAACAATTTTCGAAATTCATATAACCTACGGAGGGTGCGGAGATGATCTCGCGCCGTGATTTCTTGCAGGCTGGTGTCGCTGCAGCCGCGATTTTTGGGGCTGGTAATTTTCCAGTTCTGGCCGCGCGTCAGGCCCTGACGCAGAACCAACTTCTGGACTTCAAAACCACCGGCAATGTGACCATCATCCACTTTACGGATTGTCATGCGCAGGTGAAGCCGATCTGGTTCCGCGAGCCCTCCGTGAACATTGGTGTGGGTGCGCAGAAAGGTTTGCTGCCTCATATCACCGGGCAAGATCTTCTGAATGCGTTCAACTACCAGACCGGCACACCGGAAGCTTATGCGCTGACCTCTGAAGACTTTGTCTCACTGGCCCGCAGCTACGGCAAGATGGGCGGGCTGGACCGGGTGTCCACCATCGTGAAGGCGATCCGCTCGGAGCGTCCGGATGCGCTGTTTTTGGATGGTGGGGATACCTGGCACGGTTCCATGACAGCGCTGAAGACGGATGGTCAGGACATGGTGAACCTGATGAACGCGTTGAACCCGGATGCGATGACCTCGCACTGGGAGTTCACCTACGGCATTGATCGGGTGAACGAGATCGTTGAAGAGCTGCCCTTCCCGTTCCTGGGGGCCAACATCTTTGACAGTGAGTGGGACGAACCGGCATTCGAGCCCTACAAGATTTTCGAGCGTGGCGGAGCCAAGGTTGCCGTGATTGGTCAGGCCTTCCCGTACATGCCGATTGCCAATCCGGGCTGGATGTTCCCGAACCTTTCCTTCGGTATTCGCGAGGCGCGGATTCAGGAGATGGTGGAGGAAGTGAAGCAGGAAGGCGCTGATGTTGTTGTCTTGCTCAGCCACAACGGCTTTGACGTGGACCGCAAGGTGGCGCAGCAGGTTTCCGGCATTGATGTGATCCTGAGCGGTCACACTCATGATGCGGTGCCGGAGCCGGTGAAAGTCGGTAAGACCATGATCATCGCGTCTGGTTCCAACGGCAAATTTGTCTCCCGCCTGGATCTGGACGTGGACAAGAACGGCATCAAGGACTTCACCTACAAGCTGATCCCGGTGTTCTCCGATGTGATCGATCCAGATCCTGAGATGGCAGCTCTGATTGAGAAAGAGCGGGCGCCGTTCAAGGAGGAGCTGGAAGAAGTCATCGGCACCACCGACAGCCTGCTTTATCGCCGCGGTAACTTCAACGGCACGTGGGATGATCTGATCTGTCAGGCGCTGATTGAGGAGCGGGATGCGGATATCGCCCTGTCTCCGGGCTTCCGCTGGGGACCATCCCTGCTGCCGGGCGACAACATCACCCGCGAAGACATCCACAACGCCACCAGCATGACCTATCCGAATGCGTATCGCACCGAGATGACCGGTCAATACCTGCATGAAATTTTAGAGGACGTGGCCGACAACCTGTTCAACCCAGATCCGTATTACCAGCAGGGTGGCGACATGGTGCGTGTGGGCGGCATGGGCTACTCCATCGACGTTTCCAAGCCCGTGGGTGAGCGCGTTTCCAACATGACGCTGCTGAAGACCGGCGAGACCATTGATCCTGCCAAGACCTACGTGGTTTCGGGCTGGGCCTCTGTTGGAGAGGACACGGAAGGCCCTGAGATCTGGCAGGTGGTTGAAGATTACATCAGCCGCAAAGGCACCATCACAATGGACCCCAACTCTACAGTTCGCGTCACAGGCGTGTGAGGCGAGCACCTTTAGATTTTGAGATGACGAGTAATTGACATGAGTGAAAGACTAAAGTCACCTACCCGCCGAAACCTCCTGAAAGGCGGGGCCTTGCTGAGTGGAGCTGCCTTGACTGGCGCTGCGCTTCCGGCCCGGGCTGATGATCCGGCCATTACCAATCTACAGCCCTGGATGCAGGAGCTGGGCGATGGTGTGGATGCAATGCCTTATGGCATGCCCTCCAAGTTTGAGGCGCATGTGAAGCGGCGCACCGTGGAATGGCTCACCGCTGATCGCGTCAGTTCCATCAACTTCACCCCGTTGCACGAGCTGGACGGCATCATCACCCCGAACGGCCTGTGCTTTGAACGCCACCACGGCGGGGTGGCGCATGTTGATCCGGCACAGCACCGCCTGATGATCAACGGTCTGGTGGACAAGGAACTTGTCTTCACCATGGAAGACATCCTGCGCTTTCCGCGTGAGAACCGGGTGTACTTTCTGGAATGCGCTGCCAACTCCGGCATGGAATGGCGCGGCGCTCAGCTCAATGGCTGTCAGTTCACGCATGGCATGATCCATAACGTGATGTACACCGGCGTTCCTTTGCGGTTGCTGCTGGAAGAAGCCGGGCTGAAGACCAACGCCAAGTGGCTGATGCCGGAAGGCGCTGATGCCTCTGCCATGACCCGCTCCATTCCTTTGCAGAAAGCACTCGACGACTGTCTGGTCGCCTTCAAGATGAACGGTGAAGCGCTGCGCCCTGAGCAAGGTTATCCGTTGCGTCTGGTGGTTCCGGGTTGGGAAGGCAACATGTGGATCAAGTGGCTGCGTCGCATCGAGGTGGGCGATGAGCCATGGCACCACCGCGAAGAGACCTCCAAGTACACTGATCTGATGGAGAACGGTAAGGCGCGACGGTTTACCTGGGAAATGGACTGTAAGTCCGTCATCACCAACCCAAGCCCGCAGGCCCCTATCCTGCACAAGAGCGGTCACACCATCATCTCCGGTCTGGCATGGTCCGGGCGCGGCACCATTCCACGGGTGGACATTACGCTGGACGGCGGCAAGAACTGGCATGCAGCCAGAATGGACGGCCCAAGCTTCGACAAGTCCATGCATCGCTTCTATTTTGAGTTTGACTGGGATGGAAAGCCACTACTGCTGCAATCCCGCGCGCACGATTCCACCGGCTACGTACAGCCAACAAAAGATGAGCTTCGCGCTGTTCGCGGCGAAAACTCCATCTACCACAACAACGGAATCCACACCTGGTACGTTGGCGAAAATGGTGAGGCGGAAAATGTTGAAATTTCTTAGTGTTCTGGCAACAGGAACGCTGTTGCTCACCTCAGCTGCGACAGCTGGTTCCTTCAATCTTGGCCGTGCAGCAACCCCTGCTGAGGTGGCGGCCTGGAACATCGACGTGCGTCCTGATGGACAGGGTTTGCCTGCCGGGCGCGGAAACGTGGAGCAAGGCGAAGAGATTTTCGCTGAACGCTGCGCTGTCTGCCACGGTGACTTTGCCGAGGGTGTTGATCGCTGGCCGGTGCTTTCTGGCGGTGACGGCACGCTGACCTCTGAGCGACCGGTTAAAACCATCGGCTCTTATTGGCCATACCTGTCCACCGTGTTCGATTACGTGAACCGCGCCATGCCGTTTGGCGAAGCGCAATCGCTCAAGCCGGATGAAGTTTACGCCATCACCGCCTTCCTGCTTTATGCCAATGATCTGGTGGAGGATGACTTTGAACTGAGCAAAGAGAACTTCACCTCCGTTCGCCTGCCCAATGAAGACGGGTTTTACATGGACGATCGTGAGGAGTCGCCTGTCTTCAAAAAACGCGAAGTCTGCATGAAGGACTGTAAAGCGGAGGTGAAGATCACCGCGCGGGCTCAGGTTCTGGATGTGACACCGGAAGAAACCAAGGCCGCAGAGGAAGCTGCAGCAGCACCTGAAGCCCCCAAAGCTGAAGAGGTTGCCTCAGCAGAGCCAGCACAGGCTGCCGAACCTGCTCCTGCACCAGAACCAGTGGCCCTTGATGAGGCGCTCATCAAGCAAGGCGCTAAAGTCTTCAAGAAGTGTAGAGCCTGCCATCAGGTTGGAGAGAAAGCCAAGAACAAGGTCGGGCCGATCCTGAACGACATTATCGGTCAGCAGGCGGCTGTGGTTTCCGGCTTCAAGTATTCCAAGGCGCTGAAACAGCTCAATGGGGACGGTCTTGTCTGGTCCGATGAAAATCTGGATGCCTTCCTGACCAAGCCGAAGAAATTTGTGAAAGGGACAAAGATGTCGTTTGCCGGCCTTAAGAAGGAGAAAGACCGCGTTGCGCTCATTGAGTTCCTGAAGAGCCACTCCCAATGAGAGCCACGATACCTGCTCTCTTGAAGCAGTTTGCTATATCCCCGAGTGTAGCAAACTGCTTCCCACTCTCAGTGCTGCGTGCCCTGCACACAAAAACTCCTGCCAGTTTTCGCAGGTTCGCAGCCTCCAGCCTCGTTGCGCTTGGTTTCCTGTCAGGGGCGATATCTATTGCCTCTGCGCAGGATGTTGCGCGTGGTGAGCGCCTGTTCAACGCCTGCCTGCGCTGTCATGATGTTGGCAAGGATGCCAAGAACCGCATCGGGCCTCATCTGAATGGGGTATTTGACCGCAAGGCTGCCAGCATTGAAGGCGCCAAATACTCCAAAGCCATGAAACGCGCCGGAGCAGATGGCCTGCGCTGGAACATCGACACGCTGAACATTTACATTCAAAATCCGAAGAACCTGGTTTCGGGCACGCGTATGAATTACCGGGGCATGAGAAAAGAGAAGGATCGCTCAGATCTTCTTGCTTACTTGCGCCAGTTCTCCGTCAGCCCGGCTAACATTCCAGAAGCATCTGCCAGCCTTTTGAAACAGGATGCCCCGAGCATTCATGAGGAAGCTTATCTGGACGGAGATGCGGAATATGGCGAGTATCTTTCTTCTGAATGTACCAGTTGCCATCAGTCCAGCGGAGCAGACAAAGGGATCCCTGCTATCACAGGCTGGCCGCAACCGGATTTTGTGATTGCTTTGCGCGCTTATAAGAAAGGACACCGGCCCCATCCCGTTATGCAGATGATCGCCAAGCGGCTCTCAGAGGAGGAGATCGCGGCTCTGGCGGCTTATTTCAAGGGCCTGGATTAAGGCACTCGCCCATTTAACAGCGGGTGCTACCAATATTTTTAGGGAGGAATTGACTTATGATTTTGAACCGACGTCGTTTTCTGGGAACAGCTGCTGCCGGTGCAGCGCTCTTGTCCTCCCCGATGGCTTTGGGGCAAAAGCGACCACGTGTCGTCATTGTTGGCGGCGGTGCTGGCGGGGCAACAGCTGCACGCTATATCGCCAAGGATTCCAAAGGCGCGATTGAAGTGATCCTGATCGAGCCTTCCCGCACCTATTACACCTGCTTCTTCTCCAACCTTGCCATTGGCGGCTTCCAGCCCATGTCCAATCTGGCACATTCCTACGGAAAGCTGGCAAGCGAGTATGGCGTGACTGTCGTGCACGACTGGGCCTCTGCCGTTGACCGGGAGAAAAAGGAAGTCCGTCTTGCAGGCGGCGATGCGATTTCCTACGATCGGTTGGTTCTGTCGCCTGGTATCGACTTTATCAAAGATTCCATTGAAGGCTGGGATGTGACTGCGCAGACCAAAATGCCTCACGCCTACAAAGCCGGTACGCAGACCCAGTTGCTGAAGGCTCAGATTGAGGCCATGCCAGAGGGTGGAACCTTCGCCATGGTTGCGCCGCCTAACCCGTACCGCTGCCCTCCCGGCCCTTATGAGCGCATCTCTATGGTCGCCCATGTGCTGAAGCAGCGTAATCCAACCGCCAAGATCCTCATTCTTGATCCAAAAGAGAAGTTCTCCAAGCAGGGTCTGTTCATGGAAGGCTGGGAGACACACTATCCCGGAATGGTCGACTGGCTGACGGATGAGTTCACCGGCGGTGTGCAGCGCGTTGATCCCGCCACCATGGAAGTGGTGATGGAGGATGAGACCGTCAAAGCGGATGTGGTGAACGTGATTCCACCGATGCAGGCTGGCAGCATTGCACAGCAGGCTGGTCTGACCAATGAGAAGGGCTGGTGCCCAATCGTTCCGGCAACACTGCAGAGCCAGATGGATGAAAACATTCACGTGCTTGGCGATGCGACCCAGAACGGCGACATGCCCAAGTCCGCCTATTCCGCCAACAGCCAGGCCAAAGCCGCCGCCATGGCCATCCGCCATGCACTGACCAGCTCCCGCGCCTTCAAACCACGCTTCTCCAACACCTGCTGGTCTCTGATCTCCACGGACAACGGCGTGAAAGTGGGGGCAAGCTACGTGGCCACTGATGAGAAGATCGCTAAGGTGGACGGCTTCATCTCCCAAAACAACGAGGACGACGCCCTGCGCAAACAGACTTATGAGGAAAGTTTGGGTTGGTACGCCGGGATTACCACGGATATGTTTGGGTAACGGGAGAAGAGGCAAGCGGGGCGCTCTGGGATGGGCGCCTCGTGATTACTGACACGACCCCTCTATTGCGCAGTATTGCGCCGGATGTTGACTACGGTCAGAATCTGCAGCGGCAGCAGCCTGAGGGGAGCACTCTAATCGGCACAGCCTTGATGCCGATGTCAGTCCTCGCCGTTACACAGGCTGACGACTGTGAGTACATCACAGATGGTAGAGTTCTGGTGGCAGGAGCAAAGAGGATAAGTCTCAGCAGACAGGATCGCCAGTGCCTGGGACTATGAGTTCAACATTCACTAGCTTACATGCCCTCTCAACTGGGCTTGTGTTCTCACAGACCAACCTTGTCTTTCTGCCAGTTATTCCCGCTATATCACCGCACAGTTATAGAGGCTCATGAGAACCTGACGGCAAGGTACGGGGATAACTTAATTCACGGTGCAAAACTGTCAGCCTGAACAAACGGTTCATTTACCTGCATAGTCCTCCTGTCCGGCACTCATCCCGTCAACTCAACAGAGCTTCTTCTGTTGCTCAGGCACACACATTCCCAACCGATCAACGCAGTTGGAACGCAAATCTTTCAAACGAACGCACATAGCAACGCAAAGCTGCATTGATCCTCAAAAAGGTGCATGATGACTGTTGCAGGTTCGTTCACGCAACCGATCACAGCCTCGCAGGTTGCAGCACGGCCGGTACCTGCTCCCCTGCTTAACTGCAACCGAGTCAGCCGTCCTCTTTTACCTGCAGGCCTCTTTACACCAGCCTCCGACCGGACTGGCATTTTGATAACATCACATCTTCAATCTTTCAGGAATGTCGTCCTTCTCTCCAAGAACCAGCAGCACGTGCCTCGCACTGGTCTCGCCCATCTACCGTACATGCTGATGTTAGCGGTCCAACTGGGCAGAATCGCAGATCACAACCAGCTGTCTAAGCGCTTAGCGTCGCTCCAAGAGAAGCACACTCAGTTCAGGAGCTAAAGGGTGCTCCTGCGATCTGGCAGTTTACTCGCACGGACACGTTGGCAATGCTCGTTTCCTCCAAGCAAATCCCATGCACGCTGCCATCACCTTCAGAATCCAATGGCGTACTTAAGCCCTCAGGCCCTCCATGTAACCTTGCCTACACGCCTTCTATTGATGCCACGCGAAGTTCTTGCTTTATGTAGATCTCCGCGCTCTCACCTCATTCCCAGCTGGATAAAGGCCTGAAGACCAGCCCCACACAACAACACGCATAGCCAGGCCAGATGCCAGCACTGCTAGCTCACACCAACAACCCAGCCCTTCCACCAAATGCCCAAACCAAATCCAACTCAAGCCCCAACTTCACACCAATCGCAAACCGGAACCCGTTTCCAACCACCAACTCGCCAGCACCAAAGTCTCAAGGAGAACATTACGGGAATAGACCACGACCAAAACACGCTCCATCCTCCAACCATGCAGCATCACAGACGGATAAGTCCGGGTTCTTTGACAAATGAAGAATGTTTTCCGGGGAAGCAGGCAGCCCAGCCCGAGGAGAAGGCGGATCATTCCACCCAAGCTCAATTGAAATGCACCAACGCGCGACAAGAACGACGGCGTACATGGTTCCAAACTGCTTCTTGAAGAGTTGCCAGTGCGGTCAGCTTTAGAGTCTTAGACTTATCAGATGTTTCCGCTGAAGAGGGATATTCGGGCTTATTCCGCTCACCTCGTCTGTCTCTAGACGCAGAAAAGCCCCCGTGCTGTGTGCATTGGGGGCTTTTATGTGATCTGGTGTTCTGTTTTATTTTGATGAGATTGTGTGTCTTATTCATGCCCGGCGGCGCCCTACTCTCCCGCGTCTTAAGACGAAGTACCATTGGCGCAGGGGCGTTTCACTTCCGAGTTCGGGATGGGATCGGGTGGGGG